>CAWHFA010000005.1:0-39296 GCA_963828635.1 uncultured Acidobacteriaceae bacterium | reverse complement strand
CAGGTGGTTCCCGCTGGCATTGTCGAAAGTGTGCAGACAATCTACGGCCCGGAGGGTGTGGTCGATGCCCAGGAGCTTTACTATCGCGTAAAGTACGAGAAGAGTGACATCGAGATGCGCCTCATTGCCGATGCGTGCGTCATCGGGGACGCGATGCTGCGCGCGATGCTGGCGGTTGACGCCCGGGACGTCTCGAGACGGAAGTTGCTGCCTGGGGCGGCTGGGTGGGCCGCATGCTGGGTTCCGAGCGGGACGGCTTTCAAATTATGGTGGGCGCAAACACCGCCAACCGTACCCTGATCGGCCCGGCGCTGAACCGGCAGATCAAAGAAGGCGATTGGGTCCACCTGGGGGTTGCACGGAAACGGGACGGGCTGACGGCTTGCATTCGCCGCTCCGTCATCGCCGTCGACTCCGCGAAGAAGGTCACGCCAGAGCAGAAATACTGGTTCGATCTGGTCGAGGAAGGCTACGAGGTCGGGGAGCGCTCGTATCGCGAAGTCGCCAGCAAACAATTGCCGGCCCTACTGCAAGAACAGGCCCTGGTGGACTTCTTTGCCGGACATTCGCAGGAGATTTCCCAGCGTATCGGCCGGACCATCGACCTCGCCGGGCAGAAGCCGTACACCGGCACGCACAACTCCGGTTAGACGGAATGTCAGGAATTCTTTGGAGCGATCACCCTCGACAGCCAAGAACCATTGGGCCAGCAGATCGTCACGATGCTCGACGTGGCGCTACGCGGAATCGGAGATCACTGGACTGATGTCGTGATGCCGGGTTTCGATTTCTGCGTTGTGGAGAACACTTTGGGCAAGTACGGCCCGCGAGTCGAGACGTTAACCAAAGTGCCGATCCACGCACAGGATCTGGTTGCATCCTAGCGATGCGTGTTGCGCCAATTAGGCAACTGTTTTCAACGAAAAGACGTCTAGAGATGTCTTGGATTTCGATGCCGTCTCTCGTTCCAGAAGCCACAGGAGATTCATGTGGTCGTTGAGCCTGCGCTCTTTTCCACTGCTCGACAACTTTGTCCAGACGGAGCATCACACCATCTCCACATCCGGGAATTCGTTGTTTCGCGACGTCATAGCGCATGTTGTAGCGTTCGGACTTGGCCAGGATGTGGGAGAATCTCTACAAGCGCATATTGGTACGTCTTCGAGTAGCGCGCTGATTCAATCGAAACCCTAATATCCCGGCCGTTCCACCTTTTGATGTTCCGCCAAACGAATAAGCGATGGTGACACTGACTACGACGACTAGCTGGATGACTTTGTGATTCGTAGCCACGGACCAAGGTATCTCAAAGTAATGCTGCCAGAGACGGGAGTACTGCCTAAGTGAGGTTCCACCACGTGGGGAGGCGGCAAGTCGGCGGAGCAACCTCCAACCCCGCCTTGCATCTCACATCTCCGAGGTGTAACCAATGGCTCAAAATGAAAGCATCGATGTTTTAGAGAAACTTATCGAAACCTGTCGCGACGGGGAAAAGGGTTACAGAGACGCCGCTGAACATGTTAAGCGCACGGACCTTCAGACTTATTTTTCTCAGCAGAGTTCAGAGCGGGGCAAGTTTGCGCAGGAACTCCAAACCGAGTTGGCGAGGCTGGGCAAGGCCGCGAAGAAGGAATCGGGTTCAGTCTCCGCTGCCTTACACCGAGCTTGGATAGATACAAAAGCCAATCTGGGCGCTGGAGACAAGTCAATACTTGACTCGGTGGAACAGGGCGAGGACGCTGCGAAAAGAGCTTATCAAGAAGCTACCACCAAGGGTGAATTCGATTCTAGTTTGATGACCATTGTGCAGCATCAGGCTGAAAGCGTACAGAGAGCCCATGACAAAGTCAGGTCAATGAGAGACCGGTTGGCAGCTTAACGAACAAATTTGCAACAGGTTTTAGTAGGCGTGCGCCTCATCAAAAGGCGACCTTTTCGGGTCGCCTTTCTAATTCAATGCGAGAGCAAAATGCGACTGAAGCTCATGACTCCGGGTCAATGAGTTAAATGGCGATGTTACGCCAGCCAGCTCGGGATACGGTACAGCATCAGGCAAATTTAACCTGAACGGCCTGACGCTCATCTTCATTCACTTTGAAATAGTCTCGCACTTTCATCGCCATCAAACCTGCAAAAAACATTTCCGGAAACGACGCAATGCGCGTGTTGTACATCGCCACATCGGAGTTGTAATACTCGCGGCGATCCGCAATCTTTTCTTCCAGATCCGAAATCCGGCCTTGCAACTGCATAAAATTTTGGTTGGCTTTTAGGTCCGGATAGGCCTCCGCAACCGCAAAAAGCCTGCTCACTGCGGACGTTGTCATCGCATCCGCCTGTGCCTTGTCTGGGATGGTAGTTGCGCCGGCAGATGCGTTACGCGCTTCGACGACTTTTTGTAATGTTTCCTGCTCATATTTCATATAGCCTTTGCACGTTTCGATGAGATTAGGTAACTCGTCGTGGCGCTGCTTGAGCAGAACATCAATGTTCGACCAAGCACGGTCATTTTCATTCCGCAGGCGCACAAGTGAATTAAACAGAGTTACCGCATAGGCTATTGCCACAACCACGACAAGCGCGACAATGAAAAACATAATTATTAGGACGGTCATAGTTTGTCCTTTCATCTAAATACTAGAGCCGCATGAGCAAGAACAGGAGACACACAGTGGACACCAGGGCTCCGCCGGCGATCATCTTAAAGGCGGTATTGCGCAATGAGTGATCAAGCACATTATCGGGACTGGAAGATATCAGCAGAGTGTGCTCCTCTCGGCCCTGCGAAATGAAATCCAGCTCAGTGACTCCAGTCGCGTCGGGATTTTCCATGCATGTACCGGTGACCCCATATTCGACGCCAGGCATAATGCAGTATTCACTAAGCCGAAAATGACCGCTGGCGACGGGGGGCTTGAACACCGGAATTTGTGGCAGCTGATCGTCCAATTGCCCTGCTGGAAAAGATTCTTTAGGCAATACCTCGTTCGGGCCGCCATCAACTGCAACCCCGAGTGAAGTCGCCTGACCTATTATTCCCCGGAAGTGACTTAAAGCTTCCTGTCGGCGCTGTTCTTTCATCGGATCTCGTTCAATGGGCCGGACATTTCCATGCGCTGCATTATAAGCTCGTAGAGCGCGGTGCGGTACCTGCTTTTCACCGCGCTATCAAAGGCTCCGAAGAGCGAAGCTACGCCCTTCGCCTTCTCATCGTTTGCGCCCAGGCGGTTGTGTACGAAGCCCTGTACTTTGCGCGCCATAGATCGGGTTTCTGCCCGCTGCACATATTGGAGGTATTCTAGGTTCGCTCCGGTTGCAGCAGAATTAACTTCTAACTGCGTGATGCGCGGCAGTTCCCATTCTGCGTGGACGATATCGACTAGAACCTTGCCGCCGCCTTTTCCTTGAAGGTACACGGCAGGTCCATCGATGTCGGTCGCTATTTTAGTCCATCCGTCACTGCGGTCGCGATCCCCGGATTTCCACCGTTCTATCTCCACTTTGTAGCCACAACAAGAGGTGTGAGTAATGGGGCTTGAAACCGGACTTTCCACGACCGCCTGCGCCAAACGAGCGGCGAGCCATGGCCAACAGCCATGCCGCTAATCCGAAAGGACGGCATGTCCGAGACGAGCTTGTATTCGCGGAATTTGCGCAGGCCTTAATAAAAGCTCCACAATCCTCCCCCGAAGCCAAGAAGAAGCGAGAATGTAGGGTCGCTATGGACGAACATAAAGAACAAAATCATGCGAGCACCAGCCTCCATACCAATCTACCCATGGAAGACGGCCACAGATGTAACATTTACGAGCACGCTTCACATCGTTCGCTAAAAGCTGCATGGAGAGTCTATCTTTCATTCGCATCCGGTCAACAGAATTCCAAGTTGTCAACCGAATCAAACGCGGTGCGGCCGCTTGCAAGGTGCCCTCCATGTTTTGCCCGTTTCGTAGGTGCATGTAGATGCTCTTCTAGAGAAGAGACTTCCGCCTGGCAGCAGGACACCAGGGCATTTTGGAAATGAATAGGACATTACAGCATTTAACAAAGTTCGCGGAAAAGCATTGACTATTGTCGTGTTTTCCCTATTAATATGGCTCTCTGTGTCGGATCCCGAACGGTCTGCTCCTGTTCCGGAGAGGCGGCGTCGTGATTGGTGTCGTCTATCGATCTTTTCAGTAATTGGGATCGAACAGTTGTTTATAAGAACGGGGGAGCGGAAATGCCTAAGCCATCGTCCTGGCTGAGAATCCTCATAACGATCACGACATGCGTAGCCGCGGCGCGCCTGCGTGGTCAAGAGCCCCTGTTCCCTGTAGACTTTTCCGCCGATCAATTCATTTATGAACCTGCTCATCCGGGTTAGGCCTTAAATGTCGGGAAAGTTTACGTTGGGAAAGGTCGACTGCGACAGGAGGTCCATCCCCCGAGGGGGCCCCACATTATCTATTTGTTAGACCCAGCGGGTGGTCACTTTTGGGAGATCATGCCGGAACGTAAGGCCGTCGTCGACATGGGCGAAATGTTCCGCAAGATGGGTGCGACGATGGGCGAGAGTCATCAGTCCATGGCGACTCTAAAGCCCATGGATCCACGCCACCCATGCGCCGGCTGGAAATACGTTACTTGCGAGGAAGTGGGCGCAGAACGGTCAACGGTCGAAGTACTCAGAAATGGGAATTTAGCTCAAACGCATTCGGCAAGCCCTCAAAATCGTATCAGTGGATAGACCCTAAACTGTACATCGCTGTGAAGCGTGCTGACAACGATGGTGTGAAGGAGTTGCGCAACATTAGAGAAGCCCCGCAGCCCGACAGTTTGTTCGAAATTCCTGCTGATTACCATAGGATGACGTCGCCAGGTAAGCAATGAAGCGCAGCCAAAGCCGAGGCATCGATGGCTGGATCTTTCGGCAAGATCATCGGCAGATATTTTGCAATAAGTGCAGATTATCGGTTTGCTAATGCGATTAGCCGCGCGTCAAATTGGGGACAGCACAGAACCACTCCCATTGAGAATTCGAGGAAGCAATGAGTCGCAAATTATAAGAGCGCTTTTTGTGGCAGGTGTCAGTTTGGTCTTTACCGTTACGCCGGCGATCCATGCGCAACAGTCAACTAAGCCACTAACGAACAGCGACATCGTTAAGATGACGAAAAGTGGTTTGGCTGAGGACACAATCTTAACCGTCATTCGGGCGAGCCATTCAAACTTCGACGCATCACCCGACGCCCTAATTTCCTTGAAGTCGGCCGGAGTAAGCAAGATGTAATCAGTGCGGTCGTTGCGGCGGCCGTTTCGAATAACCAAAACTCTAGCCCGGCTACTTCCGCGCCCCAGACACCTACCGGTTCAGAGGTGACGGCACCTGCAAACGCGGCGCCCTCAACTCCTAGCAAAGGCTCGAGTGCGACTGCTAATCGCTCAACATCGTCCCAGGCTCTTTCGTCGGATTCGCCTACTTCATCTAAGGAACCGTCGGTCGTTTTACTGCCCGCGGGTTCTCAAGCCGGACCGAAGGCACTGCTATCAGGCACCGTCCTTCCTCTGGAAAAAACACACCTTAGTCAGACAAAGACTAAAGCCTCCTCCCTCGGCCATTTGGCGAATGATTCCGTCACAACCCAGGCAATCGAGTCAGGCGTGAATACAGCCGCGTGGGAGGGAGCGGTCCACACGGGTTCGCTTGGGGGGGAGATGGCCGCTAGTCAAACCGGCGGCATATTGAGCTCCGTCATGGCACACCGTAAGTCCGCTGTAACTTATCTTTGGGCGTTGACTGGACCCAATTCTTCGGCTAATGCTCTCTCGAACCAACCAAGTTTCTTGGTAGATTTTTCCGGGTGGATGTACGTCAGTGTGGATGAATTTGAGCCTGTAACGTAAGCTAACCCTACTCCGCCCCCTACAGCGTGGAGGCTCGTGGGCGCCTCGCAGGGAAGAGAAAACGCATTTTCGAGTTCCGCAGTGGATTGGCAAGCGTTCTCAAATTTCCTGCAAGACCAGGCGCCAACCCAGATCAAGAAAGTCTCACCCGGAGTTTTTGAAGTTGCCGCGCAAGCTCCTCTCGAAGCCGGCGAGTACGGAATTGTATTGCGCCCGATTTCAAAAACAATGAAATTCTCGGGAGCAGATGTTGCGAGAAATCAAGGGAACGGGAAAGTTTTTAATTCGGTTTGGACGTTCCAGGTTAAGTAGTATTTCAGGGGTGAAATCAACATGGCGTGTAAATTAACATCCATGTGGATTCGAGGGAGACCCGCCTTTACGCGGTGTAGGCTGACTTTCGCACTCGCTTCTATCCCACTGATCACCGGTCCCGCGCTAGCCCAGCACGTTCCAAAGCGACCGCAGATCATAAATGTAAAAGCCACCCCGGCATCGTCTCTTGTAGGGGGCACCATTACGTTGCGAGGCAACGTCTTCGGTGGTGGTAACGTACAGCTAACTATTACTCCACCCTCGAATCCGTCATCCCCTCCGACCCTGACCGCAAATTCTGACTCCAGGGGTGACTTCAGCGTTGTCTTCCAACAAACGCAAGAGGTTGGCATTTATCAGGTACGAGCGGTGCCTGCGAATGGAAATGCGCAAGCGACCACAACCTTTGTGATTGAACAGCCGCAGGTCATCCAAGTGAGGGTTTCGCCCAGCGTCGTTACTCTACCTCAACAGAATTGTTCGGGCCCCCTGAGTAAGCCGGCAAGTATAACGATCAGCGGAAGCACCGACACTTCGGCAACTCTCAAGGTTGTAACGATTCTGATCGCCCCCTCGACAACACTGAAGGCCGAAGCTAACTTCAAGGGCGACTTCTCCATCGACTACACCCCGCCGCAAAAACTCGGGACGTATAAGATACAGGCCATATCTCCCGACGGGACAGGCAAGTCCACCACCAGTCTGGAGGTGAAGGCAGCTACGGAGCAATCCAGTCCCGTAACACTCGAAGTGTTCGATTCTTCGCCGGGTCCGGGTGACGAGATTACGATTAAAGGAACAACGCCGCCCGACGGGGCGGGACCCGTGAAACTCACGCTTGTACAACCGAGCGGAACAAAGCTGTCGTTTGATATCCCAGCCGCAAGCGGAGCCGTTCCCTCGGGCATGGAAAATGATTTTTCGTTTTGCACTAACAACACGCCTACTGCAGGCGAGTATGGGGTCTGCGTCGACTCCCCGGCTGGCCACTATACCGGCAGCACCACTTTCGAGATCGGAGCAGATTTCAGCCCGCCGGGGGAAGATCCGAAACTTGCTGATCTTGCAGTCAAGTTGATCGAACAAATCAAGGAGCTAGATGGGTCGCTTCCTGATTCACCTGCGAAAATGCAATTAGATGACGAGGTAATTTCCGAAACATCAAAAGTTCTGGGTGCGCTTGGGGGATTGGACGCTTTCAATGCACAGCTAAAGCTCTTAGTTCAACTTCGCATCGATTACCCGAACGAGAGGCCTGTTTTCGAACCCTTAATCAAAGATTTGGATGAATGGCAGCAGTTGGCCACTCAGGAGGAATTTAGGCTCAATCAAATCTTGGCGAATCCTCACGTCAACCTCCGTTGCGATGACGTACAGAAGTTGATTGATGAATTGAATAAGCTGCGCGGTCTATTTATCTTAATCAAGGCGAAACTGGCTGTCGTTGTCGCATACGAAAAAAAGTGGTCCAACATCACCTCCGGGCTGCCGACAGAAGACTTGGGCGAATCGTTACTCCAGGCGGCGGCAGACGCAAACGGTCTTACACTCGAAGACCTTCCACAATGCATCAATGGGCTGACGAGTTCGGCCAAGGTCCCAGATTTGCCTAACTTTCTTGCCGCACTTAAGGATCGAGAGCCTTCCGATGCGCCCTTGCAATACTTCCAGGACCTAATCGATAGTTTGGACAGCATGGTTGGGAGCATGTCCGACAATATTTTCAAAGCTTACTGCCAAGAGTTCCAGGGGCCGTTTACCGCCAGCATGCATGCCGAGACGGTGCTGAATGGCCAGCCCTGGTGGAGATATGACGTCGGGTTGCAAGGTGAACTTACACTTCGTTACGAGAATACGGGGAAAACTTCGGAAATAAGCGGTGATTTTGCTGGCGTGGTCACGAAACTAAACGCTTGGGAGGACGCTTTCGCGGCCTTTTTCCCCAAGTTGCACCGTACCGCCATGCTTTTTCACCGCACAATCCAGGCCCCGCCTGGGGATGCTTTCAAAGTGCCGGTTCAAGGAACATTAACCGGAGACCAGTTGACGCTGACTTTACTCGATGCAGAGATTGATTACGACGAATTTGCTGTTGTGCGCTACCTGATAGTTTCGCCGCTGGCTATCGTCCCCGTCTTTCAGAAATTTACCCTGCCATACAAGGACGCGCATTTCATTCTGTCGCGGGCTCTCGGAGACGG
Organism: uncultured Acidobacteriaceae bacterium; assembly: GCA_963828635.1. Lineage (GTDB taxonomy): Bacteria > Acidobacteriota > Terriglobia > Terriglobales > Acidobacteriaceae > PALSA-188. The sequence continues at coordinate 30,894 of CAWHFA010000005.1, read as the reverse complement.
GCCGGTGCAATTTCCGGTTGCCATGGACGCCCATTCCATGAAAATTGCGAAAACATTCAATAAGTCGCACGGAGGAAAAACGAGTGCCGGCGTGGGCACAGCGAAATATATGCTTAATGTCACGGCTTGTAATCCCACATGCGGTAGCCTTCCAGACTCAGCAAAACAGAAAACGCCGCGGAAGCCTCAATCGCACCCAAAATAAATGCCTTCAGCCACCAAGTGGTCCATCATGATTATTCACGGACTAATTCGACACGACGATTTCGGGCTCGTCCTTCCACGGTCTTATTGTTATCAATTGGTCCCGCGGCGCCAAAACCCTTCGTGTCAAGTTTTTCAGCCGCAATATTGTAACGGGTTACAAGCGCCTCTTTGACCGACTCGGCTCTCTTTTTGGAAAGGTCAAGGTTGTAATTATCGCCCCCTATGTTATCGGTGTGTCCTCTCACGCTAAGCTTCCACGACGGATGTGATTGCAGGATCCGCGCAATCTCGGCCAGTGTGGGATCCGATTCAGGACGTAAATGCGCACTGTTGAAGTTGAAATAAATGCTGTAAATGTCTACCTTCCCCTGCTGCTCCAGCTGCTTTTCAATTGGCGACGATGAATTCGCGGCAGGGTAACTTATTTTAGTGACTTGCAGAATTTCTCCGCTGCTGATCTTCCAAGCCAATGCCAGTGGATTATCGAGATCATCGAGAATGTAAAACTCTGCGTCTCCTCCTTCTGCCCGGCACTTCGCTCGCACTGCGGGCAAAGTTGCTGGTTCATCATTTAATAGAACTGGATAGCCGTAATCATTTTTTCCTACCCGCTCTAAACTGCAGTATTCCCGAATGTCCTGCGGCCCTACGAGCGTTGCTTTTTTCCCTTCGGGTATATCCACAGGATTAGGTTTGTCCTTGGATGGAGTGGTGGTCGAATAATACTTTTTCATAAAAACAACAAAACCTGGCTCATAAGCAAAGGGAGAAGCGCCGTCCTTTTTTAATTCGGCAAGCACCTCGGACGAAACACCGAGAGCCGTCGTTTTTGGAAAATCATCGGGACGTGGACCGGTCATATGAAATGTCTCATTGTATTGGTGGGATTGTTGCAGGTCCTTAACCGCCACGAGACGGTCTCCTTCGATTGTCTCCGGGGGCGGCGGCAACTGCGAGGCGGAGGCGGACCTGCTGGCCGCCTCAAGGCGTCGATTCTTAGCCCATGGGTCTGGTTGCTCCGCGGAATAATGGATAAGGATACTGTCATGGTTTGTAGAAGTAATTCGCTTGATCGACTCATAGTCGCCCTCCTCGCCGACTACGGCTGTAACAATCGTCATCCCTACTTGTAAGGGAACCGACGCAGACGGCGACGAAGAGCTCGAGGAGACCTCAGGATATGCCGGAAGTAATCTTTCACCATAGGCTAGATTCGTGGGAGCGTTTGTAGGAGCGCTGTTCGGCAGACCTGCCGGCGCACGGGCGGGCAAATTTCCTGCGCTGTCCAGCGACTTAAGCCCCTGCGTCATGCTTTGCGTCAGTTTATTGCCCAAATCCGGGCTCAACGAAGCGGTGTTGCTTGGACGTGCCACGCCACTTCCAAGAATCTGTGTTTGAGCCGACTCGCCAAGGGAGAACGGAGGAGTTCCGTTCTGCGATGAAGTACCCGAATTACGTGGGCGTTTTCCAGTCGACGTATTCGCCGGTTCTTTTTCAGTCCGCGGCCGCACACCTTTTCGATATGCAACTACCAGTCCAGCCACAATCACAATTGCTATCAGACCTGTCGGTAGAAGCTTCATAATTTGCGCCAATATCTCGCCAAAATCTGATTGAATCATACCGACACCGAGTATGCGCTCCTAATGCTGCTGCGAAAAATTTTCACTGGCTCAATGGGGGGCGGAGGAACCGAGCAAGGGCGAGCCAGACAGGGATAGAACTGAAGACATTTTGAACACAAAAAAAGGGGGGCAAGCCTGGCGGCAGGCCGCCCCCGAGATTTTTACTGCTCGAACGCACCGCAGTCGCAGACACCGAACCCGCTACCGAGTCTTTCGGCGAAAGAACAATCGCCTTCCAAATTGCTCAGTTCGGTCGAGCTCAGGAATTCCTCATCGCCACGATCTTCGGTGATGGGGAATGTGGTGCCGACTTTGTTCTGCACGTGCGTCAACCATGAATCGATTTCTGGAGCGATGTTGACGTTGGTGGGATCGCAAGCTGGGTCGTTGTTACCCTTGGGGCCGACGATGCCGCCGCTGGTGGGCAGACCGGAAATGATTTCAATGGTACCGTTGTTGGGGGTTACACGGGTCAATGTGTTCCCTAGGAGCTGGGTATGCACGTTGATCGTTTGCAGTCCGTTGCTGGTTACGTGGCAACCGCAGCATTCGGTCAGCTGTTGGTCGGCCGAGTAAACGTAGATCATGGCGCACTCGTCAGTAGCGACGGAGCCATGGTTGGTGAAGCGTAAGGTCGCAGCCGGTGCTCCAGCTACGGTGTTGTTGGAGAAATAGTTGTCGCTGAAATATTCTCCGAGTGAGCTGTCATCGGCAAAGGCAGAGCCGGAAACCATGGCAATGACCAATGCGATAGCGAGCATGGACAGAAAACTACACATTACTTTCTTCATTGAGGATCCTCCTATTTGAGGCGCTGCCGGCTGGGGGGAGGGACGATTCAGCTGAGACGGCGCAAGCAAAAATCTAAGCCGCTACCTAAGTTATTACAATGACACGTGCGGCTTAGGCTTTAGGGCTACCTCTTTAAGGTTAGTTCTCTGAAAAAAAGCACGCGCTGGATCGATGTGAAAAGGAGTGAGCGTACCGTCATAATCCAACAACAGAACCCTGGTGTTGGTCATCCACCCCGATGGGCGACAGAATTTCAGACCGGCCGAGTCTGGTGCCGGTAATCAGTGCCATGTATAGGCCCAGGCAGACCATTGAAAGAGCTGCCCAAAAAACTTCAACTTTCAATGTGAATTCAGCTTGCTCAGCGTGCGCTTCAACTCTTCAAGCTTCTGCCCAGCTTCGCCGAGCTTTCCCTCTGCCGTGAGGCGCTGGTAGTCGGAAAGATCTTTGGCCGCTTCCGAGATGAGAGCGTCCCGATTCGGAGCGGATTGAGGTGATAAGGCGGAAGCAGCGGAATCGCGCACCTGCTCGGCTGGCGCAGTTGCGGGACTTATAGACGAAACCGCTCCGCCAAACAGAGCTGCTATAGCCGACTGGAAAGTTGGCCCGTAGGCAAGCTTATCTTGTAACGCAAGCACGACTAGGCGCAATTCCGGCATCGGGCTTCGCTCGGCTTGCAGGTAAATGGGTTCAGCGTACAACAGTGCGCGTCCGCACGGTATGACGAGCAAGGCCCCGCGCCGCACGTGTGAGCCTTGCTGGTTCCACAGCGTTAATTGCCCCGAGAGCTGCGCGTTCTGGTCAATCCGTGCCTCGATTTGCAGTGGACCGTCGACGAGTCTAGATTTGGGAAAGTTGTAGACCACCGACTTTCCGTACTCGGCGCCATCGCTGCGGCCGGCTATCCATCCTGTCAAATTATTCCGGTTAGCCGGTGTGAAGGGTAGTATTTCCACGAATTCCTCCCGAGTTTCGCCCGGTAGTTTCATTAGCACGAAGTTCGGCTGCATAACCTCTGTCTCACGTTGGCCTCCCTCACTTAGGCCGACTTCGGTAGCCACCGTCCATAAATCTTCGCGATTGTAAAAAGCCTGTGTATCTGTCATGTGGTACAGCCCATAAACTTCCGCTTGCATTTTCAGCAGCAATTCGGGATAGCGCACATGCTTGCGCAGCCCGGCCGGCATTGTCGAGGCGTCCTTGAACAACGTCGGGAAAACGCGGCGGTACCCGGCAAGAATCGGGTCTTGCGTGTCGAATACGTAGAAGGTTGTCGTGCCATCATAGGCATCGATTACTACCTTGACGCTGTTCCGCATGTAATTAATGAGGTCGCGTCCAAGATAGTAGTGGGTCGAATACGGATAGCTCCCCGACGCGGTAAACGCATCCATGATCCAGGAGAGACGGCCATCATCGCCGAGGACGATGTATGGATCGGGATCATAGGTTAAGAACGGCGCTAAGGCCGATACGCGATCGCGCAGCTTGCGCCGCATCAGCAGCCTGCTATCGGCATTCACATCATCGCTAAAAGGGAGCTTGGCAAGATCGTCGCGGTCAAAGGCGATAGCAATTCGACGCAGGAAACTCCCAAGCGCGATACCGCCATTGCCCTCGTAGGAGGTGAGATTGTTGGTCTGGCCTTGCGGGTAGTTGAATTCCTGTTGCCGCGTTTTTACATAGACATCGGTATCAGTCAACTCGCCGAAATAGATCTCGGGGCGGCTCACGTTAAGTCCCCTCACGGTACTCTGGACAGGCATATTGCTGAGATTCAGCGTGGGCAAGCCTTCAGGAGTGAATCCGTTGACCGGGTTCATCGTGATGCCATACCCGTGCGTGTAGATCAACTTCTCATTAATCCAATTCCGGCTGCTCTCCGGTAGCTTTTCGACATTCAATTCGCGCGCGGCGAGCATCACCTCTTGAGTGGTACCGTTCATTTCATAGCGATCAATGTCGATGTCGGGGAAATCGTAGTAAGTCCGGATTTCCTGGATCTGCCGGAGCGTGTCTTGGAGCGCATGCCAGTCCCACAGTCGGATGTTTTGAAGTGTGACCTGATTGTTAGTGGGGTCGGCAGCTTCTACGGTGGTCTCAGCAGGAAATTCACGCTGGGAGATTTGGTTGAATCCGTAAGCCTGCCGCGTCATATCGATATTGTGTGCGATGTAAGGCTGTTCGCGAACCAGTTCGTTAGGTTTGACTAGGAAGCTGCTGACATACCACGCAATTCCTTGAAGGGCGAAGTAACAGAACACAGCCGGAAGAGTTGCTGCGACAAGCCAGACTCCGCGAGGCCTCCGCGCGCAGTTGACAGCGGCAATAACCGCGCCGAGGAGGAGCGCGCCGCAAACGATCAGCATGCCTACAAGAGTCACGTGCGCGTCTGTGTAGGTTACCCCGCTGAAGATTGTGTGATCACTGAGCAATTGCTCGAAGCGACCGAGGTACACGCGCATCGCCAGTGTCAGCAGTAGAAATGCGAGGGTGGCCGAGAGCCCACTCCACGGCAATGTGACGGAGCGACTGACTCGGCGAGTGAGTACACGACCTCCGCCGATGATGAAGAAAAAGAAGACGGCTAGCAAAAAAACCAGGACGGCCAGGGTGAGCAGCCAGCCAGCAATAAGCTGCCATGCAGGCAGTGCGAACAGAAAGAAATTCACCGGTTTACCAAGGATGGGGTCGACCAGGCGACCAGCAGCCGGGCGACCGTACAAAAACAGTGCCAGCGCCGACCACTCCCCCATCATGCCGGCGCCAGTTGCGAGGGCGATGCCAAGCGAAACAACGAGGGCAACAACGCGCAGTACCGGCTCCACCGGCATCTTCAAGGGCTGCCCGCCAATGGTAATGGTATGACCGTTTGGCAGATCGGGGAGATGGGCGCGCTTCAAAGCCAAGAACGATCCGTACAGGATGAAGAATGTGGCCGCGCCGAAACCGGCGAAGGTTCCCCACTGAAGGATCAGCGTTTTCCAGAACACATCTCGATATCCGAGTGACCCAAACCAAAGTGCGTCCACGTAATAAGACAGCGCGGTGCGACCAGCGATGACTATTGCAGCAACGACAACGAGGAGGACAACGAAGTGACGGCGGCGTCCCGGGCGCCTGATCGTCGGCCAGTGGATGGAGTCGTGCATTGTTCTCCCTTTTATCAGCTTTCTCACTATACTTCGATCTGGGTACTCCAGATTTTCTCCCTTACTAAATACACCCTCTGTATATGAACTTCTCTCCGCGCCTCAACCTAATAATCCCGTTCGAGGGCACAAGAACAGTGGTCAGGGGTCTTCCGAAACGTGTGGTTAAGCGAGGTTACTACAATTAAACCTGTTTATTTCGAAAGCTAGCGCAGCTTCGTTAGAGGGCGTGGGGATGCAATGCGAGGGGCGAGCTAGAAAGGAGCGTAGGCCAAAGGGCCTAGGGAGAATGGAACTGGCGGGAGCATAAATGCTTCTTCACGCGATTAACTGCGCGAAGGACCCACCAAAACGTCTGCAATTCGATCTCCGGTGTGACCATCCCAAAGTGGCGGAATACCACCCTTCTTCGGTCTCCCGGCCAAAATCTTTTTTAGCTCAAATAGTAACTGTTCTTTGTCCTCGCCAACTAGGATGTTAGTTCCAATACTAACCGTTATCGGACGCTCGGTGTTCGCGCGCAAAGTCAGACAAGGCACCCCCAGGTAAGTAGTTTCTTCCTGAATTCCGCCTGAGTCGGTGATGACGACGGTAGCTCGACTCTGCAACGCTAAGAATTCTATGTATGGTATTGGCTCCAGAAGGTGAAGTTTATCCGTTGAAATTCCGAACTGTAAAATGCGCTGTCGGGTTCGGGGGTGAATTGGAAACACAATGTCCAGACCTGCGCTAGCCTCAACCAACGTACCCAGAACTCGCCGTAAATTCTCAGGGTCATCCACGTTTGACGGCCGATGCAAGGTCACGAGCGCAAAACGTTCAGGGTACCCATCGATAGGACACTGGGCGGCCACGGGCAGGAATCGGATAAGGGAGTCAATCATTACGTTACCTACCCGATGAATCTTCTCCGCTGGAACCCCTTCCCTTTGCAGATTCAGGTCCCCGTCTTCGGATGGAGTAAACAACAAGTCCGAAAGACGATCAGCCACAAGACGGTTGATCTCTTCGGGCATTGTGCGATCGAATGAACGAAGTCCAGCTTCGACATGCCCGATCTTAATCAGTAACTTGGAGCAAACTAACGCCGCGGCAACTGTGGAGTTCACGTCCCCGTAGACCAAGACAATATCGGGCTTTTGTTCAAGCACCACGGGCTCAAATCTTGACATAATCTCCGCGGTTTGTGCGGCGTGGCTTCCGGACCCAACTCCCAAATTGAAGTCGGGCTCCGGAATTTCAAGTTGTGTGAAAAATATATCCGACATGTTGCGGTCGTAGTGCTGTCCCGTGTGCACCAGCGACTGGCGCACTTTGCGTTTTTTTAAGGCTCGTAACACCGGCGCTGCCTTTACGAAGTTCGGTCGGGCACCCACAACATGAAGAATATGCATTGAGATCGCATTACTAATACTGAAGCTTTAGGGTATCAACTTTTGGAGAGTTCAATCTGCTCAGGAATTACGACGTACGCTGGCCAAGGATGCTCGGCGGCAGAAAGATAGATGAGAAAAAAAGTTTCGCTAGGGGCTACTGGATTGAGCTTGCTACGCCGGAAAACACGGTGTTTGCGTTGGATCCGATCATCTTAACGGTACCGACTACTATCACCAGAACAACCGCTAACATTACCGCGTATTCGGCAACATCCTGAGCTTCGTCTTCGAAGCAGACTCGAGAAAAAAAGCTTTTTACAGTGGACAACGTCATGATCTATAGAGTGTGCAGCAGATTGTTCGGGCCGACAATGGCTCGTTCGTGGGGCTTACCGTCGTAATGTGGATAGGGGAAGGTCCTATGCGGATGCAAATAATTTCTTTAAATCCTCTTTCTTAACCTTTCCTGTGGCTGTGAGAGGCATGTCTTGAACCAGGGTGATCCGAGAAGGCCTCTTGTATGGTGCCAGGTGTTCGGCGGCGTGTTTCCCCAGGTCGGCAAGAGTAGTAGTTGAGCCTTTTGATAGCTGCACGAAAGCCAGTATTTCCTCATCGCCTTCAGTTCCCTTCACCGGGCCGCCCATTACAGCCGAGCGCACAACCGCGGGGTGAGTGTTTAATACCGCTTCAACTTCAGCGGGATAGACGTTAAATCCAAAGTGGACGATCAACTCTTTGGCTCGTCCGACTATGAACAAATGGTCGTCTTCGAATCGCGCGAGGTCTCGAGTATTAAACCAACCGGCGCGGTCAAGGGCGGAGGCGGTTTCCTCGGGATTGCGGTAATAGCCCCTCATTACGTTGGGGCCACGTACGGACAGCTCTCCTATATCTCCGGTGGCGACCATCTTGCCGTCGACCCCAATCAGTTTGACCTCTATTCCGGGAAGCACCTTCCCGACCGAGGTATCGCGGCGAGGCGATTCGGGCCTGGTCTGAGCGATGTTGGGTGAACATTCGGTCACGCCGTACCCGTTATGCAAGACTTTCCCGAAAAGATTTTCTACCTCGGTCTTAACAGACTGTTGTAGTGGAGCGCTGGAGGAAGAAATGATCCGCAGCGAAGAAAGATTCAACGATTCCACATTTTTTAACTTTGCATAATCACATAGCAGGGAAAACATGGCCGGAGCGCCCAACATCACCGTAAGTTTTTCTTTTTCGAGAGTGGCCAATGCGCTGACTGGATCGAACCTTGTCGCCAGGTACAGAGTGGCGCCGCTGAGAAGCGATCCCAGGAGTACCACGGAGAGGCCGACAGCATGGGAGATAGGAAGCACCCCGTATAGACGGTCTTGTTGCCCAAGTTTTCGTATGGAGGCTGATGCGTCAGCAACAAAGAGAAGGTTGCGGTGAGTCAGCATGACTCCTTTAGGGAGTCCAGTAGAACCTGAGGTATAAATGAGGGCTGCCACCCTATTAGCGACCTCTCCGTCGATCGGTTCAGTCTGTGTACTCTCATTCACCCCACCGATGCCTATGAGTCCCAGGGCCGGGACGTCTTCTATGGCCGCGCCCTGGGCTTTGGCATGCTGTTTAGCATGGGCCGATACCCCTGTGGTATAGATTATCCGGCGCGGGGAACAGTGATTCTGAATCTGATCGAGTTCTGTCGAGGAAAGCCGCGCGCTCACCAGCACAGGCCACGCATCAATCGCGCTTAAAGCAAACAAGATCGCAGCGAGGGCCCTACAGTTTTCGCAAACCAACATGACCCTGTCCCCGGGGCGAATGGACAAATTGAGAAGCCAGGTTTGAGTTTCACGAATGCGTTGATGAAGTTCACTGTACGTCCATGCACCTGCCGCTTCCACTAGGGCGGGATGATTGGGAGATTGCTCCGCCCATGGATCTACCACATCGCTGATTCGCTGCGGAGACGTGGGAAGGACCTTCGGCGCAGTTAAGACTGACATGAGAATTTATTCTAGACGATGCAGATAGAACATCTGCAAAGGCGGGGGTACGGGAACGGGCTAGACCCGAAAATTCGTTCGCTCAGCGACCGAAGAAGAGGCGGGACAGGCGGACTTTTTAGCCACAATATAGTCCAGCCAATTTTTATAAAGAATAGCTGCGGAGTCAGCCCAAGTGTTTTGCAATGATCGCTCAAGTTGACGGTCGGGAAATTGTGACATCTGCTGCTCTGTGGGATTAATTGAAAGTTCATCCCGAAATTTATCCAAAAGAGCTGCCCCGGAAGTGTCAAAATACTCGAACGGTTTAGAGGGGTAGGTTTCCCTCTCTTGCCTCAAAAATCTTCTTATGTCGCGCCGGTATTCCTTGAGCAGGGTGCTAGTCGAATATTCGGGATGACCCTGGAAATGCAGGATCAGGCGGCCGCTTTTTTCCTTCATGAAAGAATCTACCGCTCCTTGCTTTGATTTGGTCAGTATGGTGTAACCGCACTCGACCAAATCGTCCTCTCGAATTTCGTTCCAACGGGAATGGGGCATTGGAACTGTGCCAGGCAAGCCTTGCGTCATCCGATGTTCCGCATTCTTCTCGAAGGTAAAGACGCCAAACTCTTTATCGCGCAGGCGGCGTCGTGGGATGCCGTCGCTGTGCAAGACCCCGGCGTGCGCCGCCAAGCATGACAACACGGTCGAATAAGTATTGCGTTCAGCCCAGTCGAGTACTTCGGTGAAAATAGCCCAATACGGCTCTTCTTTTAAATCAGCGTGTAAAGGCTCCGTGCCGGTAACGATGGAGCCGTCAAAGTGATTGGCGAGGAGGTCGTTGATGTCGGCGCAAGAGTCGCGAAGGTACTCTCGGCCCCGATCTCCGCGAGGAATGTTTGGCAGCGAGTAAATTTTTACTCTCACCAAATGATTGCCCGAAGCCTGCTTGAGGAGTTCAAGAAATTGCGCCTCGGTATCTTCCAATGCTGAGTCGGGCATATTGTTGATGAGTGCGATATTGAGGCACTCGACTTCGGAGGGAGAATGGTCTGATCGGCTGTTGTTGCTCCGGCCATTCCGGTTGGCAATTGAGACTGGCACTACACCGCGTCCAATGTTGATCTTGACATTCTTGTCCTAGATTCCAGCCTGATCAAGCGCTTGTCCCAAGTCTTCCAGGATGTCGTCGATGTGTTCAATACCGACACTCAGGCGGATCATTTCCGGGGTTACTCCCACTTTCAACTGTTCGTCGGGAGTGAGTTGGCGATGCGTGGTTGATGCGGGATGGCAGGCAAGCGATTTTGCGTCGCCTAAATTAACCATCCGTTTAAATAAGCGAAGCGCGTTGAAACATTTTGTCCCTGCTTCGAACCCGCCTTTGACTCCGAAGGTGAGCAGCGAGCATCGGTTCGATCCTAGATAACGTTGCGCCATTGGGTACAAGGGACTGTCGGTGAACCCAGCGTAATTAACCCAGGCGACGGACTTGTGTCCACGGAGAAACCCGGCTACCTTGCGGGCATTAGCTACGTGGCGCTCGATTCGCAGTGCCAGCGTTTCAATCCCTTGCAACAGTAAGAAACCGTTGAATGGAGATAAGGTAGCTCCGGTATTTCGCTGGCTGACGGTGCGGCACCGCGCGACGTAGGCGGCGTCGCCATAGTGTTCGGTATAAATCACCCCGTGATATGCGATCTCGGGTTCATTGAACATGTAAAACTTTTTAGGATGATCGCGCCAGGGAAATTTGCCGCTGTCCACGATCATTCCGCCGAGGGTGGTGCCGTGCCCTCCCATGAATTTCGTCATCGAATGCACAACTACGTCCGCGCCGTACTCAAAGGGGCGCAGCAGAATCGGCGTGGCGATTGTGTTGTCAACGATCAGAGGGACGCCGTGCTTGTGCGCGACCCGCGCTAGACCTTCGATGTCGGCCACATTCCCGGCAGGATTGCCGACGCTTTCGCAAAACACGGCCCGTGTATTTTCGTCGATCAGCGTCTCAACATCTTCAGGACGGTCGCTTGCCGCGAACCGCCCAGTGATTCCCTGCTTGGGCAGAATGTGTGCCAGCAATGTGTACGTCGCGCCATAAAGCTGCGGCAAAGAAACGATGTTGTGACCAAGCTCCGCAATGTTGACTAGCGAGTAGTGGATTGCCGCCATCCCGGAGCTGACGCTTAGCGCATCGACCCCACCTTCGAGCGCTGCCACCCGTTTTTCCAGGACGGTGTTAGTCGGATTCCCTATGCGGGTGTAGATGTTTCCTGGAACTTCGAGATTGAATAGCGCGGCGCCGTGCTCGGCGCTGTCGAATTCAAAGGCTATGGTCTGGTAAATGGGAACGGCGACCGCTTTGGTAGTAGGGTCGCCGTCGTATCCTGCGTGAATCGCAATGGTCTCTCGCTTCATGTCATTGGAAATCTAAACATTCTCGCGCACGGAGTCAGCATTCGCTGTACCTACGGCGGAACTAGCCCCGGCGCTGGAACAAACTTTTAGCGAAGGCGTTTCTCGGTAGGCGGTTGAAACGGGGCCTTTCTTTCCGGTCGAAGTCACTTCTACTCGGCTCTTGTCGACAAATCTAGTTTCTCGACCCCAATGATTGTTTGGGGGTGGTGAAATTTTGTGCACCGGCATTAATGAATGACCGTGCACCTGAAATCTTTCCATCGCTTCTGTAACCCTCATTGCGGCGAAACGCGCGCCGTAAGCAAACCGCAGTACGGGCCCAAAACTGTTGGCCGCAGCCGCTCCGGCGAAATATAACCCAGGCACAGAAGACTCAAACGTGGATGACAAGATGGGCGTTCCGTCGACTGCGGCGAGGCTTGAAAGCATCGCTGGATTAATAAAGGTCAGCCGCTTCAAATCCACGCGGTAGCCGGTGGCGGCAATGATATGTTCCGTTGTTAGTTCGCGCTCAGAACCATCGGCGGCGCGCAATCGCAGGCGGATTTGGTTGTCCTCAACCTCTGCACCTACTGGGGTACATCCCAGCGAAAGGGGAATTCTGCCCATCACTCTATCTTTTGCGAACCAACCGCCGGAAGGACCGAGGCTAGTGCGCACAATCTTTAACCGGGTGCGTTCGGGCAGATAGTGAAACAGGTTTGGGGTATCTGCGTAGAAACGCAACTTGATTCCGCCGCCAATCCCCGATCGAGGATGCGAGATGCGGTGCCACAACGAACGGGCTTCGTCGGGGTGAGCCCTGGTGTGGAATTGTAACGTCGGTTGCCTCGCAACGAGTTGAACATCCGCATCCGAGTCGCACAGCAATCCCGCGAGATCGATGGCTGAGGCACCCCCTCCAATTACGACCACTTTGCGGCTGCGAAATGGTTCGAGATCGTGATGGTCGAAACTGTGGGAGAGGAACTGCCGTGAGAGGTGCGTCAAATTTTGCGGCGTGTATTTGAAGTGAGTAATCCCAATCGCAAGTATGACCCGGCGCGCCGTAACTTCTTCTCCGTCGTCTAATCGTAGAACAAACCCTGCGGAGGAACGATCAAGGCTCACTACGAGCTTGTCTTCCAGTTCGGGCACCATGCGGTTGGCGAACGAAAGTCCGTAGCTGGAGAATGTGTCGAGGCGAACCGGTAGCCCGGAATCGGCGTACTCGATACCGCGCTCCGCGCAAAAGGTCTTTAAGGAATATTCCCCGTCAGGATCGTAGATGCTGCTTGCAAAACCATCCGATTTAAGAAACATGCCCTTGGGCATGTGGGAGACCCAACTATCCATTGTTCTCCCGAAGATTCGGAAGGGGATACCTTTTTGCCTTAAATGTGCGGCTATGGAAAGCCCGTATGGACCCGCGCCAATAATTGCTATCGAGATCATATGAAGTTTATTAAGTCTTTATGGAATCTTAGGCAGCAACCAGCGAAATGCTGGAGTACCCGGGGAGGGAGCCACAATTTGAACATTATAACATCCTGAAAAAAGCCGAGAAGGGGTCCGAAAGAAGCGGGGCGATACCCCGAGAAACGCGGCGTTAGCTGGCGAAACCGTCTTGGATTCCTTAAGATGCACCGCGGCGAAGCCAACTCTCGCGCCAGTAAGCGAATTCAGCGCGTGGACACCCGCCGAAGGCCACAGAGGAACATCCACACAGAGAACCTTCAATGAACACAGTGTCACGAAGCGGGCGCATCTCGCCGGTGCCGTCCATGATGATCTTGTCGATTCTTTTTTCTACACGGCGGCTCTGTCCGCAGAGATTCCTCATGTCGGGCATGAAGAGGAGTCCGCGATTGCAACCGGAGCTATTCAAAGTTTCGGAGATGCGTTTCATCGCCTTAATCTCGATGGTTTCGCCGGCCTCGAGGTTCAACGGTGGGTAAGCGGGGGAGGTTCCGAATCCGCGACCGTAATGGCCTAGGAAGCGACGGCGAGTCCTCCAGTAAATCCAAGTTGCGACTCTTTTCGCCATTTGGGAAAGGGAGCAATTGGCGGTTTGCACTTCGTTCAAGGCTGCGCGAATGCGTTGGCGCTGTGACAAGGGAGTAGTCGCTTTCAATATTTCGCTGGCCTGACAAAAATACCGCCCCGCGGCGGCAACGGTTTTCAGACTCCCGCGAAGCTGTTCCCTTTCACCAGCGACTATTGTCGATGGCGTCGTAGATTCTTCCACTTTTCGGACCCAGGCTTCACGCCAAAAAATGGTGCAGCTTTTCTGGCAATTGTCGTGGGCCGCCCCTGAACACCGCAAGTTTGCAAGCACCACCACGTCGTCGGACCTGAATTTACGCATGTCGGAATGTTTGACGTAGCAGCAGGTCCGGAGGGCGCGTTGAGAAACTCGGAATCGCCTGCCGCAGAATTCGATCATTTCGGGCATGAAGGGGATGTGATTCAGGGTGCCATCGCTGTCGAGGCTGTCGAGTATTTCCAGAGGGCTTTTCACCTCTACCAGATCGCCGAGCCGGATTGTTGCGGCAGTGTTCAAATGTTGGGATCAACTTTCTATTTTGTGAAAGAAGACTTCTCTTGGGTTCCCGTTGGGACTCGAACACTTTACAACGAGGCCACGCGCCCAGGTGTATTGGCAGAGGCTAAATGGCGGATTTGCCGCTTAGTCCTATTTTGCTAAAAATTTTCTTGGAGACTTTAAAACAGAATCCCAAGGGGCGCCACATGGTTTCGCGAATGACCGCGACTTTTTTGAAGCTTTGTGGGACGCGCCACGTGCAGGAGAAGCCCGCTGGGAAATAGCCAACATCTCCCGCGCCAAAGCGGCGCTCTTCTCCGTTTTGTTGAAGCATGAATGCTTCTCCGGACAGCACCAGGACGCTTTCGTCGGTGGCGTAATGCCATTCAAATGTTCCTGCGGTGCATTCCCAAACTACGAGACTTGCGTTCCAGTCATGGGTCCTAATAAGTCGGTAAATGCGAGCATCTGGTGTTCCGTCTAGAATCCATGCCGCCAGGTATGGCCTCTGGCTCCAACTCTACTTTATTCGGGTCGGTGATCAAGATTGATTTGGACATCGAAGCTTCCGTCTATTGCTTCAAAAGGGATTCCGCGGGATCGGGCCGAAGGAAGTTCTTCGCGGTTTTTTGCCGAGAAGTTCCGGAGGAAATCCACAAAACGAACTCGGCGAAGAACGGAAGCGGGTCACCAAGACTGAAACCAGCTAATGTCACTCTGCTAGATCGCAGGGCGTGGAATAGCGCTTTGATTTCCGCGGCGCGATCACGAGATTTTAGGATGGCGACGAAGTCGGTTATTTCTCTTATCCAAGCGGCTTGGGGATGTCCGTTGATTTGGGCCACAGCTGCGCCAGATTCCTGCTGCCATAGCAAATAAGCGAAGTCCATTCCAGCGGCTTTGCCGATTGTGTGCCATCCCCAAGGGCGAGGATTGAAATCCAGTATTTTATATTTGCCGTCGCGAGCGTCGAATTTAAACTCGATTTCCGCCATCCCGTTGAAATTTATATCTTGCAAGAACCTCCTGCCTGCATCTTCCACAACCGGTTGAGGGGTGGTCTCAACAAAGGAACTGGCATTGCCAAATTCGACTGGAAACTGGCGTCTACGGCGAGCCACCAGCGCTGCGTAGGCATATCCGTCTTTACATACTCCGCAAAAAGAAAATTGGTTTGCACCATTTCCCGGGATGTTTTCCTGGATCATGATTTCATCTGGCGGAATGTATTGGCTCATTTGCGCATAGCGCTGTTGCAGCTCCGCAGAACTCGCAACCGACAAAACTTTTATGTTGGTGAGCGGGAAGAAATGATGATTGATTGCCGGCTTAAGAATGACTGGATAGGGCAGGTTCGACGTTTCTATTTCCGCAAAGGATCTCGCACTGAGTGTCCAAGGTTTGGCGATACCCAGCTCGTCTGCCTTCTCGTGAGTAAGCCGCTTATCCAGCGCATATTTTGTAATTTCCGGCGGCGGGCTAGTCAATTTGAATATCAGACTCAGGGTTTGGTGATTGTCCGAAATCGCTTCTACATACTCGTCGGTTACTGCGAATATCACACAGCCTTGAAGATTACTTTCTTGAGCTTCGCGAAGAAGTAATTGTGCTATCGGCTCCCTCGTCTCAATGAATCGTTTTGTGTACTTGGAGAACTGCGCGATTGATTTTGACCGGTCGGAATCGATTACCCACGAATAGATGCCGTGCGCGCCAAGGCTGCGCACGATGCCCAGTCCAACAAAGTTGCCGCCAAGAACTATTGCGCCCGGCTGTTTTGTGGAAATATTTTTTTGCATGGGTTGGGTTCTAATCTTGTCTTCATCGCCGATGCCCGTTCCTGGAAATGCCGCCAACGAGATGACGCCCGGCGTTTGAGGTTCCGGTAACGAACCGCAACGTCGGCCCCAGAGTTCTTTCTCCGATGACTCCCGCCATATACAAGCCTTTGACGGAGGTTTGCAGACCCATGTCCAGCAATGGGTATCCGTCTGTCGTCTTGGCAACTTTTTGCTCAAGCGACTTCTCCAAGATTTCGTAGCGAGAAATGTCTATCTGATAACCGGTGGCAAGGATGACGAAATCGGCTTCATATGTTGAGCCATCACTCAGATGAAGTTTTATTCCCGATGCACTCGCTTCGGCGCTGGAGATGGCGATTCCAATTTTTACAGGAACACTCTCAAGCCGTGATTGGAGCCAATACGCCCCAACCGGTTTTGTGCAATCTTTCAAGAGCGATTCCTGGGTGGCGGGAGACTGCCTTCTGTAAAGCCTCGGATTTGCGATTTTTCGTGCAGTATGAATATCCCCCAAGTCGGTGGGAGGAAGGATTTTGTAGGAGAGTCCTCGAAGAGGCCCGGGAGTAAGTCTACGGAACAAATGTTTGCGCCAGGCGAATGGGCGAAACGTTAGGGCAGGGCCCCGCGTCAGAATTTCAACCTGCGCGCCCGCTTCGTGGAGTAGCGCCGCATATTCAAGAGCGCTTTGCCCCTTGCCGACTACCGCAACTCGCTTTCCTTTATATCGCGCAAGATTATTCAAGTCGGAGGAATGAGGAGCGAGCTGTCGCGAGATGGCGGCGAATTCCTTTGGGCGTTGGGAAAAAGCACCAATCCCTAGCGCGAGGACTACAGCTTTGGACTGGAGTTGCTCACCATCCTCCATGATCACATCGAACGTGCCGTTGTTTTTCGAAATACTCTTCACATGGCGGGTATCAATGTTGGGGGCAACATGTTTTTGAAACCATTCACCGTAGGCGATGAAATCTTCGATGGGCAGGGGTTCTAGTAGTTTTCGCTTCGTCGCCTTCTGATATGCCTCAATCGACAAATGTTTTTGGGGCGCAGCAATATTGGAAGCCTCGATTCTGGATCGAAGAAGCATTTTTGCCGGCATCTGCTCTTTCCAGAACGACATTGCCTTGCCGATAACATAAGGTTCGATGCCCGCATGCTGAAGATGGGCGGTGGCGCTGAGTCCGTAAGGACCCGCTCCGATTATGATTACTTCTTTAACTTTCATGGGTAAGCTGGATCCTAGTATCAGTTTTTCTTGAGCAAGCAAACGCCGCTCCAAGGATAATTCCCAAATGCGCCGGTCGGTTCAGGCAACAGCGACCGCAGTTCATTGGGGGCACGGTTCAGCTCTGCTGCCGTTTTCAGTAGTCCGCAAACTTCTACTGATGCCCATCCGTGGGGTGCGAAAAAAGCCGCTCCTTCGGTCGGAGCAAACTGGAAAGGTGCGCCGGCGCTACTCAGTTGCTTGCCCATAGTTCGCTGCATTAATTTAAGTTGGCCGGGAGAGGCCAAATCGATGATCCAATTGGTTACGTGGGCTGGGGCCGCAAGGTCGCGAGCCAACGAGGCAACTTGATCTGGAGTGAAATAAATCAGCAAGCCTTCAGAAGCGACCACAATATTTTTGAACTTTAGGTCGAGGTCGCTCAGGAATAGCCCTCGTGCCTCTTCGTTTAACAGATCGAGACTGACCCTCCGCAATTCACAACGTGGCTTTTCCCCGGCGAGGATGTTTTCCTTGTAGGAAATAATCTCCGGGAAATCTACCTCTATCCAATGAAGACTGGAGGGCAACTTCAGACGGTATGGGCGCGCATCCAATCCGGCCGCGAGATTGATCACGAGATCGGCGCCGGCAGCGATAGCTCGCGAAAGGAATAAGTCAAATAGATAAGTGCGCGCTACCCATGCCCATTCGTGCTTCACTCCCTGATTCAGACTATTCGCGATCTGGGAACCGAGGTCGCCTGTCAGGCGTTCGGCGTAGGGATCTCGAAAAAGAGCATCGGCCCGTTTCGTCTCCTGGGCCCGGAAATAGGCGACCCAGCGGGCGGTATCAGCGACGCTCTGGACGGTGGAAATCAGATTATCCATGGACGTTAAAACAAGCCTGCTTCAGGTGCGGCTGCGGGCCGGAGAATAAGCCACCACGTTGGGCTGCGCTGGCCGCCACCCACTGTGGTTCCGGTGCGCAGCTATGCAAAGGCGAATCAACTCAGGTTTATCCCAGGGGACATCGTGATAAGCCGAGCGCAAGAATTCGCTGCTGGAGTCGCGAGTCCATTCCTGTGGGAAGAATGCGATCACAGGATTGTTAGTTAGCACTGGTGCGATACGAATTTCTTCGCCGGATATTGCCGCGAAAAGGGCTGCGGGAAGATCTCGCCCTGGGCCGAGTGTCAAATGGCCCACTTGGGTAGATCGGGGATTTAATTCGATGAGATAAGCATCGCCTGTATCGTGCTCAAGTATGAAGTCGAGGCCATGAATTCCCGAAAGCTTCAGGCGGCGGGCAATTGTTTTAGCAGTTTCAGTCATCTCGACATTCTCGATCCACTTTACGACTGTCGAAGGCCCTCCCGCGTAGGCCGTCTTCAATACTTCAAAATGTAAACCAGCTAGAACAGTTCCCTTCCAGCATGCGATGGTGCTGGTGGCCTGGCGTCCAGGTACGAATGTCTGCGCATTTACGACTGGTCGGGAGCGAAGTAAAGCAGGGAGAAATAAGGTAGCATCTCGTTCACCGTGGAACTGACGTACAGCTTTTGCCAAAGATGGCGGAGCCTGCAAGTTGGCAAATGCGCTCTTCGCCTCTTCGAAAGTGCGAACGACACTAACCCCGGTCCCTCCCGAGCTTCCATCGGTTTTCAAAACGGTTGGAAGTCCCGCCTTTGAGGTCCATCGCTTGAGGTCGCCCACTTCCGAAATGATCTGAGTTAAAGGAACACGAACTTTTTCCTCCTCTGCTACATGCATCAATTGAGTTCGAGAATTTATGTCGTCAAAACCACCGGGATCGCCTAAAGAGCGCACGATAAGATTTAAGACTTCTGGCGTTCGGCCGCTGCGGTGAAGCTGGTGGTAAAGATCGTGAAGGTGCCGGGATGCCAATTCGTCGGAGGGCACAACCAGATCCGGCTTCGCGGCCGCGATGGCCCTGGTGAAGGATTTGACCGGCATGAGTCCGTGATAGGGGTACATTTGCCGGAATGAGCCCGTCTTTGCAATCGGGTGCTCGTCGGGGCACACGACCTCGACTACAAACCCCGCCTCGGCAAGAGCCATTACCAGACGCGCCGTGGAGAACCACCGGCGGGTAGCCGCAACTAATACTGTGGGTTTCATCTGAAAGAGGCAGGCGTTATAGGAAGTACTTTTTTGTAATCGAATATGGGAGTAACAGGAACTCACCCAGCGACGGCAGGGGGTCCTGCTTGGAAAAAACTGATTCGACCTGCATACTTTTTAAGGATTTAAGGTAAGGGCGAAATTCTAGTTTGCCTTGAAGAAGGTCGAAAAGGGCGGTGGGGACGTCCGTTACGAGGCGGAGCCATCCGACTCCGGCCTTACCGCGACACTGCTCCGTGGGGCGTCCGGTCTGATCGGCAAACAATAAGTACGGAAAATCGACGCCCGTCGCGATCCCCAAACTGTGAAAGCCCCAGGTTCGCGCATTGATATCGAGGAGCTTATATAGTCCGTCGCGAGCGTCAAGCTTGAATTCGATTTCGACCAATCCGTAATAGTCGATTGCCTTGAGCAGCTGCTCGGAGAGTTCCTCTACTTTGGGAAGGTCCACACTCTCGACGTAGGTAGCGGCCCGACCGAACTCCCGGGGATGTTGGCGGCCTCGTCGAGCGACGACACTGCTGTGGGCCTCGCCATCACGGAAAAAAGCGCAGTAAGAAAATTGCTGACTTCCATCGCCGGGAATAATTTCCTGCACAATGATCTCTTCAGCCTTGATGAATCTGGAAGCCTTTTTGTACAGGCTATGAAGGTCACCCACTGAATTTGCGCGCCAGGCTTTCGCTCCAGTTGCATAAAAGAAATTTTCTTTCACCGCGGGCTTGATCGCCAGAGGAAGGCTATCGTGCAAAGTCGAAAGCTCGTCTTCGTTTTGCGGATTCCACGTTCGCGGCGTCGGTATTCCAAGTTGGAGTGCGAGGCTATAGGTATTGTTCTTATTTCCTGCCCAGCGAATGACGTCCCACCCCGGCGTGGTTATGCGGAAAACTTTCTCCAGTTCGAACCGATTGCGTGCGATCGCCGCGACAGTTTCGTCGCGTGTGGGAAATAATACCCAACCTTCCAATCCGTAGCGATGTCCGGCCTCAAGTATTGCATCGATCGTGGCCCGTTCGTTTCGGAGGTCTTTGGCATGAATAACTCGAGTCACATAGCGGGAAAAGCTCGAGACAGAATACTGATCGTCCAAGACGAAAACAGGAATGCCACGACGGCCTAAGCTACGCGCAACACCAAGTCCGGGATGCTCGCCACCTATCACCAGAGCGCCTACGTTCTGATTCTCTTCAACGCGGGTGACAAGAATGTTGTCGATTTCTTCCCGTTCCGCGACGCTACTTCGCATTCTTGGTTCTCCGAGAAACATATGCGGTAAGTTCCCGAGATGCGAACTCAGTGCCCGCCACGAAATATAAAAGCGGGCCGAAACTTCGAGCTGCGGTAGCGCCAATAAAATGAAGGCCAGGCACTGAAGAACAAAAACCAGCCGTAAGCTTAGGGTAACCGTCGAACTGGGCTAAGTTTCTCACTAATTCCTGCGATAAGAAATCGTAACGAGCGATATCGACGTCATATCCGGTACCCAGAAGTACATGGTCATAGGCCGCGATTCGCCCATCATCCAAGGTGAGCAAAATCTCGTCGCCAGCCAATTGCGCGCTTCGTACAGTCCGGCCTGTCGAGATTTTCACCTTCTTCAATCTTTCAGGGAGCCACCTTGAACCCGCAGCTCGCACGGCGCGCTTTCTTATTTTGTCCCTGAGTTTCAGCGGAATACGATGAACCAGTTTCGGTGCAGCGACTAAACGGCTGATTCCTGCGGGACCAACGTCATGACTGGAATAAAGAGCCTTCGAGAAGGGACCCATGTGATGGAGCCAGGAATGCATCCCAATCCATCTCAGTTCTGGGATTTTGGCGACTATTTCAACTAGCGCTCCAGATTCTTGCAACAAGGCTGCCGATTCTAACGCGCTTTGGCCGGCACCAATGACGGCCACCCTCCGACCACTGAATTGCTTTACTTTTGTGCCTTCATAGCAGTGCGTAACATGAGTCGATGGCAGATGTGAAAATTCTGCGGGCTTACGGCTGAACGGGCCGATCCCGGCTGCAACTACTACCCTGTTGGCGCGAATGACTTTGCCGTTCGAGAGTGTGAGGCGAAATCTATCGCCTTCTTTGTCGAGATTAGTATATCACGGTGTGGTACAAGGCTGAACCCAATTGATGCTGAAACCACCGACCGTATTCAACAAATGTCTCTAGCGGAACGGGCGCAGTAGGTTGCAAGCCCGAAGCAGATTCGTATGAATCTAAAGTAAAGGCAGAGTCGGGTCAGAAATGTTTGAGGCGACCCGCGGGGAGCGCAACAGCATCCCTTCGGGCATCTTCGTGGCCCAGAATTCCATAGGTTCGCCGAAGACTTTAACATTTAATCCGAGGCCGCGAAGGTGTGCGCCGGCAGACAGACCATATGGGCCAGCGCCAATGACCGCGACGTCGATTTCTGCGTCAGCGCGACCAGTCGCGTTACGCCCTGGCTGATTTATTTTGGAATGGGTGCCTCGGTCCAGAGTTTTCAAACGATTCCTCTTTGTGTTTTGAGATCCAAGACCAATCTTCCTGACATCATCACTTAACGACTCGCAGCATTCCCAAAGGAGGCGGCCCTTTCGAGCTCGGGGGTAACTTCGAGCCGCCCATTTTTTTCTGTTGCATAGGCGATTCTGGCCCGTTCGCTTCCCTCTCCTTCGATTTGCCAATCTCCATCGACTTCAACCAGTTTCATCTGCGCGCGCTGCCTCCACCATCGATTAATGTTTCCTGGGGTGGGTATCCAGAGACCCGTCTCCTCTCGCAGGCTGTATAGATGGGCGAGGAGAGTTTCATAGGTCTTCTGGCCGCGGCTATCAGTAATGTAATCGGGATGGACGATGAAGCTGACGAGTCCGTGATTTTCTTTGATGAGCTCTATCTGTTGCTTCCACAGGTCGATCGAATAATCGCGCAGAATGTGAAACAGCGGATAATCCTGAGTTGTGGTCACTGGCAGTTCAACGAGTTTGCCATTGAAGTAGGGCATCACGGTGCAGCAGCCACCGCCTTGCGGATCCAAGTGCGCGACGTTTGGGACTGACATATCGTAGGAGAATTCAAGGGCGTCAAACCATTCTTGCCGACGGTACAGCACAGCCGAGCGAAATCCCTGGGCTCCCCACTCACGGCCATATGCATTGATCTTCGCTACTCGCCTGAGGAATTCCTCGTGGCTTTTGTATAGAGATCCGTCGTGATTGAGGTCTTGTACGCCGACTTCGAATCCTCTGTCTGTAATTGACTGAAGATAGGCTTGCGACACTTCATATCTGCGCTCCGGCACCACTTGAAAAGAAGCCTTAAAGTTAAATCTGTCGTCGATGTTCATCAGGGTCGAGCAAAAATCCCGTCCCCGAACTGTCTCCACGTCGTGCGTAAGGATTGCGGCACTTGGCGCACCTTCGGGCCAGAACCAGATAAATGGAATCTTCTCCACTTTTTGAGACCGGAGTGCAAAGAGCATCAAGAGTTCAAAAATTTCGTCCACACTGCGGTCAACCGGCCATTGGGGAAATGGCACTTGGTTCCAGCCTTTTAGCCGCAGTCGTTGAAGATGCTTGCGAATTGCAACGGGCAAGAGTGGCCGCACGCCGTAATAGATATGACGAAGCAGAGAACTTCCGTTCGATTTTGAGGATGGCGAAGGCGAGAGGTAACGCTCCAACCTCAAGTTTTCCACTACCTCTTCGATGGCGAATGGTAAGCGGGAGATATTTCCGTCTATCTTGACTTCCGCAGCTGCGTCAAAAAGATCTCCGACTGGCGTTCTGGCTGCATTCCCACCGACGCAATGTCCAAAACAAATAGCCTCTGCTCCAAACTTGAAAAAGCCCGCTTCATCCGAGAGGGTGCCAGCCTCGCCGAAACGGGTATAGCTTGGCGGACACTTAAAATACCTCTCAAAAGCTTGATTCATGAGGTTACAAGATTATTAGGGCTTGCGGTTCAGCAAGCCAGTCAAGCGCATGCTACGGGGAAGGAAGTGCAGAGTTACGGGGGCCGGTTTAAAACATTGCAGCAAAGGACACTAGCCTACTAGAGACAGTATAAGCGTTTTGTCGTCGAACTAATCCTGAAATATCAGCTTATTGCGTTACCGCCGTCAGGCCTGTAGGGGCGGGAGGAGGTTGGGGAGAAGAAGATCCGCCTTGCAGAGGGTGCGGATAAGTAAAAGGCGTGTAATAGCTGGTCCAGGTATTCTGGACTAGACACTTGTAGAGGGTGTTCGTATCCGTGGCCCAGTATCCAACCACCGGCGAGCATGTTGCAGGACGGGAAGCCAACGGTCCGGTTCCTACCCCTGAGGTACCGTCGAAGCCAGCGACCTCGTTATAAAATTCACGATTATTTTTGATGTGGTAATTTCGCGCGCGGCTGCAGTCCTGATAACCACAAATATTGATATTGGCGATGGTAGGTGAAGCGCCTTTGAAAATGTTGGACCAGGAGTAAGCGGGGTTCGGAATTTGGTTTGGTCCCCGACCGACCTGGTCTTTGCACGGCCATCCCTGTTGACCTGCAACACTGAGAGTATCTATAACATTCGTCCCATCGCAGGCTCCCCATGAGGTTGCATATGCGCTGTCGCTGCGGTAATTGCGGATGTCAAGGAAGCCGTCGTAGCTGCCGCCACTGGCGCTGATGGTGTTGTTAAAAATCAGGAAAGATCCTGCTCTCGCAACCCACCAGGTATAAATGTGGGTGCCAGGATTTTCGGTGGTGTTGTTATATATCTCGGCAAACAGCGTGCCTCTAAGACCTCCGCTGTCGAGCCCGTGATCGCCAATGTTGGTGCCTTGCACATCGTTATAACGGAATACGAACCTGGCACCGGCATAGTCATCCTGGCCATTTAATACTACGGCATTGTAGTTGAGTTCGTTGTCTTCGATATACACAGCGTTGACGGTCCCGGGGATGAAGGGCTGGGTCCAACTGTAATCTCCAGGATAGGTCGCGTCATTTACCGAACTGCCATATACCGGGACCGCGGTGCCCGCATTCTGGATGTAATTGTGGTCCACCAATCCATACCCTTTTGCTTCAATTGCTTCGCCGGTGCCGGTGCCCCCTATGTTGGAGGTGATGTGGTTATGATCAACTCTCCAGTTGGTGATGTCGGTGGCCACGTTGATGTAGGCCTTGTAGTCGGATGTTCCGCGCGTATCGGAGATGGTGATTCCGGTCAGCCGCGCTCCAGACGAGGTGATATCAAAGGGATCTTCTTGATATGCGGTGCCCGTACCGTCTTTGATGATAGTGCTGTCCGTGCAGGAGAGCGATGACGCGCGACCCGTGCATACAGTCTGCCCTTGCACAGTTACGGCCTTATTTATGGTCACGCTGGGGGTTTGTCGGGATGTAGTTGTATAGGTACAGGTGCCTGCCGGAATGACGACTGTATCTCCAGCCGAAGCCGAATTGATCGCAGACTGCACATTTCCCTGTGAGCAAGAGGCCGCATTCACGGTTGCCGCGCCAGCGGTTTTTGGTTGCATCAGAAATATCATCAACAAAACGGGGATCCCGTAAAGACTCTTGCGCACCATTGGACCTCACTCACGAAACGTTCACGGCGATTCGACCCAGCCGTGGTATGAATTACCTTAAATAGCCCGATCATTGAGGTAAAGGCACGGAAGTGCATCCCAACACGCTGAAAGTACAGTGCGCTTGCGGCTTTCGGGGCGTCCTGGATTCTTTATTTTTTCTTGGGACTAAATAAAAGCGCGACGATTTCTCGAAAAAGGGACGGATTACTCTTTTTTAGGTTGCGCAGTAACACTTTTGTCGGGCAGTCCTAGGGAAGGGCCAGACTTTCAGTCGGGCCGAAATCCGCTCCGGCGACACTAGCGGCACGAGTTGAACTCGTGCCCTTCCCTTTAAGACAATCCTCACAATCGCTGATAGTCGACGCTTCCCGATTGCAATCGAGGCTCCCCATCAATTTCAGCACAGGTCCGCGTACACATTGCGGGTCATCTCAGCCACGGTTTTCCAGGAGTGCCGCGAGCTCGCAAAATCCCTGATCTCGGGTCGCCGCCGCGGTAAGCTCGAGAAAAGGTCGCTTCGAAAATATTTCTCAATGGTGTTCGCCAGATCTTCCGCATCGGCGGGCTTGCACAAGTATCCCGTTTGCCCCTCGATGACGTCGTCCCGGAGGGAACCCACGTCCGACGCGACTACCGGAAGCCCGAAGCTGTATCCGAGGAACAAGACGCCGCTTTGAAATATCTCGGTATACGGAAGTATCAAAAGGTCGGCGGCCTTGAAATAGATTTCGGTTTCGTCATCCCGTATGTAGCGGAATTCTGAGAGTATTCGTCCCCTTTTTTGAGTGGTAATCGATGTCTGGAGTTGCTGCAAATACTTTATGGATTCTTTTTTTGGCTCTCCGGCGAGAATGAGTTTATAGAGGCTGTCGCGGCGGCTGAGCGATTCAAACGCGCTTAGTAAGTATTCGATTCCTTTATAGGGACGTACTGCCCCAAAAAACAAAATTACTTTTTCGTTTTTAGCAATCCCAAGTGCTTCCCTAGCCTGGGCAGCGGTCAAGCTGGTATCGGGTACAGCATCGTTGATTCCATAAGGAATGATCGAGATAGCTTTCGCCATGACGCCGAAATCGCGTTCCAGTTCGGTTTTCATCTTCGCGGTATGGACGAACAGATGATCGGCCAGGCGGTATTGCATTGTTAAGGTCAGCCGATTTATGGCCGAGTCGTTTGCATCTCTGATTCCGGCATTGACGTTGTGCACAGTCAGCACGATCTTCTTGCCCAAAAGTTTGTAGTACAGCATCAAGATCGTCCGGTCAAAAACTTCGAACTTGTTGTTCCACAAAATATGGAAAATTCCCGCCTTCGAAGTAGCTGCGTACCCAACCAGGCGGAAATAGTAGGACGCCACTCTGGATACTTTTCTCAGTAACGAAGCGTTTTGCCCCTGATCGCGCCGCAGATTAAGAAAACGAAGTCCGGGCAAGGGATGTAGTTCAGGGCTATCCAATTCATCGCTGCCGATCAAATCAAGTTTTATGCCTGCCCGAGCCAACGCTCTTGCCAGCCCAATTACGTAGTGGGGATCGCGGCCTCCGGTCAATAGTCCTATCCGTGGAAGCTGAGCTGCTTTATCAGCGATCCTGCCGGTGATCTGCTCCTGACTGTGTGCCGGATATAAGATGGTGGAGGGCATGGGACTATGGGACCAAGTCAAATATGTAAAACGGGTGCGAGAAGCGGAAGTCGAGTTTTTGCTTCAAAATCAGATGTTCGGACTGGGGAAAACACTTCTCGATGGTTTGCTCGGGATACTTACAAATCAATGCCATGGTTCGTGGCCGGCGCGCGACTGAAGCCAGTAGATTTGCATAGACTCTGGAGATGAGATCTTTAGGAAACGGATTGAAGAAATACGCATGAGTGAAGCGGTCGAGGTCAGTAAACGTCGTGGCATCGGCACACAAGAAAGTGGCCTTTACCGCCAGACGTTGCGCATTCTGGCGGGCAACGTGAATCAGCCGTGCAGAAATGTCGATGCCTACCACCTCGTCGAAAGGAAAACGTGCCATGGTCGATACTGCGCCGCCCTTGCCGCACCCGAAATCAATGATCCGGCTTCCGCTTGGAACTTGAATTCGTGCAAGCACCGATTCCAGAGTGGGCCCGCCTGAATCCGAATATTGCTCTGACACCTCGCGGGATAACCCGAACTGTTCGGGCTCTTCCGGCGCCAGATCAATGTGGCGCAGGCGAATTGACACGGGGTACCACAGCCGCCGGAATTCTCCCGCGAAAAAAAGCCCGGCTATCCTTTGTGTACGGGCCGATATCATCCGGTCGATGCCTCGCAGGGAACGGCAGTGGCCCGCGATGCCTTCTTCCATGGGGCCATCTCTTTCAATATTCCTGAAAACTCGACTATCGGCGCGAAGCCGCCGTGCAGGAGAATGATGGCGCCGACGTACAGCACCACGAAGACGACAGAGGTGCTGACGATGCGGATGAAAGCTCCCATCGCTCCTTCTGCGGCGGCGAGGGAAGGAAGTTGCCGGACTATAGCAGCGCAGGCCAGTCCTGCCAGCAGCGAGGCCACCGCGAACCGCCATACCGCGCCCACCATCGGCTTAACGCTGAGCTGCACCGGGCGCCCCGCATACCAAAGCGCAGGGACGGTCAGAATATAAAACGATGCGGTCCAAGCTGCGGCAATTCCGGTTGCTCCCCAGGGCAAAGCTAAAAGAAACAACGCCCCGGTCACTACAAATTCGATAATGCCCCAACGAAACCAGCGGCTGGGAGTGCCTATCGAAAGATGGATCACGCCGTGAGTCAGGTAGATCAGCATCATTCCTATGCCCGGCCCGAAAAACATGAAAATCTGGCCGGATGGTTCCCAGCGCGGCCCCAGCACCAGGAGTACCAGGTCTTTGCTCACCAGGGTAAGGTCGGCGCCAACAGCCATGCCCACAATCGCCAGCGCGGAGAGGCCTCCCAGAAAATATCGCTGATATTTAACGCGGTCACCGTTGAGCCGGCTCAGAGTAGCCACTGCGACTGAATAGGCGGAGAAAATTTGGTTTGCCGGCAGCGAAAACAAGTCAAAGGCTTTCTTATAAAAACCGAGGGAGGCGGAGCCAAATCTCCACCCTACTAAGAGGTTGTCCAGGTTGCGGGCGAAGTAGTCCACGCTGAAACGTCCGTAAACGTGAGTAGCGAAGGCCATGGCGGAGCCGGTCCCATTTGCGCGGCGCGGGAGGCTCGGCACCCAGCGGCACACACTCCACACGCCGATCGACTGGGCGAGCGGTAGGGTGACGGCGCCCGCCACCAATGCCCAGTAACCCCAACGCGCCCAGGCGAGGCTGACGGAAACGATGACCGACGTTGCTCCGGCCGCGATGCTGGTGGCGGAAACGGCAGTGAAGCACATCGCTCGCTTGAGCAGTCCCAGATGCAGCACCGAGACGCTGGTGAGGACGATAGTGAGAGACATGGCCATGGCAACCCGGGCGACCCGCGGATCGTGATAGAACCTGGCCAACAGTGATCCGGCGGCGGCAAACGCAATGGTGAGCAACGAACTCACGCCAAGGTTTATCCAGAACAAATTGCTAGCCAGGGTGTGGTCGATCTGCTCGCGTTGCAGCACGGCTTCGGGAAATCCGATCTGCCCGGCGCTGACCGCCAGCAGGCTGAAAGTGGTGACCATGGTGACCACGCCAAAATCGGCGGGCATGAGCAGGCGGGCCAGAACAACCGTGCCGATCATGCTCACGGCAAACGAAAACACCTGGGAAAAAACCATGACAGCACTGCCGCGGACGGCGGCTTGTCGCAGGCCACCATTCTGCTCCGACGAGCGAAACAAACCGTTTTCGTCGAAGGGTCTCACGCTGTCTCCTGCACCAGTGTTGGCTGGTTTGTAACTGGATTTTCCGGCATTCTTGGAGTTCGATTGCTGCGAGGTCGTGAACGTGCGCTGGGTCTAGAAATGACGGAAGCGCTGCTTATCGCCAGTAAAAAAAATAACCACGCCGGGGCCATCATCCGGAAGAATGCCGCCTCAGTAAAATTGTAGATCACACCAACAGTGAAGAAGACCAGCACAAGACTACCGACTAGGGGGTTGCTGCGATAGGTGGCCAGAATTTTTCTATAACCCGTGGCGACCACTACAGCCAGAAGAGAGACGCCTACCCACCCAAGGTTCAGATAGATCTCAAGGTACCCGTCATGGGCTTCTTCCGGATGCCATGAAAACCCTTCCCACATTTTGTGAAGGCGCGGTCCCAACCAAAAACTTTCAAAGCCCGTCCCCACCAGTGGACTCCTTGAAACGCTGAGGGCGAGCTTCCAGATATTGGTTCGGTCGGTCAACGTCGACGTGTCTCTCGCCATGGTGTCTTTTACGAAGTCGGAACCAAAGCCCCAAAACGCGATTGAGGCGGAGGCAAGTACGAAGCTCAAGACCAGCAAATGGACGAGCACCGGTTTGCGGCGAACAAAACGAAAGTTAGTGAGTAGCAAAAGACAGATGCCTATGAGGAAGCAGGATAGCGCGGTCATCGAGTTGGCGATGGAAAACAGCCATATCACCATCGCCACCACTACTCCATGGGCGATCAGGTGGCGAATGCGCAATTTCCGGCTGGGGTCACGATAAGCGACGAGAAGACGCCACACTGAGGCGAGCCCGAAGAAAAGGCATATGACGCCCAACGTGTTTTTATTGGTCGTGACGCCTGTGTAAAAGGTCTTGTAATCCCATCGGCCGTAGCTCCTGCCAAGGTCGGGGTAATACTTGACGAAAAGAACCGACAGAGGGATAACGAGAAAGGCGGTCCTCGCCAAATACTCTTTCACTGCGGCCAAGGGCTCTCGATCACTGAGAACAATGAGAACCATTACCAGATCACCGATGGCTTTGGTCCACCTCTTGAATGCTATATCGGGATAGTCGGACCATATGAGACTCAGGGCACAGAAGGCGAAAAAAATGACGATGGTTAGGTTAGCTTTCAGCAGCTTGCCTATGCGCCCTGTCCTGACGGCCAGAACAATCATTCCGAGCACCAAGAGGCCAGCGAAAATTGCGCGATTCACTGGATCGCCCTCCATCACATTTTGCTGGTCAGATGAATTTGATGCGCTCACAGGATTACCAATTTGTAACCATTCAGCCACTGATCGAGAGCAGGCAAGCAGTAGCCAGACAGTCGGTATCCAAAGAGCGGGTGATGTGGAGACCCTTCGGTCGCGCTCCAACCAGAACAGTAACGCTATGAGCAGCGTAAAAATGAGGGAAGCTACTGTGGGCGGCATAATTGCTTTACGAACTCGCCGCCGATTGCAATTTGCGCTTATGCCATTCGTTGCGGAATCCGCGGAGTCTGGTCATTACTGATTCCGGCACGTGTTCGGCGAGGCTGCGGTGGAGGCCAAATTTCAGGGCGGCGCGTCCGGTGCTGGTTAGAGGCACATAGTAGCGCGGAATATCGATGCGCTTGAATCCGTTGTTCTCTTTGAAGTCGCTGAGAGTATCGCGCTGCTTCTTGCCGTAGGAAAAGTTGGAATACACGAGATAAGGGAGACCACGATTGGCGCATCCCTGCACCGCCTCCGCGAGCAGCGCATTGGTGGGAGCTTTATCGCGATGCTGCACCATGGCAATGATGTGCATCACGGTGGCCTGATAGCGGGTCTCGTTCATGGTGAGCTTGGCGAAGCCGATCAGTTTGTCGTCGAGATATGCGCCGACGAAGAAGCTGGGTCCGGAGGAAGGTTGCGCTCATGGTGCGGACGCTTTCGAAGTTTTTGCCATAGTGCTGAAACTTGCGTCCCTGCCGCACCGGACATTCGTTGTAGATCTCCCAAATGCCGCGGGCGAGCGCTTCATCGAAGGCGACTTCGCGGACGGTGATTCCCTTCTTCTGCGCGCGGCGGACCATGTTGCGAGTCTTTCCGTCGATCTGCTTGGTGAACCAATGATCGAAGGAGGAGATGGGCAGCGCGGCCACGTTGTCCCACTCCATTGGGTAGTCGAAGCGGGGAGTGGTATGGGGCAGACATTCGGTGAAGGTCAGGATGTCAATACGGCGTCCTGAATCGCGCAAGGCTTGCAGAGCGGGTGCGGGATCTTGCAGGAACTCGAAGCCTTCGTCGGCAAGCCGGGCAATTCTTATCACGCTGCC
>CAWHFA010000004.1:972500-2486712 GCA_963828635.1 uncultured Acidobacteriaceae bacterium | reverse complement strand
GAACCAGGTGCGCTACCAGGCTGCGCTACGCCCCGACGTTGATATGTGCGCTTGTTATGTGGGATGGAAAAGCGCATTGCGAGGACGACCGAATGGCTTGCCCCGCGAAGAAATTATAGCACCGCGATTTTTGGGGATCGGGGGGGTCAATCCTGCTTAACAATTCTTGATGATGCTTGCAGAGAGTGAACTCTTATCGACCTTTGCGCCATCGAACACCCAAGGGTGGCGCAGGCGCTGGCAGATCTTAATTTGGCTTGCGGGCTTTGCCGTCGGCGAGATATTGCAGAAGCGCGGCATCGGCCGCATTCTTGAATTTTTGAAGCATGGAGGCGTCGCTGGCGTGAACTGGATCGTCAGTAGGTTTTCTGCGCAGGCTTTGCCGTAGCTGATCTCCCGCTTCCGAATTATTGGTCATGACCTGCATATAGAACCACAAGAAATGACGCATCTGATCTAGGGCCGATTTAAGGACGTCGAGAGATTCCATCTCGGGCAACTGAGTCAGGGCTTCCATCAATTCGGGATTGCCCGGCGCTTCCATGGCAGCACAGTTCAGCTCGCGCTGAATAGCGCGCAGGTCTTCAGTCACCCGCAGGATACGCACATGAACTTCGTCCAAACAGCCGTCGGTGGAGAGGGACAATGGTTTTCTCATTTTCTGAATGCCTGACCACCATCTCATCGCGGACGATAGGCGAATAGATGTCCCACGTGCATGCGCTTTCGTAATTCTCTTAATTACCTAAGGTCTGCGATGGATTTTGCGATGAAACCTCGGCCGACTCAGCTATATCTGCGCGGCACGCCACCATTGAATCCCCACGAGCGGCGGGATAGGTCTATAATCGGCATTTTGCCCGGAGACCAGTGCGCATACTTGTTTTAAGCGATATCCATAGCAATCTTGAGGCGTTGGAAGCGTGCCTGGCCGCGGCGCCCGCTTATGATTTGGTCGCCAACCTGGGCGATGTGGTGGGATATGGCGCAAGCCCGAACGACGTAATCCATCGGGTGCGAGGTTTGGGCAAGTTTTTTGTGCGCGGGAACCACGACAAAGCGGTCAGCGGAATCACCGATTTGAAAGACTTCAATCCCATAGCGGGGATGGCGGCCTTGTGGACCCGCGAGCAGCTTACGCCCGACAATCTAGAGTGGCTTCGGCAATTACCATCCGGTCCGGCATCGATTGAAGGGGTTGAAGGCGCGCAGTTTGTTCATGGCTCTCCGCTTGACGAAGACGAGTATGTGGTGACGCTGCACGACGCGATTGAACCCTTGATGGATTCGGCCAGCACCCTGACTTTTTTTGGACACACGCATCTTCAGGGTAGTTTTTCATGTGGCACGGAAAACAAAGCTGACGTAACTTATCCGGAATACAAGACTGTGGGACAGCTGGAGACCAGCGACTTTCCGTTGAAAAAGGGAGTACGGTACCTGATTAATCCGGGGTCGGTGGGCCAGCCTCGCGACGGCAATTGGCGAGCCGCCTTCGCGCTGTTCGACACCGAGACCTCCATCATCACTTTTTGGCGCGTGCCCTACGATTTGAAGAGCGCGCAGGACCGCATCACGGCAGCCAATCTGCCTTTGCGGCTCGCAACCCGGCTTGCCGCCGGACGGTGACGATGACGTTGCGACCAGCACCGCTCTTCGGCACGGATCGAGACAAGCCCCCCGAACGGCATTTGGTGGCGTACAGCGATGGCGGAGCAAGAGGAAATCCCGGACCAGCCGGGTACGGCGTCGTAATTCAGGATGAGTCTGGGAAAAAAGTCGCTGCTCTCAGCGAATACTTGGGACACCAAACCAACAACGTGGCCGAGTATCAGGGACTGATTGCGGCCCTGGAGTACGCTGTGGAGAAAGGGCCGAAGGCGCTGAAAGTCATCAGCGATTCAGAGCTGTTGGTCCGCCAGATCAAAGGCATTTACAAAGTAAAGAATTCGACTTTGCAGGAACTCCACGGCCGCGCGAAGGATTTGATTGCACAGTTGCAATGGTTCTCTATAGGCCACGTGCTGCGCGGACATAACCAAGAAGCTGACGAGCTCGCCAACGCTGCCATGGATAAGGGCATGGGACAAGTCCCACGGGCCCCTTCGCCCGCAATTCCTCAAGCGCGCACTGAATTCACTGGAGTAGTGCGCGGCGGCAAGATCGAGCTAATAGATGGCGAACTTCCCGATGGGACCAAGGTGCAAGTGCGAACCAGAAGGTAGGGGCTTCCATACACCCGCAATAAGCCCACTCGAATGGTTGCGACATACGTCCGGCATAGGCGTATGCTGCCCCTGTAGTCCCTCGGGTCACCGAGTGTGACGGGGAGGCGTTATGCAGCAGTTGCGCTTGCGGGCCCTTAGCCAGTTATCCCTCTGCCAAGTGTTGTTTTTTTGTGTCATCGGATCGGCTCAACAAACCGCGGCGCCGGTGACTTTTACCTCCAAGGCAAATCTGGTCATCGTGCCAGTCGTCATTGA
The DNA here is from genome assembly GCA_963828635.1 of uncultured Acidobacteriaceae bacterium. Taxonomy (GTDB): domain Bacteria; phylum Acidobacteriota; class Terriglobia; order Terriglobales; family Acidobacteriaceae; genus PALSA-188. Next base: position 2,484,229 of record CAWHFA010000004.1, on the reverse strand, counting down.
TGATGGCTCCGGAAAGCACGTCTGGGGCCTGACGAAAGATGACTTTGCGATTTTTGAGAATGGTAAATCGCAGCCTATCGCGTCATTCGAGGATGTTCAGACAAAACCCAGGCCGATAGAACGCGCACCTCGCCAGCCCGGCGTCTACACCAACATGTTAGCGGGGGAAGATGTTCCCAAGCGGCTAACAATTTTCGCGCTGGATACGGTTAACACCCCGTTTCTCGATCAGGCTTACGCCCGGCAGGAGCTCGTCAAATTTCTTGCCAACCGCATGGACAGCAAGGAACCTTGCGCACTCATTAGCATTCAGCCAAATGGTATTCGCATTTTGCACGATTTCACATCTGATCCAGCGCTTCTAGTCGCGGCACTGAAAAAAGCTACCGGCCAGTTACCGGGACTCACTTTTACGAGGCAGGAGTTGGAAGATACGAAATCAAGAGAGCTCGTAAACGTCGGTGATCCAAAAAGTCTCCAAAATCAAAACGGAGGAGATCCCTACGGGCCGAGTCGGCAGGAATTCGAGACCCAGGCCGCGGAGATCGACAGCTTCGTGAAAGGGACTGACATCAACTACGCAATGTATGCGCAAAAGAACAATATTCTCACCACGCTTGAGGCCTTTCAGCATGTAGCTGAGGCTTACGCGGGTGTGCCCGGACGAAAATCTTTAGTTTGGGTCACTGCGGCGTTTCCATTTGGCCTCGACCCGACAACTGGGACATTGCTTGCGCCCCGGGTTTTTCAGCAGGGACAGGCAGTCACTCTCAACACGATGGATTCTACGGGCGGACTGCCGGAACTTCCTTCTTCTAATCGGATGTCGGCGAACCAGGATTTGAAGCCTCTGGCGCCCATCTATGAGCGCACCATCCAGATGTTGAATGACGCTGAATTTTCTCTTTATCCAGTGGATGCCCGCGGATTGATGACATTTTTCCCCGACGCAACAACGACTCGAATTGAAGGATTGCAATCTTTCAATAGCGCTCTATTTGAATCCAGCCGCGAAACCATGAATGGGTTTGCTGAGATGACCGGCGGGAAAGCGTTCTACAACCGCAATGATCTCGACGTTGCCTTCGCCAAAGCCGCGGACGATTCCGATAGCTACTATTTGCTGGGGTACTACTTGGATAAAAATGCCAAACCGGGCTGGCATAAGTTACAGGTTAAGCTTAAGGGTCATCGTGGCCACGTTCGCGCCCGCAATGGTTTCTTTGTGACGCCCCCGGGTAGGCAAAGTGACGCGCGGAAATTGGACATACGTTTGGCTTTGGCCTCCCCGCTGAATTACACCGGCCTGCCGCTCAGCGTTCGGTGGCTCGACACATTGCCGGCAGGGGATAAGAAAAAGGTTAACTTCGAGCTTCTTCTGTCAAAGGACTCCGGGGTGGTGGATGAAGCGAACAACAACCATTTAGACTTCGACGTGGTTGCGGCAGTGCGAAAGCCAGATGGACAGAACGCCGACCAACTGTGGGAACACATTGAATCGAACCTCAAACCTGATACTATGTCGACCTTCCGTAAAGATGGTCTGAATTACTCCAAGAGTGTCGAAGTTCCTAATGGAGAGTATGTCGTACGTTTCGTAGTCCGCGATAACCTTAGCGGTCGCATGGGCAGCATAAGTGCCCCGTTGAAAACCACTCCTTGAAGTACCCAATCTAGAAGTTGTTTTCGCAAAAAAAGACCCGGTCTGTAAAGACCGGGTCTTACCTTTTAACTTCTACCTGTAATTAGAAGCTCAAGCGAGCGGAGAACTGAATAAACCGCCGCTCGTTGGCCACGCCCGCAGCCGGGATAACTCCGCGTTTGCCCGTAACTTGGAACGGGTTGTCGGCATTGCCAAAGTTGCCCACGTCATTGGTCGCTCCAGGCTGAACATAGTAGTTGGAGTGATTGAGGAGGTTGTAAGCCTCGCCTCGGATCTGCAACTTGAAGCGCTCGGTAATCGGGAAAGTCTTACCAAGGGCAACGTTGATGTTGTAAACACCTGGTGCTCGGAAATAATTTCTGCTGAGAAGATTCGATGGCCAGTGACAATTTTGACCAGTTGAAACCAGATTCCCGGCTGAGTTGGTGGTCATGTCGCAGGTGGGGAGTTCTCCTGACCCAACCAGCGGATCCGCGTAGGTTGCGGATGGGGGCAGGTTCAAATAGTCGAACGTGTTTGCGCTTGCGAAATCAGTACCTGTAGCTAGGATGCTGGCCGAAGTACCAGTCTTCGGAGGTGTATACCCGGCTGGAATCCAATAGCGAGCGGAAACGGTGTCACCAATGTTGTTGGTGCTGTCAAACACGGTGAATGGGTTCCCCGTGCGGGCGGTGATGATCGGAGCCAGTTCCCATCCATCGAGGGCTTGTTTCAGAAAGCCGTGTTGATTGCGAGCATACGGCAGGTTCCACACCGCGCTTATTGCTACCCGGTGTCTCGCATCAAAATCCGCGTCCCCGCGATCGAGTCCGGGTTGAAAGGGGTCAAGCAACCCAAGATTTTCGGTTTGCGGGGTTTCGCTGAAAGACGAACTGAGATTGTCAATGGAATGGGAGTAAGTGTAATTAACCGTGAAGTCCAAGCCCTGATGGAAAAGATTGCTTGAGACAAAACGGGTATTCAAGGCGTCGTAAAACGAGAAGCCATTGGAGCCGCGGGTATTCATGTTGCCATATTGCCGGTTCAGGCGGTCGATTGGATTGTCCACATTTGGATCGGTTCCCAGATAGACCACCCCGAAGCCCCGTTGATTCAGGTTTTCAATGGAATAGTCATGTAGAGAATGAGCTCCAGTGTAATCGGCTGAGATCAGGGAGTTCTTAAATACTTCCCGTTGCAGGGACAAGTTCCAGCTCTGGGAGTACGCAGTCGGGATGTCTTGTCTTACGTATCGCAGGCTGGGGTTGGGGAGGGATTTGGTCCCTGTTCCCGCGAAGGGCCCTAAATTCCCTGAAAACAGAGGTTGTGATGGGGCTTGGAAGATCGAGTTGAACTGGCCCGGGGGATTCTGAATCACGTTGAAGGTGACGTTGCCAAAATTCCGTTCGTAGGCAATTCCGTATCCTCCGCGCAAGCTGGTCTTTCCATCGCCTGTCAGGTCGTAAGCGAATCCAATTCGTGGTCCGAAGTTATGATATTGCGGTTTCCATAAACCTCCTACTGGGCTCTTGGGACTGAAGGGAGTCGCAGCGACCGTGTAAACGCGACCATTTCGAATCTTGTTAAAGATATCGTTGCCACCGCCAAAAACAAAGTTCGAATCCAACTTTGGATCTGAATTGTGCTGAACTCCGTAATATTCCCACCGAAGACCGAGGTTCAGCGTAAGCCTCGGCGCGACCTTCCATGAATCCTGACCATAGAAGGCCATGTCGTTATAGCGGTTGCTGCGGTTGAACGGTGGCTGCGTCGTAGGAAGATTAATGGTGCAATCCGGGGTCACAACGGTTGCTCCCGTGGAATCTTTGAAACAGGGAAACTTGCCTTGCGGATCAACTACTACCTGGAACCAACCTGCCTGACCGGCGCTTAGGTTAGCCAAGCCCCCTGCAATGCCGCCTCCCGTGCCTCCCGGTTCGAGTCCCTGCACTGCATTTTCATACGCACCGAAGGTACGGTTGTCTTTGGTAAAGATGTATTCCCCACCAAATCGGAAGGAGTGCTTTCCCTTGTTGATGCTAAAGGACTGCGCAATTTCGAATACATTTTGCGGACCACCAAAAGGAATGGAATTTCCTGGGGTGGTGCAGGAATATCCTGGTAAGCAAGTGCCTATGCCTTGCACGGCGGCGTCGAAGTTGACGTTGAAATAAAGGGTGGGTTGAATCGGCTGTGTGGCCGCGAGAGGCTGCTGAAGGGTTAATCGGTTAACGTTCAACTTCGTGTCACTAACTACGTTAGAAGACCATATGTGACTCAAAGAGAAAAGCAGATTCTGGTTTTTTTGCGTCTGTCCTGTGTCGAATCCAACATAAGGACTGTTATTGACGAAGCCTGCAAACTCATTTTGATTAAAAAGAGCGTACCTCGCGAACAAACTTGTCTTGTCAGTAAGGTTGAGATCAACACGCTGCACCATGTTATAGGCGTTCTGAGGGGCTCCGCCGCCTGAATCTGAAGGCGTCGAATAGCTGACAATGTCAAATTCCGGGATGGGACCCACAATCGTCGCGGTGTTGTTCACTACCAATCCAGGACGAAATTTGAAAGGCGCGAAGTAGGCCTGGGTTGCAGGAGCGGAGGCGGCTATAAACTCGGGCGAAATCACAGCCGCGGTAACGTTCGCACTGCTGCGCACCCGAGTCCATTCGATGGTGCTAAAGAAGAAAAGTTTATTCTTAATAACGGGTCCGCCCAAGGAATACCCGAATTGGTTTCGGGTGTATTTGCCTTTGGGATTGCCGCGGGCAATATCCTCGACATCATTAGTTGTAAGTGCCGATACGCGGTTGTATTCATATGCGCTGCCGTGAAGCGAGTTAGTGCCCGACTTTGTAACAACGTTAATGACCCCCCCGGAGGCGCGTCCGTACTCTGCGGAGAAGTTGCTACTAGTAACGCTGAACTCCTGCACCGAATCAAGGGGCACGCTTTGTCCGACTTTAGTGGTGTAAAGATCCACATTTTCCGCGCCATCAAGCAGGGCATCCGTGCTTGATGAACGTTGTCCCCCAATCGCCACACCGGCGCCGCGCACGATTTCATCCCGTCCGCCACTGCCGGAGGCAGAATCTTGGTTCACGTTGCCCATAGTCTGGACGAAATCATAAGGGTCACGGGTCAAACTTGGGAGTTGAGCCACGCGAGTCGAATCGACAACTTCGCTAATCGATGAGCTGGTGGTATCGACCTGAGCCGCGCTCTGGCCAACAACCTCGACCACCGTGGAAGTTCCGGCGGCTGCGAGGGTGGCGTCCTGAGTCATCGGCAAGCCCGGAGATATGGTGAATTTTTGCTTGAATTCGCCAAACCCTTGTCCGGCGACCTTGAGCTCGTAAAGCCCCGGCTCCAGGTTGGTTATGGTGTAGGACCCGGTATCGCTAGTGGTGGCCGTTCTAGTAGCAGATGTGCCCACGGATGTGACCGTCACTTGAGCATGGGGAACAACGGCGCCGGTAGCATCTTTTACCGTGCCGGTTACCGAGCCGGTTTCAGCTTGCCCAAAAGCCAAGGTTGCGGTTAGCGACGCTAACGCAAGGGTCAACGCGACGACCAAGATCCAACGCGATGTCAAAAAACGATTCATTCAAGTCTCCTAATGTGTAAATACAGACATGTGTGAGGACACTCGAATGATGCAACTGTCATTCCATTCGCCAACAATAGTAAGTCATTTATTATCATTTACTTAGATAACATGAAGTCCGCCTATTACGGTAATACGTAACGTTATGTTAAGTAAATCTATGATTTCCAGTATCTTATCGGTGTGAGCTATCGATTGCCTTTAGCCGGCAATTTCGATAATGCGGGCGCGAATGGTCTCATCAGCATCTTGGTAGAATCGGACTCGTGCCCATCACCAAAGTCCCCCTGCTTGACCTGCATCGGCAATATGAGCCCATCCGCGAAGAAATTCTTTCTGCTATGGAGCGCGTTTGCGACTCGCAGCAGTTTGTGCTGGGCCCTGAGGTCGAAGCGCTCGAAGCGGAAGTCGCCGTCTACACCGGTGCACAAGCGGCGGTGGGATGCGCCTCCGGCACCGACGCTCTCTGGCTCGCATTAGTCGCTGCGGGAGTGGGTGCGGGCGATTCTGTTATCACTACTCCGTTCAGTTTTTTTGCTTCGGCTAGCGCGATCGTGCGGGCGGGGGCGCGTCCCATATTTGTTGATGTCTGCGCGCATACTTTGAATTTGAATCCGGAGTTGGTGGAAGCGAAACTGAGCCATAGCCAGTCGTGCAAAGTTAAGGCCATCCTGCCCGTCCATCTTTATGGGCAATGCGCGGACATGACCGCCTTAGCGCGAATCTCGCGACAGTTTGGAGTCCCGCTGGTAGAAGACGCGGCCCAGGCCCTGGGTGCGGCCTGGGATGCAAAGTCCGCAGGCTCGTTAGGAGTGGGGGCCGCTTTCAGTTTTTATCCAACGAAAAATCTGAGCGCGTACGGTGACGCTGGAATGGTGACTACGAACAGTTTGCAGATGGCCGAACACATGCGCCGTCTTCGGAATCATGGCAGCTCGCGCCGCTACCATCACGAAGAATTGGGGTGGAACGCTCGCATGGACTCTATCCAAGCGGCGATCCTGCGAGTAAAGCTCCCCTATTTAGAGAAATGGAACGATCTGCGGAGGGAGCACGCTGCGACGTATGACCGATTACTGAGTGAATCGGGTGTGACCGAGCCGAACGCTGCGGGAAACCCGGTTGTGAAGCTACCGGTGGCACTATCACCAGCCCACCACATCTACCATCAATACGTAATTCGGGCCGATCGCCGCGATGAACTGCGCGACCACCTGACCCAACACGGCGTTGGCACCGAAATCTATTATCCCGTCCCACTGCACCTGCAACCACCCTTTGCCTATCTAGGGTATCGAGCGGGAGATCTCCCTATTGCAGAACAAGCTTCAAGGGAGGTATTAGCCTTGCCGATGTTCCCGGAGCTTAGAGAACAGGAACAGTCCACAGTTACTAGCAGTGTCACTGAATTCTTCTCTTAGCTGTGTCGCTGAGTCCAAAAAACTTAATTCCGAAGCTATTTTAGCTTCCTCATGCGAGACAAAAAAAGCCCCCGCCCACAGTAACCGGACGGGGGTCTTAAAAGCTCCTTCTAACTGCTCAGAACGTTACTCGGGCATTCAACTGAACTATTCGACCAGTTAAAGGAACGCTCAAGAAAGCTCCATAGGGCGAAGTAGCGGGCGAAACTGTGTTTGTGATCGTACCGAACAATCCTGATGACACGCTATTGTTCGGCAGGTCGAAGTTAGGATGGTTGAGAACGTTGAAAAAGTTAGCGCCGAGGGCCAAACCAATACGTTCCCCGACTTTGAAGTTCTTGGTAACGTTAAGGTCAGTGTCAAAGTAATTAGGCCCGCGCAACGTGTTACGAGCATAATTTCCAAAGCTACTTTGTGAGGGACCGGAGAGAAACTCACTGGCCGTGGCGCAAGTACTTGACCCATTCTTACAAGTGCCAAAGACAGGAGGGGTTGCAAACTCTGCTAAAGGGGTCCCGGTGCGAAGGCCAAGGACGTTCCCCAGGCTATTGCGGGCGCCGACGCTCACCGGAGACCAACCGTAGCCCGTGTGGTAAAAGAAGGTCCCGGCTACCGTCCAACCACCAAGAACGTGATTCAGCATGCCACTCGAATAGTTATCCTTAGAGGTGTACACATAGTTTGCATTGAACAGGTGGCGCACGTCATAGTCGGACGAGCCATATGCGGTACCAGGGAGGTTTGGCGACACCTGATATCGAATGCTAGTTATCGTACTAGCGCTGAACGGTAGCAAACAATTGTTCGAGCACGTATCTAAGTCGTGACTCCATGTGTAGTTGAACTGTCCTTGAAACGATTTCGACAAGCGATAATGCAAGCTAGTGGTAAGACCGTTGTAGTTGGACCAACCAGAATTACGAAGCTCAAGAACTTGCGCAAAGCGGCTATCGGCTGGAGCCGTACCAATAACACCTGCGAACGGGCAATTACGTTTGCAAAATGCGTTCGTAAATGGGTTGACGGTCATTAGATTTATGCCGTGATTGCCGACATAATCTACTGACAAGCTAGCACTACGTCCTATCTGCTGCTGTAATTCCAGGTTCCACTCCATGAACTCGGGATTTAACAATTTCTTGCCCATCACGTTAAATGTTGGAGCCCCGAATCCTGGGACGCTCGTTTGTAGGTCGGCCAAGGTAGCTCCATTGGCGAAACCGGTTTGAAAGGCTGCATTTGAGGCGGCATCCTGGGCGAAGAGGTTACCTGGGACGTCAGGTGAAAATGCCCCGCCAGAAGCATCGAACGTTGCGACGTTGGGTGCGTTGGTGATGAACCTATCTATGATGAACGCGGGATAGAGATCAGTGAACAAACCAAAGCCGCCGCGAATTACTGTATTTGGGGTCACGCTATAAGCCATTCCAAGTCGGGGAGAGAACACAAAGGGCTGCACATCTGCGAAAGCATTGCTTTGACCGGTTTTAATCACCTGGTTGTAGGGTGTGTTCGGATCATGGTTGATACTCTCGAATGGCCCCGCAAGCCGGGTGAAACACTTGGTTGAACAAGAGGGATTGACATTACGATCCATACGCACCGCGGCAGTGATATTTAGTTTGTTCGTCGCCTTCCATTGATCCTGCGCATAAATTCCCATGCTATACAGCTTGATTCTAGATGGGCCTATGTTGGAAAACGTCTGGTTGTAATCTGAAGCACCATCCACCGCGTTGCCCAGGACAAATTCAGTCATTTCGTTGACGTTAAAGGTACCGCTGGTATTCGGTCCTGTAACGTAGTCGCTTACAAGATTGCGACGGAAGTTAATCCCCACTTTGAGATCGTGCTTGCCCGCGGTTTTGGAAAAATCATCCGTTATCTGGTACTGGGTGACGATGCGTCCCTGGGGATAACTGAAATCCTGGCCGCCGAGGTTAGCCCAGCCATTCACGAAAGCCATCGTTGTCGGAAACGCCTTCAAAGCTCCTGGCAAATTGTTTGCGCTGAACAATGCCTGATACCAGGAACCCGAGATTATGAGATTGTTGACGGTATTACCGCTAAAAATGTGCGTCTCGTTGAGCTGGCCTTCGTACGCCGGCTGAATGCTGTCAGCGTTAAAAATTGGATTAACGGGGTCAGTGCCCGTGGCTTGAACGCCGTGATCTTCTTTAAATCGTCCGAACAGGCGGTCGCTATTGCTGATGTTGTAGTCGATGCGGGCTGTCAGCAACCACTCAGTATTGAGATTATTTTGATTGCTAACGAATGCCATTGAGCAAGGCTGGGTTACTCCGAACTGGGAGGTATTCCTCGGATCGGTGGCAAAATCAGCGCAACCTAGAGTGGGATCGTCAGCGGCCGTGACTGGGACGGCGCGGGCTGCACCTGGCGAACCTCCGTAAAGATTAAATATCTTTTGGTAAAACGGCAGCGATCCTGGGGTGTTTGCCTCAGCTGTAGCCTCCACGAAGGAGGCAAACTGCGGCGTCGGAAGAAAGTTTTGTCCACTTACGCCAGGTAATACAAATCGTAGCCCTTCCTGGTCGACGAAGAAAAACAGCTTGTTCTTCACGATGGGACCGCCGATGGACGCTGCCCATTCATTGTTTACAGCGTGTGGACGGGGCGTCTGGCTTTGAACACCGAACCAATCGTTCGCATTCAGGTTGGTCCCGTTGTACCAATACAAAGCATTCCCGTGAAATTGATTCGACCCCGATTTCGTGGTCGCGTTAACTTGGGCACCAGCTTGTCTTCCATACTGAGCAGTGTATCCATTGCTAACAATAGCAATCTCTTGTACCTCATTTGACCCCATCGACAGGTTGCTGGCCCCAGAGTTGTTTAGATTTAGATAGGGGTCCATGTTGTCATTGCCATTGGTGACGAATAAGTTTGAGATCGAAGGGAGCCCGTATGCGGAGAAATTTCCATAACCAGCGGCGCTGTTGAGTGTCACTCCCGGAGCTGAATAAGCGTAAGAAGTGATATCGCCACCGGGGTTGGGGAGTGCCGCAATTTGCAGAGTGTCATAGGTGGTTGCCAGATTGGCGTTTTGCGTCTCTACCAGAGGGGTTTCAGCAGTGACCTCTACTGTCGTGCTAGTACCCGCAATCCCAACCTGGATTGGCATGTTCACGACTTTTCCAAGCGAAACTTCGACGTGAACTTGCGCCGCAGACAAACCCGCGGACTTGACATTGATGCTGTAGGGTCCAGGCTTTAGCAACGTGAACCGATATTGACCTTGGCCATTGGTCTGCCCGGTTTGCTCATTACCATCGGCATCGCTATGCAGAGTGACCGAAGCACCGGGCACGACCGCACCCGAGGAGTCGCTTACGACGCCGGTTAAATCTCCAGTAGCTATCGACTGGGCAAAAGCGAAAGCAGTTAGAAAGGTTCCGAGAATCGCTACCAAGAGAAATTTATTCTGTACTTTCATACTTCCTCCAAAAAGGGTCCGCGAGAGTGACGAAGAGACAGGGCAATTCTTTTGCCAAAATAACAATTTGTTATTGCATGGGAAATAGACAGTTAAGCGCGGCGGAGGCGTTATGCTATTGGAAATTGTATATTTAGATGTTCGATGTCTACCTTATTTGGTAGAAAAGGTACTTGCGAGAGTCATTTCGCGGGACGCGGCCCTGCAATTTAGCATTTTAATGATGTTGCTTCATAGTCTCTTTTTCTTCTCCTGCGGCGGTTACCCGCCTGACTATTGGCGTGTTTAATTTGTATTTCCGCTCCAGCAAATTCCCCGCGTCGTCTTTTACCCGTAGCATGAAGACGGGGAGGGTGCCTTCCTTGTCGAAAGCCTCTTGCGAGACCGTTACTGGGAGATATCCGTTAAGTTTGCGTTCGCGGTAGGCGGTTTCGTAGCGGTGGCGGTGGGTGTTCCAGGTGAAGACGCGGATCTGGTCATAGTCGTAGGGAAGTCCGTCCTTGGGCTCGGTAAATAGAACCAAATATTGCGGAACCATCTTTTCTTCACCTTTATTCTTATCAGTCACTTGGTTGAGCACGAAAAAAGCGATCAATCGCTGGCCTTCGGCATACTGGGCGATTTCTAGCGGGACGTCGAGGTCGACCATGCGGGCTAGGACCCATCCCACTCTTCCCTGCTGGTCGAGGATTAGATACCAGTCTTCCATCACGGCAGGAATTGGTTTTTGCTTCTGAGGTTGGACGGATTGGCTTTCAACTACGAGATCGGTATTCGGTGATTGCGGAGCGGTGGCTTTAATTGATGCTGGCGCTCCGCCCTTCGTGGGTTTGGCTGCGGGAGCGGGCTTGGGTTGTAGGGACGGGACGGGGGCGGCGTTCTTATCCACCGTAGCACGTTTCAGGATCGTCACTTTCGAAGCTTGGCTTAACAGATAAAGATGGTCCGTCTCGCGGCCGGGAGTGAGGTGAAGGTTGGTTTCGTTACGTGTCGTGCCGGTTGCTTGTACTGGGTCGCCGGCCTCCTGTTGCGCGAGTTTCTGGAATCCCTGATAGACCATGTCGGAGGTCAAGAAGCGTTGCTCGATCCACCCTTCGGCTCCATCGGCGGAGCGGACTTTTACGAAGCGGCGCTCTCGGTCGAGGACTTCCAGGCGCTGTCCGTTCTTGACGACTCCAGTCTTGTTGAACACGGCAGACACATGGTCGCGCAGGATCGCCTGCGGTACCGCAACGTAGGCGATCTCGAGCACGCGGCCGCGGTTGCGCTTGCACGCCGGGAGACATAGCAATACTGTGCATAAACACACCAGTTGCCAACGAAGAATGCTCCGTTCAAACTCCACAGGGATTGAGAACAATATAAATGAATAGTGAAGCGAGGCAGCGACTAGAGAGTATGACTAGTACGGAACGTGCGTTGGAGTGAGGTCCGCATTAGCTTTGCTTGGGCGTAAATGATTGCATGGGGATTAAGGTTTTGGTTAGAAGACTCATTTCGGTTTGACAGAAATTCCTGCGTGGCACAGGTTATGCGTTTATCAAAGGCAGCATGATAACAACTCGCTGTCTTGCGGTGTTACGAGAACTTCCCTGACATTCCAATTTGGCGGCAATTTGTCACCGCTAAATCAAAAGGGTGTTCTGTGTTGACTGACGATCCAGATTTACCTGTCTCTTTCTCCCACAACAGCCTGCCATTATTTAGGCCCACTGACATCGAGCACATGAGCGTGTTCGGAGTTTTCCTGCACAAATATGAGTGGATCTCGCAGCCCTCTAATGCACGGAAGGTTTATCGTCATCTGTCAGGGAAGGAGGAGCCACGGATGCCGTTAGGGGGACCGTATTGGACTGACGAACAGTTGGGGAGGTTAATGCGGTGGATCGATGGCGGATGCGCGCCGTGAGTTATTCTGAAAATACCAGATTATTGTACGGTCAGGGTTGCGGTAGCCGTCAAGATAGTAGAACTGTTGTAAGTCGCAGTGACCGTCACAATCTCTCCATGAGTGGCCCCCGCGCCAGCGGTGATAGTGACTGGATCTCCTGCGGCGGTGGGAAGTGTGATGGTGAAATTTGTTGCGTCACTTACCTTCCAAGTTGCTGTGGACGACACGTCCACGGTACTGCTTTGCCCGGTCACCGTCGCTAAAGCGTTGAAAGTTTGACTTCCATTTATGGCAATGTTGGCTGTGGTAGGGGCGATTTTTAGCGCGGTGACGTTGCCGAGGTTGACAGTAACGCTGGAAGTGCCGCTAGTGGCCTGATAGGCAGCAGTGATCGTTGCCTGCCCCGGTGATGTGCCGGTAACCAATCCAGATGGACTCACGGTGGCAATGCTGTCAGAGCTGCTGCTCCATTGCACGCCTGAGGAAAGGGGCTTGGTGGACCCGTCATTGTAAGTGCCAATGGCACTTTCTTGAACTGTCGCGCCCTGCTGAATGGTTGCGGTCGGGCCGACCGATATGGACGTCAAGACCGGATTTACAAAAAAGCCGGTGCAGCCAAGGCCTAACGCCAGGATTAAGAAAGCGGCGACCGGGCCGGCAACCTGAACTACGCGACTTCGGGAGTTCGGCATTGGTAAATAAATTGTAGCAGAGAACTTTTGTCGAGAAGCGCTGCGATCATGTCAATCAAGGAACGGACCGATTGTGCGACCTTGCAACAAAAATCGAGTTGGCCAAAGAACGTATTCCAGCGAGCCGGGCTATCCGCTGAATTGATAGTGTCCTCCTTGGAGGCGCAATTAAAACTGCCATCACGGAGCGCAGCGTAGTTCAAGGACCTCTTCTAACTTCAACGACTATAAGCATAGCGGGATCAAAAAAACAGCGGGTCTCTCCACTTCGCTTCGCTACGGTCGAGATGACAAATTATTGATATGAAATTATTGAGCTGATTACGGTTCTACTTCCATGGCCAATTCCATCCATCCTTCTTCGGGTAGAGAGTCTTTCGGGAGGCGATTTTGCCATAGGCTGATGCGCAGTCGGATCTTGTTGGTGTTCGGTGAGGCCGACGCTAGCGATAGTGGCAGCTTGAATTGGAAGGTGCGGCCTAGCGCTACTGCGACTTCGCGTTGCGATTCTTGTGAAGTCGTGATCGGTTCAGTTTGGTCGGGAGAATTTAAACTCCAGGCACTGACTTTTTCTGCTTCTACTCTGACTTCGAGGCGCAAAACAAGCGGCGGAATTTGGCGGTCAGCGGCCATGGATTCGATGTTTACCACTAGTTCGAAATCGGACTCCGGCGTTTTTTCCACGAAGTCCACGCGGCCGTAAATGTACGATTCGTCCACCCCGGCGTGGACCGAATCTAGCAGAAATTGTTTGCCGTGCATGGCTCCGGCGCGGCGGTTGGGGGTATAGACGGCCGCGCCCATCCACTCGAAATAACGCATTGAGTCGCCGGTGATGTGGGGATGAATGTAGGCGCTCTGGGGCGTGAACAGATGACTAGTGCCGGAACGGTTGATCGGCTGCGCCAGATAATCGGGCGGCATCGCGCCCAGCGCCTGGTAAACGTTCGAGAGATGCTTGCGGTAAAGCTCGTCGAACTCGCGGTCGTTCGCAGAAGTAATGCTCCGGCCCGTACCACCAGTTCCAGTCGCTGCCCTCGGCAATGAGGATTTCTTCGTAGGCCAGCGTTTCGTTGTCCAGCGGTGCAGTTGGCGGCGGCTTCCGCGCATAAAATTCTCGCGCGTGTGAAGATAATCCCAGGCGCGATTGTCTTCGCGGGCACCAATCCACACATTGAAGTTGGCGCGATCCACGAGCCGGGCACCAGCGACGTTAGCTTCGCAACGTTGCTTGTGGCGCTCGATCGCCTCTGAAACGGTAACGGCTTCGATGCCGGACTTCTGATTGAGTTGCGTCATAAAACCGCCGCAGAAATCCCTGCCCGGACTGCGGATAATATTCCCAGGCATTTTCTCCGTCGAGAATCATCGAGACGACGGCGTCGCTGCCGCTGTCGAGGACGGGCTGCGCGGCGTGTTGAATGTTCGCCATCAGGTGATCGGCGGCTTGCTGCGGATGCATGCCGGAATAAACGAATCCGATCAGATCGGAAATGGTGTGGTCGCGAAAGACCATGTGCATTGCGGCTGCGCCGCTTTCGTAGCGATGGATGTTGTAGAGTCGCTTCGCCGGCGTCGGCCGGACAGGCTTCCCGAGCCCTCGCGCTGAAAATTGCATCCCGTGGTGCGGCCCAGCACTTCTTCGTCGGTCGCCATCCACTTCACGCCGAGGCGTGACGCGATGTCCAATCACTTCCTCGGAAACGCTGCCCTCTGAGGGCCACATGCCCTGCGGACGTATCGCCAAATACTTTTTCATGCAGGTCGAGTCCCCGCATCAATTTGCTCTCGCGCATCTTCAGGATGGCGAAAGCGATTTTGCGGCAGCGGCAATCCCGGCGAAGAGACCGCGCCCACATGTTGGTATCGCACACCAGCGGCAGAATGGGATGATAAAAAGGCGAAGCTGAAATCTCGATCTGACCTTTTTTAGCGGCGTCGGCGTGCGCGGGAAGGACCTTGCCGACCAATTCCCGCTGGCGGGCGATCACTAAACTTTGGTCCTCGAGGGAATAGTTGCGGGCTTTCTTGATCAGCTCGCAATCTCCGGGTCTTCCAGAAAGAACTCATCGAACCAGGCGAGTTGCGAGAGCACTTGCAGGTCCGTGAAATCCTGGGCGACAAAATATTTATCGGCTCGTCTGCGCATCGAATCCGGCGCTGCGCAGCGTCTCCCACAATTCCTGATAGCGGGGATAACGTCCGATCATATTGGCCTGGTTGGCCTGAAAAAGATACTGCAACGCGAACCGCCGCTCGCTGAGCGTCAGATCCCGCGCGGGCTTTGCGGCGACTTCCAGAAAGGGATCGATCGGCTGCGCCATCCACGTAATCCTGAATCTGGGTGATTAACGACGGAACCAGGTTGAACGTCTGATGAACGTCGGGGAACTCATCCAGCAATTTCACCATGCCGTAATAATCTTTTAGAGCGTGCAGGCGCACCCACGGCAGGCGGTATTGACCGGTCACCAAGTCCTTATAAAAAGGCTGGTGTTGATGCCATAGAATGACGACGCGCAGAACTGGCATTTAGTGGAAGTCCCTGCGGAAAAGTGACGATCGCGGCAAAAGGAAGTTTAGCATCGTGAGAAGCTCTAACCACAGAGGGCACGGAGTATCACCGAGGAGTGCGTGGACTCAAGGTTTATCCGCTTCTTAGAATCTCATGGCTGCGGGCTCTCCGTTACACTAAAGGGTGCATCTCAGTAAGCTAATTTTTGGATAGCGCTTCGCCATGATTAAAACAACTTCCTCGACTCTTGCCGCCCCCGCCCTGCTCAGCGATCAGGATGTTTATTTATTTAACGAAGGGCGGCAATATCGCGCCTATAAAAGCCTGGGCGCTCATCTCGCTAAAATTGGCGACGAAGCTGGTGTGACGTTTGGCGTTTGGGCGCCTAATGCGCGCGAGGTTTCTGTTATCGGCAGCTTTAATGGATGGAACCCGCGATCGCATCCGCTGCATCCTCGGGCGAGTTCGGGGATTTGGGAGGGATTTATTCCCGGTGTCGCGAAAGGCGCGACTTACAAATTTCATGTGGTTTCGAATCATCGGGGATACTCGGCCGACAAGATGGATCCGTTTGGCATTTATCACGAAGTTGCTCCGCGGACCGCTTCCATCGTCTGGGATTTGGATTATCAATGGTCCGACGACAAATGGATGAAAACCCGCGCCGAGAAGAACGCCCTACAAGAACCAATTTCAATTTATGAAGTGCATTTAGGTTCGTGGATGCGGGTGCCTGAAGAGGACAATCGTTCGCTGACTTATCGCGAGATCGCACCGCGGTTGGCGGACCATGTGCAGCGGTTGCGATTCACACACGTGGAATTGCTTCCGGTGATGGAGCATCCTTTTTACGGATCGTGGGGATATCAGACTACTGGGTATTTTGCTCCAACATCGCGTTACGGCACTCCGCAGGATTTTATGTACCTGGTTGATTACCTTCACCAGCGCGGTATTGGCGTGATTCTAGATTGGGTACCCTCGCATTTTCCTTCTGACGAACACGGGCTTGCGTACTTCGATGGCACGCATTTGTTTGAGCACGAGGATGCGCGGCTCGGTTTTCATCCCGACTGGAACACTTATATCTACAATTACGGGCGCAATGAGGTGCGCAGCTTTTTATTGTCGAGCGGAATGTTTTGGCTCGATCAATATCACGCGGACGGCTTGCGCGTGGATGCCGTCGCCTCCATGTTTATCTCGATTACTCGCGGAAGGCGGGCGAGTGGATTCCCAACAAGTTTGGCGGACGTGAAAATCTCGACGCCATTGAATTCCTGCGGCACTGAATCAGGAGGCATACAAAGATCATCCGGGAATTCAAATGTATGCCGAGGAATCGACGGCGTGGCCGATGGTTTCGCGTCCTACGTATCTTGGCGGCCTGGGCTTCGGCATGAAATGGGATATGGGATGGATGCACGACACGCTCGAAGTATTTCGAGAATGATCCCATACACCGGCAATATCATCAGGGCGAATTGACCTTTCGCATGCTTTATGGATTACACGGAAAATTTTGTGTTGCCGCTTTCGCATGATGAAGTGGTGCACGGCAAAGGTTCGCTACTCGACAAAATGCCGGGAGACGAGTGGCAGAAATTGGCTAACCTGCGCCTGCTGTACGCGTACATGTTTGCGCAGCCGGGGAAAAAGTTGCTATTTATGGGGAACGAGATTGCGCAAGGGCGGGAGTGGTCACACGATCGCAGCCTGGACTGGCATTTGCTGAACAATCCCGGGCATCGCGGGATACAAAACTTCGTCGAGCAACTGAATCGTTTGTATCAGAGCGAACCGGCGATGCACGTTTTCGATACCGATCCGGCAGGTTTCGAATGGGTGGATTGTAACGACCGAGCCGCCAGCGTGCTGTCATTGTTGCGCAAAGGAAAGTCGCCGAAAGATACGATTCTGGCAGTATTTAACTTCACTCCGGTGCCAAGGCAACCTTACCGAGTGGGAGTTCCTTCCGGTGGATTTTGGCGAGAACTTTTAAGCAGTGATGGGCAAGAATACGGGGGGTCCGGTTGGGGCAACATGGGCGGAAAGCAAGCTGAGGCCGAGCCCTTACACGGCCGTCCTTACACGCTGACATTGACGCTGCCGCCGCTGGGCGCAGTGTTTCTAAAAGCCGAATAGTCGGCACCCCTGCCGAAACTTGGGCACTCAAACGACAGCCGCCCCCGGCTGTCCAGTGGAACGAAGCTCCACACAAGCTTCACTATCCTCTGAAAAATGAAAGCCCGGGCATCACCCGGGCTTGAATGCACAACATTCACAGTAGGAGGAGGGCCTTATTATTCCTCTACGCTGAGGGGGTCTGCGAGAGGATTGACTATAACTAGGCACGAATCATGCCAAACTCCGCGTGCGTTGTTCTTCCACCGAGCTTGATTTAAATTGATGGCTCATGCCCACAACTGGAGAACGTTTCGAGCGCGCTGTTTTAATTATGGCGCGGCTTCGCGGTCCTGGAGGCTGCCCGTGGGATCGGGAGCAAACTTTTGATTCCATCAAACCATATACCGTCGAAGAAACTTATGAAGTTTTGGAGGCCATCGATAATCGCGATTGGGGCGAACTCCCGGGGGAACTCGGAGATTTGCTCCTGCAAGTTTTGTTCTATTCGCAGATGGCGAGTGAGGGGGGAAGATTTTCTATCGATGACGTGCTGGAGCGGCTGGCGGAAAAGCTGGTCAACCGGCATCCACATGTTTTCGGCGATGCGAGGGCCAAAACGTCCTCGGAAGTTCTGCGTAAGTGGGAAGCGATTAAGAAGCAAGAGAAGGCTGCTAGAGCGCCGGATACTGCCGTGAGCGAGTCGTTGTTGAACGATGTGTCAAAGGCGATGCCCGCTTTGCTCGAAGCTAGCAAGTTGAGCGTGAAAGCGTCCAAAGTTGGATTCGATTGGCCTGAAATCGGGGGCTTGTTCGATAAGCTTCAGGAAGAGGTTCTCGAGCTTCGAGACGAAGTAACACGGAATGATCGGGATCGGATTGAAGAAGAAGTTGGGGATTTGTTTTTTGTGGTGGTGAATTTGGCTAGAAAACTTTCGGTGGATCCTGAGTCGGCCTTGAAAAAGACTAACCGCAAATTCCGGCGGCGGTTTGGGTGGATGGAAGAGCAGGTTCGTAGTTCGGGCCAGATACTCGGCGAAGTTGGGATCGACCAGTTGGAATCACTTTGGCAGGCCGCGAAGGAGTCAGAAGGATAGATTCTAATTCGCACTTGATCGTATTCCGCTTAACTCAACAACATCTCAAGAGGGTCGATAAGTGTTATCAGCAATACTCATGCGCAGCTCGCATGCAATGTAGGCCGTTTACAATCGGTCGAGCTTCGCTCAACGGAACGCCGAGGGCGACTTTCCCTAAGTGATTATTTATGAGAGTTAAAGCTATTACTTTGCGCGAGATTCGCATGCCACTGGTGCATTTTTTCGAGACGAGCTTTGGCCGGATCACCAGCCGGCGGATCTTGCTGGTGACGGCGCATTGCGATGGCATAGACGGCTGGGGAGAATGCGTCGCCGATGATGGTCCCTTCTATAGTTCGGAGTGGTCGGAGACAGTTTGGGCAACGATCAAGACTTACTTGGCGCCTGCGATTCTGGGACGCGAAATAGCTGCGGCCGCGGACTGCGTACGGCTGATGTCTCGCATTCGCGGGCATCGCATGGCGAAAGCGGCGATAGAGAATGCGTTGTGGGACGCTGAAGCTAAACAGAAGCAACAGCCTTTGTGGAAGCTGCTCGGCGGGTCGAAGCGGGAAATTCCGTGCGGCGTTTCTATCGGCATTCAAAATTCGGTCACCCAATTGTTGGAGAAAATTGAGATCGAACTCAACGTCGGTTATCAGCGCATTAAAGTGAAAGTAAAACCGGGCTGGGATGTGAATGTGCTGGAAAAGGTTCGTGAGCGCTGGCCGCAGATCATTCTGAGCTGCGATGCCAACTCAGCCTACACGCTAGATGACGTCGACCATCTTCGGCAATTCGATCAATTTAAATTACTTATGATCGAGCAGCCCCTCTGGAACGATGACATTTATTACCACGCGAAATTGCAGCGGCAGTTAGAAACCTCGATTTGTCTCGATGAATCCATTCACAATGCCCGAGATGCCGCGCAGGCAATTGACATTGGGGCTTCTCGCATCATCAACATTAAGGTTGGACGGGTTGGAGGTTTCACGGAGGCCAGAAAAATTCACGATGTGTGCGCGGCTGCAAATCTTCCAGTCTGGTGCGGAGGGATGCTTGAATCCGGCATTGGACGCGCCCATAACATTGCGCTTTCTACCTTGCAGAATTTTAGTTTGCCGGGAGACGTTTCTGCTTCGAAACGCTATTGGAAGGAAGACATTATCGAGCCCGAGGTTAGCGTCACCCCCCACGGTACGATCACTATTTCCAGTGAACCCGGCACTGGATACCGGGTAAAAGAAGATTTAATTGAAAAGCTAACCACGCGAAAAGAAGTAATGCAGTGCAATGCTTGATGGGAGTCAGCGGCTGGCGTTGACAGTGGACACGGGTGGGTGATTCTGCGCAATGAGAGCTTCCTGCTTCTTCAACATCTCAACTCCTTGCGCAAACGTCAAACCTCGCGGTGCTGGCTTGAAATTGCTACAAACCTCTTTCTGCCGGATGTGCAGAGTTTTGAACATCACCGCCTTACCGGTGAACGCAAGGTCCAAGCGGGTAATTTCCCATTTTCCATTCCCCATGTCGCCCTGCTGAACCAAGAAGTGGCCACCACGATCAAGGTGCCCAAGAATTCCCCATCCAAACTCGACCTGCTTCATAAGGCTGGCATCAATTTTTGCGATGCGATATTGCTTGCCATCAATAAGTAGAGTGCCTTCGAGGCCGGTGAGAATTTGCTCCAAATGCGAAGGCGGAGAATATTTTGGATTAGGGCGAAATTTTAGTCGAACCAGGGGATCGCCTGGAGCACCCATTGCTTCTTCGCCGGGCACAGTGCCGCCGTTTTCGTATAAAAATGCGTCCGGGAAGGCACTAATGATGCGCTTCGTTCGCTCGGCATCTTCTTTTTCACGTTTGTGTTTTCGTTCTAAATCATTCGCATCATTTGCCAGATGATCTAGCCGCCCAATTTCGTTCAGCCTCTCTTGGTCGCTCAGAGGATGCCCGTTGACCGCAATGAGGAGCCCCGCCATCGCGTCGCGCGTTTCGATCATCAGCTTGGTTTTGGATCCATCCGGGCCCTCGCTGATTTCGCGAAACATGAAGTTCGGGCCGTTACCGCTGTCATTGATCTCGTTCTTTATCGTCCTCCGGACAAGGTCCATCGGCGAAAGGGAATTTTGAGCACCTGCGCAGCCGGCGGAAAATACTGCGGAGACCAATAAAACCTCCGCTCCGGTTCGGGCCCACCTTCGCACGAGTTGGGAGAACCAAATTTTCATGTCCCGCCCATTAGACGAGGCTGCATAGGGCATGCGTTGTCTCAGGCGTACTACTTAATTGGATAGGAATGCGCTAATCCCTTTTGTCGCTGCCTTAGCGGAGCCAGTCTTCCAATTCAGTACCCAAATCGGTCTTTTCGTCGCGGTATTTGACGATAACCGGTGCATAGAGAGATAAGCCCCACTCTTTCGCCATGCCCTTGGTGGCGCCTCGCGATCCTGGCACCACTACCGCATTTGCAGGTACTTCCAAGTTTCCCTCGCCGTTTGCGCGGTAAATCTCGCCTCGCACCAAATCGTAGATAGGAGTGGAACGCGTCAAAATGGTGCCTGCCCCCAAAACTGCGCCTGTCCGCACGAGTGTGCCTTCATACACCCCGCAGTTACCCCCGACCAGCGCGTCGTCTTCAATGATTACTGGAGCGGCGTTGATTGGCTCGAGCACTCCCCCGACCTGCGCGGCCGCGCTCAAATGGACTCGCTTACCGATCTGCGCGCATGAACCCACCAGAGCGTGAGAATCAACAAGCGTACCTTCATCCACATAGGCGCCCACGTTAATGAACATAGGTGGCATGCAGATGACCGTAGGGGCAACATAGGCCCCTAGCCTTACCGATGAACCGCCGGGCACGATCCGCACGCGGTCTCGCACCGTAAATCGGCGAGCGGGAAACGTATCTTTATCGACGAACGATAAGCTTACGTCTTCGCCCATTTTGCTAAGTTCACCGAGGCGAAATCCCAGCAAAATTCCCTGCTTCACCCAGACGTTTACTTTCCACTGCCCATCGACTTTTTCAGCGGCGCGAATTTTGCCTTCGGTGAGGGCATCGCGAAAATCCATGAAAATCTGGCGTGCGTCGGACTCGCGCTCTACCTCTGGAAGTGACGCGAGGTGTTCGATGGAAGATTGGAGGGACTGCATGGAAACGAAGTATAGATGAAAGCAGCATTCAACACTCAGGAGTCAGCCTTTGGCACTTGAGCCTACCGTTCTTGCTGAAGGCTGAACGCTGAATGCTGAGCGCTTTGAAACAATTCAATTTCTGCCGCAATTTTCTCCAGTTTGCTTCTGGTTTCGCGCCGCATGGGAACGATTGGCAGCCGATACACTTCTTCAATTTTTCCCATCATTGCGAGGACTGCCTTGACCGGCGATGGATTTGATTCGATAAAGTTCGCCCGCATCAGCGGAAGATACTTTCGGTGGATGCGGCGCGCTGCATCCCATTCATTGGTGAGTGCGAAGCGAGTCATGTCAGACATCTCTCGTGGAATCTCGTTCGATGCAACTGAAATTATTCCTACTCCTCCCAGAGAAATGACGGGCAACGTGACGGCGTCGTCACCGGAGAAGACGAGAAAATCCTCCGGCACCAGATTGCACATTTCGGCGACTTGCGTGATATCGGCGCTCGCCTCTTTAACGCCCGCGATGTTGGGGAGATCTGCCAGCCGCGCCAGCGTCGCAGGTTCTATGTTCGCGCCCGTGCGGCCAGGGACGTTGTAGAGAATCATAGGCTTGTCCACCGCCATGGCAATCGCGCGAAAATGCTGGTATTGGCCTTCTTGCGTTGGCTTGTTGTAATACGGAGATGCGCTGAGAATCGCATCCACACCTTTCCTCGCGGACACTTCTCTGGCTTTCGCGACCGCGTCCGTAGTCGAATTAGAAGTCGCTCCCGCCACGATCGGGACCCGACCCGCAGCGGTTTCGATGGTGATATCGATCACCCGCAGCCACTCTTCATGCGAGAGGGTCGGCGTCTCGCCGGTCGTCCCGCAGGGCACCAGAAAATCGATTCCGGATTCGATCTGCCACGACACCAGATTACGGAGCGCCGAATCGTCGATCGATCCGTCTTGAAGGAAAGGTGTGACCAGCGCGGTGCCGCATCCTCTAAGTTGCATGGGATTAAGATACCGCATGTTAAGCAGTGAGACGATGCGGATTATTTGGCGGCTGGTTTCGGCGAGATGCGGGAGAGCGCCGCTCCAAGTTGATCGGGCTCGAATCCGAACGGCCCAGGCTTGCTCTTGTACGCGATCTTTCCATTCGAATCGATCAAATACATTCTGTCGGGCCAGCCGGTATAGGCTTCCTCGGTAGAATTTCCAAATTCATCGAGCACTGCGGGAAATTTCAAATTAAGTTTCCGAACACAGGCCCCCGCGATGAACGCTCTTTCTTCTTCATTTTTGGGACTAGCAAACACAACTTTATCTTTGACATTGCTCTGCATCTGCCACACGTCGCTGGGATGCGCCTCGGTGATGTACACAATTAAAAACGCGACCCGGTCACCGTACTGATCGTAGAGCTTGTTGAGGGCAGGAGCCTCCCGCCGGAATGGCGGTCAAGTATAGCTCCCGAACACCAGTACCACGGGCTTCTTTTGATTGAGCTCCGAAAGCTGAACGCGACCGGTTTTGTCTAATTTGGCCAGAGTAAAATCCGGTGCAGTGTCACCAACCTTTAGAGTTCCCGCGCGCGCCTGCGTCCACAAAGTTTCAAACGGAAACAGCAGAAAAGGAACCGGCCCGGGTAATTTAGACATGACCCGTGCAAATTTCTCAGGAGGCTGCCGCATCGACCACCAAATGAAAGACCCGCACGCGACGTACACAACCAACAGGCAGACGAAAATTCTTATCAGCAAAGTCCAGGTGGACGGACTTAATCTGAAACTGGGCAATGCAATGTGCGTCAGGCTCGACATCAGGTTGTGAAATTAACCAGAAAAGCTGCCAACAACAATACTGGAAAAAGACTAGAAGACATGGCCCACACCTGCGTTTTTTGGCAGATGTGGGCGTGCTTCATTTCGGCTGAGGAACTACACGGAGGTACGGCTTCAACGTTTTCCATCCGCCCGGATATTTCTTCTCCGCTTCCTCGTTCGAGACAGCCGGAGGAATGATCACGTCTCCGCCAGGCTGCCAGTTCGCAGGCGTGGCCACTTTGTGGGTGGCGGTGAGTTGCAATGAATCAATCACCCGCAGAATTTCAGCGAAATTGCGGCCGGTGTTCATGGGATAAACCAGCATTAATTTGATTTTCTTATCTGGCCCAACCACGAACACTGTGCGCACGGTGGCATTGTCTGCGGCCGTCCGTCCTTCCGATGTGCTGCCGCTGCTGGCGGGCAACATTCCGTACAACTTCGCGATTTTAAGCTCTGGGTCGCCAATCATCGGGTAATTGACTTTGTGCCCTTGGGTCTCTTCGATGTCGGCGGCCCAGCGGCTGTGGTTGCTGACCGGGTCAACGCTGAGCCCGATCACCTTGGTGTTGCGCTTGGCAAATTCTGGCTGAAGTCCCGCCATCGACCCTAGTTCGGTAGTGCAGACCGGCGTGAAATCTTTGGGGTGAGAAAACAACACGGCCCAACCATCGCCGATCCAGTCGTGGAATTTAATTTGTCCTTGCGTTGTGTCTGCGGTGAAATCAGGAGCCGTGTCATTGATCCGGAGGGCTGGGGCTTCCTGCGATACGGTTTCGGTGCTCATCATTTTGTCTCCTCTTTAATATTAAGCTCCCGGAGTCACCGGGGCGGAAAGCTGACCATCCGCTCTTTTATTGGGTGGGAGTCCTGACAAAAATAAACCCACCCTCTAATGCGGCGGGTGGGTTTGCCAAACTGACTGCGCTAACACACGCCGGCGCCCGCGTACAACAACACATCGGGCATGGCATGGAACTTCCGCGCATGGGTCTAAGATAACCGCCGAAGAAACGTGAGTCAAATGTTGTGCCCCAACCGGGTGATCAACGTCTCATCGTCGCGCGGGGGATTTTTGTTTCGAGCGTAAGATATAGACCTAGCAAACTATGCGCCGCGTTTATCTTGACAATAATGCTACTACTCCACTCCTGCCTGCGGTGCTGGAGGCAATGCAGCCCTACTTTGTTGAGCATTTCGGCAACGCATCTTCCATCCATCATCACGGACAGGAAACGCGGGCTGCGGTCGAGCGCGCGCGGGAATCGCTAGCCCGTTTGATGGGATGCCGCGCCGCCGAAGTCGTTTTCACCAGCGGCGGTACCGAAGGGGCCAATCTTGCGATTTTTGGATTGCTTCGCAGGGAAGTCATTGGCAGTGGCGATCACGTCATCTCCTCCACTATTGAGCACCATGCCGTATTGAATTCTTGCAAGCAGTTAGAAGCTAAAGGGTGCGACGTGACATACATTCATTGCAACCCTCAAGGTCAGATCGATCCGCAGGACGTTCGCAGCGCTTTAAGGCCAAAGACCAAACTGATCACCATTATGATGGCGAACAACGAAACGGGTGTGTTGCAACCGGTGGAAGAAATCGGAAAGATCGCTGCCGAGGCCGATGTTTTTTTTCACACGGATGCGGTGCAGGCCGCCGGCAAAGTGAACCTTGACGTGAATGTACTGCGATGCGACCTGCTGTCAATTTCAGCCCACAAGATGCATGGTCCTCAGGGCGTTGGCGCTCTCTACGTCAAAAAGGGAACTCATTTACAACCGCTGTTCTACGGGGGCAGTCATGAACGCTCCCGCCGCGCTGGGACAGAGAACGTTCCCGGCATCGTTGGATTCGGCAAAGCCGCTGAAATCTGCATCCAGGGTTTGGGCAATGGAGAGACGCAAAGAATAGCTGGCCTGCGTGACCATTTGGAAAAAAGTCTACTCGCGGAAATCGAGCTTTGCGCAGTCAATGGCTTTGGTGTTCCGAAAGTTCCTAATACCACCAATATTTATTTCGATCACGTTGAGGGGGAGCCCCTGGTCATCGCTCTCGATCTAAAGGGCCTTGCGGTGTCGACCGGCGCCGCCTGTTCTTCGGGCGCGATCGAGCCATCGCATGTCCTCACCGCGATGGGATTATCATCCGAGCGTGCTCGCGGTAGCCTGCGATTCAGCCTGGGTAAACAGAACACATTAGAGGACACTGAGTTCGCAATCCGCCTGGTGCCCCAGACCGTCAGCAGGCTAAGAGAGCTTAGTCCGGTTTACAATTAAACAGAAGCTATTAGCCAATAGCACAGCATCTCGGCTTCAGCTCATATGCGTAAATCCTGTGAGCCCTGGCTAATGGCTGAAGAGTAGAGATTATGTCCTCAAGAACCATCGCTGTCGCCATGTCGGGCGGAGTCGACTCCTCCGCAGTTGCCGCCATGTTGCGCGCCGAGGGCCACAACGTTGTCGGCCTCACCATGCAACTGTGGAATCAGCGGCGTCTCGCGGGGCGCGAAGGGATGCCCGAGTCTGTCCAAGGCCGCTGCTGCTCGATCGAGGATGTATACGACGCGCGACGTGTCGCCGAAACTCTGAACATTCCCTACTACGTGGTGAATCACGAGGACCGCTTCGAGCGTGACGTTGTCCGGCCATTCGTACAGGATTATCTTTCGGGTCGCACGCCCATCCCCTGCAGCCTCTGCAATAACCATTTGAAGTTCGACCAGCTTTTGACTGTGGCCCAGCAGATTGGCGCAGATACGCTGGCGACTGGCCACTACGCGCAGATAGATTTTGACGAGACCAGTGGACGTTGGCTGTTAAAGCGCCCGGTAGATGTTGTGAAAGACCAGACTTACTTCCTCTTCGGACTCACCCAGGACCAATTGGGCCGCACCATTTTTCCTTTGGGCGGAATGCATAAGCCCGAGGTCCGCGAACTCGCGCGGAGCCACGGTCTCGCGTTGGCCGATAAGCCCGATTCCCAGGAAATATGTTTTATACCCGGAGGCGACTATAAGAACTTCATCGATACTTATCTGGGGGAGCAGGGAGACTCTCTCCCCGACACCGCCGGCGAACTTGTCACCTCAGATGGGCAGGTCATCGGGGAGCATGGTGGTATTCACAACTTTACCGTGGGGCAACGCAAGGGGTTGGGTGTCGCGACGGGTTCCCCTTTGTATGTGATTGAGATTAAGGGCGACAAACGGCAAGTTGTCGTGGGTCAACAAGAACACCTTTATTCGACCGCCCTCCACGCCCGCAAAGTAAATCTGATTGCCGTAGAAAAGCTAACGCAGCCAGTTGCCGTCGAAGTAAAAATCCGCCATCGCCATCACGCTGCGCCCGCGACCGTTGAAGCCTGTGGAGAGGATGAAGTCAAAATAACGTTCGACGAACCGCAGCGCGCCATCACTCCGGGGCAGGCGGCAGTGTTTTATCAAAATGAGACAGTGCTAGGTGGGGGCTGGATCATCTAATAGTCGAGTAAATTCTTCCTGTATCTGGCGCTCGGGAAGCTTCCCTCCCAGTCGACGGCCCTCAAACCTTTAGAAACAGGCAAGTTCCCAAGCGTCTGTCTGGCATTTCGAGTGCAATACCCAATGATGTTAGCGCAGTTCCCGCACAAGGATTTCGAGCGCGGCAGGAACACCTCCTAAAACGCCAAAGGCAACGCGGGTGCGCTGCCTTTGGCAACTGAGTTTCAGTGATAAATCACACAGATTAGACTTAAATAAACATCTCTTCTTGGGACGCGCTGTTGCCGTTATGGCGACGCCGTTTCGATCCAAAAAACACCTCAAATCCGGTGCTTACTCCACGGACTAATCCAGAAACTTGGCGGACTGGCGAGACTACCGTTTTTCGGACGATGTCTCCGGTCTCTTCAATCCGATCCATGGTGTGATTTACGAAGTGATCCGCTCGGATAATTTGCAAATGTGCCCGATCCATGGCGTCTGTAAGCGTGGCGTCAATGCGAACAGCCTGGGCCCGAACCATCGCCGTCGTACTGCTGATGTCCTGCGATACCGACGCAATTTTAGGCCGCAGATCTAAGAGCATCGAATGCGCCGTACTAACCGTAGGCACGACTTTATCTTTAATGTCGACAGTCGCCGCTTCTATTTTGGGGAGCATGGTGCGAATTTCGCTGGCCAATGTATCGACCTTTGGCAGGATGGTTCCCTTTACTTCGGTAGCTAGAGACTCCACAGTCGCGCCTACCTTTCGCACGGCAAGGTAAAGCGCGACGAGGATCAATGCCTGTAGAACCACGGCAGCCGTGGTAACGGCGATAAAGATTGTGGGATCCATAGTGTCAAATCCTTCGCGCAACCCGACGTCGGTGCCTCTACTTCTTCACGCCATCATCTGCAACCGCGCTGGTGGTTTCGCGATAGGCCTGCTTCCCAGCTTCGACAGCCGAGCGGATCTGGTCTTTCTGATCGTTCAAAACGTCCTTCCCCCGGTCAACCCAACCTGACGCTTGCTCGCGAACGTCTTTTGCGCGGTTGCGGACATACTCCTTACTCTCGTCGGCTTTCGAGCGTAAGATCTCGCGAGTCTCACTCCCCGATTGCGGGGCATACATCAATCCAATCACTGACCCGATTCCTACCCCAGCCAGAAACCACCCAAAATTGCTGCTACCTTCCCGGTTCGACATACATTCCTCCAAAGCCAAAGGCGATTGAACAGCCTCTCTTCGATGCTAACATTGGGTTATGCGAAACACAATTTTGCACAAGACGACCGAATGTCAAGAGCCTATGGCCACCGTGGAACTTGGCTGTGCCATCGGAAAGGATGCGGGCGTGGATCACGGCCTCCTGCCGATTGTTTTTTGGCATCTGGTTCTATCGGTGGTTGCGGGCGGTACGCTCAAATGTGGGCGCTAAACTGTCGGTGAAATCAAGCTCAGCCCGCTTAGCATTGAGCCGTAGCTGCTTCAAGCTTGCGGCCTGGGCGGCCACCGTCATTTGCAGTTCCAAAACTCGACGTCCTAGCCGCACTCGCGCGCGAAGCTCTTCCGCTTCGAATGGCTTGGTGACGTAATCGTCCGCTCCCGCATGCAATCCGGCAACAATGTCGGATGCGCTGTTTCTTGAAGTCAGCAAGATCAAGTAATTGCCGGCGGTGTGTTCGCAGGCGCGTGCTTCCCGGCAGACTTGCGGCCCGGACATGCCCGGCATTACCCAATCGATGATCGCTAATAATGGCCAATCGTTTTTCTGGAGTGCAGCCCAGGCTTCCTTGCCGTCTTTCGCGATCACGGTTTCAAATTCGGACGATAAGAGTTGCTGGAGAATCTTGCGGAAGAAAGCGTCATCTTCTGCGATGAGCAATTTCACGAGTGCAGCCTGACCATGGCTGAATCTAGTTCCAACATGTGGGATTGGAATATCGCAGCGAGCCGGCTAGTCTTCGCAAACTTTTTCTTCCTTCCAAAGAATGCAATTTCGCGAGCCATCCCGGAAAGCTCAGCGGCGCCGAGGTAGGTAAGTTTTTCAGCCAATTTGAGAGCGGCCCATTCGAGCACACCCGCCTGTTTAAATTTCAAGGCCAAGTTCATTTTTGCGAGTAGGCCAAGCTTTTCTTCGTTGTAGACGTTCACAATAGCTGGAAGTGCCCGCTCATCGCCACCGGCATGTTGCAAGGCGAGATGGCGGTCCCAATTGGCCGGACGTGCGTATTGGTGGATCGATTCCGGGTCGGACACCGACGACAGTATGTTTTCCAGTTCAGCGGCGCTGTGAGGATGGGCGACATAATGATCGATGCCGTTTGCAATGCATCTTTCGCGGTCTGTATTCATCGCGTGCTCGGTCATGGCAATGATGGGCACATGAATTCCCGCTGCGCAATCCCAAACCTGCATAGCGGCTCTGGCTGATAATGTCGCCGTCAACGGGACACTCGAATCCATGAGAATCAGGTCGAACGGCAGTTGAGAGGTGAACGGTGACGCATCTTTGTCGAGAGTCGTGACTTGATGTCCCAGTTCTCCCAACATACGAACGATGGGCGGAGGATTTGACGAAATATCGCCAGCGATTAATATTCGTAAGCACATAGGGAGGGCTGCCAAGCTAGACACTTACCATGGCGCTACTAGTGACTATCGCCGCAGTTATGTCTGACTTTAGGCGTAAAGCGAATCGCAACGGATAATTAATAGATTCCAACTTGAGATCTTGCCTAATTCGGGATTTTGAATCTGTTTGCATCAAATATGCGGTGAGTTTTCTGTGGATAACACGCCGATTCATCGCTGGATTTTCGCTTTACAATTACGCCACGTAGAATTGACTCATACCGATGTCACAATTCGTACACCTTCATTTACATACTGATTACTCGATGCTCGACGGCGCGTGCGACGTCGAGAAGCTTTGCCAGCGCGTGGCGGAGATGGGCATGCCCGCCGTAGCCATGACCGATCACGGCAACATTTTTGGCGCCGTGCATTTTGTGAATGCCGCCAAGGCCGCCGGGGTCAAGCCAATCGTCGGTTGCGAGCTTTACGTCTGCAAGAAAGACGATCACCGTATTGAGCGCACTCCTCCTGACGGCGACACTTATAACCATCTGTTGGTGCTGGCGGAGAACGAAGAGGGTTACCGTAACCTGACGAAAATCACTTCGGAAGCCTCGCTGCATGGGTTTTACTACAAGCCCCGCGTAAGCAAAAAGTTTTTGGCGGAACACTCCAAGGGTTTGATCGGCCTTTCAGGGTGCCTGAAGGGCGAAGTCGCCGAAAATTTGATGGAAGAGAAATACGATGCCGCGCGTACCGCGGCTGCGACCTACAGCGAAATTTTCGGAAAAGATAATTTCTTTCTTGAGATTCAGGACCAGGGCTTGGAGATGGAACACCGCATTCATTCCAATCTTTATCGTCTCGAAAAAGATCTCGGCCTCCCGCTGATTGCCACCAACGACAGTCATTATTTATGCGAGGACGATGCTCACGCGCAAGACGTAATGCTTTGCATACAGACTGGGAAATCGATCCAAGACACCAACCGCATGAAGTTCCAAGGCTCGGATTTTTTTGTGAAGAGCCATGACGAGATGAGCCGGGTGTTTAAGGATTCTCCCGATGTGTTGTCGCGGACGTTGGGAATTGCTGAGAGGTGCAATCTGCGACTGGAGAAAGTCAGCAATCCATTCCCGCACTTCGAAGTGCCTCCGGGATTCACGCTGGATAGCTACTTTGAGCATATATCGCGCGAGGGTTTTGCGCGTCGAATGGCCGTGATCTCCCAGACCGAGCGGAAGCACAGCCTCGCCGAATACGAACAAAGGCTCGCCCGCGAAATTGACTGCATTACGCAGATGAAATTTCCCGGATATTTTTTGATCGTGTGGGACTTTATCCGCTACGCACGTGAAAAGAACATCCCCGTAGGCCCTGGACGTGGCTCGGCGGCCGGATCGCTGGTTTCGTATTCGATGGGAATTACTGATATCGATCCTCTCCGCTATGAACTGCTGTTTGAGCGGTTCTTGAATCCTGAACGCATTTCGATGCCGGACATCGATATCGACTTTTGCATGAACCGGCGCGGCGAGGTCATCGACTACGTTACTCAAAAGTATGGCCGCGACAATGTGGCGCAGATCATCACCTTTGGGACCATGGCGGCGAAGGCGGCGATTAAAGATGTTGGCCGCGCCATGGACATTCCATACGCCGACGTGGACCGCATCGCCAAGATGGTGCCGACTACTTTGAATATTAAGTTAGAGCAGGCGATTAAGGATTCTCCGGCGTTGCAGCAGGCTTGTGATAGCGATGTGCAGATTCGGACCTTGTTCAACACCGCGCTGAAGCTTGAAGGGTTGGTGCGAAATTCGGGAGTGCATGCGGCTGGCGTGGTGATTTCGCCGCGTCCGCTGACCGATCTGGTTCCGCTGCATAAAACTAAAAACGACGAAATCGTTACCGCGTATGACATGGTGGCGATTGAAAAGCTCGGGCTGCTAAAGATGGATTTTTTGGGGCTGACTACCCTTACCATTCTCGACGACAGCTTGAAATTGATTTTGCAGACGCGCAATCAGCGGGTTGCGTTGGATGAGATTCCGCTCTCCGATCCGCATACCTACGAGAAAGTTTTTCACAGCGGCTTGACTTCCGGCATATTCCAGTTTGAATCGCAGGGCATGCGCGACGTGCTGCGGCGGTACAAGCCGGATTCGATCGAGGGCCTGACCGCGCTGAACGCGCTCTATCGGCCCGGCCCCATTCAGGGCGGAATGATCGACGATTTCATCGACCGCAAACATGGCCGCAAGAAAATCGAATACGAATTACCCGAGCTGAAAGAAGTTCTGGAAGAGACGCTGGGCGTCATCGTCTATCAGGAACAGGTGATGCAGATCGCCAACAAGCTCGCGGGATATTCACTTGGAGAAGCCGATCTGCTGCGGCGGGCCATGGGCAAAAAGATCGCTTCCGAAATGGCCGCACAGCGGGAGCGGTTTGTGAGCGGTGCCACCCAGCGAGGGTATCCTGCAAAGAAAATTGAGAAGATTTTTGACCTGATGGCGCAGTTCGCGGGCTACGGGTTCAACAAATCGCATTCGGCGGCATATGCGCTGCTGGCTTATCACACGGCGTATCTGAAGACATATTTTCCCGTGGAGTTTATGGCCGCGTTGTTGACCTCGGTTACCGGAAACACCGATGACGTTGTGAAATACATCAACGAGTGCCGGGAAATGGGTATTGCCGTCGAGCCTCCCGACATAAATGTTAGCGACGCGAACTTTACTCCGCATGGCGCGGCGATTCGCTTTGGGCTGGCTGCAGTGAAAAATGTCGGTCACAACGCCATCGACTCCATCGTTGCGGGACGCAAGAAGCTGGAACGCTACCATTCGATTTACGAGTTCTGCGAAAACGTCGATCTGCGTCTCTTGAATCGGCGAGTGCTGGAATCGTTGATCAAGAGCGGGGCCATGGATGGGCTGGGACGACGCGCGCAACTGATGGCTGTCATCGACAAAGCCATGGACCGCGCGCAGAAAACGCAGCGCGACACGGAATCAGGACAGCATGGTCTATTCGGAGTCTTTCAGCAGGAAGAGCCGCAGTCGCACAATGACAAACTCCCGGAAACCCCAGACTGGGACGAGCACACCAGGCTCTCCGCCGAAAAAGAAATTCTGGGATTTTTCATCACCGGGCATCCACTGGAAAAATATCGCGAAAAGTTAGACCAACTAAGGGCGCTTTCTACCAGTGACATTGCCGCGCGTAAATATTCGACCGAAAAAGACGAAAACATTTCTACTGCCGGGATCATCACCGCTCTGCGAGTGCTCAAATCAAAGCGCGGCGAGTTCTATGCGCAGGGCGCGCTGGAAGATATGTTTGGCACGGTCGAGATGATTGTCTTCCCCGAGGCCTATCGCAAGCTCCAGGAAAAGGTGAAGCTCGAAATTCCGGTCCTCGTGCGCGGGGGGTTGCGGATTGAAGATGGATCCAATGCAAAGCTTACCGTGAACGACATTCAATCGCTCGAAGATGCGAAAGTTCCAATGCCCCGGTCGATACGCATCCGCATTCCGCTCGACACCGCCTGCGAAAATACTGTCGACGATCTTCATTCCCTATTTGCGGAGAAAAAAGGCGAGGCCAAAGTTTTATTTGACGTTGAGCGCCTTGGGGATTTCATGGTGGTAATGGAAGCGGGAGGCTATAATGTGCAACCGGACCGCTATTTTATTTCGCGGGTGGAAGACTTGTGCGGGCGCGGCGCGGTCAGAATCATCGATTGAGATATGGCGTGACGGCATTCATTCACAGAAGCGGGAAAACCCCAGTCGCAACACCAGCGGGCGCGAATGGACGCGGTCCCGGCAGCCAGGAATTCGACGATGCCGCGCGTTCGGTCGACGGCGCTAATTTCCTTCTGTCCATGGTCGAAGCGCGATGGAATTCGAGCAACGGCAATGGCGCGAAAGCTGACGTCGATCCCGGAACCCAGAGCCAAAGGAAACTTAAAGAACTCGACAAGATTCAGCGCCAGATCAATAAACTGGAAACGGTCGATGACCCGGGCGACAATTTTCGCCAGCAAATAAAAGAACTTAACAGCCGCATTCAGGCGCTTCGCGATCAGGTTGCACCGCACACAGTTGCATGGGAAAAAACCGAATTGGCCAGGCATCCTCAACGCCCGTACACACTCGATTACATTGAGCGCATATTTACCGATTGGAGCGAGATCCACGGCGACCGCGGATTTGGCGACGATCCAGCCATCGTTTGTGGCATGGCGCGTTTCAATGGCGCGGATGTGATGGTGATAGGCCAGCAAAAAGCCCGCGACACCAAGCAAAAAGTTTACCGGAATTTCGGAATGCCAAATCCCGAGGGATATCGCAAGGCCTTGCGTGCCATGAAACTGGCGGAAAAGTTTGCGCGTCCGGTGATCACGCTGGTGGATACGCCCGGGGCGTACCCTGGATTGGGCGCGGAGGAGCGAGGACAGGCTGAAGCTATCGCCCGCAATTTGCGCGAGATGGCGCGCTTGCGGGTGCCGATCATTACTACGATAACCGGCGAGGGCGGTAGCGGCGGCGCTTTGGCAATCGCGGTCGCGGATCGAGTGCTGATGATGGAGAACGCGGTTTACTCGGTGATTTCTCCCGAGGGTTGTGCCGCGATTCGCTGGAATGATTCCACCAAAAAAGAATTGGCGGCGCAGGCCATGCGAACCACCGCCACCGATCTGCGCGAGCTAGGATGCATCGACGATACCGTCCCCGAACCTGCCGGCGGGGCGCATACCGATCACGATGCCGCCGCAGCTTTATTGGCTGTCGTTCTGCAAAAGCATTTAGCTGACCTGAAGAACGTTTCCATTCCGCAACTGGTCGCCTCCCGCTACGAGAAGTTCCGCAACATGGCGCAATATTACGTCGAAGTTTAGTCGCTGCAAATTTACCCGCCTAATCTCTTAACAACTAATCCAGCAGATATTTCACTCCGCTACTGCCGTATAATCTAGAGTTCTACTTTTACTTTTGACCATACTGGGCCGATATCCGCCTTGTTGTTCATCATGAAAGGTTAAATTCAAGAATGGCTACAACTGATCTTGGGGTACGCCAGGATGCGCGCCCAAAGGACCTGAAGCCTGTCGTTCCCCAGATCGTCAACGACATGAGCATTCAGGTGGCGACCGTGAATGGCAGTGGATCGCAGAGTTCGAATACGGTTTTGCTGCGCAGCATTTTTCAGATGGGCGTGCCGGTTTCGGGCAAGAATCTTTTCCCTTCGAACATCGCAGGCTTGCCGACGTGGTACACCATCCGCGCCAATAAAGATGGATACATCGCCCGCAAAAAGGAAATCGATTTTCTGATTGCCATGAATGCCGAGACCGCGAAGGAAGACGTCCTTTCGCTCGCGGCGGGCGCGGCCGTTTTGTATGACGAGCCGCTCAATTTGAAATCCCTGCGTGACGATCTGACGTTTTACGCGGTGCCGTACGACAAGCTTGTAGGCCCGGTTTGTCCCGAAGCCAAGCTGCGCAAGCTGGTCAAGAACATGATTTACGTTGGCGTGATCGCGCAACTGCTTTCAATCGATATGGCGGAGATCGAGAAGGCCATCCGCAAACAATTTGCGAAGAAGGTCAAGGCTGCGAACCTCAATCTCGGCGCGGTGCAGGCGGGATTCGATTATGCCGCGGCGACGTTTACAAAAAGCGATCCTTACTTCATCCAGCGGATGAACAAAACGGCGGGGAAGATCATCATTGACGGAAACGCCGCCGCCGCGCTGGGATGCATGTTTGCCGGCGTCACCATCGTGAGCTGGTATCCCATTACGCCTTCGTCTTCCCTGCCAGAAAATCTTATCGAATACATGAAACGGTTCCGCGTCGGTGCCGACGGCAAAGCCACCTTCGCCATCGTGCAAGCCGAAGATGAGCTCGCCGCTGTCGGCATGGTGATGGGCGCGGGATGGGCGGGCGCGCGCGCCATGACCGCAACCTCCGGTCCCGGAATTTCGCTGATGGCGGAGTTTGCCGGCCTGGCTTATTACGCGGAGGTCCCCGGAGTTATATGGGACATCCAGCGCGTCGGCCCATCTACCGGCTTGCCAACGCGAACGTCGCAAGGCGACATGCTCTCGACGGCGTTTTTATCGCATGGCGACACCAAACACATTTTGCTCATTCCATCATCCGCTGAAGAATGTTTCACCATGGCGATGGATGCGTTTGACTTGGCCGAACATTTCCAGACATTGGTATTTGTGATGTCCGACCTCGACCTGGCCATGAACAATTGGATGGCGGACCCGTTCAAATATCCTGAAAAGCCAATTCGCCGCGGAAAAATTCTAAATAAAGAAGATCTTGATAGGTTAGGCGGGTTCTCGCGCTACAAAGATGTGGATGGCGATGGCATTCCCTACCGAACCCTGCCCGGAACCGATCATCCCAACGCGGCCTATTTCACGCGTGGCAGCGGACACAACGAGAAGTCGCAATATAGCGAGCGTCCCGACGACTACGAAAATAATATGGAGCGGCTCAATCGCAAATTCGAGACAGCGCGGTCTTTCGTGCCGCGTCCTGAAGTCGTCTCGAACGGATCGGAGATTGGCATTCTCGGTTATGGAACGTCGCACTGGGCGCTGATCGAAAGCCGCGATCAGTTGCGCAAAGAATACGACACTGACACAGATTACTTGCGGCTACGGGCTTATCCCTTCACCAGCGAGGTCCACGATTTCATTCGCCACCATCAGCGCATATATGTCGTGGAACAAAACCGCGACGCGCAGATGTTCAGTTTGTTGAAACTAGATCTCGAGGCAGAACTGATCACGCGGCTTCGCAGCATCGCGCACATTCACGGACTTCCGCTCGATGCGCGCTCCGTCACCGACGAAATTGTGACCATGGAGGAAAAGTAATGGCAGCCGCACCTCCCACTTCTCCCGCGCCGAAGACGAATCACATCGGGCTCTCCGTTCTAGATTACAAAGGCGGCAAGACCACGCTGTGCGCGGGTTGCGGGCACAACGCGATTTCGGAGCGCATCCTCGAAGCCATGTATGAGATGGGCATCAAGCCCGAACGCGTCGCCAAGATGAGCGGCATTGGTTGCTCGTCGAAGACGCCCGCATATTTCATGAGCCGCTCGCACAGCTTCAACACGGTTCATGGACGCATGCCATCGGTCGCGACCGGCGCCATCCTTGCCAACCGCGACATGCTGAGCCTGGGTGTAAGCGGCGACGGCGACACCG
The DNA here is from genome assembly GCA_963828635.1 of uncultured Acidobacteriaceae bacterium. Classification (GTDB taxonomy): domain Bacteria; phylum Acidobacteriota; class Terriglobia; order Terriglobales; family Acidobacteriaceae; genus PALSA-188. Next base: position 2,447,564 of record CAWHFA010000004.1, on the reverse strand, counting down.
CATCCATCGGCATCGGGCAGTTCGTCCATCTCATGCGGCGGAATTTACCGATCATTTACATCATCGAAGACAACGGCGTATATGGACTGACCAAGGGGCAATTTTCCGCGACTGCCGACGTTGGATCGAAATTAAAGACCGGCGTCGTGAATGATCTTCCGGCGCTCGATACTTGCTCGCTCGCGATCATGCTGGGCGCGACTTTTGTGGGCCGCTCGTTCTCCGGCGACAAGCGGCAACTCAATACCATGTTAAAAGCTGCCATCGCTCATCGCGGAACGGTCATGCTCGATGTGATTTCTCCTTGCACAACTTTCAACGATCATGAGGGCTCGACCAAATCCTACAAATACATGCAGGAGCACGAGGAGCCGTTGCAGGAAATCAGCTTTGTGCCGTTCTTCGAGGACATTTCGATCGAATACGAAGCGGGGACTACGGCCGAAGTCACCATGCACGACGGATCGCGACTGCGCTTGCGCAAGCTGGAGCAAGAGTACGACGCAACCGACCGAGTGAAAGCGATGAATCGTCTGGCAGAATCGCATCGCGGCGGCGAAGTGCTTACTGGAATTTTTTATGTAAATACGCAGGCGCCCAGTTTTGTTGACATGCTTAATCTGATCGATGAGCCGTTGGCTACTTTGCCGGAGTCGGCGGTGAGACCGGGAAGGCAAGTCTTGGAGCAGGTGATGGAGGAGTTGCGGTAGGAGTCGAAATAAGCCTGCCGAGCCTGACTCGGATTGGAAGGGCAAGAGTGCGCGTCCCCATTACAGTCCGTGATTACCCACGATGCTTTGTGTCCCCGCTATGTTCTGCCGCTCCATCGGGTTCTGGGAAGTCGGTATCGGAAGACTTTAAAAGTTCATCCTGATCGCGGTGGCCTAGCTGACCTTGCATCGAAGTGTTGCCGCCTTCGTTTTGCTCGTCCTGTTCTACAGCGCCTTTGCCCCGGTCTTGGTCAGGTTGTTTCTCAGCCATGAAAGATTCTCCTCGAAACGTTATGATGAAAATATCGGCACGGAAGCTGTATTCTTCAGCCTCTGCAAGAATGAGTTTCGGAGTCTACATGAAACGACGTGCTCTTGCTATCGCCATCTTAGGGATTCTGTCATTGCAAACTTCTGCTCAGACTGTAGCCGAAGCCGAGCTTGTACGGGCCACCTATCCTGGCGCAGATCAGGGCCCGTCGCTGATCTTGGTTAAGCATCGGGTGCACCGCCACAAAGCCCATAAGCACAGCAAGCACAAAGCGCCAAATCATCCCAAACGAGCGTAATACTCGCCCAGAAACCTTCGCGTTATTCCCTACTTGCGTGGCGCGGATTACCCTTGTTTGCAATGAATCATGCTCAACTGGTGCAGCGAGCGGTGGCGTGGCTGCGGCATTACCGTTGCGGAGTCGTGCTTTCGGAGCAGGCATGCATCAGCGGCGAGATGCCCGACGCAATTGGATGGAAGCGGGCAAGCCATTCGGTAGTGGTGGAGTGCAAGATTTCGCGCGCTGATTTTTTGGCGGATTGTTGCAAGCCTTTTCGTCAGAAGCCTGATGTGGGTCTGGGGTGCGAGCGGTTTTATCTTGCTCCGGAGAAATTAATTTCGGTGGAGGAGCTTCCCGCCGGATGGGGACTGCTCGAATGCCGCAACCGATTGGTGGAAATGGTTAAGGCGTCGGCGAAAAATCTGCGTTCTGCAAAAGGATTTCAGTACGAGATGAATTTGCTGCTGGCGAGTTTGCGGCGGGTAGAAGTGCGCATTGATCCGCAGTCAATCACCGACTTTTTGAAATGGAAGAATCGGATGGCGGAATACAATCGCGGGTCGATTCCAGAGGGCCTGGTTGCGGTCGAGGAAGAACCGAATCTATTTATTCGGGAGTAGGGTGGGGCACTCACTTCTTGCCCAAGCAGCTCAGATCTTTCCAACATCACTGACCTGCTGAGCCTGGCTTCCGCTTGCGGAAACACATAGCCGAAGCATTCCCTATCGTCAACAACCGTCTGTCGAAGGGATACTACAACTCGCGCCGGCCTTCCATGGCTTTCAGCATGGTGATTTCGTCAGCATATTCAATGTCGCTGCCTACTGGAATCCCGGTGGCGATCCGCGTCACTTTTAGTCCGGCGCGCCGCAGTTGTCCCGATAAAAAAGTGGCCGTGGCCTCGCCTTCAATCGTGGGATTGGTGGCAATGATGACTTCATCGATCTGATCGTCATCCACGCGGCGCATCAGGTTTCCGATTCGCAACTGCTCGGGCCCAACCCCGTGAAGCGGAGAAATTAATCCATGCAGCACGTGATAGACGCCGTTGAAATTTTTGGTCTTTTCGATGGACGCAATGTTGGTTGGTTCTTCCACCACGCAAACTAACCGCTGATTTCGAGTTGCGCTGGTGCAATACACGCAGGGATCGACGTCGGTAATGTTATTGCAGATCGAGCACAGGCGCAGGTTCGCTTTCACGTCTCTGACCGCGAGCGCGAGGGCTTCGGCGTCTTCATCATTGGATCGCAGAATGTGGAAAGCCAGGCGCTGTGCGGTTTTGCTGCCGATCCCTGGCAGTTTTTTTAGCTCGTCGATGAGACGAGACATCGGTTCAGCAAATTTAGACATGAGAGGAATTCGATCGGCGATTCTAAAAGCTGAAACTCCTACATCATTCCTTGTAGGCCTTGCATCATGCCACCCATCGTGGATTGCATGGCCTCGTCGACTTTGCGGCTGGCTCCGTTGATGGCGGCGGTGATCAGATCCTGCAGCATTTCTAAATCGTCCGTCTTGGCTGCTTCAGGATCGATTTTCAGGCTAAGGACTTGTTTTCGGCCGTCCATTTTTACGGTTACGCTGCCGCCGCCCGCAGAGCTTTCGACCACCGTTTCCTGCATCTTTTTCTGCAAAACCTCATATTGCTGTTTTGCCTGCGACATTAGTTCTTGCATGTTGAAGCCGCTCATCGGATCTGTTCCTCGGACATCAAGAATCTTTAACCACTAAGGACACGAAGGTTCACTAAGTAACTCGTAACGCCTCAACTCTTTTTTTGATAATCGATGATCGTGCGGATCTCCGCGCCGAATTTTTCCTTCATACGGCGAACGATCGGATCTTGGTCGGCTCGACTGCGTCCGCCGCCGTTACTAGCGACGATCTTGGGCACGGCGGCTACCTCCACGGTGCCCGAAATCACTCTTAGCTTTACAGGACGTCCGAGCACCCCCGTGGCGCAGGAGATGGCGAGCTTCCTTGCGTCGGCGCCGAGCGACATGTCAATCACTGCGGGCGACGCTGATACTTTGATTAGCAGTTCCCCTTCGCTAACTTTCCACTCGCCGTTTTCCAGCATCGACGCTAGCATGCGGTGTCCTGCACCCGATAATGCATCGAGAACTACGGCAGGAAGTCTGTCATCTGCTGATTCCGAGTTTTCCCTTTGCGGAGCAGGGATAACCATCGGCGGCGTTTGCGCCTTCACCACGTGCAGCGCTGATTCAAGTTTTTCGTCGCGCACCGCCGATCCCATAATCACCGGAGACATTGTTGCGGCTGGGGCGCTGGACATTTGCGCTTTCGATCCCTCCTTACGTGCGGAGTCCGCGGCGAACGGAGAAACGAAATTCGCTCGGGGGGCATTCGCGATTTCTGGCTTACGTATCTCAGGCATCATTGCAGGCTTCCCCGGAGTGCGCGGCGAACTTCCCATTGAAGCTGCTGCCTCGCTTAACAACTGTTCGATTGGCAGCAGGCGCTGGGCGTGGGACATCTTCAACAACCCCAGTTCAAGATGGAAGCGTTGTTCCTGGCGGTATCCCAATTCGGCGTGAGTACGCAGAATAATTTGTAGGTGGCGCGATAGATCCTCTTCGCTGAACATGGCGGCGATTCGCGAAACGCGCTGCCGTTCATCGCCTGAAATTTGCAGCAGCGAAGAATCGCCTCCGGCAACTTTGGCGACCACGGTGTTGCGTATAAAACGGACCATCTGTTTGGCGAAGTGCGTGGGGTTTTGTCCCTCGCCGATGAGGCGATCAACGTGGCGCAGCACGGTTTCGCTCGATCCTTCTGCAATCGCGGTCATCACCTCTTCGAGGGTTCCCGAAGGTGCGGCGCCGACGAGTTGCCGGATGGAATCTGCAGTAAGGCGGCCATCACTCGAGGCAATCGCTTGATCGAGTATAGAGAGCGCGTCGCGCATCGACCCGTCTCCAGCCTCTGCCAACATGGCGAGCGCATCATCGTCGGCGGCAATGTTTTCCCTCGCCGAAAGATCTTTGAGTTGGCTCATGATCTCTTCGAAGCGAACGGCCCGAAAGCTGAAGTGCTGGCAGCGCGAACGAATAGTCTGCGGAATGTCTTCCGGTTGGGTGGTTGCCAGCATGAAAACCATATGATCGGGCGGCTCTTCCAGAGTTTTCAGCAGCGCATTGAACGCGGCATCGGTAATCTGGTGGGCTTCGTCGAGAATCACGATCTTGAAGCGGTCCCGGGCCGGGCGGTAACGCGCCCCTTCGCGTAACTCGCGGATTTCGTCGATACCGCGGTTGGTGGCGGCGTCGATTTCGATCACATCCACCGAGCTTCCGGCGCGAATTTCCGTGCAAGATTCGCAGATTCCGCAGGGTTCTTCGACCGCCTTATCCGACGAGCGGCAATTTAGCGCCATCGCTAAAATTCGCGCCACAGTTGTCTTCCCAATGCCGCGGTGGCCGCTGAAGATGTAGCCGTGGGCAGTTCGTCCTTGGGTGATGGCGTTCTTTAACGTGCGGGTTACGTGCTCCTGCCCAATTACCTCGGAGAACTTTTGGGGACGGTATTTGCGGGCGAGGACCTGATAGCTCATGACGAGGAGTGCTCCGATTATACGTCGTGTTGACACCGGATTGTACCGGGGCGGCACGCCAACTTCGACGGTTTGTTTTCTATTACCGAACATAAACCCGCCAAGGACATGCTGCATCCTAGTGCTTCACAATTCCTAACTTCAGGATCACCATGCCTCCTACCGGTTCCATCTCGCTGCGTTCCTTTGGCCGCGCTGACGTTAAGATTTCCGCCCTTGGCTTTGGGGGCCATCATCTGGGTGAGGCACCCGACCAGAAAACTGCCGTCCGCATGGTTCAAGAGGCGGTCGATGGCGGCATCACTTTTTTCGACAACTGCTGGGAATACCGCCGCGGCAAGACTGAAATTTGGATGGGCGCCGGTTTGAAAGGGCGGCGCGACCGTGTTTTCTTAATGACGAAGACCTGTCCGCACGGGCGGGACGCAACCCTGGCGCTTGACATGCTGGAGGAATCGTTGAATCGACTGCAAACCGACCATCTGGATTTATGGCAGGTCCACGGCATGGCATTCGACAATGATCCTGAATTATTTATTCGTCCCAATGGTGCTGCTGAGGCCCTAACCAAAGCCAAGAAGGACGGTAAGGTCCGTTTCGTGGGATTCACCGGGCATCAGAATCCGCATGTCCATCTCGGCATGCTGAAAACTGGGTTTGCTTTTGACGCGGTGCAGATGCCCTTGAATCCGTTTGACGCGACATTTCGTAGCTTTGAGCAGCAAGTTCTACCCGAGTTGAATAAGCGGGGAATCGCAGCCCTGGGAATGAAACCGCTAAACGGCCATGGCGATGCCATCAAAAAGGGCGTCATCACCGTGGAAGAGTCGTTGCGATACGCGATGAGCCTGCCGGTCGCGACCACGATTACCGGGATGGACAGCCTTGACGTGCTGCATCAGAACCTGCGAATTGCCCAGAATTTTACGCCCATGTCCGCTGCGGAAATGGATTCTTTGCGCAAGTCGTTGCAAGCAGGAAGCAGCGGACGGACGGTTTGAACTTTATAAGCTATCACTGAAGTTCGACAATCCGGAAGCGCGCCTGGCCCACGGATTCCCGCTCGATACTCAGCAATCGGAAGTGAAAGACATGCTGGGAGCGCAACAGAATACAGGGCATCCCTTTCCAGAGAAACAATTTTAGGAGTTCGCATGGCTTCGAAGCTCGAGTTGAATCGAAGGAAATTTTTGAAGGGTGCGGCAATTCTGGGTGCGACGCCGCTCATCCCCGGAGGTCTCATGGCACAGCAAAATCAAAACTCCGCTTCTTCGGGAGGCGTTCCGAAGCGTCCCCTGGGCCGCACCGGCGCGCAAGTTTCCGCGCTGGGAATCGGGGGATACCACTTGGGGTCGGCCGAAACCGATCAAGCAGCCGTGGAGATTGTCTCCAAAGCCCTTGACCACGGCATTAATTTTTTCGACAATGCCTGGGAATATCACGATGGACTGAGCGAAGAGCGTTTGGGACGCGCCTTGAAAGGCAAGCGGGACCAGGCTTTCGTGATGACTAAGGTATGCACTCACGGGCGTGACAAGACGGTCGCCATGAAAATGCTGGAAGAATCTTTGCGAAGGTTGCAGACCGACCATCTCGATTTGTGGCAGGTCCATGAGGTGGTTTATGACAACGATCCAGATTTAATTTTCGCTCCAAATGGCGCCGCGGAGGCGCTTGTGATGGCTAAGCAGCAAGGCAAGGTGCGGTTCATTGGATTCACCGGGCATAAGGATCCCTCCATCCATCTGAAAATGCTGGCGCACGATTTTCCCTTCGACACCGTGCAGATGCCGCTGAATTGCTTTGACGCGACGTTCCGCAGTTTTGAGACGCAGGTTCTGCCAGAAGCCAATCGCCGGGGCATCGCTGCGCTTGGCATGAAGAGCTTGGGCGGTAGCGGCGAGATGGTCAAGCATGGCGCCATTACTCCGACCGAAGGTTTGCGCTACGCAATGAGCTTGCCCGTTTCGACCACCATCAGTGGCATTGATTCCATGGAAGTACTTGACCAGAATCTGGCGATTGCAATGGACTTCCGGCCTTTGCCGACGGCGGAGATGCACGAACTGCGCGACCGCTGCCGGAAATATGCTGCTGATGGACGATACGAGCTATTCAAAATGTCCACCAAATACGACGGCAAGATTGGACGAGAGCAGCATCAATTCCCAACCACGCAAGAATTGCCGATGTAGGGAGCGCACCAGATTGGAAACGGCCTACCCTCGCTGTTTACGTGATTGGGCGCAGTCTTTTTTCGAATGCAATGGCATCGCTAATTGCCCTTGCGAAGTGCTGTCACAAGCGGTACCCTTTCCACTTGAATTTGGCAGTTGGCCAATCAGGAGCCCCCATGCAGCTGCGAATTAGCACCCGGATGTTGAACGAAAGCGTTCTGGTAGTGGATTGCATTGGCCGCATTGTGTTTGGCGAAGAGTCCGGGGTGCTGCGCGATACGGTGAAAAAGTTACTATCGACGCATAAAAATATGGTGCTGAACCTTTCCGGTATAACTTATATCGATAGCGGGGGGTTGGGAACTTTGGTTGGACTTTACACCAGTGCGCGGAACTCTGGCGGAGCGCTGAAGCTGGCTAACCTAACTCAAAGGGTTGGAGATCTTCTGCAGGTCACTAAACTAGTGACCATCTTCGAAGTGTTTCCCAGCGAGAAGACAGCTGCCGATTCATTTAGTAAAGGTGCAGTCGCTTAAACCGGCAATCCCGCATCTAATCCATCCTCTGATCACTGACGCTGCGGCACCTTTTCAGTAGAATCAATTCCACCTTGAAAGAAAAACAGATCTCCGAGGTCGTCCAGGAAATTCCCGACACTCTACCGCGAGCCGAAATGCTTTCGCGTCCCGAAACACAATCGGATGTATTGGTCATCGGCGCGGGGCCGACTGGGTTGGCTTGCGGCATTGAGGCGCAGAAGGCGGGATTCAAATCTATCGTGATCGATAAGGGCTGTGTGGTGAATTCGATTTACCACTATCCCGCCAACATGACTTTCTTTACCACGCCAGAGTTGCTTGAGATCGGCGACATCCCGTTCAGTACCGCCAATCAAAAACCTACGCGGCAGGAGGCGCTGGAGTATTACCGCAAAGTCGCGGAGCATTACCGGCTTCCGATCCGCCAATATCAAAAGGTGGAAACCGTCTCCGGCGTGGACGAGGGCTTCCAGGTCACGACCAGCGACGGACTCGGACGCATCTACGATTACCAGGCGCGCAAACTAATTGTGGCGACGGGATATTACGATCTGCCAAATTATCTGGGAATTCCCGGAGAAGATTTGCCCAAGGTGTTTCATTACTACCGCGAGCCACATCCTTTTTTTGACACCGACGTACTGGTGATTGGAGGCAAGAATTCAGCTGCTATCTCTAGCCTGGATTTTTGGCGTCACGGAGCGCGGGTCACGCTGGTGCATCGGCATCCAAAATTGCACAACCACATTAAATATTGGATTCTGCCCGACATCGAAAACCGCATTAAGAATCAGGAAATAAAAGCGTATTTCAGTACCAGCGTGCAAGAGATTGCTCCCGATCATGTTGTGCTTAGCACTCCCGGGGGTGTCATTGAAGTCAAAAACGATTTCGTATTTGCCTTGACTGGATATCATCCTGACTACGATTTTCTGCGGGCGATGGGGATTGAGCTCTCTTCGGAGCAGTGCCGTCCGGTATGCGATCCTGTGACGCTGGAATCGAATGTGCCAGGAATTTATGTTGCTGGCGTAATCGTCGCGGGTTCGCGAACCAACGAAATTTTCATCGAGAATGGACGCTTCCACGGCCAGCAGATCGCCACCCACCTAAGGCAGAAGTTGAAGCCCAGCACAAATACAGACTACGCAGACGGAAACACTTAGGCACACTCGAGTTTTTTAGAAAGTCAGAGATTTGATTTGGTGACCTTGGTAGGCGGAAAATTGATTCGAATTGGAAAGGCACGATTCTTAAAAATCGCTTCTGTGGTGGTTGGGAAGGGCCCGACTGGAAGTCGGGCCCTTCCCGGTTTTGATTTCGCAAGCTGACACTGCTCAACCCAGCGTTACTTCCTCTTCACCCAACTTTTCATTTACCAAGCGTGCGACCAGCGGCTTCAGTCCCTCGCCGCTTTTCTGAAGCACGAAATCCCGATTCTGTTCTGACCAATCGAGCTTGAAACTGGTGGCCAGCGCGGAGATCCAAATCTGGCGAACTGGCGCATTCGACGAAATTACGAACTTACTGCCATCCTCGAACGAGACATGAAGCGCGCCGGACTGGTCTTCTACCTCCAAATCGGAAGTCTCTTCGGCTTTCATCAAGCTCTTTTTCAAGGCTTCCAATTTGCTTTCCGCATGCTTGCGAAAATCATTTTCATCGATCATGCAAGGATTATAGAGGGGCGCCTACTCGCCAAACATAGGAACTTGTCTCAGATCGGACGCGCTTTTCCGCTGGCGGCGAGATGCTCCAATCACAGACAAAACGTTCAGCGAATCCAGAGCGCTACGGGGGACAAAGATACGTTGAGTGTTCGAGCGTAGATCAGGCGGGTTAATCAGAAATCCCTCAGGTGTATTAACTGAAAGATCGTTCGGCATCATGCCTTCCATCACTTCATTGTCTTTAAACCGCAAACGCACCCATAGACCCTCGGTCCTGGGGCGGGTAGTGAAAGTTTTGCGATTTACGGATTCGATTTCTCCGAACTCGCGGACGAAATAAACAACCTTAATATCTTTGAGTTCGATGCTTACCACATTGCCGGCGGTGTTCAGAAGCTCGAGTTTGCCCTCGTTCACAAAATTGCCGGGCGCGACGAATCCGTTGATGGTGTCGCGATCCATTTTCCGGACGACGACCTTTTTGTGGGTGGATGGCATGATTGTGGAAAACTTCGTGGCAAGTCCGGGCCAGTGATCAGCCCCGCCTGGGTTCAAAGCCAGTCTGCCTTGATTCTCTCATTTTGGACGTTAAATTCGCCGATATACCGTTGGTAGTAGCCAAAACGACAACGGTGTGTTATTTTCTTTAGTTTGCCGCATCGTTCATTATTGCTATAAGTATAGCGGTTAGAGTGATTTACGCCGGAATCCCGCCCATAACGCATGGCTGATTACATTTATACGATGGAAATCCGGCTGACGCCGGACCAGCAACGCGGCGTCACGGTGGTACAGGACATTGCCCGCGCTGCGGGGATGAACATTTACTTGACCGGGGGCGCTGTCCGGGACATTATCAGCGGATTCCCCATTCGCGACCTAGATTTCACCGCCCAGGGCAATCCCCTCAAGCTGCAGAAGGAACTAGAGCGCGCCGGAGCAACCGTCTCTGGAGCGGACGACGATCTCAAGACACTATATCTGGTGTTGCCGGGAAGTGTTCGCGCCGAGATTAGCAGCGCGCGCACCGAACGCTATGAAAAGACGGGCAAACCGCCTGTAATTGCGCCTGCCACCATTATTGAGGATCTTCGGCGGCGTGATTTTACTGCCAATGCGATGGCTTTATCGCTGAATCCAGGCTCACGCGGGCTGTTAATGGACCCGTTTAACGGGGCGGCCGACATTGAAGCGAAAGTCCTGAGGATCCTGCATAACTACGCCTTCGTAGAGGACCCCTCCCGTTTGATTCGAGCACTGCGCTTCGCAGCGCGGTTCAATTGGCCGATGGAAGAGCGCTCGCAGGCCCGGTTCGAATCCGCCAAAGAAAACAACTACATCGAATACATCACCGCGAAGGCGATTGGCCGCGAGATCGAGCAGTTGGCGTATGAGGATGATCCGGTCAACATCATCAAAATACTCGAAAAAGAACAGTGGCTAAAAATACTGAATCAGCATTGGACAGTCGCTAAGGCCGATACGGACGGGCTTTCTGAGTTGGGAAAGACGCGGCAGTTGATGGGCGGTTTGGGGTATCCCACTGACCCTGCCGCAGCCGTGTTGTATTTCCTCACCGCAAAACTGAACGACAAGGACATCTCTGAAATTCAGCGTCTGATACCGCGCAAAGACCTGGTAGAAGCGTGGCGCGACCTTGAAGACAACGCCAAAGCGCTGGCCAAACGGCTCACCAGCAAAGAAGCTTCTACTCCGTCACGTACCTGGAAATTGTTATCGGAAGCGTCGCCGGAGATGGTGTTGTTTCTCTCCATCACTTCGCGTCAGCAGGCAGTAACGCAACGGATCAAGAACTTTTTCACCAAGTGGCGGCAGGTGCAGCAAAAAGTTCCGTTAATGGAGATGACTGAGCTGAGGATTACCCCGCAGATGGTGGAGTATCCCAAAATCGCCAACGAAGTTTTCATGCTGCTGCTCGATGGGAAGCTGCGCTCGCATACCGAAATCATGAAATTCCTGAAACCGCTGGCGCCTCCCCCGCCGCCACCACCCCCACCGCCTCCAACGAAACGTGGGCGTGGAGCGAAGGCCTCGGGTGCCGGGGCGCAGACTGCGCCCGCAGTGCAAGCAGAGATTGGGAAAAGTAAAAAGAAGGGCAAAAGTGCAGTGGTAGCGCCGCCGCCGATCGTTGCATCTCCAACCACCCAGGCTGCGAAGCCCGCGGCGAAAGCCCCATCACCCACTCCACCTCGCAAGGTCGAAAAGGCAGCTCCACCAGCAAAAAAATTAATCAAGCCCACGGCGAAGACCAAGATTGAGAAGCCAGCAGCGTCAAAGCCCGCAAAGTTTAAATCAAAGAAAACGAAAAACAAGAAGCACTAAACAGGTTTAGCTGAAACATCTGAAAACAGCAGTCTCTCCACTGCTCTTCGCTACGGTCGAGATGACACGTTTTATTTGAAAATTGTCATCCGACCACAGTGGGGGACCTGCTTTTTGCTGCGCACTTTGAAGCACGGCATTGACTCATCTCCGACCTTGAATTAAAAAATTGAACTTGGGCAGGAGGCTTGGCGCGTGCGACTAGTCAAAAAATTTCTTCTTCTCGCAGTATTCGTTCTTGTCGCCATTCTCGCAACTGCCATCACTCTAAGCATTGGATGGCGTCCCTTCATTGGTCCCAGAACTCGTCCTCTAACCTCTCGTCAATTTGAAAGAACGCAGCAGCGCCTTGACCGCGGCCGCTACATCTTTAACCACATGGCAGCCTGCGTGGACTGCCATTCCGAACATGATGCCAGCAAGCCGGGCGCTCCGGTGATTCCAGGCATGGAAGGCGCGGGAGAGGTGATGCCATTCGACGGACTGCCGGGGCGGATCGTCGCGCCGAATCTCGCCCGTGACACACAGACCGGGTCAGGCACGTGGACGGACGATCAACTGGCGCGCGCTATCCGCGAAGGTATCGGACACGATGGTCGCACGTTGTTCCCCATGATGCCTTACGGCTTTTACAAACACATGTCGGACGAGGACCTCGCGTCCGTAGTGGTGTACATCAGGTCGCTGCCTCCTGTAGTCCATGCTCTTCCTTCGAGCGATATTATTTTCCCGGTGAAGTATTTGATTCGATCGGCTCCCGAACCGCTAACTGGTGCCGTCAACTCTCCTGACCCCACTGATCGGGTGCAGTATGGACAATATCTCGCCACCATGGCCGGATGCGGGGACTGCCATACTCCAACCGTCAGAGGCGCGCCGGTTAAGGGCATGGAATTTTCCGGAGGATATTTCTTCAAAAGTGCTTGGGGAACCGCCACCAGCGCGAACATCACGCCCGACCCCTCCGGCATCAGCTACTACACCGAAGACTTGTTGATCAAAGCAATCCATACAGGATACGTAGGGGCGCGGCCGCTGAGTCCCATCATGCCCTACGAATTTTATGGCGGGATGACAGATGACGATTTGAAATCGATCTTCGCTTACCTGCGCACCCTGAAGCCGATAAGACATATCGTGGAGAGCAGCGAGCCTCCGACTTACTGCAAGCTTTGCCGCACCAATCATGGCGGAGGAGAAAGAAATTAATTTCTATTCTCAGCGCGCGTAAAACGGAGGGCCGCTATGACACCGACGACAAAACGAATCCTCGAAGCAATATTTTGGTTTGCCATAGGATTTATCGTTCATGGAATCATGTTTTACTTCCACCACGCTCACTAATTGCTGACCCGGACTTTACAGTGGACGGGCGAGAACAGGCCGCAGTGCCCCAATGAGTCTGCGCCACTCAGAAGTTCATTACTTAAGTGAACTTTAGGTTGCGGCTTTAGCGAATTTCTTTCCGAGCATCCGCCGCTAATTTCATGGCGCATTCCAGATCGGGAATTGTCCTGATCTGACATTCCCGAATTGGACTTGGGAGACCTGTCCCCGGACAACTCGCTGTTCTACCCTTCGCTCCTGCCTGTTTGAACAAGAAGCCAGACCAAAAGGGAAGAAGATGAAACTCAGCCACCAGCGCGCCGGACGAGCCATCGCAGGCGCTGTCCTATCTCTCGCGATCGCGATGCTATCCGGGTGCAGCGCCGTCAATAGCAGTACCTCTTCCACTCCAACCACCCCCACTCAATCGGAGGTGGCCGTAACACCCGCGACCGTGCAACTCAGGGCGGGGACGCAGCAGCAATTTGCCGCGAACCTCAACACGACTACATCATCAACCACTAACGCGGGCTCGACTTCCACGGGGTCGCAGAGATCCCCCATAGGTGGAAACCATGCGAAGGCCAGCCGACACCAGGCCAGCAGCACCGCCGCAGGGACCTCAACATTAATCTGGTCCGTGAATGGAATGGTCGGCGGAAACGCGACCCTGGGCACCGTCGATGCGAACGGTTTATACACGGCACCCGCAACCCTCCCCTCTCCTCCAGCCGTGCAACTCACCGCCGCCACTTCGGATGGGTCATCGACTTCCGGCACCGCGACCATCAATCTGGAAAATCCGGTCCCAATGGTCGCATCGGTTTCTCCCGCGTCGTTGCAAGTCGGCAATTTCACTTTGACCGTGAAAGGCAGTGAGTTCGTGAACGGGGCTCAAGTTCTGTTTAACGGGACGCTGCTCCCCACGACATTTGTATCTTCTACACAATTGACCGCAACCGGAACCGCAACCCAAGCCGAACTTGGAAGTCAGCAAGTTTCGGTGCAGAACCCCGATCCCGGATCGGTGTCCTCGGCGGGCATGATCGTGCAGGTTGAAAAAGCATTTGTGCCGGTGAATGCCATGGCTGCGGCTCGCTTTCTGGAGCAATCGACCTGGGGGCCGACTTCGGCGTTGGTCGATCACGTCAAGCAAATTGGTTTCGCAGACTTTTTGACCGAACAATTCGGCGCTACTCCATCGACCTATCCTCCCCCGGCACCGAAGGACGATATGTCGTTTGTACAAGAGCGCTTCTTCGCTAACGCGCTTCAGGGACAGGACCAATTACGGCAAAGAGTGGCGTCGGCACTGTCAGAGATATTCGTAATTTCCCGCACCAAAATCAACGATCCCAACGCGTTCGTGTTGTGGACGAACATGATGCAGAAAGACGCCTTCGGAAATTACCAGACGCTGATGAAAGATGTGACGCTGAGTCCGGCGATGGGAAATTACCTGGACATGGCCAATAACGACGGATGTGCGTCCTGCGCGCCTAACGAAAATTATGCTCGCGAAATTATGCAATTGTTCACCATCGGGCTTTCCGAACTGAATCCCGACGGCAGCGTACAACTCGACGGAACCGGAAATCCGATTCCGACTTACACCCAGGACACGATCGAGGGTTTCGCCCACACCTACACCGGCTGGACCTATCCCGCGCAACCGGGCAAAACGGCAAAGTTTTACGATCCGCAATATTACAGCCGTCCCATGATTCCGTTCGATCAACATCATGACAGCGGATCGAAGCTGTTGCTGAACGGCGTCACACTCTCCGGCGGGGGTACCACGCAAGGCGACCTCGATGCCGCGATGCAAAACATTTTTAATCACCCGAACGTGGGTCCGTTTGTTTCGAAACAACTTATTCAGAAATTGGTGGCAAGTGATCCCAGTCCTGATTATGTGTCGCGAATATCAGCGGTGTTTGCCGACAACGGAAGCGGAGTGCGCGGAGATCTGAAGGCTGTAATCACGGCAATACTGATGGACCCCGAAGCACGGAGAGGGGACGATCCCACGCAAGTGCAATCCAGAGATGGACACCTGAAAGAGCCGCTGCTCCACATGTTGAACGTGATGCGCGCTCTCAATACGACCACGAACGGGACTGACAACTATAGCTATACGGCTGGCCTCATGGGACAGGAACCTTTCAATCCGTCGACCGTGTTCAATTTTTATCCGCCCAATTACGTGATACCGGGGACGCAGATTCTTGCCCCTGAATTCAAAATCCTTAATACCAGCACCACGATTGCCCGAATCAATTTCGTGAACTCGCTGGTCTATGGAAGCATCGGCAGCAACACCAAGACAGATATCTCTTCCTATACCGGAGTTGCAAAAGACGTAAACAAATTGCTGGATCAGGTTTCAGGAGTGATGCTGCACGGTCAGATGTCAGACTCAATGCGGACAACCTTGGTCAGCACCCTGTCGACGATCTCCGATACGAAGCGCAGAACGCAGGCGGCACTGTACCTGGTAGGCAGCTCATCGCAATTTCAAGTGGAGCACTAAACCTGTGAGCGGCGAAGCAGGTCCCTCCACTTCGCTTCGCTCCGATCGGGATGACAGCTTTCTAAATCGAGAATCATCAGGAGAACACCATGCGACGAATGTCACGACGCGATTTCTTAAGAAACACATGCTGCACCGCAGCCGCAGGCATGGCCGCCGCCAGCTTCAGCCGCCTGGGAATGGTAAACGCTCTGGCGCAAACCTCGACAGATTACAAAGCGCTGGTGTGCGTCTTTCTGTTTGGCGGGAATGATGCCAACAATATGATCGTGCCGTTTGACACCGCGGGCTATGCCAACTACTCCAAGATTCGCGCCAGCCTCGCGCTTCCGCAGAACCAGTTGTTGTCGGTAACTCCGCCCAGCATCGGAACGCCATTTGGATTCCATCCTCGGTTTGTCGAAATGCAGCAACTGTTCAACAGCAAGAAGCTCGCGCTCCTCGCCAATGTAGGAACGCTGGTGCAGCCCACCACCCGCGACCAGTATGAAAAAAGACAAGCGGCCTTACCCTCCAATCTCTATTCGCACGCCGATCAGCAGGCGCAAATGCAGACTGCCAGTCTGACCGCCACCGGACAAACGGGATGGGGCGGCCGCGTTGCGGATAAAATCCAATCGATCTATGGCGGAAATTTTCCGGTGGCGATTTCGTTGGCGGGTACAAACATTTTTGCCGAAGGATTGTCGGTGCGGTCGATCGAATCAAGCGGCGACCCCACCAAACCTCTTTCGGGTTTTTATGGATCAACCGAAGACAACGCCCGCATGGCTGCGCTACAAAGCCTGTTGACCTTTGATACCGGACTTTCACTCATTCAATCGGCGAGCGCGACTACCAGCAACGCCTTGCAAGACGGGAAAACACTGGCCACGGCAATAGCCTCCAACAAACCGCTCGTCACAGTATTCCCCAATTCCGGGTTGGGAGGCCAACTCAAACAAGTTGCCCAAATCATCCAAGCGCGGGCGGCTTTGGGGCTACCCCGACAGATTTTCTTTGTCTCCATTGGAGGCTTCGACACTCATAGCAATCAGTTGCCGCAACAAGACAGTCTCTATATGGACATGAGCCAATCCATGAATGCCTTTTATAATGCGACCGCCGAAATCGGCGTGGCACCAAACGTGACGACTTTCACCATGTCGGACTTCGGGCGCACCTTCGAGCCCGACAGCAACGCCGGCAGCGACCATGCCTGGGGGAGCCATCACTTGATTATGGGCGGATCGGTAAAGGGCAGCGACTTCTATGGAACGTTTCCAACCCAGGTTCTCGGCGGCCCGGACGACGCGACCACGGAAGGCCGCTGGATTCCAACCACCTCACTCGACCAATACGGCGCGACCCTGGCGCAATGGTTCGGGGTGCAGAGCGCTGACTTGCCGTCGATCTTCCCCAGCTTGGGGAATTTCAAGCAGCCAACTTTAAAGTTTATATAGGCCACTTGATGCGAGCCGGTTGGGGAAGCCGAAGCATCTCTATCGCCCTCGTCAGGTCGGAAGCAAAACGGAAGCCCCCTATTCTATTCCCTGGATACAATCGGTTACGTTCAGGAACTTCGGCATTAGGGATGGTTTTTCCAGCCGGATACTACTACTGATTAAGCAAAGGCTTTCCCGTTTTGGACTTGTCCACGAAAATTCCATGTGCAAGTGATTTTCCACTGTCTTTGCCATTGCTATTCCCCGCCATCTCTTCCGTCTCATTGTTATCAGTAACTTTCCGTGCTCCCCTGTGGAAATGTAATTGCTGATGTAGGGGTGCAGACTCTCTATAATTCGCGGAGACTGCGATAGTGCCACGGAGTTGCCTTGAAACGTCATAGCAGTACGCAACGCAGACAGGCCCGCCACCAGAAGTTCCTCTTGCTGGCTTTGCTGGCGGTTTCCGCAGTGACCGCTTTGGTAGTTTGTTTTAGTACCAATCCATTTTCGCTGTTATCTGACGCCAACGATTCACAATGGGTGAAGGTCAGCGAGACCGACGATTCATGGCTAACGCGATTTATCTTTGATCCAGCGGCGCCCTCCAAATCAACGCGTGAAGTTTATCCATATTCCGTGGTGCCCGGCGGCGTGCTCACTAAGGAAGAATTGCGCGAAGCAAGCGCCCACGATCCTGTAGTTGCAGAGCACTACAACGGCTTCGATTTTCAGAAGGCGCGAGTAATCAATTTGCGGCAAGCTAAACTGGTTTATCTCTCTTACCGCATTGGCGACAAAGTTTATTGGACCACCAAAAAAGTGGCGCTACACGCCGGAGAAAAGCTGATCACTGACGGCAAGATTACGGCGCGTACGCGTTGCGCGAATCAGGTCTCAGTGTTGCCGCAGAAGAAGAGTTCGCCGGAAGAGCCATCGGTGTCAGAGCTTGATAATCCTGTAGATGGTAGTTCTACCAAGGTTCCGTTCCCGGACAATTTTCATTCAGCCTTGGAGTCTCGTCCCGCACCCGGATTGCCCGCGCCAGGGTTGGCTCCGAGCGCTGTTGCCCTTGCATCCGGATACGATCCGCTCACGTCGGGATTTCTGCCTCTAGGTTCACCCCTTTCACCCGGCGCTCGTTGCACGGGCACTGGTTGCGGAAAGACGCCGAATCCTGGCCCCGGTCCGAACCCGAGTCCGATCCCTGGTCCTAATCCAAATCCAGCACCTGGCCCAGGACCCGGACCCGGACCCAGCCCAGGCCCAAACCCTGCACCCGGACCTACTTCAGTTCCTGAACCCGCTACATTGGAGTTCATCGCTGCTGAATTGGCGGCTTTACTGATGGGATGGAAATTTGCTCGCCGCACCCGGTCCTAAGTTTTTATAAACCATCGCGCGTAGTGCTTCATTCGAAGCTCGCGGAAGCTGTAGACACATACACCTCTCTGCCGTAATGATTTTCGGCGTAGCCGCGCCGATTCCCATAGCCGACTAAAAGAACCCTACATCCGTCAAATAAATCGGTTTTGTTCGTGTGGCACACAAGGCCTATTAGAGGTGGCACAAGTTTTGTACTTTCTATTTTCCGTTTTCGTGGTACAACTACCGAAGTTCCTCGACGCCCGCTTCAGTCCTGCTAACATTTATTCTGGCGTATGCGAAGGTTTGCAAATCATTTAATTCTTGCCGTGGCTAGCTTGGCATTGTTCCCGAGCGTGTCGCTCGTGGAAGCCGAGGACTCTAGCGCTCCCACCATCCGGCGAATTTCTCTCCTTGCAGGCAGCGCCTTGGAGCTCGAAATTTCCGCCAGTGGACCGGTCAACCCTCAGACCCAGGTAATCCATAATCCCGAGCGACTGATCCTGGATTTTCCCGGCGCAACTCCTGCCAAAAGCCTGCGCAATCTCGACATCAATCGCGGGGAAGTGAAGGGCGCGAGAGTCGGGCTTTTTTCATCCAAACCGCCCGTCACGCGAATTGTGTTTGATATGAATGCGTCGCAGCCATATCAGGTTTTCCCCTACGGGAATACTGTGGTGATTAAATTCGGTGTCGGCGGCCCTGTTAAAGCGGCACAAGTGAAGGCCGCTCCCAACGAGAACGGTGCCGAGGAAAAACCGGAAACCATTATTTCCATTGAGCGGCCCGAGAGTATTCCTCCAAAGAAACCTGAGGCGCAACGCCAATTGCATCCGGTAAGTTTTGCGTCAGCGCCGCCGGTTCCTCAAGCGGCGGTCCCACAACCATCTGTCCCCCAACCTCCAGTGACTGTGACCTTCGAAAAAGGACTGCTTAGCATCAGATCAATCAAGGCCAATTTGTCCGAGGTGTTGGCGGAAGTACACCGGCGCACCGGCGCGGAAATCGAGATTCCTCCCGCTGCCGCGTCAGAACAGGTTTTTACCAGTATTGGGCCAGCTCCTCCCAAAGAAGTTTTGGCGTCACTCTTAAATGGATCGCACTTCAATTTTATTGTGATCGGATCCGAACGAGACCCGGGTGGCATTCGGCGAGTCGTGCTCACGCCCAAGCAGGGCGGAATTGCTGAAGCGGTCGTCTATCCCCCTTGCGGGGTAGCTCAACCCGCGGTTGCGCAGTCCGCGCCCGAACCCGGACAGCCCGCTCAAGCTTTTGAACCGCCGATGCCACCGGAGCAGGCCGATTCTGGGGAGCCCCAGGCTGCGCCTGCCGGGCCTCCGCCTCCGCAACCTGAGCAGTAATTCCGAACCTGAATCCCCAACCATATTTGTAGGCATCGAAATAAAGTAGCAAGGCCGGATGCGCCGCCACCTGACTCATTGCAAAGATAATTCGTGGGCTAAGGCACTTCCTGGAAAACGATCGTGTAGCCATCAGGGTCTTCTGCACTGAAGAGCTTCAGCCCATAAGTTGCCACTTTCGGGCGCTCAGCATTCAAGCCTCGCGCCGATAGTTCCTTATAAGCAAGCTCGACATCGGAGCAACCGATGTAAAACACAGCATCTTTGGATCTCTTCTCTGGAGGCTGCAGCGGACGCTCATTAGAGTCATATTGAGTGTTCAGCATGATCTCTGCTCCCCCAAATCGCAGCCACATCCAGTGAGAGAACCTGCCCTCAGCTGTCTCGACCTCAGGGGAGGCGGAAACTACAGCAAAGCCCAGCAAATCCCGGTAGAAGGCAAGTGCCCTTGGCATGTCAAAAACGGGGATCAGCGGCGTTAACCCCAGCGGCGAGAAGTTCATTTTTCCTCCGGTTTTTAATTTCTGGAAAAGAGAACGGCAAATTCGACAATGATCCCTCGAAGCGCCAATCCCACGTTAAGATTTCCGATTGCGTCTTCTACCTTCCCAGCTTTTCAAAAAATAGGCAGATCGATTCGATGCCTCGATGAAAATTCGGGATGTGGAACTTTTCGTTCGGCGCGTGCAGATTGTCATCCGGCAATCCAAAGCCCATCATGACCGAAGGGATTTTCAGCACGTCCTGAAAATCGGTGACGATCGGAATAGAGCCACCCGAGCGTATGAATACGGTGTCTTTCTTGAAGACATCGCGCATAGCTTCGGTGGAGGCCTTCACAAATTTATTGTCTGTCCCCACCACGCACGCCGGCCCCTTGCTCCAGACTTTAATCGTTGTCTGGATCCCTCTGGGAGTAAGCTTTGCAACATAGTTCTTATAGCGGGTGAGAATGTTGTCCGGATCTTGATTGGGAACCAGGCGCATAGAAACCTTCGCTGAAGCCTTCGCCGGGATTACGGTCTTTGCACCCGGAGCAGTGAAGCCGCCCGGCATTCCGTGCACTTCCAGTGTCGGGCGCGCCCACGTGCGATACAGTACCGAGTATCCAGATTCACCGGTGAGCGTGGTCGAACCCACTTCGGTTTTTCGATAATGCTCTTCGTTAAAGGGGAGCCGCTTCCATGCTTTCAACTCGGCCGCGCTCGGAGCTTTCACTTTCGAGTAGAAGCCCGGGATGAGAACACGGCCCTTCGCGTCTTTGAGTTTGCCGATGATCTCGATCAATCCGAATAGGGGATTGGGCGCGGCCCCTCCGTACATTCCCGAATGTAAATCGGTCTTAGCTCCGGTGGCGATGATTTCCGTGTAAACCAATCCACGAAGCCCCACGCATAGCGTGGGAAGATTGGGCGCGAAGAGTTCGGTATCGCACACCAGCGCAAAGTCCGCCTTGAGCTTGTTCTTTTCTTTGCGCACGTACGCCGCGATTGATTCGCCTCCTACTTCTTCTTCTCCCTCGATGATGAACTTGACGTTTATGGGAAGTTTTCCGCCGTGCCCACGCATTAGTGATTCCACGGCTTTGATCTCCATCCATAACTGTCCTTTGTCATCCACCGCACCACGCGCATAGACATTGTTGTTGCGTTCGGTTGGCTCGAACGGAGGCGATATCCATTCATCCAGAGGCTCGGCGGGTTGCACGTCATAGTGCGCGTAGCACAACGCGGTCGGTTTTCCTGGAGCATTCAGCCAGTCGGCATAAATCAGCGGATGGCCCTCACTGGGAATAACGGCAACATTCTGCATCCCGATGCGTCGCAGTTCGGTAGCTACGAAATCGGCGGCTTTTTGGACGTCGGATTTGTGTTCAGTAAGGGTGCTGATGCTGGGAATGCGAAGCAAATTTTTTAGTTCAGCTAAGAAGCGCTGCTTATTTTCACGAGCGTAATCGACTGCTGGGGACGCCATGGGTTCCTTTCACGCGCAACTAGGACGGAAGAATAATATATCGGAGTTGCGGTCGAACGCTGCGCGAAGATTATGTGAAGGTCCCTCTCGGATTTCGAGGGTGCGGCTTCAGGATCTGACTTCGGAAGGCTCGACAACAATGAGGCGGGATTTCCAAACGCTGGGAAAATTATGCAATGCCGCTACGGGAATTGCATGACTTCATGCCGTGCCCTAAAAGCGTCACAATGAGTCACCAGCCCGAATGAAAGTCGGGCCCTTCCCGATGGCCCCCTTCCCCGAAACGTTCCGCCGCAAACGGCGACAGATCATATTCGCCATTCTTCCCCAAGATGAGGCTCGCCATCACTTGCGTCGTGATCGGCGCCAGCAATATGCCGTCGCGAAAGTGCCCAGTCGCCACGAAATATCCCGGCATAGACGTTGATCCTAAGATTGGCAAGTCGTCCGAGGTTCCGGGACGCAGTCCAGCCCAAGATTCCAGTATCCGGCCTGCTGCAAGTTCCGGAACCATCTTTACCGCAGCGTCCCGCAATCGAAGAACTATCTCTGGGTTGGTGCGTTTATCGAAACCAGCCTCTTCGAGAGTCGAGCCGACTATGATGCGTCCATCGCTGCGCGGCACAATATAAACGTCATCACGACAACGGATCACGTGCCGCAGCGGTGGCCCTCCGAGCATGCACACCATCTGCCCCTTCACCGGGCGCACCGGTAGCGGCACGGGACCGAATTGCCCGGCCCACGCCCCCAAGCAATTGACGACAACAGGGGCGGAATATATCGATTTACCGGTCCTCACGGCGCAAGTCTTTCCGTCAGAAAGCAGCAATTCGAGAGCGGTCGATCCGGTTAAAAAATCAACTTCGCGATGTTTAGCGACTTTCAACGCAGCTGACGTTAGCGCTCGCGGATCGACGCTGCGTTCGTTGACGTATTCGACGAAGGAATTTGACGTGGGGAGATGAGGTTCGAACTCGGAAATTTTCTTCGAAGTAGACTCCGCGCTCGAAGTAATTCGCAGCGTGCCATGATCCCGCAAATCGCAGTCGATGCCAGAGTCATCCTGCAACTCATGAACGAACTCGGGATACATTCGCGCGCTGGCTGAGGCTAAAACCTTTAGCGGTGAGGATTCAATACCAGTATCAGCCAACATTCCGGCGGCGGCGTGGGATGCTTCGCGCCCTGGCTCGCCGCGCTCGACGACCAGGACGGTAACGTTTCGCTTGCGTAACTCAATCGCGAGCGAGAGGCCAATGATTCCGCCGCCCACGATAATTACATCCCAATTGCACACTTATGAATTGTAGAGCCCTGCTTTTTGCGAGACCAATTTATTCTGCACCCGAGAAATGGCTCGCCTTCTGGCCACGGCGCACGTACCACTGGGTTACGATTGGGCTTCTTGTTTGGTGGCGGCGGCGCAGAATTAATTGGCGCGCTTCGCTTTGGCTATGCGTTCGTCTATTAGCTTGCGGCCGGCGAAGCCTTCGTCAGTGCCGTGCCAGTGGGTAATTTCGGTTTCACCCAATTTCCAGCACAGTAAAACTGTGTTGCCATCCACTTCGCACGGAAAGTCCAACAGGCCGATGTCGAGGTCTTTTACTTGCACTCCAATGGCATCGATTTCCGCCATGGCGTCTTTGACGCGGTGGATCGTCTTCTCTCGCTCGGCTTTGCGGCGGGCCATTTGGACCACGTTGACTAAAAGGCCTCCGCTAAGGAAAACGCGATGAGCGAGTTCCTGAAATTCCCGGTCAACGGCTTCGATCAGCTTCTTGCCGTCAATGGCCGTACGCAGCAGAGATTCCAGAACCGAAAGTAGAGACTGGGCTTCTTCGAGGGTAAAAGTTCGATCTGACATAAGGGTACCTATTTATTCTAATGCAATATAGCCTTCGTTGGTTTGGCTTTGGTCAACTGGAATTCCTTGCGGGCGACAATCGTTGCCAAGAATTCGCAAACGATCAGCGACGACGGCTACTGACGCCTTACTTAATTTCCAGCATTCTATCCAACGCTACTTTGGCCCAATATTTTACGTCGTCTTCCACTTTAATCTGGTTCACCACGTTTTCTTCGACAAGATTCTCCAGCACCCAGCACAGGTGCTGTGGCGAGATGCGGAACATTGTCGTACACAGACATCCCGATTCGTTCAGCGTGATTACTTTCTTGCCTTCGGATGCGAACTCTTTGCCCATGCGATTTACCAGATGGATTTCGGTGCCGACGGCGAACGTTGTCCCCGCAGGTGCCAGGCGAATCATGCTGAGCAAGCCCTCTGTCGACCCGATGCCGTCGGCTTTCTGGCAAACCTCCCAGCGGCATTCCGGATGGACAATCACCTGAATTCCCGGATATTTCGCGCGAACGTTGTCGACATGTTCCGGCAAAAAGCGCTGATGCACGGAGCAGTGGCCCTTCCACAAAATTACTTTAGCCGCCTGCAAACGCTCACGAGTCAATCCGCCGTTGGGCATATAAGGGTCCCAAACCACCATCTCGTTCAGAGGAATTCCCAGCGAGTACCCGGTGTTTCGTCCAAGATGCTGATCGGGGAGGAAGAGAATCTTTTGATTCCGTAGAGCGGACACTCCTGTCCGCTGCTCTTGCATTCCCCACTTAAACGCAGCCCCTGCATTGGATGAAGTGCAAACCACTCCCCCGCGCTCGCCGCAAAACGCTTTGATCGCGGCAGTGGAATTCATGTAAGTCACTGGAGTGATCCCCTCGCCAAACTCGGTAGTCAGCCCCGCCCCAACAAGACTCTCCCAGCAATCCTCCACCTGCGTGATCTCAGCCATGTCGGCCATAGAGCATCCTGCATTGAGGTCAGGCAAAATGGTGACCTGTCCGGGACGGCTCAGAATGTCCGCGCTTTCCGCCATGAAATGCACGCCGCAAAAGACGATGTATTTGCCTCCCGCCTGCGCCGCCTGCTGCGCGAGTTTGTAGGAATCGCCACGAAAATCGGCGAAGCGAATGACCTCATCACGCTGATAGTGGTGGCCGAGAATAACGCATTCGCGGCCCAGAATTTTGCGGGCGGCGGCGATGCGTTCGTCCATGGTGTTGTCGGGCAGGACGAGATAATTTTCCAGACTGCAGACAGCAGTTGCGGTAGCCATATTCGTTCACGCTTTCAGCTCCGGACACGCATACCTGGCGATGGTCCCCAATGACTCTGCAATTTCCGGAACGGGGATGTTGAAAGCCTTCAGCAGCTACAGCCGGTTCACTGCATCCTGCGATGCCCAACCGGCGGGGATGTTGGAGCCGCTACTCCTTCATAACACTTAATAAGATGCCAAGTATCGGTGAAAGGCGCAGTTTTTGTGCAGCCCAGTAACCAGCGCCGTGGTTACTAGAGGAATATTGTGCACCGTGAAGAGCACAAGCGCAAGCAGAGACTGCATGTGGCAACTGAGGCTCGCGGCAAACCGATGCCGTGGCGCAGCGGGCACTCTTCCCATTGAATGGGCGAAGCCCCTAGAAAGTTTTTTAGTCATAGGCCGGCAGTTAGCTGCTTTCAGCCAAAATTGCAGGACAGTTTCGCAACAATTACAGGGGTCCTTCGACTTGGGCTCTTCTTCACGAACGAAGAAGAACAGGCGCTCAGAATGACATGGGACTAGTTTATGCGCCCGTGGGACGGGTCGGAAGTGGTCGCACTGTCAAGATCGACATGGATTTTTTCTGCCAGAGACGGGGCATAGCAACTTCCATCTGGATTGTAAGTCGCCGCGCATTTTCCCGTGTATTCTGCCCTGCGCGGAGATTGCGCGAACTGCCAGACATCGGCGAATGAAGTTTGACTATTACTTGGTGAAACATGCGTTGGCCTTACGCATCCCGGTGATGGCGGGCACTGGTCGTCGGTAACGAAATAAGTTATGTCGCGTCCGTCTGAGTTCTTTCGGATGTCCGCGGCGGTAACGATATTTCCATCGTCTTTCGCGGCGATGCCGGAACAATAAATTCCCGCCCGAAAACCAGATGCGCTCACTGCATCGACCCAGGCATAGATGTAAGCTTTCTGTTCTGGCAGCATGCGTCCACCTTGCTCTTGATCGAGAAAAATTATCGTGCGTGCAGGGAAGCCTTCGCGGTGAGCGGCTGCGGACGCATCCTTCCCATCTGTTGCGCCGAGGGTACCCGCGTTCCCAACTGACTTCAGCTCTGCATACAAACGCCCATTAAACAGCACCAGAAATCCGAATCCCGCAGAATCGAGCTGCTGACGTTTTCCTCTCCAACTATTCGCTTTTTCTCCCGGAGGATTATTCAGCCAGTAGCCGGAAAACGAAAACGTCTTGTGCAGCGCGGGGAGATTTTGATCTCCGGGATAATCGTTGCGATCAAAACCCAGATAAGAAGCTTGCTGAGCGGGCATCTGAACGCAGCAGGCTAGCATGAAAAGTACCAAGATCGTGTCGCGCGGACACTCTTGTCCGCGGCCTTTGACTCTTGGTTTTGACCCTAGCGGGAAACGTCGCTCGCGCCAGCCGAACAAAGGCCTAAATTCCATTCGGGCGATTGTAAATGAGGGACAAGAACTCAGTTCTGGTTTCTTGTTCTGTGCGGAAACATCCGAGCATCGACGATGTCACCGCGGCGGAATGCTGTTTCTCCACGCCACGCATCATCATGCACAGATGCCGCGCCTCGATCACCACGCCCACGCCTTGCGGTTCGATGGCATTTTGAATGGTCTCGGCAATCTGTGTAGTAAGGCGCTCTTGAATTTGCAACCGTCGCGAGAAAATTTCGATCAGGCGCGGAATTTTGCTAAGTCCGATTACTTTGCCATTCGGGATGTAAGCGACATGCACTTTGCCGAAGAACGGCAGCATATGATGTTCACACAGGCTGAACATCTCCACGTCTTTCACAATGACCATCTCGTCGTAGGTCACAGTGAAGAGCGCGGCTTTGAGCATGGCGTCTGCATCTTCTTTATAGCCCCTTAATAAATGCTCATAAGCTCGATGAACCCGCTCGGGAGTACGCACCAATCCTTCGCGCGCGGGATCTTCTCCGAGGCGCACGATCATTTCGTGGACTAAATCCTCGAACGAAGCGCTGGTTATTGTCGGGCTTTCGAGGGATGCCTTCCGCGAGTCTGTGCTCACTTGCGCAACTCTCCGCTGCCGGCGTATTCGAAGGAATTCATCATGGTTTCCTCAAGGCGCACCTTTTCCAGATGAGCAAAAGTAAACCCGCGATGCAGAATATCGTGAATGACCAGGCACAGCTTCTCGGTGGTAGGGACTTCAGCGGTGAATTCCGGGAGCATGTTCAAATTCTGAATATCGAAGCGGGCGACAATTTCGCGGTTCACGAACCCATCGAGATCAGCTAGGTTGCACACCATCCCAGTCTGCTCTTCAACTTGTCCGCTGACTGTAACTTCCAGCGCGTAGTTGTGTCCGTGGCCAAACGGATTGTTGCATTTTCCGTAAGTGGCCCGATTTTCATCTTCAGAAAGCAGCTCGCTGTGCAGCCGATGCGAGGCCGAAAACACGTAGCGGCGGGTGAGGTAAGCTTTCACGCTTCTCCGTAAAAATCTGCGAACAGGTCGGGGGTTTCGTAGACCCGCACACGATGGAGTTGCGCCGCTTTCAATTTCGTGGCCAGCCGTTGCCAGATCGCGATTGCGAGATTTTCTGTGGTTGGAATCCGATTGAGAAATTCGGGCAACTCTTTGTTTAAAAAACGATGATCGTAGGCATCCAGCACCTCACGATTAAGGATTTCCTTGAGCTGCTTCAAGTCCACGACGAATCCTGAGCGCGGATCGACTTCACCCTTCACCGTAACTTCCAGGGTGTAATTGTGTCCGTGTCCGTTCGGATTGTTGCATTTTCCGAAGATGCGCTGATTTTCTTCCGGCGTGAAATTGGGATTGTGATAGTAATGCGACGCGGAGAATTCAGTTTTGCGGGTCAAATAAACCATCTAAACGACCGAGCCTTGCCGGCTTATGTGGGGCGGACACTTTTGTCCGCCGCCTTGGACGTTCAAACCCTCGCGGACAGGAGTGTCCGCGCCACATAAGCCATAGCTACGGCCTTTCCAAGTCACGTTGCCCGATTTATGGCGGACCTTCGAGAGCAACAACATATATGAAAACAACGGCAATCCTAAAATCGAAAACACGTTCGCATCCCAGGAAAAATGGGCTCTGCGGATTCGCGCCAGAAAACGCGAATAGAGGATTATCGCGATCACCACAGGGGCGGCCACGGATGCCCATTGGCCACGAGCCTCTAGCACGGCGACTGCGATGGCGTTGCTTGCGATCAAGAGAAATTCAGCCAATCGCAAACCTGCCAACGTCATACTCGAGGGAAACAACAAGACGAGATTTTTCGTCCAGCCTTCTTTAAGCTGAGCGAAACTTCTATACATGCGGGTACGAACCGCATCGCCTCCATAGCGAAAATAAATTTTGCGCCCGCTACGCTTCACAGCGCGCGCGAGCTCAACGTCCTCGAGCAAGCTGGCAGCAACGACTGCATGGCCCCCAACCGCGTCGTAAGCCTCGCGGGAAACGAGCAGATACTGTCCGTTGGCCGCGGCCGCCGGGGACGCCGGGTCGCTCACTGCGTCAGAACTATACGTAGCCGCAAGTTCGCCGAAAATCACCGGCATTACGGCCTTCTCCCAGAAGCTACTTACTTCTTGCTCCGGCGAATAGGACAGCAAAGAAGCGCCGTATTTCTGAGCTTCACCGAGCGCGCGCGCCAGCGATCCGGGCCGATGAACTGTGTCCGCATCCGTAAACAAAAACCATATGCCGCGAGCCTGGGAAGCCCCCGCGAATGCGGCGTTGTTCTTTCCCGTCCAATTATGTTCTAACTGGGGAGACCCGACCACGCGCACTCCGGAAAACGATTCG
Source organism: uncultured Acidobacteriaceae bacterium (assembly GCA_963828635.1). Classification (GTDB taxonomy): domain Bacteria; phylum Acidobacteriota; class Terriglobia; order Terriglobales; family Acidobacteriaceae; genus PALSA-188. The sequence continues at coordinate 2,419,107 of CAWHFA010000004.1, read as the reverse complement.
GCAATCTCGCGGGTACGGTCCGTAGAGTCATCATCGATCACGATGACTTCGAACCTAACTCCAGCTTGCGACACCAGAGACTCCAGGCACCGCGCCAGGCAACCCTCCTCATTACGCGCAGGCACCATGATCGAAATTGTTGGGGACATTCCCTCGGGGGGCTGCATAAGGTAGTTATCGTATTATAGCTTTGTGAAAACCGCTTCCCTCTTGGCTGTGTGCCTAATCTTCAGCGGGTGCTACAGCAGTTCCCAGCCCCCGCTGATCGGCCGGCCAGCACTGCCGTTCACCATCCAGGATTCCGACCGCAAAGTTTCCCTGGATGAACTTAAAGGCAAGCTCATAGTGCTGAATTTTTGGGCGACCTGGTGTCCCCCATGCGTCGAGGAGATGCCGTCGCTGATGCAGATGCAGCAACGGATGCAAGCCAAGGGTGTGACTGTCTTGGCGGTAAGCGTGGACGCCGACGAAGGCAGTTATCGCCGCTTCCTGAAAGATCACAACGTTTCATTGTTAACGGTGCGCGACGCGGATCAAAAGAGCAACAATCTATATGGCACTTTCAAATTTCCCGAAACCTACATCATCGATCGCAACGGCATCGTTCGCCGCAAATTCATCGGCCCGGTGGATTGGAATCAACCAGACATCCTGGATTATTTGAGCAAGCTGTAATTTCTATTCCCGCTATGCCCGCCTAGGGACAGCCGGCCTCCTTAAGGTCGAGATGAAATTTATTTTTTAAATAAGTTTAAGGCGCTACGGATCGGGCGTTCGCGGGCACACTGTTATAATCGCAAGTTTCCTAAATAAAAATCGAAGCAGAGGAACTCATGTCCAAGATCACCCACATCCACGCGCGCGAAGTCCTCGACTCCCGCGGCAATCCCACGGTCGAAGCCGAAGTCACGTTAAGCTGCGGAACCAAAGGCCGGGCCATCGTCCCCAGCGGCGCGTCCACGGGTGCGCATGAAGCTGTCGAACTGCGCGACGGCGACAAGAAACGCTACCTCGGCAAGGGCGTGCTCAAAGCCGTCGAAAACGTAAATGGCGAAATCAACAAAGCGCTTGCGGGCGCGGATGCCTCCGAGCAGCGCGCCATTGATAAAAAAATGGTCGAGCTCGACGGCACGCCTAATAAAGGACGCCTCGGAGCCAACGCCATCCTCGCGGTGTCCATGGCTGCCGCGCGCGCTTCGGCCGCCAGTCAGCACGTGCCGCTGTATCGCTATCTGGGAGGCACCGGAGCGAACACCCTGCCCACGCCGATGATGAATATTTTGAATGGCGGCGCGCACGCCGACAGCAACGTCGACTTCCAGGAATTCATGGTCATGCCGGTCGGCGCTAAAACTTTTTCGGAAGCTCTCCGCTGGGGCGTTGAAGTATTCCATACGTTGAAAGGCGTGCTGAAGAAGCGGGGATACAACACCGCCGTCGGCGATGAAGGGGGATTCGCGCCCTCGGTGAAGTCAAACGTCGAAGCCATCGAAGTCGTGCTCGAAGCCATTCAGCAGGCAGGATACAAACCCGGCGAGCAAATTTCCATCGCCCTGGATCCTGCGGCCAGCGAGTTTTATCAAGATGGCAAATACGTTTTCAAGAAGTCCGACAAGTCGGCCAAGACCTCCGAAGAAATGGTGGCGTTCTGGTCGAAGTGGGTCAATGACTATCCCATCGTCTCGCTCGAAGACGGCCTTGCCGAAGATGATTGGGACGGCTGGAAACTGCTGACCAAAGAAGTCGGCGAAAAAATCCAACTCGTCGGCGACGACCTCTTCGTGACCAACACCGAACGCCTGCAACAGGGCATCCATCGCAGCGTGGGAAATTCCATCCTCATTAAAGTCAATCAAATCGGCACGGTGAGCGAGACCCTCGACGCCATCGATCTCGCGCGCCGCAATGGATACACGTCGGTCATCTCCCATCGCTCCGGCGAAAGCGAAGACACCTTCATCGCCGACCTAGCCGTCGCCACCGGCGCTGGACAGATCAAAACTGGCTCGGCAAGCCGCACCGACCGCATTGCGAAATATAACCAATTACTAAGAATTGAAGAAGAGCTGGGACATTCCGCGAGATTCTTGGGGTTGAAAGCGTTGAGATAGCACCAGGCATTTTGCCGGTTCGGAAAACAAATCAGAACCCCAGCTTGTCATCCGCCGATGGCCCGTACGTCAAGGGTACGGCTTTTCCCGTCAGACGTAAATACACTCCCAACTGCGCGCGATGATGAACGAGGTGATTTAGGAACATCTGCCGGTAAGCCAGAAAACGCGAGCCCTGAAAAATAGGCTTTCCCTTGTAACTCAATTTCCATTCTCCGCCCCAAGTTTCGTCATTCATGTTCTGAAGAGCTTCTCGAACCTTGCCCGCGCCCTCTTCCAGGGCGGACTCAAGTTCAGCTGGGCTTTCGAACGCCAAAGGCTTGTACTCTCCCTTGCCGAAGTCGACTTCCGGAGTGGTTAGGATGCTGAATCCAAAACCGGGAAGCTCGGCTAAATGAGAGGCCAGACGGCCCAAAGGCATTGACTTTTCATGGGGCACAAAATCTTTTTGGTCGGCGCGAACCCGCTCCAAAGCGGTGCGAGTCTTCATTATCTCCTGGTCAAATTCAGATACTAAAATTCGCTGATCGACATTCGCCTCCTAAATGCTCGGTGCAACCGATTGCTTGGAATTATATTTCGCGCTCGCCCTGAGTTTTCACGCAGCAACGCTAACAAGAACTTACGATACTTTATAAACTCGCAAGAGTGTGGAAAACTGTATACTTGACTTAGTCTAGGACTTAGCTAGAATAGGTTTATGGAAGTTAACATCCACGAGGCTAAAACGAACCTTTCTCGTCTCTTGCAGAGGGTTGCGATGGGGGAAGAGGTCATTATTGCTAAGGCCGGAACGCCGATCGCGAAGCTGGTGCCGGTGAAAAAGTCGCTGAAAAAGAGAATCTTTGGAAGCGCGAAAGGTGATTTCATCGTCCCGGACGACTTCAATGATCCCGATCCCGATATTGAAGACCTTTTTTATAATGGACCTGTTTTCCAGAAATGAAGGCCCTTCTAGACACCCATGCATTCTTGTGGGCTCTAGCTGGAGATCCAAGAATGTCTCATCATGCCCGCGACATTTTTGCCGGCAGCGACCGTCTGGCGCTCAGTATTGCAAGCATCTGGGAGATTCTCATCAAAGTGGAGTCCGGCAAGCTGAAGTTTCCCCAGCCTGCCGGTCCGTACTTATTTAGCCGAATGGCTGAGAACAGAATCGAAACCCTCTCCATTAGCATTGACCATCTGCTCGCTCTGGAACGCCTTCCCTTGCATCATCGCGACCCGTTCGATCGCATTCTCATTGCACAGAGCATGAAGGAAAACTGGCCAATCATCACCGCTGACCGAATTTTTAAAAAATATCCCGTCGAAATAATCTGGTGAGCAACTCTGGTTTAATCATTCCGAAACTTACAGCATCTTTGTATAATCCAGTTGGCGTGAAAACCGAGATTATCTTTGCAGTCCATGAAGCGTCGGAACGTGGCTATGAGGCGCGCGCGCTGGGTCACTCTATTTTTACCCAAGCGGACACCATGGATGAGCTAAAAGTAAACGTCAGGGAAACCGTTCACTGCCATTTCGACGAGGGAACACCCACTCCGGTCATTCGTTTGAGCAAATGACCCGTCCCAAACCGCTCGTCCTGATCATCCTCGATGGCTGGGGATACCGCGCTGAAACCCGGGCCAACGCCATCGCGCTCGCCCGCAAGCCAACCTATGACCGACTGCTGCGCGAATATCCGAACACGCTCATTCATACCAGCGGACACTTCGTCGGCCTGCCTGACGGACAGATGGGCAACAGCGAAGTCGGCCACCTCAACATCGGCGCGGGACGTATCGTTCACATGGACAGCACCCGCATCGAGTTGACGATTCAGAATGGCGAGTTCTATCAGCATCCCGTGCTGCTGGCGGCGATGAACAATGCGCAACTGGATTCCCGCCAACTTCATCTCTTCGGACTTCTGTCGGATGGCGGCGTTCACTCGTATCAAACTCATCTACACGCGCTGCTGAAGATGGCGAAGCAGAACGGCGTCAATCGGGTCTTCGTGCACGCGATCATGGATGGCCGCGACACCCTGCCGACCAATGGCGCGGGATATCTCGAGCTTTTGCAGAAGACGATGCGCGAATACAACGTCGGCAAAATTGCCAGCGTAAGCGGGCGCTACTACGCCATGGATCGCGATCTGCGCTGGGAGCGCATCGACAAAGCGTTTCAAGCAATGGTCAACGGCGTCGGTGAAGGAGGAAGGTATGCCGACCCGGTGCAAGGCGTGAAGGACTCCTACAACAAAAATGTTACCGATGAATTTATCGTCCCCTTCGTTTGCACCGACGAACGCAACGAACCGGTGGCACGGATTCGTAATAACGATTCCTGTATCTGCTTCAATTTCCGTGCCGACCGCGTCCGAGAAATCACCCGCGCTCTAACCCGCAACAGCGGCATCAACTCCCAGGCGGGACGCGACCTCCCTGGCGCCGACGATCTCGACGTGACAGTCCCTCGCGATAAAGTTCCCGCGAATTTGAATTATGTCTGCATGACGCAGTATGACAAAAATTACAGCTTGCCTGTAGTCATCCCACCGGAGTCGATGAATAACCTCCTCGCCAACGTGATGGGCGAACTAAATCTGCGGAACTTGCGCGTAGCTGAAACCGAAAAATATGCGCATGTCACCTACTTCTTCAACGGCGGAGTAGAGAAGCCTTTCCCTGGAGAAGACCGCATCGTCGTTCCGTCGCAAAAAGTCGCGACCTACGACTTGAAGCCGGAGATGAGCGCAGCTGGCATCGCTGAAACCGTAGCCAAAGCGGTCGAGGACGGCGTTTTCGACGTGATCATCGTAAACTTCGCCAACGCCGACATGGTCGGCCACTCCGGAAAGATCGAACCAACCGTGCGAGCCGTCGAAGTGGTAGATGGATGCCTGGCACGCATTGAAAAAGCGGTCCGCGCCAAAGGCGGCGCCATCTTAATCACAGCGGATCATGGAAACGCCGAGATGCTGATCGACCCCGTCAGCGGCGGCCCGCACACGGCGCATACCACGAATCCGGTTCCCTTCATCGTGATCGCGGCAAATGGCAATAAAATTTTGCTCAAGCCAGATGGTTCCCTCCGCGACATTTCACCAACGGTTCTGGGAATGTTAGGTATCCCTCTACCCAACGACATGACGGGACACGATTTGCGCGTGGCGAAAAAGGACTAGTGTTCGCCCGCAGAATCCACGTCGAATACGAAGCCAACGGCCGCCATCTTCCCTGCCCCATAAAGTGGCTGGACAATTTTTCCATGCGCAGCTTCACTAACGCGCCCATCTTTGACGACACCCTGCCCATCGCCGATGGGCTCATGGAAATCGGAACTGCGGTACCACTGAATGAATTGAAAGCAGCGATGGAGGACTGGTTCAGGAAAAAAAGCTACATCTCAAAAGAATCTTCGTTGAAAATCTGCGTCTAAGAAATAGCCACAGCCATTTCTCGTCGGTTCTTCGCTGCGCTCGGGATGACAATGTTGATGCGTCATTTTTCTTGTCCCAATGTTTAGAAACGCCTCATTTCTCCCGAATCAACGGATTTCGATACTTCCAGAGCCTGTCACAATTTGGATTGATACTCCGCCGCCGCGAACTTTTCCGCGGAGATCTTTTCTGCCGTCGGATGCTTCAGAGACAATTGGGAAGCCTACCGAAATACTTCCCGAACTACTGTGGGCACTGAGATCGAACGAAGCATTCGAAGGCAGCCTCAGTTCGACGCTCCCGCTTCCGGTTCGCAAGTTCCATGAGCCAGTGGGGTCACCCTCTGCACGAATAGAACCGCTTCCGGCGGTCGCGTCCAAAGACCCATGCAGTCCGCGTAAATCGAGAGTTCCTGACCCGGCGCTGACGCGAACCGAGCCGGGTGCAGTTTGTTCGAGCCTTAAGCCGCCGCTGCCGGTGCTACCCTCGAAACCTCCGGCAACACCGGTGGCGCGGATTGAGCCGCTGCCTGTCTTCACGTGAACGTTTCCTTTTACTTGATCGATTTCGATGTCACCCGATCCCGCGCTGGCGCGAATGGTTGTATCGATATTTGAGAGCTGCAGCCGGCCCGAGCCTGAGGATACGTCGAGGGAGCCGCGAATGCCGTCCACCTTGGCTTCGCCCGATCCGGTCTCGACGTGAAGGCGGGTATCGGAGGGAAGAATTATTTCGTAGTCGATAGAAACATTTCGTTCCAGGTCAGGGTCATCGATGCGGCCAATCTTAACGTCGTTTCCATTCTGCCGAATCGGGGGATTTTCTTCTAACCGCTTGATCTTTTCCGTCGCTTTGCTCGCGAACCAATCGTGAATCTTGATCCGGCCGCTTATGCGAACTTCGTCGGCGCTTCCTGTGCGTATTTCGACATTGCCGGAGCCTGCTGAGACTTCGATGTTGACGTTACTCGAAACCTTCAGAGTGCGCTGAAACGATCCTTCGGTCGCGGCCGCCGCCGAAAGACACAATACGCAACTTGCGGCAGCGATGAAGGCACCTTGACGAACGGTATTTTTAGCCAACCTCATAAAGAAAAGCAATGGACGCGCTCCCACTACTGCAGCACAACCTGATCGCCTTCTTTCAACCCGCTCAGCACCTCGGTTTTGGCGCCATTCGAAATCCCGATGTTTACCGCAAGTTTCGTTTTGCCATCTTTAGCGCTGGGTTGCGGAATTTCGACTGAGGCCTTTTTATCTTTGTCGTAAATAATCGCGCCTTCCGGGATTTGCAGCACCGCTTTGTGTTCTTCGAGAATGATTTCCGCGTTCGCGGTCATTTCAGCTTTTAACTCTCCCCCAGGATTGTTGATCGAAACGCGCACCTCGAATGTCGTAACGTTGTCCTTCTCGACTCCCATAGGTGAGATTCGAGTGACGACTCCGTTGAAAGTTTTGTCTTTGAAACTCTCCACTTTAATTCGGGCAGGCTGGCCTAGGTAGACGCGCCCAATATCGCTCTCGTCAACTTTCCCCTTCACATACACCTGACTCGTGTCGCCGAGCGTCATTACCAAAGTCGCCGAGGATCCTAAAACGAGAATTGAACTTACGGCGTCTCCCAGTTCGACATCGCGGGAGAGGACCACACCATCCATCGGAGACTCGATGTCGGTGTAACTAAGCTGTTCCTCGAGTTGTTTCAAGTTCGCACGGCCCTGGGCAATCTGTGCCTGGGACTGTGCGATTTTGGATTGCAAAACGCTGACCTGCGCCTTGGCAACATTCTGTTTGTTCAATGCCATTTTGTAATTGCGGTCTGCGTCCTCCATAACCGAGGTGGAAACGATACCTTCTTTAGCCATGCCCTCGGCGCGGTCATAAGCGCGCTTGTATAGAGGTACATCGGGACCCTCGGCGTCGACTTTGGCCCGCTGCCAATCCGCTTGCGAACTTTCTAAATTGGCTTGCGCTGCCTGTAGCGCGGCGCGGGATTGTTCTACCTGCGCTTCGATTTCGGCCTTATCCAGTTGGGCCAGCAGTTGACCCTTTTTCACTTTGTCCCCCGCTTCGACATTAAGCTTTTTGACAATGCCGCTGGCTTTGGACTTCACTTCAACTTTAATGATGGGCTCGACTTTGCCGGTGGCTACGACGCTTTTCGCGAGGTCTCCCTTTTCAACTTTTGCCAGTTTTGAGGGATCAATTTTCGTGCCGCCGCGAGTGAAGGCATAAAGTGCGCCGGCGAAAATCGCTACTAGTAAAACCACAACTGAGATTATGATGATTCGTTTTCGCCGCTTTTTTTTGCCATTAGGATTGCCGTTCACAACGCCTCCTGTATTAAAACCGAAAATTCGCCCAACAGTGGTTCATACGCAGACCGGCATAAATTAGTTCCAAAGAAAAGTTCTCTGGCACTTGAAAGTCTCTCGGCGTTAGACCAACGAAGTTGAGAAACGAAAGCAAGGAAAGTTTCAACTCAATATGGATAAAAGTTCTTTTCGCGGTTTGCTCAGCCACAGAATTTGCCCTCCATTTTACCGTGCTTCCCGACGTAAAAAGCTGAATCACTCCTCCAAATGTTAAAATTGAAGCCTCCATGATCGCCTTTGTGCTGCTCCGGGTCTTCCTGGTTCTTCTCCTGGTTGCAGCCAATGCCTTCTTCGCCGCCGCGGAATTTTCTCTCGTAAGCGTACGGGATACGCGAATTCAGCAGCTTATTGATGCCCGCCGTATCGGCGCAAGAATCGTTCAGAAACTTCACCGCAATTTGGACGAGGTCGTCAACGGCGTTCAGCTTGGGATCACCATCGTCAGCCTGACGCTCGGGTGGATTGGCGAGCCTATTGTCGCCCATATTGTCGAAGGATCCCGCTTCATCCGCGAAGTTCCTCACGCAATGGTGTACGCGCACGGTATAGCTATTGCCACGGCGTTCACTCTAATCACTTGCATGCACGTCATTCTTGGTGAGTTGGTCCCCAAGTCTTTGGCTCTGCAACGTTCAGAGCAGGTCGCTTTGGCGGTGGCAGCGCCGATGGAAGTTTTCTTGACCATCACGCGGCCTGCGCTATTCTTAATGAGCCGCGCGGCGGGTTCAGTTCTGCGGACATTTGGTTCGCGCAAAATTCGCCAGGGGCCAGTACATTCTCCGGATGAATTAAAGCTCATCGTTACTGCCAGCCGCCAGTTTGGGCAAATCCCTCCCTTCCAGGAAGAGATGATTCACCAGGCCCTTGAACTGGACAGCATCACGGTGCGCGAAGTGATGGTGCCGCGTCCCGACATTTTTTCTTTGCCCGGCGATCTTACGCTGGACGAAGCCTTGAAACGTGTTGTGGAAGAGCAGCATTCGCGGATTCCCGTTTACGATCCGCAGAGTGGCCCTGAGCATATTATCGGCGTGCTTTATTCAAAGGACCTGATGCGGTGGATGCGGCTGCGGTTGAGTGGCAATCCCCCTCAAGCTATCGCCAGCCGAATTTCCAACTTGAAAATCAGTTCGATCATGCACGACGTGCTGGTTGTACCTGAAACCAAAGTGCTCACTGAACTTCTCACTGAATTTCGCGACCGCAAGCGCCACCTTGCCGTGGTGGTGGATGAATTCGGATCCACTGCGGGGGTGATAACCGTAGAAGATATTCTCGAACAGCTCGTAGGTGAGATTGAGGATGAGTTCGACATCGTGTCCACAGATCAGGCTTTGATAGGGAGTGCGGATGAGCCGCCCTTACTGGATGGCTCCCTGAACATTCGCGATTTGGAATCACAATACGACTTATTTTTGCCGCGCGATCACGGCTTCGAAACGCTGGCTGGATTTATATTGGCTCGATTGCAGAAGATCCCTAGGTCTGGGGAAGCCTTGGAGTACGAAGACCATCGTTTTGTGATTAGCGAAATGGACGGTCTTCGAATAGCCAAGGTCAAGGTTGAAAATCTTAAACCGAAAGCGGTTACGCATACCGCCACCTTGTAGGGCGATAGCGCACGATAACTTTGCTTCGATACTTATTTTTTCGAATCCTCTATACCTTGCCCGTCATTTGGCTCGTCGTATCTTTAGTCTTTTTGCTAATTCATCTGGTGCCCGGTGATCCCATTCTGCAAATGCTGGGCGAAGGAGCGCCCGCGACGGACGTACAAGCCGCGCGCCATGACTACGGACTCGATGTTCCTCTGGGAGAGCAGTATTTGCGTTACTGGAATGGCGTGTTGCACGGGGACCTCGGGCCGTCGGTGCGATTTAACCAGCCGGTCAGGAGCCTAATTGCACGGCGTTATCCTTATACTCTTGAATTGACGCTGGCAGCCCTAGCCGTGGCGATCTTACTTTCCGTTCCGGCGGGGGTTCGGTCAGCGCACCGGCGGAATCTATGGGACGACCGGGGCCTCAGCATCATCAGCCTATTCGGGTTGTCCTTTCCTAACTTCGCCCTCGGACCAATATTGATTTTATTTTTTGCCATTCGACTGGGATGGTTACCGGTATCAGGCTCGGGTTCTTTGGCTCATTTAATTCTGCCCGCAATTACCATGGGCGGGGCGCTGGCAGCGATCCTGACGAGAATGGTTCGCACATCCATGCTCGAAGAATTGGGGCAGGACTACATTCGCACCGCGCGCGCCAAGGGGCTAACCGAGCGCGCAGTCGTATATCGACACGCGCTGCGCAACGCGATGATTCCGGTCATCACAGTTTTAGGCTTACAGTTTGGCGCGTTGCTTGCGGGGGCAATCGTTACCGAAACAATATTTTCTTATCCAGGCATCGGAAGACTCACGATACAGGCCATCAGCAGCCGCGATTATTTTCTAGTGCAGGGATGCATACTCGCCGTAGGACTTACTTACGTGGCAGTAAATTTCCTGACTGACTTGTTGTATTCGGTGGCGAACCCAAGAATCAGGCAGTGACCCGAAAAGGACGCGTCTAAGATCACTTTTAGTGCTCCGAGGTACGTTGACCTTACGTTAAGATGGAGGGCAAATGATGACGACAATTAAAAGAAACAATCTTCTGCAAGGATTGCAGCGACTGAAGCCAACTCATAGTCGCGAAACTATGGGTAACGAAGAGGCGGCGACGCTGCATAAATTCAAATCCCTGATGAAACAGAATGAAGGCAAGTTAAAATTTGCGGGATGCCGCTGAGTAAAACCATAGTTCTCGCCTGACCATGTCGGCTGCCGCCACGTCTTTTCGTCGCGTTGCCCACCATAACGTACTGGCCACAATCGGTGTTTTGCTGGTTGCTATCTTTATTTTTTTCGCACTGTTCGCTCCCTGGATCGCCCCGCAAAACCCTGCCACTATCAACTTGCCAGGTAGGTTGATGGCACCGTCAACTGCACATTGGTGCGGCACGGACGAACTTGGCCGAGATATTCTCTCCCGCCTAATTTATGGATCGCGAATTTCGATGCTCGTGGGGACGTGCGTGGTCGCAGCCTCGCTGGCGATTGGACTCATCATTGGATCTATCGCCGGATACTATGGCGGGGGTATCGATCGGTTCGTGAACGTTGTTTTAATGAACGCGTTTCTATCTTTCCCGGGAATCTTGCTGGCGATCGCCTTCGTTGCTTTTCGCGGTCCAGGAATTTTTAATCTGATTTTCGCGCTCTCGCTCGGAGGATGGGTAGGCTATGCGCGACTGGTAAGGGCACAAGTGCTGGCCGTTCGGGAACGCGAATTTGTCGAGGCTGCCCGAGCGCTCGGAGCGACCGATCTGCGAGTCATTCTCCGTCACATCCTCCCGAATATCATTCAGCCGATCATCGTGCAGGCGGCTATCGGCATGGCGGGAGCCATTCTCGCGGAGGCAACCATGAGTTTTCTTGGGCTCGGCGTTCCTCCGCCGACTGCTAGTTGGGGCGCGATGTTGAATGACGGACGAGCCTATTTGTTTGACGCGCCACACCTGGTGATTTTTCCTGCACTGGCCGTCATGCTCGCAGTCCTATCTTTCAACTTTATTGGAGACGCATTGCGTGATGTGCTTGATCCGCGGGCGCGAATCGAAGCGGGATTGTAGAAGATGCTAGCAAGTGCTTCAACAATAATGCATTTGCCCTTCGGTGAGCTGTCCGCAACATTGTTCCCGGCCTGGGGTTAGAAATATAAGCAGCCAGTGACACTGTAAACAGGCTGAAGCTCAAATCCCGGAGGAATGAAAAATGAAAAAGGAATTCAATAAGATATTGTTAAGCGCGTCACTGGCTGTGCTCGCACTCCCCGCTTTGGCGCAAACGACGACTACTACTTCTGCCGATCCGGCAACCATTCAAGGGCGCAAAGAAAATCAGCAAGACCGAATTGGAAACGGAATTCAGAGCGGACAACTGACCTCCGGCGAAGCTGCGAATCTTGAGAAAAAGGAATCGAGCCTGAACCAGGAGCAGCGAGATATGCGCAAATTAGATAATGGCCATCTAACGGCCGCCGACCGCGCAACGCTGAATCAGCAGCAAAATCAACTCTCCAAGAATATTTATCGCGATAAGCACAACACCGCGGTGCAGAATGCAAATTCAAAAAGTGAAGTTGGGAAGCGCGCCGAGAATCAGCAGGACCGCATTGCACGAGGCGTAAAGAGTGGGCAGTTGACCCCCGGCGAAACTGCTAATCTGGAATCGAAAGACGCCCGCATCAATCGCGAAGTCCGTAACGACCGCGCGGCTAACGGTGGAAAGCTGACTCCCGCGGAACGAGCGCGGGTCAATCGCCAGCAAAATAAAGTGTCGCGCCAGATTTATCGTGACAAACACAACGGCAGAAAACAGTAAGTTTAGAAAGGAAAGAGGCCTGCGGGTAATTTTCCGCGGGCCCTCTTTTTTAAACGTTAACGAACCCTCGTCAGCAAAAACAAATCACTAATTTTCTTCGAAATGGGAGCGGACCTCACGAACATCCGCTCGTCTCTATCTTGCATCTGTATTAATCGCCGCTTCGCAAGGACTCGGCGCAAGGAGTGCCTATGAAAACATTTGTAATCGTTTTAATCACGTCGCTTGGACTGATGGCCCTAGGCTGTGGTAGCAGTTCAAACAGTTCGAATAACATTAATGGCAACTGGGCAGCTACGTTGACGGATCCGAGCAACCCCGGGACGACGGCCTTTGCCTTCAATACAACATTTACTCAAACTAGCGGCAGCGGCGTCAGCGTCACCAATCTGAATTTCACGACGGCGGAACCATGCTTTGGGTCTGCGGCCAGCGCGACCGGGTCGTTCACGCTTGCGGGAAATTTCAACGGCAATGTCACCGGAACCTTCGGGATGACAGTTCTGTCTACCAATCCCAATGGAAATACGCTGACTCTCAGTAATGGCGCCGTAACTAACAATCAAATTACCGGCTCTTGGACTCTGACCGGACCGGGGTGCAACGGGCAAGGAACTTTCACTATCAGCAAGAAGTAAATTTATAAAGGGCGATGGCGGTGACACACGCCGCTGTCATCCGCTTAGTTTGAAACAGCGGCGTGGTGTGAAACCAATATTCGACTCGCTCCGTATCCTATTCCGAACGTTACTAGCGTCCCTATCGCCACGTACCACGTCCACGGAACTCGGGTCCCGAGCCACATGTACAGTTCTATTAGAAGTCCGCACCCCATGCCGATCAACGCGCCGTTCTGATTCGCGCGTTTCGTAAGGACGCCCAGCAGAAAAACTCCCAGTAAAGCCCCGTATGCCACGGATGCGATTTGCAATCCCACTTCAATTACGCGACCGACCTTGTGCAGAGACAAGATTGCCAGCATGAATAATAGCAATGCCCAGCAAAACGTGGAAATTCGTGAGATTCGCATTTTGCGTTGCTCGGAAATTTGGGGATTTCCACGTACATAGAAATCCATCATAGAACTGGATGAAAGAGAATTTAGCGCCGCGCTCAGATTCGACATAGCCGCAGCGAGGATGGCTGCAATCAGCAATCCTGAAATTCCATGCGGCATATGAGTCACGATGAACGTGGGATAAATTCGGTCAGCTCTGCCGAACGTTGCCGACGGCGTGCGATAGTAAGCCCACAGCATGACACCGACTAGCAGGAACAAAGCAAACTGAAACAAGACGGCCACTCCGCTTGAAAGCAGCGCCGCGACGGATTGCCTCTGGCTGCGCGCCGCCAACAATCGCTGCACGATCAACTGATCGGTGCCGTGACTGGCAGTAGTCAGGAAGGCGCCTCCGATTAGTCCCGCCCAAAATGTGTACGGCTTCCAAAAGTTCGGAGAAAACTCGAAGACCTGAAGCTTGCCCGCGTTCGCCGCAAGTTCGTGAATGGATGCACAACCCCCGGGCACCAAGTGAAGAATGGTGAATGCCCCCACCAGCGTTCCCGCCACATAAATAAAAGTCTGAACTACGTCGGTCCAAATCACGGCGGCCAGTCCGCCTTCAAAGGTGTAGATCAGAGTCAGCAAAGTGATGATCGCGATCGACGCGATTTCGCCGGTGCCAAGGGCGATCGTCACAACTATGGAGACCGCGTAAACGCGCACGCCTTCCGCAGCCGCTCTGGTGATTAGAAATAGCCCGGCGCTCACGGTCCTCAGCGTGCTGCCAAATCGGTGCTCGATTAGCTGGTACGCGGTGTAAAGTTCACCCCGAAAATATTGTGGAAGCAAAACTAAACTGATCACGACGCGCCCTACGAGATAACCAAACACGACTTGCAGAAAAGTGAAATCGGTATCGTAGGCGAGACCGGGGATGCTGATGATGGTGAGCGTGCTGGTCTCGGCGGCAACAATCGAAAGTGAGATCGCCCACCAGGGAATGTTGCGGTCGGCCAGGAAATAATCGCGCATCGAGCGTTGCCTTTTGCGAAAACGTAGACCGAAGAGCGTGATGCCAGCGAGGTATAAAGCGATGATGGTTAGGTCGAGGTGATTGAGACCCACAAGTAGAGCGTAAATGGGTTGGGGATGGATTGCAGAGTATTTAAGCGCGTATCCGCAAAGTCAAGGGACAGGTGGCCGGAAGGGCAAGGAACATTCGGGCACGAGTGATAGGTTGCCGAAACTCAACCATGCAGTGCTTCCGGAAGGGTCCGACTTTCAGTCGGACCGTAACTGGCGTGATCACTTATCGCCCGACTGCAGGCCCTTCACATCGCGTAATCCGCTTAAGATTTTCGCTTGGTCTGTGCATGCGTACCATACCGTCGGGGGGACCGCCATTATCTTTTTACTTCCACAGGCTGACACAGTTCTGCGAGATCCGACTTCGACCTCTGCTCCAGAGTGTGCATGGTATTGAGCACGGTGGAAATTACGCTTTCATTTCCAATAGCAGTATTAATCATGAGGTGATACAGCCCCCGCGTGGGCCAGTCGGCGTTGAAGTAGTGTTTTATAAAGGCGATGCGTTCACGATCGACGGTGTCCAAGAGATCGTTGGCTTCGTTTTCGGATTTGCCAAGGGCCAGAATGCGGCGCAGTTTTTCGTTGCGGCAGGCGTATAGAAAGACGTGGAATGCGTTGCTGTGCTGGCGGAGGAAGTAGGGGGCGCCGCGTCCTACAATCACGCACTTGCCGGCTTTGGCCGCGTCTTCCATGACCCGCTGTCCGATTTCTACCATCTGGTCGGCGTCGAAATGCTGCGAGCCGGGCAACGCCATGCTTCGTTCGTTGGTACCTCGCCAGAAAACTTTAGCCATGCGGTAGAAAGTGCTGTCGACACGCTCTTCGTAGCGGCGCACCGTGGCGTGTTCTACGTTGGCGGCTTTGGCGATTTCTTCAGTGAGTGCCTGGTCCCAAAGTTTCCAGCCTAGTTGCTGTGAGAGTTGGCGGGCGATATCGCCGCCGCCGCATCCATACTCTCGCTCGACAGTGATGATGCGGTACATGAGCGTTTATCGAATCCAGACCTTGGGTTCGACTGACATTCCTGGGCGAAGTACATGGTCTTTTGTTTCGCCGGGATCGAAGGTGATTTTAACTGGAATTCGTTGGACCACTTTCACGAAATTTCCGGTTGCGTTTTCTGGTGGAAGCAAGCTGGTGATGGCTCCGCTGGCCCCTGCCAGGCTTTGGAGATGTCCTTTGTAGTCTTTTCCAGTGACGTCAACACGAATGGTGACGGGCTGATTTACCACCATTTTGTGAAGTTGAGTTTCTTTGAAATTGGCGGTGACCCACAGGTCATCCAGATTGATGACTTTCATGAGGTCCTGGCCGAGCTGTATATTCTGACCTACTTCGACGGTACGGTTGGTCACAATGCCGCTTACTGGAGCGACCAGATGAGTGTAACTGAGATTCAAGTTGGCTTGATCCAATGCGGCTTTCGCTTGCTCGGCTTGGGCTTCGGCTGCCTGTGCTCGTGCGCGCATCACCGCCAACTGTTGGGGCCCGGTGCTTGCCGCCTGGGCATTCGATTGGGCTTGCGCCAAACGAGCTTCGGCTTGCTTGATCTGATCTTGAGCCGCGGAGGCGGCAGCCCGTGCGGCATCCACGTTGGCAGCGCCCGCTTGCGCCGCGGCGATCGCTTGTTCGTATTGCTGCTGCGAGATTTCTTGTTTGTCGACGAGCAGTTTGTAACGAGCGGCGTCGCTCTGGGCCTTCGCGTTGTTAGCTTGCGCCTGAGCGATCTGCGCCACGGCGGCCGCATGCTGCTGGCGGGCTGCTGAAATTCCGGCGCGGGCGTTTTCCACGTCGGCTTGGGCCGTGCTGACTTGGCTACCGCTGTTGATTGAGGTGATGGGAACATTGACCTGCGCCGCACGCGCAGCCGCGAGAGCTGCATCGTAGTCCGCTTTCGCGCGGTCAACCGCTACCTGGTAGTCGCTAGGGTCAATTTCGACCAGTGGGGTTCCGGCGTCAACGTATTGATTGTCCGAAACCAAAAGCTTGGCAACGTGTCCCGATACCCGGGAACTCACCGAATTTAGATGGCCGTCGATCTGCGCGTCATCGGTGCTCTCGTAACTGGAAAAATATCGCCACAAAAAGAACAGAGCAACCACCAGCACTATCGCTCCGATGATCGCCGCCATGCGTAGGCGCGGGTTGTGAACATTAAACTTCTTCTGGCTGAAATCCCTGTCGGACGCCGGCAAGGGGGCGTGATCTCGTTCAGGTGGCGCTTCCGCGTCGGCCGATGTGACATTGTCTCGTTCGATGGTCTCTGTGTTTTGTGCCATATTACTTGCTCTGTAGATACTGTCTGACGCCTTCCTCAGCGAATCCGATGGCTCGTGCCAACGAAATCTTCGCTACATTATGCGCGTAAAGGCTGGAAATATAATTTTCATTGGAGGCGGTCACGGTCTCCTGAGCCTGCACCACATCCAGGTTATCAGCCACGCCAGCTGCAAAACGATCCCGAGCCTGATTCAACGTCTGGTTGGATAATTCGACGGAGCTTCGCGCCACTTCTACCTGATCCGCGGCCGCAGCCAAATCGAGCAAGGCGCTGCGGACTTCATAGTCAATTTGGGTCCGTAAATTTTCCAGTTGCTGGCGGCTTTGTCGAAGGGAGGCTTCGGCTTCGAGGGCGTCCGCATGAGCGCGTCCTCCTGCGAAGATGGGGATGGAAAGCGTTGCGCCCACCTGAAAAACTCCGTGCGAGCTGCCGGGGCGAATTCCCGCGTCTCCGTAGTCGCCTGCCAGAGCAAGCGAAGGGTAATGCTCGGCGGTCGCTGCATTACGGAAATATTGGGCCCCCCGCACACGCTGAATTGCAGATTGATAGTCGGCACGCGAAGCATAGGCGCGCCGCAAAGCTTCATCGATGGTAAGTTGCGCTAGCGGCGCGTAGGGCACGGTGTCACTCAACAGATACTCCTGGCCGGGAGGCAGTCCGACAATCCTAGCCAGAAGGAGTTTTTGTTTCGCGTAATTGTTTCGCGCCACGATGAGTTGTTGCTGCTGGCTTTGTAATTCAACGCGGGCCCGCAAGCTATCGATAGCCGGAATGATACCGGCGTTTTGTTGATCTACGGACTTGCCGTACAACGCCTGGGAGGTTTGCACTTGGGCCTGCAAGGTTTCTACGCGAGCCGCTGCAGACAAAGTTTGGAGGTAAGCATTGCCGACAGCAAGAACCACCAGTTCGCGAGCGTCTTTGTAGTTAAACTGCGCGGCGCGTTCGTTGGCGGAAGCGGCACGCTTGCGATCGATAAGATGCATGTCGAAAATGGATTGCGAGAAAATTCCTTCGGCCTGGAAGATGCCAATAGGTCCGACAATTTTTGGTATGCCGGGTGTGTTAAAGCGAAAACCCTGCGCGGCCAAATCTATTTGCGCAACACTCTCTGTTACTGCTGCGCTCACATTGGGAAGCAGCGCACTTAACTCTTTCCATTTTTCTCCACGCGCTTGCAGAGTGGCGTCGCTTTGCAACAGCAGCCCTAGATTGTTTCTTAGGCCCCGTTCCATTGCGTTCTTTATCGATAAAGACAAGACGTAGTTTGACGCCCGGCCTTCCGGAACGCTGCCGCTAAACGCAGACTGTGACGCACCACTTACGAACGTAGTTTCAGGTGTAGTCGAAGACGAGCTTGGAACCGAGGGTGCTTGCGCCCATAAACCTACGATGGGTAAGCAAATTACCGCGACGACTAAAATGGATGAAAAATGCCTCATCGCCTTAAGTCTTTCACTTTAAGCCCAAATTGCACATCGTATCTTGATTCTGAAACGACCCATTCAGATGCAAAGATTGGGACACCATATCAACGTAAAACTATGAACGAGCGTGGATTTCGAGGATTTATACCTGGAGGACGTCGCCCTCTCTGGCTACGAGCTCGTAGAGGACGGGGTTGACGAAGAATCCGATAAACAAGCGAGAGGCCAGTCCGGCGACGATCACGATGGCAAATGGCTTTTGAGTATCGGAACCGATACCAGTGGAAAGCGCCGCGGGAAGCAATCCAAGACATGCAACCAAAGCGGTCATCATGATGGGTCGCAATCGGAGGAGCGAAGCCTCGCGGGTTGCCGTCCTGATATCCAATCCTTGCTGGCGTAGTTTATTGATATATGAAACCAGAATGACAGCGGTTTCGACTGAAACTCCGAGAAGCGCGAGAAGGCCGAGCACGGAAGAAACGCTGAATGGCGTATGCGTGAGTTTCAACGCCACCAGCGCCCCCACCGGCTGCGTGATGATTACGCCCCACGCAATGCTCGCTGGAAATTTGAAATTTCCGTACAACGTAAACAAGATCATGAAAATTAGACCAACCGCGATGGGTCCAATAATGATGAGTTGCGAACCGGCCTCAATTAGCTGGCTATATTCGCCTCCCCATGCGAGGGTGTACCCCTGCGGCAACTGGACCGTTCTATTCACGGCGGCTTGGCCTTCTTCAACCGCGCTGGATAGATCTCTGCCCTCTATGCTGTATTGCACGCCAATGTAGCGCGAATTGTTTTCGCGATAAATAAAGGATGCTCCGTTGCCTTGAGTTATGGACGCCAACTGAGAAAGTGGGATCTGCTGTCCATCAGGAGTTCCTACCAGCAGATTTCCGATGTCGCCAGGAGTGCTACGAAATTGCGGTTGCATTCTCACGACCAGGTCGAATAATTTTTCCCCCTGGACGACCTGGGTCGCCACCTGTCCTCCAACGGCAGCTGAGATGACTGCCTCCACGTCGGCGACATTGATTCCATACCGCGCAATCTTGTCGCGGTCTACATCGATTAAAAGGCTTGGCTGTCCGAGTTCGCGGACCACGGTCAATCCCGTAAATCCCCGAACATGACTTAACGTATTTTTTATTTGCACTGCCTTGTCTTGAAGAATGTTGAGATCTTCACCGTATATTTTTACCGCTAGAGAACTTTTCAATCCGGTTAGGGCCTCGTCCACCGCGTCTTCGGCAGGCTGAGTGTAGTTGAAAATGATCCCCGGGAAAGCCGTAAACTTTTTGTTGATCGAATCAATAAGCGCGTTCTTGTCAGAAATTTCTCCGCCCCAAGCTTTGTCTTTATAAGGCTTGAGGCCAACGTAGAATTCACAATTAAAAAATCCCGTGGGATCGGTGCCGTCGTCGGGGCGGCCCAACTCGGACCCAACAACGGTCACTTGCGGATACGACATCAAAATCGCTCGCAGTTGCGGGCCGATGGTACTGGCTTCCTCAAACGAAATGGTGTAAGGCATGGTGGCCCGCACCCAGAGCGCGCCTTCGTCGAGGTGGGGCATGAATTCGCCGCCGATAAATGGAATGAGGCAGAGGCTCGCGGCAAAAAGCAGCGTCGAGAGGACCATCACAAGCTTGGGATGGTCTAGGGCCCAGTCTAACTGTTTTGCATATTGCGCCTTCATCCACTCGTAGGGCCGGTTGGTTTTTTCGCGGACTCCTTTTTTAAACCAGTAAGAGGCGAGCACCGGGGTCAATGTGAGAGTCAGAATGAGCCCCCCGATCAGGGCAAAAGACATGGTCTCGGCCATCGGGTGAAACAGCTTTCCGGCCGGGCCGGTGAGCGCATAGATCGGCAGATACCCCGCGATGATCACGGCCACGGAGTAGAAGATTGGCCGGTCAACGTCTTTCGCCGCCGCCAGGATCACTTCGTTCAGTGAATATTCCTCGCCTTCGCGCAGCGCAAGCTCGCGGTAGATGTTTTCCATCATCACCACGGTACCGTCGATCACGATGCCAAAATCTATGGCGCCAATAGAGAGCAGGTTGGCGGCAACGTCATGCGCATGCAAAACGATGAACGCAAACAACAAAGAGAGCGGAATCGTGACCGCCACAATGATTGCGGCGCGGAAGCTGACCAAAAAGAAAATTAAAACTACAAGAACCAACAACATTCCGCGCAGTAAATTGTTTTCGACGGTGTCGGTGGTCAGAGCAACCAACTGGCTACGATCGTAGAACGGATGAACCTTCACGTCGGGCGGAAGGATGTGCTGATTCAATTCCGCGCTCTTAGCTTCCACGTTTTTCAGCACGTTTTGCGTTTGCTCTCCCCGCAACATCAGGATCACGCCTTCGACAGCGTCATCGTTTTTCTGAAACCCGAATTCGCCGAGACGGGGCGCGTGCCCAATCTCGACGTGACCTACGTCCTTCACCCGTATAGGAACGCCTTTGCTATTGCCGACAACAACGTTGCCGATGTCGTCGGTATTGCGCAATAGGCCAATACCGCGCACGTACGAGAACTGCGCTCCTTGCGAATAAAATCCGCCGCCCGCGTTGGAGTTGTTGGCGGCGAGCGCGGTGATCACCTGCGGTACTGTGAGGTGATATCCATAGATGCGAGCTGGATCAAGAAGCACCTGGTACTGCATTACCGTCCCGCCAAATCCGGAGTCGTCGGCCACTCCAGGAATTGACTTATAGAACCGGGAAACGACCCAATCGTCAATCGTCTTCAATTCCTGCGGAGAACGGTCCGGACTCTCCAGCACATATCGATAGACCAGGCCGCTGGGGCTGAACAGCGGTGCCATGCTGGGCGCAACGCCAGTCGGCAGCGTAGCTTGAGCGATTCTTTCGAAAACAATCTGTCGCGCAAAATAACTGTCGGACGAGTCGTCGAATGTAAGTCGAACGTCGGAAAGTCCATAGAGAGAAATCGAGCGCATGACGACCATGTGCGGGACGCCGTTCATTTCTAGTTCAAGGGGAAGTGTGACCAGCCGTTCGACTTCTTCGGCGGCATGATCAGGCCATTGGGTAATGAGTTCGACTTGGGGAGGAGCGAGGTCGGGATATGCATCCACCGGCATGCGGCGAAATGAAAAGATGCCGCCGACGGTGATGAATACCGTCAACATCAATACCAGGAATCGCTGGCGCAAAGCGGCTTGGACTAGGCGGTGGATCATAGTTGTTGCTGCGCTCCTGCTGTCAAGAAACTTGGCCGGTAGCGGCGAAAAGCAGATTCCTCCCCATCGGCTGATTTTTTTCGGTCAGATGTTCGGGTTCGGAATGACAACATCAATTTATGTTTTGGCAAAATCGTCAACTTACGGCTGCGTTATTCGTTGGCAATGGGGCAAATTAGCGTTGTAGCGAGTTTGCAAATTGCAGGAATAAGCTGCCGTTTCCTACTATTTCGTCGCCGGGTTTTACTCCTTCGGTGATTTGAGTTTGTCCGTTAGTGTTTGCACCTAGGGTCACCCCCCGCCTGCCAAATTGATTCGAACTTACCTTGGCGTAAACGAATGGTTGGTTCTCGCTGTCGCGCAAGACCGCGGAGTCGGGGAGAGCAATCGCATCTCTTATGGTCCCCGCATTCACCGTGGTAGTGACGAACATATCTTTCTTTAACTTTTCGCCAAGGTTCGCGGTTTCGATTCGTGCCTGCAAAGTGCGAGTAGTGGGATCTAAAGCGGCTGCGACGTAAGAAATACGACCGTGAAATGTGTCGGGATAGGCATCGGTCTGAATATTCACCGGATCCCCTGTTTTTACAAATGGCAAGTCTTTTTGATAGACGTTCACTAGCACCCAAACGGTACTGGTGTCTGAAATGGTGAAACATTGAGTCGTCCCGGGCTGAATGAGCTGTCCTGCAGAAACCAACTGTTCAACCACCTCGCCGCTGATGGGGGCAAGGACTGGAACCTCGAATGAAGGCGGTGCTTTTACAAGCGCGTCGGGATCGTTGATGCCCATGACCTTCAGGGACGCCGCCGCTGATGCCATGTCGCTTCCGGCCTGCACTTCGGCTGATTCCGCCTGCTCAAGGTTCTGCTCAGCGATGGCATGATGCTGGTAGAGGTCCTTGGCCCGAGTGAACGCTTTTTCGGCGAGCAAGTAGGCGTCTTTCGCCTTTAAATAATTGCTGCGAAGTTGCGAGTAGTCAGGGCTCGCTACGTACAGCATAGGTTGACCACGGGTGACCCTTTGTCCGGGCACGACAGCAATTCTCGCGACTGGGCCGCTAACCTGTGTAATCACTGGAGTCGTCTTAAAGGCGTTATAAGCCACAGCACCCGTAAGACGCAGACTGCGTGTCAAAGTGGTCGGCTGGACCGTGATGATCTGAATATGCGAAGTTTGTTCAGGGGGTATGCTGAACAATTCCGGATTATTACCTGGTGCGGAATCAGTCTGAGTCTGGGTTTTCGAGCCCTGACACCCTGAGGCCGCCACAGTCGCGGCCAGCAATGCAGCCAAAGACAACCGGCGCAACCCGGATATGGCGATCGTAATTGTCATTGCAGATTTTTACTTCCCACAGCTTCTCGCAGTTGCTCCATGGCCGTCATGTAGGAGGCCAGTTGTTGACGATAACCCAGTTGGATCGCGCGGAAACTACGCTCGGCGTCAAGAAAATCGAGCAAGCTGGCTGCTCCCCGCTTGTAAGCGTATTCGCTGATATCACGCGAATCTTGTGCTTGCTTTAAATATCCGGAGAGATAAAGCTGCATCACCGTGTCGTTGCTTTTCATAGCTTCGTACGCGTTTGCCACATCCGCCATGACGGTGTCGCTGGAGGCGCGCTCGGTTTCTTCGGCCTGCGTCAAAGCATATCGGGTGCGCGCTATTTCTCCCTGATTGCGATTGAAAACAGGCAAGTCGATTCCCAGGAAAATGGAGGCTGTGTTTTGTCCGCCGGTATGTGTGAAGTCGTAGCTCGCGCTTACATCCTGTTTACTGTTCGCTCTAGCTAACAGGATTTGGCTTTGGGCAGCAGTAACGCCCAGAACGGCGGACCGCAGGTCAGGACGCTCCCG
Organism: uncultured Acidobacteriaceae bacterium; assembly: GCA_963828635.1. Lineage (GTDB taxonomy): Bacteria > Acidobacteriota > Terriglobia > Terriglobales > Acidobacteriaceae > PALSA-188. The sequence goes on along the minus strand of CAWHFA010000004.1, from coordinate 2,395,889 downwards.
TAGAGCGCGAGCCTGTAAATCTTCAACCATCGCTTTCACGGGTTGATATTTTAATTCTCCCTGTACCTCGTAGTCCGCCGGGACCGTCTCATTCCCGAGCAACTGTCGTAAGGCAATCAAGGCTTGCACTTTGGCCAGCCTTGCTGAAGATACATCGGTTTGGAACTGCAATTCTTGAAGCTTGATCTTGAGATAATCGGATTCGCTGATATACCCCACTTTGTACTGCTGTTCGCTTATCTCCACTGTCTGGTTAAAGCCTTTCAAATCCTCCAGCGCAAATTGCAATGTGGAGTCCGCCAGCAATACGTCGATGAATTCTTGCGCCACGTTGAACCTTAGAGTTCTTTCACTATCGAACACCTGCGCCCGCGTGACAGCAGTCTGGTCTCGTGCGGCCTGTAATCGCCGCCGCCGCTTGCCTCCGCGCTCGAATAAATATCCGAGGCCAAGGTCAAACTGCTGGGTGAGATTCAGATCATCGGTGGAAAACGAACCCGGGGTAAATATCGGTATGAATTGCGAGTCAAATGTCACAGAGGGATTTGGCCGAAGATTAGCAGTGATCTCCTGGGCCTCATTTTGGGAAATCAAAGTGCGCGTTGCCCTTAACGAGTGATTATGAAGCAGTGCCAGGTCAATCGCCTCATCCAGCGTGACGGTCTTGTTTGCTTGTGCGTGCGATGAAATTGCGCGCAGCAGAATTACAGCTAACACGACGTCTAAATGTCGGTTGAGCCGGTATTTCGCAGCGAAACGCTTGAAAGGCCGTACGAAGGTCATAGGATCTTGACCACACAGTTTTAATAACAGTAACGGGAGAGGGTCGTGAATTACTTCAAAATTTTGTTATAGAGAAGGAGGGGGTCGTACGGACAACTCAAAAAAATCGACCACAAGGCGGGGGCGCAAAGCAGAAAAGGAAACACGCTCTTGCTGGTTGTAGGGAACGGGGACGGACGTCAGTGCCGGAGCAGTAGTCGCCGTTTGAGCCATGGAACAAACCTGGCACGGCACCTGCTTAGAGCTCTCCACCGAAGCTTGCGTTGAGTTCGCAGTTGAAGCGCCGCCACAGAGGTGCGACGCCTGCACGGTACTGGTGACCAATAGGACGGCCAACAGCACAAATGTAACAGTCGCCGGATGCCGTTTGAATCTAGAACTGATCATCGTAGGTGAGGCAATACTCACGATTAAAATACCACGTCGAGTTGCCGCGTAGAGGAAATCATCGTGGGTACGATCGCTTCCCTTGCAGTTAGTCTGAGAACAAACCCGCTTTAAGTAGGATGCGGGGTTTAACCCAAAAGTCACCACGCCGCCCATTCGACTCACTACCGAGGATTAGCCCTCCAAGATCAGCCGCGAAGGAGCCGTTCAGGTGACCGATCCGACATATCCGGGTTAGGTCCGTAAATTGACCGGAATCCAGCTTTATCCAAGGCAACGGCTACTTCATGGTTGCGCATGAACGAATTCCATATCAGCTGGGTTCTAGCGTTTTCCGCCATGAGCATGCTGATACCGACGTCAATGCCGATTACATCTGGACTGGCCCATCCGGTTAAAGGATTGAAGGCATCCACGAAGCCATACCGTTTCCAAATTTGGCGGCCGTAATAGGCGCGCAAGTTTTTTAGCACCGCATATGACTCATTGAATAAGAATGGCAATGAACCCGCGGACGCTGCGGGAACAATAGTGCCGTCGATTGGACCCTGCATGGGCGGCCCACCCCAGGCTACATATCCTGAAGAAGAGTCGGAGGCGGTGATGCCCCAAACGTCGTCCGAATAGCAGGGAAAATTCCTGCTCAACTCGCTGCAAAATTGTCGATGCGCGCGGCAAGCCGTAACTGAATTTTCAAAATAATTGGTGTACTGATCGCGCTTATTACGGAAGTCAAAAAAAGCGTGCGAAAACTGGTGAATAAATAAGGGTGCGGGCGTCGAGATAAAACTGTAATCCCCATAGACGATTTCTGGACGCCGTACTGTACGCCAGCACTCTGCCGGAATGGGGTGCGTAGGCGACCCGATGGCCAAAAGGTAAAGCATCATCGATTCCGAATATGAATCCCATCGCAGCGGACTGAACCCGAATTCAGGAGTCCAGTCGAGTGCAAAAGTCTCTCCCTTATTCAACGCCCAGGGCCAGTCCACCCTTTGATAAAGGATGGTGGCATCGCGGCGGATTTGGGTATCGTGGAAATACTCGCGGCAGGTAAGCACCCCGCAAAGCAATATTGCCATGTCGATTGGCGAAATCTCAGAACCCACGCTGCGCTTGCCCGAATCCATCTCTACGAAGTGGTACAAAAAACCGTGAACATTAGGCGCTTGTTGCGCTAAAAAGTGTAGGGTTTTTCGCACTCTAGCAGTTATTTCTGGCCGTGACCTGTAACCTCTTTCCTGCCCTATGCACAACGCAGCCAGCCCAAAGCCCGTTCCCGCAATGCTGCTGCCCAGGCGTTTGTCTCCTCCATCGGCATTCGCACGGTCGCGGACCAAACCAGTATGCGTATTGGCTTCATTCCAAAAAAATTCGAATGAAGCTCGCTGCAGGTCATCCAAGAGACCATTATTAGAATCCGCAGGTTGAACCTCCGCGGGCAACAAAATCTGCGACGCCAAACCTTTCCCTGCTAAAGGGAACAGCGCGGCTCCGGCCGCTGCGGTCTTCAGGAATTGACGCCGATTCGAAATCATTGAGAGCGATTTTCCTTAGTCTTTAGTGTGATTTCCAACAGGTAAGGAGGGGTATCTTGTATTATGCCCGTTCCCGCGGAACAGATGCAAAAAGATCCGTAAATTCGCGGCGGTTCCAACCAATGTGGGACGCGCTTAAAACCTGAAGGGACGAAGCCTTAGCGCGAATCTAACCGAGGAAAAGGCTGAGGTCAACGCGAACCAAAATACTAAGGGTGACGATGGTAACTGGCCTGGGACCGAATGAGGCTCGCCACTTTAACCGCCGGTTTGATTTTGATGACAAAAAGGAGAAAACCACGCCGACAGCCTTTACGGGCCTGCTGGCTTAGATCGGCTCGGTATTCTTTGCATTCTCAACATTCGAGGGGCTATCCGAAAAATCCTTTCCAGGCCCGAATGCCGCCTTCTCGTATCCATCCCCTGCCTTTCTTATAGCGTCCTTCCACCCATCATCCCAAGTGATTCGGGCTTCGTCTTGCACGATAGTCCATCTACCATGAGTGGCTCCGATTGATTTCTTTGCATCACCGTTGCGGTTTAGAGTGATGAAGAAAGTTCCTCCCATTCCGTCCCCAACCTCCCATTTTCCGAGGAAGTGGGAGGGCAACGCACCCGTTGTGACCGTTGACGTCGTGAAGTCAATCCGTGCGACATTCGACATGGCAAAGGTTTGTTGGTGCCCGTCCTTAAAAATAATCACCATTGAAGTCGCGCCATCTGTGGCGACCTTGTCCTTCCCCGTGGTAGCAAAAGAGGTGATTGTGAGAAGTAATATCCCGGCGGGCCAAAGAATGTTGCGCATGAAACTCTCCTGGACACGATGATCTACAGAAGTATGTACGGCAATTCATCCCAGACAGTTCCAGTTCACATCAAGAATCTGCCAGGATGTTCATTGAAGGTCAATCAGGGCCCGAACATCCCCTAAGTGTGTGTTAAAACAAACCTTACGGGAAAACTGGGCATCTTTAGCCGCGACGGGTAGAAATAGTTCACACTCAGATTTTACGTATCCTAATTTGACATGGGAGATTCCTCAACTTTTCGAAGTAGTTGGCAGGAGCGGCTTGCCGCGCTCAGAAATGTTCCTCCGGTTCTCAAAATTGTCTGGCGCTCGGGTCCCGCAGTTGTAACTTTTGGATTGATTTCCCGCGTATTTGCCTCACTTCTCCCCCTTGCCCTTTTGTGGATCCCAAAGCTAATTCTCGACCGAATCGTTCACGCTGCCTCAAATCACGAACCCGTGGGGCCGCGCTTCTGGTGGCTGGTAGGTGCGGAATTCGCTATAGCCGTGCTAACCAGCGTCTTGGCTCGTTCTATCGACTACTCAGATTCCTTGCTGGCCGATAAATATACCCGGCACGTCAGCATTGAGGTAATGAAACATGCGGCGGAACTGGACCTAATCGCGTACGAAGATCCGGTTTTCTATGATCGCTTGGAACGCGCGAGGGTGCAGGCGACGGACCGCCTGGGCATGATTCAGGCCATCGGACGATTGGTGCAATTGGTCATTACCACCCTGACACTATCCGTAACCATAATCATTTATTCACCGTGGCTGATGTTGTTGCTGGTAGGAGGCGTCATCCCAGCTTTTCTTGGCGAAAGCCATTTTGCATTCCTAGGATATGCCAAGAATTTCCGTCAGACCCCGGTGCGGCGGCAATTGGACTATTTGCGCGTCGTGGGCGGAAGCAAGGAAGCCGCTAAAGAGCTGAAACTATTCGGACTGGCAAATTTTCTTACCGAACGTTTCACACGACTCTCCGATCAGATTTACGAAGAAAATGTCGCGCTCTCCCGTCGCCGCCTGGTTGCCGGCGGATTTCTTTCCATCATCGCCACCGCTGGATATTATTCTGCTTACGTTATTGTCATCTGGCGAACCGTGACCGGCGTCTTCTCGATTGGCACTTGGTATTTGCTGTCCGGCGCCATTCTGCAAGCCAGCAGCAACATCCAACAGATTTTTTCTACAGTTTCCGGAATCGCCGATCAGGCTTTGTTTCTGACGGATCTCCTGGCGTTTTTTGAAATGCAGCCGACTATCCGTTCAAAGCCAAATGCACTCGCGGCGCCGAGGCCTATCCTTCATGGCTTCGAGTTTCGCGGGGTATCGTTCCGTTATCCCGGCAGCCCGCGACTCATTCTAAATCGCTTAAATTTCCATTTGCACCCCGGTGAAAGGGTTGCTCTAATTGGCGAAAACGGGCAAGGCAAGACAACAATCGTTAAGCTCATTACGCGCCTTTATGATCCCACTGAAGGTCAAATTTTGCTCGACGGGATTGACCTTCGCGAGTATAGCCTCGAAGATTTGTACCGCGAGATCGGCGTGATCTTCCAGGACTTCATGCGCTATGAAATGACCGCGCGAGAAAATATTGCCGTTGGCCAAATCGAGCAGCTTGCCGATTTGACTCTCCTGCAAACTGCATCGCGAAAAAGTCTTGCAGAGGACGTGATCGCCAAACTTCCCTTCAAGTACGACCAGATGCTGGGCCGGCGTTTCGACGGGGGCGTGGATCTTTCCGGCGGCGAATGGCAGAAAATTGCCCTAGCCCGCGCCTACTTGCGCAACGCGCAACTGCTCATACTTGACGAACCTACCGCCGCTCTCGATGCCCGCAGCGAATTTGAAGTGTTCCACAGGTTTGCGGAACTGACGAAAGGGAAGATGGCACTGTTTATTTCGCATCGCTTCTCAACGGTGCGCATGGCCGATCGAATCGTAGTGCTTGAAAACGGAAATATCGCGGAAGATGGAAATCATGAAGTACTATCGCGGTTAGGTGGACGTTACGCCGAAATGTTTGAAATGCAAGCTGCAAGCTACCGATAATGCAGATGCCGCAAAATCCCAATGTCGAAGATCTGCCCAAAGAAAGAATCGATCTGTCTAAGACGGCTTCTGAAAAATCCCCGGCGAATGAGTTGCGATCCCACGCGTTACAACTTGCGAGAGATCTACCATTCAATCCAGCAGTCAAATCTTCAGACTGGATCCTAAGGCATCGCCGCAAGATTCATGCCCTGCTCGGCCCGGTCATGGATGCCCTTCATCGATCTGTAACTAAGACAGATGCATCCGACGATTTTCGATGGCTCCACGACAACGTCCGCTTGCTGCACGGCGAAACGCGCGCTACCGCCGACATGGTGGAAACGCTAAGAAAAATACCTCACGCTTACCATGATGGAGAAGATATTCCCCGCGTCGCTGTGGTAGCAGCCGGGTTCTTGGATGCCACAAAAAACCAGTTTAGCGAATCTTCATTTTCCGCTTACACGAATGCGTTTCAAGAAAAGACAGTACTCAACGTCAGAGAATTGTGGGCGCTGGTTCCATGCATGAAGCTGGTACTTCTGGAAGAAATTGCAGTTCGAGGATCGCAGGTCCTTGCTCACCAGCACGGGCCGTACGGCGTCGCCTCCTGCGTCCGAAGTCTTCGAGATATTACAGAAACGTCGTGGAAAGGAATTATTGAGCCGCTAATTGTTTTTGATGACGTCTTACGGCAAGACCCTGCCGGCGCATACGCGCGAATGGATTTCGAGAGTCGTGACCTCTATCGCAACAAAGTAATTGCGATAGCCGAGAGGTCCGAGTGCAGTGAAATCGCGATAGCACAGGAAGCCCTTGCCCTTGCCCAGGGGGCCCAGCGGCAACTGCAGCCGGGTACTCGGAGCGCACTCCGCCAATCGCATATAGGGTATTACTTGCTGGCGGAAGGCCGCGACCTTCTCTACGCGAAAGCTCGCTTCAAGCCGTCCATCGGCCAGCGAGTTCAACTTTTTCTTCGGCGCCATCCGGATGAATTTTACATCCCCTCCATTGTCATCTTGAGTCTGGCAGTAATGTCGACTCTGGTGCTATTGCTAACCGCGGCTCATAGCCCGCCGGGACTGATATTTCTTTCACTTCTGGTGCTGTTTCTTCCAGCTTCGCAAAGCGCGGTCGAACTAGTGAATTACCTAGTAACGTCGATTCTGCCGGCGGAGATTTTGCCCAAATTGGATTTCTCCGCAGGGATTCCCGACGACTGCATCACTTTGGTCACGGTCCCAACGTTGTTGCTCAATGAAAAACAAGTGCGCAGACTGGTGGACGATCTCGAAGTCCGTTTCTTGGGAAACCATGATCGCAACATGCATTTCGTTTTGCTCAGCGATCTGCCCGATTCCCGCCAGCCTTCTCGCGAAGAGGACCCGCTCGTCGACCTTTGCTCAGAACTTATTGAGCGCCTGAACGAGAAATATGCAAGGCAGGGGAACGGCTCGTTTTTGCTGCTGCACCGCCATCGCATTTATAACCCCCGCGAAGGGGTGTGGATGGGCTGGGAGCGCAAGCGCGGAAAACTTCTCGACCTGAATAAACTTCTGCGTCAGCAGTTCGATAGTTTTCCGGTGAAGGTGGGAGATCTCACGCTCCTACCGAAGGCGCGTTTCGTGCTCACCCTCGATTCCGATACAGAACTCCCTCGCGGATCGGCCCATCGCATGGTCGGCACTATCGCTCATCCTCTGAATCAAGCCGTCATCGATCCTGAAAAAAACATTGTGGTCGCCGGATACGGAATTCTTCAACCTCGGGTTGGCGTCAGTGTCCAAAGCGCCGCTGCTTCACGATTGGCTAACATTTATTCTGGACAGACTGGCTTCGACATTTACACCCGCGCGGTTTCAGATATGTATCAGGACCTTTACGGCGAAGGGAGTTTCACCGGTAAGGGGATTTACGAAGTTGATACGGTCCATCAGGTGCTGGATCGCCGCTTTCCCCGGAACGCATTGCTCAGCCACGATCTAATTGAAGGTGCTTACGCTCGTGCAGGCCTGGTTAGCGACATTGAACTGATCGAAGACTACCCCTCGCACTACAGCGCTCACAACCGCCGAAAGCACCGCTGGTTGCGTGGAGATTGGCAGATCACTCCATGGCTATTGTCGCAAGTGCCAGACGAGTCGGGGAAGCTAGTTCGTAATCCTATCTCGCTGATTTCGCAGTGGAAGATTGTCGACAATCTTCGCCGCAGCCTGGTGGAACCGGCAACATTTCTGCTCTTGGTTTTGGGATGGATGGTGCTGCCGGGTAGGCCTCTTTACTGGACCTTAGCGACTATCGCAATCTTGTTTGTTCCATCTTGGTCGAGGTTCATTTTTGATCTGACTCGTGCACTGGTGGAATTAAAGTTGCAGATTGTGCGCGATGCCCTCGATTCACTTTTCATCGCCAATGTTGGAGTGTTCCTTAGCCTCACCTTTCTAGCGCACCAGATGCTCCTTTCGCTCGATGCGGTGGTAAGAACGCTGATCCGGCGCATGGTTACGCGCCGCCGCCTGTTGGAATGGGAAACCGCAGCGGAAGCTGAAATCGGAAAAACGAAGCGAACGCCCGTCGATATTTATATGGATTATGTGCCTCCCCTTGCTCTCGTCCTCGGCGTTTTGCTTTGGTTCACACGGCGCATTGCAATCTACTCAGCGCTGCCGATTCTGCTCTTGTGGGCGTGCAGCAAATTCATTTCCATGTGGCTGAATCGGCCGCAACACGAAACTCGAGGGGAAGCTTCCCAGCGAGACGATTCTTTTCTGCGACGTGCTGCGCTTCGAACGTGGCGATATTTTGCCGAGTTCAGCACCGAAGAACACAACTGGCTGATTCCCGACAATCTTCAAGAAAATCCGCCGACCCTCGCAGCACGCCTGTCGCCGACGAATCTGGGACTTCTTTTAAACGCGCGACAGGTCGCCTGCGAATTCGGATATCTCACCGCCTCCGAATTTGCCGAGCAAACCCTTCGAACTCTTGCGACTACAGCCAAACTTACGAAGTTCAAAGGCCACCTTCTTAACTGGTACGACACTCGCAGTCTCCAACCGCTCAAACCGGCTTTTGTTTCATCAGTGGATAGCGGTAACTTGGTCGCGTCGCTGTGGACCCTTCAGCAGGGCGCGCTTGATCTGTTGGCCCGTCCTCTCTTGCAACCGGCCCAGGCTGAGGGATTCATTGATTACCTGCGCATCCTCGCAGATTTGCACACTTTCCCTCGCAAACAGATCAATCAATTTCGCGATGCTGTTCAAGAAAATTGGGTCCAGGCGATCTTGAAATTTGATGAATCATATCTGGACGATCCGCCGGATCCTCCCCAATCAATGCGCGAATTCGATGCGCGATGGTTCCGCACGGAAGCTAGGGCGAGGCTCGCCAATATCCGGCGAACGGTGCAGGTATTTGCTCCTTGGATGTCGCCGGAGTTCGCTGAACTAAAGCATGATCTCGAAGACTACTCAAAGCAGTGGGGGGATTTGGCGATCGAAAGGCTTCCCGAATTCATCGATTTGTTGGATACAAAATTAACCAGTGCAGCGGAAACTTCGGCAAATCAAAAAGATGTATATACCAACCTTCATCGTCTTGCTGTAGAAGCCCGTGCACATATAAGCAATTTGATCGGGGACCTTCTCAACATCAGCAACAACGCCGGGAAGCTTGCTGAAGAAATGGATTTCAAGTTTTTACTGCATCCCAAACGGAAATTGTTATCAATAGGATTTGATACAGTCACCCAAGAACTCAGCCCATCTTGCTACGACCTCTTAGCCTCCGAGGCATCCATCGCGATGTTTACTGCCATTGCCAAAGATGATATTTCGCAGGAAAGCTGGTTTCGCTTAGGTCGTGCGCACGTCCTTTCCAATGGAAATCCAGTCTTGGTTTCTTGGAGCGGAACGATGTTCGAATATTTAATGCCTGCGATTTGGATGCGGACGTTCCCCGATACTTTACTTCAACGTTCTAGATCAGCATCTGTACTAGTGCAGCAAGCCTACGCGGAAGATAAGAATATTCCGTGGGGAGTTTCGGAGTCCGCCTACAGCCGCACTGATGAAGCCGGAAATTATCAGTATTACGCTTTTGGCATCCCCTCGCTCGCACTGCGAAGAGGCGAATTCAAATCGCTGGTAATTTCACCATACTCTTCGTTCCTGGCCTTACCTGTACAAGCCTCTGCCGCACTACGTAATTTGCGCGCGATGGCTAGACAACGCTGGGTAGGTCCATACGGATTCTACGAGTCGGTCGACTTCAATCCGTCGAAGTCTGCTGGTTCCTCCTCAACATGGCGCAATGTCTCGAGCAAGAAGCGCGTAGAGATTGTCCGATGCTGGATGGCACACCACCAAGGGATGTCTCTTCTGGCTATTTCAAATTTTTTGCATCACGACATAGTACAACGCTGGTTTCACTCGGACCCTCGTGTACAAGCGACCGAATTGCTTCTTCACGAAAAACCGGTGTCGCATGTGACGCGGGAAGACAGTGAACAAGTAAGCGCGGCCTAGGCGGCAGGGGTTCCCCGATCTTTTTTCTGCGGAAAGCCTTCTTTCTCGTAAGTCTTTGAGGCGGAAACTGAAGGCTTGGCGTGAGGTTCGCGCATGTGAGGAAGGAAACACGCTGCACATAGCGTTGAACAGCAGAAATCACAAGACTCAGCGTGCAACTCGCAAACCGCCGTCCCACACTCGCTACATTCTTCGTGGGAACTTCGCCCGCATAAGTAGCCGGTCGCATCCTGCGAATTCCGAACGAGAATGATTTCGCAACGATCCACGTTTCCCCTCAATAATGTCTTGTGGTGTTCGATTCGTGTAGTCGCTTATTTGGATTAAGGATTAAGGTCGTAGGTTGTGCGGGGGGTCGCTATTCCCAGCCTCCCATCCTTTACACTTGCTTCTTGGAATCTGCCTTTGAAGGTCTTATTCGGGATTTACTGTCGGGCGATGTCCGCGCCTTAGCCCGCGCCCTGACTATTGCCGAAAATCGCGATAACGGCTGGAAGGAAATGCTTAGAACTTTGTTCCCTCACAGTGGGCACGCGAAGATTTTGGGCCTCACAGGTCAGCCTGGCGCTGGAAAAAGCACGCTCGTCGATCAACTGGCCCGCTACTACCGAAAACTTGACAGCACAGTGGGAATCATCGCGGTCGATCCCAGCAGTCCATACACCGGAGGGTCGATTCTCGGCGACCGGATCCGTATGCAAGATCACTTCGCGGATGCTGGCATTTTTATTCGCAGCATGGCGACTCGCGGTGCTTTGGGCGGTTTGTCCCGGAGCACCGCGGACGCAACCACAATTCTCGATGCATCAGGACGCGCAGTGGTGATAATCGAAACTGTCGGCGTGGGCCAGGATGAAGTTGACATCGTAAGGCTCGCAGATGTCACCGTAGTAATTTTGGTCCCCGGCATGGGGGACGATGTGCAAAGCATTAAGGCTGGAATCATGGAGATTGCTGACATTTTTGTCATCAACAAAAGCGACCGCAACGGCGCCGACCGCGTAGAGCATGAGATTCGCGCTTTGCAATCGCTGGCCGTGCGACCCGACCACTGGACGCCGCCGATTGTCAAAACCGTGGCTAGTGAAGGACTAGGGATAGAGCGACTCGCGCTAGCTATTTCGTCGTATGAAGAATTCTTAAAAAAAGAAGGTCTCACTTCAGCTAGAAATACTAAGAATTGGGAACTGCGGCTGGTCGAGATGCTGCGCGAATCCTTGCTTGACAATGCCCATGCAAAAATTGGCCAGGAAAATTTATCGCGGTACGCATCTGAAGTTGAGCGACGTATCACAGATCCCTATTCGGCGATCGATGCCATGGTCGGCGGCATCATTTGAAGCATATCGGACCATATTTATGTAAGGATTCTCTTCGATGCTACTGCTAGCGGCGGACACCTCCGGACGGGAAGCCAGCATCGGCATATCGCAATTTAATATGGAGGGAAATTCCTCCATCATCGAAGCCGTGGAGTTGGACGGAGGGTCTTTCTCCGCTCAACTAATTCCAAGCATCGCCGCCCTGCTCCGAAAACACGGCCTCACTAAGTCAGATCTGGGTGGTTTCGCGGTAGTTTCCGGACCAGGTTCGTTTACCGGACTGCGCGTGGGATTAGCCGCCATAAAAGGGCTCGCCGAAATCTTAAACCAGCCCATCGCCGCCATTTCGCTACTTGAAGCAGTGGCGCTGAGCCACGGCGTCACCATTGAATCGCGTGCTGCTTTACCGTCTCAGTCAAAGTGCATAAAGCTTGTCTCTGCTGTGGATGCGGGGCGCAATCAAATTTATGCGGGGGAATATGACATCTGGGGACGAATTGCGCGGCCGCTAAATGAGAGTCTCCTCTCACGGGAGGAGTTCGCGGCGCTTGCTAAGGAAGCAACTGTCGTTTCTCCGAACAGAGAAACATATGAGATAGCCGAGGGGGCTGGGGCCTGCGCGTACTTGATTGCTCCGCCAGACATTGGTCTCATAGCCCGCATGGGGTTTGAAAAAATCATGGCGCAACAGATAGTTTCCGTCGAAGGCCTGGAAGCGGCCTATCTTGTACGTCCCAATTCGGAGACTTTCGTAAAATCTGAAAAGTGATTAACAATGCCAAACCCGATAGAAAACTTATTTGTACGTCCTGCAAAATGTGGAGATATCGCCGCCATTCTCGAAATTGAGCAACGCGGGATTTCTGCAGCCCACTGGCCTGAAGCGAGGTATCGTGAGGCCCTTGAGAAGGAACCTTCTAGCCGTCTGGTTCTGGTTGTAGAAGCAAATTCTAGTATCTATGGATTCGGAATCATCCACATTCTGCTTGAAGAGTGCGAGCTTGAAAATATCGCGGTCGAAGATTCGGCGCGTGGTGTGGGCCTAGGTACCCAACTCATGAAAGCGCTTCTAGAATCGGCACTAAACCGAGGCGCTTCGTCACTTTTCCTTGAAGTCCGAGAGTCCAATCAGCCCGCCATAGCGCTCTATAATAGAGTTGGGATGGAAGTGACTGGCCGTCGAAAAGGCTACTATCAAAACCCCGTTGAAGATGCAATCTTATATCGAATTTATCTCCGAGGCGGGACCCTTCCCGGCGGTGTAGAGTGACTCAGCCGGAGGATAAAAACCTATCAATTTGCCGTTGAAGCGGTCAAAATCGTATGATAGCGTAACCACTTACATGATCCCCCTACGGAGGTCGGCTTGGATGTTAAATGCTAAGGACCAGCTCCTCACCACCGACGATGAATTCCGGAAGTTAGCGCAAGAGCATACCCAGTACGAACAGCGCCTGGATTCACTGACCCACAAACGTTTTCTCACCGACGACGAGAAGCTCGAGGAAGTTCGCCTCAAAAAACTCAAGCTTCGCCTGAAAGACCAGATGGAAGGCATCGCGCGCCACTACGGCCAGCAGATTCCGCAGAGCCAAGTCGCTTAAGGGCCACAATTATCGCTTGCAAGGCTTGCCGCTTGCGGAAGTGCCCGACGATTAGGTCCAGTTCTGGTCTGACCTAAACCCTGTCCGCTGCACTATAATTAGTTCATCCCAATGGTTCCAGATGGTTATTACTACGCCGTCCCGCTCGTGGGTGCGGCTGCACTTGTCGCCTGGTTCACAGGTACGCTTGCATGGGGTTTTCCAGCGATATTGTTGGCGGCTTTTCTGTTGTGGTTCTTTCGCGATCCAAAACGGGTAATCCCTGATAATCCTGGAGCGATTGTTTCTCCTGCCGACGGCAAAGTTACTGACATTTCTCCGGTGATGGTGCAGGATGTACCGCAGGTCCGCATCAGCATTTTTTTAAATGTTTTTGATGTGCACGTGAACCGTTCGCCCATTGCGGGAGTGATACAGGATGCCCGCTATCAATCGGGGAAGTTCTTGAACGCCATGAACCAGACCAGCGCTGAATTGAATGAGCAAAATGTCGTCACAATTGAGGGCGAGGGCGAACGGGTAGTGTTTAAGCAGATCGCGGGACTACTCGCCCGGCGCATCGTGTTTACAAAGAGAGTCGGAGATCCAGTCAGGCGAGGAGAGCGCGTGGGCCTGATCAAATTTGGTTCGCGGACCGATATCCTGCTCGACCCCAGCTCCACAATTCAAATAAAAGTGGGAGACCGGGTCAAAGGCGGCTCTTCCATATTGGCTTTCACGAATCCAGTTCCCAAGCTATCTCCTCTTAGCACTCAGATGGGCCAAGGAGTCGTGTAATGGAAATCGATCCCTCTGAAATCCCCCGGCGGCGCAGGGAAGATAACAAGCCCAAGCGGCTTCGCAAAGGCATGTATATTCTGCCTTCACTTTTCACCACCGGCAATATCGCAGCAGGATTTTATGCCATATTGCAGGTCACTCATGGCACGGTTTTGCAACCCGCGCATTTCGATAATGCCGCCAAGGCCATCGGGTTCGCGGTACTATTCGACGGCTTGGATGGGCGCATCGCTCGCATGACCCACACCAGCAGCGATTTTGGACGCGAACTGGACTCGCTTGCTGATGTAATTACTTTTGGGGTGGCACCAGCTCTGCTTGCGTGGATGTGGGGATTCCGCGAGCTTCCGCCCGGCATGCTTTCTTCCACTGAAATGGTAGGCAAGATTGCGCAGTTCGGCGCGATTGCAACCTTTCTGTTTCTGATTGCGGGTGCAAGCCGGCTCGCGAGATTCAACATCAGTACCAATGTACAACCCAGTAATCCAGGACGTCCTGGCAAGAAATATTTTGTAGGCATGCCAATTCCCGCTGGTGCGGGTGTCATCGCCGCGGTCGTCCACTTCTCTGGCGGCGATCCGTTGGTGTGGTGGGGTAGCGCCATCACTTGGATGTTCATTGTGGTGATTACCGCTTATTTCATGGTAAGCACCTGGCGCTTTTATAGTTTCAAAGACATAAACTTCGATTCCCGGCAACCGTTTCGCCTGATCGTGTTGTTCGCCGCGTTGCTGGCAGCTATATGGTTTTTTTCGCGTCCGGTGCTCTTCGTAATAGCCTTAACGTACATGGCGTCGGGCGTATTGTGGCGTTTGATGTGGATTTTCAAACGTCGTGGCAAGCGCGTCCCTACAGCTGAATACAAAGAAGCGCCGCAAATCCCATGAGTTCCAATATCAAAACCATTGCCGCTTCGCACCCTGAAGTTATTCGATCCAGCAACTCGTATCGGATCGCAATCGTGGGCGCCGCGAGCCTCAAAGGCAAAGAAGTTGCAGAAGTTCTCAACGACCGCAATTTTCCCTCCGTTGATGTGAAGCTCCTTGATGATGACGAATCTCTGGGCAAACTAGAGACGATGAAGGATGAAGTCACGTTCATTCAGAGTGTTCGCACTGAGCAGTTTGACCACATCGATTTCACTTTTTTCGCTTCCGATCAAGACTCGGCGCTCGCCAATTGGAAGACTGCGCGCAAGGCCGGAAGTGAAATCATTGATCTTTCGTACGCATTGGAGGATGAGCCCGGAGCCATAGTTCGCTCCCCATGGATCGAACGGCAAATCGGACGGTTATATAACCCCGGCCTGCTTCCGGGACCGGCAGTGGTGGCGCATCCCGCGTCCATAGTGCTAGCCTTGCTGATTTCCAGGCTGCAAAAGACGGCCGATCTGGAGCAAATTTCTGCCACCGTTTTTCAACCCGCCTCGGAGCACGGACAAAAAGGAATGGATGAACTTCACGAGCAGACGGTTAATCTGCTCTCCTTCCAGCCACTGCCTATGGCAGTGTTCGGCGTGCAGGTTGCGTTCAATATAATTGCGCGCTATGGCGAACAGGTTTCGCCGCTGTCCGCCGACCGCGATCGGATCATTAAGCATTATCGCCAGATCGTGGGAAGCGGGGCTTTTCTGCCCTCCTTAATGTTGTTACAGGCGCCGATTTTTCATGGACATGCCTTCTCCATACACGTCACTACGGCCGATATTGTGGACATCGCGAAAATGATCGAAGTACTGGCCGGCGATCACGTCACGATCGCTCAGTCCGCGGATGAATCCCCTACCAACGTAAATGTCGCGGGACAAGCCAACATCCTCATTTCAATCGTCGCCGATGATAACGACCCCAAGAGTTTCTGGCTCTGGGCCGCTTCAGACAACTTACGTATTGCAGCCAGCAACGCAGTCGAATGCGCCGAAACCATGACTGCCGCCCGTCCCCGGGGAAAAATTCAGTGATTCGCCGGCTGCTGCTGGCCGGTTTTTTGTTTTTTAATTTAGGCTGCGGATATCACACCGCCGGACGTGCAAACACCCTTCCAGACAAGATCCGCACTATCTCGGTTCCTACTTTTATCAACCAAACCCAGACGTATAAAATCGAGCAGCGGTTGACGGCCGCTGTGGTGCAGGAACTAGTGACCAGAACTGAGTACCATATCGTAAATGAAGCTACGGATAGCACCGATGCGACCTTGCAAGGGACGGTCCTCTCCACCTACACGACGCCCCTCACCTACGATTCGAAAACCGGACGCGCCGCGAGCGTACTGGTAATCGTAAACATGAAAGTCTTACTGAAGGATAAGCAAGGTCAGGTACTTTTTCAGAATCCTTCCTATTTGTTTCGCGAGCAATATCAGGTAACAAGCGACCTCAATACTTTCTTCGAGGAAGATTCTCCGGCGTTTCAGCGGCTCTGCCGCGATTTCGCGCGCACCTTGGTATCGAATGTCCTGGAGGGCTTTTGATGCGTGCCTTTGCCCAAGCCGACCGCTTCGTCTCCGATGTTCAGGGGCACAAGCTGCGTCCTGTTTACGTTTTTGTCGGCGATGAAGTTTTCTTCCGGAAGCGCTGTCGCGAAGCGATCCTAAAGCACCTCGTTCCTATTGACACGCGTGACTTCAGCCTTTTCGACTTCGACTTATCGGAAACTGATTTGGCCGAAATTTTAGATCGAGCCCGCACGCCTTCGTTAATGGCTCCGTTTCAGGTTTTTTTTGTGCGCGGAGTAAAAAACCTCTTCGGACGCGGATCCAACGAAGCCAAATTGTCCTCTATCGAGCAATACTCTAAAGACCCAAATCCCGACGCGGTTCTCATTTTCATCGCTGATCACATCAGCATTCCCGCCGATGCCCGCCGCATGGACATGACTGACAAAGAGCGCTACGAGCGCATCCGCGAACAAATGGGACACTACTGCGCCATCGTCGAACTGGGACGAGTCGAGGAGGGCGAAGCCATCCGCTGGCTGACCGAATTCTGCGCATCTCAACAGGTCAAAATCGAAGCCGATGCCGCCCGAGAACTGGTGGATGCACTCGGCGGCGACATGATGATGATCTCCAATGAACTTGAAAAGTTGAGCCTTTACGTCGGCGACAAAAAACGAATCACGCTGGGCGATGTTGAGACGATGGTCCTAGCCGCGAAACAGCGCTCTCTTTACGAGCTCACCGACGCGATTTCATCGAAAGACCGCGTTCGTGCGCTGCAAATGCTCGACGCAATCCTGACTACCGGCGACGGGGACGAGACAGCCATCGGTCATCTCTACATGTTGGCGAAGACCTTCCGCCAGATGCTGGTAATTTTGGAGCGTAACGTGCGCGATCAACGCATGTTGTGGGCCGCGCTGTGGCAGGGATTTCGCGTTCCACCCTTCGCCGCCGACGACATCATCAAGCAAGCCCGCCGCTATAAATCCAGGCGCGAGCTTACTCGGTCCATTCGCCTGGTAGCAAAGACCGACCTCGCGCTACGTTCAAATCCGCCCAGCAAGCGAATTGTGCTCGAAAAGTTGGTGCTTGATCTCACCGCTGACACCCGTCCGGAACAAGTAGCAAGCTGGATGCAGGAAGAGTTGCCAGTCTGAACGTCTGCGCAAATTCGCTATGAATCCCGTTTACGTACCCTGGCTTGCTTTGATTGCATATTGGGCTGTCAGTGCCTTCCGAGTGCGTCCCAACCAAAAGGTGGAACCCACCACTACCCGTGTCATGACCCTGCTCGCGGTCGCTGCTGCTTTCTTAATTGTTTTCGGACACGTAGAGCAGCCGAGCGTTCTTGGTAACAGGTTCTTGCCGAAGCTCCCTATCCTCCGGAACTCGGGCATTATCCTGACTTGGGCCGGAATTGGATTTGCGTTCTGGGCTCGCCATAGCCTTGGCGAGTATTGGAGCGCAAGAGTCACCATCAAAGTCGATCATAAGGTCATCGATTCCGGCCCCTACTCCCTCGTCAGGCACCCTATTTATGCAGGAATATTGTTGGCACTGATTGGTACGGCGGTCGCGGAGGGGAAATGGAGGGGGATAGTTATCTTCGCAATAATCTTCGTCGCCTTTTTCTTCAAAGCCAAACGAGAAGAACAATTCCTCTCTGAAAGTCTCGGGGACCCGTACCTGCAATATAAAAGGCGCACAGGAATGCTAATTCCACGTGTGCGCCAAATCTAGACTCAGACGAAAATTACTGTATTTAGCCAGGGGCTATTTCAGCGCGCTCAAACGGGCGCTGAGGCGCGACTTATAACGGGAAGCGGTGTTCTTGTGTAGGACGCCCTTCTGCACAGCCTTATCCAGACCGGAAACAGTGGCGCGAAAAACTTCCTCTGCGGATTTCTTCTCGCCCTTTTCCAGGCTTTCACGCAAATCGCGCAGGGACGTTCGCAAGCGCGATGTATTCGCACGGTTCCGAGCGCTACGTTTTCCGGTTTGCCGCGCCCGCTTCAATGCTGAAAAATGATTTGCCATGTGCCTATATTCCTTCTGAATGAGGTGGATTTCAGTATGGGCTCAGAGAAAATCCGAGCGTTCTGACCAAGTTCCTATTTTATGGTACTAGCAATGGCCGGTCAATTGCTGCGTACTTTTCCAAATGATTGCTGATAGTCCGTAATGCTCGTGGTCCTAGCTAACAAGAGTGGGCATGACTGCTGCTAAAGTGATCATCTTTTGATGGACCGGACGACAGAAATCCTAAGAATCGACAACGCACTGGAAATTTGCGCTGGAGCCAACGGCCGCTGAAAGGTAGCCGATAACCGATAAGTCAATGTGGACGCCGGTGGATATTCTGTCATGATTAATGACATGCATACATTATTTCTCGGAAAACCGGCAAGATCGCCATAAGAAACCGCCAAGGCACAAACATTAAAATTTTTCAATACTGCCTCAGTGCCATTATCGTTGCTGCTACTTTCCTTGCGCGCCCTTCAACCGCTACGATTCGTTTCGCTCATAAATTGTTGCTGCAAACATTCTGACCTGCCCGACTGGTCCGGGGTCTGAACAAGTCGAATATAAAAAATCCATGAAACCGAAGAAAACGATTCTCTGTGCTGACGGTAATGAACAATCCCTGTCGATCCGAAAAGTGATGCTGGAAACCCGTGGTTATCGTGTCCTCGCGTATTCCAACTGCGAACTGGCGTTGAATAGGCTCAAGAGTGGGGGGGTCGACCTGTTGCTGGCCGATGTGACTATGCCGGGATTCGAAGCCAACCGATTGGTCGAGCAAGCAAAAGGCTTTTCCCCGGAGACTCCTGCGATTTTGCTCTCCGCAAAAGTTCGCAGTTATGATCACGAAACCAAGGCTGATCTTTATCTTTCCAAAAATATGTACGGGCCCGCCGAACTGCTTGACCGCATTCGCCTTCTCTTAGTGCGCAAGCGCGGGCCCAAACCGGTGTCTTCCTCAGCCGCAATAAAAGGCGTATCCGCAGCTGCATAAATCCTCGTGTAAGATTTGGACTATATGCAGTGGACTCCGTCGCGAGATTTCCCACGCATTAATCCTTCATGCCTGCATTCATCGAAGCGGTTGACCTGCAGAAGACTTATCACGTGGGAAAGATCGATGTCCCCGCGCTGCGCGGCGTTTCCTTCTCCGTGCAAAAGGGAGAATTCGTCAGCGTTGTGGGTCCATCAGGCAGCGGCAAATCAACTTTGTTTTATCTTTTGGGCGGACTCACCCGCGCCGACTCGGGCCACGTTCTGGTTGATGGCGATGATTTCTCGAAGCTCTCCGACGCCGAGCGCACCCAAATGCGTAAGCGAAAAATCGGATTCGTTTTTCAAAAATTTAATTTGCTTCCCACCCTCGACGCTCGCACCAACATCGACATGGCGCGCGAAATCGCGGGCACGAGTGGCGACAAAGACACCACTTATCTGGATAAAATCGTGGGCTTGTTGGGATTGGAAAAGCGCCTCCCTCACCGCCCGTCGGAACTCTCGGGGGGAGAGCAGCAACGGGTGGCGCTGGCGCGCGCATTGGTAAACAAGCCCGCAATTGTCCTCGCGGATGAACCCACGGGAAATCTAGACTCGAAAAATTCCGATATCGTGTTAAACATGTTGCGGCATTCTAATCGAGAACTGGGCCAGACTATCCTTATGATCACGCACAATCCCGAAGCCGCCGCCTATGGCGACCGCATCATCCACATGCGAGACGGCCAGATTGCATCCCCTTAAATGTTAGTTTTTTGGATGAAGCGACGGGGATCCCACCCTTACATCTGTCGAGAGGCACAATACGCATGAGCAAATCAAAATTCCCCTAATCAGCGGGTTCCGCAATTAATCTAATCTTTGGTGCCATTGCTTGCCCTTAGTACGCTGTTTATAATCGACTGCTACCGAGCGGGAGTAGCTCAGTGGTAGAGCGCGACCTTGCCAAGGTCGATGTCGCGGGTTCGACCCCCGTCTCCCGCTCCAATTTCTTGCGGGGGTTAACGGCGCGAGAATCGCAATACTGGGCGCGGTACCCAAGTGGTAAGGGAGAGGTCTGCAAAACCTTTATGCGTGAGTTCGATTCTCACCCGCGCCTCCATTCTTCATCAAGGTGAATTACTTTTAGTCAAGCAAGCCGTTCCCCGGTATACATAGGGGATATAGCTCGTCCAGGCACTCTCTCCTCACGGCCACCCTCCGCTCAGTCCCGGGCTTTTGTGCTAACTTTGTGCTACCGTTTAATCGGGCTCGCAAAGGGCAAACGTGGGAATTCCCGTCGTCACAATCTTCGTCCGACATAGTAAGAATTGCCCGTACATCGGAGACGAATTCAACAAGCGCTGCCGTTGTGCCAAGCATCTCCGTTGGTCCCACGACGGAAAACAACACCGCCACACCGCCAAGGCGAACACGTGGTCCGACGCCGAGGAGGCTAAGAAAAAAGTTGAGGCGGCCTACGAACTGGCGGCCCTACCGGGAAAACAAAAAGAAGGGAGCGCCAAGTTGATTGCCGACGCGGTTGAACTGTTTATTTCCGACCGTCAGGGGCAGGGACTGGACCCGGTCGTCATCAAGAAATATGTGCGCGAATTGTCGCGGTTCAAAACCTTCATGGAAAAAAGAGCAAAGCTTTTCGTCGCTGATGTCAGCGCCGAGGACTGCTCTACTTATCGGGGTACATGGAAAACGATTTACCCCAGCAGTACGACCCGCGCAAATGTTCAGGGACGGCTCCTCAGCTTCCTGAAATTCTGCTACGACAACCTGTGGCTAAATCGGGTTCCGCCCATGTCGTCCATCACCGTCACGGAGCCGCCGACCATGCCCCTTGAACCTCAAGAATACGAAAAATTGCTAGCCCAGTGCGCGGTAGAATTTCCCTCTGAGAAGGCCAAAAAAGTCCACGCGCTGATTCGCACGATGCGCCATACAGGATTGGCAATCAGGGACACGGTTACTCTGGAGCGTTCTGAAATCGTTTGGGACTCGAAGAAGAGACTGCACCGGGTTGTGACTTCGCGCCAGAAAACCGGCGTTCATGTTTCCGTGCCGATTCCTCCCGACGTTGCTGCCGAGATCCTGGCGGTTCTCAAGGGCAATCCGCGCTATGTTTTTTGGTCAACGGGGACAGGACTGGAGACATCCGCCGTTGCAAACTGGCAGCACGATTTGCGAAAGGTTTTTAAGGGGGCCGGCGTACATATTGAAGGCCAGCTTAGCCACCGATTGCGCGACACGTTTGCCGTGGAATTTTTGAAGGCTGGTCTTCCAATTGAGTCGGTCGCTAAGATGTTGGGGAACACTATCAAGATTTGCGAGAAGCACTACGCGAAGTGGGTCATCGGGCGGCAGAACTTGTTGGATGAACAGGTGGTGGCAACTTTTAAATAATATTTTTCAAACATTCTGGGCATTGTCGGAATTCTCAGTAATGAAGGGAATGACCCCTGAAACTGAGAAAATTTATACCGTTGGCGAAATTGCGGAGATGTTACAAATCTCAGATACCCGAGTAATTTCCATTTTCGCCGACGAGGCCGGAACCATTAACCTCGGGACTTCCACGGGCACGAAACAAAAAAGGAGATTTCGTCAGTTGCGAATCCCAGCTTCCGTGTTAACCCGAGTCATTGCCCGTCGCACCGTGCGCTCCTAAATATCGCCTGGAGGCCAACGTCGAGATGGATGGGCAAAGCGCGTTCCCATTTCCGAGATTCACCACTAAATTATGTCTCTTCTCCGTTATCCCGGCGGCAAAAGTAGATACACAAAATTCATTCTCCCTGCCCTACACAGATGTTTTGGATTCTCCACTTATGTAGAGCCGTTCATCGGCGGCGGATCCGTCGCGCTTGCGATGGCGGCGCGATACCCGAACGTTCGCCTAATACTTAACGATTTGGATCCTGGTATCGCCGCACTGTGGGACCTGATTGCCAACGCGCCCACAGCGGATTTCGATAGCTTCACAGATCGGGTGCTAGGTACCGAACCTTCCGTGAAACTGTTCAACCAAATTCTGGAAAGTAAACCAATAGATCGCATGGGGCGAGCTTTTCGCGCTCTCTTTCTGAATCGCACCTCTTATGGTGGAATGGGCTGGCGGCCTTTGGGCGGACAGAACCAAGAATCTGAAGGAAAAATCGATAGCCGGTGGTCCGCCAGCCGGAGAGTGGCCGAACTCCATGCAGCCCGCGATCTGCTTCACGGTAGGACCCAAATATTGAACGCTGACTTCGCCAACGTTATTCCATTGGCGGGGGGAACGTCCCTCATGTTTTTGGACCCCCCTTATTACCACGCCGGGAACGAACTCTACAACTTCCACTGGACGGACGCCGATCATGAACGTTTGCGCGAGGCGCTACTGGGCAAAAACAACTGGGTAATGTCCTACGATGACCACCCTTTCATCCGCAATTTATACCTCACACTCGCGTATTCAATGGCGGTGAAATATTCCGGTGGGAAGAATAGGACGGAAACCCACGAGTTACTTCTATCCCCTCGTTTGGAGTTTTTACCTGACTCAAATCCTGAGGTCGGGTTGAAGGGTGTCTCTGACGGACTACGAATTTGGATCAAGGGTGCAGGGCCCAATGATTGAGCCCTAGAATAGTATCTGTTCAGCAAGGGATGACGCTGAAACCTTTCTCACTTCGTCCATATGACTTCGACACTCTTCTTGCCGCCCCGGTGCCCCTCCAGGGCTTTTATTGTCCGGAATGTTTGAAATGGCAACCATCTCGCTCCCGCATTCTCACACACAATAACCTGCCCCTTGCGTGAACGGCACCAGTCGCCAAGGTGGGCGTAGTTAATGTCGTGGAACCTGTAGGCCCTGCCAGCAACCTCGTAGGGTGGGTCAACAAACCATGATGCAGGACCTTCGTGCGGAATGTCGGCGTAAGATGCCTGCCCAATCTTCCAATGTCGGATAGTCTCTACTTGCGAAGCAACGCGTTCAACCACTGCTGCCGACCAGTAGGTACAGCCGGGCTGTTTGGACTGATAATCACGCATCCATTTGCTTGGCGATTTCGCTGGCGCGACTGTGCCCTTATTGAGCCAAAAACCAATTAAAAACTTCGCCTCCGGGCACACCTTAAGTTCGTCAATGTGGCTGAACACTAGAGGCAGCCGCCTAATTTCTTCCGGCGTCACGTTGATAAGGTAATCCCACACGCCGCAAATGGTGGGATCGATGTCGTACAGATAAATTTGGTGGTGGGGATAACGAAGAGAAAAACCTGCTGATCCTGCGAAGGGTTCAATAATTGTTGTGTGCACCGGCCTGGGGTAGTGCAATGCGACGCGAAATTTGCTGCCAAAAAAAGAAAAAAATGGCTTCATGCAGCCAAATACTGGAAAGGCCGCAATCTGCGCGATTGAGAACGGGATATTTCAGCAGTAGCAAATCAATTTTCCGGGAATCATGAGAAAAACATCGGAGAGCGAAACAGGCACGACTGGAATAGCGACACATGCACTCGGGATGGATGCGCCGCCAGGCTCACTGGAACCTAATTACTCTGATCTAACGCCCGGGAATTTAATAATGTTGCAAAGGGCCCCATGGCGCGGGCAGGAGGGACTGTGGGCAAGTCCACGGCAAAACTAGATACTCAAACTTCATTCGCTTGACCGCCATCCTAGCTAATGCCCCGGAGGCAATCGGCTTGCTCCATTTTCGCGATACGGGTCGGGAATATATTCTCGGCCCCAAGTTTAATATCCGGCAGATCAAATATTGCGGTATTGAGTAAAGCATGGGACGAGTCCTCTACCAGCCCCAATCCTGGGGCTAGTAGAGCCTGATCCCAGAATTGAAAGAAAAGGGGCAAAATTGGACAAAAATCGTAAAAGCAATCATGACAGTGAGGGTCTTGGTTCGTGGGGTAGCGACGATGTCCCTCAATTCAATGCCTCCAGCCCCTCAAACTTTTCACGACTGGCATGGATGTCATCACTCTCCACGGAATTACTAAACGAAAGGCATTGGAAATAAGAACCATTAAACAAATACCGCTAATCCTCAATGCTATGGCGTCATAGCCATGGAAAAAGACCTAGGAACGCATTCCTCTAGTCCCAATCATGCAGTCGCGCACGATTTATTCGTCGCGAGGTCCAAAGTAGTTTTAATTTTGCGGGGCGACGGATGGATCAGTAAGTGAAATCAGTTTCCCAGGCGGGTAGTCTTGCACGCAAATTGGAGTTTCTGCCACCGGATTTGTGATGGTCAGTAATTTCCCGCTATTGACGCCCCTCACCACCAGCCGGTCTGCATGCGCAGTCACTACCCGATATTTCTGAGCGAAAATGGATTGCGCCGAATCGTTCACAACTTATCGTCGCATGAATAGCAAGTTGCTGGAAGTATCGTTAGTTACGCTTGGAAAAGGCAGGCGGCGGTTTCGAACATTGTGATATTTCCGCGTGAAAGATATGAATCATTTGATCCGGCCACGTAACGTGACGAACGGAGTTTTCTTTCCTTTCTTCTCATTTCCATGATCGTCCGTGTTGTATTCACGAATTTCACCGATAACTCCATTGTCGATCATGGATTTCTTGACGCGATCAATAAGCCCCGCGTATTTTCTGTAATAAGATTTCCCGTTGACCACTTGGGCAAAATGAAGCAGCTTGCACTGTTCCTGGTTGTCCTTGGTAATTTCCTCTGCTCCTTTCGGCGCACTTCCCTCGCTTGTCTGTTTCTTTAGCCGCTCCCAGAGCGCTGTGTATACGGATTCGTAAGCTTCTGCTTCTTTTGTTTCCGCGAGACCCGGGCGGTATATTTCGCGAATACGTTCCTGCCATTCCATAAATCTCAATGCGGCTTCGAAGCATTGCTTCGTGATTTCTCTGTCGCCTTCCAGAGCCGCGGTGACCAATGCAATTCGCAGGGCATGCTCACCGAGGCGGCGACGAGCCTCTGGATTCTGGTCAGCCCATTCATCCTTGGCTGCCCACACCCAAATGGGCATACGTACCGGTTTTAGATTGTCGAATATCTCGAGTTTGGGCTGCGGAGGACGGTACTTCACGAGGGTGGTTGAATACCCGAATAGGAATCGATCCGCCATGCCCGATACCGTGTTGGACCCAAACATCTTCGCGAACTCCGAGGGATCTTTGCACGCAATATTTCCGAGGATACTCAGTTTGGCATAGCAGGTCTGCTTGCCCTTTTTATCCGCCACTCCTGCCTTGTCTTTTGACCATAGTTGGCAAAGCATTTGCGGGAGTGCGCTTCCCTGTATTGCGCATTTTTGCAGGACGGAACGGAACTCGTCAGATAGTAAAAGCCTGCCGCTGGTATCTTCCTCCCCCAGCATGTTAGCGAGCCCGCGGTCGGAAGAAGGCGTTTCTTCCATGATCGCTATGTCAGAGCCCGGGATGAATATGCTTCGCGCCGCCGTGTCTGAGCAGACAGTCTTCCCGTACCCCACATCTCCGAGATTCGCGACATACAGGTTGGAGCGAACATTGTGGTCTACATCTTCTATAGCCAGCGCCGAGGCTACAGCCAACAGCGACGGGTAGAACCACCCAAGCTGAAGACGCGGATGTTTTAGCGCGATTTCCCTGAGCCTGCCATACATGGCGCAATCGCCGGGAAACTCCAGACCCTCCCGTTTGTCCGGGTCCAGGATAACTACGGTTTCCGGGAACGGAAGCGGCTCCGGCGGTGCCAGCAGCGCAACCATGGCGTTCATGCGGTCTTCCGAAGTCGTCTCAGCACATGCATCCGACACAGTACAGGGCGCGGGTGCGGGAGACTGCAACCACTGTGCGAGGGATTCCACTACTCCCAGCTCTGCTTCTTCAATCTCGAAACGGGGATCATCGAAGTCAATCCCATCACTGGACCAAATTTCTCCGCGATAAGAGTCGCCATTTTTCTTATTGAGGTGGGCAATCACTTCCCCTATGGTCATTTTGGCGTTCTTGCCCCCGGTATTTGACTCACACGACGACGCGAAACAGGAAAATCCCAGGCTGTTTCCGTCCCAGTAAAAGGCCGTCAGCTTCGACTGCTCATGCCGGTAACCGGCGATAGGACACACATCGCATATCTGCCAAACATCGTCCTTGGTGGCGCGAATTGGAATCTCGAAGAAGTCCATCAGATCATCAAAGTCGAAGTTGTCGGTGACAGGTACAGTATCTTTCGACTTGGCAGCCCTGATGGTATTGCTTTGGACGAAATCGAGAACCCAGTCCGGGGCTTCGACCGGCAACGCATCATTGATAATGATGTATTCCTTGCCGGTGATGGGGTGGATTGAGCCAGGCGCAACCACATACTTCGTATCAGCGCGCATGGAAAACCATTCTTCACCATTCGCAACGGCGCTGCGATTACCGATTTCGCGGCTGCGGTCGTTATGGATGAACACCCAGTGCTTGCCGTTTTTCCCGCTCAAATGAACCCGGGTTTCAGGAACTTTAACCCCCACATGCTGGGCTTCTTCTTCCAATGAGCCTTGGTCGAACTCAAGAAAGAAAACTCCCTCAGGTGTAGCGACCAAGCCGCAGTTATAGTCCGGATTAAGGTGGTTCCATACCTTGATCTTGGCAGGGTCCGTGGTGCATTCGCTGTCCCATTTGAGACCGTGGGCTGGTACTTTTTCACGCGGTTCCAGGGGGAATACGGGAATCCCTAATTTTGCATACGGGAGTGCTCTGTCCAAAAATGTCATGGTTCGTCCTTTGGGCTGCGGCTTGTGCTCTGGGGTCGCCGCGAGCCCTTTACTTAAATCTTGTCTGCGTTCACTATTTTTGCGCTGCGATTCTTGCCGTATTTCTTGGCAATTTCGCAAATTCTGGATGCGGGGTACCCAATCTGTTCCCCGATTTGCCGGTATGACAACTGGGGGTTGAGAGCCACATAGGCAGCTACCGCCATCTCAAGAAACAATCGGTAGTCCGCTACTTTTCTCTTCAAGGCAGCGATCTTGTTGGTTGATGCCACGTTTTTTCCTTTCTTCCTTCAACGAGTCGGGCTATTTAAGGAAGCTGCCGTTCAGCGCTTTGAACAGCAGCCACAGCTAAGCGTTCGGTAGTCGAAACATATTGCGGTAATTAGCGAACTCTGCAGATCGTTGAGGGGATAGCTACTTACAGACCAGACATTGGGATGTTTCCA
Organism: uncultured Acidobacteriaceae bacterium; assembly: GCA_963828635.1. GTDB lineage: Bacteria > Acidobacteriota > Terriglobia > Terriglobales > Acidobacteriaceae > PALSA-188. Next base: position 2,368,498 of record CAWHFA010000004.1, on the reverse strand, counting down.
GGCAGATCCGTGCCAGGCCCCTTTGTAGGACAGAAACGATTTCGCAATCTATTAATGAAGACGTTTCGTCTGCGTTTGGATCGTCCGTCCAGAGGCATTGGTAGGGGTACCAGTGCCTTTTTGCTGCGCGCTACTATAGGTTCCGGCGATCTGATTGAAGTTGTTCTTTTATTCGCGACAGGAGTCGCCACCCGGTACTAGAGGGGATTTTCGTTGCAGTTGGGGGGCAAAACGAAGGCTTCCATCAGTCACTGAGTTGACTGATCTGTCAAACACTCTGACTGAGGCTCCGACATTCATAAGTCACTTTCATGACAGATCTGTCATCGAGTGACTGACGCTAAAGCTTATTGTTTCCTATAACCTAAGAGGTATATCAGTCAAAAAGAGAGTGGAGCGTAATAACTTAGATAAATATGATCGTGGATGTATACCGTCAACCCCATAAGAAAGTGACTGATGGACCCTTTGTCAGTTTGAGTATCCAGCCCTGTGGGATCCACTGATATGACCTAATCGCTAACTAGATTAATTGTATGAATTCCCACCCCTTTAACGGGAAGCATTCGCTGAGGCGATTGCCTTTCACATGCAATCCCGAGAGGAAATATGTCAGAAATGATGGATACGCTAGAGCAAACCACTTTGTTAGTACCCGAGTTTCAAGCAGCTGCTCCTGAAAGCGATGATGAGCTAGGGGAGGCAATCAGCGTCCTGTGGAATGCACACTTAAACGCAAAAAAAGTAGTTCGTGTGACTAATGAGGAACTTCGTGCCCTCAGGGCGCAACTCGGCGCGCAGCTTGCGGAAATGAAGCAGATACTCGCGAAGCCGGGTCGCGGCGGACAGTGGTCGGCATTTCTATTCGAACGTCAAATTCCACGCGCCACCGCGGATCGTCTGGTTGCGCGCTATCAGCAGTCCCTGAATCCCCAAGTAAATTGCTCCGGTGAGTCAACTGGCGGACCTACCGAACAGGAAATGCGAGAACACTTCAACTCTGTCTTGCCCAGGCTCCAACGTTTTCTGAGGAGCCCATGCAGTGTGTACGACTTTCTCGCCATCCTGGTTGATCATTTCCAATGCGGCGGAATTTCGGAACGCGGAATTCTTGTTCCTAGGCCACCCGTAGCGGTTTAATGCCGGAAGAGTACGCTCCACGACCCGACTTCGCTCAGTGTCATTCCGCAGCGTCCCGGCGACAACAATTCAGGTTGCGCGTCCTTCCTATCACTTAAGTTAAGGCGCGGTTATGCAGTCAGACTGCGGGTATCTGCAATTCCCGACAGGGTCCTACTTTTACCGCTTCCCTTCATGCGACACCCGAGTTAGATGTGAATGTTTTCATCCGGTGGCACGAAGTCCATCAAGGGGTCCAGATGGAATGGCTCCCCCGGCTTATGTGTACTGACAATGTGGTGTAATTGTTGTTTAGAACTGTGCTGGACTAAAAAGAGTACCCGCGCATCCGCCAGTGCATGAAACTGCTTTCGCAACGACCCGGGCCATTTCTTAAGCGAAATATTTAAGGCTCTTCTTACTTCCTATACCGCACCATCGGCAGCTTGCAATGGTTGCCAGGTTTTCTCATTATCCGTTGAAAAAGTATTCATATATTCCGCGGCTTTTGATAGCCAATCGCGGAATAAACAATCAACCCGAAAGTTGAACCGCCTGATCGTGTGACGGGAAGGTAACTTGTATCTTTGTGAACGCAGTTAAAACTCCGCGTGCGCTCGGAACGTGGGCACGACTACCGGTCCACGGTCGCGGTTGTAACCGGGGTTGTTGATGTGCTGCACACCAGGAGCAAGATAGATTCCGCGCCAAACGTGCACAGTGTAATATGACTCGACAATGTTTTCGCGCCCGTAATTCAGACCTCCGTCGCCTAGCAGGAAGCCGAGACCACCATCTGCCAGATAAAGCTGGTGATCTTTCTTAATACCGTTCGACACGAACGCGATTCCGGCCCGGTCTTGCTTGCGATGCCACAGTGTGCCATTGACCCCGATGCCCTGATCGAACGTCGAATCAATTTCCGTGTAGGCAAATGACTCGGTTCTTCCGTTATCCCATCCCCAGCGGGCATACGCTGTAACGTTCCGCCCAAGATTTTGTTCTAGGTTCACGCCGAAGCCGTATTTAAGCGCGACGTGCCAGGGATGGTTGGTGATGTCCGGGACCGGGACTAAGCCTTCTTTGTACTGGGTAACTGCATTGCGGTAGATGCCCATATTGGCGTGGTTCGTATAAGCCAGCAAGCGGACAACGCCGGACTTCCTCGGCAAAATACCACGACGTAGTTCGTATTCCCAATTTTCCGCGTGAACCTGCCAAGGCCGCCATACCAGATCGATTCCGTTCGCTACTTTCGGCATGAGCCCTTCCGCGAAACGGAAACCCCAGTTGCGGTCCTCGAAATCCATCACCAAGCCCACGGTGTAGCCGCGCGTATCGGCGGCGTAGTCCCAGGCGCCATTTTGGTCCACTGACCAGTTAGTGAATTGAAAATGGGTGTCAGTGCCCGCGGAATTGAGATCAAAGAAATCCGGCACGCTGAATTTGCCGAGGCGCATCTCCAGGCGTCGTCGTGGCAACTCATCGAACAGCGACAGAAAACTACGCTCGTTCTCAATCTTATCCTTGCTTAACGCGAAAACTTTGTGAATCATGCCGCGTCCCAGATAAGGCTCTTTGCTCAACAGCGGATTGCGCACGATGTCGAGATCCGGACTCCCGGCCAAGCCCAAGCCCGTGCTAAGCGCCGCGCCGCCAGTTTCTTCGATGTCCACCAAAACTTCGGTGGAGTTGTTGAGCCGCACGCCGGTGTAAAGCGTCATCACTCGTGAAGTGGCTTTCTCATAATACGGACTAAGGCTGTTCTTGCCACTGTAGTCGGAGTGAAAGTCGGGATGAGTCTGGAAGATGAAGTTCATCTGCCCGGAAAGCCAGAACCGCGTGTCCCTGAAGTGCGGAAACATGGCTTCGGGATCGGCATCGTTGGACGGGCTGGCGAGATCCTCCGCTGTTGCGGCCGGAGGTTTGCTATTGGGCTCGGATGCATCAGGCTGTTGCGCGTACACCGGGACTACGCATGTCGCCGCAACCAGCAACCACAACGGTGTCAGCAGCGTCGAGGCACTCCAGCTTGTCGCTTTACGATTTTGTTTCCCCATTTCCCCCACGCCCATGAGCGAGAACCGCAATCGCAGCTCCCCAAGATAAAATCAAAACAATGAGAACCCAGGACTTGACAAACCAATGCATGTGAACTCGGCGAGGCGGACTAAGACAACTCACTATTCAGCGCAGCTTTGCGCTGCCTGATTAGGGGTGCCGCAGTTCGGACGTTTCGATTTATGGAAGGAAGAAGTGTGTCTCACGGCACGGGCCTCGATCCCTCGCATTCTTCAGTTGTCGGTCAGAAGAAGCAGAGGTGAGGCGATAGGCAGGACTCAGAGGCTTATCGGGACACCTAATCTTTGCTTCTACACCGGGAAGCCACCGACCGTTTTCGGAGGCTCATATCCACTGCTCGATTCCATACATCCTTTGCTAAAGTCTTCACTGGAGACCAAAACCCCCCACTCAAATCTTGTACCATATCCCCCTAGGATATAGGCAAGGAAAAAATGACTCATCTCGAAAAAGAAAAGCAGAAGTTGATAGCTAGAATTAAGCGGATTCGTGGGCAGGTCGACTCCATCGAACGTTCATTGACTACCGACGATGACTGCGCGGACGTGTTGATGCTCTTAGCGAACGTGCGCGGCGGGATTAACAGCCTCATGGCCGAGGTTCTAGAGGACCACATCCGTCTACATATGATGGGTCATGAAAAGGATGCAATGCCTTCCGTGGAGCTGGCGGAAGACCTGATAGGCCTGGTGCGTGCGTATCTCAAGTAATGCGCCAGAGTACAGCACATTCACGAGTGGGGAAAGTGCGACCATCTAGACGAAGATGACGTTCGAGAAGTCACGACGCTGCTGAAGTCAACGAAGCGAAATCCGATGCATTAGGTGAATGGTTGGCGATAAATCGCAAACTCTCTGCCGCGGCAGCACGTCTGGCAGAGAGATATTTAAGCCAGTCTACATCCTTCAAGCAGGTGTCTTTTACGACGATCTACTCGACCCGATCTTTTCGATCACAAGTCCCATTCTGGAACTTTCAACGGGTTCACGTGATGAAGCGACAATAAAAATTTATTCATCTCTTCTTACCTGGACGGAAGGAAATTCCAGCCAACAGGCCCAAGCGCCAGGTAGCGCGCATCTTGGGGTCGAACGCTCCGAAGCCCGAAAGCGTTGGAGTCCGGAGCAAAACCATTTCCCAAAATTGCCAAGTAGTGCGGCGCTCCCAAATTTATGCGTCCGAAGTATGTGCGGTGTCACCGGGAACGGTAGAAATCATCATGCAGAGCCGTGTTTGTACTCAGTTAGCTGCAGCGGCACTTCGTTTTGCACTGTTGTAAGCCCACAGCGCATCACCTTACCCCTTTCGTCCCGCATCAACGAGACCCGCTTTGCGGAGTAAGCCCGCCAGTATAATGTTTTTTACGCTGCGCCACGATTTGTTTCTACTGACGAGTTCCCGGAAGGGACCGGTTACGCCGGATAGCAATCCGTAATCGGCTTCCCTCGTGATAGGGCGGCACCAATCAGATATACGACTTAGTTGCTGCGTCACCTACGTTGCGGGCACGAACGTGGTGATATGCGATTGATAGGGTCTGCCAAAAATTAGGTTTGGCACCTCCTCACGAACAGTAAGTCTATGAGAGAGAAAACACGTCGTACGGCGTTGAAGAGAATTGCAAGTCATGGACCGAGCCTTCTGGGGGCTACAGTTCAAGAAAAGTTGATCGCAGGAAAAGCGCTACGTGAAGGCGTGCCACGAAGTTCTCACGCCAGGTGGACCCTGCCCAGCGATCGCCCCGACCCAATTGAACTATTAAAGAATGCGGATCGCGGAAAGTTGTCCGAACTCTTACCGATCCGTTATAGCCGGATGCAGCAATCTTCGTTCGGGTTCTTTCGGGGCGCGGGCGCCGTGATGGCGTCTGATCTCGAAAAGACACCGAAGACAGGTATATGCGTTCAGGCTTGCGGCGATTGTCACGTAGGCAATTTTGGCGGATTCGGTTCGCCGGAGCGCCAGCTTGTTTTCGATATCAACGATTTTGACGAAACTCTAAAGGCCCCATGGGAGTGGGACGTTAAACGGCTAGCAACTAGTGTTGTGGTTGCAGGACGCCAGATGGGCGTTCGCGAACGGCATTGCTCGGACGCGGCGCGTGCCGCAGTCAAAAGCTATCGCGAACATATGGGCCAATACGCTCGAATGCGAGCCCTTGACGTGTGGTATTCGCAACTCTCTGCCGCGATTCTGGTAGAAGACGCGAAAACTTTGCCAGCAAAACAGTACTGGGAGAGAGCCGAGGCCAAAGCGAAGTTGCAGACCGGCGAACATATTTTTCCAAGGATAACAAACGTATTAAAAGGCCACCCACACATAATCGATAATCCCCCACTTGTTTATCATCCGCGCCAAATGAAGGAGCTAGGGGAACAGGTAAAAAAAATGTTTCACAGTTATCGGCTGACGCTGCCAGAAGAGCGACGCGTGGTTCTCGACCGTTACGAAATTGTAGATGTAGCCCGAAAAGTCGTAGGTGTTGGCAGCGTCGGAACCCGCTGTGCGGTCGTCCTACTTATGGCCAGTGAACATGACCCCTTACTCTTGCAATTCAAGGAAGCCCTGCCTTCTGTTCTCGAGCCCTACGCGGGGAAAAGCCTATACTCCAACCGCGGCGAACGGGTCGTGACAGGCCAGCGCATGCTCCAGTCGTCCAGCGACATTTTTCTGGGGTGGACGCGCGACGACGAAGGACATGACTATTATTTTCGACAGCTACGTGACATGAAAATGACCGTAGAACTAGAGAATATGCCCAGGACAGACTGGATCGAGTACATCCAGCTTTGCGGCCGGGCTTTGGCAAGGGCACATGCGCGCACCGGAGATCCGGCAATCATCGCAGGTTACCTGGGCAAAAATGATTCCTTCGACCAGGCGATCGCGGCATTCTCGGTCGGGTACGCAGATCAAACGGAAAGCGACCACACTGTATTCGTCAAAGCCCTCTGATCCGGCCGCCTCAGTCCCCTCACCCGAGCCTAACTGTCGGTGCCGCAGATTTAAACCGTCTTGAGCGGAGAACTTAACAATTCATTCGTGCAGCGGAACTATCTCGCTGATCAAACCTTCACGGTGCAATCTCTTAAAAATATTTTCTTGATTTCTGTTGCTAACATCAGCCTCAAACTCGACGACAGAGAGCCCTCCTGCCATCGACACCCGGAAATGCTGTGGATTTATTCTGAGTTCCACCAGCAACCTCTGCACTTCTCCCGCAAGGCCCTCTGACTGGTTCGTCGTGATGCGAAAACTCATTACACGTGTCCGCAGGCCAAAGCTTCGCTCGCACCACCCTAAAATGACAAGAGTAAAAAGTACAAGCCCGGTCGTAAACTCTGCTACTGCATAGAGGCCTGCGCCAGCAGACATCCCGATCGCCGCTTCTACCCAGATCGTCGCCGCTGTCGTCATGCCAATGATGCTTCCGCTCTCACGCATGATCGCACCGGCTCCGAGAAATCCGATCCCCTGAACAATATTAGAAGCTATTCGCGTACTACCGGTGTCGCCCAGACGTCGGGCAATCTCACCGGATAGGAGCGTGAAAAGCGCCGCGCCTAAAGAAACAAACAAACTCGTGCGAACCCCAGCAGGTCGCTTTCGCAAGTCCCGCTCTATACCGATTGCAGCGCCGAGCACCGCGGCTAGCGTCAAGCGTTGCAAAACTTGGTCAAGAGGGAGCATTCGAGTGTGTTGCCCTTTCGAGATTGACAAGATTCTACTATTTTCGTCGTCGTCCAGAGGCTCCCGAGGGGGATTCGATCTTCGTCACCGGGGCCTATTCTCGATTTAAACTTATTTGGTAGAGAGTTGCTCTCGCGGTTTTGCTCGGCCACTTCCTTCCACAGAGTTGCCCGATCCCTCGTTTTTCCATGGTCATATTCGACCCTAGAGGGCCCCATTAGACGCCAGAATTGTGGCCCCTTGTGCCCCTCACATTTCTAATCTCTTACGATCAGAATGGAAATCAAAGCCTTCGATGGGTTGCCCTGAAAGGGTCGTTACGCAGTGCGCTTGGATGATCTAACAGGATTGACTAAGGGTTGATATTTTGTAAGACTTGCCATAATTCCATAACACATGGAACTTTTTCTCAATCTCTGCTGGCTAATGCTTGCGATGCCTGCCTATTGCCTTTGGCGGCGCGAGTTACTCTGCCCGGTCAACCCCCACCGCTGCCGCTCATTAGTGCTTTTAGGTTCTGTTCTGATTTTACTGTTTCCCGTTATTTCCGCTACCGATGATCTCCATGCCATGCGGTCGGAACTGGAGGAATCTAGTGCCGTCTGCAAGCGCATGGTTGGAGGCGTGGCCACTGGCGAGTCAGGTTGGTCTTCTGGAAAGCCAGGGCATGCCCCTGCCGCAGTGCTTTCGGTCTTCTCGCTTAATTTACACTCCGAATTCAGGAAACTCTTTGCAGCGCCATCGACCCTCGTTCGCGACGTTCTTCTCCCCGGGCCTAATGCGGGCCGCGCACCCCCACCTCTTCCCCTGAGTTAAATCCTAGCTTCAAGTTCCGAATTTTTGCGGAGAGCGAGAATTTGACGAACTACGCAAGTTCTATTTCTATTTCTTTTTCGTGCTTCATGGCCAGCCGTTGGGTAATGCCCTCGCCACATACTGTCGGACAGAGCTAGTTTCGCGTTGGACACATTCAATGAACTGGAGTTGTAACCGTATGCAAAGGCCACGTTGGTTTTACGCTTTTTTTTTCCTACTGTCGCCTGGTGTACTCGCCAGTGCGCAGCAGGCTTTAACGTGGGAGCAACTGCGCGACCAATTCGAGCAGAGGAATCCGACGCTGCTCGCGGACAGGGTCAATATTAACGAATCGAAGGCGCAAGAGATCACCGCGTATCTTCGGCCCAATCCGGATTTCACTCTTTCGACGGATGGCACTCAAGTCGCTCCGTACCGAGGCGTTTGGCAGCCCTTCACCGGCACTCAGTATTCCGCGAGCATTGGGTATTTACACGAGCGACGCCACAAGCGGGAACTGCGGCGCGAAAGCGCACGCGAAGCAACTATCATCGCCCTATCGAACCATGCCGACCTGCAAAGGACCATGCTCTTCACGTTGCGCAATGCGTTCATCTCCACCCTGCAAGCGAAGGCTGTGCTTCGATTGGCCAAAGATAACCTCGAATATTACGATCATGTGCTCGATATCAGCCAGGAACGATACAAGGCCGGCGACATCGCGCAAATCGATCTGGACCGTCTTGAACTTCAGCGAATCCAGTACGAATCCGATTTTCAGGCGGCCAGCGAAAACCTGGAAACTGCGAAAATCGAATTGCTCACGATGCTGAACTCCCGGGCTTTGGTCGATGAGTTCGACGTGACTGGTACATTCGATTTCGCTGACCAACTCATGCCGAGGGATGAGTTAAGAAAAATTGCTTTAGACACGAGACCAGACTTTAAAGCCGCGGCGGAAGCCGTAACGAAGGCGCAGACCGATCATAAGTTGGCAGTTGCGAATGGCGCAACGGACCCAACTTTCAACGGCTGGTATACGTACAATCCCTCCTTCAACAACCCGTTTGCCCACCAAACTGCCGGTGCCAGCCTTTCGATTCCGTTACGTATTTTCGATCGCAATCAGGGTGAAAAGCTGCGCACTGAGTTAGACGTTGCTCGCAACCAGCGTTTGCGAGATGCCACGGAAGCCACTGTTTTGAGCGACTTAGATTCTAGCTACGCCACGCTTCAGAGCGACCTGATTCTGCTGCGCCCCTATAAGGCCAAATACCTCAAACAATCCGTTCGCGTGCGCGACACTCTAAAGTTTTCCTATCAAAACGGAGGCGCGTCGTTGCTGGATTTTTTAAACGCGCAAAGTGAGTACCGGGCGGTTCAACTTAGCTATTTGAATTTGGTGGGATCCTACATGACAGCTTCCGCACAATTAAATCAAGCGGCAGGTCGTGAGGTAATTCCATGAGAAAGAAAAAACTACGGCCGGTTGCAACCTCCCTGGCGGTTGTGTGCGCGACACTTTGGGGAACGGCGTGCTCGGATCCGAAAAAGCCTGAGCCAACTAAAGTTGAAGTCAAGTTAGAATCCGGAGTCTTCAACGTTGATCGTCCTGAACTTTTCAAGGTGGTGAAGGTCGGGACTCGCGATCTGCCCACTCTCCTGAAGGCCAACGGAAGCGTCACTCCCGACGTGAATCGCACCATCCACGTCACTTCTCAAGGATCAGGGCGCGTCGTCGACTTGCGGGTACGCCTCGGCGACTTTGTTAAGAAAGGCCAGCCTCTGCTGTCAATTTATAGCGCCGACCTCACAGCCGCATTTTCCGATTTTCAAAAAGCTCAGGCCGATGAGAGGCTCTCCAAAAAAGCTCTAGACCGCTCGCAGTTGTTGTATTCCCACGGCGCAATCGCCCAGCGCGACATTGAGCAAATTGAAGATGCCGAAGAGAAAGCGAAAGTGGATGTGCAAAATACAGCGGAACATATCCGCGTCTTGGGCGGCGACCCCGTACATCCCAGCGCGCAGATTGATTTGCGGGCGCCAGTTTCAGGGACGATCGTCGAGCAGAATATTTCCGGATTCGAGGGAGTGAAGAATCTTGATAACAGTCCCAATCTTTTTACCATCGCCGATCTCTCGCAAGTCTGGGTGGTGTGCGACGTCTTTGAGAATGATTTGGAAGAAGTCCATGCCGGAGATTCTGCGGAAGTAAAGTTAAGCGCATTTTCTGACCGCGTGTTTCACGGCACGGTCAGCGACATTTCGCGGATGCTTGACCCGGCGACACGGTCCGCCAAGGTGCGCATCGTTCTACCAAATCCCAAGGGAGAGTTGCGTCCCGGCATGTATGCGGTGACGAGTTTTCGTTCCCGCAGGATGCAGCCTCACATTCTGATTCCCGCCACTTCGGTAATGCGGCTGCAAGACCGCGATTGGATTTTTCATAAGGAGAACGAGCATCATTTTCGCCAGATTGAAGTACACATCACCGGGGACGCGCCAGACGGCATGCACGAAATCCAAGATGGGGCGGTGTCTGTGGGCGATGAAATCGTGTTGAACGCGCTCGAATTTTCTACGGAAGTTGCGAGTGGGAAGAAATGATTTCTTTCCTGATTGATTTTGCCCTTCGCAACCGCACCCTGGTGCTCAGCGTTGCGGTTATTTTATTTGTCTGGGGAGTCATTTCGTTTCACCGCCTTCCCATTGAAGCCTACCCTGACGTCGCCGACACCTACACGCAAATCGTTACGCAGTGGCCAGGACACGCCGCGGAGGAAATCGAACAGCAAATTACGATTCCCTTGGAGGTAACCCTGAACGGTGTCGCGCACATGGCGCATCTGCGTTCGGTTTCGCTTGCGGGGCTCTCGGTCATCACCATTATTTATGACGATGACATTTCCACGTTCAACGCTCGCACCGAGGTGGTGGACCGGCTTCAGCAAGCTACGCTGCCGACCGGAGTAAGCGCGAATCTCGGGCCCGATTACAGTCCCACGGGTCAGATCATGTTTTACACCCTGACCAGCACCAATCCCCGTTACAACGTAATGGAGCTTAAAGCTTTGCAGGATTGGTTTGTGTTGAACCAACTGAAGTCTGTCCCCAACGTGGTGGACGTGAATATTTTCGGCGGCCCTACCCGTGAGTATCAGGTACAGCTCGATCCCAGCAAACTCGTTTCTTATGGATTAACGCTAAGCCAAGTGGAACAGGCGCTGACTAGTAACAACATCAACGCCGGCGGCGGATTCATCGAGCGCGGCGAACAGGCGTTAAATGTCCGCGCCGTTGGCCTGATGCAGAACACCGACGACATTGGCGCGACCGTAATTAAGTCTGTAAATGGAACTCCCGTGCGGGTGCGCGATTTGGGAACGGTTGCGCAGGCTCCGAAGATCAGGCTGGGGCAACTTGGTAAGACCATCCGGCACGAGGACGGAACGGTGATTAACGACGACGACGTGGTGGAGGGAATCGTTCTTTTGCGCAAAGGCGCGGAGGCGGACACTACGCTGGACGGGCTGCACCAAAAAGTCGCGCAGCTGAACAACGGGCTGCTCCCCAAGGGGGTAAAGATCGTTCCGCATCTGGACCGCAGCGATCTGGTCCATTACACGACGCATACGGTTCTGCGAAACCTTACTGACGGCGTATTACTGGTCACGGTAATTCTTTTTCTCTTTCTGGGAAATGTGCGCAGCGCGCTAATTGTTACTTTCACGATTCCCTTTGCGTTGTTGTTCGCCGCAATCTTGCTCGACATCAGCCATGTCCCGGCGAATTTGCTTTCGTTGGGTGCGTTGGATTTTGGCATGGTGGTGGACGGTTCGGTCGTAATGGTCGAAAACATTTTGCGTCATGCCGAACTCGGACAAGGCAAACGCTCGTTTGTGAGGATGATCAGCACGGCAGCGCACGAAGTGCAGCGGCCTGTTTTTTTCGCGCGCATCATCATAATCGTTTCCTATCTGCCAATCTTCACCTTGCAGCGAGTCGAAGGCCGATTGTTCAGGCCGATGGCTTGGACGGTCACGTTCGCGCTGATTGGCGCGCTCCTGTTTGCGCTCTTAATCGCCCCTGTGCTTTGCAGCCTGCTTTTCAAAGATGATATTAGAGAGTGGCGCAATCCTGTTCTTGCGTTTTTGCAGCAGCGCTATGCGCGCACTTTGGAATGGTGCTTCGATCATCTCAAGCTGACCTTGGGAATGGGAGGTGCAGCGCTGGCGAGTATGTTGTTTTTGGCATTCAGCGGCGTGGTCGGTTCCGAATTTCTTCCCCATCTTGATGAGGGCGCGATTTGGATTCGCGGAACCCTGGCGCCTAGCGCTGGTCCCACCACGGCGATTGCGCTTTCTCAGCAAGCGCGCGGCGTGCTCGCAGATTTCCCCGAGGTAAAACAGGAAGTCAGCCAAGTCGGGCGTCCGGACGACGGTAGCGATGCTAGCGGCTTTTACAATATTGAATTTTTCGTGGACCTGCTCCCGCGCTCCGAGTGGCGCTTTCAATTCAAGACCAAAGACGATCTCATTGCGGCCATGGACAAGGCGTTACACAAATTTCCCGGAGTCGACTGGAATTTTTCTCAGCCTATTTCTGACAACGTTGAAGAAGCCGTGAGTGGAGTGAAGGGTGAACTGGCGGTCAAACTTTTCGGATCAGAGCTGAAAATTTTGGAGGCGAAAGCGGACGAGATTCAAAGTGTCATGAGCAACATTCAAGGGGTGGCCGACCTGGGAACGTTTCAGGTGCGTGGCCAACCGAACGTAAATTTGGTAGTCGATCGCGCGGCCGCCGACCGTTTCGGTATCAATGTAAGCGATGTGCAGGACGCCGTAGAAACCGCAGTCGGAGGCAAGGCAGTAAGCCAGATACTAATCGAAGATCAGCGCTATGACCTGACCGTGCGCTATCAAGAACCATTCCGTCGCACCGTGGATGACATTTCCGCGATCCGAATTGTCGCGCCGTCGGGCGAGCGCGTTTCGCTCGGGCAACTCTGCCACATCAAAATGGAAGATGGAGCTTCCACGATTTACCGCGAAGGAAATTCTCGCTACATCGCCATTAAATACAGCGTGCGAGGGCGGGACTTAGGAAGCACGGTGCGCGAAGCCATTGAACAGGTTGTCCAAAAAGTACAATTGCCGGAAGGCTATCACCTCGATTGGACGGGTGAATACGAAAGCCAGCAAAGAGCTAATCGGCGTTTGGCAATTATCGTTCCTGTAACGCTTCTCTTGATTTCATTCGTGCTGTACTCTGCTTTCGATTCGTGGAAGTGGGTATGCACTGATTTTTGCAGTGGTCGCGCTTTCCCCGCTTGGCGGGCTTCTGAGCTTGCTGATTACTCAGACTCATTTTTCCGTATCTTCCGGCCTCGGATTTCTGGCGCTCATCGGCGTTTCGGTCGAGGTGGGCGTCATCATGGTCGAATACATTAATCAATTGCGCACGCGCGGCATGTCTCCCCGAGAGGCCGCGAAAGAAGGAGCTTCACTGCGCCTGCGTCCCATCATGATGACCATGCTGGTGGCCACTCTGGGACTTTTACCGGCGGCGTTGTCTCACGACATCGGCTCCGATTCGCAGCGCCCTTTTGCGATTGTAATCGTTGGCGGTTTGATTGTTGAATTGGCGGTAAGTCTGGTTTTGTTACCCGCGCTGTATCTTTTCTGGGCGCTTCCAAACGACACCTTGCCTCCGCCCGAGGCAGGGTTCATGGGAGAAGCGGAGCATGCGGCGTGAGAACGCTACGAAAGCAATCTCCCGTATTTCTTTTGTCTAAATTGTTCTTCATTGGGAACGCTGCAATTTTCCTCAGCGCGGCAACTACAGGATGTCTCGGCCAGGTCACCATCGCCGCCAAGCAAAACCATAATCTATATGTCTCGTTGCAGAACCAGTCAGGCCGATTATCCGACAGTGACGAATATTGTGTTCAGTTCAGCAAATCCGGGAGTTCCGTTCAGGTGGGAGATGTGTCTCTCCAGTTTGCCCAACAAGTAGGGAAAGTGCGCCACAGCCCATTAACTATCTCGCTCGTTTCGGAGGGGGTGGGACGATTTTGCGGGAAAGTCAAACTTGGCAAGCAGTATTACCATCCCGCCTTTTATTATGTTGAAGTCCGTTACAGCGATTCTTCAAACCGGACAGCAAAGTGCAAATTCTTTCTCGTCCGAAAATAAAAACGGGTTACAATGCACGGCCACCACAACCAGTGCTATATAAATCCACGCGATCAGCACTCGCATAGCCGTCATGGCCATGATGAACGCAAGAAGAATGTCAGAGGCAGCACAAAGCCCTCCATCTCCAACCAGCTAAGCCTGGCCTCCCGGTTGCTGAATTAATTCGAAGGACTCGCTATAGCCATTTGCTCAAAGAGGGTACTGCGGTGTAGCCGGGGGCGGAGTGAAATTAGCGGCCTCGACTAATGTAGGCTTGAGCGCGAGATCGGCGTGCCACGACAGAGACGCAAATATGGATGCGACGCGGCAGTCAAAAAATGGAGCTCAGATGGAACTCAATGAACAATACCCACTTATTCATCCCAATAGTGTGTTGAAGTAATGAGTCGTGGCGCACGCTTCGCGGACGACAGGTGGACTCCTGTCGGTTAGCTGGCTTTATGAATTTCGCTATCGGCCGTAAGCGACACAAATCCTGTGCATTTGCAATTTTGGTTTTTAGTGCCGACTTTTATGGATGCAGTACAGACCTGCACTCTTACCTTGGTTTCAGCTGAATTATGGCGATGGGCGATTTCATCATGACCACAACTGCGACAGATTTCGTTGGACATGATCATATTGTCCCACCAAATGCCCTTGGGTTAAATGACTCACCGGAGGTTCGGCAATCAAGCCAAATGCAGCCAGAATAGCGAAGTCTTGCACCTGGCCCCCAAGGGTACAAATAATTCCTCATTATTATGCGGGTTTTCGCCCCCTATTTTGCCCTAGCAGCTGGTAGCCCGCAGGTATACCCTACGGGCCGCAAATTCCGGTGCAGTAAAAAAACGGGACGGAGTAGTCCCAGGTGCATAGTATCGGCTACCCTAACCGAGCGGCCGACGCCCCCTTCTTGTCGCCAGTCCGGCCTGTACGTTAAATATTTCCTTGGCTTTCTTGTTTCGACTGCCAGAGCGGACTGAGAGCAGAACCTCTCCCGATTCTTATCGCGGCCTTGGTATTCAGGAATTTCCCTTTGATTACAGCTGCTGCAAGCCAGAGTTAACCTCGCACGTTAGAAAGTGAGCCTTCGGTGAGCCCCCCGCCAGCTATTGACTCACCAGAAGTCTGATCCTTCCCTACATTGTTTGGTGTGGGTTTTGAATTTTCAACGAATGTTGTGTTTAGCTCGGCTCCGACCTGTGATGTGAACTCGCTAGTTGCTTTTCGGAATTGGGCCAGTACTTTGCCAACCTGTGGAGCAAGTGCAGCAAGCTTCCTCGGTCCGAGCACGACCAAGGCTATTAACGCGAGAAATAGGATTTCTGTGCTCACGCCGGCTTCTGTGCATCATGCGCGGGCGAGGTATCCGTTGGCTTCATCACTGTTTCATTCGCGTTCATTGCATTCTTGAATCCGCGGATGCCGTCCCCAAGACCCTTGCCAAGCTCCGGTAATTTCTTAGGGCCAAAAATCAACAGCGCCAGCCCTACGATTACTAACAAATGCATAGGTTGAAACAGTCCTTCGAACATGAGGCCTCCCTGGTTAACGATAAGCTAAAAACAACCCCGTCCAAGCCAAGCTTGGACAGGGAACCTCGCGTGGAACTTTCTACTTAATGTTGCCGTTCATGCCAGCGGGATAGAACCCGCCGGAATGAGTTCCGCCACCGTAAACGATATTCAGCACCTGTGTCGTCGTGCGGGGAATTGACAAGGCCGTTGACGGATCGACATTGAATGGAGTTTGAGAGGCAGGAGGAATGTCCTGGCTATCGACTGCAGGACTAGTGACTCCCATGGTGACGCAGAATGAGCGCACCGCACCCGAGTGCTGGGCTTCCGTCGCCAATATGCGTGCTGCAGCATCGAGGTAAGTCTTGCTCTGAATTAACGGGGCCGCCCCCAGATAGGCACTGATCCCAACATCTTCAAACTGACGGCCCAACTTCAGGAAGTCGTCCACGTTAGCGTAGCCGTAGCCCAATGCGTCCAAGTTGATTGCCGGTTTCGGGACCGCCGCTGAACCTAGCGCAGACCGCAGGTATTTAACGTGCGCAACTTCATCAACTCTCAATTGGCTGGCGACGAATGCGACATTCGCGCCCGAGAAGTTCACCATCTTGCCCCCGGTCGTCGGGCCGGTTTGCTGACTCGAAGTGATGACGCCATAAGCCAGTAGGGACGTGTTGTATGTCGCCTTCAAATAAAACTCAGCTTCAAGATATTCAAGGTTTAAAGCGAAGTTAAGGATGTCTACGTCGGTGAAAGCGGCCGCGTTCACTTTACCGAGGGTTCCGCCCATCATCGTCATTGCGGCCACCCCAGCAGTAGTCGCGCCAGCGCGTTTGAGGAACTTGCGACGATCAATTGTGCCATCGACAAGTTTTTCTACTAATTCAGTTTTCATAGAGAATTCTCCAAATGATTTTCGAAAAGTTAGGGATCTGTTGCCAGAGTCCTCGGCCAAAGCGCGGTTGAACGGGTGGACACCCGCAATGTTTCCAGAAACCAGGAAGGGACATTACTGGTTCACTCACTAAGAGTGCCCCGCACAGGGGCCGGTTGCCTAACTTTATTTCTCCAGAATTTGCGGCAACGTTAAATCCGTTTGGTTGACCAGAACGTACTGCAATATCGTTCGAAAAATTTCACTCGCTTGCTATTGAAAGCTTCGGCGAACCACGTGGAACGGGGGGTGAAGGGACAATGCGCGTTTACCAAAGCGAACGCGCACTAAGCCTCCCATTCGCGTCCACTGTAATTTAGGGTAAGGAATTCCACTTACCTATCACGTTTAGCCCAATAAATGCATCCGACAGCGCAAGAGATCTGCTGTTGAATGTTCCTCAGACGCCTAGGTTGGGGGCGAAGGGAATAGGCGCATGCTCAAAGCGCATGCGCACTTAGCCTCCAACTCCTGCGTCGGGAGGAGAGGTATTACTTTGGTGCTTAGTCTTGAGCGAGATTGCATTTGCTCTGTTTAGGAGTAAAATTCGAAAAACACACTTCACTGGTGACCTAAATTGCGGTCGATGTCGAGAAAAGTAGCGCTGATATGCCTGCTGCTGACTTTGTCGTCGGCATTAGCGTTTGCTGCCCATCATCATTCGAGTGCCGGTGAAGCGGCAAAATGTACAGTCTGCATCGCGGCTCATTCAGCTACCCCCAAGCCCGCTTCCAATCTGCAAAAGGTGACGTTCGTTTCACTATCTACCTTTCTCTCGGAACCAACTTCCGCCAAACAATATTTAATACCTTTCGCCCTGCGGGTCCGTCCTCCTCCCGCTGTCTAACGAACTATCTCGGTCCAAAATAGGCTCGGCTAGTGTCGCGCGAGCCGCATTCCCTGTCCGTTAGACCAATTCCTTTGGAGGAATTATGCTGACTGCTTACAAAAAGCCGCTCTATCCGGCTTTTATGCTGTTTTTCTTCTTTTTAAGTTTCATTCTTCAGGTCAACGCGCAGTCTAACTCTGCGTCCATCAGCGGGACTGTCCTCGACTCCACCGGCGCTGTAGTGCCCAACGCAACCGTTGAGATTCATAATCCTGTCAGCGCTTTTCAACGATCAACCACAACAGACGCTTCCGGAAGATTCAGTTTCCCAAACGTCCCATTTAATCCTTACCATTTGAGCGTGTCCAGCGCAGCGTTTGCTGCTGCTACGAAGGACATTGAAGTTCGCTCCCCCGTACCTCTTGACATCAAGTTTAACCTCAAGGTTGCCGGGTCTTCCGAGGTAGTGACGGTCGAGTCTGGCGGAGACCTAATAGAAAACGATCCAACTGGCCACACGGACGTGGATCGCGGACTATTTGACAAGATTCCACTCGAAAGCCAGTCGTCTTCAGTCAGCTCTTTGGTTACGCTGGCGTCACCAGGAGTCGCAGCGGATTCGAATGGCCTGTTTCATGGACTTGGAGATCATGCATCGAATTCGTTCTCGGTTGACGGCCAGCCTATCACCGATCAACAGAGCAAGATTTTTTCCAATCAGATTCCTATCGATTCAGTGGCATCGCTCGAGGTCATCCCGGGAGCGCCCCCTGCTGAATATGGAGGCAAAACCAGTCTCGTGATTGTGGCCACGACGCGCTCGGGCCAAGGCGTAACGATTCCTCACGGGAGCATTAATACATCTTACGGCTCCTTTGGGTCGTCCAATCTCGGTTTCGATCTCGCCTACGGTGGCGCGAAGTGGGGAAACTTCATTTCTGCAAACGGATTGAATAGTGGCCGATTCCTCGATCCGCCGGAGTTTGCCGTGATCCATGCCAAAGGAAATGAGGAGAACATCTTCGACCGCGTTGATTATCAACTCTCGGCTGCGGACTCGATTCATCTGAACCTGGGTTTTACCCGGTCATGGTTCCAAACACCGAACTCTTTTGACACGCAGGATGCCACGGCGTGGTCAGGCACCGGGGGCCTCGATCCTAATGGCAATGTTGTAGGTCCGGCGGATCAGCGCTCAAAAATACAGACCTTCAATATTGCGCCGTCATGGACACGAGTAGTCAATCCGACGACGCTCTTAACGCTCGGGGGCTGGATTCGGCGCGATGCCTTCAATTACTATCCCAGCGCAAATCCCTTCGCCGATCTAGGCCCTATACAAGAGTCCACTGTCGGCCAAAATCGCACCCTTGCCAATGCCGGTATGCGCTCCGATCTGACCTATGTGAAAGGAATTCACAATCTCAAGCTGGGAGCCACCTATCAACAAACGTTCTTAACCGAAAATTTCAGCCTTGGAGTAGTCAGCCCAACTCTCAACTCACCATGTTTGGACGCAAACGGCAATCCCGTCGCTGGCCTCAACGATCCATCCCAATGCGCCGCTGCTGGGCTGCAACCAAACGAGACGTCGAATCCAAACGCTGCAAGTCCGTTCTCTCCGCTTCTCGGCTGCTACGATTTGACTCGCGCCACTCCGTCCTCGAATGACAACTGTCCAACTTCACGCAGCACTTCTTACCTTTTTCACGGACACACCGATGTGAAGGAACTGGCGCTCTACCTCCAAGACACAATCACAAAGGGAAGCTGGTCCTTAAATCTTGGCCTGCGCGGGGATTTTTACAACGGTCTTACGGCTTCTCGTCAAGCCGAGCCTCGCGTAGGAGTCGCTTACAACATCAAGCGGACCAACACTGTTTTTCGCGCCTCCTACGCCCGAACTCTTGAAACTCCGTTTAATGAAAATCTGATAGTTTCAAGCAGCGGATGCGAATCTGCTGCACTGTCTGCTCTTATTCCCTGCGTAAACGCTCCGCTTCAGCCCGGTTTTCGCAATGAGTTCCACGCGGGTTTACAGCAGGCCATCGGGCGCTACGCCGTTGTGAGTGGAGATTACATCTGGAAATATACGCATACGGGATACGATTTCAGCATCCTGGCTGCGACCCCGATCTTCTTTCCCATTGGATGGCACAACTCTAAGATTCCAGGATATGCCGTCCGCGTGAGTGTCCCTGAAATCCACGGATTTACAGCCTTAGTGGTCTTCTCCAGCGTTGCCGCCCGGTTCTTCCCCCCCAAACCAGCGGTTTGGGTGTGACCGTAGGGCAAGGTGGAACTCCGTTCCGTATCGACCACGACGAGAAATTCAACCAGACAACACACTTGCAATATCAGCCTTGGAAAGCCGGACCATGGGTTGGCTTTAACTGGCGCTATGACAGCGGTCTGGTTGCGGGTTCGGTGCCATTTGCGACAGACAGTACAACCCCGATCGACCTAACGATTCTCTCTGCCGATCAGCAACTCCAAGCTGGTTTGTTTTGCGGGAGCCACCATCCGACACTATCCGCGCCGCTCACAACTTGCGCACCATCGCAGTATGGTTCAACTCTGGTGAAGATACCGGCTCCAGGTACGCAAGATCCTGACCGTAATCCCCAGCGTATCGCAGCGAGGAATCTATTTGACCTTGCCGTGGGGGACGACAACCTCTTCAAGGGCGAACACTACAAATGGAGCCTGACCGTGACGGCGATCAACCTCACAAACAAAACCGCGCTGTATAACTTCCTGTCAACTTTCAGCGGCACGCACTATATAACCCCGCGCACGGTGACTGCTCAGGCGGGTTTTCATTTCTAGTTCATGCTTCGCCGCGGAGGGCAGCGCGGTATTGAGCCGCACTGCCTTCCAGTGCTTTGGACTAACACTTATGTCATTACAGGGGTTACCTCGCTTAACGCGCTTCTAATAAGTTGGGTTTCTCGAGGGGAATCGACTTTATCAGTATGGCAACCCGAAAGGTATACCAGCGAACCACCAGCCGTTAGTGCAAAACAGGGGGCGAAAACCCGCATAATAATGAGGAATTATTTGTACCCTTGGGGGCCGGGGGTTCGAGGTCTTTCTGATGGACTTGCTCAAGACACTACTGCCACCGTCACCAAGACCCAGTATTCGGCCCGTGCTCGATCGGCGATACTTAAAAGCCTGACCTTTCCCACGGCTGGCAGCTGTTGGGCGTAGCCCGAGACAATCAGGAGCCTCTGCTGGCAGCCAAGGCAACCAGCATTGCGACTGTATTGATGTTGCGTACGGTAACGGAGTCGCCTTTCAACGGAAGCTTCAATTTGGATCGGCCCATCCCGTTGGGGTAGAAGGTGTAGATCTCTCGCTTTCCCGCCCTGACCACCTCACCGTCAGGCCCAATCAACCCTTGCAGCTGATTTGAAGGAGCCAGGCCGTGAAGAAACGCGACGGCCACCTTTGCAGGATTTTCTTCAGGAAAGGGATTCCCTGACAGGATGGAGCTCATCTCTTCGGCAGTACGGACCATGACGTCAACTGATTTCCCCACCTTGACCTTCAATACAGGCTCTAGACGAGAACGGATGTCGGCTTCGGAGTGACCACTCTCGAAGACAACGTTGCCGCTCTGAATGTAGGTGCGGACACCTGTAAGACCTTCGGCAGCACAGATGTCCCTGAGATCTTTCATGGACAACCGCCCGGATCCGCCTACATTAACACCACGCAGAAGTGCAACGTAATTCGGCAACGGCAACCTCCAAACTTACGCAGAAGCAATATACATCTCTGGCTGTCAAGTCTACTGCGGCGATGCACCGACTCCCGTCTGCGTTTGTCGCCTACAACAAAACCTGCGTGAAAAAGCATCTTGCCGGGTCTGCCTAAGCCGGGATGCTGGTAATCTCTGCGTTCTGTTGAGAAGCGCATCGAGAACCGTGGTGCGCGGGTCGATCCGCGCCCCCAGTGTACTGTTCCGTTCACCTCGACCTGACGGGGAGCTTGGCATTGACGGGTATCATGCTACGTCCAGGTCTGCCTTGTAAGATAAAAATAGCGAGGTCTGCGGCCATGAAATCGAGGCATCTTATCGCTCCGGTCTTTCTGGTGTTTCTCTTTGAGTCTGCTTTCGCGGATAGCGATAGTTTTTATTGTGCTGGAAAAGGCTACATCGCTTTCGATTTGCGTTCATTCATCCACGCGGATCTCGGCTCACCTCACGTGCTGAGGCTTTTCAGATTCGATTCGAAGCGGGGCATCTACAAGGAGGCTGAATGGCCCATGAAGGACTTTCAGATTCACGCAATGTGGTGCACGCGGTATCGCATCGTGGTAACAGGGTCTGAAGACGCGAGATATATATTTGATGTTGCGCACGAAAACGGCGAGGCGACAGCTGATTCCGATTTAGCTTCGCCGCTGGAAGGGCAGCTGGGATGGTCTACGACGGGCGTCAAAGCTCTCGAATCTGACGACCCGGAACACACCTACCAACTGGTAACCTCAGTTTCGACAAAAGGCACCGAACGAACCCGGAGAGCGGAGCTTCTTCAAATGGACTCCCACCAGAAAGTCTCCGAGCGTGTCCTCTTATATGAGCGGCAGGAATACGAAGAGTCAGGAGACTAGGACTATTCGCGTGTAGCTGATGTAATCAGGCAATTTCACTCACGATCCGGGTTAATCAGTGTAATCGCGATTTATCGCCAACTACTGAAAGATCGCGCCATGGCTCGTTCAAACAACGTTATGCAGTTCGGCTCAAATTAGTGATGCACGGTCGTGAAGGTTACCGGATCGCGGTACTCAACTTGGACATTCAGACCCAATTCAGGCCTGTCGGAGGCCTTGATCGTTCCCAACCCCCGACCAAACCGTTTTTCCCTGAGGAGCAGTTCAATCACTCCAAATTTTCCCTGCCTTGCAAACTCTTCAAACACCGGATCACGGGCGAAGTTGGGAATCGTTATCGCGAAAAAGCCATTTGTTGCACGATCGAGTTCACCCAAGGTGCCCAACGGGATGTCCGAGCCTAGACAAGACCCTGCTTCGACGATGGTTGCCTCGCGCCTCGATCGAAGGAAGAACTCACACACCCAATTGCCATCCAGATAACCTGCAATATCAAGTTTCTTGTCTGCTGGATCGACGTTAGGTGGGATTTCGTCTGGCGGGATGAAGCCGTGAACGACCTTGGTGGGTAGCGGGTCACATTGGAATCGCTTCGTCATATCGGAATCGCTCTCGAGTTCAAAATCGTACCTTGCGAATTGGCATCCCGGAGCGAGATCACGAATCTAGCGTACCGCGCTCGGCCACCGCCAAACAGCGCAGGGATTGTAATAGCGGAATTTGATTCTGCTGTTAGCGTCTGACCTCTGCTGATTCTGCCTCCGCTGCCGTCGGATCCGTACAAGACGTATCGTACCCATACCGATTCCGACGGGACATCGTCGGGAAGGTTAATGATGATCTGGGGCGTAGCGGCAGCGCCGGGTGCCACTTGTGCCAGTCCGCAGTTGGGCGCAGCACATATTACGAACAGCGAAAGAACGATCCTTTTGTACACGAACACAATTCTACGACTTGTTGTAAGCAGGCCATTACACTCAAAGCCCGATTACAGGGTCAATGAGTGTAATTGCGATTTTTCGCCAACTATCTTGTCAAATGTACGAAAATGTTCTGCATGGATGGCCTTCCAGATATTCACGACGGTTACTTTGATGGTCTTTTGACCTCCGGCAGCAAGAGCGTCCATCTGTTCATTCGGTCGGACGCAGGGGAACGCTCGACGATTGTTTTGAAAGGCGTGGAGGCCATAAATCTGTCGAACTTTCTCGCTGGCAATATTATTTTCGACATCGTAGTTGTGGGTTCAGACAAACTCACGGTTGCCGACATCGAGCAGCTTTATCAACTCCAGCCGCATCAGGCTGAAATGTCACAACGACTTTTCAGCAAGGCACGGCAACAACACTTTTCGGTTATCTACATCACTCCCTCATACGGTGCCGAGTGCGCAGTGCTGTTTGAGGCGGCGGAGATACTCCCGAACTACGTGATTCCTCAGCTCGCGCCTCTGATTTCGACGTAGTTGACGAAATCAGGCAATCTCACTCACAATCCAATAAGTGTAATCGCGATTTTTCAGCAGTCATTGCTTGCTAGCGTTCAATTTTGCTTGGTTTCTGCGTAGGTTGGTAATTAGAGCTGTCAGAATGAGAAGGTTCACAGCTATGCCCACGACGATGGCTAGGGATGGCAACTCCCCGATGTGAAGCAGTCCGTTGAGCAAAGCGAATACATAAATTGTGATTAGGAGTTTAGAACTCTTTACCGCACGTGCTCGCTGTTCCTGCGTGGTGTCTCGATCAGAAATGGGTGCTCTTTTCAGGGCCGCCCACATTATCAGAAAACCGCCGACAAAATTCGCAAGCATGAGAACACCCAATAATCTGGGCGGCAGTGCGTGTTCGACTGAAAGCAACGCAAAAAACCGTGATAATCACATATTGCGCAACAACAAAGCGCAAATAGATCGTCAGCCTCCCTCTGCCAGCGGCAGTTGGAGGTTGTATGAACCTCTTCGACAGCCAGATCGTTGCGAGCGCTATAGAGGCCGTAGCTGCAACCATCACGAGTAGAACTGACTTGTCCATAACCTGCCGGTTCACTGCGACGATAGCTATTGAAGCCAGACATTTACACTCATTGAGAATTGGCCAGACTATGGTCAAGGAGTGTAATGGCGATATTCCGCCAACTACGAAGGACTCCGTTCAACTGAGCGTCCGTGCGATGTCATGGAAACCCAACGATGGTGCGTGGCGTGGTGATACAACAATGCCGCGACCAAAGCGAGAGTCCCAACAAACATCGCACCCAAGCCAAGCGGCTCGCGGTAGAAGGCGTGTGTGCTCCCGACATCGACAGCGAAAGTGAACGCCAAAAGCCAAGTTATCAGTGCAGTCTTGTCAACTGTGTTTAGTGTGTAGTTTTTGACGAAACGGACGGACACGAGAGCACTGGTGAACATCAATGCCGTGGCTGAGATGGACCACCACCGGGGAACAAGAATAGAGGGGTTGCTTAGGAGATGCCCGGTACTGGCCATGCCAAGCCCATTCAGTACACTGTAGCCAACCCACCCGGCAAAATGTTTGGCCCAGTGTCTGATCATCGAGAAGATGAGCAGCAGGGAGGCAATCCCAATGAAAAGCGCCGCCGTTCTGGAAAGCCTTCCTGGCTCGACAATCCCAAATGCAACCTGCGAACACTCGACCAAACTCCCCATCAGGATTATTCCAAGAACAATACCGCCGCCGAGTTGAAACCCATGAACAACGTGCTGCTTACGTTGCTTCCCGCCATGACTAGTGGGTTTCCCGAAAAAGGCATACAGGCCAGCGCCGACAAGCGCTGCAGCAACGAGAACTAGGGCAGCTACCGCGATAATCGTTCCGACATCGGGTCCCATGGTCTGGATTATGCTTCAAAGTCAATCGCTTTGCAGCATGTTGACGTAAACAGGCAATTACACTCACGATCCGGGTCAATGAGCCTAGTGGCGATTTAACGACAGTAATCTAGAGTCGCGACTAGACTCTGCCCGAAAGTCTTATTCAAAAGTGCTCGAACGGACTTAAAATCATCCACACTATGCGGATCATCTCAGTAGAGTGGCGTCCCCTAGCGCTAGTGCTTGCCCTCGGATATGCGGTGCTTGGATTAAGCGCCTTTGTTGTGTATGCAGTAGGTAGTGATGAGAAGTTCTCACTGCCGCTCGGTATAGCGCTGCCGCTGTTCCATCTAAATATAACCTTCACTTTCGTGCGTTCGAGGGATTTGTTTTCCAATGCCTTCCTATGCCTTGGTGCCGTTCTTGCGTACGCCTTGACCGGATGGATAACTGGGATAGCGATGGCACTCGGCTTTAACTTCATAGCCAAGAAAATTGGCGGAGTCGGCGTTAAGTGCGTTTCAATAGTTATTGACGAAGCCTCGGCGAAAATCAGTGGCTGAGAAACAGTCGTCGTTTACAGAATCAGGCAATTTCACTCACAACCGGTCGATGAGTGTAATGGCGATTTTCAACAGTTACAGCGGACGATATCGCATTTTCGTGCTGCTGGACGAATCGAAGAGGCACGGAATCCATTATCAGCGACCCGCAGGGACATGCACACGTGACTGTTGTAATCTTTGCACTCATTGACCTAGACGGGGGACTGCAGGACACGCCCCAGTGAGTGCTGAAGGACTTGTCGCCGCCAGCAGTCTCATAGCCGCAGGAAAATTCGACGATGGTGCAGCGGGGCCAATATCGCGACAATCAGGAGGAGGTTCACTACGGCGAAGGAAAATGACGCGGCGTTCGCGTTAGGGATGGCTGCATGCAACGCGGCGAAAGCCGTGGCGCGAATTGCCCACGGCTTGTCGCTGTAATCGCCGATTAACTGGCTGAGAATAAACGCGAGAATCGCATTGGACCCGAGTACGCGCACCGGATAGCTCCACGCCCTAAGTCCGCGAACATCGCA
Organism: uncultured Acidobacteriaceae bacterium; assembly: GCA_963828635.1. Taxonomy (GTDB): domain Bacteria; phylum Acidobacteriota; class Terriglobia; order Terriglobales; family Acidobacteriaceae; genus PALSA-188. The sequence goes on along the minus strand of CAWHFA010000004.1, from coordinate 2,342,816 downwards.
CAGCCAGTAGACCGCAGCAAAGACCAGCAGGGCAAAGCCTGCGCTAAGGAACACGAAACTGTCGGTCCATATCTTCTTCACAATGGGAATGCCAGAATTCAGCGCCAGTCCCATAAAGAGAAAGCAGAGCCCAGCGCCCGCGAGTCCGATGACTCGCCAATACGAGTTCGTGCTCAGTTTCAGCCAGAGACCGCACAGAACTCCCATTAGGACTGTGGCCGTTGCTGGCAGTGTCGAAATAATACCTTCGGGATCGTAGGTGACTCCGTAACCGGGCGTCAGTCCGTAGGGCCAAAGATGAGGAATACTAAAAACTTGCCGATCAACATAGGCGGGGAGGCTGCCGAGCGAGTCCATCCTCCCTGCGCCGAAACCTGGCACGGGGACAAAGGCAAGCAGCGCCCAGTACAGAATCAAGATGAAGACTACCGAGGCGGTAATCCGGGCGAACGTATCGCGGCTCGCCGTTTCTTCCCTTCGCCAAAACGCAAGGCAGAGCAGGCCCGCGATGGCGTAACACCCAGCGATACGCTGCAGAATCCCCGGAATTCGTAAGTGTGGCAGGTCAAATGTTGGAAAAGCGTTGAGCACCAAGCCGAGGACGAGGATGACTGCAGACCGACGCAGAAGTTTTATCATCAAGTCGCGTTTGGATGTGCCCCGAGCGAGATGCGTCCCTAACGAAAGAACAATTGCAACACCCACGGCAAACAAGAACATTGGAAAGACCATGTCGGCCATGGTCCAGCCGTACCAGTCGGCATGGAGCAGGGGCGGATAACGGTGGTCCCACGAACCGGGACTCACCACCAAAATCATGCCCGCGACGGCGAGGCCCCGGATGACGTCCAGCGAGACCAGCCTGCCTGGCGGGGCGTCGATCGCATATCGACTCTGCTGTTTCACTGCTAGTGTCGCTTGTGCATGAACGGTCATTTTCCGCTCCTGTCGGACTTTTGACTCACGGTAATTGGCGCTCCGCCGTGCGAACCAGCGCACGGGCTCGAAAATCATTTCTCGAATGATAATCCAAGTTGGCGGGAGCAATTTCGTGCCGGGAAAAGGTCAATGAGCGTTATCGCGATATTTCAACAGTTAACTTCCTCTTTACCCCTTCGATGACATAATCGGTGTGTCGGCTCGAGAGGTGTCCTTGCCCCTTCGCACTAGAGTGCTTCTGTATGCGGCCATATTTTCAACGATTTGCATTGGAGAGGATGCTCGAGGAGACTGGCAAACTTATCGAAACCCTGACTACGGATTCATGATTGACTACCCTGCGGGCATGAAATCGTATCCCGTCCATCCTGATTACGCAGAGACGAAGATTTCGTACATCCCAATTTGTGACTACACAACGGTCGCATGCTTCGAATACAACGGTAAGGAATACGAAGGGACCAACTTCGAGGCTGCAGGGCTTTCCGTAAATGTGTTGCGAGACATCAGGACAGAAGGCGATTGCGACAAGATCGATACTGGGTCATACCCGGTAAAGACTGAGACAATCAATGGGATCAATTTTCACTATGGCATGACGGGCGAAGGTGGAATGAGCCAAACGAAGGGCGGTCCCTCATACCGCGCCTTCCACGAGAATGTCTGTTTCGAGATAGTGGTTGCGACGGCGCAAATTAGCATCGGCGCCTTTGACCCGGGTGCGGTTAAACCCTTTGACTCAGCGAAATTGGACCTTGTTCTTGACAAGATGGTGCACACATTTAAGTTCACGGGTGCCGTCAAGGATGGTCCGGAATGGACGGTCTACTACGATGGCATGTGCGGGGGCATCTACGAGTATCCCGAAGGTGAAACCGTCCAAACGACTATTGAATACTCGAACGATAAATTTCATTCAAGTGAAATTACCTGCTCCCGGCACTTCACACACCGTGGGTTGGATTATACGGTCGCTGCGAAGGCCGACCTGAGGGATAAGAACGAGTTGGAAAAGTGGCTGAAGTCTTCGGGGTATCCCGACCTAAGCAACGCACGAGTGTTGGTGAGTTCGAAATGCTGTACCGAATACGCCGCGGATCCTTACTACTACATACTCGGTCAGGGAGTCGTTTATATACTGAGCGTTTCAGATGCAAAACATAGCGCCGTGGCCTCCCATGATGATCCAGTACTTACGCATTTGCTGAACAGTTTCAAAGTGTACTGAGAATTCGAACGGCACAAGTCCCACGGTCTTCCGCATTGCCCACGCCGCAAAAACAGCATTGATACTCGAGTTTCTGATCCGAGTATTGCAACCTGACTCACATACGACTTTCCACGATGATTGGCGAAATCAGGCAATTACACTCTCTAACGGGATCAATGAGCGAAATGGCGATTTATCGCCGCTTCAATTCAGGTTTTCAAATTCCGCTTCGCTCACCCAACTCACGTTCACATAAACATCGCCTTCCTCGTTAAACTTTGGGGTAAACGCTCTGAGATACGCCAAAGTTTCCGACGCTGCCCGCGCTACGAACGAATCCCATGCCTCGTTGCCTTGACGCTCTACGTTCTGGAAGTAAGGCAAGCTTTGTATCGAGCCATCCCTCGGCAGCCAAAGCTCGGTTCCTAGAACGGCATAACCATGGGTTCCAAGCCATTCGACAGAGCGGACAGCGAGTGCAGGCCGCCATGCCGCCTCGGTAGAGTTTACGAAGGCGGCTGATGCGAGTTCAGATGGGAATCCCGAAGGAAACTCCGGCGAAAGAGGCTGATCCATGCCAAGCACTCTACTCGAAGAGAGCAGGTCCCTTCCATCAACTGTTGTAATCAGGCCATAGCACTCAAAACCCCGGTCAATGAGTGTAACTGCGATGTTACACACGGTTGACCGGAGCACATCGACTTCGGGCAACAGAGGGCGATCCAGTAGGATTCAATAAGGCCAATCTCTAACAAGTTCCGAAAAAACTCGCATTCAAGACCGCAGTCGCGGGTTAAGGGGTCGATGCCTTATGGCCTTGCACCGCGCGGCCTGCCAGCGTCTGATTCTGCTCTTTTCTCGGGATCAGCGACTGCGGTTCACAGTATTGCTGTTCGGCGAAAGTGCGGTACGTCTTGACACTCTCCGAGAGGACGTTCGAGTCTTTTTGGGAAAGGCTGCTTCCGAGCAGCCGGACGTACTTACGGAGCTTCTCTACAGATTGGGCGTGATACGTTGCAGGCGTTCCACTTTGAAATGCATCCGGCACTTCCATCCGTAACTCCGAAACTGCCAGCCATTCAAGAACACCGGTCGAGACCTCAAAATCCGGTTCTTGCATCCGAGCGGCCATCAAGCGCAAAGCTTCCTCCGGGTTAGAGGAGTGTTGAATCGCATCCCAAAAACCATTCTCCCAACCGTGGTTTCTGCCATCAAACCCCTTTACTTCTGTCGCCAGCGAGTCAACGGTGTCCAGATAGGTTATGCGTCGGGCCACGTCGGAACACTGCAAAAAGCGGTCTGCTGCAACGTCATCACCGCGACAGAGCTTCTCGTAGACACCCGCATAGGCAAGGGCAGCGGAGTGCGCCCAACCCGGGTCGGTGACGATGGTCAGAAGAATGGGGTTGGAGTTCACCACTAATGCGGAACGAATCTTCTCATCGCGGGAGGCGGTCGTAATGTCGGCTGATGAAGCCTCGCAAGTGTAGGTTCCCGGGCTGCGGAAGCGAACATACGTGTTCAATGGCACGACGCCAAACGTGACCGCGGTCTCGGTCAATAAATATTCAGCGTCGCAGTCTTCGCAACCGCCGCCGACACCGCCACCTATGCCACCGCAAGCATTAAGCATTTGGCCAAAGGTTGGGTCGTCAACTGATCTTGGGTTCGGCCTGACGGGCTCCGCCGAAGGCGAGCACGAGACTTGGAGGGATCGCCCCCCGACGAGCTTCCCGCTCTGGACAACCCAAATATATCTGCCCGGATTCGTCGCGCCATAAGAGAACTTGACCGGTATCAATTCTCCAAAGTGAAACTGGTGTTCGTCACCTTCAGTTTCGAACTTAAGGACGACATCGGTGGGCGCCGTTACAGGTTCAGCGTTCTGCGCAAACGACGACAGCAAAACACTTAGAACCAGACCGGTCGTTAAAAAGACGTTCTGCATTCGCTCCCCGAACAAGCTTTTCACTAATTACTGTAAATGCCTATTGTTTCCACTACAAATAGTGAGACGAAGATATGCGCCCTACCACCGGACCGAGGCAACGAGTTTTTCGAGGGGGTTCGCGTCGTGTCACGAAATGTACGGAACATCCGGGGGATAGTTGTTGTAAATAGCCAATTACACTCACGATCAGGGTCAATGAGTGAAATTGCGATGTTTCGCCAACTACGCGCGAATGTTTCACTATTTAAGCGCTTGACGCGATGCTAAGCATTTTGTCGCAGACCCCTCCGCGTCATACCAGAGCAAGCCAGAATCATCTGTACAGAACGCGTGAAAGCCGGTTTTGACATGCTCGACAGGTACGGCCGTGGCCTCGTAGTGAACAACCACTCCCTTTGCGTCGGTACGGCAGTTGCCGAGCCCGAACTTGTACTCCGCACTTGTTCCAGTTGTGAGGAAGCGCAGCGGGTCATAATCGACGTGCTCTCAGAATCGCTCAAATGCGTGTAATTGTGCTTTATCAATAACCAACATTTAAACAGCATCAGTTCGCGTCGCCGGATTCAGCAACGACCGAGGGTTCAAGCAAAAGCGCTAGTGCCGCAAGCAGTGCAACCGCCAGTCCGAAAGCGCTGATACGCTTGGTAACTATCGCCCACTCGGGTCGTAGCATCCTAAGGGGCCACAGCAGAATACCCGCGAACCACCCCACCATGAAAATCCGTTCTCGCCCTGCGGTGGCGCGAACGAACCAGAATCCAAGCCAGCACATGTAGCCGTAGATGAAAACGTTCACAGCTATCATTGGCCAACCGTGAAGCAGAGGATCACCTAGAAACCATCCAGATCCTGTGTGACCCCGAGCCAGCCCTCGAATTGTTTGCACGAGAACGAGCGCAGTCAAACCCAATGCCAATGCGACTCGCATGCGGGTAGTGAGTAATCGTATTGAGCGCGGTTGCGGCAAAACCACTTTCCTTTGATTCGTTCGGCTTATTATCCGCTAAGCGGAATCTATTGAGAACAGGCCATAGCGCTCATTGAGGATTGGCGGGCCGTCTAAGAAAGAGCAACGCAACCCCACAAATAATCATGCCAGTGCAAAAACCAAGTTCATAGCTCGACGCCGTTTTGTAGTTGGAATCCTTCGGTCATCTCCCCGAAGTCGAAGGAGAAGATTGCCATGTTCCTTCTGATAGAGAGCACGGAAGAAGAAGTATGCCCCGTAAAGCAGACCCGCTATCCCAAGGACTTTGCCGGCCAGCATCGGGTTGATTCGGCCAGTGAAGACGCTACTCACCAGGACGATTAGAACTCCTAGTTTGAGTACCTCGAACATCAAGACGCTTTTCTTGATTGGCGACATTTCCTGTCCTAGAAGCCCCGGAATCGGGGCTGATCATCTTAGCTGATGTAACCAGGCCATTACACTCACAATCTGCAATGAATGAGTGCAATATGGCGATGTTACGCCAGCAGCCGACAAATGCCGCACCTTCACCGCTTCGCTCTCGATGATTGCTCCCCACCTAACAATCGCGTCATAGGCGCTGTGTTTGCAGTCGCTATCAAAGAAACGCCTTGCTTGATCGACAACGGTGTAGGGGTCGAGGCCGACCGGCAATTGTCAAGGATGCAGCCTGTCCCGCCAATTTTTCGAGTCGTTCATCCTGTAGCTCGCCTGCAATCGTTCTGCCCGGTGCGACAAGAAGCAAGAGCACAGGCGCAACGCGGTTCGGGGGACATGATGGCTGTTCCACAACTGGGGAAGTGTTGAACGTGGTTTTCTGTGGCGAGTAGTCCACGCCCAGCGCTGGTCCCCACTCACGCTGTGTGGAAGGGGCTTGGCCGTCTTTTGAGCTACAGCAGAGCTGCCGAATGAAATAGCAACGACGAGCGAGACTAAAATCCTTGCGAGTCTCATGAGGCCAGACCGTCCCTCAGTTTTCATAGACCCCGCATCGCGGAATTAAGTTCCCGGATACCTGTAGGCGTGGGTATTGAAAAACTCGCTTTTTCGTAAATCAGAGGAAAATTAGGGGATAGAAAATGTCTAGGCGCTCCGAGAAAATTGTTTATAGGGCATAACCACTAAGCCCAGAATCGCGCCTGCCTCAATACATACGAACGGCAAGATCCCGGAGCGATGCGATAGAAATAGTATGGCGAATTCCACAATAATCGAAAGGAAGACTACGGCCAGTAACCTACCTTTTTTTGTCACAGCGGGAGTGCCTCCAGCGAGTATCGAATATCTATCCAACGGATAATCTGCATAACATCGCCATTTCACTCACCGACCGCATCGTGAGGGAAAGTGCTTTTATCGGCACCCAATCCTCGGTCCGTTTATTTTCTTTCTGGGTTGAGGATTTTAGACACCACGAAGAGTTCCACGCCTGTCATCGAACACTCTTCTTCAGATGCATCGTGAACCGCGATAGCTTGAATTGTGTCGCCGGATTTCGTTGTGAATACAACGTGATAAACCTGATGCCACAAGTCTGTGCCAGTCTTCTCCGAAGCTAGGCGCAGTGTCCGGGTTTTAGTAAAATCGATGTTGTAATTTTCCGCCAATCCCGCGTTCATAAGCAGGCCGAGAGCCATCTTTGTTGGCCAGCCACCGCTGCAGTCCGGGCCTCGTGTCTTCTCGACCCGAGACTTTGTGATTGTGGGAACGCTGGTAACCAGCATGATAGATAAAAGAAGTGTTCTCATTTTGCGAGTGCCTCGATTGGAGCGGGGACATTTACTTTTAACAAAATATTGTGCTTTCCGTCCGGTAAAAAATCGTGATTGTGCTCATTGCGGTTGTGATTGGTTTGCCTGCTGCCGACAGTGTTGTTGCCGCACGTCGCCGTCCGGGACCGCAATTACCACCACATAACCGTCAGGATCGATCGTCGAGTCCAAGTCGTGAACCTGGAACCAAAGCAAAGCCATTGATGAGATGTACTTCCAAAGCCATCTCAGCAAACTATAGAGTTGCTGACGCTAATACACAATCGGTCGGGGTATGCACCACAGCCAAGATGCCAGTAATAAGATGCACGGCGAGACCGGGGCGTAAAAGATACTCAACATGGCGTGGAAGTCCCCCAAGGAATCGTTCGTAATTTAAAATCAGAAATATGCAGGCTGTGGCGATAAAGAAGAGCAGCGGTGAGAAAACACAGGCTTCCAAGACATGGGAACGTTCCGCTGTGACGGTTGCGGCGAGGAGTTCTTCATTGGCCACGACCCCAAAGTGGTAGATAAGGGGGTCGCAGAGAAACAGGCAAAGTGGCTGGAAAAAGTCTTGGCGGAAGAACACGAAGGCGACAAGAAGCACTCCAATCGCATCGAACTGCCGGAGTAGGTATAGAGCTTGTGACGATTTACTCGTGGTGCAATCTATCTGCGCCATCTCAAGAATTCTGTCCCGTCGGAATTGTCGCATCGGTTCCCACAACCGTCGTCCATTCCCGCACATACCATCGCTTTACCAACCCGTTGATAACGTAAGAGTCGCTCCTGGCGAAGTTTTCCGCAACGTCAACCGAAGTGCCTTTGAACAACAACACGGCACCATCGACGGGGCTGGCTAGAGAACCGCCCAAAAGCAGTTCTCCACGTTCGCTTGCCTTCCATGCCTTTGCCAACTGAGCATTCCGGAATTCGGCGCGCTTGGCAAGGTAGTCTTCGCCAACCTCATAGAACAAGAGGTAATCCGCGATGGTGACGGAGTCGAGGAGCTCGAAAAAGTCAAAATCTAATGTGGCGAGAATTGATTGCGGCGTATCGCAGCTAAGCTGCGACTTTGGAATCGGCAGCACCACTTCCGTCTGCAAGCGCATTCGTCACCAACTCCGATGGCGACAAACTTACTGGCATAGGTGGGCTATAGCTTTCCACCGCGTCCCCCACGGTTTCGAAAATTTCGAACAGCGTATCCATGTTTGTGAGGGCCAGGAGTACTTCGATCTCAGCAGGGACGGCGGCAAATTTAATATCGCCGTTGCGCTTTATGACTTCTTCAGCGCAGTACAACAGAGCGCCGATACCCTTGGTGTCCAACTTCCGGACTTTTGAAAAATCGAAAACGACACGAGACTTCCGACTTTTTAAAAGACGCTGATGTCTGCGGCAAAACTTATGGGCTTGTCCTGCGATAAGACGTTCCGGCAGTGTTACCAGGATTACAGAAGTCTCACTCATTGTGGTTTGGAAGAAAGAAAACGCCCCAGACTGCTCAAAGTCATGGGACGTAAGATCGAGCAACCCTCCCCCGAAGTTTGCTCGAGACAACAATATTCGATCCCCGCTCGGGGGTATATGGCACTAACGAGCCAAACTCAATCTAGGAATAAAACCCCGCCGCTGATCTGCAAGCAAACAGAGCTAGTATTGCTAGCGACTGTTACTTTCTGCTGGCGGAGGGAATTACGTTTCCAAGGCTGCCCCAGTGTGGGAAACGTGGGATATGCAGTGGCCAGCGGAGATTTTAACTCGTACAACTGTGTGGTGCCGTCGCCGTTGAGGTCAACTTGTACGAAGGTCAACTTGTACGAAGGTGTACGCTGAAGATTGGAAAGGGAAATATTTGAACGACTGAGCTACTGCCACGGTCGCCAGAGCGAATACCGCTAAAACAAAAACCCTGCACATTGAAACTCTCCCAATACTAAAGAATTTGTTCATCGCCTGCAGCCTACTACCGCGAGCAGACGGAGCGGTCACGCGCCGGGAAAAATGGAGAACGGTGTCATTTCACCGTCACCTTAATTGTGCTTTTCCATTTTTGACCCTGTGTATTGACAATGTAAAAATCCAAGTTGTGATTTCCCGGTGGCAGGGGAAGCGAAGTCTGTAGGGTGTCGGACCCGAAAGTAGAATACTTTTTAACCCCATCTACCCAGACCTCCATTCTCAAAATAGAGCCCGTAACTGTGCCACGCGCCAGCACACTAACAGGCGATGAAACTTGCGAGCCATTTGACGGACTGCACACATTTATCCCAGGTGTGGCCGGATCAGAGCAGGTTGCAGATGATACGGTGAAATTTACGACCTTTTTTTGTAGCGAGTTGTCATAACCGGCGGAGTAGAAGACCGCCTGGTGCGATCCCGGCTTGAACGACGCGGAGAAGTTCATCCAGCTATTAAATACTTCTTTCATTTTGACCCCGTCCACCCAAACCTCCAATTTTCTCACTGGATAGAAGGAGTTCGCAGAGGCTGAAAAAGTCACTGACGAGCCTTGCGTGCTGCCGTTAACAGGGCTGCAAACGTTAATTCCATTCGCGACGGAGGGATAGGGGCAAGTTGAGAAGATTCCGCCAGCCGTGCTGTTTAACAGGGCGACGATCTGTGCAGGGGACGTAGGGGGTATGGTAAAAGACTCAACGGTAACAATGTCCGGCTTCTGATCGCGGTTCCAGTCGCTGACGATAGGCTGATTCGGAAACGTGTCGGTTCCCAGGTATTCGACAAATTGGTTCTTCCAGGAGCCGTAAGATGTGTCGCCTTGAGCTATCAGGACGCCGTAGTCGTTACTTAAATCGTATCCGACTGCGACTAGATCAATGATTCCATCACCATTAAAGTCACCCGCGGCCGGCGCATCGCTGGTCGGTTGAAATCCGGGTGTGAAACTTTCGTGGACATCCAGGGTTCTCCCCGGCTGCCCGTACGCGACTCCTATGCCGGATGTGCAGCTGGGGTTAGCGCCGCAAACGGCGGTAAAAATTACGTCGGAACGGCCGTCCTGATTCACGTCGTAACTTCCGATGGTCATAATGAAGTTGAAGGTTTGAGGGGTAGCTTTGGTAAAACCACCTTTGCCGTCGCCATATAACACCCCAAAAGGCGTCTTGCAATTGTTTGCCCGGTCGCACGCAAGTTGGCCCGTGTATGCAAAATCGGCATTACCGTCTCCATCAAAATCCCCAGCGACAAACTCGGAACCAAGGGGCTCGGCGGTCGGAAAAGTGTAAACAATAGAAGGAGCTGTGAACTGCCTACTCCCATTTCCGTAAAGAACAGCGACTACGGAGGCACCGATCCTGGCATCGCCCCCCGCAACTACGATGTCCGGGTGTCCGTCATGATTGACGTCGGTTATTTGTACGTGAAGGGCATAGAAAGGCAAAGTAATATTGGAGCAGGTTCGGCAGTAGTCTCCGTGACCATCACCGAAAAAAACGGTTAAGGTGCTGCTGCCGTCGGTAAGCACTACGTCCGCGTTGCCATCTTGATCCAAATCTCCGGCAGCGAGACTGACATAAGCGTTAAAGCCGTGATTCACCGCCCAATCGATTCGGGAATTAAACCCCCCATTGCCATTCGCGAGTTGCGCTGCAAGCAAATTTTGGCTCTCATCCACGGTGACAAGATCCTTTACCCCATCATTGTTCAAATCAACAGCGATGGTCCGAGTCGTACCTTGTAGGGCCTGGTAATATTCCTTATTGAATGTGGATTGCGTGGTCGATTGCGCTGTGGCGTTGACCGAACCAAGCATCAGCATTACCCATATAACCGATAATTGCAGCTTCATTCTGTTCGATGTACGCATAAATCCCCGTCCGGACGAGCCAAAACTTTAGTAGATGGTGAAAAGCCTTGTCCGGTTGGCTCTTCAGGGCAAGAGCCTGCGGGCCGAACTCACCGTAAAAATGCTCTAGATGGGCTAAGGAGCTGGGGGGCGAACCCTTTCGCCCTTTTTCCCTCAGCCCGCGATCCGAGGAGTATTATGATTTCCTTTTGAAACCCAAGCACGAGGGCAAATGGCGGCTAAGACATTCTGGGTGCTAATCGGTCGCCGCGACTCAGGTATCGCAGGGAAAGTGCTTTACTTCAACAAGAGAATGGCTGCCTACACAAGTTACGAGGCTGCCAGAGCATTCGCTTGGCAGAAAGCGAAGGCGGAGGGGCTAACGAGCTCACTGTACATCCCCGACCGCAGGGAAGAGGAGCTGACTGCGAACTATGAAGTGGTGAGTTGACGAGAGTGTCCACGGGTTGTGAAACGCGCTGTTCCCTAAGGATTAGAGGTACTTCAGACGTTCAGAAATTTAGTTGCTAAACCCGAAATGCTATGCGACAGCCTGCAAGGCTTTGAGCAGTGCGTCGGGGTCGGATTTAGAAATCACCTCTCTTATTCCAGCCTCCTTCACGTAACGGCTCAGGAACAGCTCTTCAGTAAAATTCGTAAACAAAATTACGGGAACTGAAGGAACTGATATTTTCAACTGACGAGCTGCTTCGATGCCACCCATGACCGGCATGGACATGTCTAAGACAATTGCGTCAGGGCGAAGCTGGTTAGCTTTTTCAACACCCTCACAACCGTTGGCTGCCTCGTCGCAAACGATCCAAGAAGAATGTGCCTCAACGAATTGGCGAAGAACGCGTCGTACATCAGAGCTGTCGTCCACGATTAGAAGCTGGAGCTGTCTCTCGGCGGGAATGCACCAATTTAATGCAGTTTCGCCTTTCTCGTCGATACGGTTTAAGGGGTATTCCATTAGGGGCTACAAGGTTTACCTCGTTCGCCTTTGTGGGCTTCAGCATCTCTAATAATGGCAAACCTTTCAGTAGAGAGCTGGCATTAGGACAGCAGCTTTTCAAGAACGCTGGCATCAATTTGAACGCTCGCGAATTGAGAGCATATTCGCTATTTCTTCGCCATGGTAAAATGCTCAGGGTGGATAAGCGAGCCAGTCTCATTCTAATCGCCGCCGCCGTTATCGTAGCGCCACGACTACGAGAACTAAATGATTCACCGGCGCTGCGATCCGCGATTGCGGATTCAATTCGAGTGGCCGAATACATCGCTAAGCTCGTGGAAAGACGCTCTTCTGAGGGAAACCCCCGATGAGTTTCGCCGGAATACTGAGGCGGCAGCTTGCCCATAGGGCCCTGCAGCATGCAGTCAAGCATGACCTCCCCCATTGCCTCAGCTACGGTCAGGGCCCAACGGTTTGCTTTCCATCGGACGAAGCCAACTTAGGGCATGGGAACTTTTTGTACCCCACTTACCGCGCCATACTCAGGAACCCCAATTGGCGACGCCGTTTGCAAAAAGTCCATACCCAAGGGAAAAAGTCGTTGCCCCAGCGGGAACACGGTAGCTGGCATGAACTTGATGCTTGCACGAGTTCGGACGCCCTGCTAATGAATGTTTTCTGTCATCCCCGCACCCTGAGGAGTAAAAGTCTGCGCTCGCTGCTTAACCTATATGAGGGCCTAGCCCCAGAATTTGGGGTTAAGGCTCGGGTGCCACTTCTGAACGGAAAATTTGACCGCACGGAAGTTGATATGCGACTTGGCGACTTGTTGGTCGAAGCCAAGCTAACTGAGACCGATTTTCAGGGAGCGCCACGGAAGGCAATGTCCACGTATCGAGACTTTGGTGAGATTTTCAACTGTGAGGAGCTTCCGCAGAATGAAAGGGTTTATTACTCCTACCAACTTTTACGGAATGTGTTGGCGGCCCATGCTAGTGGCTGCGCATTCTGCGTACTCACGGATGCCCGCAGGCCTGAGTTGATTGAGTCGTGGTACGCGGTGATGAAATGCGTTCGGCCAGTTGAACTGCGGATGCGGTGCATGGTACTAACGTGGCAGGAGGTGGCGAAGTGTTTGCCAAGTGTTGTGAAAAATTTCTTATCCGATAAGTATGGAATAGATTGAAATGGAAAATCGGAAGATGAACCTGAATCAGTTCGCGAAGATAGAAGCAACAAAAGCGCGTGACGGGATGTATTTCTTGCTAAAGAGCGGGAAACTTATTGGAGGGTTCAGCCGCCGCCACATTTTAGAAAAACTCTTCGCAACCGAGATCTCCAGTCCACGCGACGAACTCAAATACTTGGGCGATGTTTCAGAAAAAAGAGTGTGCTATCAGGATTGTGTTTGAAGAACACAAAGCCTGGTAGTTCAGGTCATCGCCTGTTGCCGTTCTCGATGAAAGCCAGACAGCGAAAGCCGTCCCACTTAATTTCGAACACCCAGTCTCGGTGGGTGAAAGGGGCCGGGGCCCTCCCTAGGGGCATTGGTTGGAATTTTGCGGGAGACACCCGGTGATTATAAATGTGACCGGAGATTGATTATTACGGGCTCCCTAGCCATCGCTAATACTGTTCTGTCGCCCGTGGTTCGCATAAGACGAAGACCCGCTTAGTCAAACCTTCTTCCATTTATTAAGCGACATCAATTCTTCTTTAATTTCCATCAACCTTTGGACTCGACGTTCCTGCCCGCCAGAGAAATCAGCCTTTTCATTTCGCAAATATTTCCTGTTTTGTTCAATGATCTCGGCAATCTCCCGCCTCAGTTCTTTCACGAGTTCTGCTATGAGTTCGGGCATGGGTGGATTATTAAGGGTCTGAAAGTTTTATTTCCCTGTCTCATGAAGCGATATCGGTCTTCCATGATGTTGCTAATTGCGACTTGCCAGCAAATTCATCCCGCGTATCAACTCTCTTCAGTTTCGCGCTTGGAGCTTCCTTGGTCCGCCCATTGTCCAAACTTTGTTGCTCGAGCTTGCGAAGCTCTTTTAAGAGCACTCGCATAACCTTAATCGACCCCCGCTTACCACTGGCAACTTTACTGACGAAGGAAGCATGGACACCGGTAGCGTCAGCAACACGCTTGTATAATCCTAGGTGCAGTCGATGATTTTCCAGCAGGGCTTTAGCTTCCATAGTGGGTGAAAGCCGCTCTTTGCGGCGGACCAGGGACGAGCTAGGTGCGGGAACAGCCTCCTCCCGGCGCGACTTGTTGATCTCGCAAGTCAGGGCTCGCAGTTTGCCCGCGTTCTGTTCTCTGGCGGCTTGCTCAAATCGAGTTCTCAGCTCTACGATCTGCTCCGGAGTTTTAATGTCAGCCTCCTCGCCAAAACGCATGGGCTAATAAAATGTCAAATTCGGGATTTTCGATGAGGATTTATTTCCGGGGGTTGTGAGCCTTGTCGCGGGGTGAGAGCTGTGGGCTTCGCCAATCCGATGGCTTGTGGGTCAAACAATACTGCTGACCCCAACAATGCTATTTGAACGTCAGATTCTGCCAATTTCGCCTTGAGATCTTTTTCCATACTAATGCTGTGATTAGCGCCTTTCTGTTGAAGCAAACTTCCGCGCAGCCGGGGCGCGATCCTCGACTAGAAAATGGCTTCTATCCCATGTGCGGGATGAGCAGATAACAATTGTTCGTGCATCAGCTTCTGGGCTGCATCCATGTTTTGGGGAGCGCAGAGCAAAACGTATGTCGTTTCACATTGCGGGCAAGTTATAGACTTCCGCACAAATGCCTGATCCTCACACTGCTGCAACACTTCTGAGAAATTACGAATTTGATCTTCTCGAATTGCTCTGGCCACAATGCCTCCTACCCCTTTGGTGGTACGAAGTGTTTTTTTGCCACAAAGTGCATATTGGCAAACATCGTTGAAGTTCTTTAAAATCGGCAAATTCGAGCAAAGCCGTGTAAACCGCTTGCCAGCTATGTCCCAAAAAGTAAAGCATAAGTATGCAATATGTTAGTTCGTCCTCCACTACCTAAGCTCGTTTATAAATCTGCTTTGGATTGTCAGCCATCCGCGCTGCAATAGTTATAAAGGTCTCAGACGCCGGTGGGTCGAAGAGCTAATCCTGCCGAGTTAAGGTTTGCGGCGTAAGGGGAATACCCACTTGACCTGATTGCTCCCTTTTTCCCAGCCTCGTTTACTCGGAGAGCGGCGGCCAAAATATGCGATCCGTTCTAATTGTCGATGACAGCCAACCCATCAGGCGAGCATTGCGTCTGCTTTTCGAGTCCAGGGGGTGGGCGGTCTGCGGCGAAGCAATCAAGTGGCGAGGACGGAATTGAAAAGGCCCTTCGCTTGAAGCCCGATGTCGCCATTTTAGATATGTCCCTTCCGCGGATGGACGGCATAGCTGTGGCGAAGATTTTAAAGAAAGAAATGCCCGATCTGCCAATTCTTATGTTTACCAGCTTTGAAGAGGGTGACTTTTGGAAGCAGGAGGTTTTGGCCAGCGGAATCAAGCAAGTAATTTCAAAAACAGATTCGGCGGAACTCATTCGCGCCGTTGAGAGGGCATCCCGTGTGGCCTAATTGACCCAAGAAGTGTCATCCGGGACCGCATCAAATTCACGAGCGAGACTACCGACAGAGCTTCGAAATTCTCTGAAGTTCGGCTACCAAAGCGGCTTCAATCGTCGCCGAATGGCGCTCTCTATTTGCAACTTTGCTGACATAAGATGGATCAACGCCCACCTTTGCCGCGACGCGAGCGTATACCCCCGCGTAGAGGTCTCTGCAGCGAACTAATTCCGACAGCAGGCGGGAACTTTTCGGCACGCCTTGATACTAACAGCGTGTCATCAACAATGACTAACAAAACACTAGACTGACAAGACGGCACTGCATCTTCACGGTCGGTGGGTGCTGGTGGTGACGACATTACAGGCCTTAAACCAGTAGGTGACCCTGAGGCGTTGCGTCAGATTTTTACTTTTTGGTGACGACAATCGGTGCCACGAAGTCGTGGCCGTCGTCGGACAGTAGGAAGGAAACTCTTTCTTCCATCGTCATGCGGCGGTGGAAGATTCTGAAGAAGTTCACCCGGAGTTCTGCCTCAAACTTTGTGTCAGGCAGGGGCATACCTTCACCCTAGCCCCCGTTTGTGGGGATGTCCAACGAATTGTGCAATAAAGGAAACTAGTCTACAGGTAGGGGAATGTTGACCGCGACTATTGTCCCACTTTGGCTAGAAAAGATTTGCAGCGTCCCCCCGAACTGCCGGATCCGTTCTTCCATGCCGCGGACTCCGACCCCGGCTTGCGCTGTAGTCATTTGCTCCTGAATTTCGGCAGAAATCCCCTTCCCCCGGTCGCTGATCTCGAAGTAGAGAGCAGCTTTGGATCGGGTAAGGCAAATCTTCGCGGAGGTACTCCCAGAATGCCGGTGAACGTTGGTTAAACTTTCCTGTACGACTCGGAAAACGACAAGCTCCAAATCTTTCGGAAGTCTCCCCAGGTCCTCTGGCAATTCCAATGTAACCGCTATTCTGCTGCGCTTGGAGAAACCTTCGACGAACCAGCGTAGCGCCGATCCCAGTCCCATCTCATCAAGAAGCGGAGGATGCAATAAGTATGAGAGTGTGCGGATTTCCTTTGATAAATCATCAGAAAGTGCCCTGCTCTCCTCCACCAAAGCAATAATTCTTGGGTTGGCATCCTTAGCTGCTTCGAGCAACGAAGAATAATTCATAGTAAGCGCAACCAGGGTTTGTCCGGCATGGTCGTGAAGTTCACGCGCCATATGCCGTCGTTCTTGGTCTTGGGTCTGCAACAAACGACCGGTAACTTCCCGCAGATTCATTTCCGCATGCTTCCGCTCCAATACCTCAGCTTCGAGCGCCGCGGTTCTTTGAGCGACTCTAGCCTGTAATTCTTCATTGGCGGTTCGAAGCGCTTCCTGTGCATTTTTTAGCGGAGTAAGATCTGTAATAAACGAAGCTATTTCAGTATCGTGTCCCGGGGAATTCAGCGTTGCTGCGCCCAGAAGGATGGGAACGTGGCGTCCGTCCCTTGCTGTGTAAGCTTTCTCATACACCTCGCACTTACCCAAGGTGCGAAGTTCCTCCACCGCCTTAGCATCCGCCTCCGCATATTGGGGAGGGGTGAGATCGTCCCAGTGAACCTTTCCGGCTGCCACTTCATCCGCAGAGTAGCCTGAAGTTTGGAGGAAGGCTGGGTTTGCGTAGTTCAATTCCCCCTCGAGACTGCCAATAACCGTACCGAACGGATTTGCCTTCGCCAAGCTGCTAAATCTTTCCGCGGCTTCGGCGAGATCCAATCTGTGTATTTCGCTCTGTAACAGGGCAGCGATTCGATTTCCGCTAAGCTGGAAAAAGGTCTGGTAGCTATTATCAAACGGCAAACGAGGACTTATGCCCACAACCAGAATCGCCTGAACCGAGGCTCCTGGTATCTGAAGCGGTATGACATAAGCTTGAGTTACGGGTTCGGGCCACGGTTCACAGATGATGTCGCCGAAACGCTTTTGAAGATCCTTTACCAGTTCCGGGGTTTGAGATTGGGAAACTTCAATGAGTGGCCAGAGGCTAGGATCGGACATTGCACCCGCAGAAAGCGTATTTCCCACACGCACAATCTGTCCATGTCTCAATAAATAAAATGCTGCAAACGGAAAATCAGCCGGTCGCTCATCGAGAGTTTTCAGGATACTCCCTGCCAGCGAGAGCAAAGTTCGGGATTCTGGAGTTCCGCTTGGTCCTGTCGAATCCTCATTTATTGCGAGCAGCGCACGCAGCCGGCGCTGACTCAGTACATAGTCAGTCGTCTCACTGCACACTACCAGCGTGCCCTCGACACATCCGTCGTCATTCCACACCGGGCTGTAACTGTAAGTCCAGTAGACCTCTTCCATCTTCCCATCTCGCCGGATAGGAACTAGCTGGTCGATATTCCACGTAGAGATCCCTCGTTCCATCACCTCTTCTATTTGGGGACCGATGATGCCCCAAATTTCGGGCCAGCACTCCGGGCCCAGCTGGCCAAGAGCGGAGGGGTGTTTATCAGTACCAATACTTCGCCGGTAATCGTCGTTGTAAAATTGGATGAGATCGCGACCCCACCACAAAAACATGGGGTGCCGGGATGCCAACAGAAGGTTAACGGCGGTGATGAGGGTATCGGACCAGCTCTCGATCCTGCCAAGGCTCGTTTTTCGCCAATCAAAGTCGCGAACTAATCCTGCCATCTCGCCCTTCCCTATAATTCGCGAAGGACGCGTGTCGAGATGAAATAATGGCTTATCTTTGTTAGGAAAAAAGACCCGCGGTAACACGGACATGACTATCCAATTCCGTCATCCGGATCTATCGAATCGAACCTGAATATCGATAACCCGACAGCTGACATACATACTCAAAAACCTATCCCGCATCGTCCACTCGACTATCGAGGCCTTGAGCTATGGGCGGAGCTTTTTCCAGGAGCATCAGGTTGTAGTTGCCTGGGGTTTGAGTCCGGACAAATACTGCTGTCTGGAATAGGTTGTTGTCCCGACTCTGGAAGTTGGAACCGCTTTCTGTCCTTAAGGGTCATTTTCCTTTGAAACACTCGTCGAAAGCTTGCCTCAAGCTCCGCGGGACTCTGCGGTTTGTGATTAGTGTTATATCGCATGTCTCTATGACCACGGATCGCGGCCCAATGGACTCTGCTTCAAACTCTTTAACGCACCAGTTATAACAGGGCTGAGAGGTTTCTGCCAGATTTACCTAGAATGGCAATAATGCCGGGCAATCTACCGGCATTTTCCTGAAACTTCTCACTCTCGTTGAGTCGAATCGGCACCAATACGTCATTGGTGGCCGGTCGTACCTGCCAATTCCTAAGAGCCGTGGTGTATTGGAAGTTCCCGCTGACGAACACGACTTCATCAGGTTGTTGCATTCGATTCGAAGTGATGGCGACGTACTTTCCGATCACGATTTCGGGGCAGATTAGCCAAAAGGTCGATTTCCGGTCGGTAACCAACCATTCATCGGCATGGATGTAATCGAAGAGGAGAGTGGCAGGTAATGACAACCACTCCCTCTTTGATGTCCTTAGCAAAACAGCCACCATAGGTTCGATACTCGAAGGCCCAGTTATTCACCACGTATTCCAAGGTATTTACTCTGGGGCATGAAGGCGGTGGGGGGCATGGAATCTCGGCTCGCTACGCGGGGTCGCAACCCGTCGCGGGCGTTATTGGCGCAGCCGGTTCGGCAACCGGTTGTTCAGGTACGGGGGCGAGATAGGCTGCACCCACCATCCTTCCTTACCTCTTAATGTTTTGACGTGGTAAAAGCCATTCTTCGGAACCGCTTCCACCAAGGTCACCCTGGTTCCTTTTCGTAAGATGCCTATTGGCGGATTCGTTGTTGATGGGTCTGTTCGGAGGTACACCTGGTGGAGCACCGTGGTTTCCTGAGCCAGGGCTGGGACAATACCGAAGACGATAAAAAGCGAGAAAGAGCGAAGTATGCGAGCGAACATAACTAGTTTTGCAGCGTGCTTTCTCAAAAGTGTGGCTGGAACCAACAGACCCATGGTGCGACTAGTCTGTGTTCCAATTCTTCGTTCATCTGTATTACTTGGATGACCACTCGCCTCTTTCAGAATGGATAAGATTTTGCTCAGCGGCCAAAGGAGACTTCATCATGGCGTACAAACCCCGGACCCACAACCGAAGTTTTCACATCCAGTGCCCCCGCCGCCTGCAGTTCAATGGCTTCAATAACGTCGCTGACGCTTACTTCCCGCCCGTGTTCGAATGCACATTGCGCGCCAAGGATGTAAGTTTCCCGCAACTGGGCGAATGAGTATCCTTCGGTCATTCCTATAGCTCGCTCAAACAGGTGCCCGGTCAGAACCGGGCTGAGCCGCTGATAATATTGGCGGCGCAACTGGGGGTCAGGATTGCGGAAATGAACCACGCGGTCAAATCTCCCGGGTCGCTTGAGGATGGCATCATCGAGACAAGTGGGATCGTTGGCGGTGGCGACCACGATGACTCCATCCTGCGTGCCCACGCCATCCAAGCAATTGAGCAGCGTTTGAAAACTCACCGAGCGTTCTTTCGTCCACTTACCCTCGGTAGGGAAAGCGCGGTCGAGGTCTTCGAGAATTACGAGAGCCGGAGTATTTTCGCCAGCTTTTTCAAATACGCGGCTGAGATCGCTGCTCTTTTCGTCTGTGTCACTGAGGTCTAACGAAAAGGCGCGGATATGGGGATGGGAAGCCATTACCCTCAGGGTCGCACTCTTGCCATTTCCGGGAGCACCCCAGAAAAGATAACCACGGCGATAGGGCAGGTTATGTTGGCGAAACCATTCTTCCCTTTGGAAGAAAATTTCGAAATCGTTTCTCACCATGCGTCTAACAGTGGAATCGAGTACCAAGGTATCCCAGTCATACCTGCCCTTCAGCGGAGTCCGGCGATTCCCGGTTTCGAGGTAGCGCTCGGTTTGACTGATAACTTGTTGCACATGCAGCAGAACCTTCGCCGCATCCTGACGATGCACAATGAACCAATGGGATGAGGAGGAGGGCGCAGTTAGGGGCATGTCGCCGGGGGGAAATATTTGTGGCACTTTCACGCTGATGACATTTCGTCCCAGGCCCCGGAACTTGAATGCCACGGGGCAATCCTGCCAATCGAGTTCCCACACCGGCAGAGGTGCGGCATTTGGCTTACGCTCCCGTTGGTGAGACATCGCAATTTGCGGACTTACATTTGCTGGCAGCTCCCAGCACTCGATCAACCCTCGCCAAGCCTCGTTCCTGGCATGAGTTTGAGCCACGATCGGCAGCCCTATCATCAGTTCTTCCGCCACCACATCAGCAGGATTGCAATCGACTTCGAGGATAAGGGTTTCGCCCCAAGGTACTCCGAGCATTTTTTCGATCCACTGCTCGTAGGGCAGTAGGGATGCCCTGATGGTCTCGACCGATGATGTGAGGCGAAGCTGTAGCTCATCGGGAATCATTTGATTTATTGGCATGACATCCCGTCAGTGGCGAGTTCGATTCTAGGAGTAAGTATGAACTGGCGATCCCTCGCAATGCGACAAACGCTGGCACGGCTGATGTTATGCTTCTTAGCTACCTGGGTGAGAGACATGCCGGTCATAACGATCTGCGACCACTTGCTCTCGGTCAATGTCCAGTCGTGTACGCCCAATCTGGCGACCTTCCAGGCGAGCCCGTCTCATACCGGCTTTGACCCGCTCCACGATCAAACTACGCTCCAGTTCGGCTATAGCGCTTACGATTACAATCATGGCGCGACCCAAGGGTCCTCCGGTGTCGATGTTTTCTCGAAAACTGATGAGCGCAATGTTCAAGTGATTCAACTCATCTAAGATTTCGAGAAAGTGCTTCACTGACCGTGCCATGCGGTCGAAAGCCCATACCAGTACGACATCAAACTTGCCGCGTTTGGCATCCGACATCAGACGATCCAACCCGGGTCGCTTCGACTTTGCCCCACTGATGGTGTCGGTGTACTCCCCGACAATCTCGTAGCCACGCGCTAGCGCCAAGGGGCGGAGGTCGCAGAGCTGGGTTTCAGTCTGCTGGTCGCTACTCGACACTCGGGTATAGAAGACGACTCTTTTCATATTCAAGGGGCTACCACCGTGGTTCAGGCTAGGAGCTTTAGCGAACGATGAAGTGAAGAGGCGATGGACTGCTGCCCAAAATGCGAGAGAGAGAATACTACGTGTGTTCCCCATACTTAAAGTTGGGGCCGCTATAGCTAGTATACAAACCACCTCAGCGAAATCGTTAGGCGTAAACCCATTTCTCCAAAACTATCTACCTGTGCGCCTAGCGGATTTCTCCTTCTGCTTTGTATATTGAGTATGTGAGCTCAATTTCTGCGAACGACATCGAGTGCCCCTTGTGCCTGGGACAAGGTAGGTTGGAGCGTACCCAGATCCTCGAACGATTGGGCATGAGGGACTTCGCCCGGGTGGCCCAACTATCAGCGGAAGAGGCTTGCAGGCTGCTGGTGACTAAGCACAAGCAGGATGAGCAGGCAGTTTGGGGACGTTTCGAGGTGGAACTTGCCAAGCGTACCTCGGAATTGGCGCAAGTCCATAAAGACCAACTCCACTTCCTGACAGGGCGAACCAAAGAACTAGAGACCGCCGCGGCGCTAGCCGAGCAACAGAAAGTGAATGAAGTTCAACACGCTAATCGCAGGGTGGAGGACATCCTGCGGGAGCTGGGTAGTCTGCGGGAGCGGAACCACGAGTTAGAGACCGAATTGAGCAAGGTCGCCCGCGTTGGCAGGAGGGAAGAACTGGATTTTGCGGACGAAGCCCGCACCTGGGCGGGCATCTGCGTCAGTGAAAAACTTTCCAAGAACGGGGATTACATTCTTGCCTACCGAGATCCGAGCGGTAAGGCACTTGAACCTCGCATGCTGGTTGATTGCAAAGACAAGATAGCGATTTCGGAAGTAGATTTTGCCAAGCTAGTGCGGGATGCGAAAGAACGTTCCATCCCAGTGGCAATCTTGGTTGCCAGGGACGAAAACTCAGCTTCGGCAAGTGGACAAAGAGAACCGCTGGGATCGCAAAGATGGCGTGTGGCTATTAAGAACTACCAGACAATGGTTGCCCCGCGATCTTGATGTGCTGAAGCCTTTATTCGAGAGGATGCGAGTTCAAGGAAGTGATTTCTTGGACAAGAATGTTGCCCTAGGGGAAGAGGTGCGACGGACATTTGGCGAACTTGACCGCATTGATGCGGAGCTGAAGAAGGCGTCCAAGGCGATTACTTCGGCAACCGGCTTGGTTGCAAAGTATAGGAATGGACTCCAGTCGCTGTGTGAGGGTGCGGTGTCCAGGAAAACCCCTCAGCAGATGCCGATAGACGGTGGTGCCGTAACGATAGCGGGCGACTAATCCCCAGTCGTACTTTCAGGCGGATCACTTCATGAGACCTAATTTCTTTCCCAAGATTCCTTTCTCAGGCTCTCCCCGGAGAAGTCAACCTCATGTCGGAATATTCTGGTTGCTCGAAGGCAAGCTGCTTATCGATAGCATGCCATTGAATCAAGCGGAACCCTATGGCTATCACCTAACTCATCCCCGCAACCATTTGGAGGTATGGACTTGGTTCCAGCAAAGTGGCGCAGTACCTGCGGATGTTGAATATGAGGAGCTGCCACGAGGAAGGGTGGTTTACAACACGAACACTGGGCAATTTACTCTTCTCGCCGATAAGTGCATTCTCAACGAAAAGAAGACCATTGGGAAGGTGATCACGGAAATGAAGCTGCCCGAAAACACCAGAACGGAACGGGACGATCATTATCGATGCGCGGTTTGCTTGAGTAGGAGCCACTCACCGGGGTAGCCTGTGGTCGATTGTTCCGAAAGAAGCCGGTCGAACTTAAGCACTTAGGGTTGCTGACGTCTTCGCCTCTTCGCTTTTAGTCTTTCTCGTCTTGCAGTGCTGACCATTGCGCTTAATTGCGGCGCTGTTCGCGTTAACATTTCTCGTGTGACATGCCCATGCTTGAGTCTCCCGACATCCATTAGTTTTTGTAGCCAATGTGTATCGTGCGTACTGCCGCAATGGGAAACGAAATCGGCAGGATGAAGTTCCACGAAATCCGTCTTTTTTGCGGCGCTCACCGATGATATGCATACCCGGCCAGCGTCCATCATGTCCTCCAAAATGCGTCGCACAAAAGACAAGTTGGGTTGACCCTGCTCAAGTACTATCGCGGTAGGAGTTTGTACCAGCGCACAAATCTCCATCACACACATAAAAGCACATATCGCATACGGATTCCCAAGGTATGACTTGACGTGTTCTGTCGCCAAAGTCTCATAGTCTTTCTTCCAAAGAGTGACCCATAAACCATTAATTTCGCTAAGTTCGATAGCCGAATACAGATCAGGGAATCTATTAGAATGGCGTAGCGCATGAAAACCAGTTGAGTTGGACTTCCATAACTGCTTAAATTTCTTCCATTGATCTTGGCTGCCATAAAATCCAGAGACAGTGACACATGGACATTGCTTGTGGGTCCCGGCTTCATCTAGGAAAGCATCTAACACCGAGAGCTTCCTTTCCGTCGCCGAATAAGCGAGAAATGATTCTTAAATCTTCCACCTCTCTGGGCACTTAAGTCCAGTATTTTATTTCACGTCCAAGGTATAGCTGCCAAGCCTCCGGCAGTTACGATTCCGATATTCCGAGAAAATTTTCATTAGCTTGACGCGGAGGATCCGACTGGATTGCCGTTGTCGTCACGGTTGCATTACGAGGAGACTGGCCTGCGGATTCGCTTCGAGGTTATAGGTATCCACTGCCATTGTATTAATCGGGAGGATGGGAGGACCAATTGCGGCGAATCGCATCACCGACCAAAAGGAACCCGGTGGCTGTGCCAAAGGGTCAAGAAAATGTATACACGCACCGACCTATGCGCTCGCCCGAAAGCCGTATGTCCATTGACCGAGACGGAAACTAGATACACCGAACCGCCACATGGCGAAGAATCAGCTTTGGCGTTCCATCAAAGCTTTCACAATGCCTGCCCATTCCGCATCTTGTGATTCCCGGCAAACAGGCTTTCCGGCGCGGGCATACCAGTAGGCCGCGTTTCCTTTATCGCCTTCCTTGGGGTGTAGATACGCATGCACCCACGCACCCTCGGGGCCCTCGTCATTCTGCGCCGATTCATGGGCCTTCTCCCAATCGCCCTTGGCATCCCACCACAATGCACCAAGCGCGGGAGTAAGTTCGACGGGGGGGCTATTGCCGGTAGAGATTGATGTCCGAAATTCAGCGAGGGTCATGTTTATATCCGCGGCCATAAGGCTGCGACCGCCTTATCAATTTTATTCCTGATTCATTCCGCAACGGAACTGCGGTTCGTGTGTGCGCGAGCCGTCCACATTTCTTCACTTGGGCACTTTGCGGAATTCATTTACCGCTAGCACTTCGCTGGTGTGGTCAGGATGCTCTCGCTTAAGGCGTTCTTGCAGAATTGTTACGTTGCTTTCTCGCTCCGAAGGAACGCAGCCGTACATTTCGTAAGTGCACTGACAACCATCAAGCGGACACTGGACGCGATGGGATTTTAGGGTTTTCTTGAGATAACCAATTTCACCCTGAAACTTCTTATTGCCCACCACGTCACTTCTGTAGGACTTTGCCATCTGGTCAGTGTGTCATAGATTTTGGTTGGGGATGGAGGTGCGAACGTCAGCAATTGGTACAAAAAGCGTTCCCCAAACTTCGGGAGCGCTACCTTGCAAAGCGTTGCCGCGCCCGGATGCTCCGCCCGCCTGGCCCAAAAAGCCGCCAGCGCCTTCGAAACCTCTCAGGCGAGGTTAGTGACGCTCCACTCCCCCAGCATAGGCACGCACGGGAGAATGCGGCGTAGTTTTCACGTTAGTATCCGCTAAAGTTTGCAACAACGGGCAGCGTACCTGTCACGCCGCGAGAACAAGCAGCTAGGCACCGCAGGTTATTCAGGACATTTTGTGCTAATTTTGTGCTACCGATAGTTGCAACGCGGGGATTGCTGGCATTCTCGGCATTGCAAACACAGCAACTTATTGATTCCAGACTAGGCGCAAGGGTCCGATTCTCACCCGCGCCTCAAAATTTCATCATCCAGCCAAGATTAAGTCAGTTAAACTAGCCGCTCCGCACTTAAAACAAGCGAGCCACCCCGCAAGCGCCTTTCCCCCGTGACATGTGTCAATGCCAAAAATGCATGGCTTCGGATTGCTTTCAGTATCGTTTCCCCATATTTCGGCCCTACTTACGGTGCCGAAGCGGGCCACTATAATCTAATGCGCCGAGGCAGGATAGGGCTCGTTTACATGCGTCGCAAACCAAAGAATATGGTTTAAACGGTGCTCAGCAATTTTATCGGGCGCGGCAAAATTCATGGCTTTCTACCACCTTGCAAATTTCCGAGCCGTACCCTTGAGCGCTTTCAATTCGGGATTCATTTCATCTAATGGAACCCGATTTATGTATCGCGGTATAAGCCGTGAATTCGGGAGTTGGTTGACAGACGGGGGCCATGGAAGTGGCAAAGTAGTCGAACATGTTGAGCGGTGCAGATTAAAAATTCGTTCAAGGCTGCGTAGAATGCTGTTCTGATTGTAGAAATGCGTGTCGGTAACTTTGCGGCGCGTATAGGCACTAATCACAAAAGCAAGGCTCCTTCGACCGTCGACGTAATCCAGTCCGTCCTGAGCATCGTCTTCGACAACAAAAATAACTGTATTTCGAATGGCTGACAGCCTCAACAACTTGTCCTAAGGCGAGGTCGTCATCCGCGACCGCTGCCCGCGGGGTGGGTATCCTGGGGTCAAGCCCAGAAGTATGATCATTACCATTGTGCGGTAGTCATCAGCCATCGATAAGATCAGGAAGTCCGAGGGGCAGTCGGGGATTACTTTTGTCCTCCATTATTTCGTCGCAACATAATGAGGCGGTCACTACGAGGGAATGTAGCTACCCAACCGTTTTCGGTCTCTCGCATGGCCGACGTAATAACTTTGTCCGAGCTTTCGGCTTTATAGGTTTGCCGAAAGTGCACGATTGCCCCGGCAGGTCCAACGGTGCTTAGACCAAGGGGCGTCACCCCCTGCGAGAAAATTGCGTTGCTGTCGCGCACAACTGTTCCATCCGGCTCAACTGAGACAGTACCTTGCTCCGCAGCTAATCCCGTCTTTAGATCGAGGGTGAGCAACATATCGAGGTTGTGATGTACTCCGTTCCACGTGAGCATCCCTTCAAAGTGCGGCTCCGGCGAGCCATTAATAATAAGGCTACCTGCAAACCAAATGTAAGAGCTGTTCGGACCCCACGCAAACCGCTGCACTGCCAGCGGCGCTGTTTCACCCGGCGTAGTAACATCCCATTCCCCAATGAGAAACTTATACGGAAGGTAACGATTTTCGGTGGGGACTGCCGAAGTTGAGAGGGGAGCCCTCTCTGCGGTCCATTTACCCCGCCTACCCTCAGTGTCGAATTCACCGGACAAAGACCCACGCTGCACGACGCCTGTGACCATAATGGATTCATGATGGGCAAAGGTAAGAGTAAAAGCCAACTTAGGTTCTACCCATGAGCCATTTATTACCGTGCCTGGACCAGTATGATGAGAATCGGCTGAGCCGGTTAATTCGCCGCTGTGTAGACTGAAATTGAGTTCGACTGGAACCTGATTCCCTTCTACTTCGAAAGTCGCGCTCCATCTACCGGATATGGGATCTGGTCCACTATTGGCGGCATGTCCCTGCGCCCCGCCCTTCGGAACAATGGAAAGAGTAAGCAGTGCGGTGAAAATTGTTGAGAGCACAAATGATTTGAACATGATCTCCTAAGGAACCTTTCGGAGTCTATATACATATGGGCATCGCCTAACCAACCAATGTGCCCAAGATTGTCTGCTAACGGACATCTCGGTCTGGTTGGGCGGCGATCAAACCGCGAGGTCATTAATTTCATGCACATGGCTACTGGAAAAAAGGATCGCAGAAAACTTCGCAGCAGGCGTTCGCTGCAGCATGCGCTTTTAAAATTGATGCTAACTAAGCCCTACGATAAGATCACGATTCAAAACATTGTTGATGGGGCAAACGTAGGTAGGTCTACTTTTTACGCTCACTATCGCCATAAGGATGATTTTGTTCTTGCAGGACATACAGCAGTTTTTTGAAGATTTCACGAGTCACATCGAATGGATTAAACCAGGTAGCCGGGGAACCCTGCCTATAGCAGGGTTATTTCGCCACGTGCGGGAATTCCAAAATTTGTCGAAAGCTTTGACCAAGTCCCAAAAGATTGATTTTTTTTATCGGAATGGCGCGAAGAGCCTTGCCCGAAGCATTGAAATCGCGCTGGCTTCGTTGCCGAGACCCAAAAAGCGGCAGCAGCTGCCGATTCCGGTGCTCGCAAATTACGTTGCGAGTGGGGTTGTGGAATTATTGAGATGGTGGGTGGAGCACAACATGCCCTATTCACCCGAACGAATGGACGAAGTTTTTCACGAACTCATTATGCCCGGTTTCCGGGATGCATTCGACCAATACGATGCGAGATCACTGGCGCTTGGCAGCATCGGTTAGCACTTCTCCGGCAGAATTAACTTTCTTTAGAAGGTGACAACCTCGGCCGGTTGTCATGTTGTTATAGCCGCTGCCCCGCGAACAGGCATATCGCGCATAATTCTCCGCTCAACACGTTACGGAAGTCATTGTTAATGCGTGGCCCGTACGAAGGTAAAACGTTGTACGTGGACTAGCGCCACCTAGAGGAGCCGCGCAGAGAGGGTGCGGACGCCCATCCGCATGACCTCAGTAACGTTAAATATCGCTCACCTACCGATAAACTTGCGGAGTGAGCGTGTGTCTTACACCGCGAGACCGGGGCTGGATTGCGTCTGCTTGCGCCGTCGTTTGTTTGGCGGCAATCCTCTCTTTGCTTTCCCCCCGTAGCTTTTTCCTCACTTCTGTTGGCGACGTGACCCAGTGCGTCTTGCTCCTTTGGGTATTGGTGACCTGTGCCGCGAATGTAACTCACAACCACGGCAAATCCCGGTTGTTCTGGGGATTGATGACCTTGAGTTTTGGGTTTTGGCTGACCTTTCAGAGTTTGTGGACCTACTTCGAGGTGCTGGTTCGGCGGGAAGTTCCCAATCCGTTCGTGGGGGACGTGATCCTCTTCTTGCATCTCGTGCCAGTAATGGGGGCGTTTGCGATTCAACCGCACCTCAAACGCAGTGAACGTACCGGGGGCTTGGGCGTACTGGATTTCGTGCTTCTTTTCGTGTGGTGGCTTTATCTATACTGCTTCGTCGTAATCCCATGGCAGTATGTGCACTTCAACGAAGAAGTGTACGGACGTAGTTTTGACTACGTATATTTCACCGAGCATGGAGTCGTACTGCTAGCGGCAGTGATTTTATGGGTCCGCAGCAGTGGAAATTGGAAAACTATTTACGGACACCTCTTGGGTGCCAGTTTGCTTTACGCGCTCGGTTCGGTAGCGGCCAGTGTGGCGATTGACTACGGAGACTACTACACCGGCAGTTTTTACGATGTTCCCATTGTCGCGGCTATGGCTTGGTTCGGTGCGACGGCTGTCATGGCGCGGCGAGTGCATTTGACCGCCGACCCTCCAAAGCATTTAGAAGATGCCAAGCAGCGTGAGTGGGTGGCGTGGATGGCGATGATCACTATTCTTTCGTTGCCGGTACTGGCCGCTTGGACACACTTTAAAAGCGGTGCTCTTCTCGAAGTGCGCAATTTCCGGTTGCTGTTGACCCTGGCGACGATCATGGTGATGGGCGCGGTGCTAGGACTGAAGCAATACCGCCTGGGGAAAAAACTCGGACTGGCGAATTTGGAATTGGAAGAAGCATCCCTGACCGATCTCCTCACCGGAGTCAGGAATCGCCGGTTTCTTGCCACCACCATCGAATCGGATATACGCCACGTTGTTCGCGCTACTTCGAACGCCGACCCTCAAAGCGCCGCCAACAGCGATTTGATCTTTTACTTCGTCGATGTCGATCACTTCAAGCAGGTCAACGACAAGCACGGGCATGAGGCGGGAGACCGCGTGCTGGTGGAAATCGCGCGGCGTATTAGCACGGCGATTCGCCACTCCGATGTCCTCATTCGATGGGGTGGGGAGGAATTTCTCGTGGTATCCCGCTACACCAATCGCAAAGAGGCCGATGTGCTCGCAGCTCGCATTCTTGACGGGGTCGGAAGCGAAGCCTTCCTCCTTGGCGACGGCGAAAGCCGTCGCTGCACCTGCTCCATCGGATGGGCGGCCTTCCCTTGGTTCGTCGCGGCGCCAGAAGCAGTGCATTACGAAAAAGTTCTTAGGCTCGCCGACTTCGCCCTTTACGAAGCCAAAAAAAGCGGCAGAAATAGCGCCATTGGAGTGTTGCCCAGTGGCGTTGAGCCAAAAAGTCTGGCCATGGACGAAGACTTAACGGTGCGTACGTTGGTGACGAAAGGCCCGTGTTCGGAATCGACCAAGGCGTCCGGTGAAATTAACGACCAGGTTTTTGCCGCATCCACCTCGCAAAAGTCGTGATCGACGCCTGTTCATCTGGTAGACTCTTTGCGCTTGTCGTACGAACTTGATACCTTCTTGTTTTCCAAGAGGGTTCCCTGATGTCCTTCGTTAAATCCATGGCGTTGCTTCCCGCCATTTGCGTAATATTAGCCACGAGTCTCCTTCACGCCGTCGAATCCTATGAAATCACCATAGAGCGTGGCATCACTGCCACCATGCGGGACGGCGCCATCCTGCGAGCAGACATCTATCGTCCAAAAGCAGACGGCAAGTTTCCCGTCCTTCTTCAGCGAACGCCTTACAACAAAACCAATGGCGCAACTTTCGCGCTCAAGGCCGCCGCCGGTGGGTATGTGGTGATCGTGCAGGACGTCCGAGGCCGATTCACTTCCGACGGTCAGTTCTATACCTTCAAGTACGAATCGAACGACGGCTACGATTCGGTTGAATGGGCCGCCGCGCTTCCCTATTCCAACGGCAAGGTCGGCATGTGGGGAGGTTCCTACGTCGGGGCTACGCAAATGCTCGCCGCAATCGCGCACCCTCCGCACCTGGCGGGCATATGCCCCGTAGTCACCGCCAGCAATTATCACGATGGCTGGACTTACCAAGGCGGCGCCTTCGAGCAATGGTTCAATCAGTCGTGGACTTCGGGATTGGCACAAGACACCCTGAACCGCGAGGTAAGCAAGAACACGAATGCCATCGTCGGCGAGTGGAAGCTTCCACTTTCCGGCTATCCGCTATTTAATTTTCCAAACTCGACGCCTCAGGCTCGGATCTCAACGCTGGCGCCTTACTACCTCGACTGGCTCGAACACCCGAGTTACGACGATTATTGGAAGCGAATCTCGATTGAAGAACACTACGCTGACATCAACGTCCCTGCGTTAACTGTTGCCGCTTGGTATGACATCTTTCAGGGCGGCTCCTTGCGAAACTACGTCGGAATTAAAGCTCACGGCGGCGGCGCGGCCCGCAAAGGCCAGCACCTCTTTGTCACTATCGGAGGCCATGCCGGAGGCGGCCAAAAAATTGGCGATGTAGAATTCGGGCCGGCAGCAGCCGAGTACGATGAAAACGATCTCACATTGAAGTGGTACGACTACCTTTTTAAGGGCGTGCAGAACGAATTTGCGGGCAAGCCGGTAAAGTTGTTTGTCATGGGGGCCAACCAGTGGCGTGAAGAAGATGATTGGCCTCTAAGCCGTGCCAAAAGCACGAAATATTATTTGCACTCAGCGAAGAATGCTGCCTCATTGCGCGGAGACGGCACTTTGTCGACGGTGCCTCCGCGAACCGAGGTGACCGATCATTACATTTTCGACCCCGCTAATCCGGTGCCCACCATCGGCGGACCGCTATGCTGCGACTCTCAGCACCTCGCGCCCGGTCCGCGCGATCAGCGGCCAGTCGAAGCTCGCGATGATGTTCTAATCTATTCGTCTCCACCGTTTACCCAGAATACCGAGGTGACCGGTCCCGTGAGCTTAGAGCTTTTCGCGAAATCATCCGCAGTAGATACCGACTTCCTCGCGAAATTAGTCGACGTGCATCCCAATGGCTTTGCTCAAAATCTTACCGAAGGAATTCTCCGGGCTCGCTACCGCAACTCACAGGAACAGCCCGAGCTAATGAACCCCGGGCAGATATACAAGTTCACCATTGATCTATGGTCGACCAGCAACGTCTTCCTGAAGGGACACAGTTTGCGGCTGGAGATTTCAAGCAGCAATTTTCCACGCTTCGATCGAAACCTCAACACCGGCGAGAATGCAGGCTCAGGGGAAAGATACGTGTCCGCGAGCAACACGATTTATCATGACGCCGATCATCCATCCGCCATTATGCTGCCAATAGTTTCGGCACCTTAAGTCACTGTTCGAGGCAAAATAAAAAGGCGGGCAAATAATGCCCGCCCTCACGCAAAAGACCCAGTACTACGGAATGCTAAGCGTTTGACCTTCCGTAGCATTAGCCTCATAACGCAATCCGCGCCAAAGATAGACCACACGCAAATATTTGGTGGCTCCGAGCGCGGGGTCACCGCCTAACGCTTGGTTGGATACCGGCATGTTCAACCGGTTTCCCTGCACGTAGCCCGCGATCCGGCTGGTGACGTCAATTTGACGATCACGCGCTCCCCACGTAGCTTGCAGCACTCGCAGGTCGTTCTCAGCGTGTCCCGGCCAATATTTCTGGTAGTACGCGTCGTCGTCACCCCCGCCGCCGTTTCGGGGCAACACGAGCACTTCGCCCTCGTTGGCAAATGCCCTTTGGGTCCTACCGTTCATCACATAGAAGACGGTCAAGACCTTTCGTTCTCCGGGCGCGGGATCGCCGCCCAAAGCTTGATTCGATACCTCAAAATTCAGCGAGTCACCCTGGACCAAAGAGTTTAGCTGGCTGGTGACGTCCACAAACCTTGACTCAGCACCGTATTGCGCCCGCGTGATTCGCAGTCGACTCTGGTAGTAATTGGACTCGCCTCTTCCGGGTAGAACCAGGGTGTCGCGTTCATTAGCGCTTGCCTGTCCTGACCGTCCGTTATAGGTGTAGTAAACCGTGAGCATCTTCGGCTGTTCGTATGCGGGATCTCCGCCCAGGTTGTCGCTCGAGACCCGTATGCTCAACTGGCCGTTCTGCACCATGCTGGCAACCCGGGCGGTAACGTCTCGAACCCGGTATCCCGAGCCGTATTCAGCGCGAGTAATTTGAAGTCCCTGTCCATACCCTGCACTATATTGACCGCTGTTACCATATTGTCCGTTGTTACGATCACGGTCGCCATCACGGTCGTGGTCTCTGTCTCTGTCGCGACGATCACCGTATTGATTGTCCTGCGGGTTCCCATTTCCATACTGCTGGTTGCCATAAGGCGCGCCGTATCCGTTTCCAACATAAAGGCGCACAACTGTCTTCTCGGGATAACTCAACTCACGGACGGCGCCGCGAACGTCGCGAACTTGTAGCCGCAGAATCTTTGGTTGTCCCGGCGCAGGATCTACCAGGAGATTGTCGGTATCAGCCCGGAAGTTAAGCCCCTCACCTTTCACCAATGCCTGAACGCGGGAGGTCACATCGACCCATTGATTGCCAGCGCCAAATTGTGCTCTGAGGATTTGAACTTGTTCCTCAGAAGCGCGGCCTTGCGCACTTACCAGTATCGAAGATGCGGCAACTAGAAGGGATAACGCGATGACCCTCGAGAACATCTGTTTCTTCATAATTAGAACCTCGCAGGCAAAATAGTACTCTTATTTCAGATCTCTTCACTTATATCGGCCACGGAGAGTGGGACTATAGGCCCCAAAGGGTGGCGAGGGCGGATGCAGCCAAAGTCATTGCTTGTTTCTTTGTATCCTCAACCCCACGGCGTTTCTGCACGATAGGAGTAATCCTCGCAATCGCAGCAGCGTCTTCTTCTCGAAGGCTCACCAAGGCACACTCGAAGTTTTGTTTGAGATTGTCTTGCGGTTTCGATGCTGCGGATTTCTTATGCATAACAGGATCCATTAGAGTCGTAGTAGTGGTACGCGATAAGTAAAGGCCACGCCGATCCTCTTGGCAATACGGTCAAGCTTCGACGATGCATCAAGATGCGACGTAGTCCACAGTGCCGTCGCTCCAAAACCTAAGACCCCCTACAGGGTGTTGCTTAGTCCTTCCATGTGCAAGCACAGGCGTCTCGACAGGTTTGTTCGTGTCGGTCGAAACTCCTGTCCGACTCTTTGGTTTTGCCTTTTAAAACAAATCAAAGCCGTCGGACGGGAGTGTCCGACCCACACGGGTGTACTGTTAAAATACATTCCTAACCATGTTTGAGAATCTTTCAGAAAAGTTACAGCGTGCGTTCAAGCAATTGCGTGGACAAGCCGTCCTCAACGAAGAAAACATTCAAGAGGCACTCCGCGAAATTCGTCTCGCTCTGCTCGAAGCGGACGTCAATTTCAAAGTTGTTAAACAACTGATCGACCGCATTCAGGAGAAAGCTGTCGGCCAGCAAGTCGCGACCGCGCTTTCTCCCGGGGAACAGGTCATCAAGCTTGTTCACGATGAGTTGATCGACACTTTGGGACGCGATACCGCCCGCATCAAGTTCGCATCGCAGCCGCCAACAGTCGTGCTCATGGCGGGTTTGCAAGGGTCCGGTAAGACCACAACTTCAGGCAAGCTGGCGAACTGGTTTAAAAATGGCGGACACCGCCCGCTGCTGGTTTCGGTAGACGTGTACCGTCCCGCTGCGCGCGAGCAGTTAAAAGTGGTGGCCCATGCCATCAAAGCCAACATCTACGAAGGCGAGGCTGGAGAAGCGAACACCGCCACGGTTGAGCGCCTGGCGAAAGAAGCCCGCAAAGAGGCCATTAACACGGGTTCGGATGTGCTCATCGTTGATACGGCCGGCCGCTTGCATATCGACGATCAACTCATGGACGAAATGCAATCGTTGAAGCGAGTGCTGAATCCCTCGGAAATCCTGTTTGTCGCCGACGCTATGACGGGCCAGGACGCGGTGCGCTCCGCCGAAGAATTCCACAAGAAGCTCGCCCTCACCGGAGTTGTGCTCACGAAAATGGATGGCGATGCGCGTGGCGGGGCAGCCTTATCGATTCGCCAGGTCACCGGGCAACCCATCAAGTTCATCGGCGTCGGTGAAAAGTACGACGCGCTCGAACCTTTCCATCCCGACCGCATCGTGTCGCGCATCCTCGGCATGGGAGATATCCAGTCGCTGATCGAAAAAGCGGAACAAACGGTCGACAAGAAAAAAGCGCAGGACATGGCTTCGAAAGTCCTGGCGGGTGATGGATTCTCGTTGGAAGACTTCCGCGATCAGTTGCAGCAGGTGAAGAAGATGGGATCAATGCAGAGCATTATGGGCATGCTCCCCAGCATAGGGCCGTTTGCGGGACTGCAAAAAGCCGCCGATAAAGTGGACGAGAAACAAATCACCCGCGTAGAAGCGATAATTAATTCGATGACCACCCACGAGCGTATGCACCACGAGGTCATGAACGGCAGCCGCCGGAAACGAATCGCTCGAGGCTCAGGAACGAGCGTGCAGGAAGTAAACAACCTGCTGCGTCAGTACGCCCAGATGCGCAAAATGTTCAAGCAGATGGGCAAAGGTAACTTCGCCAGAAAATTTGCGGGAATGAAACTGCCCGGAATGTAGCCCTTGACCCTCTTCGGGGGCACTTTATTCGTCACACACTCTGTGTTCGTCCGCCTTTCTGAGGGGTAAAATGCGCAGCATCGCCATGAGTCAAGCTCCCGCGGTGTCCTTTCCTAACGTCATTAACATTGCAGACCTGCGTCGCATCGCTCGCAGGCGCCTTCCCGCCGTCGTGTTCGATTACCTCGATGGCGGTGCCGAAGACGAAGTGACCTTGCGCGCGAACCGCTCCGTATTCGAAGCCGTAACTTTTCGGCCGTGCCATGCGGTCACGCTACCTGAGCGCACCGACTTACGCTGTCGTGTACTTGGCCTCGATCTTTCTTTTCCCGCGATTCTGGCCCCGGTGGGCTACAGTCGGCTGATGCATCCCGACGGCGAATGCGGTGCGGCAAAGGCCGCAGGTATCGCGGGCACTGCCTACACGCTCTCCACCATCTCCGGCCATGCCCTCGAAAAAGTAATGGCTGCAACCACCGGTCCGGCGTGGTACCAGCTGTATATGCTAGGAGGCCGTGAAGCCGCCGAGGCCTCTATCAATCGGGCGCGCCGTGCAGGATATTCGGCACTGGTGGTCACCATCGACACCGCAGTAGCGGGTTCCCGAGAGAAAGATGTCCGCAACGGGATGAGGCAATTGATGGGCGGCAATGCATTTTCCAAAATTCCATTCCTGCCAAATCTGCTCGCTCATCCCAAATGGTTAGCTGGCTTTCTCCTCGACGGTGGCGTCCCCAGGCTTCCCAACGTGGTTGTGCCCGGCCAAGGACCCATGCCCCTGCTCGAAGTGGGAATAGCCCTGGCGAGGGCGGCAGTCAATTGGGAAGACCTCCGGTGGATACAAGAAAGCTGGCGCGGCCCAATCATAATCAAAGGCGTTCTGACTGCCGAAGATGCTCAGAAGTCTGTCGATTATGGTGCCGCGGCGATCGTTGTATCCAACCATGGTGGGCGGCAACTCGACGGAGTTTCTTCAACGCTGAGAGTATTGCCGGAAATAGTAAAAGCAGTCGGTGGACGCACCGAAATACTTTTCGATGGAGGGATCCGCCGCGGCAGTGACATCGTAAAAGCTATCTGCCTGGGAGCGAAGGCAGTGCTAATAGGAAGGGCGTACGCCTACGGGTTGTCCGCTGCCGGAACTCAAGGCGTCTCGCGGGCGCTGAATATTCTGCGCGATGAGGTCGATCGCACGGTGAGATTACTCGGCTGTCCGTCGCTCGCCGCGCTGGACGGCACTTACATCGACGCGGCTTTGCTGCGCTGATTCGTGCGCTGCCCGTTGAAAAGAGCGCGGGTATAAGGATGCGAGTCCGACGACGGCATTTCTGCCACTGCGCGGCACTCAACAATTTTCCCTTCATACAATACGGCGACGCGGTCGCAGACTGATTCCACAGCCGCAAGGTCGTGCGAGATCAAAAGAATGCTGCTACCGGATTGCTGGTTGATGGCGCGAAATAACTCCAGCGCACCGATTTGCGTGATGGCATCAAGCGCACTAGTAGGTTCGTCGGCGATCAGCAGATCCGGACCGTGCAGCGTCGCCATCGCGATCAACACACGTTGCGCCTGGCCTACGCTGATCTCGGATGGATAGCGCTTCAAGAAATCCCGAGTGGTGGGCAGGTCAACTCGTTCTAAACAAGTCGCGATCTCTTCGTCGCCATTGCTGTCGGCGCGATGGGCCCGCCACGCCTCCCGAAGCTGCCTTCCGATTCTTAACATCGGATTGAGAGCGGAAAGCGGGCTCTGCAACACCAATCCAATTTCGCGGCCCCGTACCCGTCGCATCTGACGCTCAGACAGCGACAGCAAATCGCTCCCGTTAAATTGAATCGATCCCGACGCGGTTGCGCCCTTGGTATCGAGAAGTCTCAAAATCGCCAGAGCCAGCGTGCTTTTTCCGCAGCCACTGCCTCCTACCAAGCCGAGAATTTCTCCACGCCGCATCTGCAAAGACAACTGATTGAAGAGAGGCGGTCTCTTTCCGTAGGTCACTGGTCAAAGTCAGCGAAAGAAGTTCTTCTGAGGGGACCACTACCGCGCCGCCCTTTCCGAATGCAACGACATGGTGTCGGCCTGCCAGAACGTTTGCGGTCGCAACACCACCGGCGTAACCCCCGCCAGATTTGTTGATACCGCGGAAAGTGCGTTCTTATTTACTAGATAAATAAACGGCTCGTTTTCCCAAACAATTTGCTGCACCCTGTCGAACGCCTGCTTGCGCTTGTTCGTGTCCATGCTCGACGCCTGCGCCTGCATCAATTTGTCGATTTCGGCTTCCCATGCGGTTTCCGGAGATTTTTGTTTGGGATTCCATTGATGATTCTCCGACGAACTCAGCCACACGTTCATCTGTGCATTGGGGTCAAGATCTGTATTCACCAATCCGAGCAGGCAAGCATCGTAATCAAACGTTCGGGTAATCCTTTCAATCAATGCCGGAAAGTCAAGCGTCACCACGCTGACTTTAATTCCAATTTCCGCAAGGTCCTGCTGAATCATCGCCGCCATGCGTTCGCGTGTTTTGTTTCCAGAATTCGTAATGATGGAAACTTCGACAAGATGCGACGACTTGTCGCGCAATGTTTTTCCGTCGAGACGAAACCCGTCTGCACCCAAGAATCGCAAAGCAGCGGTGCGATCGAACGTATGAGGATGCAACTGCGCGTTGAACCAAAATTGATTTGCAGGAGACACCGGTCCAGTGGCTGGTGTCGCATGATTATTGAAAACAATTCTCGCCATGTCCTGCCGACTGATTGCCGACGAAATTGCTCGCCTGAAATTTGTTGATCGGAACCAATCGCGTTTGTAAGACGGGATCGGAGACGCCGCCACCTGGTTGAACCACATCTCTTCAGAATCCATAGATGGTCCGGCATCATGCGCTGATTCGCCTGAGGCTTTCATCAGACGATCAAAATATTCGCTGTCAAGAGCGTTGATTAAATGAATCTCGCCGCGGCGGAAGCGCATGATTTCCAAATCGCGGTTCTGCTGAATATCAAGTCGAACAGAATCAAGATAGGGTAGTCGCCTCCCAGCAGCATCCTTCTTCCAGTAATTGTTGTTGCGTTTCAGAATGACGTGCGAGCCCGGAACATATTCGGCAACGGCAAAGGGGCCGAGCACAGCTTTCTCCTTTAATGGAGAGTACGCCGACATAATTGCAACTTGATCAAACAGCTTGTCCAGTCCAGCGATCGGGGCAGGAAATGTAATCGATACAACATTCTTCGCCAGCAATTTGCTGAGAACTTCGCCCCTTCCCGAGCGAAAGGCATCCCCCGTTGAGGAATGTAGCGAGGGATCCATCAACTGCTTAATCGTGAACACGACGTCGTCAGGCCCAAAGGGCGTGCCGTCTGAAAAGCTAATCCCCTCGCGAAGAGTGAACACAATGCTGCGTCCGTCTTTCGAAACTTTCCATGAGTCCGCGATCGCCGGTTCCAACCCCTGTGTACTTCGATTCAATCGCACCAACACGCCGCCGGTTAAATAACGAATCGTGTCGGATGCATCGTCATCCACCATTACAGGATTGAATGTCTTTGGTTCAGCGTGAAGGCAAAAGCGCAATTCTCCGCCAAACTGCGCAAAACCTGTCAACGACAATTCGAGACAAATTATGATCGCGCTCAGACAATGAAAAAACAATTTCATGCCATCACCTCGTCGTGACTTAGCACGATTTGAAACGACCAGACCACCAGCATCAGCAATGCGAGAGGGGCTAGTCGCCATGGCTGCGCCGACAATCCGTCGTAATTTTCTAGTTCCTTGAGCAGGCTCCCCCAAGATGGAAGGGGCTCTGCTACTCCCAGCCCCAGCATGGTGAGGTTCGCTTCTGCCAGAATGAACGAGGGGATAGAAACTAAAAATTGCGCCCACAACGTGGACTTGAGATTAGGCACCATGTGCACCACTAAGGTCCGCCACCGCACGCATCCGCAAGCCCGCGCCGTTAAGATGAAGCCTGAATCCCGCAGTGCGCGCACTCCCGCATACACTACTCGCGCGGATGCCGCCCAGCCCAGCAATCCCAGCAGCGCAAAAGTAACCGTCACTGAAATCATGGGCGACACATCGAGCGGCAACATGGCGCGCGCCGTGATCAGCAGAAAAAACCACGGCAGCGAAAGAAACATATCCACTACGCCCATCATCATCCGTCCCCAAATTCCGCCGACAAATCCCGCAACAGTTCCGACGCCTGCGGCCAGCAACGTGGACAATAAAGCCGCAGCCGGTGCCAACAGTAAAGAAACCCGCCCTCCATACAGCACCCGCGAGAGGCGGTCGCGCCCAAGATCGTCGGTGCCGAGCAAGAATCGCTTGCTGGGGGCCGCATTCGGAGCTTCTCGAAATTGCGTTGCGTAATGGTGGGGAGCAAACAAATTCCGCTCCGATGCATACCATCATCAACGCGGCAATGACAAAGCACGCCGCTTTGCGTGTTGCGCTCATGCCGACACCGGAGTCATCGCATCATTCACAACCTCCGCAGACATATTGACAAGAAGCGTAATGACGGTGACCAACATGGTGAGCGTGATCAGCAGCGGAAGGTCCCGTCCCAAGGCAGCCTGCAACGCCAACTGGCCGATCCCCGGAGAGTCACAAATAAATTCGACTGGGATCAATGCCCCAAAAGCCATGCTGATAGAGACCGCGACTAATCCGAGAATTTGCGGCGCCGCGATGGGAAGCACGTGCCACAGAACGACTCTCACTGGCCCAATGCCACGCGCGCGGGCCGCCATCACGTGCGATTTGCGGAAGCTACGCTCGAGAATGTTTCGGGTATAGCGATACAAGGTTGGCGCAAGAATCAGAACCAGGGCGATTACGGTTCCGTGGCCAGTGCTGGCGGCCCATAGAGCCACCATTGCCGCGGGCATCGCCATCAATCCTCCAACGATCACCGCCGAACCGAAATCTGGAGCGCGATTGCGGATCCCCGTGACCGTGAGCGCAGTAGTCAACACCACTAGCCATGTTGCAGGCATTGCCCAGCTTAACGACCGCAGACTCACCCCGCAGCGCTCGCGCAACAATTCGCTAATAGGGCGCTGAAATGTCTGCGACACTCCGAATCGCCCTCTCAACATGTCGCCGACATATCCTAAATAAAATTTCTCTACCGATTGCTGCCCCGCATGGGATTGCCTTATGGCCTGTATACTCTCGGCGCTTAGGTGGCTGTCGAGTTCGCGCTCATCAGTGCCGAATCCGGGTGCCAGGCGCACCAGCGTGGCGCAAAATATACCCCCTGCTAGAACAACCAGCACCAGCATGCACAGCTTGTTACGAAGATGTCGGAGTAACTGGGGCACAACTTCAGCTTCCACTTTTCCCGGCCGCTGTGGCAATTTCGGGCACCTCGGCATAGTGCCGCCTTTTCACGCTATACATGGAGCGGTCGGCTTCCGCCAACAACTGCTCGGCATCGGTCGCATCTTCGGGATAGAAAGCGCAACCTACGCTGACAGAAAGCATGTCGGCACCGCATACTTTTCTGCCGGCCTCGCGCACAGCATGCTGCAGACGCTGAACCATTTCCTTCGCCGTATCAGCATCTAGTCCGGAGGCGACAATGACAAATTCATCTCCTCCCATCCGGGCGGCATAATCGTATTCGCGGCAACATTCTCGCAACGCAACTGCGAACATCTGCAGGACATGATTTCCCTGGAAGATGTCCAAAGCGGTCATTCACCTGTTTGAATCCGTCGAGATCGCACACCATTACCGTGATAGGCGTAGCGGTTCTTCTGCATCGCGCGATTTCGCGATCCAGATGCAGGAAAAGCGATCGGGCATTTGGCAGGTTGGTCAGATAGTCGGTAGTTGCCGAATCCTCGGCTTGCCGGTATTTCAGCGCGTTCTCAATGGTGAATCCAAGTTTCGAGCTCACCACCAACAGGATTCGTAGGTGGTCCTGGGTGAAGGCATCCTGATCGGCGCGATACAAAGCAAGAGTGCCGACCACCTCAGAAACACCGGCCAAGGGCACTGCCAGGGCCGACCGCAGAGTGCTGTACTTGGTCGGATCATTCAGATACCCGGGTTCTACCGAAGGATTCCCATTCACGATGGGCTTGTTGTTCTGAGCTACCCATCCAGACAAACCCTGACCCAACGGAATTTTCAGCGACGAAAACAACCGGAAGTTGTCTCCGCTCACGAACTCGGGCACAAGCTGCTCTTCCCGTTTGATGTATACCGCCATTGAATCGTGCGGTACCAACCGCTTCAAGCGGACCGATAACATCGACAGCGTGTCGTCGAGGCTCAACGAAGTTCCCAGATCGTGGCTCAATTCGAATAACATTTGCGCTTCCTGGCGCGCGGCTGCAATGCTCGAAAGATAGTCGCGAGTTTCAGGGGGTTGCTGTGCGTTTGAATTTTCCGACCCGGCAAAACCCGCTGCGGGAGCCAACCCCCGCTCAACTTTGACGTCTGTGGACAATTTCATCAGATTCGATGGACCAGTTTCGTGCGCCATCTTTTCCAATTCGATATAGCGCCTGTGCAGCACCTCGACCACGCGCGGATCGAAACTTTTTCCGGAATCAGATACCACCTTCTTCATCGCCTCATCCAGAGGAAGAGCGCGACGATATTGGCGGTCTGAGGCGAGTGCATCGAGGCAATCCACGGCGGACAGTATGCGCGCCCCGATTGGAATCTCTTCGCCCTTTAGTCCGCTGGGGTACCCGCTGCCATCCCATTTTTCATGATGCGAATGAACGATCGGCACAACTGGATAAGGAAATTGCACTTGCTCCAAAATCTCCGCCCCGATAATGGGATGGATTTTCATCTTTTCGAATTCTTCGGGAGTCAATTTCCCCGGCTTCGAGATAATGTGTTCCGGGACGGCAAGTTTTCCGATGTCATGGAGCAGCGAAGCCGCGCGCAGAGCCTCGGTTTCGTCATGCGTCAACCCTAGGTCCTTCGCCAGCTCCATGGCGTAAACGCGCACTCGTTGCAAGTGCTGATGAGTAGTCTGATCTTTCGCCTCAATCGCCAGGGCCAAAGCCTCGATAGTTCGCAAGTGCAGGCTGGACATTTGTTCGGCGTGAACTTTTTCGTACTCGAGCTTTCCGAGATACAAGCGGTATGAACGGTAAATTAAATACACTGCGGGGAGCACGAGCAGCGCTGACTGCCATCCCATCCGTTTGTCCAGATAGTGCATGGCGCCTGCGATGGCTGCACCCACCAGGTAGTACGGAAAGGACCAGAAGTAGCAGTTAGACCAAACCTCGCGCACGGTTTTGTTTTCCGTGATCGAAATCACAATTGACATCGCGCACGTATTGAACCCGAAATAAGTGATTGCAGCCGCGATCAAAGCCAGCGGCTGAGGTCCGTGCAAAATATAAACGCTGAGGTACTGATAGACCCCATATGCTGCCGCCGTCGCCACAGTTAGTTGCGATAGATTAAAAATGACTTGAATTGCCTTGAGGGGTTTGGTCGATTTCCAGTAGCACTGCACTAATACGGAGGCGAACCCCAGCAGCAGCGTCTCCGCGAAAGTCATCTCCAAAACACCGAGGAGAATGAACAGAAAGTTCACCGACATAGTCCCGTCGATGCCAGGGAGGGTGACCTTGAATGACGACGCCATTAACGCCACGGCGAAATAGCAGAAGAACTGGATTGGGTCGTCGGATCTCCAGTGGGCGAACGCTATCCCAAAGCATCCAATGGCCGCAAACGCAGTTAGGCACACGAATAGTCTTGCGCCTGATTCACGCCGCATACTGTTAGTTTTGCTTAAGTTGTAGGCAAACACCCGCCCAAAATTAGCCCTGCGGTTACCTTGGTGTGTTGTCAATTACATGGTTAAATTTGAGGATTGTGTAGTAGGGGGGGCCCGATTTTGGTCGGGTCGTATCCCGTACACAATGGTATCGAACCGACTTGCACGCCCGGCCCTTCGCTTTATCAGATAAGTCTTTTTGCAGGCTTGGGGATTGGCGCCCTGCCGGTGATCGTTTCATGCATGATTTTGTTCTAGCGTAGGTGAGTCACTCGACCGTGCGCGGCAGTTGTATCCCGAAGCGGGCAAAGCAAACACCTCAGGGACTTCCTGGGGTGGCCTAAGCACAGATGTGCGGGCGAAATCGGGCAGCGCAGCGTCATCGACTGAGACCAAGCTGGAACTTTCAAAGCCGGTTCATACCAACGGCGATCAACTATGCGGCTCTGTGGCTTTCGTCCGGATGATTCCGACGAAATGCTTCTTTTTCCTCATGGAGTTCTTCCGGGACGATGTCAGGAAATTCCGAAGTTTCCAGGATCAGCGCGCGCTTGGCCTGATAATTCTCCCAGATTTCGAATCCAACGCTCGCCGCCAGGATCAGCAAGCCACTAAAGCTGAAGGCCGCAGTGACTATCTGGCAGGCCGCGCTGTGGGGAAAGATGACTCCGATTCCGGTGA
The DNA here is from genome assembly GCA_963828635.1 of uncultured Acidobacteriaceae bacterium. Taxonomy (GTDB): domain Bacteria; phylum Acidobacteriota; class Terriglobia; order Terriglobales; family Acidobacteriaceae; genus PALSA-188. The sequence goes on along the minus strand of CAWHFA010000004.1, from coordinate 2,299,438 downwards.
ACACAACCGTGAAGATGAACAAGACAATCGCTACGGCAAGCCAGAAGGTAGCGCGCATGAGGACTCGCAGCCGGTGCGCATGCATTTCAAGAGCCTCATGCACGCTCTTGGCGCGGCGTGAGCCTCTGTCCCGCTCGTCCATCTTTCGAAACTCATTCGAGAGCTCGCGAAACATGCCAGTCAGCAGCGCGTACTTGGCTCCCAGGTTCGAGAGAAAGATAGACGTAGCAATGATTAGAGCAACTGGAGCGGACGCAGCGCCAACGAGCTTAGCAATATCAAGGGGCGGCATGCATTTTAAGATGCGAGCATTACCGCGAGGTTGGCTTCATTAAGACGATTTGAATGTTGTGTTAGGGAGGTGGTAGGGGCGCGTTTCGGGCATCCAGAAGGCGAGTACAAGCCATGCTAAAACAGCGGCGAGGGCAAGGCATAGAAAGCCGATGCTGTACCCGAAGCGCTGTACCACGAATCCTTCCGCCAGCGTACTTAAGGAGGCCCCCACTCCTGTTGCCGCTCCCATCGTGCCAAGTGCGAGGTTGAAGTGTCCGGTTCCTTCCGTGCAGTCGGCGATCATCAGCACTCCCACGATCATGAAGATTCCAGCGGAAAACCCATCCAGAGTTTGCAATCCAATGAGCCAGTAGGAATCTCGGACGATTGCGAATAGCAGAGCGCGCAAGGGCAAGAGTGCGAAAGCGAACAGCAGGATTGGCTTACGGCCGTGAAGGTCGGCGATCTTCCCTGTCGGCGCCCCGATTATGGCCATGACAAGTTGAGGGACCGTCACCAGCGCTCCCATGCTAAGGACGGCGAGATTCGAACCGCTCTTGGTCATCATCTCTCCGGCGCTGGCGAGCATGGCCCCGTTCGCCAGATGGAATAAAACCGTCATCAGTGCGAATATGCCGAGGCGCCGATCCCGCAGCAGTTGGAGCACTCCTGTCTCCGAATGCTGACCAGCGATCCCGCCGCGCGCGAGGTCATAGTCGATCTCGTCCGGGCGGATCCGTAGAAGGAAAACAATCGTTGGCACTGCAAGCAGAGCAACCAGATAAAAGATGGAGCGCGGGGTATACCAGTAACCCAGTAGCCCCATGCTCACGGCCGCAAAGATGTTGCCAGCAGACGCAAAACTTGCATTCCGGCCAGTGCGGTAGCCGAAGCAAGCGTGGCCGACCAATCCCAACGTAATCGCGCTCACACCCGGACCGAAAATGCTGCCAGTGATTCCAAGCCCTGCCTGGCAAGCGAGAATTACAGGCATTGTCGTGATCTTTGACATGAGCAGAGCGCTAGCCGAAAGCAACAAGACCGCAAGCCCCACCACCAGGCGCTTGGAGCGCAACCTGTCGATCAGTGCGCCACCCGGCGCTTGCGTGAGTACTCCGGCCAGTTCAGCGGCCGTGAGTGCGATTCCGATCCGAGCGACGCCCCAGTGCTCGCCAGCTAAGTAGATGGCAACGAATGGACCGACCCCGGTTCGCACGTCTGACAGGAAGAAGTTAAGCCAGTCCAAGGCACGCAGACTGCGCTCAGAAACCTGCCGTGCAATACCTTCAGCGTGAATCGATGGGGAGGAGGTGGACATGCAGCCGGGATAGCGTGTTCCTTGGATGCTTCTTGATTGAGTCTTACTGAATGAAAAGCGAAAAAATGATCATTGCTATCCCTGCTTGACGCTGCGGTATCCGAGTTCAGCAAGGGGGCCCTGCCGATGCGGATCGGATTTCTGCGATAGCTAGTGGGCTACTGTTGAATTGGCGATGCCAGGATTGAGGCTACGGCCATGCCCGTAACCGGAGTCCCAAATTCGTGAGTAACCGCATCGAGCAGTGCCGATCGCAAACGTCCGCTCTCTCTCGTGCCGCTTCTGCGTGCGAGAGTTTCTCCCCTGTGTCGCGAAGCAGGGCGTGGACGGCCTCTTTAAGTGCACGCCTGCTGGCGGGAATCATCCTGTGATCCTGTGCGCGACAGGGTTGGGCACGGCGGTGAAGTTCATACCGCGTCCGGTAGTCGTAGGTTTCACGAACGGAATCGCGGTGATTATTGCGAGTACGCAGCTTTGTAGCTGCTATGTCAATCTCGCCGACCCTGACAACTTGTCCAATCAACGGGCGCATCGCCAACTTGTCCCATCCCCGGGATCTTCCCTCCAAGAAAAATTCCTTTGTTTACATTGTCTTAACTTAATAGTTAATTTGGCAGTCGCTCTGCATTGTCCTAAGCCAGTCAAGCTTTCTTTTGGAGGACTCACTTTGAAACGACTTTCATCTCTAGTGGCGCTGATAAGCATGGCAGCCACGGTCAGCTTCGCGGAACCCGAAAAGATGTCCCCCGAACTCCGGAGACGCCACGGTAACGAAGCAGTTGAGGTTATCGTTCAATACAAATCCGCTCCAGGCGCGATGCATGCTAACAAAATTAGCCGTCGGGGGGGCTCTGTTATGGCTCACTTGTCGCTGATTAATTCACTGCATGCGACGATGCCGGCATGGCGGCTCGCCGAATTCGAGAAAGACGCTGAAGTGAAACATGTTTCTCCGAACCGGCACCTGGGCTCGACCTTAAATAATTCCGCGGGCGCTGTGATCGCGCAATATGCGTGGGGTATGGGCTTGGACGGCACCGGGGTAGGAGTAGCCGTGATCGATAGCGGCATTCATGACTCCGATGATCTCAAAGGAACCAAGGGATCCCGCGTGGTCTATAGCGCCGACACCATCGGCGGTGGGACCGACGACAAGTACGGACACGGCACTCACGTCGCCGGCATCATTGCCAGTAGCGGAAGCGACACTCTGTCTTGCAAAGACTGCGGCATGACCCTGCGCGGTATCGCTCCCAACGCGACCTTAATCAGCTTCCACGCCCTGGATCAAAATGGACAAGGCACGGACGCGTCGGTCATCGCAGCTATCAGTCAGGCAATCGCACTGAAGAAGACATATAACATTCGCGTGATGAATCTTTCCTTGGGACGCCCGGTAGCCGAGAGCTACAAGCTCGATCCGCTGTGTCAAGCCGTCGAAGCGGCATGGAAAGCTGGGATCGTAGTAGTGGTAGCTGCCGGCAATGAAGGCCGCAACCTGTCAACCAGTGGTTACGGAACTATTACCGCGCCAGGAAATGATCCTTACGTCATAACGGTAGGTGCGATGAATACGAAGGGGACTCCTGATCGTGGCGATGACGTGATGACCACCTATAGCTCGAAGGGCCCGACGGCGATCGATCACATCGCCAAGCCGGACCTGGTAGCTCCCGGCAACCGTGTAGTTTCGCTCCTGGGTGGCGATACCCTGGCAAAGACGTATCCGCAAACTGTCCTATCAAAGGACGCATACGGAAAAACCATTTCCAAGAATTACCTGATGTTGAGTGGTACCAGCATGGCGACTCCGGTGGTTAGTGCTGCCGCCGCCCTCATCTTACAAAAGTATCCGACGCTTACGCCCGACCAAGTAAAGGCCCGGATGATGAAGAGCGCCTACAAGAACATTGTCCCCTACACTACGGTTGTGGATTCTGGCGTCACTTATGTTATGCAAGCTGATGTATTCACCGTAGGCGCTGGATACCTCGACCTTCAGGCCGCTCTAAACAGTACTGACTCGTCGACGTTATCTGCAAAATCCCCCACTGTTACGTTCGATGCAACGACCCATAGCGTTTATTTTGTCAACGATTCGTCGGCTATGTGGGGAAGTTCAGCAATGTGGGGCAGCTCAGCGGTCTGGGGATCGAATGCGTTTGTCGGTACCAAGTCGGCAATGTGGGGCAGTTCGGCAATGTGGGGGAGCTCTGCGATGTGGGGCAGCAACAGCACTTCGGCATTCAGCGCATTGTGGGGTAGTTCGGCCCTGTGGGGGAGCTCCGCGATGTGGGGCAGCAACACACTTTCTGCCATGAGCGTGACTGTGAACGGGGACAACTAATGGATACCTCAGTACAAGTTGCCTCCGAGCACACAAGAGTGATTAACAGCGCTACTTCCCCGGAAACGGATCACAGCATGGTAGCCCAACACAAATCGTCAACCCGCAGATGGATGCAGGTAGCCCTGGCTCTCTGTCTCTCCGCCGGGAGCTTGCACACTGCGGTGGCGCAAAACAATCTGCGGGGCGGCATGCACCAGCGAAAGATGGCGGCTGACCTTGATCGCAACGGCTCTCCCGACAAACTCGTGGACGTCATCGTGCAATACAAGATGACGCCGCAGACCCGGCACTACGCGAAAATGGCCGGACGCGGAGCCTGGACAAAAGCCCGGCTTCACAGCATCAACTCGGCTGCATTCAAAATTCCGGCTTCGGCATTAGCGGAGTTGGAAGCTGATCCCGATGTAGCGTTTGTGTCGCCTGACCGCCAAGTTAAGCAGACTTCTACCTCGACTGATTTTTATGATCAGGCGGTGGGAGCGCCCTACGCATGGTCGCGCGGATTGGACGGAAGCGGCATCGCGGTGGCTGTAATTGACAGCGGCGTGACCGACAATGGAGATTTCTCCGGCCCCAACGGTTCCCGCGTAGTCTACAGCCAGAATTTCTCGACCGATGGCGTCAACAATGCCTACGGACACGGTTCTCACGTAGCCGGCATTCTCGCGGGCAACGGCGCGAACTCAACCGGATCAAACTACTTTAAGACGTTTCAGGGCATCGCTCAGGAAGCTAACATCGTCAGCTTCCGCGTTCTGGACGGAAATGGGATCGGCACAGACAGCGATGTAATCGCAGCTATACAGCAGGCGATCGCGTTGAAAAGCACTTACAACATCCGGGTAATTAATCTGTCTCTCGGGCGTCAAGTAACTGAAAGCTACAAACTTGACCCGCTTTGTCAGGCGGTCGAAGCCGCATGGCGGGCTGGCATCGTGGTAGTTGTGGCTGCGGGCAACGATGGCCGCGACAATGTCAACAACACCTCCGGGTACGGCACCATTAGCGCTCCGGGTAACGATCCGTACGTAATCACCGTTGGCGCAATGAAGCCGATGAGCAGCCCTGATCGCGGAGATGACTTCGTCGCGAGCTATAGCTCAAAAGGCCCGACGCTCGTCGATCACCTGGTTAAGCCGGACCTAGTCGCTCCGGGCAACTGGATTACTTCCACTCTGGCCTCTACCAGCGCTACGCTATACACGGAACTGCCGCACAATCAAGTTCCAATGAACACCTATAGCTATACGGGTGGCACTGCTCCTTCGACCAAATACTTCACCCTCAGTGGAACTAGCATGGCAACACCGGTAGTAAGCGGCGCGGCGGTGCTCTTGTTGCAGCAGAATCCGAGCCTAACACCTGACCAGGTAAAGGCCCGGCTGATGAAAACTGCATACAAGAACTTCCCTCGCTACAGCACCGCGACTGACACGTTGACCGGAGCAAGGTACACCAGCCAATACGACATCTTCACCGTCGGCGCTGGCTATCTGGATATACAAGCAGCGTTGAACAATACCGACACGGCGTCTTCCACCATCGGAAGCGCGATGTCTCCGGCTGTCACTAAAGACTCAAACGGCAACATCGCCATGGTTAAGAACTCTTCCGTAATTTGGGGAAGCTCAGTACTCTGGGGTAGCTCGGTAGTCTGGGGCAGTTCAGTAATCTGGGGAACGAATGTATCCGGACAATCGGTGTTGTGGGGATCGTCAGTCGTCTGGGGATCGAGCAGCAACCGCGGCTACAGCGTGCTCTGGGGCAGTTCAGTAATGTGGGGATCTTCGATTTTGAATACCGCAGACGCCGAAAGCGTAATTCTGCTGGGGGAAAACTAACCACCCGCCAAAGTCAAAATCGAGAACAGGCTGGGAGGAGCAATCCTCCCAGTTTTTGTTTTTGACTGTAAGAAATTTTCTTTTAAGGGACAGGCTGCGAACGATCCGAAGCCTGCAATAAACGAGAGAAGGGCCCGACTTCGGCCGTAACCGCCTCACCTTGATTGATCGGCACGACTGAAAGTTATTCCCTTCCCGCTGGCTAAGAGGAGCAATTCCTCAGTTTTCGTAAAAACTAAACCGTCCTCGCCCAGCCTTCTTCGCTTCGCTTCTTAGCAATCCAATCGTCGATCAATTGTTGGGCGTTGCGGGGGACGCTGAGGAATCGAATTCCAGCGTTACCCTGCGAATCGGCCCATGTGACCTTACCTTTCAAGTTGATTTTCGGAGCGGCGTCGGAAAAACTGAACTCGAGTTCGACAATGCCGCCGAATCTTTGGGACTCCTCCATCCCGCGCACCCCGAGTCCGCTGGAGCTAAGATTCACCGATTCCACGGTAACTTCGTCCGACCGTGATGTGCGCACCATCACCGGACGATCCAAAGCCGCCCGAAAATATCGGTACTGCTCAAAATTAAGTGTTCCAAGATTTCCAGAACGTCCGGTCGCAGACTCGAGTTGGTAGGCTTTGATTTTCCTGGTCAAAGTCCGCCGGGAAATTCCCAGAGCGTCGGCAGCAGCCGCCTGCTGGCCTCCATTATCTTTGAGTGCGCGCTCAATCATCACGCGCTCCATTGAATCCAGATCGCCGCTCGGGACTTCCTCGTCAGCGGCGCCTCCTGACCTAATCGAAAGCATATTCGGCAAATCTTCCGCTCGAATTCTGCGGCTGGCAGGGTCGAGCATCACCGCCGTGCTGGTCAACACGTTCTTAAGCTCACGGATGTTTCCCGGCCAGGAATATTTGCACAGGACTTGCAGCGCGCTAGCACTCAGTGTGGTGTCAGGGCTGCATTTGTGCAGCACTTGGGCCGCGATCTCTTCAATGTCGTCCACTCGCTCGCGCAGCGGGGGCACGAACAATTGCACCTGGCTTAACCGAAAGTAGAGGTCAGACCGGAACTTTCCAGATTCAGAAGCCGCTTTAAGGTCGCGGTTGGTCGCCGCAATAACGCGAACGTCTACAGGAACTTTCTTCGTCCCCCCGAGACGGAAGTACGGAGCATCGTCCAATATGCGCAGCAGTTTCCCTTGCACTCGCAGATCGAGCTCGCCAATCTCATCCAAAAAAAGCGTTCCGCCGTGGGCCAACTCAAATAGGCCAATCTTTAGCGAGTCGGCACCGCTGAATGCACCCTTTTCGTGGCCAAATAGTTCGCTTTCCACGAGATGCTCAGGAAGCGCGGCGCAATTAATATCTACCCACGGCTTGTGACTGCGTGAAGAAAGATGATGCAGAGCACGAGCGATGAGTTCCTTCCCGCTGCCCGTTTCGCCTTGAATTAAAACCGCCGCAGGGCTGCTCGCAACCCGCTCCACCAGCCGCATCAAGGCTTTGGCCGGTTCGCTGCGCAGCACTGGCGACACTCCGCCAGGAAGCGTAAAAATGCCCGATTCTCGTAGTGTGGGAGAAGCCATGGGCTCCGGGCAGGGCGGATTCGATTCCGCTAGCCAGAACCTAAGATGAAGAGATTTTGCTGCCCCGACAAGTTACCAACGTAATTCGAGCGAAACGTCAACCGGGATAGCCGCCCATGATATACCCCTGCAATTCCTGAATGGTTTCGGCTTGACCGGAGATGATCCACTTCACCAAGTCGCCGATCGAGACTATGCCGACCACGGAATCGTCGCGCATCACGGGCAGATGCCGAAAATGATGGTTGGTCATGATGCTCATGCATTCATCGATGGTGTGCTTGCGCGTGACGAATACCACCGGCGAGGTCATAATCTCGCGCACCATGGTTTCTTTCGACGACAGACCTTTCAAAATTACTTTGCGGGCGTAGTCGCGTTCCGACATGATTCCCACCAATTTGTTTTGCGACATCACGACCAACGCGCCCACGCTTTCGTCCGCCATCTTTTGAATGGCGTCAAAAACCGATTGGTCTGGTGAAATGGAGAGAACGCGATTGGAAATTTTGGTGCTGAGGACAGACTCAACGGCGTCGGTGAGCTTCATGGGGCACCTACCGCCCGACATGGTAGCACGAAACTGGTAGCACGCCCCTTGCAAGTTTTTTGCCTCGAGCAGGTGTAGAATTCGGGGTTTGACTTGTTGAGAAGGCCCTATGTCCTTGGCGGTTTCGCAACAACCCAATGCCCTCCCCCTCACCACTCTTACTGACGACGAAATTCTCTTCCGCGACAACATCCGGCAGTTCGCCGAAGAAAAAATTCGTCCCAAAGTCAAGGAGATGGACGAGCAAGGAGTTTTCAATCCCAGCCTCATCGAAGAATTCTTCCAACTCGGAATCATGGGAATCGAAATTCCCGAACAGTACGGAGGCGGCGGCGGAGAGTTTTTCGAGGCCATCTTGGCGGTGGAGGAATTATCACGCGTCGACGCTTCCGCCGGAGTCATAGTCGATGTGCAGAATACCCTGGTCAACAATGCGCTGGTGCGATGGGGATCGGAGGAACAACGGAAGCACTATCTCCCCCGAATGGCCACCAACACTTGCGGGGCCTATGCCCTTAGCGAAGCAACCTCTGGTTCTGACGCCTTCGCATTGCAATCCAAGGCTGAACTTAAAGGTAGCCAATACATACTCAATGGGCGCAAATTGTGGATCACCAACGGAAAAGAAGCTGGACTTTTCGTGCTGTTCGCTACCGTCGACGCTTCCGCCGGCTACAAAGGCATTACCGCATTCATCGTAGAGAAGGACTTTACCGGGTTCACGGTGGGCAAGAAAGAGGACAAACTTGGAATTCGTGCCTCATCAACTTGTGAACTGCTTCTCGAAGACTGCCGCGTCCCCAGGGAAAACGTTTTGGGTGACGTGGGCAAGGGTTACAAGATTGCGATCGAAACGCTGAACGAGGGACGCATCGGAATCGGCGCCCAAATGGTTGGCATTGCGCGTGGTGCATGGGAATATGCGGCGAGATACGTCGAAGAGCGCAAACAGTTCGGCAAGAAGCTGTCTCGATTTTCAAGGTATACAGTTTCAGATCGCGCAAATGGCTACCGACATCGAGGCCGCCCGCCTGATGGTTTACAACGCAGCCAGAATGAAGGATGCAGGCATGTTATTCGTCAAAGAAGCAGCCATGGCGAAGTTATTCAGTTCTCAGGTGGCAGAGCGCGTGACGTCGCTCGCCATAGAAATATACGGCGGATACGGGTTCACCAAAGATTATCCCGTAGAGAAATACTGGCGCGATGCGAAAATTGGGAAGATTTACGAAGGTACGTCGAACATGCAATTGGCAACCATTGCCAAGCTCGTTCTCGGCGATAAATCCCGCTAGGCCTTGCCTATAATGTGCACGAAGTTGCGATAAAGGCTACCTTCCGCCTGTTGATAATTCCTATAACTTGGCCTCCCACAGTGGGTTACGCGGGTCGGTGCTGTTGGCCGCATAGCTGCATTTCCCTTTGCAGAAGTTGCGCACCGCTGCAAAGAGATTGGAGCCGACCGTGGTGACTTGGGGCATGGGCGAAGCAATGGTTCTTCCTAAAAAGAAAAAAGTCATGCTGCCCCTTCTGATCATGCTGTTTCTCATCTCCTACGGCTTGCTTTCAATGTTGGTGGTCGAGCAGGGGCGCACCATTGAGTCCCAGCGAGGCTTGATCCGCGATTTATTCAACGACAGCACCGAGCTTAGCGCGTTAAAAGGCAAAGAAATTTTGAAGGGACGCATCGCTAAACCTTCTTCCGAGGGAAAACCCGGAGCTCCTCATAAGCCTCAGGAGGCTGCGCCTCAAAAGGGCCTGAAGGCGAAGTCCGCCGTCCGGTCCCAGCGGCCAACGCTTCAGAAGCCCCCAAAGCCGGCAATGGATGCGGCGGATGCGCGAAGAATTCCGCTGACGGTTTAAGCATCGAAATCGTGACGTAACAGGAAAAGAGTTCTAGTGGAAGCTAAGGTAAAAGCCCTGGCGAGTTTGTTGCTGATGATCGCAATCACCGCCCCTCGCCTGACGGCACCGCCAAAATTTCCGGCCGCGAATCCGGCGACCCAGGCAGCCCATAAGGGAGGCCGCTGGTACTTCGCCGAAAGTGGACACGCGGTGTACTGCCTCGGTCCCGTAATGGTTGTAACCGAACCTGGCGTCGGATTTCAGCGAGTAGCAACATTCTGCCAGGGGGATAAAGCCATGGTCCCGCTCAAAGATTAATTCTCCGTTCATCTGCGATAAATTGTATGCATGCCAAGATTTGAGAAGCACATCTTCGTGTGCGGAAATCAGCGGCCCCCGGGACAATCGCGCCCATGCTGCGACCCCGACGGAAGCGCCACTCTCCAAAAATTATTTAAGCAAAAACTTGCAGCCGTCGGACTCAAAGGTAAAGTCAGAGCCAATCAATCTGGATGTCTCGACCAATGCGAACACGGCCCCAATGTAGTGGTTTATCCCGAAGCAGTCTGGTATGGCAGGGTCACTCCAGCGGATGTCGACGAAATCATCCAGTCCCATATACTCGGTGGAGTACTGGTAGCCCGGCTCATGATCGCGGACCAGTGCCTAAATACCTCAAGCTGCGAGCACAGGCCGCCTAAGCCCGTTAGAATTGAAAAAGCGTCCTAAATTTCTACGCGTGCGCAGGAGAAAGAAAAGCCGCAATCGCGTCATCCAAGGTTGGGAACATCAGAAATAGCTTCTGAACCCGGGTGATTTCAAAAAGCTTTAACACACGCGAGTTCACTCCCGTTAAAACAACCTGTCGCCCCGCTTTGTGGGAGGTAATGTAGGCGCTCACCAGCGAGCCCAGCCCCGCGGAATCGACAAACGGTACCTCGGTGAGGTCCAAAATCACCACCGGGGCGTATTCATTGCGGATCGCATTCTGGAACGACGACACAGTGTGAGTCGTCATGGGACCCTTCAAGCACAAAATCCCCTGTTTCAATAACGGTTCCAACTTTTCGATTACTAATACATCTGGCATGGTTGGGAAATTGTACGGGGCGGCGAATCCATAGAGCAAGCTGACATGCCACCTCGTCACAAATAACCCATCTGGGTGATTGGCCCGACGCCTCCGGAGGGTCATCATTAGCTTGGGGGATTTTATGAAATCTATTTTGTTCGCAATCTTATTGGCTTCTTCTACCGGGGCAATGGCACAGGCTTACGGCAATGTATTGAGTAATCAGGTACAGATGTTCACTGTTCCGGATAATCCGCAACATGCGCACAATCACACCATGGCTCAAGAGCAAAATCTTCGTGGGGACGAATCGCCGTACACCTACGCCAAAGGCGAATTGCCTCTCAGCGACTTCGCGAAGACCTCGGGGGTTCTATCGTTGGGAGAGACAGCGAGGAACGTGCGGAAGCAGCACGCGATGGCGAGGCGGGCAACTATCGTCATGTCGAACGTCGACCGGTAGATCTACAAACGCGAGTTCACTTGGACGGCTGTCAGTTTAGAGCCAAGCTCTCCAACATCCTTTGATATGTGGGGCGCATGCGTCCGAACTGATCTTCCGGTGTGATGAATAGTAGATACAGCAACCCACCGCCCTGGCGTTGCGCCGTGATCAGCCAATCCTTTTCGGGGAGTCGTTGACCGTTCTGCTGCACTGGCGACAGTCCTGAGAGGTTCACGGATATGCCACTGGATCCGCCAACAGATATTCTTTGGGCGGTCCCCGACTGCCGCAACCCAGGATTCGATTGTTGAAGGCCCTGCACCAGGTCGGCTGTAGCCTCATCGATCGAACTGGTGCGCTGGCCTTGTGGCGTGCCGATAACTGTCCCGTAGGCAATCGCGCCGTCGGCCACTCCCGCGGGGGGCGCAATAGTGATGGAACCCTGCTGGCGTTGCAGGGTTCGCCAGTTCGATGGATAGGAAATCGTGAACGCGTTCTGTTGCAATGAGGTGAAACTGCTGCTGGGCCGGACTTGTTCGAAAGTCACATTGGCGAGCGAGCTAACGACGCTCCCAGTCGCAGTGTTCTGCGGAGTCGCGGGCAAGTTCCGGGGAGTTGCTCCGCTCTGACGGTTCTGCTGCTCCCAAACCCCCTGCTTGGCGCTATCGGAAATTTGTTGCGAAGTGTAAGTGGTCACGCCGGCGGCATGACGTTTCGCACTGGCAAAGCTGGCACTGTTTCCGTCGAAGCTCTTCGCCGGCCAAGTGGCAATTTCGCGATCAATTTCCTGCCTACGGTTTCCGGGATTTGGATGGTCGCTCAGAAATTGCGGACCGCCGCCCCCAGTTTGCTTCGCCAACTTCTCGAAGAAGTCAGCGAGCGCTCTTGGGTTATATCCCGCCTTGTACATAATGATGGCGCCCACCGCGTCGGCTTGCGCCTCATCGCCTCGGGAATACTTCATCATCAAAGTCCCGGCACCCAACTGAATGCCTAATCGCGCGAGTGAGGCACCTGTGCCATTTCCAAATAAGCCGCCTAGCGCTCCCAGGAGGCCTGCCCACTGGGCTTTGCCAGCCTGCTTGGCAGAATGCTGCATGTATACGTGCGACATTTCGTGCGCCATTACCCCGGCTAGTTGGGCTTCGCTGTCCGCGGCTATGATGGTTCCGACATTCACAAACATCGGTCCTCCAGGCAGCGCAAACGCATTGACATCTTTTTGCGGAATGACGTGAAACTCGTATGGCCATGAATATTGCGGCGGAATCACAGCGACCAATCTTCTGCCCAACTGCTGGATGTACTGGGTCTCAGGACTTGAATCAGGAAGAACCGGCATCTGTTTATAAACCTCGGCCATGACCTGCCGCCCCGTTTGCTCCTGCTCTTCCTTGGAAACGCCAGTAGATCCCGGGTCAGGCAATTGGGGCCCTGCCGGAGCAACTGCGTGGTCTGGTTGAGCTATTAGCACAACCAAAAGCAAAGCTAGTAGTCTGTAAGAAATGGATCTCAAAGCCATGTATCTTTCATTCGTAAGCTCAATAAAAACTCAAAGATGAGATGCGTGAATCGCCGTGGAAGTCTGAAGACGAACTGGGGTAGAGATTAATAATGACTCGCACTCCGAAAAGCACAAGGACATCGCAATAAACAGGATTTCAGGAAGATCCGTTAATTATACTTAACCTCCAATCCTCGTTGGACGCAAAGATGCGCCACTGGGACGACGTTTCAATCCTAAGCATTTATCCCACCCACCCTCAAGTGTCCAAAAATGTACGAAAACTAAAATTACCCAAGACTTTCCCCAAAGCCATTGAAAACGGTATCATCATAAAAATTTAGTTCCATAGCTGGAAAAAACATGACCACTAAAGCCGCACCTTCAATTCCTGCCCAGGAAGTGACGGAGGAAGTAGCCACTCTTTACCGCGACGGAATTGTCGGAAAAAAAGGAGCATTCTCCCGTAGTTGGGTAGAGCAATTACGCGAAGATATGATGACCGCTTTCTGGGAAGCCATCCAGCGTCCTGGCGGCGCGGTCGGGAGAGGACCAAGACGATGGTATGTCGAAGTGCATCCTCAAGCCATCAGCGGCTTCATCGATTTGGTGACGCATCCATGGGTCAATGCGATGGCAGTTGAGACCCTGGGATCGGACTATCAAATAGTGGAAATCGGCTTCGACACTCCATTTCAAGGCGCGAAAGTCCAGCCCTGGCATCGTGACTTCCCTTCACCCCGGGATACTTATGAACATCGTCGGATTACCTCGCTTGCCTTCAACCTCACCGGGGTGGATGTAACGGAGGACATGGGGCCCTTCGAGATTGCTGTCGGCACCCAGTGGGATGATGGTCGTGAATGGAAAGCCCAGATGTTCCCCGACACAAGCCTTTGGCCACGGTTCGAGGAACGTGGCGTCTGCAAGTACCCCCAAATGGGGGACGTATCCTGCCGCTCAGCTCTTACCGTCCACCGTGGAAATCGTCACCCGTCGCCGATCGCGCGTCCAGTATTGGTCTTGGGCCTTGATGCCCCCGGAGCAGGCCACGCCGCCTTGCACGACATGATGGTGACGCATGATTACCATGCTGGCCTTCCAGAGTCCGTTCGCCAGCGGCTTGTATGCCGCGTGGTAGACCGGCTAGTGCCGATTACTCAAAAGCATGACATTGAGGGGCTGGTAATGGGGTAAGGGAGCACCAGCTTAGATCGTCAAGTTGTTCACTGCGAGAACTCAGGATGTATGCGACCAATGCTTGGTAGGCGCGGCAGGAATTGAACCTGCAACCCTCAGATTAGAAATCTGATGCTCTATCCGTTTGAGCTACGCGCCCACTGCTTGCAAATCTAGCATAATGCCAAACCGTGCATTTACATAGAATCCCCGCTAGTCACAGAAAGCTATTCGATGTTCGCGCGCAGCTTTGCGGGCCCAATTATCTGGGGTTAATCACCTAAGCTCATACCGTATCTTCCTTATCGACTGTGGCGAGCGAAGTGCTACGTTCATAGGGACTCACTAGGTAAAGATTAAGGATGTTTTGGGAAAGGATCTTTCAATGGTTTTCAAGTTTCTGCGTAATTTATCGACTTCAATGGTCGCACTGGCGTTGGCCGCCACCCCTTTGTTTTGCCAAGACGTGCTGACGGGAGACGCCACTACCGGTTACCACGTTCGCGTAATTTCACGATCCACGCAAGCGGTTGACTACCGCCGCACGAGTTCTACAAAGCTGGACATTCGCGGCACGGATCTGATGCCGGAGATAAAAGGCGAAGCCAAAGTAGAGAGCCGCACCGGACGAGTTGAGATTGATGCATCGCTTGAACACCTGCGGCCGCCGTCCACTTTCGGATTGACTTATCTGACCTACGTTTTTTGGGCCATTACGCCGCAAGGACGCCCACGAAATCTTGGCGAATTCGTGCTCAAAAATAATGAAGATCACGCCAATTTAAAGGTGACCGCCGATCTTCAGGCGTTCGCCCTTATCGTCACGGCCGAGCCCTACTTTGCTGTGTCTCAACCCAGCGATCTAGTGGTCGCGCAAGGTGTAGTTCGTCAGGAGACAAAGGGTAGAGTTGAGTCGGTGGACGTAAATTACGATCTGCTGCCTCGTGACATTTACTCCGCGCAGGTCTCTCAGGTTCCAGATCAAATCTTCGGCGTTGACAGAAAGATTCCTCTCGACCTCGTCGAAGCTCGAAATGCTCTTCGCATTGCCAAAGACTCGCGGGCAGAACAATATTCGCCTTCTATTTACGCGAAAGCTAAAGGGCTACTCGACCAGGCCGAGGACTACTATCGCCGCAAACAGGGGATGGGGCCAATTGGCACGGTGGCCCGTGAAGCCACCCAGACAGCCGAAGAAGCTCGCGTCATGACACTGAAGGCCGAGGCGGACGAGCGTACACAGCGCGAGAAGGACGTCGCTCGCAAACGGGCGGAAGACGCTGAAGCGGACGCTCGCAGGCAACAACAGGAGGCCGAGAACCAGCAGCGTGCCGCGGCAGCAGCTCAGGCGGCAGCCCAACAGGCACAAGCTTCAGCCCAAAGTGAGGCTGCGCAACGTCAGCAAGCCGATGCGGATCGCGCAGCGGCCGAACGCGCCAAAGCGGACGCTGACGATGCGCGAAGACAAGCCGAAATGGCACAGCAGCAGGCTTCTCAGCAGGCTCAGCAAGCTGATCAGGCGCGTCAGGCGGCCGAAGCGCAAACAGCGGCCCTTCGGGCTAAGCTCTTGCAACAGCTGAACTCGGTTTTACAGACTCGTGATTCAGCACGTGGTTTGATTGTGAGCATGCCTGATGTGCTTTTTGATACCGGAAAGTCCGTTCTGAGACCAGCAGCGCGTGAACGATTGGCGAAGGTTGCTGGAATATTGTTAGCGTATCCGGATATTCGGGTGGAAATTGACGGGTATACCGACAGCACCGGCACTTTGGAGTTCAACCAAAAACTCTCGCAGGATCGTGCCGCAGGAGTGGAATCTTATTTGGCACAACAAGGCGTGGCGGGAACGTCGATGAACACCATGGGGTTCGGGCCAGATAACCCAATCGCGTCGAACTCGACCGCATCGGGACGCCAACAGAACCGCCGCGTAGAACTGGTTGTTTCAGGCGAATCGATTGGTGCGGCCAAAGGGACCGCCGGTCAAGTATCGATCACGCCGCAAACTACACCTCAATAATTACACTGCGATTGCCACACCGGCGGCTTCGGCTGCCGGTTTTTTATTGTCTGCTGAATTCACTTAGCCAATTGAGCGAGGTCAAGCTCGGCGATATTCTTTGTACTCGGTGCATTCAATTCCGGATACCTCTCGCCTCGCTTATATCGACTGGCTGCGCGGGTTAGCGTGCGTTCTCATGTTTCAAACGCATTGCTATGACGCTTGGCTCGACGACAGCGCGCGCCGGAGTACATTTTACGTTTGGTCTCAACTTGGAGGAACTTTTCCCGCGCCTCTGTTTCTCTTTCTGGCGGGAATATCGATCGCAATCGCTACTGACAAACTGCACCGTAAAGGACATTCCCGGTCGCAAATTGCGCGGACGACGATAGGCCGCGGTGCTGGCATTCTCAGTCTCGGAATTCTGTTTCGGATTCAAGAGTTCGCTATCTCGCTTGGGTGGGCACCCTGGCAAGATTTGTTTCGGCTCGACATCCTAAACGAAATCGGCGTTTCGATCATGTTGTTGGGAATTTTGTGCTGGATCCTGGGTTTAAGTACGGGCACAGATCGTGACAAGTGGCTCGTGGGCTCGGGTGCTGCCGCGTGCGCTCTCACAATTTCATTGTTGAGTCCGTTGATATGGACATCGTGGAGTCCGAACTGGCTGCCCTGGCCCTTGGAGTCCTACATCAACGGAGTTCATAACCTGGGAAAACCTCAGCCATGGTTGTTCCCTATTTTCCCATGGGCAGCTTTCGCTTTCGCCGGCCTGGCGACGGGTTTTGTATTGCTTACGGACTGGGCGGGACGAGCCGGCTCGAAACTTTACCTTGGCGCGATTCCGTGCGGAGTGGGTCTGATTTTTTTTGGACGCTGGATCGAGGATCAACCACTGCACATTTATGCGTCCAACGATTTCTGGCATACGAGCCCGGCCTTCTTCTTGATCCGAGCGGGCTTCCTGCTGGTGTTTCTCGGAGTAGCTTATATATGGTGCCGCTGGGGGCTCGGAGGGCGGGGATTCAGTCCTCTGATCCAACTAGGGCAGACTTCGCTTCTGGTGTATTGGGTACACATCGAATTCGTTTACGGCCGCTTCACAATTCTGTCGCATCACGGGGAAAACATTCGAAAATCTTCACTAGGACTATTGGTAATTTTTCTTAGCATGCTCCTACTGTCAGTACTGCGAACGCACTTTAAGCGCCCGAGCACAAAAGCCCAGCATCGGAGTCTCGCAGCTTCAGCCCTCAATGCGCCGAGCTTTCGGATAAGCACAGGAGGCAGTCCATTTCGGCAAGCAGTCGGATAAGCGGAACAGCAAGTTCGTTCTTGAGGGTTTCTTTGCCCGCAGTTGCTCTTGGTTTACTCCCATGGCTCCCTGTAAACTACCTTCGTCTCAAGTAAGCAAATGCTACCGCGCGGTCACGTACGACGAAGTTGAGTGACTAGCTCCACACTTTCAAAACGCAATATATGCAAAAAGTAGTAGCTAGCGCCGATGCGGCCATCGCTGACGTTTTCGATGGCGCCACCATCATGATTGGGGGATTTGGACTCTGCGGAATCCCCGAGAATCTCATTCGGGCCCTCGTTCTAAAAGGCGTAAAAAACCTTACGACCATCAGCAACAACGTGGGCGTAGATGGTTACGGCATGGGCCTTCTCCTGGCCGCAGGTCAGATCAGCAAACACATCGGAAGTTATGTCGGCGAAAACAAATTACTCGAGCAAATGATGCTCAGCGGCAAGATCGATCTCACCTTGACTCCGCAGGGAACGTTTTCCGAACGCATTCGCGCGGGGGGAGCAGGCATTCCGGCGTTTTTTACTGCGACCGGAGTTGGCACCGTTGTTGCCGAAAACAAAGAAGTACGTAACTTCGAGGGCCGTGATTACGTGATGGAGCGGGCGTTGCAAGCTGACTTTGCTTTCATAAAAGCATGGAAGGGCGATAAGTGGGGAAACTTGATCTACCGGAAAACCGCGCGAAATTTTAATCCCATGATGGCGACGGCCGCAAAGATCACCATCGCGGAGGTAGAACAATTAGTGGAAGTGGGAGAACTCAATCCGGATCTGGTACATACCCCCAGCATTTACGTAAAGCGCGTATTCCAGGGAGAGGAATACGAAAAGCGTATCGAGCGAAGAACGCTGAAGAAAGCCAATCTATAGATGAAAGCGGCGAAAGATTTCGAAAAACGCGAACGCATCGTGAAGCGCATTGCGCAAGAACTTCGCGACGGATTCTACGTGAACCTCGGCATCGGCATGCCTACCCTGGTCGCAAATCATGTCCCTGCAGGAATTGACGTCGTCCTGCAAAGCGAAAACGGGATGTTGGGGATAGGGCCGTATCCGGCCGAAGGCGACGAAGATTGTGATCTCATCAATGCCGGCAAAGAAACCATTAGCGAAATGGCGGGCACATCCTATTTTTCCAGCGCGGATTCTTTCGCCATGATTCGCGGCGGACACATAGACCTCAGCGTGTTAGGCGCCATGGAAGTTGATGAACAGGGCGATATTGCGAATTGGATGATTCCCGGGAAAATGGTGAAAGGCATGGGCGGCGCTATGGATTTGGTAGCAGGCGCGCGCCGGGTGATCGTTGCAATGGAGCACACCACAAAAGCCTTGCAGCCTAAGATTCTAAAGAAATGCACTTTGCCCCTCACTGGGCGGAGAGTCGTGAACATGATTGTGACCGAAATGGGTG
The DNA here is from genome assembly GCA_963828635.1 of uncultured Acidobacteriaceae bacterium. GTDB lineage: Bacteria > Acidobacteriota > Terriglobia > Terriglobales > Acidobacteriaceae > PALSA-188. The sequence continues at coordinate 2,280,755 of CAWHFA010000004.1, read as the reverse complement.
TGATCCAGGTGACCCCGGAGGGCTTAGTGCTGGAGGAGATCGCGCCTGGATTGGCGGTTGGCGATGTGCAGAAATTTACCGCGGCCAGATTGGTCATCAGCGCGAAGTTAAAGGAAATGGAAAGCTAAGCACGACCTGTAAAGTGTGAGGACAATCTCGAAGAGGCCGCTGCTTTTAATTGCCTGCGCTTTTAGTTCTTGCCGTTTCGAACTCGTCACCTTTTTCCCAACTGATAGTTTGCGACTGGCTTGCAGCTTCCCATCCTAAGGCGAATCCGAAGCGCGCCATCGCAGCGTCTCCAGTGAAATCCATTTCCGGATGATATTCATCGCTCGGCTGGTGGTAATGCTTCGAAGTGTATTCATCTGCTTGCTGCATTCCCCACCCGAGGTCGTGACCTTTGTATTTCATCCCCTCGTTGATGGAAAAAGATGGGATGCCAACCCTGGCCAGACTGAAGTGGTCGGAACGATAGTAGTGTCCTGCTTCAGGTCGCGAGTCGGGACGGATCGCCAAACGAAAGTCTTTCGCCGTAGATTCGACGGCCGGAAAGAAAGTCGTGCGCTCCGAACCGGAGACCTCAACTTCTTCCGGCGCTCCAAGGGGAGGAAGATCGTCGTAATTCAGGTCGAGAGTAATTTTGCTAGCGGGAATCGGAGGATGCTTGCCTAGATATTCAGATCCGAGCAATCCTTGTTCTTCGGCAGTGACCGACGCAAAAAGCATGGATCGTCGTGGCTTGGCTCCCGCTTCGGCAAACACTCGCGCCAACTCGAGCAAAATTCCGCAACCGGTAGCGTTGTCATCCGCGCCATTGTAGATATTATCCCCCGGCATGTCGGCGCGAATTCCGAGATGGTCGTAATGCGCCGTGTACAGGACCGCCTCCTGTTTCAATCTGGTGTCGGATCCGGGCAGCATCCCGATTACGTTATGCGATTTGAAATTGCGCAGCGTGCTCACCATATGCGCCTTCAGATTCACATGCAGCGGAAGCGGATGAAAATCTCGAGACTGCGCATCTGCAATCAGCTGATCTATGCTGGTGTTGGCCGTAGCAGCCAGATTTTGAGCGACATCGAGCTGCACCCACGAAGCCACTCTCAACTTTGGCGTGCCATCTAGCTTTAAATAAGACTTTTCACCGGAATTAGAATTACGCACGACTTCCCACAGGTAACTCGCCATATCAGTGCGGTGAACCAAGATGACGCCTACTGCCCCTTTGCGGGCAGCTTCTTCGTATTTGTAGGTCCAGCGCCCGTAGTAAGTCAAAGCTTTGCCTTTGAAAAAATTGGGATCGTCCGAAGTCGGTTCGTTCACTAGCATCAGTAATACTTTGCCTTTTACGTCCACGCCTTTGTAATCGTCCCATTTGTATTCAGGCGCTTCAATTCCGTAGCCCACAAAAACGATTTGCGCATTCACGTCAGACTGCGGCTGCTGAGTTTGATCGTAAGCGACGTACTGATCCAGAGGCTTGAGATCCGTCGTCTTGCCGGTTTCGGTGGATAGAGAGAATGTCGTTTCAGCGCTTGGGGTGATACCGACCATAGGAACTTTCTGCGTATATGTGCCATTGTCGCCAGCGGGCTTCAATCCATATTGCGCGAATTGGGATGCAATGTATTCCGCGGCGATGTCGCCGCCACGTTGCCCAGTTCCACGTCCTTCAAGCAAGTCGTGTGACAAAAACTTTACGTGGGCCCGGATTCGTTCGGGATCGATTCTCTGCATTGCTGCAATCGCGAGGCCGGGAAGATGTGTCGAAGCCGAAGCTTTGTGATTTCCAGATTGAGCGAAGCTAATAGAGGGTGCAGCCACGAAGCAGAAGAGGGCGGCAAAAATCCTTCGCATGTAACGGGGCTCCTAGGTCGCGAGTTCGATGAACGACGTTTTTAGCGGCGCACTTCATTGTACGGCAGCTTCAAATTTTGAAGATGGACTTGCCTCCAGCCGACAAGAATCGGCCCTAACCCGAGGCAATGTCTTCAAGTTCTGCTTGTATTTTCAGTCCGCGACCGCGGACTAGTTTTTGGAGTTTCAACCGGCGCGAAAGTCAGCGATGCTTTCGTTGGGCTGGAATAGCGGTGTAGGAGCGAGGTTGTCTGTCATCGATGCTTTCTGTGCGATCTGCTCCATGTCGGCGCGCGACCATCCAACACTCGAAACTTGTATTTCGCCGTCCTGTGCGATATAGAACAAGGTCGGCACGTTAGTCAAACCGTAAGCGTTCGAGACCGGGAAAGTCCTGGCATCATCCAAAAGCATCGGGAAAGTTACACCAAACTTTTTTGCGAACGCATCAGTCTCATTTCGGTCGTTCTGCGAAATTCCAATAACGCTCGTTCGATGGCCCTCAAGATTTTTGTGAAGACGCTCAAGAAATGGGAAGGCGTATTGACACACCGGACAGGAAACCTTAAAAAACGCAGCTACCACCGGACCCGTGGCAAGGGCCTGCTTTAGCGAGAAGGTTGATCCATCTAACATTTTCAAGGAAAAATCGGATGCAAAGTTTCCAGTGGTGAGCGCGGCCATACTTGGTCCTCCAAAATTCTTAAACCATCTCATTTTGCTGATCCATTCCTTTGGATGATGCCGGCGGCGCATAGGATTTTTCTGGCCAACCCGGTGAGCGGCAAGGTCGTTAATCGACGTTCCCTGACCCAGCATCCCACCTCAGATGTTGAGACCAGCCCCTCGATAACGGACACATCGAAGTCGGTGGTAGTAATCGAATGACGCATCTTAAAGATCCGTCTGGAAACTTCTGTCCTTTGGGCAGACATAGGTAGCCCCCACATTCCGGGCATCAGAGTCGCTTTAGCCTCACGCTTTACGAGAAATACCGTTCCATTGCGGCGGTCCAGTGTAAAAGAAATCTTCCTCTTGATCTTCGCGCTGCGGGCGGGTTTAGTCGTGACTGAGCCATGCGAGGCGCAATATGTTTTGACCGGACAATGCAAACATTTTGGTTCCTTCGGAATGCAAATCGTGGCGCCCAATTCCATTAATGCCTGATTGAAATCACCGGGGCGCTCGCGGTCAAGCAACTGTTCGGCGACTTGCCAAAGTCGAGCTTCCGAAACATCTTTTCCTAAGAACCTTGCGAGAACCCGACCCACGTTACCGTCCACGACGGCCGCCGGCAGGCCGTAGGCGATGCTCGCGATGGCTGCGGAGGTATAGCGCCCAATTCCTGGAAGATCAAGCAACAGCTCGCGATCTGAGGGAAACCTTCCGCCATACTTGGTAGCGATGGTTTTTGCGGCGGCGTGCATCATCTTGGCGCGACGATAATAGCCAAGTCCGCTCCATGCAGCCAGTACAGAAGTTTCGCGGGCTGCAGCCAGTTTTTGAAGAGTTGCGAATCTCCGCAAAAATCGGTGGTAATGAGGTATCACAGTCGCGACCCGGGTCTGCTGCAACATGATTTCCGAGATCCAAATGCGATACGGATCCCCGGTCTCGCGCCAAGGAAGAGCTCGGCGGTTCACGATATACCAGCTAAGCAACGCGTGTTGAAATCTCTTTTTTCCCGGCTGCGTTTCCATCCAACTTACTTGGACGGCGTTATCAAGTTTCGGACGGCCCATGGTCGCGTGTCGAATATTGTACGTTGGCCAACGTAGGGCCCCCAAACGTCGCGCTTTTGAGGTACATCAGTAACTTGTGCAGGTTACCTGGTCGTTGTACATATTCCTCATGTGGGATTCGTCGTCCCGTTACGGGCCAACCAGTGTTGTCAAAACGGGCAATCATGCGTTTTACGAACGCTTCACCGATCTACGATCTTCATGAGGAATTACATGTACTCAAAAAGCTGGGCCATTTTAATGATGCCCGTCTGTGTGTTGTTTCTAACTAATTGCGGCGGTCCCGCCGGTTGTCCGGGCGGCGTCTTCGTGTCAGGCGGTTGCACCGTAACCGCCCCTGGTGGCGGAGGCACGGGTGGCAGTGGAGGGGGAGGCAACAAAGGTGGCGGCGGGGGCAGCGGCGCTCTGACGACCCCGGTACCGGTGACCGTCGTGTCGAGCCAAACATCGGTTGCCGACATTGCGGTTGCAACTCCGTCCTCAACTACACCGCCAAATATCAAAGCCCTCGGGGTTGACTCCAACGGATTCGCTTACGTAACTGGCGGCACCGCGACCCAAGGCGAAGCAGCGGGGATCGTGACGCTTTTCGGGCCAGGGATTACCAATACGATGCAGGTGAGTTTCTCGGGTCCATCTGACGTTACGGTCAGCAACATTAATGGCGTGACCGCAACGGATGGGACGCCCGGCTTGCAGTTCAACATCGCTGTGGCTGCCGGGGCCGCGCTGGGAGGACGTACGTTGATCCTACAAAATTCCAACAATGACGTGACTACTTTTACCGGCGGAATCGAGATCATCCCGTGAAGAAAAAATTTGCAATTTCAATACTCGGCATCCTGCTGACGATATGTGCTTCAGCCACGACGGTGATTCCCCTTTCGGTGGAGAACCTCACCTCGGTTTCCAGCCATGTGGTTGAGGCGCGCGCGATTTCATCGTCGAATCAATGGAACGCGGCCCACACCCTAATTTCTACCTACACAACGTTTCAAGTCGAGCGAATTCTTAAAGGCGCTGCGCCCTCCATTCTGGTAGTACGCCAATTGGGAGGGACGTTGGACGGCACCACCGAAAAAGTCCCTGGAGTGCGGCACTGGAAAATAGGAGAGCAGGCAGTGCTATTCCTGCGTCCCGGAGAGACGCGGGACGGGAGCTTCGAAGTCACCGGATTGATCCAGGGCAACTTTCTGATATACCGCGGACTGGCGGGGGAAAGTTTGGTTTCTAACGGCGCGCCGGACGCGTCCGCTTACGAGGTCAGTAGTTCAAAAGTCACGGCCTACAAAGGAAGCGCGATGCGGTTGCATGACATAGAGGCGCGGGTACAGAAAGCAATGCAGAAGGTGGGCCAATGAAATCTAAATTGATCGCTTTACTCTCTCCGCTGATTCTGTGCGCGCTTGCGTTCCTGATGGTGATTCCGGCGCACTCTTATTTGCCCGGAGGCAACGGTGCTGCCGGCGCCTTTACCAACTCAACGTGGACTACTTCTCCCGCATGGGTCATCAATCCGAACGTGACGGGTGCTAACATAGCGGGCACCTCGACTGATGTGAGCACCATCATGCTGAGTTCGTTCGCGGCGTGGACCGCTGCTCCCAACAATACCGTGGGAGCAACGTTTGCAGGAACCTCGACTGCAACCACTCCGCAGACCACTGAAAATCTTGTATGCTTCACCTGCACCGGCGTGGGCTTCGCCGGGCAGGATGGGGTGCTGGCTCTGACGCTGATCAATTTCAACGCTTCCGGAAACATTGTGAATGCGAACATAATGTTTAATCCGGCGGCCTCGACTGGAGGCGTGACGCCCCAAGCTATCTGCTTCACCACTGCCAACCCCAGCGCTACATGTCCCACGATCGGGAGCATCCAGCAGGACTTGGCCACAGTCGCGATTCACGAGATCGGGCATTTCTTTGGACTTGATCATTCCGCAGTGGCCTCAGCGATCATGTTTCCGTACGCGCCCCCGGTGCTGCAGACTCTGAGCTACGATGATGTCGCGGCCATGTCGCTGCTGTATCCAAACCCCGCAGGGACAATACCCACTGGCAGCATTTCCGGAAAAGTCACGCTGAACAACGTGGGAGTTTTCGGAGCGCACGTTTTTGCAGACTCCACCACCACGGCTAATCCATTCTCGGCGTTCACTTCAATCCGCAAAAGTCCGATTGGGGCGCTGACTCTCCCCGATGGCAGTTACTTGATCACGGGCGTGCCGGTAGACACGTACGTCGTGGTTGCTGAGCCGCTCGATGGACCGGTCAGCGATTCAAACGTAAGCTGGGCGCCGGATTGGGGCCAAGCTGCGGTGCAGACGGATTTCACTACCCGCTGGCACTAAGAAGCGCAGCAATGCTCTTCAGGCCTTTTGGCATCGAAGTGAAACGTCCGATTCGGGTTGACCCTGTAGGCAGGGCGGAGAATAATGGTCATAACTATATGACCGACTTTAATCGCAAGGTAGAAGAGACAACGACGCGCGTAAGCAAATCAGTGTCGGCCGCGGCCGAGCGGTTAGAAAAAGAATCCGCCGACCTGATCAAATATCTGAATGAGGAAGTAGTGCCCGCAGTGCGCGAGCATTCCACCAAGGCTTTGAGGACGGCGTCCGAAAAACTGGTGCATCTGGCCGACTACATGGACCAGCACTCCCCGCGCCGCCCATGAGATATGACTCACGGCGCGTATGCACCGTATTTGTTCTGGGGTTGTCGTTACTCTGGGCCAGTTGTAGCCGGCAGAAAGTGGCTCGCGGACCGGTTCCCGCAGTCCCTCCGTTAATCGACACGCAAGACACTTCCGAGCAGGGCCCGTCGCCGCAACCGCGTAAAAATTCAGGGAACGAGGCGAATGTTCGAAAGGTTCCGGTGGACCGCAAACCAATTTTTGTGGAAACCGGCATCGCAAGTTGGTATGGCCCTCCTTATCACAATCGGCGCGGCTCCGACGGAACGATTTACAACATGAATGCCATGACTGCGGCCCATCGCACTCTTCCGTTGGGCTCAACCGTGCGGGTCACAAACCTAGAAACCGGACACTCAGCGATCGTGCGCATCACCGACCGGGGACCTTTTATCAAAGGACGAATTGTAGACTTGTCGTTGGCGGCAGCGAAACAAACAGACGTGCAACGGGCTGGTCTTGCAGAAGTGCGCATCGAAGTTCTGGACTCTCCGGCAGCGCTTGACAGCGGAGGGCGCTGGGCAGTCCAGATTGGAAGTTTTCAGCAACAGCAATCCGCTGCGAAGCTCGCTGAACAGCTTTCACGCCGTTACCATTCGGCAAAAGTTTTAAGTTTCAGCAGTCCAGTAGGTGACTGGTGGGTCCGAGTACGCGTGCTCCACGACGATCGCGAACGCGCTCAGGAAGTGGTGCGCAATACTTTGACTGATCGCGAAAAAGTCTTCCTGGTCCGGCTGGATTAATATTCCCATGAAGTAGCTTGCTACGTCGACAGCAATGCCATTGCCGGAGCGTGATGGTTCCGCTTACCAAACTGCAAGCACCCTAACACAACTACCAGGGTAGTCATTCGCTCGTAATTTTCCGTCACTCGCAACTTGCGAACCCTGATTCCTGGCAGCAACAGGGCCAGGTAGAGTTTGAACATAGCGTGAAATGCGTTCAGGCGGAAAATGATCGCGAGGTTGACGAGCTTATCTCCTGTTTCCGCCACGGAGCGGAGAGGACTGTGCCTGGCTGCCTCGCCGAACTGATGCAGGATGGCTGCGTTGCGCGATGCGCAAACTATGTACCCTATCGTAGCCAACAGTCGCGCACGCTGAATTGTCCGAAATTGCGAGGGCTCCAGGGCAGCACGCAAAAAATCTTCCTCGCGCCGGTCAATCAAATTCCTAAACGCTTGGATGTCGAGCGCGTAGATCTCATTACGCAGCGTCGCAAGATTTGACGGAAGTTCCGCCCGCCCCTTGGCTAGGAACAAAATGGCCACAAGTGATAAGAAGCCAAAAAGCACGAGGATAGCTGCAATTGTCATTGGCGTAGAAGTTGCTGAAGTTCGTGGTTCCAAGATTCAAGGTCAGCATCGGGCAGTTTTTCGGTTGATTGTGTCCGGTACCGCTCTGGCAACAGCAGGTAAGCGAGCCAAATCAAAACGCAAATCTGATAATTAGCCATGTCGAGCAAATCGAGCGTCAACTGCGAGGAATGGCCGATTTGAGACCGCAGGGCAGCGAGCGCGAGTTCAAGACTGCAAAGAACACCGAGTCCCAAACCTATTCCAAAATCGATCCTGGACCACTTTAGGCGCAGGCAAGCGGAAAAAAGGAAAAGGGAAAGAAGTAGACCGCACAAAACCAAATTGGCGCTTCTTTCCAGTAGATGAACCTGAAACCACGCCGTATCACTGTAGGAAGGGTGAGCAAAGGCGGCAAAAGAGAGTGCAACGACGATCAGCGCAACCGCTGTCCAATGGAATAGGGGCGTTCGGAAATTGCGCACAGCGGCGTGACGAGCAAAGACGTGTGAAAAAAGCTCTATGACCATTGCAAACCGCAGTACGGTGTAAACACCCAGCATCACGGAGTACCAGTTGAAGTACTCGACCTGATTCGTTAGTGACTGCCTCACAAGAAATAACGCAACAAACTTGCAGAGACTGAAAACGGTGAAAGTCGTAAAGATAGGGAATCTGGCTGCGAGGCGCTTTTGCAGGAGGACCGCAACAATAATAATTTGTAGGACGCGGGGTGCACCCCACATGTAATAAAACAACGGTGCTAGAAAAAGCGTCATGGAGATACTAGCCTAGCGCTATAACCATATCTCCATGACACCCAATCGCGAAGCATTACTTTCCGGGATGCACAATAAGACCTTTTTTGGGGGGTGGTCCGGTTGGGTCTCCACCCGAAGCCATCAGTACGGTCGGTGTCACGGTAAGTGCCAATAGGACAGTGCCAATAGCTAAGAACAGGGGTTTTTTCACGTTAAGCTCCTTTGAATTGGATTAGCCCCGTGATAATCTCCCCTTAGCCGTGCCTTCGCACGCGTGGGTTGAATTGTTCCAGTTTTCAGGAAGCGTAAAAAGTCAGTGAGACTCAGGTCAGCGATCGAGGACCTCCACGATACCACCGTCGGTGCGCTTGACGGATGCCTGCGCCGGCTGGAATATTTCGGCGGTCTACGCTCTAATGATGGGAAGAAGACGAAGCGCGGGGAATACGAGCACTGGGGCCTGACCAGGGTTTACGGAGACCTTCCCGCTATGAAGGCGCTGGCCCAGACTCATCGCTCTTTAGTGTCTCAAATACTAGCTACCCCTTTGCGCTCGCTGATTCAGGACATCGACACGTCAGCGAATCTGGCAGGAGTTGCGCCGGTAGAGTTTATGGAAAATCTTCAAAATCCGCAGTTAAATTTGCTACCGCCCGCCCCAGGGCCCGGTTCCGCGCGGCATCTCAATTCAGTACTGCAGGCGCTTTTGGCGTTGGCGAAGTCTCGTAAGCGGAACGCCAGTCGCCGAGCCTCATAGCGACGCCAACAACCTGTCCAACAATGTCGGCTTCTTGCGGAAATTTCAAAATTCGTGCCGGCACCGGTGAGAGGGGATGCGGCTGCAGTATCAACTCCTCTCGCGTCAATGTGCACCAGCAACAAACATGTCCCGCACGAGTTTCAATGAAATAAATAGGCCGCTCGTATTCAGACTTCCAGCCGCTTTCCACAACCTTTGTCTTGGATTCATCTACTTGCACGAAAGTGCCTGGCGGCAATAGAGGATACATAGTCAAGTCTTCGCTCCCGATGTATCCGTAAGTGAATTGCCGGTTCGCGAACTGTTCTAAATAAGACAGCGGCACCAGTCCCCACTGCTCGACCATACGCCCAAAGTTGGCCGTCCTGCGGGGATCAAACCCTGGATCCATTCGGATCGGAACTTTGACGTCCGACATACTCGCCAGAATGTGAGAAAAGTGCGATTTCGGAGGCATGGAGACGTCAACGTCCTCCGAAACTGCATTCAAATCAACCTCATACCAATTCAAAAGTTGGCGAAAGTCACGCCGGTAAATCACCGCCAAGGCATACAAGCGATAGATACTGGGGACCAGACCCTTGGTCTCGATGTCAGAGAGACGGCTGGGAGGAATCGAGAATTCGTCATTGCCGTGTTTTTCCGCAATTCGTGAACTTGCAGTCTCAACATCCCTCATTGTCAATCCCAGTTGCTCGCGTAAAATCCTTAAGTTTTGACCACCGGAGTTCATTCGACCCCTTCCGCCTCGCAATTGCTCGCAATGATAGCAATTTACAGGTGCTTGGAACAGGGCGAATTGTTCGTTTTTCGTAACGGAACACGAATTGGTCTCGGCTTTTAGAAGAAAAACCGGTACCGAAACCTCGAATTTTGCGTGGATTTGTCCTCACTCCGACCGGCAAGTATTGGAGACTGCAGCGCTAGGAGGGTGGAACAGGCGGGTCAGAATGGCGGTTGTCGAAGTTAACGGGTTCCAGGAGGCTTCGACGGGCTTCCTTTGGACAAAGCAATAACGGTTCCAACCGCCGCAGCGGCTCCTGTGATCAACCCAACCCGTATCAGGATCGACCTTATCTGTTTTTGTTTGCGGGGAGCAATTGCAGCCCCAGCCGGACGGGAGACGGCATGTCCGGTCACGGGCACCCCAGGTGCTGCCGCCGTACCGGAGGGCTGCGACTGGGTCGGGGATGGGGGCATGGGAGGTACGCTAACACTTTGCGCGGCACTAGGATTCTCCGCCAGTTGGCTAGGCAAACTAGAATTCTGCGGTTGCGCTGGGGTAGCACCGTGTCCGGAGTTGGACGCGGGAACCTCATTGGCTTGGGCAAAAGCGATCGATGATGAGGACCACAGGGCAATACTCATTATCGAGACGCACGTTTTCACCGCGAGTAGATTCACGCAACCCCCATTATTTTGTGGGAAACGAGATGTTGAAGAAAAACCTGTTGAACATTATAGCGACAAAGTTTCCGTTTTGTTAGGGGAGATATGGTAATTAGCCGCACTGGGTTGCAGCAGTTGGGGTTCCGCGACCGTCCCTTTGCGTCCATGCTTGGCAAAAAATCGTTTTTCCCCGATGCGTTTGGGTAAAGTCCGAAGGGAGCGGCGCTTTCCTACCAGTTTGCGGTCTCCGATCTCAACTTCCACGTTTCGATCGAGATGGAAAAGCTTATTGGCGGCGATGATCGAATGTGCAAAATTCAACCCGGCACCCAAGTAGGTTCCAGACTGGACGCACGAGTCGGAGACTATCGTACCTGCATCCACTTCGCAGTCGCGCTCGATGAGAGTCGACGCTTTGATCACGCAACCTTCCCTCACTTTGGTGTGGGCCCCAATGAAAGCGGGGGACGAAATGCGGGCGGTCCGATCAATACTGACCCCTTCACCCACCCAGACGCCGGGTCGGATTTCCTGACCCACAGGCGTAATCGAATTGCGTTTCGCCAATGCGTCTTTCGCAAGTTGGCGAAAATCGTGGGGTTCTCGCAATCGGTTGCTGTAGCCGGTGAAATTATATCGGCGATGATAAGGGATTAGTGCACTGAGCCGGGCGCGATACGAACCCTTCTCCCCCCTAAGTTGGTCGGCATCGACCACCGCAACCTCAAAGGCGCTTTTACTGTCGTAAACCTGGGTCAATGCGCTGGAGGTTTGTAAGTGCACATCTAGCAGTTCTCGAAAATCGAGCTCGAGATATGCTCCCAGCCTGATCAAAATTAGTACTTCCGCCTTATTATCAAGCTGCTGTGCAACCGCTCTTTCCCATATAGTAAAGAATTTCCCCACGGATGGTGCTCGCGAGGGAAAGAAGTTGGTTGATCCTGCATCCTCGTGCAGAACGCGAGGATTCTTGACTCCAACCGCTTTGAGTCGGTCCAGACTGCGATTTAGAAGGGTCTCTCCGAGGACCTCAAAACACGCAAATGGAATACCGCCTAGGGGTTGAAACTCATCTGCGGACGCGGGGGACCGCTTAGTGCGGCAAATTTCATCTTGTCCCCCACTTGGAACTGTAACTATGGCCCCGATGCGCAATTTTCCCCCTCTGATATGGTCGGCCTTTTTTTTCATAAACCACACTGCAACTACAACACCACATCTACGCGGATGTTGCGACCATTTCCGAGAGGGCAGAAATAATTGCCGGATTTTGCAGTCCAGGAATTATTTCGGTGCTCCACCCTTCGGCGTGGAGGGGAGGATTCGCGGCCGTCTTTAGTTTAGCAGATATCGTCTCTTTTGCCGGAACCGCGTGTCCTAAGAGTTCTCGAATACGCAGTTTGGCTTTGTGGAGCTGCGATTTGGAATTGCCCACCGAGCAATCCAAAAGTTGGGCAATTTCTTGATGTTCGTAACCTTCGACCTCGTGTAGCAAGAATATAGTTCGATATCCAGCTGGAAGTTCTTTTATCGCGCGGGTTAAAGCGATGCGATCTACAGAACCGGCGAGGCGGCCATCCTTGCTGCCATACTCACGTCGCACGGTCTTGGCGTCTTGACTGAAGGGTTCATCCAGTGAAACCTGCTTGAGGGCTTTCTTTCGGAAGTGCATCAACACAGTGTTAACGGCGATGCGGTAGAGCCAGGTGGATAGAGCAGAGTCGCCCCGAAAAGTTTCGAGCTTGCGGAACACCTGTAAGAAAGCGTCTTGAGTGAGGTCTTCGGCCTCCGCAGTGTTGTTTGTCATTCGCAAGCAAACAGAATAAATGCGGGCCTTGTGGGCGTAAAACAAGGACGCAAATGCATCCGTGTCGCCTTGCTGGGCGCGTTTTATCAATTCCAGATCGGTTTCTTGACGAGGGGTCACGTTCGGCTGGGTACTCACTGGTGGTTCTCCTTTCGAACCTGGGGCATTTAGCGACGGTTATTGGGAGGAATTCCGTTCGCATATGCAGAGTAGGGCGAATGGACGAACTGGTCTATCCAGTGCACTCTGTAGGGGTATCGATTAATTGCTGTATCGGAAAATAGCCGAGAGGTTGTCTACGGACATCGCTTATTTGCAGGAGAATGCGGATTTTTTTGCTTGTTCTTCAGCGACTGAATATTCTCTTAACGCCTTTTTTTAACCAAATCGTTAAGGGTATGCGCCCGAGAAGCTACAGGTTTTCGGGCACTTCTACTATGTTGCTGCGCCCGGCTATTCCAAACCCGCTTGCACGACGTGAACGATGTTGTTCCGCACGGCGTACAGCACTAGATCGCTAACCGAATGCAGCTGTAGTTTCCGCATAATGTTAGAGCGATGAGTTTCGGCGGTCTTAACGCTTAGCCCCAGTGATACGGCAACCTCCTTGGTGCTCTTTCCTTCTGCCAGGAGTTGAACGATTTCGCGTTCCCGGGGCGTGAGGCGGTTCTTACCTATGGCGGCGGGAGCGGCCTGAGTTCCCCCCTTTAAATAGCCTTCTAAGACCATTGCTGCGACTTTGGAAGTGAAATAAGTCTTATCGCGGCGAAGCGCCTCCACGGCCGCGACCAGATCGCGTCCCGCATCTGATTTGAGCAAGAAGCCACGGGCCCCTGCGTTCAAAACATCGCGCACCACTTGATCGGAATCGTGCAGGGTCAAAATCAAAACCCTCGCATGGGGATTGGTCTTTAGTATCTGCCGCGTAGCTTCCAACCCATTTAGGATCGGCATCCCAATGTCGAGAATGATGACGTCGGGCCTGAGTTGCTGGGCCTTGTCAACCGCGTCACGCCCGTCCCCGGCCTCGCCGCACACCTGCCAGTCAGTCTGGGCCTGTAAGAGCGAAACCAGACCCTTTCGTACTACTTCGTGATCGTCAGCAACCAATATTTTAAAAATGGGCATCGTTCTCTCCACAGAAACAGGTCAAGGGCTGTTGCTGCAATAGGAATTCTACTCGATATTCGGGGGTCCAACCTGGGACGTGGATCCGACCCGGCTCGTTAGCACCTGTCGCACTTCAGTCAAAGGCCCAGCCAGGTGCCCTCAACGTGCACCCGAAGTTAAGGTTATACAGTATTTTCCTAATGTCCAATACAGTAATCCATGTAGATTATTTCTCTTTGCTAGGGTTGTTTTACTTGAACCAGCTTGGACAAAACTTTTCGATCGCCATTCATCGAAGTGTTTGAGTACCTTCGAATGAAACTTCCAGACCCGTCAGTCCCCGTTGGGCTCGACATCTCAAGCCTTCGCGTATCAGCCCAACGTTGCCGTAATTGCGATCTTTGGAAGAATGCTACACAAACCGTCTTCGGGGAAGGTTCCAATGCCGCTCGCATCGTTTTTGTTGGGGAGCAGCCCGGCGATCAGGAAGACCTGGTCGGACGACCTTTTGTAGGCCCGGCAGGAAAGCTGTTTGATCAGATCCTCGCGGAAGCCGGCATCGACCGGACAAAAGCTTACGTTACTAACGCGGTCAAACACTTCAAATGGGAGCGCGACACCAGGGGTAAACGGAGAATTCACAAGAAGCCGCGGTACTCGGAAGTACAAGCTTGCCGTCCATGGCTCGACGCTGAACTCGAGGTCTTAAAGCCGGAGATTCTAGTGTGCCTGGGCGCAACTGCGGCACAAGCATTGTTGGGCAAAGATTTCAGCGTGACTCGTCAGCGGGGAAAACTCATCGAATCTCCGCTGGCGCCAGTAGTTATGGCGACCGTGCATCCTTCGTCGATTCTGAGGGCGCCGGGTGAAGATCGCGCGGTACAAAGACTTGCGATGGTAAGAGACCTTAGGAAAGTTGCGCGTCTCTTAACAAAGCTACCCGCACAAACGAGTAGAAGACAGCGACCCAATGCGACTAAGTCTCGCGCCTAATGTGCTACAGCATATTTCACTAATTCTACAGGCTGTTTGGGATATGCATCATCGCGGCAATTACTTACAGTCGGCAGAGAGGTCAACTCAATGTCATTAATCTGGTGCAGCGCAATCGGACGAGATGGAAGCGTTGAGGATCCGACTCCAACTCCCCCTCATAACGAACCTGAACCGGACGATCCGGAACCTGACGACGAAACCCAAGACTTGGTGCGCCCACTCCATACTTAAGAAAGTCTCCCCGGTTTTATGCGTGGCAAGACGGAAACAATGGTACCGAACGCTGCAAGAGTTATCGGCGGAATCTCGCTAATAGCGAGCTCTCTCGCCTACCTTGCGTTCCGGAACCCTCGGAAGACCGGCGGGAGGTCAGCCTACAACCTATCGAACAAAATAGTCGTCATCACCGGCGGCTCGCGAGGTCTCGGGCTCGCTCTTGCGCGGCAATTTATCAGTGAAGGAGCGCGCGTCGCCCTGTTGGCACGGGACAAAGAAACGTTACAGCGTGCCCAGGAAAGCCTGACTCAAGACACTAGTGCTCACGTAATCGTTGTTCGTTGCGACCTCACCGATCGGAAACAAGTCGAAGCCGCACTTCAGGTTGTTCGTCTAAAGCTGGGTCCCATCGATGTATTGGTCAACAACGCGGGGTTGATTTCGGTTGGCCCTATGGACAGCATGACACTAGATGATTTCCGTGACTCTCTGAATCTGCACTTTTGGACGCCTCTTTACACCACCTTATCTGTGCTTCCCGAAATGCGTCGAAGGAAGCAAGGCCGCCTCGTTAACATCTCATCTATTGGTGGAAAAATTAGCGTGCCTCATCTGCTTCCATATAGCGTGGGTAAGTTTGCGCTGGCGGGATTTTCCGAGGGACTAAGAAGCGAGGCGGCCAAGGATAACGTTCTGGTAACGTCTGTGTACCCCGGGCTGATGAGGACGGGAAGCCCTCGAAACGCATCATTCAAGGGAAGGCATCGGTCGGAATACGCGTGGTTCAGTATCAGTGATTCCCTGCCTGGAATATCAGTAAACGCCGACTCTGCCGCTAGACAAATCGTGAACGCGTGCAAGCGTGGGCGATCGCATTTGATCGTTTCTCTCCCGGCGAAGGTGGGTATCAAACTCCACCAACTTTTCCCTCGAGCTTCTGCCTCGGCCCTCTCTAAAGTCAATCGGCTGCTCCCTAGCATTGGTGCAAATGACACAAGGAGCAGGAAAGGCAAAGACAGCAAATCGAGGTTGTCGCCCTCCTGGCTCACTTTTCTCGACGAACTTGCAGCCCATCGGAATAACGAAGTTGCGGTTTGACACATCTTAATGGCGGCTTAACTTAGGGGCCGGAAGGTCCGGAATTGAGGCTTCATGAACATCACGAGCAAAATGAACACACAAAAATCTTCTTCTGATTCGAATAACAACAACGCGGCGAACATCATTGCGGGAGCGTCAATACTTGGTGGTACTGCCCTAGCCGGATACGGCATTATGAAGCGCAGCTGGAGCGGCGCTGCCATGGCCGTCGGTGGCGCTTGTCTGGCTTACAAGGGATTGAATGACATAACTCACCCTTACTCAGCGCAGGTTAAGGTGACGCAGACCATTGGCGCGACTCCCACCGAAATTCATGCATTCCTTCAGGATTCGCGAAACTGGAAAAAAGTCCTTAAGGGCATTGACATGGAGTCAAACGGCGCTGGATCGGTCAAATTGACCATTGGAAGTTTGTCTAACAGTCCCGTAATTTCGGAGGCCCACGTTACCGATCAACAGCCGGGGAAGTTCATGGCGTGGACATCCGGCGATGGACCCATGCAACACCACGGCGTGCTGCACTTCCGGTCTGCTCCTGGAGATCGCGGCACCGAACTTTCGACGGCTTTTGAATTCAATGCTCCGGCTGGCCCAGTGGCTAGGGCCATCCTAATGTTCTTGGGCAAAGATCCCGAGCAGTTGGCGCGGGAATCTCTTCGCCGCCTTAAACAACTCATCGAAGCAGGCGAAATACCAACAATAGACAACCAACCCTCAGGTGCACGGGGATTAAAAGGTTCGGCGCTGCGTGTCATGTACCGCGAGTCTTCTGTGGACAAGAGTGACGAAACCCGAATGGCCGGGGACTAACCAAATTTATATAGATTTCAATCATGGAGGATTTGTGAAAGCACTGTGCTGGCAAGGCAAAACGAATGTAAGCGTCGAAACCGTTGATGACCCGAGAATTTTAAATCCACGGGACGCAATCTTGAAAATTACTCGCACCGCGATTTGCGGCTCTGACCTTCACCTCTACGATGGATACATTCCGACGATGGAACCCGGGGACATTCTAGGCCATGAATTCATGGGTGAAGTAGTGGAGATCGGACCCGAAGTCAAAAAACTGAAGCCGGGTGACCGTGTGGTGGTTCCCTTCACTATCGCCTGTGGCAATTGCTATTACTGCAAACAGGATCTGTGGTCGTTGTGTGACAATTCCAATCCAAACGCATGGATCGCTGAAAAGATGTACGGATTCTCGGGATCGGCCTTATTTGGCTACTCCCACATGCTGGGAGGGTACGCTGGTGGCCAGGCACAATATGCGCGGGTGCCATTCGCGGATGTTGGCCCGATCAAGATCTCCAGCGATCTGCGTGACGAGCAAGTTTTGTTTCTCTCTGACATTTTTCCCACCGGCTACATGGCGGCCGAAAACTGCGACATCAAGCCCGGCGACGTGATTGCAGTATGGGGATGCGGCCCCGTAGGGCAGTTCACTATCAAGAGCGCATTTCTTCTTGGTGCCGAAAAAGTCATTGCGATTGATAGGTTTCCTGAACGCCTGAATATGGCCAAGGAAGCGGGCGCGGATGTTATCAATTACGGGGAAGTAGACGACATCGTAGAAGAATTGAAGTGGCGCACTGGTGGACGCGGTCCCGACGCTTGCATCGATGTAGTTGGAATGGAAGCGCACGGTCACGGGTTTATGCCGGTGGTGGATCGGGCAAAGCAGGCGATGAAGTTGTCATTTGACCGGCCAAACGTGCTGAGGCAAGCAATTCAAGCTTGCCGTAAAGGTGGGGTGGTATCAGTGCCCGGAGTTTATGGCGGGTTTCTGGACAAAATTCCCTTCGGCGCGAGCTTCGGCAAAGGGCTTACATTGAAGATGGGGCAGACCCACGTTCACCGTTACCTTCAACCACTGCTTAATCGGATTCAAAACGGCGAGATTGATCCTTCATTTGTGATCACGCACCGTTTGAGCCTGGACGAGGCTCCGCAAGCGTATAAAACATTTCGCGATAAGCAGCAAAATTGCATAAAAGTCGTGCTAGATCCGTGGGACGAAGTCAAAGCTGCTTAGTTTGATCCACTCTCGAAGCCGGGCGAAGGCGACAAATCGCGCGTCGCCCGGCGTAGAGACAAAAGCTTACGTCTCAGCGCTATGGTGCCGTCCTGGATCTTAATTCCTCCATCACGTTCTGAATTATTTCCTTCGCATCCGTTAAAGTTTTCATCACGATTTGAATATCCATCACTGGCTTGCCGGGCCAACGTTGGCTTTGGCAATAAACGCCGTGCTGTCCGACCAGGGCCATTGCGTCCGTAATCATATCCAAGGTCACCGCCAATCGTCCTCGGGGGACGCCCATCATGATTTCGTAACGTTCAAGTTCTTCTTGCTTTTCATCAAATACTGACATCTCAGGATTGTACTTTGGAGTGGTGCGTAGGATAATTCGAACGCACTAACGAATTTCAGCCGAGAAGTCTAACCTTCAGTCACTTTTAAACAGGAGATCTTATGAAAAGCAAATTTGAAATTTTGAGTTGCATGATCTTAATCGCGACGGTAGCCACAATGTTCGGACAAGATAAAGAAAAACGCCCCAGCCCAGCGGCTAACGCGCAATGTAAATTTTCGGACGGCAAGACCGTCACTATTGATTATTCGAGTCCGCGCATGAAGGGACGAAAGATTTACGGCGGACTAGTCCCTTACGGCCAAGTTTGGCGTACCGGTGCGAATGAGGCCACTACCTTCGTGACGGGCTCGGATGTGACCGTCGGCGGCAAAGATGTCGTGGCGGGCGCCTACACAATTTTCACGGTGCCCAACCAAGATAAGTGGACTTTGATCGTAAATAAGAAGACGGGCGAATGGGGAATTCCTTACAAGTACGAAAGCGATGAGGCGGCGCGCGCCGATATGACAGTTACAAGCACTCCATCACAAGTCGAAAACTTTACAATAGGCTTCGACCAAAAAGGCGACGCCTGCACTCTGCACATGGACTGGGAAAACACCAGGGCATCGGTAGACGTCATGGAAAAGAAATGAGGGGGGCGCAGAAGACGCGCCCTAATTGAGGATATCGGTGTAAAGAAAGGCTCGCCGGCTCTTGTTGTTTTGAGCGTACACATTCTGTAATGCAGACACTTCGTAACGCGGCAGCTGTTTCTTCACCCTTAAAGCTGCAATGGTCAGAGTGCGTGTAGGTTGTTGGATTGCCTCCCAACTTCGCGAAACGTTGTTTTCGGTGGCATAACTTGGCGTGCGGTTCTTTTTTTGAAAGGTTGACAAGTTCCGAGAGCTATTTATGAGGTCTGATTTCTTCCGGCGCAACAATCCCTTTAGATTCTCGAACCGCGTAAAAATTGTCGACGGCTAGATGTTCCAGAGTGTCGATTGCCCCTGACGGCCACCGAATTTCCACACGGTCGATCTTAGTCGCCCCGTCCAATCCGAAGTGTACTCGCAGATCACTCTGCGATAGGTAACTTCCGCCACTGTGAATCTCTTCCGTCTGGGTCATGCCTCCTGCAGTTATTTTCAGCCGCGCTCCAATGGCAAGTCGATTGCTTTTGGTGCCGGTGAGTTCAAAACTTACCCAGTGATGATTTGAAATACCATTATTTCTTAAAATCATAGGACTTCCGTCGAGATCTCCAATTACTACGTCCACTTTGCCGTCGTTGAAAAGGTCACCGACTGCGAGGCCGCGTGAAACGCGAAATTCTTTGAGGGCTGACCCGGCCTGCTCGCTGGCGTCGCAGAACGTGCCATCTTTCTGGTTCAAGTGAAGCAACTTGGGTTCGCGATATCGCGCGCCCGCAGGAAGTGTATCAACCTGCGGATACACGTGGCCGGCAACGGTGACGAGATCGAGCCATCCATCGTTGTCGAAGTCGGCGAACGCGGTTCCCCACTTTACCCACGGTAGTGACGGCAGCGCCACGCCCGAGGGATAAGACACTTCGGTAAAATTCCAGTTGCCTTCGTTGCGATAGAGCAAATCATTTTCGTCCGAAAAATTAGTCACGTAGAGCGATGGACGCCCGGTGTGCAGATAATCTCCGACGGCGATTCCCATGGAGGCTTGTTCGGAGCCGTCTTCGCTTACCGCCGTGCCCGACTCGAGGCCGATGTCTTTAAATTTTCCCTTTCCTTCGTTCTTGTATAAAAATTTTGGAGTCGAATCGTTAGCCACGTAGATGTCAGGGCGTCCGGTATTGTTGAAGTCGGCCCAAATTACTCCCATGCCGTAGTAGCCATTGGGATCGTTGACCCCGGCCTCTTTAGATACGTCGGTGAAAGTTCCGTCGCCATTGTTGTGAAAGAGAGAATCCCCCGCGCCTTTTAGACCTCTGGGACCGCATTGCACATCGATGCCCCGGTATTTGCAATTGGGAGATTTGCCGAAACCGGGCAAATCGTTCAGATGGAAATCGACATAGTTGGTCACCATCAAATCGAGGAAGCCGTCGCCGTCGTAGTCGCCGAAGGCGGCGCCAGTGGACCAGCGTCCGTCGGCGACTCCTGCTTTGGCAGTGACGTCGGTGAAGGTACCATCACCGTTATTGTGATAGAGCACGTTGCCGCCGAGACAGGTTATATAAAGGTCGGGCCAACCATCGTTGTCGTAGTCCCCTACCGCGCCACCCATGGCGAAGCAAGGGCTGACGATTCCGGCTTTGTCGGTCACGTCGGCGAAAGTTCCGTCGTGATTGTTGTGGTACAGGGCGCCGCGGCTTTTCTGTCCCTTGACCGCCATCTCGACGCTGGGCGCGTTAGTGAAGTAAATGTCGAGCCATCCATCGCGGTCGTAGTCGAAGAGAATGACTCCCCCGCTCATGGACTCGACGATGTACTTCTTGGCGGGATCAGAAGTGTGTTTGAACGTGATGCCAGCTTTGGCGGTGACGTCTTCGAATTGGGGGATGGGACGTCCAGCGCACTTTATTGATTTTCCCTGGGCGGGCGGAGGAGGCGCGGGGTGGCCTCCCTGCGCTGCACTCAGGACAGAAACAACCAGCAGCATCAGCGCGGCGGTATGCTTGCGGCGAATTTTCAATGAAGTCCCTTCTAACGATTTTGCTGCGGGATTGGCGACTGCTCGCGCTGTTTGGTTTTCAAATCTTTATAAATTGCCAATTCGCGGTCGGCGTCGGCGAGCCTTGACTGTTTACGATATGCCGCCTGTAACTGATAGTGCATGTAGTCGCGCTGTGGAGACAGGCGGGTTGCGGCTTCGAGATGGGCCACTGCCTCCGGCAGCTTTCCTCGATCAAGATAAATTTTTCCCAACTGATATTGCGCATTTCCCTGATTAGGGTCGGAGGCAATGACTTCCTGGAAGAGCTTTGCTGCGTCATCGATGCGGGACTGCTGGGCGTATACGAAACCTAAATTGTACTTGGCATCTGCGTCAGAGGGATTGAGAGATAACTCTGCTTGAAATTCTTTTTCTGCCTCGGGCCACTGCTCTTCTCTTAAATAAGCTTGCCCGGCGAAGTAATGCGCTTTTAGGAGTGCGGGATTGGACTGCAATGCCTCATGCATGACGCTGGCGGATTGATTGTAATCGCCGATTTCAATCCACAGTTTACCGATCAAAAGAAGCGCGTCGTCGCTGCGATTGGTCTTCTCATATTCGCGGAGAACGTCGGCGGCTCTTTTTAAATCTCCTAGATGCACGAGGGAACTTGCCCAAGCGTAGCCCACGCTGGAATCTTGCATGCCCTTTTCTGCTAGAGGAGAGAAGGTGTTAGCCGCCTCCATGTATTTTTCGGCGCCGTAGTAACTCATGCCCAGTAGTGCGCGCACGGGCGCATCGTTTGGAGCTTCTTCAAGCGCGCGCGACAGTCCGCGAATGGCTTCGGGATAATTATTAGAGCGGAAAGCGGAGAGCCCGAGATTTTTGGCGAGGCCGGGGATGTGGGCGTCCCAATGTTCGGCTTCCTGGTAGTGACCAAGGGCCGCGGAATATTGGCGGCGGACTGCTTCCGAAGTTGCCAGATCATTAAAGGCCAGCCCAAGGATGGAACGTAGGCGATCTTCCTGCGAGTCGGCCGCAGCGCGCTGCGAAGTGGTGAGATTTGCGCGGGCGACCACCGAGGCGTCCACCCGGTCAAATGGATTCGCATTGTTCAAAGGCAGCGGAGCTTCCTGATTCTCGCTTTGCGGGCTCAACGGCACGATCGCTGCGGCTGCCCCTGCGCCGCCAGCAACGGCAATGGCGGTCACATTCTGCTGGCTTTGCTGCATAGTCTTGTTCTGCAGGTCTCGCGCCTTCGTTAGGTAGATTTCGCTCTCTTCGATGCGGCTGGAGTTGGAGAGAATGCGTCCGAGATCAACGTAGGCCCGGCGAATTTGAAAGTTGGAACGTGCTTCGTCATTTCCAGTAAGCTTAATGGCCTGCCGAAACATTTCCTCCGCGCGCTTTAAGTCGTTTTGCGCGTAGGCGTTCAGGCCCATGTAAAGCCACGGTTCTGGCGCGTCGGGATTCACTTCTACCGAAGTCTTTAGATAACGATCGGAAACCTCGTATTGACGCTCGCCCGAGGCAATGAAGCCCAGCATGTAGTTGGCAAGATAGTCGCGGGGATAGTTCCGAAGTTCTTTCTCTAGCTCAGACTTTACTTCGGGAGTGGACTTCCATTCGTTGACCGCCATCTTAGCCAGGCCGAGAAAAAAATGAGCATGGGGAGCTTGCGGATCCAATGCGATAGCGCGCTGAAATTCAGCGATCGCTTTGGGCATGTCTCCCGAATCTCGATAGGCGCGTCCAAATAAGACGTGAAGGGAACCGCTATCGCCCGCCATCTTGATCATCTGCTGGAATGCTGCCGAAGCTCTACCCTTGTCTTGCGGATTTTTGGTTTGAAGCAGGCATATGCCTAGCGAGTAGTAGGTTTCGAGGTCGGGACTGAGGTCGAGCGACTTTTGCAGTGCTTCGGCAGCTTTCGCATAGTTGTGCTTCTTGATAAAAACGCGCCCCCGGACACTTATCGCGCGGGCATTGCGCGGAGACGAGGCAAGCGCCTTGTCGGCATCCGCGATGGCTTCATCGTTGTGGTTTGCCTGTAACTCAGCGATAGCGAGATCGACGCGAGTATCGGGGACATCTTCAAAAGACACCGCCTGGCGGTAAAGTTGGATGGCCTGTGGATAGGCTGCTTCGAGCAAGCGCAACTGGCCTAATTCTCGAAGCGCCAAAGCGATCAACTTCTCGTTTGCCAGCGCTACGGCTTCAGGATTCCTGGAGGCTTGGGCAGTCTGCGTCGCAACGATTCGCTTCTTTAATTCGGCTTCTGCGGAAGGCTCGGGGTGCGTTGGGACTGTTGCGTGAAGACTTGTTCGGCTCTGAGACAGTGACGGCGTCATTGCCAAAAAAAGAACCAGGGCACGGGTAACAATAGATGGAGCCCTCAAATTAAGTCCGGCGCGCGGGAACATGACATCACTGTATTCACGAATACCAGTAGGAAGTTAGTTCAAAAATAAACGGCGGCGCTATGAAATTCAAGCGCCGCCGCTGAGTTAGAACAGCTCGAGTCAGATTTAGAAATCGAACCTCAAAGTGTATTGAAGTTCGCGTCCCGGTTGGACAGATCCCGCCTGACCAAAGTTGTTATGTTGGCCCGACTGCTGCCCGGTCACGATATTGTTAGTCGGGCTGCAAGCATTAACTCCGCACTGCAAGTTGTTGGCGCTGAATCCCGTGCCTTCAAGGTTGCTGGTTTTGAAGTTCGCACGGTTGAACAGATTGAAGAAGTCCATACTGAACTTCACGCGGTAATGGTCACGGAAGGTCCAGTTCTTTGCCAATTGCGCGTCTACGTTTCGGGTGTTGGCGCCATGGCAATATCCACGGCGCTCGTTACCGACAGAGCCGATAACGTAGCCGGTAAAGGTAAATGCGGCAGGATTGAGAATCTGGTTTCCGCTCTCACCCGCGTTGCAGTTGACACCCGTAACATTGGGTCGATTTGACTGGTTAAAGCCTGTTCCCGTAAGGGAAGTCAGCTTATAGGTCCCACCACTCGGAGTTGATTGAGGATTCACCGCTGAATTTGCATCGCCTGCTCCATTACTGAACACGCTTAAGGAAGCACCGGATTCCACGGAGATGATGCTGTTCAGTTCCCAACCGCCAATGCTGTTGCGAATGAAGCCAGACTTGCCGACAAACTTCGGGAAATAAAACACGTCGTTAGCCACGAAAATGTTAGGCCTATTGACGTTGGTATTCCCCTTGTCTAGATAGGTGCGTCTAGGGTCGATGAACGCCTCCTGGTTGACTCCTCCTGAAGAGTTGTCAAGCTCAACATCTCCTATCGAATGTGACCAGGTGTAAGAGGCTTGGAAAGTGGATATGCTGCTGAGTCGCGAACGGAACAGCGCCTGCATGGAGTGGTAGCTGGAGTGTCCCCTGCGGGCGAATTCACCGATCGTTCCGAAATTACCAGCGGGACGGAAGGCGTTCAAAGCATTTCCATTAAGGAATGCCGTCTGATTCCAGAAAGCAGAATTAATTTGGTTCAAATCGGTCTGGGAGGTCAGGTGGATCCCAGCATTTCCGACGTAAGCAATTTGCAGTGCAGTATTCGGAGCCAATTGTTGTTCCACTGCCGCGTTCCATTGCCAACTGTTTGGTGTAATCGCAGCCGGATCCTTCGCCGCGTTTGGCGAGACAGAGGGGTTGGATAGCGGTGCGGGCGTCTCAAACGTACGCACGTCTGTAGCGGTGATGACAAACGGTGCTGTCCCTGACAAGCTGCGGGCAATTCCTACCAATTCACGTTGGTAGAACTGGCCAGCGCCAAGTCGGATGGCAGTCTTACCATTTCCAAATACGTCGTAGGCCAACCCTACGCGTGGTGCTATATCGTGGTTGGCTTGGTTGACCAGAGCGCGATTCGGGCCCGGAGTTCCGTTTGAAAGCGGCAGGGCGATACCCAAACCTGAGAGTTGAGCAACTGCATCCTGGCAGGGATGGGTTCCCGGCACAATTATGACTCCGTTGCAGGCATCCGAGGGCGCCCCAGCGGGGTTGTAGTTGGCTAGGCTAAATGAGGCCTGAAGATTCTTTTCGGAGTAACTTTCGCGGAAGAACGACCAGCGGAACCCGTAGTTGACCGTCAACTTGCGATTCATTTTCCAGGTGTCGCCAAAATACCACTCAATATCATGCCAGTGGCGATTGTCGGTTGGATTGATGCTGTTTTCCGACGTGGTGAAAAGCTGACCTGGCAGAAGCGTATTAGCCAATTGGTTAGAAGTAGCGGTACTAACGTTGCCGTCCCCCGCGCCGAATGAGGGCCGATCGCTGCCACCGTTGTTGTCCTCGACCTTGGCGTTCGTGCTCCAGTAAGCCCCGGCTTTAAACAAATGGTTTCCGTGAACTTTTGAGAGGTTATCCTGAATCGAGTACAGGTCTTCGTGGTTGCCATAAGGAGCGATGTTCCACAATGTTTCCCCGGTTCCATAAGGAGATAGGCCTCCCCACGCTCCGCCTCCGTTAAAGGGAAGAGCTCCAGGTTGCTTTAAAGATGCGGGGAATGCGGGGGGAATAGCCGCGTTTAGCTGCGATACCAACCCTTTATTGTTGCCGGTCAAGGTGGTGATAATCGCGTTGTGCCCGTAGCCAAACTCCAGGTCGTTAACCATGGTTTCGCTCAACTGCGAAGTCAATTTGCCCATTACACTTTTTGAAGGCTGGCTCCAATCGGAGTTTACCGTTGGATAAATATTGTCTCCCCAAAAGAGACCAGGATTGGGACCGGGGCTCGTCCAAGAGTCGTTGGTGTAACGGAAAGTCGCGCGGTGCTTTTGAGTTATGTCGTAATCCGCGCGGACGTTCCACTCTTTCCAGTGAGGTTTCTGATTTTCTGAAGCAAACCAGTTTTTTCCGTTACTAACAGCACTGTTCGGGGTCGGGTACAGTTGCGCGATTAAAAGGCCGGCGCCATCCGGATTGGCTATGGTGAACGGGTTTGCACCCTGATCGGCCGCTGGGATCAAAGAGTGATAAACGCCGCCAGCCCAAGAAGCGGGTTGCGTAGCTCCGCACTGATCGGTAGCCACGGTTCCATTTGGATTAGAAGCGGTCGGAGGGGCCGCGCCGGTGAAGTCCTGGCTGAAGTCGCCGTTTCTTTCGGCAACAGTCGGAACACAAGAGTTGACGGCCACACCGCGAACTTCGTAGTTCCATTCCTGGTTCCAGAAGAAGAACAGCTTGTTTTTGATCACGGGACCGCTCACGTGGTAGCCGAAGTCGTTACGCCGGAGTTCGGCCTTCTTTGGGTTGGGAGCGTGGTTGGAAAACCAGTCGTTCGCGTCCAGCTTATCGTTTCGTCCGGCGTAGAAAAAGCCGCCGTGAAATTGGTTTTCGCCCGACTTAGTGGTGATGCTGATGATTGCTCCTGAGGCCTGTCCATATTCCGGTCCGTAAGAGTTACTCAGCAACTTGAATTCAGCAATCGCATCGACCGAGGGGTAAACCAGGATGGTACGGTTCGAACCTTCGTCGTTGTTGTTGACGCCGTCCACTAGGAACAAATTGTTGGTGTAAGGATTGCCGTTGACGGAAAAGTCGCTGCCACCGGTTAGTCCCTTATCGCGGCCGTTGAAATCCTGCGCAGCGGAAACACCGGGAGACAAAGTAACCAGATTCATGAAGTTTTCGCCATTGAGAGGTAGCTCACGAACCTGAGTTCCTTCGATGACGTCGCCGAGTGCGGCGGAAGTTGTTTGCACTTGCACGTCGCTGGCCTGCACCACGACGGACTCCGTAATCGCGCCAACGTCCAGCTTGGCGTCAACCTGAGTGGAGGTCGACGTGTGTACCTCAACCCCCTGAGAGACGAAAGCTTTGAAATTGCCTTGCTTGACCGTAACTTCGTAGGTACCGACCGGCAGTTGACCGAAGGTATAAACACCCTGATCGCTGGTGGTGGTATCGACGGACTGGTTGTTGCCAATATTTTTAGCGGTCACGGTGGCTCCGGCAACGGCAGCGCCGGAAGCATCGGTCACGGTACCGGTGATCGAACCGGAATATTGTTGTCCCTGCATGGCGACTGGGACGGCGATCAGCAGGCTCAGCAGCACCAGGACCGCACTTAAAGTTAGGTTCGGCGAGTTTCGCTGCTTTGATAGCATCTTCATCTTTACTCTCTCCAGGCTTCGTGGCGTTAGATTGGGTTACTGGGTCCGAGGGGTCTTTAAACAGTTTCGCAGGCATTACCTTCAATCCCGGAAGGTGCCCTGTTCCCTAATGGTTTTCTATTAGCAATTAAGTAATTAGAGGAGATGGATGAACGTTGTCAAGACAATTGACTTAAATTTGACAATTAAGTTCGAGTAATCGTTTTCCCAAATCTGTAAAGTCTAAATCATTAAAAACGGCCTTCCATAGGCTGCTTGACGGGTTAGCACGACTCAAAGAATTTGCGTTTATATTCGATTGTGGCTTCAATCTTTGAATATCCCATGTCGCGAAAAGCTAGTCGCCTTCATTCAAGGAAGGGTGTTTTGTTCGGATGCATTTTCTTGATGTCGATGGTTTCGCCGTCTAGTTTGGCTCAGCTTTCAACCACAGACCATCTGGCCGATCCGGGTTTCTGGCCAACAAAAAACTCCGCACCCCCCGTCGATTATGCAGGCACTGACGCATGCGCATCCTGCCACGTGGAAATTGCGCAGTCTCAAAGGCGAACACCGATGGCTGAGACCACGGTTCGGGCTGGCACCGCCGAGATGCTGCGATCGCATCCATCGTTAAATTTTGCGGTTGGGGACTATTACTACAAGATCAAGACGACATCAGAAGCGAGCGTGTACACGGTCACCAATGGAAATCAGCATCAATCCGCCAAGCTGCTTTGGACTTTCGGTACCGGGCGCGTTGGTCAGTCCTATTTGTTCAAGAAAGCCGATGGAAAATTTTACGAAGCGCGAGTGACTTACTTCGGCAGCCTGCATAATCTCGGCTTCACCCCGGATCGAGCGTTGAACAGTCCGAAAAATATCGACGAGGCCATGGACCGTCCGGTGGATGAGGCCGAAGTGGGACGTTGCTTGTCCTGTCATACAACTGCGTCTTCAGTAAAGGGAAAGCTAGATGAAAAGAATTTAATTCCGGGAATCACCTGCGAAAGCTGTCACGGCCCCGCCGCGCAGCATGTCCAAACCATGAGCCTTGCGAATCTGGACGGCAATTTCGACTTGAACGAGAGGACGGTGTTCAATCCGTCGCGTTTGAATCCAGTGGATTCAGTTGATTTCTGCGGCTCGTGTCATGGGACTTGGTGGGATGTGAAGCTTTCTGGTGTGAAGGGCGTGTCGACAGTGAAGTCTCAACCGTACCGGCTGGAAAACAGCAAATGCTGGGGCAAGGGAGACGCGCGTCTGACCTGCGTCGCGTGCCATGATCCCCACAAACAATTACAGACTGATGCGGTCCCGTATGACCGAAATTGCCTGGGTTGTCATGCAGCGAAAGATTCGTTACACACTGAGAAAAACATGGCGCATGCCTGCCCGGTGAGCACGAAGAATTGCGTTTCCTGCCATATGCCTAAAGTTAATGTGCCGGAGATGCACTATAACTTTACGGATCATTGGATTCGAGTCGCCAAAGCTGGGGAGGCTTATCCGGAATGATGGTTCACTGCCACTTGCCGCTACCTTCAACGATGGTTATGTAGCGATCGATGGGAAGGTTGGTGAAGCGTTCGACCTTTCCGCTGGGCGCCGGCCATTTTATTTCCAGCCAATCGATGTTGTGACGCGGCCCGATTCCGAGAACCATGCGGGGGTCGTGGGATGATAGGAAGCTGCCTCCGCCCACCTTCATGCGCTCGCGTTTTAGATCACCAGACTGATAAGTCACCCTCGCTCCGACTGCGTCGATATTGGATTTGCGGCCGACGAGACGCACTCCCAGCCAGTGTTGGCCGTGGGCCGCGTTGTTTTTCAGCAAAATTGGAGAGCCGTCATTGTTGGAAATCAAAATGTCTAGAGCTCCATCGTTATCGAAATCTCCGATGGCGAGCCCGCGCGCGGCAAACGATCTTGAGAACACTGGGCCGGCAAGGATGCTAACATTTTTAAAAGCCTTGCCATCGTTCTTAAACAGCAGCAGCGGTTCTTTGTAGGTGACCTGATGGGAAAATTGTTCGACCAGGTCGTCGGGAAATCCGTTAGCTAGAATTAGATCTTGATAGCCGTCGTTGTCGTAGTCGAAGAATTTCAACCCCCAGCCGCTTAACCAGCGGGTAGCCATGCCGATGCCGGCCGGCATGGCTACGTCTTCGAAAGTCCCATCGTGGCTGTTCTGATACAGAGAGAAAATTTCTTCGTCAATATTGGCGACGAAGAGGTCCATCCAGCCATCGTTGTTGAAGTCGGCGGAATCGACGCCCATGCCGGACCGGGCCCTGCCGTCGGGATTGTAGGCAACATCGGCGGCCAGTCCAGTCTCGTCGAACTTTCCACCCCGATTGGTAAAGAGAAAGTTTGCCACCGTGTCGTTCGATACGAAGAGATCCATGCGGCCATCATTATTTATGTCGGTGGCTACGACTCCCCATGCCTTCCCCAGATGAGCCGCGATACCCGATTCATGGCTGACGTCAGTGAACGTGCCGTCGCCGTCGTTATGAAACAGCCAACTGGGACGCGGCCTGAAAATTCGCGGAATGCAGTAATGATGAGTGCCATCTGGATCGACGCCACAACTCAAACCCTTATTGAATTCGGCGAACTGGCACACGAATAGGTCAAGCTTGCCGTCGTTGTCGTAATCAAACCACACGGCGCTTGAACTCCATCCCGGAGCGGCCACGCCGGCTTTGGCGGTTACGTCAGTGAAGGTGCCGTCGCCATTGTTGTGATACAGAATGCTGCGTTCGTACTGCGTGACGTAAAGGTCGGGAAATCCATCGCCGTCGTAATCTCCCACGGCGACGCCCATCCCGTAGCCGCCGCCCTGCACGCCTGCTTTCGCGGTGACATCAGTAAAGGTACCGTTGCGGTTATTACGATATAGAGCGTTGGATAAAGGCAGGGCTGGATTATAAAAATCGCATTTCCCGCTATTCACCAGGTAAATATCCATCCATCCGTCGTTGTCGTAGTCAAGAAAGGCGCAGCCCGCGCCGCTGGTTTCCGGCAAATACTTCTGGGGGGATTTTCCTGCGGTGTGTACCCAATGGATCCCGCTAGCTACCGCTTGGATTTCTTCAAACATGGGCGCGGAAGCTGCTGCGCCGAAAAGACGTTGTGCGCGGCTGTAAAGCGCCGCTCCCAATAAGCCCCGGAAAAAACTGCGGCGAGAAAAGTTTTGCGGTGAGATATTCAAGGATGATCTAAACTTGCGCGTCTGTGTCCGCGATAGCATCACTATATACAAGGTGCACAGCCTCGTGGATTGAACGTACGCAGGACTCACTATGGCAGTAAGAATTAATTTGTTGAGTTGGTTCTCGGTCGTATTTTGCTTTGCGTTTGCAGGCACGTCGTCTGCACAGACCTCAGCGCTGCCCGCCCCTGTCATCCATTCCACTGCCCGGCTGGTGCAAGTAAGCGTGGTGGTGCAGGACAAGAAGGGCAACCCCGTCACCAACCTTGGCAAGGACGACTTCTCCATTGAGGATGAGAGCAAACCGCAAAATATATCGGTGTTCTTTGGCGGAGGTCCTTCTCACGCTGCCCCTGCCACATTGCCTCCGAATGTTTTCACCAACCGATTCGACCTGAAGGGCGAAGAACCGGGCGCAGTCACGGTCATTCTTTTCGATCTGCTGAACAGTTCGGTCAACGATCAGGTTTACGTTCGACAAAAGATTCTCACGTTTTTAAAATCGCTGAGGCCGCAAGATCACGTTGCGATCTACGGGCTGACCAACCAATTAATCCTGCTTCACGAATTTACCCGCGACGCCTCGGCACTGGTGGACGCCGTGAACCACTTCACCCCGCGGGAACTGGCTGCATTTGATTCATCAAATCCGGCTGACTTCACCTTTCCGGCGCTCGCCAATGATCCTTTCTGGAGGCAGTTCGAAGAGCGCGTCAACAACGCGAATGCGGAAATCGCCGATGCCAGCATGGTTGACCGGGCAGAAATGACTGCGGCGGCATTGCGCGCGATCACTGACCACGTTGCCGCCGTTCCGGGTCGCAAAAGCCTGGTATGGGTTTCGGGTGGCTTCCCGCTGCAAATCGAACTCGGCTATATTGGCGTTCCCTACCGCGAATTCAGATCGCTCGAAATCGAAGTTAAGAGCACGGCCGAGGCGCTCAACCGCGTAAACATGGTGATCTATCCCATAGACGTTCGCGGGTTGTTGCCGGAAGGCATGTTCGATGTCAGCAACAATAATTTGAATTGCATGGATTGCGTAAAAGGCAATCCGTCGTTCTTCACGCGGTCGAGCCTGCGCGACTCCGAGCAAATGCTGGCTGCGGCAACTGGTGGCGAGGCGTTCTTCGGCAACAACGACATCGCTGGCGCACTGCGGCGGGCGTTCGATGATGAACGTTATTCCTATACTCTCGGCTTTTACCCGAACCATGGAAAATGGAATGGCAAATTTCACGAAATTAAAGTGGCAGTGAAAGGAAAGAACGTTCGCCTGCGCTACCGCAAAGGCTATTTTGCCGTGCCGGATCGCCCGGCGAGTGACGAGGCTGCGCAACTGGCTTTGCTGGACGCCGCCCGCAGCCCGCTGGACGCGACGACCGTAGGGATGATTGTGAGCGGGAAAGCGGCGCCTGGAAGTCGGTCGGTCGAACTTCACGTTGGCCTCGATCCCAAGCAGTTGTTGTTGGCGATGGCCAAAGATCATCGCGTCGGCGCCGTCGATTTGTTCTTCGTCCAGCGCGACGGCGCCGCCAACACTCTTGCGGCCGAGAAGCAACATGTTGGAATAAACCTAGACCAAGCGCAGTATGAATCGAAATTAAACGAGGCGGTCGTGCTGGGCAAGCATCTCGAAATTAGTCCCAAGGCTTCCGAACTTCGAATAATCGTGCGCGACGCAAGTTCTGGAGATATCGGATCGGTCACCATACCTACTGCGACTTTTTTCCAACCAGGCGCACCTGTTGCTGCACAGTAAAATGATGGGGTGACTTGGATGTCCCTCAAGGCAAGCTGGCTTTTACACTTAGGTACCTTCGGTTTATTCCTAGCGCTGTCTTGCGCCAGCTCGAGCCAGAGCGCCGTTGAATCGAACGACACCACCTTTGCAACGGTCGCGCAGTCGGCAGCCGCCGCGCGCGAAGCAGGCCTAGTTGAAAAGGCGCTTGGCGATTATGAGCGGGCGGTGCAGATCCGCGGCGACTGGGAAGAGGGCTGGTGGTATCTCGGCACACTCCGCTACGACGTTGGACAATATGCTAAAGCAATTCCCCCTCTCAAGCGGGTGCTGGAATTGGATTCAGCGATGGGAGGCGCGTGGACTTTTCTCGGCTTGTGCGAGTTTGAGACGGGAAATTACACGGACGCACTGGCGGATCTAAAAAAAGGACAGGTGTTTGATAACTCGGACGATCCCGAAATCGCGCGCGTGTCGCAGTTTCATGTCGCGTTGCTGTTGATTCGCGCCGGGGATTTTGATGAGGCGTATTCCATCCTAAAAAACTCTTTTGTGAATGAACCCACGGAGCAGGTAAAAATCGCCATGGGACTGGCGTTACTGCGCGTCCCGCTTCTGCCGCAGGAAATCGACCCCTCTCGTGACGCTCTATTGCATGCGGCCAGTGATTCTTTCTCGGCGCTCGCCCGCGGTAATGCGACGGAAATTGACAGATCGTTTCGGGGTCTTCTGCAGGCCTTCCCTCAGACCCCGTATCTTCACTATCAGTTTGGTAAAGCTCTGGCTTCCTTTAACAGGCTGGAGGAGGCATTAAACGAAGAACGAGCGGAAATAAAATTATCGCCGGCAAGTGAACTGCCTCGAATTGAAATTAGCCGAATCGAACTGCATGCTTCTCACTTAAAAAACGCAGTTGAGGCCGCCAGGGAAGCGGTCAATCTTAATCCGGATTCCCTAGCTGCTCACGAAGTTTTAAGGCTCAGCGAACAAGCTCTGACTCGAAGCTCTCAATTTGTTGATAACGAGAATCGGGCGCCAATCATCGCCCAAAGTTCACCGATTCGGGAGGCGAGAATCGTAGAGCTGTATTCGAGAAGTACCGTGGCAATGGCCCCCGCTGCGCAACATTCAAGTTCACGAACCGCTGAACTGCAAGAACTATCATCACGAGCAAGTTCACTCGAGGAAGCCGGAAACATTAATGCGGCAATCAAAACTTATCGTGAGGGTCTCCAACTGGATCCCTCATGGGACGAAGGCCGTTGGAAACTCGCAACTCTTTATTACTCCGCCTCGCAATGTGACGAGACTATTTCTGAGCTGGGGGTTTATCTGGTACGAAACGTCAACAACGGCACCGCCTGGGCAATGATGGGTCTTTGTGAATTTCAAATTAAGAGATACGAAAATGCCCTAATCCACTTACAGCATGGAAATGAGCTCGGCATGGGCGGCAGTAAGCAATCCATCAAAGAAGCAAAATACAAACTAGGCGTGTTGCTGAACCAAGTAGGCCATCACGAGGAAGCGGTAAGAATTTTGGCTTCTGAGGCAGAATCCACAACAGGTCTAAAAGACTTCGACCTCGCGCTGGGGATGGCATTGCTGCGGATTTCGCTTTTCCCTGAACAGGTGGATAGCTCCAGAAGAGACCTGCTGCAAAAAGCTGGCGCGATAGCCGTGCTTTTGCAGCGTAGTAAATATGATCAAGCGTTCCTGCAAATTCAATTCCTTCTGACGCAATATCCGACGACCCCGTTTCTTCATTATGTTTACGGAGTCGGCCTAGCATCGCTTTCGCGATTCGATGAGGCCAAGACACAACTGCGCGAAGAATTGAAGATTTCCCCGCAAAGCGAGTTGCCCTACATAGCACTGGCATCGACCGCACTCCAAGAGCGGGAACCTGGCGACGCGCTGGCTCCAGCACTACAAGCCACTCGATTAGCACCGAAATCAGCTCAGGCCCATTACCTACTTGGCAGAGCACAGCTTGAACTGGGAAATAACGTTGAAGCTTTGAAGGAGTTGCGAGAATCGGAGACTCTTGCTCCCGGAAGTCCGGAAGTGCATTTCAATCTGGCAAAAGCCTATGGCAAAGCGCAGCGCTTAACTGAGCAATCACAAGAGCTACAAACTTTTCAGCGTCTCAGCCAAACTTCACCTGGCACACAGGGTAACCAAAATTAAGGAAGTGATACGGCTGCAGCTCGGTCTGAAACCAAATTCGACCCGGACTGCGGCTTGAAGATTTAGCCCTTGGCAAGATTCTTGATTTCTTTCGCCAATTTTTCAATCTGCTGCGCCTTCTTGACCAGCGACAGCGAAAGGGTGGAATTGGTATCGCTCTTTTCGACCTGCTGTTTCAGGTCCGATGCCATTTCAAAAAGTTGCTCCACATCCGCTTTGATTCGGACCTGAATTTGAGGGTCAGCAACATTTCCCTTTGAACCCGGCCGAATGTCCGGCCCGTCTAACCCAGGAGGAAAATTCGGATTAGGCGCATGCGGCGATGGCATCGGACGAGGAGTTTGCCCAGTCTGCCCAATCTGCCCCAACGCTATGTTTGCTACGGGAACAATTGCCAAGGCCGGTGCAAATTTGACGATACTGCGAAGCAAGCCACGTCGGGAGTTCAACATGCTGGGATCTCCTCCACCGTACGAATTCGACAATTCCTTCTGCCAACTTTCGGATGTTACCTAAGCAAACCGAATTTAGAAAGCGCCGGCGAGATTTACTGGGGGATGTACGAATTCGCTTCACTCATCGAGCGATTCAGTAGGGACTGCTCCCGCGATGCATTTATTGGTTCCATCGAAAAGGCCGCCCGGCAACAGGGCGGCCTTTTCTTTCAAGGGAGAATAGTTTCAACGGAAGAATGCCGCTAAAACTTTCTGGCGAAATCTTATGGGCACAAGAATGGGGTGTCAAGGACTTTTTGTGAAATAAATATCATTGTTTTCAACAACATACAAAAGACGGTGATCGGCGAGATTAGAGCTTCAAATTGAGAAGATGGCTGGTTCCGAAGCCTTAAACGGTGTTGATTGATGAACTTAGGCCTCAGAACGGGGGATCTTTCCATCCCCTGACAGATGGAGCGAGACAAGGCCCATCTCGGGACGGTCGAAAAATCTATCGGGGAAAAGCCGCTTGGCCAAGATTCGAACTCCGCCGAAAGCGACCCCAGAAACGACCGCGAAGCCCCCGATGATGGCGCAAAGGTAAATCAAATTCACAATCAGGTTGGCGGGATCATCTTTTTTCGAAAAGAAAGTGTTC
Source organism: uncultured Acidobacteriaceae bacterium (assembly GCA_963828635.1). GTDB lineage: Bacteria > Acidobacteriota > Terriglobia > Terriglobales > Acidobacteriaceae > PALSA-188. The sequence continues at coordinate 2,245,678 of CAWHFA010000004.1, read as the reverse complement.
TGGTTCCAGGTCACGTCAGCTTCGTAATTTACCAATGACAAAAGCTGCTTAGCATCGCTGGGAGAGACAGGCCCGCCTACGACGGCCACGATGGGACCGGTTCGCTTGTCGAAAGTGGCAGGCAGGTCTGGCGCAGCGGGTTGCTGGTGCTGGTCCGCATCGATTTTCCTGAAATGCTGCAATGCGATCTGCGGTGTCGGATAGGAAATGAGCAGAAGTTTGGCAGGGCTATTGGGATTGTCAACGGTGGTGTAGTCGCCGAGCACCGCCTCCGCCCCAGCGCTGAAGTCCACAAGTTGCGCGCTCAATGGGGCGCTGGACTTTTCCAAAGCCGCCGGGCCAACGATGTATTTGGCGCTGTTTTTAACGTAATTTTTGGTGGGTAAGTATGCAGGCAGACCAGGAAGTCCCGAAGCGTTTGCCGGCGGCGGCGGAAGCACAGAAGCCAAGTCCCGTAACTCCGCTGCCGACATTGCAGAAAGTTTTTTGAACTGCGCGTCAATGAGAATGTTGCCCCGATAGAAAAGAACACGCTCGTTAAAAGATGCGCCCTGATCTCCTATCTTTTCTTTTTGCATTTCTGGAGTTTTATAAAATGTGAAGGCGCCGTATGCGCCACTCGCGTCCTGAAAGCGCGCGGCGCGCACAGTAAGCTTGCGGCCATCATCCCGTAGATAGACTGCTGAGGAGAAATCGGAAAAGCCATATTCCCGCAACACTGCGGCATTAAGGGGGTCGGCAGAGACTGGGTCCTTACTGACGGGTGTATTTGATGACAGAGTCCAACCGCTGAATTCATTGGGAAGAACTTCGGTGGGCTTTTCGGCGGAGTTTACCGCGAAACCCTGGCCCGAGAATATTAATGCGGCTATTGCGGCGAGTAAAAAAGCCGGAATTTTCATGTAAACCTATGTCATTAGACTACATACTTCGAACAAAGGTTCCAAGTTTAGCCGCAATGGAAAAGTTGTATTTAAGAAACATCGGGCAGATTTCTGGCAGGTGAAAAGACTATTGGGCGGAGGTCTTTTCGATCCGGGCGACCTTGATTCCGCTCAGGCCTCCCACATATTTAGAGATACCCCGGTATAGTGACTCGGCAATTTTCTGGCGGTAGGCTGCGGTTTGGAGACGGCGTTCGTCGCCGGGATTACTCACGAAAGAAATTTCCGCAAGAATGGAAGGCATGTTCGCGCCAATCAGGACGATGAATGGGGCCTTCTTTACTCCGCGATTGCGCACGCCGGGATTTTTTGCTGCCAGGCCGGTGTGCAACTCCTGCTGCACATCGGAAGCGAATTCTCGCGACTCCTCAATCTTTTCTTTTAACGCGATCTGTTTCACCAAATCTTGCAGTTCGTGGATGGAGGTTTCGGATACGGCGTTTTCGCGAGCTGCGACTTCGAGTGCGTCCGGGGAAGAGCTGAAGTTCAAGTAGTAGGTTTCGACCCCGCGGGCCGACGGGTCGTGACTAGAGTTGGCGTGAACAGACACGAACAGGTCCGCCTGTTCCTGGTTGGCGATCGCAGTTCGCCTTTCCAATGGGATGAAGGTGTCGTCTTTGCGGGTGAAAACTACCTGTGCACCCAGCCGCGATTCGAGAAGTTTGCCCAGGCGGCGGCTGACATCGAGCACTAAATCTTTTTCTTCAAGTGAGCGCGGGCCGACGGTCCCGGTGTCGTGACCACCGTGGCCGGGGTCAATCACGATCTTGCCGATCTTTAGCCCGAGGGCGCGGATCAGAGAACGGTCCCCCCGGGCGGTAGGCTGGGCTTCGCGAACATCAAGGGGACGCGATCTGCGCGGTTCCGTGCGCGATTCATCTAAGACTTGCGCTTTGGAGGCCGCCAGCACCACTCCTGACTTCTTACCGGAGTTCTCGGCACTGTGCTGACCTGGACGCGGCAGGCTCGTTCCCACACGAAGTTTATTCGGGACGATCGCATCTTCTTCGTCGTCGGCTTCCACAATTCGTTTCGCGGGGGACATGCTGTGGGCGGAGCTGTCCTTCAGATTTATGACTAAACGTGAAGGAGCGCTTTCGATGGCGGCGCTGAAGTCGGAATGCTCGCCGATCTCAAGGACGATTCGGGTCCGACCATTGAACTGCGCGACGCGAATTTTGTTTAATAGTTGGTCGTCTACATCCCAAATCTTGCCGTTCAACTTTCTGGAAAGCTTCGCGTCAACATCGAAGACGACGCGATCGGGATTTTCCATCCGCTGCGAAGTGTAAGAAACCGGGCGATCGAGGTCAACGGCAACTTCGGTGCATCCATTCTTTGAAAAATGGTGAATTCCGGTTATGTGCACGGCGTCGCTGTCATCATGTGCTACCAACGTCCCGGTGCTCAGCGGAGAGGACTCTTTAGGACTATGAAGCTGAGGGGTGTCCTTTGCAAATTCTCCATCGGGCTCTTTTGCATCGTTTGGGTTTGATGTAGGAGAAACTAATTTCACCAGGTACGCGCGGGCATCGTCTGCAAAGTGATTCCGGGGATAATCTTTCAAGAATCGTTCGAAAGTAAATTTTGCCTTGGTCGAGTCTTGCAAATCGTCGGCGTAGACGCGCCCCACGCTCAGCAATGCCTCGAAGCGATATTTGCTGCCGGGATATTCGAGGCGCAAAAATTGATATTGCGCGATAGCTGAACGCGACAAATTGGCGTCGTGAAAACGGCGTCCCATCTCGGCGAGAGTTTCGGCTACAGCGAAGACGCTGGCGTCTGCTTTCGATGAAGTTGGGCATCCGTAATAAACGCGGCGGTAAGAATCGATCACTTCCTGAAATTTGTGGCGACTTTGTTCATCCGGCGCGAGATTTTGGAGTGCCTGGGATTTTTCTTCTGCAATCGAATATTGATTATGCGCCCACGCATCTGACTTATGTGTGCTTGCGTGCGCGAAGATCGGCAGCAGCAACAGCGCGATTGACCAACGTGGGGAAGAGAAAAGCTTGGTCAATCAGTCCGCTCGCAATCGCCGTCTGAACAACGTAGTTCGGCCATAAAGTGAGTTACTAATCAGTGTTGCTGAAGTAGAGGACGCCGCGCGCGTCTCGCTGCACATGGACTGGAGAAAAAGAGGGAGCGCTCAGATTGCGCGAAATCGTTCCCGGAGCGCCGCGATAAAGTGTCGTGATGCGATTGACATAATCGCGGGTCTCCCGAAAGTTCGGAATACCTGCACTGCGCGTCACTGCACCGGCTCCTGCGTTGTAGGCAGCGAGAGTCAGGCTGACGTCGCCTCCGTAGCTCTCCATCAGGTGCTTTAAATGACGAACCCCGGCGTCCACGTTTTGTTGCGGATCGAACGGGTTGGTCACATTTAATTCGCGCGCGGTGCCCGGCATAAGCTGCATCAGTCCCATTGCTCCCTTGGGAGAAACTGCGTTGGGATTGAAATTGGATTCGACCTTGATCACTGCGCGCACAAGGCTGGGGTCGACGTTGTGCTGACGCGCGGCTTGATCGATGGCTGCCTCAATCTGACGCTGAGTGAATTGTCCCCGAGACGCTTGTAATTGCCGCTGTGAGCGGTTCGCCAGAATGGCCTTCACTTCGTCCGCAGCTGAACGAGCGGCGCGAACATTCGCTGCTGGAACGGACTTCCAGCGATGATCGGCAGTGCTCCAATAAGCCAGCGAACTTTGCCGGATGGATGAACTTCGTCTTTTTCCCTCGGCCAACGGCGGGGCATCGTTGACGAAGACCCTATGCCCGCTGTCGTCCGTGGCGGTGATGGCTGCCTCTCCCTGGGCATGCAAGGCTGCAGAGGCGGTAAAGGAGGTCGCGATGGCGGGGGCGGACATCAGAATAAGTCGCAGGATTTTTCGCATGGCAAACCGTTCTGCCGGAGGCAAACACACCTCGGCGGTCACCTACCTGCAACCAGAGAGAACCGAACCAGAGTAAGTCAATTATAGGTTGGCGGTTTAGTGCCCGGCAACGGAACCAAGGGGAAAAGAACCACCATAGTAATCGAGGTAACTTGGTCGTCGAGATCGTCTGGCCACTAATCGATGTTGCAATTTGTAACCTGAATCATCGCAGGGGGCTTGCGTCTGGAGAGCAGTACAAATCATCTAACAAAATCCAATGAGCCCTTTCCAAACGCTGACGGCGCGGGTGTTACGATCAACGGCCCTTTCTGATTTCACCAAGCATATTGATTTCGAGATGGCCGGTATTCATCGATTTGGCTTTGTTGCCGGACAATGGCTTTCCTTCAAATACAAAAAGGCCGATGGCGAGGAAATCACCCGGGCATACTCTATCGCTTCCCCTCCGAGCGAATACAATTCTTTCGCCTTGTGCTTGAATCGGGTGCAGGACGGGTTCATGTCGAATTTCCTCTGCGACATGCGTGTGGGAGACGAGATTCTGTGCCAGGGGCCGTTTGGCGATTTCATTCTGCGACCTCCGGTACGAGACACGATTTTCATCGCTACTGGTACGGGGGTTGCTCCCTTCCGCTCCATGCTTCATTGGCTCTTAGCGGATGATTCGCGTCATCAGAACAAGCAAATGTGGCTGGTCTTCGGCAACCGGACGAAGGAAGACATTTACTACCATGCTGAATTTTTAGGACTTGCCAACCAGAGTTCCAATTTTCACTACGTCCCGACACTTAGCCGAGGGGCGCCCGACTGGGACGGGGCGCGAGGATACGTGCAGGACCACGTGCCATTGATCGCAAGTGGACGAACCGACATGCACGCCTACGTCTGTGGACTGGATAAGATGGTGAAGGCCAACCGTGATCTGCTAAAGAGCCTCGGGTGGGACCGCAAATCCATCTTGTACGAAAAGTACGACTGATAGAATTTGCGTTTCCCTCAGGCGAAAGTCCATGTTTAAAAAAATTCTCATCGCAAACCGGGGCGAGATTGCCGTAAGGATCATTCGAGCGTGCCGGGAAATGCAAATTGTTCCCGTCTCAGTTTTTTCTGATGCTGATCGCACTGCGCTGCACGTGCGAATGTCGGATGAGGCCTACGAAATCGGGCCAGCGCCAGCGGCAGAATCCTATTTAAAGATTCCAGCAATAATTAATGCCGCGAAACTATGTGGCGCCGATGCCATCCATCCCGGCTACGGTTTTCTGTCGGAGAATGCGGCATTCGCAGAGGCGTGTGTGACCGCGGGAATAAAATTCATTGGACCATCTCCCCGCGCGATCCGGATCATGGGATCGAAAACCAGAGCACGGGCCGAAATGGAGAAAAACGGGGTGCCTTGCGTTCCGGGAACTTCCGACCCCCTGAAGTCCCTCAACGAAGCAATTCAGATCGCGCACAGTATCGGCTATCCCGTGATGCTCAAGGCCGCCGCCGGTGGGGGCGGAAAAGGAATGCGCCTGGTACGCTCGTCCGAAGAGTTGCGCTCAGCGATGGAATCTGCCCAAAGTGAAGCGCAAAGAGCGTTTGGCGACGACGAAGTTTACCTCGAGAAAGCGATCGAGAATCCCAGACATATCGAGATACAAGTGCTTGCCGACGAGCATGCGAACACAATCCACCTGGGCGAGCGGGAGTGCTCAATTCAGAGGCGCCATCAGAAAGTGCTGGAGGAGAGCCCATCATCATTCGTCGATGGAAATTTGCGTAAACGGATGGGCGAGGCTGCGGTGCAAGCGGCGACGGCGGTGGGGTACACCAACGCCGGTACGGTCGAATTTCTAGTCGATGCTGAAAAGAACTTTTACTTTTTGGAGATGAACACACGGTTGCAGGTCGAGCATCCCGTGACCGAAATGGTTACCGGACTTGATCTTGTGCAGTTCCAGATAAACATCGCCGCCGGGAAAGACCTCCCATTTCGCCAGGAAGACGTACTTCTTCGCGGGCACGCCATCGAATGCCGCATTTACGCTGAGGATCCAGATAACCATTACTTTCCCAGCCCGGGCAAAATTACGTCGCTGCACGAGCCTTCGGGACCGGGCGTCCGCTTGGACTGCGGAATTTACGAGAACTGGACAGTGCCGCCCGAATACGATCCGTTGCTAGCCAAATTGACCGCGCATGCGCAAACACGCGGACAAGCCATCGCGCGTTCGTTGCGCGCGATAAACGAAATGTTCGTCGGAGGCATTCAGACCAACCTGCCCCTGTTCCGGCAAATTCTGAACGACCCTGACTTTCGGGCCGGGAGAGTTGACACCGGATATCTCGACCGCCTGGCGGTATCCGGCCGAATTGAATCAGAGGAAACAGACGCTGAGATTGCAGCGATAGCAGGCGTAATATTTTCCTCACTCCGTGAGCCTTCTGCCGCAAGCACCACTGTTCACTCGGCTCGAACTTCAAGGTGGAAACATTCCAGCAGGTACGAATGATCTACAAGGTAAAAAGTGCGGGCACAGAATTCTCCCTCAACATCGAACGTAAGGAAGAAGAAGGGTGGACGTTCCGGTTGGGGGATCGAATCATCTCCCTTGGGGTTCAGTTGGTCGCGACGAACGCCCTGCTTTTGATCGTGGCAGAGAAGACCTACGAAATTCGCCGCGACCAACTCGGGAAGCAGACTCGCATCTGGGTCAACCACCGGCCCTACCCCATTGAAATTGTCGACTCTCGTTCTATCAACTCTCATACTCAACATCGGAAGAAAGGCAACGCCTCTCATATTGTGGCATCCATGCCCGGTAAGGTAGTGCGAGTGTTCGTAAAAGAAGGAGAAGGTATCTCGTCCGGCCAAGCCCTTTTGGTTGTCGAAGCGATGAAAATGCAGAATGAAATAAAGGCGCAGAGCGAAGGAACAGTGAAGCAAATCGTCGCAGAAGGTGCGCGCGTGAATGCCGGTGATGTACTTGCGGTGATGGAGTAGTCATCGGGCGCCCCCTCCGCAACATCACCCCGGTGGGAATCCCGGGGTTTCCCGAACGCTTCGGGCTTGCCACAGGTGTCGCCGGTCATGCGCCGTGACTATCATTAGTCCTGCGCCAACCGAGAAGCGCAGAAACCAAACAAACGGATTACGAAAGCGAATGCGATTGAGGTCTAGATTGGTCGCGTCTCGAATGACGCCTCGCAAGTCATCGTGTGAATGGAGGAATGCGTTCAGGACCGCGTCCCTCCCTGTCCGAGAGGCTGGAACGATCTTGCGCGGGGAACGTAGTTTTCTCCTTGGCGGAGGCTCAAGCGAACTAATAAAAAATCTGCTGAACCATCCCGGGCTGATCGGTTCCCGACGGACTTTGTTCCTGGCGCTTGGGTCCTTCAACGCCGTAAGCAGGCAGGCAGCGTAACTGGAGTTTGTGCGGCCCAAATGATCTACGCATTGCGAAACGCTCCAAGCGGTTTCCGTTGGCTGCCAGTTGGCCTGGCCATCTGAGAGCCCGCTTAAAATTGTGCGCGCTTCACTTTCGCTCTTATCGAAATGATCGAGAACGATTTTAAGGTCAGCGGGAAAAGAGGAGAGGTCAAATTCACTGGTCGTCATATACCCTAGCCAAGTCCGCCACAAACCAATCGGATGGCCTACTTCGCGATGCCGTTGCTGGCGAGTACCTTTTCGGCGTAATAGTTTTCCACTTTAGCCTGGTTTCTCAGGACTTCGTAGTAGGCGGCCTTTAGCAACTGCTCGCGATGATCTCGCAGTTGTGTTCGGATGGCTTCTTGTACGCGAGGATCGGCGAATTCGCGCTGACCCGCTGGTTCCTTGGAAATTAGTTTCACAATTTGATATCCAATAAACTGTTTGTTCGCAGGATTCACGACGGAAACAATCGGGGTATATTGTCCGGCCTTCAACTTCGACACACTATCGCGAGTAGCGGGATCGGTATTGCGCAACGACGACTCGGGCATAAACCCCAGGTCGCCGCCATTTCCGGAAGTTTGCGTGTCCTCAGAATAATTCATCGCCAAGGTCGCGAAATCATCTCCGCTTTCGAGCCGGTTTAAGATCGTTTGAATTTTCTTCTGCGCTTCCGGCTGATTTTGCGCTTTGTTGTTTTGGTTTCGCGCTTCGGGATTTGGGAATGGAGTCACGAAAATGCGTGCCAGATGATATTGCGGCTCAATCAAATTGAACTCAGCTTTGTGTCCGTCGAAATAGTCTTTTATTTCCTGGTCTGAGACGTTGATCTTCGACGTAACCTCCTTATTCATCACTTTATCGACGGTAAGAGAACGCCGGACGTCGCGCTTGAAATCGTCGAGGGTAATGTTTTTCTCCTTCATGCGGGCGGCGAAGTCTTCGGCGCTGAAGGGGGACTTGATCTCGGTCATCTTGCGATCCACCTCTTCATCGGTCGCAAGCAGGCCAAGTTTTTCCGCGCGGCGCATCAGGATCTCGTTGTCGATCAAATCGTGAAGGATATTCAGTTTTACGGTGGTGGCCTGCTCTCCTACGGGATGTTGATTCGATCCGGCAGTCTGGTTCTGATAATACTTTTCTACGTCGGTTAAATATATTTTGTGGCTATCGACGATCGCAGCAACGTCGCTTCCACCGGCTTGTTTGTTGGTGCAGCCAAGTGTATAGACCAGAATAAAAACCAAAACAACCAGCGAAGATCGGCGCGCAAATTTCCGACTTTGTTCCAAAAACCCTCCCAAATGCAGTTCTATTCTTAGGTGCGGGAAAGACGCTACTGCGAGCTATGGCTTGCCGAGGACGCCGACGCTTCCACGTGATCGGGCGGTGTAGCGCCCGCCTGTTGCAACGCCTTATCAAATATGCCTTGCAAGTCGGCGGTGGAAAGAGCCCCCTCCACCTCCTGGCCGTTCACGAAAAGGGTCGGAGTGGCAGACATTCCGAGCGACTCCCCTTCTTTCAGCGAAGCCTTCACTGCTTCCGCATTTTGCGCCTTTATGCATGCCTGTAGTTTGTTCTTGTCCAACTTGAATCTCTCTCCATCCTTCAGAGCAATGCGATCGATGGCGTCAAATTGAGCGGTACGGGTGTTTTCGGAATTCACTTCGCGCTGATTGGCGTGCATGTAATCGGCAAATTCCCAATAAGCATCGTTGCTTTCCGATGCCAGGCATCCTGCATCCACGGCAGCATGCATTGCCCATGGGTGAATTTCCGCAAGCGGGAAGTCTTTATAAACAAAGAGCACGCGGTCGCCGTACTCTTTCAGCAATTCAGGGAACAGCGTCTGGTGCATGCGCGAGCAAAATGGACACTCGAAATCGTCGTAATTGACGACCACTACTTTGGCGCCTTTGTTCCCGCGTGTAGGATGACCCTTAATGTCAATCTTCTTCATTACATCCGCATAAGGATCTTTTGTGAGGTCAAGTTTCGTCATCCGCAACAGGGTTTTTCTGTCCTTTGATAACAAGAAGTCGTAAGTCTGTTTCTTTTCCACGCCTTCAAAAGTGATAGTCAAAGCGTCGTATTCCGGAAAGTCGGTGCTGGGTTTCAGCGGACCGATAGCGACCTTTACGTGCGGTGGAATTGTGTAGTAGGCGCGAATCTGGCGTTCCATGCGCTGCACTACATCTGGGGGTACCGACTGAGCCGAACACCCCAGGCAAACCACCAAAAACACAATAAGGGAACGCTGAAAGATCATGATCAGAAGCCGCCCATACGCCATTAGGTCGATGCCGAGATTATCTCACAGGGCGCTTAAAGAGTGCCTCAGCGAAACCTCGAGAGAACGGTGCGATCAGGGTCGATCAGCAGTTTGCGAGTTACAAAAGGCGCCGAAATCTGGAACTGGGTTTCTGGACCGTCGGCGAATACTGTTCCTAGAAAAACATTCTTCCCGCCGCGCAAGGCATAGATAGGAACAGAGGTAATGAGGTCGTCGGGCGCGTCTTTTTGCTTAATAATTCCCGCTACAATCGTGGAGTTTGGCTTGGCTGTGTACTTTAGATTGTGTAACTCTAATGCGGGGATCGCGGTCCCGTTTATCCATCCCTGGTAGAACCAATCGAGTGACTTTTTGCCATCGTGCCACGACGAGCGCGGTAGATGTTCCTCGAAAACGCGAAGCAAATCCCGAATTGATATGGGCTTGGTCTGATAGCGTTCTCTCACAATTCGGAGCGCCTGCAAGAATGGCTCCGAATTGGAAGTGCGGCTGTAGCGGTTAGTTTTAGGCTCGCCGTCACCCATCATGGTACGCAACATATGGAAGAGCCAGGTACCTCGTTCGTAGGCAATAGTTTCATATCCATCAACAAATACTGACGAGTTCAAGCGAGCGCCAAGCGTAACCGGTCCAGCGTCCATGATCCGCGAACCACTCTCATTTTTACTTAGCAAATCATCGCGATATTTTTCCATGAGCGCGCGAAATTTTGTTGGGTTGGATGATTCCAGCAGCATGAGCGAACTGTAATTCGCTAGTGCTTCTACGATCCATTGATCGCGATAGCTGTTCCAGGTCACCGAATCGCCCCACCATTGATGCGCTGTCTCGTGCGCGATCACGCCATCGCTCGCCGTCTGCTGCACTGCCGACATGTGGAGCGCGGCTTTTTGATCAGCCGTTAGGAAGGAAAAACTGGAGAGGAATATTAATCCCGGCCAGCCCTGACTGGTCGAACCTGGCATTTGGGTGAGTGAAAGATCGCCATAAGGGAATGGGCCAAAGCGGTCTGCGAAAAACGTTACTGCTCGGGCTGCCTCATCACCGACGGCTTGCGCATGCGCCAAAGGAGAGGGAGGCATGGGAGCGACTGATGCCGGAAAGTCACGATGCCAGGGAAATAAGGGAAATACCGGAGGTTCGGGTTCGATTTTTTCCTCGGCCATGCGCGGAAATGCATTTTCCATGCCTGGGGCCGCGTAAACATCAACAGAAACCGGACCGGCGTGTCTGGTAATTCGCGAATATTTCCCTAGGTTGAAACCGGCCACAGGAATCGGATGCTCCGAAATCCACCTGCTGGTCTGCATCGAGTGCTCAGAGGGAACAGTTGCTTCTTTCTTCTTTCCGGTAGCTACGAGAGTCCACCCTGCGGGATATTTAAATTGGAGATCGAAAGCAGCCTTCGCAAATCCGCGATTTGGATACCATGTGCCACGGGCGCCGACGTAGAGTAATCCGCCGCCGGCCTCGGAAAGAACAGGACCGCCATACTGAAACTGAAGCTGAATTTTCTGACCAACCTGCAACGGTGCAGGCAGCACAACAGCAACGAGATCATCGCCTCGTCGATCTAATTGCGTGCCATCCAGAGAGGGGTTGTGAATAAACTCCACCGGAATTCCGTCGGCGGTGACTTCACGAACTTTGAGGTAACGCGAAAGTTCAAAAAGGATGGTGCGGGCCCCGGCGGTGTGAGCTACCAATTGCAGTCGCGCCGCGGCTTCGAGTTCGGTGGGGGGCTTTATCTCGGCCTCTATCAGGTAATGCAAGACTTCAACGCCACCGCGATCTTCATTTTCGCCAGCGATCTCGGAGGCTGTATCGCCCTGCTGAGTTGGCTTCGAAGCGAACGAGGCCCAGACGTCGTAAGTGGTTCGACCATTCAACCTACGAACCTGTCCGGCGGAAACTTGCTCACGCGCCAGCGAGTCGAAAAATAAATCGAACACTCCCAGCTTTAACCCTTTCACCCGGACGTGAAGCATCCGATCATTCGGGTCGGATTGAGCATCCTGTACGCCTTCTGTTGGCAGGGCGCGGCTGAAGCTCACTAGCAGACGGAGCGCATCGTCTTCTGCCAAACCCCGCGCATTGTCGCCCCACTGCGCAACAAATGCCGCAGGATTTTCAGCTGGCCTGAGCGATGCTTGCAATTCATTGAACATATCGTCATTGAAGCGAAAATATGCGCTGCTAAATTTTTCTTCTAGGATCGCGGCCCGCGTAAAGAGAGCCATCGATGATCGTTCGATTTGATTCGGAGGCGACAATAGCACCTCGCCGTCCCCTGAGAAGAATGCCCCCGTGATGCGTCCCGCTACATCCACGGTGAAGGCAATGATGCCGTCATTTAGCGAAATATGTATGGAGGACCGGTCCAAAGAAGCTTCGCGGATTTTATATACCCGTGCCGCGTCGAGCGTCGCGGTGCGAAGTCGCTCATACAGCGTGTTCGCAGGCCCCCGAACGGCATCTTCGCTCTTCGACTTCATCGGCGAATATGCGAGGCCACCGCACAGTAGCAGCAGGATGCAGCGAATTTTGCGGGTTACCTTGGGCACCTAGGGTCACGTCCAGCAACGTTTTAGAATGCACTTGCGTGCGTGTATTTGTCATCTTCTTATTACAAGTTTTGCTCTGCCTTCTAGCGGTGGCTGGGTCGGTCCGTGCGGAAATCATCCATCTTAAGAACGGGCGAGCGATATTCGCCGATCACGTTCGCCAAAATGGGACCCACCTCGAATACGAGGTTGGGGAAGAGTCGTTCGCAATTCTGAATAGTTCGGTACTACGCATTGAAGCCGGGGGCGTGCCCGAATTGGCAACAGCTTCAGACCCGCATGGGGCGACAGTTCCTGCTTTTGCTCCGACTGAAAACGTCGGTCTAGATATCTCGGACCACATAATTCGGCATGGCACCGTGGATTACGAAACTCTCAGCCAACTTGATCAGGGCGATCCGATTGTCGCTGGAGCCGGTTATTATGTGGCGGGAAAAAATGAATTCGCGCGTGGAAACTACAGCAAATCGCGTACGGATTTTGAACGGGCGCTGCATTTCGATCCACAAAATCCTGCGTTCTTGAATTATTATGCGGCGCTATTGGTGCGCACCGGCAACGCCGCGCAAGCGATTTCACTGGCCGAACGGGCGGTGCGTTATGCGCCGAGTTCGGCGGATGCACTTGCGGTGCTCGGGTACGCGCAGTTCGCAACGAACCACAACAAAGAAGCGATTGCCTCCTGGAAAAAGTCCTTATCGTTTCGTCCCGACGCAGCGATCGAAGCATACTTAAAAAAAGCGGAGCGGGAAGCGAGGGTAGAGGCGGATTATTCAGAACGTGAAACCAGCCATTTTTCCCTGCGTTATGAAGGAGGGCAGACCTCGGAGTCGTTGCGCGCGCAATTGATCTCCACCCTCGAATCTCAATATAACGAATTAGTCCGAGACCTTGGCGTCGCGCCTCGAAACAGCATCGCGGTGGTTCTGTACACGAACCAAGCCTTCTTCGACGTCACTCAGGCGCCCTCTTGGACCGGCGCCTTAAATGACGGAAAATTGCGAATTCCAATTCATGGCATCACTTCGATCACACCAGAACTCGCGCGAGTGTTGAAACACGAGTTGGCGCATTCTTTTATCAATCAACTTTCGGCGGGCAGATGTCCGCAATGGCTGAACGAAGGCATCGCGCAGGCAATCGAACCAAAATCGCTGTCGTCCTCAGGCAATCGCTTAGCGGAATTGTTTCGTTCACAACATGAAATCCCGTTCAATTCCTTGGAAGGCAGTTTTATGAATTTTTCTCCTCTGGAAGCGGCGTTGGCATACGACGAATCTCTTGCCGCGGTGCAATACATCAATCAGACCTACGGCATGAGCGACCTGCAACGTATTCTTGCCAGATTAGGACAGGGAAGTTCCCCGGAAGCAGCGCTCAGAGCGACGATCCATTCCGACTATGGGCAACTTCAAACCGACGTCGCAAGTTACTTAGCTAAAACCTACGGCAATTAATATCTCGTAAATACTATGAAATGACGGGGAGTTCCTCATTGCGCAGCAATATACTTCGTAACATTAGCTTTCGCCTCGGGTTGGTGCTGAAAAGAGATGTTGCGCAAGCAATTTCGTTGTCTCGATTGCGGTAGCGCCTTCGGCTATATGTCGCATCCCCGCATATCCACCGCCTTCCACTTGTAAAGCTACCCACCATCATGCTAAGGTGCGCCCTTTGTATATGAGCCTTCCCAGCGCTCGTGAGGACGCCATTTGATGAGCCACCAGTCTCCCCTTATTCCAGACCCGGGCCTCAAGAAGCATCAACCGTACGTTCCTGAAAACGCCGAAATGCGTGAGTTCACACTGCGGGCAATGCTTTTAGGATTGCTGATGACGGTGGTGTTGGGGGCGGCCAACGCTTACCTGGGATTGCGCGCGGGAATCACCATCGCCGCCACTTATCCCGCGGCAGTTATTGCCATGGCTGCCATGCGAGCGTGGAAGGGAACGCTGCTGGAAGAGAACATCGCTCGAACTGCGGGCTCTATCGGTGAGGGAATCGCTGCGGGGGCCATCTTCACCATTCCGGCTTTCTTGATTGCGAAGGTGTGGCCGTCGTTCCGTCCGGGGGACGCATATTGGAAATCCACGGCGCTGATTTTGGTGGGTAGCGTACTCGGAGTACTTTTCATTTCGCTGGTGCGGCGGGTGATGGTTGAAGATCCCGAACTTCCCTTCCCCGAATCGGTGGCGGCGTCGGAGATTCACAAGGCCGGACAACGAGGGGCGCAGGCTGCCAAATACCTTTTTTGGAATATAGGAATTGGCGGATTAATTTACATGTTGGGTCGTTTTGGATTGTTTGCGTCGGACCGCGATTTTCATTTTGCCGTGGGATCGTTGGGCCGCAGCCAGGTTCGCTTGGGAACGGGGGCCAACACAAATATTCTCGCGGCAGGAGGTGCGAGCACATTCGCCGCTCCCAGCGTAAGTCCGGCCTATTTGGGCGTGGGTTACATCATTGGATTAAGACTGGCGTCCATTCAATTTGCAGGAGGAGTTCTCGCTTGGGGATTGATGGTTCCATTGCTTATTTTTTTTCTCGGCCCGCAGGTTCGGCAATATTTACCGACAGATACCCCCGATGATTGGGCGACCATGGCGATCGCTGTATGGCGATTCATCGTGCGTCCCATTGCCGTTGGAGGAATGTTGGTTGGCGCCGCTTACACGCTTTACGGAATGCGAAAAAGTCTGACCGCTGGCCTAGGCAAAGCGTTTTCAGATTTGCGGCAGACGGCGGATGAGCGGTCGCAATTGACTCGCACCGAGCAATACATGAGTTCTAAAGTTGTTTTCGGATTAATCGCGCTGATGTTCGTTCTGATGTGCTTTCTATACATCCATATTTCGGGCTTGATCTGGCCTGCGGTTTTGGCCGCTGTCGTAATGCTTATTGTCGGGTTCTTTTTTGCGACGGTTTCTGGAAGTCTCGTCGGATTTATCGGCTCATCGAACAATCCAATCTCCGGCTTGACTCTCTCGACGTTGCTCATAGCCGCGCTGCTCATGGTTTCGCTTGGAGTGGCGGGTTCCTCCGGCGTCGCCGCGGTGCTGGGCGTAGCAGCAGTGGTGTGCGTTTCCTCCGCGGTAGCCGGCGAGTTGCTGCAAGACTTTAAAGTGGGCTACATACTAGGAGGGACGCCGCGCAAGATTCAGATGGCCGAGTTGATTGCCGTAGTGGTGGCGAGCTTGATGATGTATTTCCCCTTGATGCTGTTGCACGAAGCCAACATCAAAGCCGGAGGAATAGGGTTTGGCGACCGTCAACTTTCCGCGCCTCAGGCGGGATTGATGGCCACGCTGGCGGTAGGGATTGTGGGCGGGAACATGCCGTGGCCTCTGGTCGCGGTAGGAATTTTCTTCGGCATTGCGATGATCATGATGCAGGTACGCAGTCCCATGCTGGTGGCGGTGGGCATGTATCTTCCGTTCGAAACGACGTTTGCGATTTTTCTGGGCGGAGTTTTTCGCTCAGTCGGAGATTGGCTGGCGAGGCGACGCGGATACAATTACGCACAAATGGCTCGCGTAGAAAATTCCGGCGTGCTGACGGCATCGGGATTAATTGCGGGAGAAGCGGTGCTCGGATTGGTTTGGGCGGGATTACAATTCGCTCCAGCGTGGGCGCGTCCGCAGATCTTCAGCGATCCCTCTTACTTGGTAGGAGGCATGATTATTCTGGCGGGGCTGGCGGCGCTATTAGTCGCGCTGCCGCTGACCAGCGCCGGCGATCCCAGCGAACCTGCGCCTCCAACTGCGATGATGTAAATACAAGCGCGGGGGTGCCCCGTCCAAGCTTCGCTTGGGCGGGCCGGTTGGAACCGCTCGCTGAAACAGTCCCCCATTACTTCGCCTTTCATGCCAGTTGCAGAAAATATCAAGCGAGTTCAACGGGCTATCTTCGCCGCTGCCTCCCGCGCTGGCAGAAGTCCCGATACCATTTCCCTAATCGCGGTCAGCAAAACTTTTCCTCCGGAGCTTATCCGAGAAGCCTACAACGCCGGCCTGCGCCAGTTCGGGGAGAGCCGCGTCCAAGAATTCGCCGTGAAGATTGCCGCGCTCCAAGACCTGCAAGACACGCAATGGCACATGATTGGGCATCTGCAAACCAATAAAGCAGGCAAAGCGGCTGAACTTTTTGCGGCCGTGGATTCTGTTGACTCGGCGCGTCTCGCAGAAAAATTGAACGCGGAAGCAGGAAAACTTGCAAAGAAGTTGGAGGTTCTCATCGAAATAAATAGCGGGGGAGAATCCGGAAAAAGCGGGGTTTCTGCCGACTCGTCTGAGCTTGGAAACATATTGTTGTCTGCGCCGAAGTGGCAAAACTTAAAATTTATGGGACTGATGACCGTTCCTCCGTTCTCCGAATCCGCAGAGCAGACACGGCCTTACTTCCGCAAACTGCGCGAACTGCGCAATCACATTGCGGCGAGGCAACTGCCAGGCATCGCGATGGAAGTCCTGTCCATGGGCATGTCCCACGATTTCGAAATGGCAATCGAAGAGGGAGCGACCCAAGTGCGCGTAGGCAGTTCGATTTTCGGGACAAGACCCGGCCCGTGAATTCGCATACGATAATCGCCATCAAAATTCATCCGCGAGTGAAGAAAAATGCCCTCACTGGCAAATTATGATCCTCTCCAGGTTGACCGCACGGCAGCAACCTGTCGAAGGTCAATTAAACGGAGATTGCATCGATTCTCACGAACTCTGCTCAGGCTGTCACGTTCCTCCGTAACTCCGTTTCGGCATCATGGACCACTCTTGCCGCGCCGAGATAGGACTTTGCACTGATGAGTGGATTCGCGGAAAATAACACCCTCGTTTAGAATCAAGACTTGTCAATGAATCTTGCCGCCATTCAGGCCGCGCTGCGCGAGCGCAACATCGATGCCTGGCTTTTCTACGATCACCATCACCGCGACCCCATCGCCTATCGCCTGTTGCGATTGCCCAAAAGCCTGATGGTCACGCGGCGGTGGTTTTATTTAATTCCAGCCGAGGGCGAGCCGCAAAAACTGGTACACAAGATTGAGGCGGGGCATCTTGACTCCCTGCCGGGGGAAAAAGATCAATATGCGGGGTGGCAAGAGCTCTTCGACAAAATCAAGAAGATGCTCACGAACCATCGGGACATCGCTATGCAGTATTCTCCCAACAACTCCATCTTTTATATTTCGCTAGTTGACGGAGGGACTCTCGAACTGATTCGAGGCCTCGGCAAGAACGTAGTCAGCTCAGGCGATCTAGTCGCGATGTTCGAAGCAACCTGGAGCGAAGGTCAAATTCAGAGCCATTTCGCTGCCCGTGACAGCATCGACCAAATTACCGCGGAAGCATTTCGCGAAATCCGTCGCCGCGTTCGAAGTGGCGGGACTCACGAACACGAAATGCAGCAATGGTTTATGGAAGCGTTTGCGCGAGAGAAATTGGTCACCGAGGACCCGCCAATTGTCGCCGTGAATCAGAACAGCGGCAATCCTCACTATTCGCCGCAGTCGGGGAGTTCGTCGCCAATCCGGGAAGGCGATTGTGTCTTGCTCGATGTTTGGGGAAAGAAAGACACTCCCGATGCGGTTTTTTACGACATCACTTGGGTGGGACACGTTGGAGCAACGCCTCCAGAAAAATTTGAGGAAGTTTTCAAAGTTGTGAGCCGCGCGCGTGATGTGGGAGTGAAAACCGTGCAAGAAGCGGTTGCTGCGAATAAGAATATCGCGGGTTGGGAGGTAGATCGCGCGGTCCGCAATCACATTGGCGAGGCGGATTTTGGGGATTATTTTATCCATCGCACTGGCCATTCGATCGGCACCGAGATTCACGCTAACGGCGCTAACATGGACGATTTGGAGATTCATGACGAGCGCCAAATCCTTCCAAATTCATGTTTCTCGGTGGAGCCGGGCATTTATTTGCCTGAATTCGGCATCCGACTTGAAGTGAACGTCCTCGTGCGCCAACACACTGCGGAAGTAACTGGTAAAATTCAACGGGAAATCGTGATCATCTGAATGGCAAATTCTTCAATCACTAAAAAACCTGTGGACGCGGTGACGGCCCCTCTTCCGGCACAACCTATCAGCATGATAGCGGTAGTCGCGCCAGCGGTTGGCTGGCTGATTCCGGGGGCGGGCCATTTAATTCAAAAGCGCTGGATTCGCGGGCTGTTGTTGATGATTTCGATTGTCACCATGTTCGTCCTGGGGATTCTGATGGATGGCAGAATCTACCGGCCGAACGGCGGCGACATTCTCGACATTCTAGGATTTGTGGGCGATGTAGGTGCAGGCGGCCTGTACATCGTCAGTCTGGCCCGTGACTTGGGGCAGGGAGCGATCGCCCACGCCACTGCCGATTACGGCAGCAAATTTCTTATCGTAGCGGGACTGCTGAACTTTATTAGTGTGGCGGACGCTTACCACATTGCGATTGGGAAAAAACCATGAGCTTGGCGGTATCGCACTTCAATGCGGCATTGCTGTTTTCCGTTTTCGCATCCGTTGTTTTCGGAATCACCCAACGCAACACAAGGCGCGATCAGATTCGCTACGGCCTGTATTGCTTCGTAATGTTCGTTGGCGGGGTTTTTCTTGCCGGATGGGTGATGTGGTTTTTGCGCCGCTAGCGTCCCTGATGATTTCCATAAAAACTCGGGCCCTTTGAGCATCTACCCTCGTTAAAAATGTACAAACTCTTATTGCGATATAGCTTGATTCCGGTGCTCGGTGCCTCGTCTCGCGGTAGGGGGATGAATGGGTAACGGGCACCGGTTCCTGTACGCTGCGGCTATCGTTCTCGCTGCCGCTCTCTCCGGTTGCAGCAGCGGAAATGCCACCAAAGTGGTCAACTATCCGGTGCCCACCATCGTTGTCCTTAGCCCCGGTACGTCGGCTTCGATCGATGTCGGCGCAACTCTGACTTTCACCGCTCAGGCGCAGAACAGCGCTAAGGCGGTCCTCACCCAACCTATTACGTATTCATCGAACAATCCAGCGGTAGTTACAATTGCGGCCAACGGAATCGCGTGCGCCGGAACATGGGATTCGATCACCAGTCCCCAAGTATGTACACCTGGCCCTGTCGGTGTGGCGCAGGTCACCGCGTCAGCGCAAGGTGTCAACAGTCCGCCCACGACTTTGTACGTTCACCAGCACATTGATAGTGTTGTCGTGAGCCCGCTCCCATCGCAAACCAATCCCCCGGCTCCCTGCGTGAGTAAAGGACAGACGTTCGAGTATGCGGCGACGGCCATGAGCCGAGGGTCAGACATCACCGCATCCGTCGGACAATTTCGTTGGACGACAACAAATTCTCCGGTTGTAAACCTCGATAACATGCCTGTCGGACTGTTTCAAAATCAAGTGCAAGCGACCGCCATGACTCCGGGAGTGAGTTCAACCTTCGCGAGTGTTGGCGGAGTGAATAGCGTTCCCTTCAATTTCGTCACTTGCCCGGTGCAGTCCATAGCACTTTCACTGAATGGTGCCAGCGGGAACCAGGTAACACTGGCGAGCGGATCCACTCAAAGAATTGACACTGTCATCACCGATAGTTTGAATAATGTGATCACCGGCGTACCGCTGACTTGGTCAAGTTCGAATCCGATATCGGTAACTGTGGCCGCCGCCGCGACAACCGACGTAGGCACGGCGTCGGCAGTATCGGCCGGGGGGGCTTCGGTGATCGCATCCTGCACACCTCCCACGTGTAATATCGGCTTCCAACCGTCGCTGCCGATTTATCCGCAAGCCTCACTAGGCATCGTGGTCACCGCTACCTCAACGAGTGCTGCTGCCTCTGGCACCCTGTATGTGAGCAGTTCCGGATGCGGCGCTATGGCCGGATGTACAACAACGCTGGTACCAGTTGCGTTTCCGGCGAATACCTTGGGAACTGCGTTTGCTCTGCCCACAACGCCAAACTCATTTCTCTTCAGCCGGGACGGCGTCACAGGGTATCTCGGCACAGACCTGGGAGAATTTGGCGCCAAGGGACTGATGAAGCTGGCCGCTTCCGCATCCAATCCCACCGTCACCACCACAACCGCGGTGATTGGGAAGGTGGTTAGCATCTCGCCGGACGGCACCAAAGCGATTGTTTCTGATCTGGCTGATCCGAATTCGATTCCTCAGATTTTTATTTACGACGCCGCTTCGAGCACTGCCACCACGATTCAAGTTGCCACGGGCACATCCAACATCGCTGCCGATTTTTCACCTGACAGCCTCAAAGCTTTTATCGTTGCTAGCACTGGCACCGGTGCGACGTTATATGTGTATTCGAAAGTTGATGCCTTGCAGACCATTCCACTGACTGCAGGCGCCGGCGATGTCGCATTTTTGCCCAGCGGTAATTTCGGATACATTGCGGACAGCTCACTTCCTCAGTTAACCATCGCCCCTACATGCGACAATCCGCCAGCCTCGACCCCGCCTCTGATCACGAATACTCCGGCCACAGCGCCCGCTCGCGTCATCAGACCACTTGTTGACGGCAGAATTTTAGCACTCGAACCTGGAGGGCTCGAGTTGTTTACCCCCACGATGATAGGCACTGGGTGCGCATTCTCGCGGCCTTACCCCATCATGGGGAGTCCGAATCCCGGCAACTTATTCATTGCCGGAAATCTTTCCATCTCCAACTCCGCCGCATTTTTTAATTTGGGACAAGGTAGTTTCATTCCGCGCCAGCTGATTGTTCCGGGGGACAGTTCGACGGCTTACGTCTTAGCGAGCGATGCGAACAATAATCCCTTAGGAGTGATTTTGACTTTCGATATCCCCAACCAAACCGCTTCGGCCATCGGACTGGCTGGAAACGCGATTCCACTTCAGGCCTCCCTCACGCCCGATGGGACGGTACTATACGTGGGCGCGTCCGATGGGGCAGTGCACGTGGTAAATACCGGCACAGCCACCGACATTCAGCAGATTCCGTTTCCCTTAGGATTGTGCAGAAACGCGGCGGGAGCCCCGTTTGGAACGACGTGCAATCCAGATATCCTCGCTGTCAGGCCGTAGCATAACGCCACGCGGGACGCGTTTGGCCCAGCGAACCCTAAGAGGCTGTTTTCGCTTTTTCTAGGTCTTTACCGACGCTATCGAGCACACCATTAATGAATTGAACGGATTCGGGACTGGAAAACTTACGCGCGATTTCAAGCGCCTCATTAATGATGACTGCCCTAGGAGTCGTGGGATAGCCCACCAATTCTGCCACGGCGGCGCGCAGAATATTTCGGTCGACTGCGGACATCCGCTCCATCCGCCAATGTTCGGCGTGACTCTCAATCAGCGCGTCTATATCTGAGCTGCGATCATTCGCGACCTGGAATAAGTCTTCGGCGAACCCCTGAACGTCAGCGCCGACGTCTCTTCGCTCAGTCCAAAACGTGCGCCGCACGTCGTTGGCCTCTTGCTTTCCCATATCAGCCTGGAAAAGCATTTGCAGGACGAGTTCGCGAGATTTGCGGCGAGTACCCATAATTCAGCTGTCAGCTTTCAGCCGTCAGCATCAGCCTAGTCTACAGGAGCGAATGACCTGTACAAGAAACTAGCCCCGACGTTTCTTTGGACGCGACTCTGATTTGAAATTTTGGGGTTTGCTGAGAGCTGACAGCTGAGAGCTGAGAGCTGGTTTGCCAACGACCGCCTCTGTTAAATTCGCCATCTCCACCGCCGCTAACGCAGCTTCGAATCCCTTATTGCCGAGCTTCAATCCGGCGCGGTCTATCGCCTGCTCGAGATTTTCGCAGGTGAGCACGCCGAAAGAGTGAGGAACTCCGGTCTCCTGAGCGGACTGTCCAATGCCACGAGCGACCTCGTTCACTATTACATCGTAGTGGGCGGTGTCTCCGCGGATCAGGCATCCGAGACAGATGATGGCATCATATCTTCTTGTTTCAGCCAAAGTGCGCGCGGCGGATGGAATCTCGAAAGCGCCAGGGACGCGAACGATATCGATGTCTTCCTTGCTTGCGCCCGATCGTGATAAACCGTCATACGCGCTCTGAAGCAATCGCTCAGTTATAAACGAGTTGAACCGGGAGACCACGAGAGCGAAGCGTTTACCTGCGGCGTTGAGGTGCCCTTCATTTGCTTCAGCAGGCGAAGGCGGCCACTTCATCTTTTCTGTGCGGAACTTCATTTTCCTTTGAATTGCGGAGGACGTTTTTCCAGAAACGCAGTCGTCCCTTCCCTCTTATCTTCGGTGGCACAGCATAGTCCGAACAGCGTAGCTTCCATGTACAATCCCTCCGCCAAATTCATCTCCATCCCTTTGTTCACAGCTTCCATGGTGTATTGAACGGCAACGGGGGCGTTGGCGGTAATCTTCTGAGCAATCGCCTCAGCACGCGGAACCAAATCTGCGGGGGCCGTGACTTCGTTCACCAACCCAATCCGGTGCGCCTCCTGCGCGGAAATCATTTCCCCCGCCAGCAGCATCTGCATCGCGATCCCCTTACCGACGAGGCGCGGTAGACGCTGGCTTCCACCGTATCCCGGAATGATTCCTAATTTCACTTCAGGCTGGCCGAACTTTGCGGACTCAGTGGCCAGTCGCATCGTGCAAGCTAAGGCCATTTCACACCCGCCGCCAAGGGCGAACCCATTGATGCAGGCAATGACAGGCTTGCCAAGATTCTCGATCAAGTTCAGAACGTTCTGTCCGCGATGCGTGTATTCCTTCGCGGTGACAGCATCTTGCCTAGCCAATTCGGCGATGTCAGCACCAGCGATAAACGCCTTTTCGCCTGCCCCCGTTAGGATCGCTACTCGAATACTGCTGTCGTGTTTTATTTCGTGGAATGCCGAGCGCAATTCTTCCATCGTCGCCATATTCAATGCATTGAGAACTTTTGGGCGATTGACGGTGACATACGCGATGGAGTTCTTGTTTTCTACGAGGATGTTTTCGTAATTCATAAGTTTTGTTCTGACGTAGTGGGCCGGTTGCGGTCAAGCCTTACAACATATCCGTATCTTGTTCTGCTGAGCGTAGCGAAGCATCCCTATTTAAGGGGAACTGCCCTAAGTAGAGATCCTTCGCTACACTCAAGATGACAAAAGAATTCATAATTGATTTGGTTTTGGTTTGGCCGGATCGGAATAATCGTAGAATCCTTTGCCTGATTTTTTGCCATACCACCCGGCCATCACCAGGCGTTTGAGCAATGCCGGAGATGCGAATCGGCGCTCTTTAAATTCATCGAACATGACATGAGTGATGTAGTACGTGGTATCCAGCCCGACAAAATCCAACAGGGTGAATGGGCCCATGGGGTATCCACATCCCAGCTTCATGGCGTTATCGATATCTTCTATCGAGCCAACACCCTCTTCGTAGGCGCGGATTGCATCCAGCAAATACGGCACCAGGAGGCGATTTACGATAAATCCTGTTTTGTCGCTGGTACGGACTGGAACCTTGCCAAGCTTTCTCGCAAACTCATAGGTGGATTCATAGACTTCGTCCGAGGTCGCGATGGTGCGAACTACTTCGACGAGTTTCATGAGGGGAACGGGATTGAAGAAATGCAATCCGACGAAACGCTCAGGTCGTTTCGTGGCGGTCAACAATTCAGTGACTGAAATTGACGAGGTGTTGGTTGCGAAGATCGTGTCGGCCTTAACGATGCCATCAAGCGAAGCGAACATTTTCTTTTTCTCTTCGACGTTCTCAATGATCGCTTCGACGATGATGTTGCAATCCGCCAGATCTTGCCTGTTCGTTGTGCCTTTCAGCCGTGCCCGGACATCTTGGACATGCTCTTTCAGAGTGCCCTTCTCGGCAAACTTCCCTAGAGACTTTTCAATCGCCGCGAATCCCTTATCTAGATATTTCTGCTCGACCTCAAGAATGGTGACACTGAATCCGGCGGTGGCGGCGACTTGCGCTATTCCTGATCCCATGAGGCCGCATCCGATAATTCCTACATTTTTGATTTCCATATGCGCAGACTATTAAAGCACACCGGACGATAACGGTTGCTGAATCGTGGCGGCTAATAAGCGCGAAGCTGGGTCGGGTGTAGAGACTTATATGCGCAGGCATTTAGGGACGACCCGTGATAACCGGACCGGGTATCGCCCTTAGGCGACTGCTGCGGTCGCAAGCGTAGGTGCTTGAGTCTCTATGTGGCCTGAAGGGTGGGTGGCGGAAACATTCAAGGCGCGTTCAGCCCGATTGATCACCTCGGTGACGATGTCAACGGAATCGTATTGCTCGCCGAGAACAGCTTCGGCGAGTCCGGCATGGAAAGCGACTGGGACTTCCTTTTCAAAGACTGTGACTTTCGAGACCAATTTGCGCAGTTTTTCAGCAGCAATCAATCCTTCCTGCGCAGCCGTTTCTCCTAAGACGACCGCAATGGTTGTAGTTTCATAACGAATAGCGAGATCGTTCTGCCTGATATTGGCGGCAAAGAGCTGTCCTATCTGCCGCATCGTAGCTTCGACCGTCGCCTCGCCGAATTCCTTCAACATTGCGGACCGCTCTCCTATGCGGACCAACAAGATGCTGAGTGCATTCCGATTTTTTACCGCGCGACCAGTTTCAGCGATAAGCAAATCGAGATACGAAGAACGCTTTAACAATCCTGATTTTTCATCGGTAACTGAGAGGTTCTTGACTAACCTTCGCAGGCCCGCGTTGTTGAGCGCGATGACGATCTGGTCGCCCAGCGTTTTTAACATCATCACGTCGCTTGCATTCCAATGGTGCGAGGCGGTGTTCATGAGAATTAGCACGCCGACCTGACTGGTGCCGTCCGAGAGACAGATTGCGAGCAATGACCCGGCTGACAACATCTCCAGGTTCTGTCGCACCGACTCCAATACTGGTGAATTGGCTGCATTGGGAACGGCCAACGTTCCAGTCTTGAGCGCCAGATCTTGTGCCGCCGAAACCACCTCTTCTAGGGAGTGCATGCTGCCCGGATCCATGGTCTCTCCGCAACGCTCTTTCATCATGGTGACGATGAGTCCAGGTTTTCGCATCGCCACCACGCAACGATCCGCTCCCCACTTCTCGCCGATTTCTTTGGCTGCCGTGGCTAGCACCATGTCGGCTGTGCCCTGGCGATACAACAATCGGGTTATTTCGGAAATGCGGGCGAAACTGTTCATGTCTGCCGAATCGCTAGAAGCAACTTGCGGAGGCGGCAAGGCCGAAACTACGGGGACGGCTATTGGTGCGGCAGAGGGAGGCGCAGCCGCTGGTTTATTCGCCGAATTAAATGACTGCGTCAATCCCGCCGTCAAATATAGTTGCTGCAAATCCTGATTACGTTCTTCTTCACGCGGAAACAACTCCTGGATACGCTGCAAGCGCTCGATCGCTTTAGAACGCATTCCATACTGCACCAAAATTTCCGCCTGCAACATCAGGTCTTGCAGCGTGGAGGCCCCCAGCATCTTCTCATCCGTGCGGCTTTGACTGGCGGAAGTGTCGAGACTGGTGAAGCGAGAAGCAATCACACGAAATCGGTTGTCGTCGATTTTTCCTCGGACCATCTCCAAACGTTTTTGTTGTTGAGGCTCGTAAGCGTCGATTTCGGCGGAGCGGTCGAGCGCATCCGCCGCCTTGTCGTACTGGTTCAGGCTGATGTGCAGATCAAAAAGCCTGAGCAATGTCTGGAAGTATTCCGACTCGCGATTGGACGCGTTGAATAACTCACTCATGAACTCGAGGAAGTCGGCAGAAGGACGATGACCGGCCACCAGTTCCTGCATCATGGAAAGATAAGCCCGGCGGTCGCCCTTCAACCGCTGATGGTCGCCAAGCTTGCGGGCGAGTTCGACTGCATCTGCATCTTGTTCCGCGTCAAGTAGTGAACCGATCAGGTTGACTACATTTTTCATTGTCGCGGGATCGAATTCGAAGAGCTGCCAGATGACGGGCGCGGCCTCCGCGAGCCGGTTGGCGGAGAGCAGCGCCTTGGCGTAGGCTTCGCAAACCTGCGGCGCGGCTCCCGGTGCGCTAGCCAGAGGAGCGAGCACAAAAATTGCCGCTCCCACTTGATTTTGCTCAACCAAGTTGCTGCCATAAGCCATCGCGATCTTTTGGTCGGCCGGGTCTTCGGCGTAAGCACGCTCAATCCACTGGATCGCGTTCGGCCCTAAATTCTCCGCGAGTCCGGAGAGTTTCATGTAGGCCGCAGCGGCCTGCTTGTGATCCCCTAGTTCGGATGAAAGTTGAGCCCCCCGAAGCAGATTTTTTTGGCTGGGCTCAAGGGTCGAGATGCGTTCCAGTACGTTCGCGGCCTCCGCCTTGCGATCGAGCTTGATCAATTCCTGAAACGCGTCCTCATACGTTTCAAGCGCTAATTTTCCGTTCGTGCCTTCTAACAATTGCCCAAAGCGAACTCGCTGCTCGCAGCTTGGTTTAGAAAATCGTGCAAGTTTTTTGTAGGTGAGGCTGGCGCGGGTAGCGTCCCCTGCGTTAGTCTGCCGCTCAAACAACTCGCTCAGCAGCTTCGCCGCATCGGGAACCCGTTGCAGCGACAGGCAAATGTCCGCCGCCATCTGCCGCACGGTGTCATTCTCCGGGTCCGCCGCGAGCACTTGGAGATACTCTTCCAGCGCTTCCGCAGGCTTGCCTTTTTGCAATAGCTTTTCGGCCCGCTCCACATGCTTCGGAATTTCGCTGCGGTCGAGGCGTTTGTTGTTATCTGACATCAAGATAGTGGGCGCAGGACTGGGCCTCTAAAATTCTAGGATCAGGCCAACTGTGCAGCAATCAACTACGGCCCTGCGCGATTACCAAGGTCACCCGCAGCATGAAGAGTTTGAAATCTATTACGGAAGTAAGCCCGCAAATGCTGTTGTTGCTGCGATCAACCGCTGGTTTGGATAGGCTCGGAGCGGCGTCTGTCTGTCAAAGCCGGTCGCGGGTGACTCTTGAATTTCTGTCTAGCAAGCTTTCTAGTTCGCACAAACGGTGGCTCGCTGCTGGGCCTTACCGTGTTTGCTGGAGTCAGCGGCGTCTATATATTTTTCCGCGGATTTCGTCTGCTGCAACGAAAAAGATTGATTGAGAACACCCCGACGTCCACCATCCGTGCCGCGGCCATGGGATTGGTTGAAGTCAACGGACTCGCCACCGGACCCTACACCATCAATGCCCCGGTGACTGGGATGCCTTGCTATTACCACCGTTCGGTAGCTTGGCAGATCAGGGGTTCGGGAAAAAACCAACATTGGGAAAAAGTCGCCGATGAAAGTCTGCACGTTCCGTTCTACATTGACGATAATACCGGTGCACTTCTTGTCGATCCACAGGGCGCAGAGATGGACATACATCGTGACTTTTGTGAGGTCTACAGCAATTCGCTGTTTTCGACGAATATAGGCGTCTCTTCCTCCGTTGCAGGATTTCTCGCCCGGCACGGAGTCGACTGGGATCAGAAAACAAAAGTTGAAGAGTTCTGTATCAAGCCGAAAAACAGTCTGTTTATCTTGGGTACCCTCGCCGAAAATCACGGGTTGACCGTAAGCGACACTCCGGTGCGCAGCCTGGTGACGGATTTGCCGAGAGTTGTTCCATCCCCATTTGCATTTCAACCAGTGTTCACTCCGGCGCTAGCGACAGTACATTCCAGCGGCGGATGGGTGCACCGCGATGGCGAACCTGTTAACGCCGTCTGTTCTCCCCAACCTCAGGTTTCTTCCGCAAGCCAGCAGAAAGTTACGGCGGCTTTGCTCAAAGCGGGTATCACCAGCCCGAGAGCGTGGACCGTCGCTGGAGTGATGGATACTCCGTTAAGCTCAGGAAGCGGAACCGCGGTGCAGACCGCTGTGGATCCCTTCGACTTGCATCCGCCAACGGTGATAACGAAGGGCGGGCGCGAACAGACGTTTTATATTTCATGGAAGAGTCAGCGGGATGTATTGAAATCTTTAGGATGGAAATGCGGACTCATGATCTGGGGAGGCCCC
Source organism: uncultured Acidobacteriaceae bacterium (assembly GCA_963828635.1). Classification (GTDB taxonomy): domain Bacteria; phylum Acidobacteriota; class Terriglobia; order Terriglobales; family Acidobacteriaceae; genus PALSA-188. The sequence goes on along the minus strand of CAWHFA010000004.1, from coordinate 2,217,616 downwards.
GCGTTGACATTGCTCTCCGCATACATTCTTTCGACATATTTTGGATGGTTTTAGTCTTGCAATTCAAGGAGAGGAACTAGCTTATGAATATCCTGCCGTTAATCGTAGTCATCTTCGCCGCATGCGGGATCATTTGGTACGTGGTTACGATCTTCAATGGCCTGGTCGCAATCAAAAATGATGTTGATAAGGCCTGGGCAAATATTGACGTTTCGCTGAAGCAGCGTCACGACGAATTGCCAAAGCTGCTCGATGTGTGCAAAGGCTACATGGAATTTGAACGCGATACGCTACAGAAAGTCACGCAGGCCCGCAACCTCTATCAACAGGCGGGTACCGTCGACCAAAAAGCGCAGGCGGACCAGACCATGACCACAGCGTTGCGCGGATTCTTCGCGGTGGCGGAAAATTATCCTGATCTGAAAGCTAACAGTAACTTTACTACCCTGCAAAAACGGATCACTGGCCTCGAAAGTGAGATTGCCGACCGCCGCGAGTTTTACAACGATGCTGTGAATACTTTGAACATCCGTATTCAGCAGATGCCGGACACATTCGTGGCGAGCTTCATGAGCATCACGCCCCGGGCGATGTATAAAGTCGCAGAAGCAGACAAAGCCGATGTGCCGATGACTTTTGCGGCAGCTGTCCGATGATAGATAACAGGCCGAGGATTTCCGTTTGACTGCATGGGGGTTTGCTCCGTAACATTCGCTGCACGTGAATGTCGACGGTCGTTATTCCTTTCCAATACTGCTGGTTTTGGCTTTATCGTTAATTGCGACTTCTAGAGCGCAGCAGACGCCGCGACGCCCTCCGCCCTATTGGGCTTACGCGGTCAATCCCATAAATTCACCCTCGGTTAACCCAGAAACCCCGGATGCGGCTGCGCTGCATGTTCCAGGCAGCAATCAATCATTCACGCGCGCACAGGTGACTGATTTATTCAACCCGCCGGATTGGCATCCCGCAGGACATCCAAACATGCCCGAAGTGGTGGTGCGAGGCAGGAGGCCGAAGGTCTATGCATGTGGCTACTGCCATTTGCCAAATGGTCAAGGGCGTCCTGAGAATTCCAGGTTGGCGGGGTTACCGGCGGGTTACATCGTCCGTCAGATCGCGGATTTCAAGAGTGGGGTCCGCGAGAGTTCAGAGGCGAAGCTCAAACCGGTCACGTCTATGATTGCGGTTGCCAGCCAAGTGACCGATCAGGATGTTCAGGCAGCGGCAAAATATTTTGCAGGATTGAAACCACAGCCCTGGATTCGCGTGGTTGAAACCAAAACTGTACCTAAGACGAAGGTTTCGGGATGGATGTTGATTCCATCAAGCCCCGCCGCCTCCGAACCAATTGGCCGACGGATTATCGAAACGCCGGAGAACGTGGAACGTACCGAACTGGGCGATGACGCATCCGGGTTCATCGCTTACGTTCCGGAGGGCAGCTTAAAACGAGGGAAGGTACTGGTCACGACTGGAGGGGGCGGGAAGACGATTCCATGTGCGAAATGTCACGGGCAGGGGCTGCGGGGCAATGGGAATGTGCCGTCAATCGCAGGACGGTCGCCTAGCTACATGGTGCGACAACTCTATGACATTCAAGATGGCGCTCGCGCAGGCGTTCTATCGCAGCAGATGCGGGTTCCGGCAGCAAAGCTGACGCTGGATGACCTGGTGGACATTGCCGCCTATACGGCTTGCTTGCGTCCTTAGAGCGTATCTGGTAGTCCCGGGTGGCCTATTGGTGGGCGCTGCAGGATTTGAACCTGCGACTTCCACCGTGTGAAGGTGGCACTCTACCGCTGAGTTAAGCGCCCGCGATTCCATTCAAACATTTGGCGGGTTGGCCGTCAAACTTCCCGTCTCCCGCTAATGCTTATTTGCCTATAGCGCCGGAGGCAGGTTTCCTACATGGTTTTCTAGCATCCTACAGGCATTTGCCGTGGTAGCCTTGTGACGGGCGACGACGGGGACCGCTTTTAGCCCCGATCCACCCTAGAATGCCCGGCGACTCCAGACCCTCGAAATCAGTTGTAAAGCTTTCTCCTGAAGGTGATTCTGGGCTGGTTCCAAACCCCCAAGACCCGCAACTTTCCGAAAAGGTAAGGGTTAACACTGAGGTGAGCAGCTTCGCCATTGACCGGGGAATGCTGGGAGCGCCAGCAATGTCGGCCTCTGCACGAGCGGAAATTGCGCCTGTCGACGGAGTAACCGAATTAACCGACGCCGACATTATGCTGCGGGTGAAAGCGGGCGATGACTCGGCATTTGAATTCTTGGTGCAGAAGTACCGCCGCGCCATGGTCAGTTTTATGTATCGCATGTCGCATAATTCGGCGGCGGCTGAGGATTTAGCTCAGGAAGTCTTTTTGCGAGTGTACCGTTCGCGGCAGGGTTATGAAGCTAGCGCGAAATTTACCACTTGGTTGTATCGCATTGCCACCAATCTGGCGGTGAACCATGCGCGCGACACGAGGCACGAGCGTCCCGAAAATGTCGTCAGTCTCGACGCGAAGGATGAAGATACCGGGCAGAGCGTTGACCTTCCGGATAAGCACTTGAGCGTGGAAGAAAATCTAGTGCGCCGGGAACGCATGGCGGCGATACGGCAACGGGTGCAAGATTTGCCGGAACGGCAGCGCGTCGCAGTGCTCATGCACAAGTATCAGCAGATGGATTACAAGCAGATTGCTGAAGTTTTAAAATTGAGCGAGTCAGCCACTAAATCACTATTATTTCGCGCTTACGAGACCTTGCGCGTGCAGTTGAAGGAGTTTGTATGAGAGATACAACCATGAAATGCCACGAGATTCAAGAAATGATGCCGGACCTGGCCACCGGACAGAGCGGGATCACTTGCGAGATTGATCAGCACCTTCAATCCTGCCAAGGATGCTCGACCATGCTAACTGAGTTTCGTCAGACCATGGCCCTGCTCGATGAGTGGGAGGCGCCCGAGGTCTCCCCTTATTTCGACACTCGAATGCAGGCACGTTTGCGGGAAGGAGCCGCTAAAGCTCAACCGGCTGCATGGTTTGGCTGGCTCCGTAAGCCAGCGATGGCGTTGTCGTTGGCGGCGGTAATGGTGATGGGAGTTACTTGGTTCCGGAATGATGGCTACCGGCACAAGACTACTGAGGCTGTAGCCACTGTGCCTGGAACAGCCGTGGGCGATTTGCAGGCGTTGGATAAGAATGAAGATCTATACGCGGATTTTGATGTGCTCGATGATTTGGACGTGCAGCAGGATGTAACGGCAAATCCATAATTTGTTGGCGATCTCCGGGGGGAGGGCAGAGTGTTTGCAATTAACTTCATCATGAGGGCAAGCGTAGCTGCCGCGCTGGCGATTGTTATCGCTGGCGGCACACTGAGCTTCGCCGATGGTAGAAAGGAACAAACCCGACAGGCTGCGCCTCGTCCCAGTGCTCCCGTGCATAATTCTCGCCAGGCTGCTTCACGGCAGGGAAATTCCCCTTCCTCGAATTCTCGACCATACAATTCTGGACAGTACAATTCACGACCTGGCAATTCCTATCCACCTACTAGTAATTTGGTACCGCGGCCCACGCCACCGTCTTACCCGCCATTTCAAAATCAAACGCCATCGCAGGGACATCACTCTGGCCAGTGGCTGCGGCAATATAAAGATGTGCCTCCCGATCAGCAGAGGCGTGCGTTGCAGAGTGATCCGCAGTTTCGGCGACTGCCTGCTCAGCGGCAGCAGCAATTGCAGCAACGCTTGCAGGATTTCGACAGGCGTCCGCCGGAGCAACAGCAGCGAGTTCTAAACCGCATGGAAACCTGGGAGCATCTCACGCCTCGACAGAAACAGACGGCGCAACAGATGCATTCCGAGTTTCATCAGCTTGCGCCGCAGCGGCAGCAGGCGGTGCGGAATGCTATACAGGCGTTGCGGGCCATGCCTCCGGATGCGCGGCAGCGGGCAATTCAGTCGGGACGCTTCGATCAGTTCTCGCCGCAGGAACGGCAATTACTGGATGGAGCTTCACAGTTACCGCTGTCGCCTCCGAGAACTGATGTTCCGAGGCCGCCGCAATAAAGATAGTCGCCAGGGATCAGATTTCGAACTTTTCACCCAAAGCGGTTTGAGGGTATGAAATGCGTGAAGTAGTGATCGTCTCTTCCGTCCGCACTCCAGTAGGCCGCGCTTTCAAAGGCGCATTGCGTGGGTCTCGCCCTGATGAGCTTGCTGCCATTGCAATAAGAGCTGCCCTGGAACGCGTTCCCCAGATCGATGCGAGAGAAATCGAGGATGTGATCCTGGGCTGCGCCATGCCAGAGGCGGAGCAGGGGATGAATGTCGCACGTATAGCCTCGTTACGGGCCGGGCTCCCGGTTGAACTATCCGCAATGACGATCAACCGCTTCTGCTCCTCAGGATTGCAGGCCATTGCAATGGGGGCAGAGCGCATCATGTGCGGTGGAGCGGAAATCATTATTGCTGGGGGCACGGAATCAATGTCGATGATTCCGATGGGGGGCCACAAAATTTCGCCAAATCCCTGGCTGGTCGACCACTATCCTGACGTGTATCTTTCCATGGGGTTGACCGCGGAAAGACTGGCGCAACGTTTCGGAATCACGCGAAACAGCGCTGACGAATTTTCTTTGCGCAGTCATCAGAAAGCGTTGGCGGCAAGCGAAGCTGGTAAATTCACCGACGAATTGGTCCCTGTCCCCGTAAGTTTTACGACTCCAAACGGCTCGGGGCCGAAGCGCCAAGAACTCAACTTCGCCGCTGATGAAGGCCCCCGCTCTGATACCTCTATCGCGGCGCTTTCGTCATTGAAACCTGCATTTCATGTTCAAGGGACGATCACTGCCGGAAATTCTTCGCAGATGTCGGACGGCGCCGCCATCGCGATAGTAATGTCCGCCGATCGCGCTAAAAATTTGAATATCAAGCCTTTAGCCCGATACGTTGCTTTTGCCACCGCAGGATACAAACCTGAAGAGATGGGGCTTGGCCCGGTATTTGCCATTCCGAAAGTCTTAAAGGCCGCAGGGCTCAAACTTTCTGAGATAGACGTCTTTGAGTTGAATGAAGCTTTCGCGGCACAATCGCTGGCCGTGATCCACGAAGCAGGTCTTGATCCTGAGCGTGTGAATCCGAATGGAGGCGCGGTCGCGTTGGGCCATCCCCTCGGATGTACGGGCGCTAAACTGACGGCAACGCTCATCCGGGAATTGAAACGCAGGAAGGCACGCTACGGGATGGTCACGATGTGCGTAGGCGGAGGGATGGGCGCCGCCGGAATTTTCGAAAATCTGCAAAGCTAACCAAACCACCATCAAACATACGGATTGCGCTACAGAAGCAGCCAATCTTAATCGTGTAACCCTGATGTCGTTAATGATTTAATGAGTACCATGGCCATTTCAGGCGGCAGTTTTTTGATAGAGGATCGCGATCCCTGCGAGATTTTTACCCCTGAGGACTTTACCGAGCAGCATCAACTCATCGCTCAAACTGCCGAAGATTTCGCGATCCATGAAATCGTGCCCAACATTGAAAAAATGGAACGCAAGGATTTTTCGATCACTCGCGATCTGCTCAAAAAAGCTGGAGAGTTAGGGTTAAGTTCCTCGGAAATTCCGGAGGCATACGGCGGCATGGAGATGGACAAAGTGACCGCTTGCATCATTGCCGACCGGCTTGCAAAATACGCGAGCTTCGCCACCACTTGGGGAGGGCATACCGGCATCGGAACTTTACCCCTCGTCTATTTCGGAACCGAGGAGCAGAAACAAAAGTATTTGCCCCGGCTCGCGACGGGGGAAATGATTGGTGCCTATGCCTTATCAGAGGCATCGTCGGGATCAGATGCGATGAATTGCGCGGCCCGTGCCGAGATGTCCGCCGACGGTAAGCATTACACGCTGAATGGCGAAAAGATGTGGATCACCAACGCCGGGTTCGCCGACCTGTTCACGATTTTTGCGAAAATCGATGGAGAAAAGTTCACCGCCTTCCTCGTCGAGAAAACCTTCCCCGGCGTCGCCATCGGTCCCGAAGAACATAAGATGGGAATTCGGGGCTCATCTACTTGCCCGGTCATTCTCAACGATTGCAAGGTTCCCGTAGAAAACCTTTTGGGCGACATTGGAAAGGGACACGTTATCGCGTTCAACATTCTTAATTTTGGCCGTTTCAAGCTCGGGGCCGCATGTGTTGGCGGGGCCCGCGTTTCGCTCGAAAACGCCGTCCGCTATGCCAAACAACGCAAAGCTTTCGGCAAAACGATCTCTGATTTCGGATTGGTCCGCGAAAAATTTGCCGACATGGCAGTAGGAATTTTTACCGGAGAATCGATGGTGTATCGTACCGTCGGCATGATGGACGCAGCGCTTGCCGCAGTCGACAAAGGAGACGTTGATTACGCAAAACAAACCAGAAGGGCCATCGAAGAATACGCGATCGAATGTTCCATTTTGAAAGTTTGGGGATCGGAAATGCTGGACTTCGTCGTTGACGAGGCCCTACAGGTTTATGGTGGCTACGGCTTTGTTGAGGAATATCCCGCGGAACGCACTTACCGCGATGCCCGCATCAATCGCATATTCGAAGGCACCAACGAAATTAACCGCCTCATCATCACAGGATTTCTGCTCAAGCGCGCAACCTCAGGGCAGCTTGCGCTGATGCCGGCCATTAAAAAGTTCATGGACGGAATACTTTCCGGCGCTGCCGTGAGTGAAGACTTCGACGGCCCTCTGGCGGAGGAACGTAAACTCGTTTCCGTAGCAAAAAAAATAACTCTCTTCGTTGCCGGCGTCGCTAGCCAGAAGTACGCGGAAGCGATTCAAGATGAGCAGGAAATCATGGGTGCCATCGCCGATATGGTGATTGAGACCTACGCGATGGAGTCGTGCGCCCTGCGGGCGCAAAAGATGGCCGCAGATTGTGCCGCTCTTCCCATAGCAATGGCTGGGGTTTACGTCTCCCAGGCTATGGACAAGATAGAGTCCGCGGCCAGAAAAATTGTAGGGAATGTTGCCGAGGGTGATATTCTGCGCACCCACATGGCAATATTGCGGCGGTTGGGGAAACGAGATCCGCTTAACACGGTAAAAATGCGCCAGCAGATAGCCGCGAAGATTGTAGAGACAGGGAGATATCCTTTAGCCTAAACCACGGCGTCCCAGCCTGCAACCCTAAGTCCTTTAAATGCTTCTAAGTACAAATAATGTCTCATAGAACCCGAGCAGTCTACGGCCTCATGTTCCTCTTTCTGTTTCAGGGCTGCGCGCATACCAACCTTCACCAAGCTCTTCAACAGGACATGCCATTCGCTCAGAGCGCGACTCAGATGCTGGCGGTGTATGAGCCCTGGTTTGGACACCCGAGACACATCTCCGTGGGATATTCCTCGCAGGATCCGGTAAACATCCGTAAGCAGATCAGGGAAGCAAAGACGCTGGGAATTTCCGGTTTCGTTGTTGATTGGTACGGTGATCGGGAGCCTTTCCTCGACCGTAGCTATGCGCTAATACAAACCATCGCCGCAGAGGAAAAATTCAAAGTCGCGATGATGTACGACGAGACCGAACAGGAAAATGGGAGCGTTACGGACGATACGCTGGCGGCATTCTCGAAATTTAATAGCACCTATTTGGATCCCAACGCCCCGGGTCGCGAGGCTTATCTCGAATATAAGGGCAGGCCCGTAATATTCATTTTTCCCAAGGCAAACCACACGGAATGGGGGCGGGTTCGGACCATAACGAACATGTGGAGTCCGCCCCCGCTGCTTATATATGAGCGACGGTCAACATCCGATGCCGCGTTTTTCGACGGGTTCTATGCGTGGGTGAATCCGGGGCCCAAGGGATGGGCGCGAGACGGCAGCAATTGGGGCGAACAATACCTGAGAGATTTCTACCGCGAAATGCAGTCGAAGTACCCCGACAAAATTGCGGTGGGAGCCGCGTGGGCTGGCTTCGATGATAGTAAAGCATCCTGGGGTTTGGGACGCTATATGTCGCAAAGGTGCGGCGAGACCTTCAGCGATACCCTGCGGATTCCGCGCGAGTATTATCCCGCCGAACATCCGTTGCCGTTCATGTTGATCGCCACTTGGAACGACTATGAAGAGGGGACGGCGATAGAACGCGGCCTTCAAAAATGCGGAGTCAGAGATCAATCGATGGGAAGTTTGCGCGGACAGCGATAAAACTTATTAGTCTCACCGCATCGCATCGATCAACTGATATAGCTGGCTGCGGTCTTTCACTTCCACAAAGGGCTTCCCGCCGGGCTTGCTGCTCACGATATAAATCGTGGGAGTCTGGTGAATGCCCATCCTGTTTCCCATGTCTCGCTCCGCGTTCACCTCCGCCGCAAGCTTGCCTTGGGGATCAATCACGAACGGCAATGAGATCTTGTGCTCTGCGGCGAACTTTTCCGAGAAAGACCGTAAATTCTGCGGATTAATTTCTGGCTGGTGCTCGAAAATATAGTCGCGATAATCGGCGCCGAGGGTCTTCGAATGTGCGTCGAAATAGTGCGCAGTAATGATCGCCTCGAGAGACCAGTTATGCATCGGCAAAGGAAAGTCATAACGGACAACCGGAATTTTGTAGGTCTTTCCCGCCTGCTTCAACAGCGGCGCGGTATTTCGGCACAACGGACACTGCAAGTCTTCAAACACCACGATCGCGACGGTTGCACCCTTGGGCGGATGAAGGGCAGGGGGTACCTCGTCTGCTAAGGCGACGGAGGCGATTAGTGCTAATACTGCGAGTATGGCGGAACGTATGTTCATCGGTTTATGTTAACCGAACCGGGCAAGACTGTCCCAGGTTCATGCGCGACCCGGCGGGAGATTAATGAAAGTTGGAGATCAGCAACACATTCCGGTTAACGTGTCCCCGAGACAACAGCAACTGCTTGCCATCGCGAGACCACTCAAAATCCGAAATCTCTTCCGACGTGAAGTGAGTGATTTGCTTCAGCGGCCCGCCAGAAAGCGGCTGCTCCCAAATATTTCCTACGCCGCCCCTGGTCAACGTAATATCGACGCCCTGTGAATCCGGCGCCCACCGGATAGCGAAGACGCTGGGAGGGCGGGCAAAGCGGTAAAGTTCTTTGCCACTATCGAGAGCAAAAACTTCAAGTTGGTTAGGGCTGGTCGGAGTATCGCCCCAAGTGCCCACAGCAATCATCTTGTTGTCGGGAGAAATTGGCACGTCCTGCCGATCGCCCTTCTCGGTCAACTTCATCACGTCGCCGCCCGAAATCGCGGCGCGAAAGGTGTTGGGCTCGTCGCGATAGGCCACCCACTTCCCGTCGGGAGAACAAAAAGGCGCACCCGCTACGCCACTAGTCGTCAGTTGTAAGGCATTACCGCCGTCCGCAGCGTCGGCTCGCCATACGTTTAATCCCGACGGATCCGCCGCCAGGTACACCAGATAATGCCCATCGCCACAAGCCGAAGGCAGACCGTTCGGAGGTTGGCGCAGCGCCAATCGGGCAGGATTGTTTCCGTCCGCCCCAAGTTCAATAACCTGCCCGGTAGCGCCGCTGGTAATGATTTGCCCATTCGCAGACCATGTCGCCACCGGGTGCGGCTCCCCGGAAGTAATCTGTCTGGGCTCATCGAGTTTTTCCGCCGACGCGACCCACAAGTTGGCAATGCTCTCGTTTTGTGCGACGGCCACGGTCTTTCCATCCGCTGTCAAATCCATGCAGCAGAGGGAATAGTCGGTGGGATCATTGGTGAACCGTTTCACTTCGCCTTCGGGAAAACTGACATAAAACAATTGCCCGCGGGAACCGGGTGCCGCCTCGCGCATCGGCAAAAGGAGACCGTGCCCATCGGGCATCCAAACCAGCTTACCGAAACTCTCGGCAGCTGGACGAGTCACAAGATTGCTGACCGCTCCGTTGGAGACTGAAATAATTTTGAGGATGGTGCGTGGGCTTCCAGTGATGTCAAGCACTGTCAGAGCGATGTTCTTGCCATCCGGGGACCAGGCCGGCGGTTTTACGTAAGCGAAGGCAAGAAGGGACTTGAGGCTGGCGATTTGGTGCTCATTGCTGCCGTCGAGCGAAGCTATCAAGAGATTCCACACGCTTTGCGAGGGATCGCCGCGCAAGTAAGCGATTTGCTTCCCATCGGGAGAGAAGCCTACCCCTCGATCGACATCTCGCACGATCTGCGTCGCAGTGCCCCCCAGCGAAGGCATCTGGTACAGGTATTGATAGTTGAAAGTATTCTTATCGCTGCGAATGAAATAAATGTAATTTCCGTCCGGAGAAAACGTGACGTCATTGAAGCGAACTGCGTCCGGCGCCAGCACTTGCACGTCGCTTCCGGTCGCCACCTGACGGACCCACAAGCTTTGCTTCTCCCCGTCGCGACCTACCCAGGCCACGTAACGGCCGTCTGCTGATAGCGCAAGCTGTTCTGCTTTCCCGTTGTCCGTAAGCCGCGTGATCTGCATGTTTTGCAGATTGAAATCTTTTCTGCGGTTGAAAAACTTATATGCAGCGAAGCCAGCCGCCGCAATCGCCAGCACGGCCACCGCAGCAATGATCGGGAACAGTGCCTTATTGCGAGGCGCTGAAGGGACGGCGATATCGCTCTGAGAAGATGCAGATTTGATCTCAGTCGAGCCCGGAGTCGATGGCGAACTTCCGGTCACGCTGGCATGGCGCACTTTACTCGAACTGCTATCGCGCAGCACCCGCTTCAATTCCGCGCGCATTTCATTCGCGCCCTGATAGCGCAGGTCGGGATCTTTTTCCATTGCCGTCTTGATGAGTTCATCCAGACGGGCGGGGAGCGCCGCATTTATCTCTCGTGGAGGCGTGGGATCGCGATTTAGAATTCCATCGAAGATCACCGCCGACGTGTCGCCATCGAATGGCAATTTACCGGTCGTCATCTCGTAAAGTACAGCGCCAAACGAAAACAGATCAGTGCGCGCGTCGAGATCTTTTCCCTTCGCCTGCTCGGGAGACATGTAAGCAACCGTGCCAACGGCGGTGCCTGGGCTGGTGAGATTCGAGTCCCGAGTCTGGGTCGCGTCGTGCCCGGACTTTTCTTCAGTGATCAGTTTGGCCAAGCCGAAGTCGAGAATTTTTGCGTTGCCTCGCTTGGTCACGAAAATGTTCGCAGGCTTAATATCTCGATGGACGATGCCCTTGGAATGGGCAGCATCCAGCGCATCAGCGATCTCAATCGCCAGCCCAAGAAAAGTTTCTGTATCCATGGGACGCCCGCCGATGCGGTGCTTCAACGTCATCCCTTCCAGAAACTCCATCGCCAAATAAGCCTGGCCATTCTGCTCGCCGATGTCGTAGATGGTGCAAATGTTGGGATGGTTCAGAGCCGACGCCGCTTTGGCCTCGCGCCGGAAGCGGGCCAGCGATTGGGGATCAGCGGCTACATCTTCAGGCAGGAATTTCAGCGCGACAAAGCGGTCAAGCCGCGTGTCTTCGGCTTTGTAAACGACACCCATGCCGCCTCCCCCCAGCTTCTCAACAATGCGGTAATGGGAGATGGTTTCGCCGATCAAGATGGGAGACTCGCGCCGCGACCATGGTATGGCGCAGGCGGTGCCAAGTCAATCGGACGCACTACCTTGGCAGAGGCGGACATAACCGCTGTCCAATTGCCGCATTCGATCGTTCGGTTGAACCCCAAACTTAATGCGTGTTAGGGTTAGATCTCGGGGGTTGTCAACGTAAACCATTTTGCAGGAAACCATTGTGTCTGCTGTAGATTCCGTTGCCACCACAACTCGCAAAACCGCTCTGAATTCAGCCCATCGTTCCCTAGGGGCGAAAATGGTGGACTTCAATGGATGGGATATGCCTGTGGAATATCCCTCTAGCGGGGGGATCATTGCAGAGCACAATGCGGTGCGCACTGGCGTCGGAATTTTCGATGTTAGCCACATGGGCGACATTCGGATTTCGGGGCCCGAGGCTTTGGCAGCGGTGCAGCATATTTCCATGAACGACGCTTCGCGGCTGAGCGTAGGGCAGGCGCAATATTCGGCGTTGCTCTATCCGAAAGGAACGTTCGTGGATGATGTGGTGGTGCATCGGTTGGGCACTGACGATTATTTGCTGGTAATTAATGCGGGAACGCGAGAAAAAGATTTTTCCTGGGTGCGAGATAATGCTTCGGGATTCGACTGCGGTGTCGAGGATTTGTCGGACTCGTTTACGCAGATTGCGATCCAGGGTCCGCGGGCTGCGGAACTGTTGCAGAAGTTGGCGGACGCGGATTTGCCGGCGGTGAAATTTTATTGGTTCACGAGAGGAACCATTTGCGGCTTGCCTGACACTTTGATTGCGCGAACTGGTTACACCGCGGAAGATGGATTTGAAATTTATATTCCTTCTGATGAGAAGACTAGTACGCGGGTCTGGGATCAGATTTTGGCGGCGGGGAGAGAGTTTGGCGTCGTCCCATGCGGACTTGGGGCGCGAAATACTTTGCGGCTGGAGGGCAAGCTGCCGCTGTATGGGCACGAGATTTCCGATACGATCAATGTTTGGGAAGCGGGGCTTGATCGCTTTTGCAAGATGGATAAGGGTGATTTTGTGGGGCGTAAGGCTTTGTCTATAGACCGGGATCGCGGGCTGACGCGCACGCTGGTTGGGCTGGAGATGACCGAGCGCGGAATTGCGCGGGAGGGCTACAAGGTCCTTGATATTGGCGGGAAGGAAGTTGGGTACGTTACAAGCGGATCGTACGCTCCGTTCTTGAAGAAGAATATTGCGCTGGCGTATGTGCCGACGGAACTGGGCGCGGTTGGTACGGTCTTGAACGTGGAGATTCGGAATCAACCCGTTGGGGCTTTGGTTGTGCCTACGCCTTTTTATAAAAAATCTAAGAAGAGTGTTTAGGAGCACGGTGAATGGCTTATCCGACGGATTTTAAATATACGAAGGAACATGAGTGGATCAAACCCAACGGCGGCACCGCGACTGTCGGGATTACCAACCACGCGCAGGAATCCTTGGGAGATATTGTTTTTGTGGAACTGCCGAAGGTCGGGGCCCAAGTTTCCAAAGGCAAGACTTTTGGGTCCGTGGAATCGGTGAAGGCGGTTTCGGATTTGTATGCGCCGGCTTCTGGAACGGTGACCGAGGTGAATGCAGAATTGGCTACGGCACCGGAGAGCATAAATAAAGATGCGCATAGCGCGTGGTTGATGAAGATCACTTTGAAAGATGCGGCGGAGTTGGAGTCGCTGCTGTCCCCCGCGGATTATGAGAAGTTTGTTGCGGAAGAAAGTTGAAACTGACTTGGGAAGGCCCCGACTGAAGGTCGGGCCATCCCTATAAAGCTTCCTTGGTTAAGCAATCGCGACGGCTACAGAATCGGCCCAAGTTTTTATACATCTAAATTGACATGCGTTATCTGCCTAAATCCCCTGCCGACCGTAAGGCCATGCTTGATGCCATTGGCGCGCGGTCGATTGACGATCTTTTTTCTACCATTCCTGCTGAGTACAGGCTTAAGCGTGATTTGAAGGTTCCGCGGCAGATGGCGGAATCGGAAATCGTGGACTGGTTCCGCGAGCGCTCTCGCGAGAATGCGGATGGCTACGTCTCTTTCCTTGGGGCGGGCGCTTACTCCCATTATCGTCCGGTGATTATTGATTCGCTGATTTCGCGCGGCGAATTCCTCACCGCTTACACGCCCTATCAAGCCGAGGTTTCGCAGGGGACTTTGCAATCCATCTTCGAATTCCAGACGATGATTTGCGAATTGACCGGCATGGAAGTCGCAAACGCGTCGATGTATGACGGATCGACCGCGGCTGCTGAATCGGTGATGATGGCTGTCCGTTTGACCGGGCGGGGCGGCGTGGTGGTGGCGCGCTCGGTGCATCCTGAATACCGCGAGGTATTGACGACCTACGCATTTCATCAGGGGATACCGCTTTCTAACTTGGCTTACTCCGATAGCGGACGCGTCGATCTTGGCGCACTGGAAAAATCGATCTCCGCTGAAACCGCCTGCGTATTAATTCAGTCGCCCAATTTTTTTGGCACCATCGAAGACGTCGCCGCGGTGGCGGAGATCGCGCACAAGCACGGCGCGATGTTGGTGGTTTCTATTGCAGAGGCGATTTCTTTGGGCATCGTTGAACCCCCGCAGCAGGCTGACATTATTGCGATGGAAGCGCAGTCGTTTGGAGTCCCGTTAGGGTACGGCGGTCCTTATTGCGGGGTGATTGCGACGCGCGAGCAATATGTGCGGCAGATGCCGGGGCGGCTGGTCGGACAAACTACCGACAAGAATGGCAAACGCGGATTTGTTTTGACGTTGGCGACCCGTGAGCAACATATTCGCCGCGAGAAGGCGACCTCGAACATTTGCACTAACCAGGCGCTAATCGCTTTGATGGCGAACATTTTTATGACCGTCTACGGGAAAGTTGGTCTGCGCGAGTTGGCCAAACAGAATCTGGCGAAGACCGCATACGCGGTTGGGGAATTTGGAAAGCGGGCTTCGATCTTATTTGCGGATGCTCCCCGCTTCAATGAGTTCGTGGTGCAATCTTCCGAGAATCCCTTCGAGATGAACGATCTGGCTTTGCAGCACAAAATCATCGGCGGGCTTCCGCTCAAGAAATATTTTCCGGAGTTGGGGAATGCCAGCCTGTGGTGCTGCACCGAGCTAACGCCTCGTGCGGCAATCGATACCGTCGCTGGACTAGTTGCCGAGAGTGAACCCGCTGCCCCGGCACTGGAAGAGGTGGTGCGATGAATCACTCCACCCGCAAGGCCACCCGTCACACTAATCAAAATGAAGGATTGATTTTCGAGAAGTCGTCGCCGGGGAAAGCGGCCTGGAGGCTGGCTCCGCTGGATGTTCCCGACGTGGACGCGTCGCAATTGTTGGGCGCGGCGGAGCGAAAAGATTTAGGAAATTTGCCGGAAGTCAGCGAGATCGAAATCATCCGCCACTTCACACGGCTTTCGACGTGGAATTACGCCATTGATTTGGGGATGTATCCGCTGGGGTCATGCACGATGAAGTACAACCCGCGCGTCAATGAAGTGGTGGCGCGGATGGATGGTTTGGCGAACGCGCATCCTTATCAGCCCGAAAAACTTTCGCAGGGCGCGCTGAAGATTCTCAAGACTTTGGCAAACTGCCTGAACGACATTACGGGGATGGACGCCATCACCTTGCAGCCTGCGGCCGGCGCTCATGGCGAGCTTACCGGGTTGCTCATGGTGCGCGCTTATCACCAGTCGAAAGGCTCGCCGCGCAAAAAAATCTTAATTCCAGATTCGGCGCACGGCACGAATCCCGCGACCGCCGCGCTTGTTGGATACTCGGTCGAAAACCTGAAGTCGAACGCGAACGGCATGGTCGATGTCGAAGCGCTCGCCTCGCAGATGAACGAGGACGTTGCCGCGCTGATGCTGACCAATCCCAACACGCTGGGAATCTTCGAGCAGGAAATTCATAAGATCGCTGACGTCATGCACGCCAAGGGCGGGCTGCTTTACATGGACGGCGCGAACATGAACGCGCTA
This sequence comes from uncultured Acidobacteriaceae bacterium, assembly GCA_963828635.1. GTDB lineage: Bacteria > Acidobacteriota > Terriglobia > Terriglobales > Acidobacteriaceae > PALSA-188. The sequence continues at coordinate 2,202,075 of CAWHFA010000004.1, read as the reverse complement.
GTGGCCAAGGTGCGTCCTGGAGACTTTGGCGTCGATGTAATGCACCTCAACCTGCACAAGACCTTTTCTACTCCGCATGGCGGCGGCGGTCCGGGGTCGGGTCCAGTGGCGATTAAGAAAATTCTGGAGCCCTTTCTTCCTACGCCTGTGTTGATTTCGAAATCGGATGGGACCTTGGGCTTCGATTACAACCGTCCTGATTCAGTCGGCAGAGTTCGTGCCTTCTACGGTAACTTCGGCATGTTTGTGCGCGCGCTCGCTTACATTATGGCGAATGGCCCCGACGGGCTCCGCCAAACTACGGAAGACGCGGTGTTAAATGCCAACTACATTCGCAAAGGCCTCGACGGTCCATACGATCTGCCTTATCGGACTCCGACGATGCACGAAGTTGTTTTCAGCGACAAGCTGCAAGCCAAAAGAGGCGTCCGCACCATGGACGTTGCCAAGCGGCTGATTGATTACGGATTCCATCCTTACACCACGGCATTTCCGCTGATTGTTCCGGGAGCGCTGATGATTGAGCCTACGGAAAGCGAATCCCGCGAAGAGTTGGATTTATTCGTGGAGGCGATGCGTTCGATCGCTAAAGAAGTCGAAGAAGACCCTAACATGGTGCTGCAAGCACCCTACACAACGCGGGTGTCGCGTTTGGACGAGACGGCGGCGGCACGAAAGCCGGTACTGCGGTGGAAGCCTAGCACTGCGCATTCAGCCATGTAGTTGCGTCCCGTTTCCCGCTAATGCGTGGGCGTCAAAGCGTTTTACCCACGAGAAGGGGAAAGGATCAGCGCCACTAGTACCCAATTAGCCTGCAGTCATACCCAAAACATTCGGGCATAATCTGCCGTGGCAAACCCGGCCCTTCACACAAAAAGAAGAACTGTGCAAAACACAATAGGTTTCGCTATTGAACGCGAGAAGTGCGAAAGCGTGCCATGGAGGGTTTGTTTGGTACGTTTCTTAGAAAGCAATCATGGAAATTGGCGGGTCTTCCTGAAGGGCAAGCGCGTGGCGGGTTTGGAGTGAATACGATAAACTAGGTTCAGGCCGACGTAGCTCAGCTGGTAGAGCAGCTGATTCGTAATCAGCAGGTCAGCGGTTCAATTCCGCTCGTCGGCTCCAGCCTTCTCCTTCCGCGACTCAATGCGTGTTGATGGATACCTGTTGGGACTCCAGCTTTTTGAAAAATTCTTCAGCTGATCCGTATGTCAGGCGTCCGACGTAAAGTCAAAGTTGGGTTTCGTGTTTGCACGAAGGATGCACGACCGCGCTTTGGGCCCTGCGCTAGTGGATCTCCGCCGAAGTAGATGCTTTCTGTGCCGCTATCCAATCGGTGACTCGGGTATCGAGAACGTCGAGGGGCATGGCGCCTCCATTTAAAATCTCGTCATGAAAAGCGCGGATGTCGTAACGGGTTCCCAGTTCCTTCTGCGCTCGCTCACGCAGTTTTAGAATTTCCAACTGTCCCAGTTTGTATCCCAGAGCTTGCGCGGGCCAGGCGATGTACCTGTCGGTTTCTGCTTGAACATCGGGCTCGTCTTCAGAGGAAAGTTCGTGGAAGAAATCCACCATTTGCTGCCGAGTCCAGTGCTTGTAATGGACTCCTGTGTCGACCACGAGACGAATAGCACGCAGCATTTCTCCTGAGAGGCGACCATAGTCTGAATATGGGTCCTGGTAGAAGCCAATATCTTTTCCTAAGCGTTCGGCGTAAAGGGCCCATCCTTCCTCGTATGCGCTGTAAAAAGCCTGCTGCCGGAACGGCGGCAATCCGGGCAAGGTTTGTGCAATTGAGATTTGCATGTGATGTCCGGGAACACCTTCGTGGTACGCGGTGGCCTCAGCCGAATTCAGATTGCGATGCTGGAAGTCGTAGGTGTCGACATAAACTACTCCGGGGCGTGAGCCGTCCGGGGTACCCTGATTGTATTCGGCGAATGCGGCCTCTTTCTCGCGAAACTCCTGTACCGGCCGAACTTCCACCTTCGTCTTCGGTAACAGTCCAAATAATTTGGGAAGCTCAGGCTGCATTTGAGCGATGTACTGGCGGAAAGTTTCCAATATCTGTTCGCGCGAGGTTGGGATTAGTTTCGGATTGGCTTTCATGGAAGCGCGAAAATCTTTCAAGTTCGAGAAGCCCAGCCGATTGGCAATGGCAACCTGTTCGGCTTCAATCCTTGAAACTTCGCTAAGGCCTAGCTGATGAATGCTTTCGGGGTCCATGCTGGTCGTGGTCAGGTGGCGGATAGCGAAGCGGTAGCGGACATCGCCGTCGGGCAGAGACCATATGCCCGGCTCCGCTCGCCCATGGGGGACATAGTCGTCGGCGATAAATTTTGCCAGCTTCACGTATGCGGGACGAACTTGATTATCAACCGCAGAGAGGATCGCATCATGCAAACGCTTGCGATCAGCCACCGGCACGGCATCGGGAAAGTGTGCGGCGGGCTGACCGAAAGCGTTGGCCTCTCCTGCTGAATCGGAAATCGATTTGCACTGCCCCACAGTTTTTTCCAACAGAAACTTCGGCGGCATCAGGTTGTCTTTCACCCCCAACTGCATGAGCTCAATCATCTGATCCACTACCCGGGGGATGGCATGAAGCCGCGCGATGTAATCCTCGTATTGTTTGGTTGACGTCAGAGGGACGACGGCGACCAATTGCGGCAACTGAATGTGCAGACCGTTGAATTGATCGACGGGCATCTCGTAATTCTTCAGCTCAATATCTTCAATGCCTTCCTTCAAGTTGCGCAGCATCAGGGTCTGGCTTAGTTTTTCCTGTTCGGTAAAACCGGTCGTATCGACAGCTTCAAAGCGGGTGAGCCATGCCTGTTGATCCTTCTTTTGCTGTTGGACGTGGACCAAAGAGATATCGCTCAAGCGGTCGTTAAAGCGATAGTCGCCGACTTCGGTAGCGCGCTCGGGAGACTCACGCATTTCATAGTCCCATTCGTCAGCCAACAATTGCGCGAATTGTTGTCGGCGCGCCTGGCCCCCCCCACTATCGGCGGCGTGGGCGGAGATAATAAACGGCAGAACGATTGCAGAAAAAGCTGACAGATACACATTTCGGATACGGCTCATCTTGCCTCCACTGCTGGAATTGCGGAGCTTGGTTTTGCGGATAGCCCAAGGCAGCTGTCCCTACGTGATATGTGCGGATGAAAAGTTTCGTTCCGGGACCACGTATCTCTACCTCGGCTCGGTGTACGAAGCTCACCTAAAATGTATTAGACGTATGAATTTATAGATGGATAGTAGCGGGTTATTGCCACTGGTGGGCAAGAACCCGCATACAATTGGATGTTAATTTACGCGCGACGCGCTTTCCGTTTCGTTGAGTGGCTGAAGTACCACGCCATCAAACGGAGTCGCCGCGAGGAATCGGCCTTTCACCACGTTGACGCTGTGCAGAGGATACCCCGCATCCGGACCGCGATGCCAGCTCTTCCCGCCGTCTTCGCTCTCGAAGATCACACCAGTCGCCGTGCTCGTAGCAAGCAAGCGATTGGCTGATTCGTCGTAGGAGATCGAGCTGATGTTGGCGTCGGGCAGTCCATTATAACTACGCTCCCAGGTAGCCCCCGAGTCAGAGCTGCGGAAAGCACCTTCACGCGACGCAATTAGTAATTGTTGATCGGGAGTGATGGCCAATCCCCGAATGGTCGTGACGTAAGACGGAATGTTGGCGCGCTGCCAATCCGCACCATTATCCGTCGAGAAGAGAACTGAGGTGCGGGTAGCGGCAACTATGACTTCACCATTGCTCTTCGCCGCAACCAATTCTTTATTGCCCAACACGGGGCCGCCGGTCCACGTCTTCCCTTGATTTGTAGAGGTAAAAAGGCCCACGGAAGTCGCCGCCAGCCAACGCTTGGGAGCAATCTCGATTTCATTAACCTTGGCGTCCAGAACTGACTTTGTGATCGTCTTCTGCGCGAGAGCCTTTTTGGCGCCTTTCTTGGCCGCTTTGAAAGAAGTTTTTTCATTCACGATAGCGTTGATGGGACGCCACGAACTTCCGTTCGGGGGCAGCAGGAAGATCCCATGATTGGTGCCGGCGACAAAGCCGCCATCAGTGGTTTGCTTCAAAGTGAAGACGTCTCGTCCGCCCAGGCCCGAACTCTTTTGCGTCCAAGTTTCGCCTCGGTCATGAGTCACGAAAACTCCACCCATTTCCCGGTCATTCACCAATCCAACAAGAATTGCATTGGGATCGTTTTTATCGGCGGCGATCGAACTGACGTAGCGATGCGTGTAACCGTGATTCGATGGCGCTAGTGTCTGCACCCCATCCGTACTAGCGAGGACTCCCGCTCGGTCAGTGGCTAAAAGCACTCTGCGAGAATCACGAGGATCGATCAGTACGTCATTGACCACGACTTCGGGATCGCTCATGCGCTTCCATGTCTTGCCCAAGTCCGTGGTCTTCCACAGTCCCTCGGTGGTACCAGCGTAAACAATGTCAGGATTGCTGGGGTCCTCTTTTAGTACGCGAGTGCGACGAGCGGTAAAGGGTATGCCCTGTATTTTATGAAATTGGACGGCGCCATTGTCGCTCTTGTAGATTCCGGAACAGGCGCTGGCAAACACGACGGATGAGTTCGAAGAATCCACGATCATGGAAAAGACGTCGGAATCATCGATGAGCCCTTTTTCTTTGTTGATGTGCTCCCATGCCGCCCCCCCATTGGCGGTTTTCCATGCCAAATGCCAGGTTCCCGCGTAAATCACGTTCGGATCTTTAGGATCAATCGCGATAGATTCAACGTTTTTGATCTCTTGATTTGAAATCTTCTGCCAAAGCTCTCCGCCGTTCACGCTGCGGAAGACTCCTTCAAGCGTGCCTGCAACCAAGGTCTGCGGATCGGATGCGGATACAGCAAATGCGCGCACAGATTTGCCGTGCATTGCGTTAAGCGTCTGCCAGGTCTTGCCGCCATCCATCGAGCGGAAGATGTCGCCGGCCTGCTGGTCTTGCACGTTCCATGCCGCCGCAAAAATGGTATGCGAGTCCTGACTGCTAATCACGATGTGATCCAACACATAATCATCGGTATCGCCTAGGTGGGCAAAGTGCGACCAGGTATGCCCGCTGTCTTCCGAAAGAAAGATAGTGCCGGTGCTGTTGCCCAGCAAAATTCTGTCGGGATTGTGTGGGTCGTACGCCAAGCTTCGTACATCACCGCCATCGGGCCCTAAAACTGCCCATGAACTTGCCCAAAGGGCGTTGACGGACAAGAAGGTTACGAAAAGTGCAATGAGCAACTTGCAAGAAACTTGCCGAATGGATGAAAACTGCATGGATGGATTTCCCCTTATTTCTAATATATCGCTGTCGGGGCACAGAGTGACAGCTGGAAGGGTCTGTATCAAGTTACGTAAGGGCAAGTTCTGGGAATACGAACAAATAAACCAGCGGTTAATGTGCGGCGCGGGAAGCTTATCCGCCACCCTTGAAGAGTGCGCGGGCGAGGGCGCCCGCGCCACACAAGATACCACTGGTCCACCTAGCTACTGAGCCTTCGGCTTCTTCCTTCCGGTCGCGGGCTTGGGATGGTCAGGAACTGCCTTCACCCGAGACTCGTTCACCGATTCGGTACCTTCGCCGGAGAAGCTGACGCCAGGCGGCACAATCCAATACTCGGCCGTCCTGCTCCCACCGCTTCCGGTTCGGACTTCGATGCGAGAGGGATCAATTCCCTGTTTCGCTTCGCCGCCTGAGAGATAAGCCTTCGAATTGACCGCGCGTTCTCCGGCCAGGTTTCTACGTTTCTCGCCGGGTTCCGAGTTGCCAACGATGACCAGTTTTGAATCTGGATCATGCTGTAGCCGCTGGGCCACGTCATCCAGAATCGCTTTGCAAGTGTTGTCCACGCGCCACGGTTTAACCGGGTTAGGGAAGTCGCACTGGCTCAGCTTGCTTGCTTGTGCTGGCGGAGCTGGCGGCGGTGGTGGCGGAGCTTCAATGTTGACCTGGGTTGAAGCAGGGGTGCTTAATCCGCGCTGATCTGAACAGGTTGCGTTCACTGTTACGGTTCCGGCAGGCGCACCCGTAGTATCTAGGGTGGCATTATTGCCGTTCCCCGTGATGGTTCCACCGGTTGCGGTAAAGCCACTCACCGTGACCGGAACATTATCCGGGCTGGTGCAAGTGCAGGTGACGGTTACCGGTCCGCCGGCTTGCAAGCTGGTTGGGCTCGCGGTGCAAGAGAACGTCGGAGGATTCTTCGGCGGTTCTTTGACGGTGAAGTTCGCAGTTGCCGTGGCGTCTCCGTTGTGTTTTCTCTTGGGGTCGGTTATATGGACTGTGACCGTGCACGTCCCGGCCGGAGCCCCATTGGTATCGATGGAGGCCGTAGCGCCATTCCCGCTAATTTTCCCGCAGGTGCTCGTCCAGTCATATTTTAGAGTATGTTTCGGATCGAAATTGGTCCCGTTGGCTGTCGCAGTGACTGGTTCTCCAACCATCACTTCGGTGGGTTGGAGCGTCAACGTTGCGGCTGGAACCGCGGTCTGGGGATAATCGAAGTTGAAAACTAAGCCGGTGCGCAACCGCACCCCTTCCAAGCCGACCCTGCGCAAGTTCGGAAATGATGGGCTCACCTGGCTCGCAAAGTTATGATGCCCCCACTGATAGTCGGCCTCGAACAAGCGGTATGAAAAGCGCTTGGTGAAGTTTAAGTCCATACCGCCACCCAAGATTGCCCCAATCCCGTTGTGGGTTGCAATCTGTGGCGGCTCCAAACGGTTCCAACTCAGTAAGGTGTGCAAGAAGACGGTGTAACCGTCTCCCCGGTATTCGGCCTTTGGACCCACTGAGAGCGTGGTGTTGGTAGCCTGATCGCTCCAACTGTAGCCGTAGTCGCCCTCCATTCCAAAGTGCGGCGCAAAATAGTAAGTGAAAGCCGCGCCCGCTCCATAGGGCATGGAATTCAGCTTTATAGGAAAGGGTGTATCAGGTGACCGGAAGGGGGCCGGCACGGTACCACCGGGATTCAACCATTGATAGCCGACGAAAAACTGCATTTTCGGTTGGGCTTCATTATCTTGCGCCACCGCACTGGGCGAGCATAGAACTGCTGAGAACAGGATGGCAAGCGCGGCGACCGCACTGCAATTGATCTTGCGAGCTAGCATGTAATTCCTCCGATACATCGATTCGATGGGGGGCCCAATGAGTTGAGAATATTCAATATTATTCCGTTAGAAAATGATGGCAAAGTCCGCTTTCGGACGCAACTTCTTTTCACTGGGTTGCCCCGCTCAGTAAAAGTGCCTTAACCATAATGGGAAGCTGGCTGCCTCGAACCAAGTTCTCAGTTCAATCAGTTGTCAGATGAACTTCAATCCTCAATGCTAGTGGTACAGAAGACTCTATCAGGAAATGCATTGTCAAGTGTTGCAGCAAAAGGCACCATACTCAATAATGATGACTTCACTATGGCCCAACTGAAAGTATTGATTGTCGAGGACGAAGAGAACGAGCGAACCGGCTTAGCGGAACTGGTCTCCGCGTGGGGCTACCGGGTCGAAAGCGCTGCCGATGGCGTCGAGGGCTTAGAGAAGATAACTCTTGCTAACCCTTCTATCGTCATTACTGACATGAAAATGCCACGCATGGGAGGCCTTGAACTTCTTGAGAGGGCCTCGGGCGAGGGCAATGCCACCGCCTTCATTGTGGTTACCGCGCAAGGAACCATCGACAGCGCTGTACAAGCCATGCGGACCGGAGCCTACGACTACATTACCAAGCCCATCGACACCAACCGTCTGCGAACCATCCTCCAAAACGCTTCCGAGTTGTTGGGTACACGGGTAGAACTTGAAGTCACCCGCCGTAAGTTGCGCGATGCAGGGTCACTGGGTTGTCTGGTTGGTCCCTCGAAAACCATGCAGGAAATTTTCCGCCTGATCGAGTTAGTCGCTCCCAGCACCGCCTCGGTGCTGATCACAGGAGCCAGTGGAACAGGCAAAGAACTCGTCGCGCGAACCATTCATGATCTGAGTCCAAGGCGTAACAAACCATTCGTTCCCATCAATTGTGCCGCCATCCCAGAGACTCTTATTGAGAGTGAGATTTTTGGCCATGAAAAAGGCGCTTTTACAGGGGCGCTCGAACGTCGGACTGGGTGCTTTGAACTGGCGGAAGGTGGCACCTTACTGCTCGATGAAATCGGTGAAATGCCAGTTGCAACTCAAGCGAAGCTTCTGCGGGTTCTCGAGGACAGAAAGTTGCGCCGCTTGGGAAGTAAGGTGGAAACTACCGTAGATGTCCGCGTGCTAGCAGCGACCAACAAAGTCCCGGAAGATGCAGTCGCCAAAGGTGAATTGCGAAATGATCTTTACTATCGGCTGAATGTCTTCAACATTCACATGCCTCCGCTGAGAGATCACAAAGAAGACGTGCCGGAACTGCTTCAAAGATTGTTAGAAGAGGTCAATTCCAAGCATAGCCGTAACGTGGCGGCCGTCAGTGAAGCCGTTTTAACACTTTTCCGCAACTACTCCTGGCCAGGAAACGTCCGGGAAATGCGTAACACTCTGGAACGGGCAGTCATCGTTTGCGACGGATCGGTAATCGAGACCAGGCATCTGCCTCCGGGATTTGGGCAAACCACGACGAAAACTTCTGACGACGCCGACGGAATTCGCCTGGGCGTAGGAACGACCGTAGGAGAAGCGGAACGCCTGCTCATCTTAAAAACTCTCGAATCTACGAATAACAATAAGACCAAGGCTGCGGAGATTCTAGAGATTAGCTTAAAAACTCTTCATAACAAGCTAAAGGAATACGGAAACTCTGACACATCGAGCAAAGAAGAAGAAGTCACGGAAGCTTGAGGTCTTTTTCACCGGTCAACCAGAATGCGGCGTAGAACTCAAATCATTCTCACCGTAACGTTGATGGTTGCAGTCATGGTGACCGCATTCTCCTACTTATATATATCGCGCCTTCTGCAACAGAGTCTTCTCACTTCCCGGCAGACTGCCTCTTATCTCACGTCACAACTGGCTTACGTCGCGACTAATGCTACCCCAGACCTTACCAGCACAAAAGTTGACACCAATAAACCGAAAGCTGTTCGCGGCGCACTTGCCTACTACCTGAGCACAGACCGTGACCTGAATTCACTTGTGGAGTCTGTAGTCAAGAATTGGCCTGCGATACTCGACGCCTCAGTAGTAGATGCAAATGGCAAGGCCATACTCCACACCAGGCCCGAGTTGATAGGAAAGCCGGTTGCCGACCGCCCGGACTTCTCCCTGGTAGTCGACACCAACTTTCGCCGCAAGCTCCGTCTTCTGTATAAGGGACCCACTGTGTACGAAGTTCGCACTCCACTAATGCTGAATGGGGCGCCCTTTGGTAGCGTTCGAGTGGGCATCTCCACGGTATTTCTCCGTAACGAGTTGCTGCCGATTCTTCAGCGCGCAACCATCCTTGGAGCCTCGGCGATACTGCTTTCCTTGTTGTTCGCATCCGCGGTTTCACGTTTGGCTTTAGGACCTCTGGAACAAATTAGTCGCACATTGGATGACGTCGCTGCCGGCAGTCATGAGCAAAGCGAAGAAGAGACCCGTCACGATGAGTATGGACTCGTCACCCTGAAAATAGCTCACCTCGGACGCCAGATGCGCGATGCCCGCGAGATTTTCTCGGCCTTGAAAGATAACGTCGATCAGATCATGGCCAACCTCGAAGATGGCCTCATGTTGTTTACGCGCGATTCCAATGTTGTCCTAGTGAGCGCGTCGGTAGAACGTTTTCTTGGACGGCCAAGACGTGATTTGTTGGGACGTACAGCCAAGGAGATCTTCGCACCCAACTCGGCCCTCGGATCCCTGGTACTGGATGCTTTCCGTTTGCGCCATCCTTTCGAGCAGCGCGAAATTGAATCTCCCAACGGAAAACGGGCGCAGGTTTCGCTTGATTTTATACAGGAACGTGGCAGCCCAATTGGAGCCTTATTAACCATGCGGGACACCGAATCTGCCCGCCGCATTGAGGATGAGATCGAAACCTCACGCCGCCTTTCAGCAAGCGGACGTTTGACCCGCGGCGTGGCGCATGAAGTCAAGAACCCAATCAACGCCATCGTTCTACATTTACAACTTCTGCAATCCAAATTAAAGGAGATCGATCCCGACACCCGCCGGCACATGGACGTGATTGGCAGCGAAATTCACCGTCTTGACCGGGTCGTACAAGTTCTCGTCGACTTCACCCGTCCTCGCGACCTGCATCCCGAGGAGGTCGATTTTCGCCTTGTATTGGAGGATGTCGCCGTACTCGCCGCTCCAGACGCCGCTCAGCACGGCGTTAAGATCACACGTGAAGTCGGACCCGACCCTCTGATGGTCAAGGTTGACCTTGATTTTATGAAGCAGGCAGTCTTAAATGTCATCCTCAACGGAATGCAGGCGATGCCCGAAGGCGGCATTCTTACTATCTCAGCGCGCCGGGAGGACGAGATGGTGGTAACGGACATACGCGATCAAGGCATTGGCATTCCGGCCGAAGTACAGGAAAAGATGTTCGAACTTTACTTCACCACCAAAAAGAGCGGAAGCGGAATCGGGCTCGCGCAGACATATCAGACGATGCAGTGGCATTACGGTTCCGTTGATTTTGAATCAGTAGTGGGGAGGGGAACGGTATTCACTCTCCGTTTACCGTTGTTTTCGCCGGTTGTGCGAGAAGTCGAACTGCAGGCCCCGGAACATCATTCCGTATAACGTGAGGAGTATTTCGCCTGGAATGCGTTTGGCCACTACATTCCTAATTTGCCTTGCTATCGGCTTTGCACTGCTGTGGGATCAACCTGCATTGGCGTGGGCGCAAACCACAAATGCGGTGCCGGCCACCGGTTCGGCCCCATCGGCTTCAACAGACAAAAAACCACCTACTCCGGCGCCTTCACTTAAAAAGAAAACTACTTCATCCAAAAAGAAGGTCCACCATCGAAAATCCTCCCAGAGTGCCGCAAAAGTAGTTGTTCCTAACGGCAGCACCGCCGAACCCCCGGTTCATTTTTCGACGACGGTTTCCCTCGAAAAAGCCTCTCAGGAACGCGACAAAACCGCTGACTTATTGGCAACCACCAACTCCAATCTTGAAAAAATATCAGGACAGACTTTGAGTCCGACGCAACAGGAGACTGTGAAGCAAGTACGGGGCTATATAAGCGAAGCAAAAAACGCGGAAGCCTCAGGCGATCTAGACAGTGCGCGCAACCTGGCGTTGAAGGCACAATTGCTTTCGAACGATCTAATCGGGAAGTAAGTCTGCATAGCGCTGTGCTAGTCTGACCCGAATGTCGGGACGCGAACCAGTCTTTCCGCTTTCTTTCTCAGGATTGTCCGCGCCAATTTCATCCCAGCGAGCTTCATTCTGGAATTCACTACTAGCGATCGTATTCACCGCTTTCGTCTTGAGGGTCACCGTCATCGTTGTCGGCCACACCTATCGCATCACCCCAAGACGCGATCACTTCCAATTTGGATGGGAGATGGGTCGCCTCGCCCGCTCGATCGCGAGGGGCGATGGGTTCAGTTCTCCTACCGACCTTTCAACAGGGCCTAGCGCATGGGCTCCGCCTGTTTACCCCTACATCCTTGCAGCGGTGTTCAAATTTTTTGGCGTGTATTCAGCCACATCCGCTTTCGTCATTCTGGCTTTCAACAGCGTTTTCGCCGCCCTGACATGCGCAACAGTTTTCGGAATCGCAAACTACATGTATGGCAGTGCCGTAGCTCGCGCCGCAGCCTGGACCTGGGCCATTTTTCCATACTTGATTTATTGGCCCGTGCGCGTTGTTTGGGAAACCAGCCTCTCCACTTTTCTGCTAAGTCTCGCCTTGCTTCTGACCCTGCGCATGGGTAGATCCGGCTCTGGGGTAAGTCCACGCAGCTGGATTGGTTTTGGCACCCTGTGGGGGCTGATCATGCTCACCAATACTGCTTTGGTAAGCATGTTTCCCTTTTGCTTGCTCTGGATTTGGTATCACCTCTCTCCCATCCGAAAACCTTTCCGGCACACTGTACTCTGCGTCCTAGTTGCCTTCCTCGTGGTAAGCCCATGGATCGTGCGTAACTACGCCGTCTTTGGAAAATTTGTTTTCGTGCGCGACAATCTTCCCCTCGAGCTGCATATGGCCAACAATGAAGAATCGTCTGGCCTATGGACAAGGAATGAACACCCCGGAAACGATGCTTCAGCCATGCACGAATTTCAAACCCTGGGCGAGATTACGTTCATGGAAAAGAAGTACGAACAATTTCAGGACTTCCTGCGTTCACACCCAAAAACTTTTTTGTGGTTCACGATTCAACGGACTTTCTTTTTTTGGGCCGCACCTCCTCAACTCACGGTCACCGCCAGTGGCTACGATCTGAGTATTGCGCGCCACACCGGGTTCCTCCTCGGCGCTGTTTTTTCTTTTGCCGGCCTCTGGGTCACGCTTCGCAAGCGAATCAAAGGAGGATTATTAACGGCCTGCTTTCTGCTCATTTATCCGCTCCCGTACTACATGGTCAATCCTTTTCCACGCTACAAAGCCCCCATCGAACCGGAGATGATCGTGCTCATCGTCTACCTTTTTTGGACGGCGAAACACGTTAACGTGGGGCGGCCCTCTTCATCGAAACTTTGAATATCTCTGATCGAAATCCTCACTCGCAAAAGGCCAATTTCTTTTCTTGCCAGAATTGCGGTTCATGAATATTATTTCTGGCGCTACATAGAAGTGCTGCAACTGATGTGCATTTTTCGGAGTAGCTGTTTCGTGATTTTCCATCGAATTTCGCATGCTTGCGATAGGCCTCGAAGTTCTTTCCTGTGTGGCGCGGGCATCCATGTCCGCAGAAGTTACCCTGAAGTTCAATCTCTGCGGACCACTGTGTCCATTCCACACGTTTGGGAAAGTCTTTCGCTTTGGCTGCGAAGCGCGAAGGCAAAATACTTATCCACTGTTTCACTTTCCCGTAACACCCGAGGGGGCAATACGAAGCGCGAGCTTCGCGGAGGTTGCGGACTTAGCCTGGCGAAAGGAGTTTTTCGTGAGAGAGAAAGGCACAGTCAAGTGGTTCAACGGGGCCAAGGGGTATGGTTTTATCCAGCGCTCCACGGGGGAAGATGTATTCGTACATTTTTCGGCAATCCAAGAAAACGGTTACCGCACTCTAAACGAGGGCGAGACCGTGGAGTTTGACTTGCAAAACGGCCCTAAAGGATTTCAAGCGTCCAACGTCAGTCGAGGATAGGATCACAAACAGCTAAACCAATCCCTCCTGGGTTCCCCGGGAGGGGTTCTTACTTATATCCAAGATTGCGTGCGGCCAGTTCGCGGATTATCGCACCTCCAACGAGACCAAATCTCCATCGTTTTTTCCTAGTGCTTTGTAATTTACCGTTGCGGCCATCCCCCTCCAGTCACAAGAAAAGTTTTCAGCGCCTATCATTAGCAGACTTTTATAATCAGCAGTCCGGAGTCTGAATACTTTCCCCGATGATGTAAAGTTCAAAGTCGCCATCGGTGCGTGCGAACAGTCGACGCTTAGCAATTTCCCTTTCAAGAATTTGATCGGACGCGTGTCCCTTGCGGATTTTGAGGGAACAGGGGAAGCGCTTTTCGTCTCCGAGTTTTCGGGTTCCGACTCAGGTACCGATGAGACTACCTGCCCCGGTTTCGAAGCGGAATCGGCTTGCGGTAGCACCCCATACTTTTTCAACGTCGGAAGATCTGCCAGGTCTTTCTTAGCCGCGCGCGCGATCTGAAGGTCAGAACTGCCCCTTAATCGAGATAAGAGTGCGACTGCATCTTCCCACTGCTTCCCTGCCATTTCAATTTGTGCAACATTCAGCAGGTAGGTCTGGTTGCGCGGACTGAATTGAATCGCCGGGCGTATCGCATCCATCGCGGAATGGACTCCTCCACCCTGGAGGCGTGCGACTGCGAGCATGTCGTATGCTTCGGCGAACTCTGGATTCCAATCGATTACCGCTCGCAAATCCTGCATGAAATTTGCCAGCCCGGGGATCATGCCCCCGTTGGCCTCTTCATATTTGATCAGAGCCAAGTAGTAATGCACCCACGGATCTTTTGGATCGAGTTGTGATGCTTGATTCAGCTCTTCATGCGCAGGGTCGAATTCTTTCTTTTGCATGTGTGCCCAGGCCAAAGCACGGTAGGCGATGGCATTTGCTGTCTTCTGATCATCAACGATCCTCTTAAGTTGCGTTTCCGCTTGCAGTCTATGTTCGGGCAACCGCAACTCCATTTCCGCGACCGACGCATCTGCGACCGGATCAGCAACTTGGACCACGCTCGTACCCACATTTTCAGCGTCAAGAGATGCAACGTGCGAGACCTGATACTCCGGAGAATTCAAATCAATCGATTTGCTATCAGGCCGTTTCGAGGACTCCAAAGCTAGGAAGAGCGGCTTGAGTGCTTTGAAGTAGTCCTTCACTGCCTGATCAAATTGCGTTACCGACTTTCCATAAGCCTGTTGAATTGCCTCAGCGATGGAGACCTTTTTGTTTTCAACCAAATCGAAATAGGTGCCAGTTTCCGCCAATTTATTTTGGTTTAAAAGGTAGTGCACAACCATCCACGATTGCGCGTGGAACAATGTGTCGTGAATTCCTCCCAGATCTTCAGCATGATCTGAGTGCCCCGAAAAAAGATCAGTAATGGGTAACCACGCCGCGGTATTCAGTTGCTCAATCAACGATTGTGCAACATGCCGTTTCTGGATTTGATTTCCGGAAATATTTTCATTCCACGGCACGCTTAACTCAGGGTCGCTGCCGATCGCCGCTTGGGTGCCAGTCAACTTAACGGATGCAAAATATTCCGCGAAGCCCTCATCAAACCAGGATTGAGTTGGCGGATAGTTATAGTTCAAATAATAGTGAGCGAGCGGATGGTAAATGGCCTCCCAACTGTGCGGCTGAGACAAATTTAAGCCGATAAAATTTCGGTCTGAGCCCGGCAAAAACAATCCCGGAGCGTCGCTGACTTGTTCGGCCCGTACCGGTGCAATGTCGGCATACTCTTTGTCATTGCGGAAAGCGAGGATCTCGATTGGCTCCGACATGCTGACTTTTCGTTTAAGAAGAAGCTCACCGAAAACCGCGCGCATTTGCTCAAACCGCACAGCCACTTCGCGCGCTTTTTTGTCGTCGGCGTCCGTGAGCACTGAAAAATGATCCGAGCTTACGCGAATCCATTTTGGCTTAACCGGTTGAGCCGCATGTGCTGCAATCACAGAAAGCATGCAAAATAAAACAAACTCCATGCCTGTTTGACAAAGCGAATCCACTCCCGCGGGTTTTAGGCAGAAGGTCATCACAAATGCGAAAGCTCGTCCTGCTCTTCCTTCTTATCTTGATCGAAGACTAATCTGCGCTCTAAGTAACCTCGAGCGAGGTCCTTCCCTCCCAGGCCAAACGCGATCGATAGTCCCAGCATCAGCGCGCCGAAGACCAGAGTAAAAGCGACCAGAACGGTATGCTCTGCAATCCCAATCTCTTCGAAGCACATCGAAAGCGTGAACGCAACGATCAAAGTACGAATGAGTAAACTCACCAAACGTGGTGAGGGAAGGTCGGCATTCACCGCAGCCAGCAGGGCGGCACGCGAAAAAAAACTGGCCGCGAGAAGTCCCGCGAATAACAGAAATAATCCTGCGAAGAGTCGTGGCAGGAACCCGAAGAAATTAGAAATATGCTCCTGCATGTCGACAATGTCGAGCACGCTGATGCCTATAAGGATGAACGCCAACCAGGCCAGCCAAAAGACAAAGCGGCTCAAAAGCTCTGAAGGAATGGGGAGATCTGCCTTATTGAGAAGCTGCGCGGCACCGGCCCGCTCGGAAATTCTATCGAAGCGAATTAGGCGCAGGACGCTGCGCAGGATGTGCTTGAGCAGATACGCGATGATCCAGCCCGCCACTACAATGATTAGCATTTCCAGCAATCGCGGCAGGAAGCGCGCCGCGCTACCTATGATTTCCCGAGTCGCTCGACTCAATTCGGCAACAATCAAGTCCCACATTTTGCCCTCACTTCCTTCCATTCCGAATTTCTACGAGATACGGTTTCAGACGCTCGAATGTGAGGCACAATTCTTCGACATTGTGCTCTACTTCATCCGCCGAAGTTTCGCGATTCTCAATCAGAAACGTGTATGCCTTGCCGCGATAAAGCGGCGCGAGTGCCTGAATAACGTGGTCAGGACTGATGACCTCTTTGTGATACGCGGTCGCAAACTCATAAACCGTTCGCACCCATAATTCGTCGGAATAGCGAAAATCTTCTTCTGCTGAGGTTGCGGCCTGCGTCAGTTCAGTCAGCGTCGCGTACGAAAGAATTGAGGTCAGTACGGGATTCAATTCTGCGATTCCGTGCACGAACATCTGATATAGACGCTTGCGATTCACGCGCACCGGTTCGAGGCTGACTTTAGCCTCCTGACAAATTTCTGCTGTGGCATTGTCCGAGCTCGTACACTCCGGAAAGTGCCTTTTGATCGCCCAAAACATTACGCCGGCTGTTTCGCGCATGGCATCCACCAAATCTCCAGACGAATGGTCGATGCGAGGCCGCACGCCCAGAAAAGATTGCGTCAACTTATACCCGCCAGTGATCGCTGAAACCACCAAATCAGTTTGCGCGCCGTTAGGCAGAGCCCCTTGCGACCAGATATCCTGCTCCAAAAAGTGGCTGGCTAATTTTCCAGAAAACGCAAACTCCGCCGGATGTGGTTCACGCACGTTCTTACAGTAAAGCGCGCGAATCATGGGATACACAAGATTGCGCACCAGTAGTCCATCGAATTTGTGACGGCAGTAAAGCGGTGTCACCAGATCAACACCGTCGCGGCTGATGGGACGAAGCAATCGCTCAATCCATTCCGGATCGATGGTGATGGAATCTGGTGAAATAAATCCGCAGATGGTCGCGCGGACCAGATCGGCTGCGGCAACGATCGTGTGCAGGGCGTTGCGGCGGCTCGCTCCATCCTGTGTGCTGGTGCTGATGCAGTGCAGAGTTCGCAGCGCATTGGGATTTCCGCCTTTGCCCAAATCGCTGATGGCGACAGCCCGCACCAGATCTTTGGTGGAATCACGAGAACCGCCATCAACATTCACAATCACCGCACGCTGCCGGGGAAAATACTTTAGCAGTCCGGCGCGAATGCACTGCACCACCTGACCTACCGTCGCTGCATCATTGAAAGTGGGCACGCCAATGAGGATGTCGACTTCGCCGACATTCATCAGCTCGCGAAGAAACTCATCGGTAAGAATGCTTTCTTCCGCCACTCAATTTCTCCAGACTTAAATGCGCCGCAAACGAAACCAATAAAATTGATACGGCCCTAACGTGAGCATGTAGGGCCGGTCGCCTATCCGCGGAAAGATATTTTTGCCGAACATCTCGATCAAAATGTCGCCCTTGTACTTCGATAAATCCAATTCAACAACTTGCGCCGAGCTCGAAAGATTGTTGACAGCGAGAATCCTTTCCTTGCCCAGTTCGCGCGAGTATGCCAGGACGCGGTGATTCGCTGGATACAAAAATTCCATGGTCCCGCGCCCAAACACCGGCATCGATTTGCGCACCTTTATGATGCGCTTCATCCACGATAAGAGGGAATGGTCGAAACGCTCCTGCGAGCGCACGTTCACTGCCTGGTAACCATAAACGGGATTGAGCATGATCGGCGAATACAGGCTTTCAGGATCAGCCGCAGAGAATCCGCCATTCCATCCCCCGTCCCATTGCATGGGCGTACGCACACCATTGCGGTCGCCTAGTTTTACGTTGTCGCCCATCCCAATTTCATCGCCGTAATAAATAATCGGCGTTCCCGGCAGCGACAGCAGCATTCCATTCATAAGCTCCATGCGTCGACGGTCGTTGTCGAGCAAAGGCGCCAGCCGCCGCCGGATGCCAACATTAATTCTCATGCTCCGGTCTTTGGCGTACTCGTCATACATGTAATCGCGCTCCATGTCGGTCACCATTTCGAGGGTGAGCTCGTCATGATTGCGCAAAAACAAACACCATTGGCATGGCTCCGGGATCGACGGCGTCTGCTGCAAAATTTCCGTAATCGGCTTGCGGTCCTCCAGCTTCAAACCCATAAACATTCGTGGCATCAGAGGGAAATGGAATGCCATGTGAAACTCATCGCCCTCGCCGAAATAAGGACGCAGATCTGCGGGCCACTGATTCGCTTCCGCCAGCAGCATCTTGCCGGGAAACTCTTTGTCCAACCTTCCGCGCAGCTCTTTTAGGACCGCATGAGTTTCGGGCAGGTTCTCGCAGGACGTCCCTTCGCGCTCGACGAGATACGGAACGGCATCCAGGCGGAACCCATCAACTCCCATCTCCACCCAAAACTTCATCACTTGCCACATTTCTTCGCGGACCGCGGGATTGTCGTAATTCAAATCCGGCTGGTGACTGAAGAAACGGTGCCAGTAATATTCTTTCGAAACCGGGTCCCATGCCCAATTCGAAAGTTCGGTATCGGTGAAAATAATTCTCACCCCGCGATAGCGCGTGTCGGTCTCGCTCCACACATACCAATTGCGGCGCGGATTATCCCGGGCGCTTCGCGACTCCTGAAACCAGGGATGCGCATCAGAAGTATGGTTCAACACCATTTCGATAATCACGCGAATATCACGTTGGTGGGCCGCGTCGAGAAACAGTTTGAAGTCTTCGATAGTGCCGTAGCTTGAGTGAACTGACCGGTAATCGGCGATGTCGTATCCGTCGTCGCGTAACGGTGAAGGGAAAAACGGCATCAGCCAAATCGCGTTGACGCCTAGCTCTTGCAGGTAATCCAACCTTTGCGCCAAGCCGCGGAAGTCGCCAATGCCATCGCCGTTGCTGTCGTAAAACGTTCGTACATGAACTTGATAGATTACGGCGTCCTTGTACCACAGCGGGTCTTGCGGGAGGGCCAAGAACTTTCTCCTGAAAAGTGTCTTAAGCCGAACGCAACGATTCGGTAATCACCGCGCGGCAGTGAGTATTATAGAGGTTCCGTGAGTGCCACCCATCAGCCCGCAATTGCGCCTGAAGCACGTCCTCGCAAGCATGGCGGCAGCTTGTATGAATTCTTCGCGCCCGGCGGAGTGTTGTCGCGCACCCACCCTTCCTACGAATTTCGTCGCGGGCAGTTGCAGATGGCCCAGGCGGTCGAGCAAGCGCTGGAAGAGAAGCGGCATTTGATCGTGGAGGCCGGCACGGGCACGGGTAAAACGCTCGCTTATTTGGTGCCAGCCATCCGCTCCGACAAGCGCGTCATCATTTCTACCGGCACGAAAAATCTCCAGGAACAGCTCTTTCATAAAGACATCCCTTTTCTCGAACATGCTCTTTATCCGAAGGGCGAGGGGAAGATCAGCGTCTGTTACATGAAAGGCCGCAATAATTATTTGTGCCGCAAAAAGCTCTACGACCTCACCGGACAGCCGGTGCTCAACGGACTGCAAGAAATCGATCAACATCGCGCCATCGCCGACTGGGAAATTTCGACGGATACCGGAGACCGCGCCGAACTCAGTTCCCTTCCGGAGTCAAGCGCGCTATGGCACAAACTCGACGCGCGCTCAGACATGTGTCAGGGTCAAAAATGCAAGGAGTGGGACCGCTGTTTCATCACCGAAATGCGGCGACGCGCTGCGGAGAGCGACATCGTAATCGTCAACCATCATTTATTTTTCGCTGATTTGGCGATTAAACAAGCCTCGGATCACGCGCCGGATGCGGGAATCCTCCCCGAAGCGGGAGTGGTCATCTTTGACGAAGCCCATGAACTTGAGGACACGGCGGCGAATTATTTTGGAGTATCCATCAGCAGTGGGCGGGTCGAAGACCTTTGCCGCGACATTGAAATCTCCATGCAGCGCAATCGGATGATGTCCGCAGGTATTTCCGGCGCGCTAAAAAATTTACACGATCGCTCGGGGTTTTTCTTTTCGCTGCTGCCCCCCGGCGATAATCGTTTTGCATTTGAGAACCGGCGCGAATTTCTCGAAGAGAACGGCGAAGAATTTATTTTGCTACAGCAAGCCCTGGGCCGCATCGGTTCAGAGATCGAAGGCCTTCCTCAAAAGCCCGAGGAGGTTTTCAATTTCACGCGCCGCGCCCGCGAACTGCAAGTGCAACTGGGCTTCGTTTTGGAATCCGAAGACCGCAACACCGTTTTCTGGATTGAGCGCCGTCGCGGTGCCCGAACGAATGTCTTTTTGCAAGCCACGCCCGTAGACGTCGCGCCGTTGTTAAAGAAATGCGTCTTCGATGTACTGGAGTGCGCAGTACTGACATCAGCGACGCTGGCTGTGGGTGGCGCGTTCGACTACATGCGCCAGCGCCTGGGGCTTGAGCACGCCCGGGAATCGATCTTGCCGTCGCATTTCAATTATGAAAGCCAGGCGCTGCTGTACGTGCCTCCCGACCTGCCTGACCCCCGCACTTCGCAGTTTGCTCCGCAGGCAGCGGACCGTATTCTAAAGCTGCTGCAAATCACTCGAGGGCGCGCGTTCGTTCTGTTCACCAGCTACGCGCAGATGAAAGAAGTTTATGCGCGTGTAATCGGGCTAACTGACTATCCGTTGCTGCTGCAGGGAGACGCGCCAAAAAGCGCGCTGCTGGAGGAATTTCGGCTGACCCCACACGCTGTGCTTTTCGCCACGTCGTCTTTCTGGCAGGGCGTGGACGTGCAAGGCGAGCAACTGAGCAGCGTGATAATCGACCGCCTGCCGTTCGCGGTGCCGAGCGATCCCATAGTTGCCGCACGCGTCAGAGCGATCGACGCTGACGGTGGCAATGCGTTCTTTCAATATCAGGTCCCAGCCGCCGTGATTACCCTGAAGCAGGGCTTTGGACGCCTGATACGTTCCCTCAACGATCGGGGATTGCTAACGCTGCTTGATAACCGAATCTTGAAAAAATCCTACGGCAGAATTTTCGTAGAAAGCCTGCCAAATTATCGGCGGACAACGAACTTGGCAGAAGTAGAACGTTTCTTTGAATAGATGCCGGGTTCTGTGGATTGCCGAGTGAAGTCGAATGAGGCCCCGCTGGCGCCATAAGGCAAGGGCATTGTTACAATACTTCTTGAGGGTCCATGTACGAAGTAACGGTTGAAGACACATTCGCCGCGGGCCACTACCTGCGCAATTACAAGGGTAAGTGCGAAAATCCGCACGGCCATAACTATAAGGTACGGGTCACACTGGCGGGTAAAGAGTTGGATAAAGCTGGGCTGCTGCTCGACTTCAAAGATTTGCGCGAGGTAATGAGGCACGTCACCGACCGTCTGGATCATCAGATGATTAACGATATCGAGCCGTTCACCGAACTAAATCCGTCCGCCGAAAATCTTTCAAAGTATTTCTACGACCAGACCAACTCGAAATTGAATGCCGTAACCAGCGGCCGGGTTTGGGTCAAGAATGTCACTGTCTTCGAAACGGAAACCACTACTGCGACTTACTCGGAGTAATGAAATGAGAGCCAAGCTGGTCTCTCCACTCCGCTTCGCTCCGGTAGAGATGACAGTTTTAGTTTTGGTTGAGTTTTCTAGTTCTTAGTTTCTAATTTTTCCCATGTACATCACTGAAATTTACAAATCGATTCAGGGCGAATCCACGTATGCGGGATTGCCTTGCGTCTTCGTCCGCCTCACCGGATGCAACCTTCGCTGTAACTGGTGCGACAGCGAATACACCTTCACCGGCGGGCAACGGATGTCTTCGGAAGAAGTCTTGCATACGAGTCGAAACCTTGAGTCCCTCAGGTGGTCTGGTAGAAGTCACCGGCGGCGAACCCATGCTGCAGCAAAAAGAAATCGTCCCCCTCATGGAAAGCCTTCTGAATATCGGTTTCACCGTTCTTCTGGAAACCAGCGGCGAGCGCCCTTTGGAGTCAGTCCCGAAAGCGGTGGTGAAAATCGTGGACGTGAAATGTCCAGATTCCGGTGAAGGAGAAAGTTTCCATCTTCGAAACTTGGACGCCCTCGAAAGCAAAGATGAAATGAAATTCGTAATTAGCAGCCGCGCCGACTACGAATTCGCCAAAGTATTTGTCGCCGAGCACGTACTCGATCAGCGGGTAAGCGCGATTTTGTTTTCTCCGGCCTTTGCTAAGAATGCTACGGGATCGCGGGATTCGTCCCACTGCTGCGTTGACCCGCGAGAACTGGCGGAATGGATGCTGGCTGATAGCGTTCCTGCGCGATTGAGTCTGCAACTGCACAAGTTCATCTGGGACCCCGCAATGAAAGGGGTATAAGTGTTGCTGCGCCCCAGAAATACCCGCAATTGCGAGACTTGGAACAAGGGTTTCAATCCCAGCGCCGAAATTTACATCTAACTAAAAGTGAAGACTAGCGCAATAGTCCTGTTGAGCGGAGGCATGGATTCAGCCGTCTGCGCCACTTTGGCTGTCCGTGACCACCAAGCCGCCGCAGTCCACATAAGTTACGGCCAACGCACCGAGCAGCGTGAGCGCAAAGCTTTCGAAGCAATCTGTGACTGCTTGCACCTTCGAGAACGGCTCATAGTAAAAAACGAGGCACTGCGAGCCATCGGCGGCTCCGCTCTCACCGACGAAACTATCGCCGTCCCCACGTCAGCTTCTTTGTCTTCAGATCAGATTCCGGTGACGTATGTGCCTTTCCGCAACGCGCACTTTTTATCGGTCGCAGTAAGCTGGGCCGAAGTTCTGGGCGCGCTGAAAATTTACATCGGCGCTGTCGAGCAAGACAGCTCGGGATACCCCGATTGCCGTCCTGCGTATTACGATGCCTTTAACCAAGTCGTTAGGACGGGAACGAAGGACGGTCAGATTCAAATCGTCACGCCCCTCATCAAGCTGCGCAAATCGGAAATCGTGAAGCTCGGCCTTGAAGTGGGGGCTCCTTTCGATTTAACTTGGTCGTGCTACACCGCCGAAGATCGTGCGTGCGGCGAGTGCGATAGTTGCATCTTAAGGCTGCGGGCGTTCGAAGATGCAGGAGCCAAGGACCCGATTCCTTATCCTTTAGCAACTATGCAGTATGATGTCGGGTTCGGTTGGTTCGCACTGCTTAAGCAACGTGTTCGGAGGAAAGACAATGAAGACGAAGCATACATTTTTGTTCGTGGCAGTAATGGCTAATCGTGGTGTCCTGCCCTCGCCGCATTTTCGCAAGCAACCGGCTCAGTAAAGGGAGTAGTGAAGGGCGCCGACGGCAAGCCCATGCCGGCGCGACGGTGCAATGGCTTAACGAGGATAATGGTCGCAAGTATCAACTCAAGACCAATAAGAACGGCGAGTACTTCTCTCTGGGCATCGAACCGGAAAATATAAAGCCACTCTTCTCCAAGACGGTAAAGAAGTTTTTCAATTTAGACGGCATTCATGTCGGCCTGGATGAGATGACTCAGGATTTTGACCTGCAACAAGAGCAAAAAAATGCAGCCAAGGGCCTGGGCCTCACCCCTGAGCAACTGAAACAGCAACAAGAAGCGCAGGCCAAGCAGCAGCAGGAAGCGGGGACGGTAAAGACCCTCAATGAAAAACTCGTGGCTGCGAACACCGCCATGAAAGCAGGTGATTTCGACACCGCCGTAACTACGCTGACCGAAGCGACCCAGATGGATGCCAATCGCGATGTGCTCTGGGCATCGCTGGGCGACGCCTACTCAGGTGCCGCGCTTTAAGCAAACTGATCCTGCCGAAAAGACCAAGAGATTGGATCAAGCGATACAGGACTATCAAAAAGCCATCGATCTTAAAAAGAAAGCGATGGAAAGCGGCGCCAAGC
This sequence comes from uncultured Acidobacteriaceae bacterium, assembly GCA_963828635.1. Classification (GTDB taxonomy): domain Bacteria; phylum Acidobacteriota; class Terriglobia; order Terriglobales; family Acidobacteriaceae; genus PALSA-188. The sequence goes on along the minus strand of CAWHFA010000004.1, from coordinate 2,178,229 downwards.
CAGACGCCACAATCCAGCTTGCAGGAATCTATAACAACATGGCCCGGGCACAAGCCAACGATGGGAAGGTTGACGATGCCATCGCAGGATACAACCAGGCGGCCCAGACTGAATCCGCCCAGAGCCGCGCAATACTATTTCAACCTGGGAGCCACGCTCACCAACGCCAACAAGACCAATGACGCGAAAATGCGGCAAAGCGCGATTGATGCGTTCGACAAAGCCATCGCCGTTGATCCCAATCGCGCTGACGCTTACTACTACAAAGGAACTAACCTTGTTGGCGGAGCCACTCTACAAGGCGACAAAATGGTTGCCCCTGAGGGAACGGCCGAGGCATTCAATAAGTATTTGGAGTTGCAACCCACGGGCCCCCACGCTGAAGATGCAAAAGCGATGCTGGCCAGCATGGGATCTCCCATCGAAACAAGCTTCGGCAAAAAGAAGTCAAAAAAGTGACCTTTGAGGGCGGCCGCCTTTCTTATCGTTACCAAAGACCCCTAGTCTGATGTTCATAGGGCGACTCACGTATCTTCGCTAGCATAAGGATGGGCGCATTCTGAGCGCCCTTCCAATGCCCGCGCCAGCCAAAGCCCTAATTCCCGACCGCAGCAAATCTTCAGACTTTTCATCGCTTTCTACACCACAGATTCTAGAAGCCGCGCTGCGCTCAGAAGAACATGTCAGTGACTTGATTTTTTCTCCCGGGCGCGCGCCACAGGTAGAATCTCACGGCAAATTGGTTGGGGTGCAATGTATGGGCCCCCGACCGCTGACTTCCGATGACACGCGGCGGATTGCATCCGATCTGATCGGCAGCAACAAGGCCGCCATTACCATGTTGCGCGAACAAGGCTCTTGCGATGTTTCCTATGGTTTGCCGGGGGTGGCACGCTTTCGCGTAAATATTTTTATTCAGCGAGGTAGTTGTGCGGTAGTCATGCGGGTGATTCCTACACAGATTCCGACTGTGTCTGGTCTGGGCTTACCCCCGCAGCTAAAGAGCGTCGCGAGTCTTCGTGATGGAATTGTTCTGGTGACTGGTCCTCGAGGTTCCGGAAAGTCATCTACACTGGCCGCCATCCTTGATCACATTAATCAGGAACAAAACTGCCACATCATCACCATTGAAGATCCAATCGAGTTCTTGCATAACCATAAGCGTGCAACAGTACATCAGCGAGAATTGCACAGCGACACACCCAGCCTTCAGCTTAGCGCTGCGGGCCGCCCTTCGGCAGTCTCCCAATGTGATCATGATCGGCGAAATGCACGACCGGGAGACCATGGAGATGGTTCTGCAAGCAGCCGAAACTGGACACTTGGTCCTGACCACCATGAATACCGTCGATGCCGTTAGGACTGTCGAGCGGTTGATAGGATCGTTTGGGTCAAGCGAGCAGGTGCTGATCCGCGAGCGTTTCGCAAAAATGTTTCGCTATATTGTTTCGCAGCGACTGATCCCGAGCGCGAACGTGCTGAGGCGTGTCCCTGTTGTGGAACTGCTCACTCCTTCCAACGAGACACGGCGATGCATTGCTTCCAGCGACAATCTTGGAGTGGATTTATTGAACGCTATTAAAGAAGGTGAAGCGCAGGGAATGCAACATTTCGACGGCGAAATATTGAGACTTGTGCATTCCGAAGTCCTGGAATTTGAACCCGCAATGGCGAATGCAACCGATCCACAAGAGTTTCTTAACAAATTTCCGCGCAAGATTCCAGCAAACTCATCGCAATTGAAGCATGTCTTCTTTTTCAGACGGCAGGTAGGTCACGGCCGCCGTGCGTTCCAGCTTGTCCCATGCAAACTTCCGACCTTGAATTGCCCGCTTTATTGTCTTGAACAGCACCACCGAAAACAACTTGCCGGTAAGCAAATCGCTGTAGCCATACCTGGCTGAGCAGCCAACTCCTCTTTGGGGCCTCGGGTTCGCGGCGTTCCAATCCAAACGCGATCGCCGAAGTTATGAAGTCGATGACAAGAAAAGCGGCGAAGAAAACGACCAGACGCCTTGAAACTTGCCGGGTCAGTGGATTCTGGATGAAACCATTTCTGGATGAAATACCAAATCGCGTCCCGACCACAAACATGATGTCAATGAAAGGCGAGACCAGCGGAAGCAAAATTTGAAAGATCGACAATGTTCGGCAGCGCGACCCATCCCAGCGCGCCGCTTGCGGGCGAAACTGCGCGATGCTTCCAGACCGCTTGCAGAATGCCGAACGACCAGCGGAACCGTTGCCGCATCAAGCCGTTCGCATTGGCCGGAGCCTCGGTGTAAGCCAGCGCCAGATCCTCATATTCCACGCGATAACCGAGGCGCAGAATCGCCATGGTCAGGTCCGCATCTTCAGCAACGGTGTCGGTGTGATAACCGCCCGCTGCGCGAACGACTGCGACTCTCCACGCGCCTATTGCGCCGGGCACCACGCTGACCGCGCCAAGAGTATTTAGCGCGCGGCGTTCGAAATTTTGGCTGGTGATGTATTCGAGGGCCTGCCATCGCGTCCACAGATTCATGCGGTTGCCGACTTTGGCATTGCCTGCAACGCGCCCAACTTTCGGATTGAGAAAATGCGGCATCAGCGCGAGATCAGCGTCGGAGCAATCATCGTATCGGCATCAATTCCTACAAAAATTTCGTCCTGCGACAAATTGCAGTCCATAGTTCAAGCCTCAGCTTTCCCGGAATTTGGCTTCGTGAGGACCAACACTGCGTCCTGAGCGCTTGCTCTTCGGGAAATGACTGTCGCGGGCGACTTCCAGCGTGTCGTCGCTGGAACCATCGTCGATCACGATCACGCGGAAATTCGGATAGTTCGACGAAAGCACCGCCCGAATCGTCCGCTCGATCACCTTTGCCTTCGTTGTATGCGGGAACGAAAACTGCAACCGTAGGCTTGCAAGCTTGTCGAAACCGTCCTCCAACTAGATGCCATACGCCGTGCCGGAAACGGTCGTAAATCGCAAATATCACCGATGAAAAGCAGACGCCCAGTCATAAGAATGTCGCCCAGAGAAAAATGTCCATGGTGATAGCGTGGTTGACCAGCCCGTAAAGCCAAAAACGCGAATTCAGTATCAACCGTCGCCGACCATCGCTGATTGGTAGGCAATCGGCGGCATCACGTCGGCTCTGGTTTCGCCAATCAGCTGATAGACGGGAACGATCTGTAGTCCTTTGGCCCGCGACTGCCATCGATGATCTTGGGCAGGCCAGCAGAGTCTGGCAGCGGTTACCGCCGCCGTCGTGCATGAGAATGATGTTGCCGCAGCGCAAGTCGTAGGCGCGCAGGGGGGAGATGTTCTATTACACAGTCGGCAATAATCTTCGCTGCCGGCCGACGGGCCGTTCCGCCAGTCGTTGGATCGATTTTGTCGCCGACGGTGACGTATCCCATGTCCTGCGTGATCTCGAGCGGACGAACCTGATCTTCGGTGTCAGGCTCGGCGTCAATCGAATACGGCGGACGAAACAATATTGTGCGTATGCCCAAACGGCTGGCAAACAATTGCTCGGTGAGATTCAGCTCGAGTTTCATGTAGCGTCCGGACAAGTTGCTGATGTCCGGATGGGTGAAAGTGTGATTGCCGATTCCATGGCCTTCGCGGATAGATGCGCGATGCTATCGATCCGGATTTATTCTCGGCCTCGAGTCCGATGAGGAAGAATGTGGCCGGTGGCATGTTCTTTCGTTTCAGTACATCCAGAATTTTCGGCGTCCATTGCGGGTCGGGCCGTCATCGAAAGTAAGGGCACACCTGGTTATTGCTGGATCCATAGCGGGCAACTCGGTAGGCTCGGCAAGTATCGAAACTTTCGTCGGTGATCTGCTCCGGATGAACGTCCACCGTGAACGTGACCGCTTTCCATTCGTCGGGCGCGCTTCGATGCTTGAGGATTTCCCCGGTGCCCTCCATGTCAACGTCCTGGCCCGGGGGGACGTCTTTTAATTTGTCCACCGCATTTGCTTCTCCCGGCGAGTCCCAAATTCCCCACAGTGTGCGATCTTCCGAGCCCAACCGCCACAACGCGAAAGTTTGTATGCCCAAATTTTGCGCCGCGCGCATCTGGTTCAGCGCCGTCACCGCCGTCGAGAAACCAAACATCATGTTGCAGATCTGCTTTCGTCTAAGTAACTCGATGTGAGGGTTCTGGCTGTCGCCGTCGAAATCCACATCCTCTTCCGAGTCGCGTGCCATCAGCCATGCCTGCTGCACCGAAACGTTGGTGTCTTTCGCCCCCGGCGGGTAGCGCACCTTTCTTGGGTTTGCGTACCCAGTCGTATCCATAATTCGCGATGGCGCAGATCAACTTGTTTTGAGCGGTATTGACCTTTGCCGCTGCCCGAAGATTTGCCATAAACCATTCCTGCGATGCGACCGGGCCCGCAGTTCCCGGATCTGGATAGTGCTCGTCATAATTCATCAGTACCACGCCATCCGCCGCCGCCCCTACCGCGGGATAGTTCCACTCATCGTTCTGCGAGGGGACGCTTACGTACAACTTCATTCCCTTGGCGTCAAGATCGGAAGAAAGTTCATTGAGCAAAGCCAGATATCCGGGCTGGCCTTTTCTGGGAAAGGTTTCGAAATCGACCATTAGGCCGCGATATTTGTCGCTGGCTAGAAACGTAGAAACTTGCTGGCGGAACCGCGCTCGCGCTGACGCATCATTCAGGAAGTCGCTGACGTCCACCCAGTCCGTTCCGTTGAAATTGTTGACAAGGGGAAAGACTTCGGTGCCGGTCTCTTCTGATTTGAGGAAGGGCATAACCTTGTCGTCAACCGGACGCAGGGTCCCTCCTTGCACCAGGTCGAAGAATTTATTGGTCTGGGGATCGACCGCCTGCACATGACCGTCTGGAGTGAGGACGTGAAGCCATTCGGGATACAAAATGTCAATCTGTCTCGCGTACTCGCGCAAAGATGAAAAACTCGCGGCATCCCAGGAAACATAAAATGCGGCCCGAACCCCTTGGCCAGCGTTCAACTCAATCTGCGATGCGGGCGGGCCGAATTTTGAGCGCACACGCTTCGCGGCCAGGCGGCGCTTGTCTTTGGCCCGCTGTTTTTCCGTTTCTTTCAGTGCCCGATAAGGTTTTTTCTCCAGAGGAAGCAAGAGTTGCGGCAGGGGTTCGCCACGCAGGGCGCTATAGATGAAAAAGATCACCAATAGAGTGAGGCCGATGCCAAGCAAGTCAAAAATACGGCGGACCCGCTTCCATCGCGCCTGTCGAGGATCGTAAAAGACCGATTGGGCCATTGATTCACTCTCATCCTAAGCTGCGAACAGGTGAGAATCAAACAATTGTGCTGTTCGGGTACCCGCTGCCAGCAGAATTAAAATCGGCTCATCCTGCCCGAAAAGGTTATATTCCCTTCGTGATAAAGATTATGCGGGAGGCGAAGAAATTCTTCCTCGCGGCATCAATTGCCGCTATGGTCCTTCGGCTCATTTTCATTTTCCGTTTCCCAAGCGTCACCACCGACTCGTTTATCTACGGCGACATCGCAAAAAATTGGTTGCAGCACGGAATTTACGGAATAACCAACAGCGGCGAGATTATCCCAACTTATATCCGGGTGCCTGGCTACCCCGCGTTTTTGGCGACGGTATTCGCGATCTTCGGCGTGGAACACTACCGCGCTGTGCTGATGGTGCAAATGTTCATAGACATCGGCACCTGCTTGTTAATTGCCGATTTAGCGCGCCGATCTGTTGGTGACCGCGCTTGTAAAGCTGCATTTCTATTAGCCGCGCTGTGTCCTTTTACCGCAAATTATGTTGCAGCAGCGCTGACAGAAACTCTCGAAATTTTCTTTACCGCGCTGTCGCTGAATCTTGCGCTCGTTGGACTTGAATCAGAAAACTCACAAAAATTTCGTTATTGGGTAGGATGCGGGCTTTCTACCGGTGCCGCCATGGTACTGCGTCCAGACGGGGGAATACTGCTCGCAGCCCTCGAACTTTTTCTTGTTGTGATGGCGCTAAAGAGATTGCGTTCGTCTCAACCGATTCTTCCCACTTTTCACGCAGCTTTGATCGTAGCCATAATCTCTTTCGCGCCGCTGATCCCGTGGACCCTGCGAAATTTGCATACTATGCATCGTTTTCAACCGCTCGCACCTCGTTACGCCAATGAAGAAAATGAATTTGTACCTATGGGGTTCAATCGCTGGGTCAAAACGTGGATTGCCGACTACACCTCTTCTGAAGAAGTTTACTGGTTGGTGCCGGGGGCTCCGCTCGATAGTGACAAGCTACCGGGGCGGGCGTTCGACTCCCCTCAACAAAGCGATCAAACTCAGGACCTGATGGACGATTACAATTCCGCCCTACATGTCACTCCTGAGCTGGACTCACGGTTCGCGTCCCTCGCCTCAGTCCGCATTCGACAATCTCCGGTGCGTTACTACCTTTGGTTGCCCGCGTTAAGAATCGCGGATATGTGGCTGCGGCCTCGAACCGAAATGCTGCCTTCGGACAGCCGCTGGTGGGAGTTTGACGATGAGCCTAAATGGTCGGCACTGGCAGTGGGATTGGGACTAATCGGAGTTTTTTACGTCACCGCGGGGCTGGCGGGTTTTCTTCGCCGTCCGAGCTTAAAATACTCGGGATTGCTGATTGCGTTCGTCGTGATTCGATCTCTTTTTCTGGGCACCATGGAGAGTCCGGAGCCGAGATATACCTTAGAGTGTTATCCGGTGGTAATCCTGTACGCGGCCACGTGGTTTCAAAAATGCGACCGATCGAGAGAGCTAACTTAGCGGCGAATCGCTCATGCGGAACCGTGTCCGAACGTGCTCAGACAACAATTCGATGGCGCCGCGGTTGGTAAGGGGGTCGGCCTGTGCCAGATAGCGCATGGCTTCTACTAACAGGCGCTGGCCGTCCACATAGCGGGGGTCAGATGTGCGCTCCCGGGGCTTGCGGCCCATCTTTGGAGGAACGGGGATAGTGAATACCTTGGCCATTTAAAATCAGCTCCCGCGCCGAGGCATTTCCCGGCCTGTACTCTTTGAAGTGGATACTTTCGCAGTATACCGTCCCCAAAATTCTTTTCCAGTCTAAAATTGTTTGCGGTATTGTCGGGTTTAAGGCCTGTTAATGCTGGTTTATCCGAGTTTTGCCGGTTGTCTTGAGCTTAAAAGCCGAATCTGGAATTTTTCGACTTAAGATGATGTCGCGGTAACGGTTCAGGCGGTAGTCGGCTTCAGGGGAAATCAGTTTCTGCTGGATGGATATTCCACGAGTGTCGATCCAGAGCTCGATGCGGTTGAACATCCCTTTCACCTTCTCAGCTTTCGGAACGAGTACTAGCTTGTCTGTTTGAATTCCGTCTATCTTTTCGGAGCCGGAATAGGTGACGTCGAAGGATTTGAGCATGTCTCGCCCGGAGCCCCCAAAACCGATCACCAGAAAACTCTCCACTGCCTCCCGACTTTTGCCGGAGTCATAAACATCCAAGGCATCAGTTTTGGGGGCGTACATCTGTACTTTACCGCCGCTAAACAAAATATCTTTTTCAGGCGTGGGGTCGGTAACGGTGGCGGCCATCTGCATCCCGTTGCCCGTCCGGCGAAAATAAACTTTGCCCCGTTGTTTGTCGGTTTCCTCGGTGACCCTCTGATAAGAATCCCACTCGAAGTTGGCCTCGGCGGAGCGAAATTCGGCCGCCGTTCGATTCAATCGCTCCAGAACATCCTCGAGTTTGTCGTTTTTGTCTGGGTTGGGCGGTTGCTGGGCGGAGCCGAACGCCCCCGACAGCATGACTGCGGCAAGCGAAATAATTAAGAATTTGAGCGGCATTGTTGGCCGTGTGCCACGGACCTGCCCTGTGCGAAGTCGAATGGGGCCCTCTCTTGAGTTCAGTCCATTCAGACTATTGCCTCCGCGCCCAAACTTTATAGCTCTCGGCGTGCCCCTCGTGGTCGCGTTCGAATTTGGTAATACTGACTCGTCCCGAAATCGGTTCGATGATGCGGGCCAAATCTGCGCGCACCCGCTCATCGTCTTTGTCTGCAACCTCAGCACTATCTATCCGATAAATCAGTCCGTCTTTGTCATCAGCGACCACCACTACTTCGGTACGATGCGGATTTCGCGCTCTTGGTTTGTCGTTGAAATTGATCCAATAGGGAGACAAAAAAATGAACAGCAGAATCAGTGTCACCATCACGTCATATTGAATCGTGCCCCGCTCATAAGACCACAGAATGTAATCGCGAAGGGTGCGCCAGATTCCGTTCATGTGCGGGAGGGGCCTTATGGAGGTTGCGTTGGTGTTCGTGGGATGCCTCAGTCCTGTGTCAGTCTAGCCGCTGTTGTCGCCTCTGGCAATTCAAAGAACTGAAATCCGCCGAGGGCTTCTTTACAAAATATTCAAAGCCCCCTGCTGGTGATAACGTCAGTTCCCATGTATCCCCGCAACGCTTCCGGCACAGCCACGCTTCCGTCGGCACGCTGGTAATTTTCCATGATCGCAAGCCAGGTACGGCCCACCGCCAGCGCGCTCCCGTTCAACGTATGAACGAATTCTGATTTAGCTTTGCCTTCGCGTCGGTAGCGGATATTCGCGCGTCGAGCCTGAAACGACTCGAAGTTTGAACATGACGAAATCTCGCGAAACACCTGCTGGCCTGGAAGCCATACTTCGATGTCAAAGGTCTTGGCTGAGGAAAATCCCATATCGCCAGTGCTCAACGAAACCACGCGATAGTGCAGACCAAGCTTTTGCAGAACGGTTTCCGCATGCCTTGTTAAAATCTCCAGTTGCTCATAAGAATCGTCGGGACTCGAGAATTTCACCAATTCAACCTTTTGAAATTGATGCTGCCGAATTATGCCACGCACATCTTTTCCGTAAGAACCGGCCTCACTGCGAAAGCAGGGAGTGTAGGCAGTCAGGGAAATCGGAAGCTGTGAGGCGTCCACTATCTCGTCGCGATAAAGATTGGTGACCGGGACCTCTGCTGTGGGAATTAGCCACAAATCCGTATCCCCATGGGGCACGCGGAAGAGGTCTGATGCGAACTTCGGCAACTGTCCTGTGCCGTACATCGATTCAGAATTTACAAGATACGGGGGCAGAACTTCGGTGTAACCATGCTCCTGAGTATGAAGATCAAGCATGAAATTCGCCAGCGACCGCTCGAGCCGCGCGCCTTTGTCCCAATAAACGGCAAATCGCGAACCGGTTAGCTTCACGGCGCGCTCAAGGTCCAGCACCCCCAGTTCTTCCCCGATTTCCCAATGAGGTTTTGGGACGAAATCAAATTCCGGAGGCGATCCCCACCGACGCACCTCGACATTGTCTTTTTCCGAGCGCCCGACCGGAACGCTTGCATGCGGCAGATTGGGGATGCCCACCAAAACTTTGCGCAGCCTTGCGTCGTATTCTTCGCAAGCTTTTTCCATCTGCTGAATTTCTTCGCGGAAAGTTTTGGTCTCGGCGATGAGCTCGGTGGCGTTTCGGCCGCTCTTCTTCAGAGCGGCAATTTCTTCGGACACACGGTTCCGTTGCGCTTTCAGGGTTTCGGCCGAGGCGATGGCCTGCCGCCGCTGCGTATCGACCTGACCAAAATCCTTGAGCACCTGCGCCGCATTCATTCCGCGCTGGCGAATCTTTTCTTCCACCAGAGCCAGATTGTCTCGCACGAAGTTCAGATCAAGCATAGGAACTCAATACTTTACAGAAAAAGGTGCGGGAAATGCACTGGCCAATCGTTCCCGATTTTGCCCACACCGCCGCAGGACGGTAAACTCGACCCAATGAGATTTTATAAGTGCGGAGAATTTTCGGGACACTCCGGTGGCGCTGCCAGTGTTTTGGCAGGGCGGAGGCCGGAATGACGGCGCAACTCGGCCCCGACCTCGGTGTGACCTTCGCAGGCATTCAGCTAAAAAATCCGGTCGTCGCCGCCAGTGGAACTTTCGGTTATGGCGTCGAGTTCGAGGATATTGTTCATCTCGAACGTCTCGGCGGCTTTGTCGTGAAAGGCTTATCGAGCGAACCCATGGCGGGCAATCCTCCACCCCGCTTGTTTGAGACCGCAGCCGGAATGTTGAATGCCATTGGCTTGCAGAACATTGGGGCCCGACAGTTCATTACTGAGAAGCTGCCCCAATTAAGAAAAATGAAAGATGCGGTGGTATTTGCTAACGTCTTCGGATATACCCGCGCAGATTACGAAAAAACCATCCAGATTCTAAACGAGGGCGAAGGCATCGCCGCCTATGAACTGAATGTTTCTTGTCCCAACACAGCCCATGGGGGGATTCAGTTTGGGGTCGATCCCCACTCGCTCGAAGAGTTAGTCAATGGGTGCAAACGGATTTCACACCGGCCTCTCATCGTCAAGTTGTCGCCCAACGTATCCAGTATTGCGCACATGGCTGTGATTGCCCAAGAGGCGGGTGCCGACGCGCTCTCGCTGGTGAATACTTTCCTTGCAATGGCAATTGACTCTGAAACGCGCACTCCCCGAATTGCGAACGTCACCGCCGGGCTTTCTGGGCCCGCGATTAAGCCTATCGCGTTGCGTATGGTGTACGACGCTTACAAGTCGGTGAAAATCCCGATCCTGGGCATTGGCGGGATATCCACTGCCAAAGACGTTGTCGAATTCATGCTGGCGGGAGCGTCTGCGGTACAGATCGGGACCGCGAATTACTGGGACCCGCGGGCCACGGAAAATTTGGTGAAGGAATTGCAGAGTTGGTGCGTCGAACACCAGGTGCAGCGTTTGGCCCAATTAACTGGAGGGTTGGTTACGAATTAACGCCCGCTGCTATACCAGATTGAGCCCGGGGATTTGAAGTTTTGCCCTTCGCCCCATGCCACCTGGGTGTTGCCTTCACTGTCAATTGCCAGCTGAAAATAGTCGCCGAAGGGAAAACTGAACCCGTTAGCGTGGATGTATCGATAGCCCTTCACGTACGCAGAAACTTGTTTTGCTACCGACCAGGTCGTGCCGCCATTTGCAGAACCTCGAACATAGGTGTTCCAGTCCGGACTATTCCGCATGTCCATCCAAGCGATGCGCACGTCTCCTTCACCCTCTGCGGCGATCGCCGGAAAAGCGTGTTCAACCCGATCCGCTGCATCCGATACGTCGACTTTATGGGACCAGCGGAAGCGACCTCGTAGTGAAGAAGAAAAATAAATTCTTTCGGGACTTTTGTCCTCTGTGGCCGAATTCCACAATGCATACAATGTACCCGCGGCATCGGAGGCAATTGCGATTTGCGGGCCCAAATATCCGGACTCGCAATGTGCTGCGGAGCAATCCGGAGGCGCGCCTGATAAATCCATAAGCGTCGATGTCCACGTGGTCCCACCGTCGGTGGACTCGCTCACGTACAAATTAGCGCGACCGTTAAGCCCGCTGTTTTCGGGATATCCCGTCCAGGAGACGAACACTCCACCTTCCGGAGTCACAGTCGCTCCCCCCGCGAGCGCTTCCGCGAAATGCAAATCGGGGTTTACGTTCGTAGATGAGAAAGTCAAAGCCCCGTCGTGTGACGCCGCCACATACATTTTGCGCGACCGGCTAAATCCAACGTAGACATCTTGGCCCCGCGCCGCCAGCACAGGTTTGTCTGATTCGCTGGTGGAATGGTCGGCGATGGTGAGCGACCAACTCTGTCCAAAGTCAGAAGACTTTGCAACTACAGTTTCTTTCTTGCTGTTTTGTAACCACGCAGCATAAACCGTTCTTTGGTCAGAGGGGTCTACTACAATTTGCCCGTCAAATTCTCCTGACTCAGGAGGGGCAATCTCGCGGGGAACCTGCCACGTCGCGCCATTGTCCGCGCTCATAACGAGAATCATCGATGGGGCCGCGCAAGATGCGCACCGCGGAATGCGCCCGTATTGAGGATAGAGAATGTAAACGTGGCCGAAGCCGTCAGCGGCAATAGATGGTTCCCACTGGTCCCCTACGGTAAATCCAACCCGCGTTGGGGCGGCGAATCCCGAAGTAGCAGCGAAAACCTTGGGAGCGGACAGGACGAGCAGAATGGCGGCAAGAGCTAGGGTAAGCCGGCGTCTCCCTCGATGATGCCTAGGTTTAAAAGCCACAGAACCTCTGCTAGGCGGCTGGGGGTACCGCGCTCTTTAACTCTATCCGGGGGCGGTGAGGCCCGTCAATAGGCCGAATCCGAATTGCGCATTCTCGGCTCAACCTCAATCGTGTCTCCCTTGTGAAGTTTGGCTTCCCCACCTTTTTGCAGGATAATCAGCGCCGCCGAAACTGCCGCTCCGACATATCGCGACTTAGTTGCGCCAATCGCACCATCCACGGCATCGTCCGCCAATTTCGCCGCGCCCAAGGAACCAGCCAACTTGATGATGCGCACTTTATTTCCAGCTCTGAAAACTCCCTCGCGGTCCTTAGTCACAGGAACTATCGGATCGTCGAACACTAAAATCATCGAGCCACGACGAAGCAGGCGGCGCGCCGGATGTGTTACCAAATGTCCCCGATACAGTTTCCCAGTAGCATCCTTGGCGGTAAACGGTATGCCCGACGGCAGTTTTGAGCTGAGATCTTGCAGAAGAAACAGGGTCTGACTGTGAGCGAATGCGGACATCCCCAGCATGCAAATCAAAATTCGTAGAGCCCTCTGCGGGCTGATGGCCGACATGTCACTCAGATTAATTCAATCGCCCTATTCTGAAAAACTTACAAAAGTTTTGTGAGGTTTGAAGTCCGATTTCTTCAGCCGGCAACCCGCGAATTTCCCCCAATTTTCGAGCTACCTCGACCACGAATGCGGGCTCATTCCTCTTCCCGCGATGCGGAACCGGAGCCAGAAAAGGCGAGTCGGTCTCAATCAGGATGCGATCCAGCGGAATTTCTTTGGCGGCGTCGCGAATTTGCTGCGCCTTCGGAAACGTGATATTCCCCGCAAACGAAATCATAAATCCCATGTCCAGCGCGCGTTTCGCATGGTCTGAATTCCCGGTAAAACAATGCAGGATGCCGCCCAGTCCCTTTGCTGACCAATGAGTGTGGAGGAGATCCAGGCAGTCGTCCCACGCATTCTCGCTGCCTTCTGATGGTCGACAGTGGATGATGACCGGCAGCTTCGCCTCGCCCGCAAGCTCCATCTGCTTGAGAAATACCCGATGCTGAATGTCTCGCGGCGAGTGATCATAATAGTAATCAAGCCCAATTTCTCCCCACGCAATGACCTTTGGCAGCTTGGCCAACTGCTCCAATTCCACATAATCAGAGTCACCGGCGAGCTTGGCCTCATGCGGATGAATTCCGATTGAGGCGAAGATGAAGTCGTTGGCCGCCGCGATTTGAATCGCGCAGTCCAGCGATCCGGGTCCCGTGCCGCTTCCAATCGCAAGAATATTTTGGATTCCGTTCTCGCGAGCGCGAGCGACGACCTGATCGCGGTCGCCATCGAACCGCTCGCCTTCAAGATGCGCATGAGAATCAATAAACATATTGGCGTTTGACTATGTGGGACTGTTGCCGCCCCATTTCCAAGCCCGAATGAAACTCGTTAGGATTTACTTTAGTCGGGTTCCGATAGGCACATCTTCCAGAAATCCCGCCAGTACCGCTTTGCCGTCCTCTGGTGACGCGGCAACGACCATGCCATTCGATTCCAATCCGCGTAGTTTTCTTGGCGCGAGGTTGGCGACGATCACTACTTTGCGTCCGATCAGCGACTCTGGAGTGTACGACTCGGCTATGCCTGCCAATATTTGACGGGTTTCATTCCCGAGATCAACTTCAAGACGCAGCAACTTGTCAGCTTTCGGAACGCGCTCAGCTGTCTTCACCATCGCCACTCGCAGATCAACTTTCGCGAAATCGTCGATGCTGATTTTCCCTTCGGATGCGTCTGCTTTCGGAGCACCCAACTGCGGTTCAATCTTCGGCAAAACTGGACCCGTAGCTGGCGATTTCCCTTCTGCGGCTTCCGCACCGGTACGATTCTGCTCCTCCATTTGCTGCATCCTTTCAACCGCATTTTTTTCGGCGCGCGGAAACACCGCTTCAACGGACCCTAGTTTCGTGCCCAAACGAAGCTGTCCCCATTTCAGATCAGATAGCGGAAACGTCTTGATGTCGCCCAATCCAAGCTGCTCCCAAATTTTTGCCGTCGCATCGGGAATCACGGGATGCGCCAGCACCGTCGCAATCCGCAAAGCTTCCGCCGAGGTGTATAAGATTGTCGCCAGTCGCGCCCGGCTGGCTTCATCGCCTTTCTCGTCAAGGGCCCACGGTTCATTTTCGACGATGTATTTGTTGACCGCCGCAACCAAACGGATCCAAATGGATTCCAGCGCCGACGAGAAGCGGTATTCATCGAAAGCCTGATTACACTCCGCAATGGTTTGTTCAGCCACGTCGCGAATTGCATCTTCAGCCGCAGTGTGGACAGCGGTCGTCGAGGGGGAGGGCACCTCTCCGCGAAAGTAGCGCGTGATCATCGTCAAGGTTCGGCTCGCCAAATTGCCAAGTCCATTCGCCAGGTCCGCGTTGTAGCGCTGTACGAGTGCATCGAAGGAAAACGAACCGTCCTGTCCAAAGACGATTTCCCGCAGTAGAAAATAGCGCAGCGCGTCGGCCCCCAGCACATCGAGGATGGTCTCACTACGGACGATGTTGCCGCGCGATTTTGACATTTTGCTTTCTTCGAAAAGCAGCCAGCCGTGGGCAACAATGCTTTTCGGCACTGGGAGTCCGGCTGCCAGCAAAAACGCAGGCCAATACACGCAGTGAAAGCGGACGATCTCTTTGCCAATCATGTGAAGATCTGCGGGCCAATACTTCTCGAATGCGTCTTGGGCGCCTTGATGCGACGATCCGAATCCAATCGCCGTAATGTAATTCGCCAGCGCGTCGAGCCAAACGTAAATCACATGCCTGGGATCGTCGGGCACCGGAATGCCCCACGAAAAAGTGCTGCGGCTGATGGAGAGATCGCGCAATCCCGATCGCACAAACGATGCCACTTCGTTGCGCCGGGTCTCCGGGCGAATGAATGCTGGGTCTTGGTAAAGCGCCAGCAAATGTTCTTGAAATGCAGAAAGCTTGAAGAAATAATTCTCTTCATGCACGGTCTCCGTCGGCCGGCCGCACTCCGGACAATTTTCGCCCGGTCCAACGTCAACATAGAGTTCATCAAAAACGCAATATTGCCCGGTGTAACTTCCCTTGTAAATGAATCCTTTGTCGCGGATCAGCCGCCACAATTCCTGCACCCGTTTCTTGTGACGCTCTTCCGTCGTGCGGATGAAGTCGTCATTGCTAATGCCCATCCGCTTCCATAGCGCCCGAAATTGGTCGGAAACCTCGTCAGCAAATTGCTGCGGAGATTTTCCCGCCGCTTCGGCAGCCCGCTCGATCTTCTGGCCGTGCTCATCGGTGCCGGTCAGGAAGAATGTATCTGCGCCAAGCATGCGCTGTCTTCGTGCGACCACATCGCATGCGATGGTCGTGTACGCATGCCCAATGTGAGGACGTGCATTAACGTAATAAATTGGAGTCGTCAGGTAAAACTTCTTGTTCATAGGATCGTGGGGTTCAAAGCTTGAATTTATCGAAAGCATGCCGTAAGAGCACGGAATCCTTCCTCGGAAGAGTTCGGTGGAAAATTAGTTGGACTGGGAACCGTTCTCGCTGTCGCTAGACCCGCCCTTCACATACGCGTTCAGCGCCGCTTGCATAACATCCTTCAAGGGCACTCGTTTTTCTCTCGCGATGCGGCGGCAATCCTCATACTCGGGCGCATAGTTGGTGACGCTCCCATTCATATTAGCAACCTTCATCCGTACGTCCCCCCACTTGGTGGAAACGTTCGTCCACTTTCGCGTGAGTGCCTGGCGCTGTTCATCGCGCCTGCGTATGCCGAGTGTACTGGTCTCCGAAAAGATCAGATGAGACATCTTCGCCGCATCGCCAGGGTGACACAACACCGTCAACAGCATGCCAGGCCGGTTCTTTTTCATTTGCACCGGCATCCCGAAAACGTCCAACGCATTCTCTTCGAAAAGCCGGTCGATCACGTAGCCGAACACCTGCGGATTCAGATCATCCAAATTGGCCTCAAGCACGGTAATGGTCTCCTGAGACGACCCAGAATCGGTTTGCGGTTCACCGATCGTAATTCGCAAAACATTCGCGTGCCTCGTGAAATCACGGGTTCCCGCGCCATAACCGGCCTTCTCAATTTTCATCGCCGGAAATTGACTGAACCGCTTGACCAAAGTTTTCACGATCGCAGCCCCGGTAGGCGTGACCAACTCAGCCTGAATCCCGGACGAATAAACTGGGGAATCTCTTAACAACTCGAGAGTCGCAGGCGCGGGGACAGGGAAGACTCCGTGCGCACATTTGACCGTGCCGCCACCCACATTCAAAGGGGAGCAGATAATTTCATCGACTCTAAGCGCTTCGCTTCCCACAGCTGCGCAAACGATATCGACCATAGCATCCACGGCGCCGACCTCGTGAAAATGCACCTTCTCAACGGGCATGTTATGGATTTTGGCTTCCGCAGCCCCTAATGTTTCAAACATTTTAAGGGCCTTTTGTTTCGCCTCATCCCTGATCTTAGCCTTCAAAATAATCTCGCGAATTTCTTTCAGTCCGCGATTCGCGCCGTGCGAATGAGTGTGAAAATCACCGGATCCCTCACTGTGAGAGTGACCATGCGAGTGTTCGTGACCATCAGCGTGGTCATGAGCGTCGTCATGGGAATGGTGGTGTGCCCTGTCATCCCGATCGGACGACTGCGCGGTGGACGGACTTGCTTTGTCCAACCCATTGTCGATCACATTGACTTTGGTGGCGCTGATACCGCTGCGGTTTACTCTCGAAATTTCCAGGTGGGTGCCGATGTTTAGCGCAGCAATTGCTTCCGTCAGAATACTTGGCGCAACACCCGCATCCAGCAGCGCGCCCAGAAACATGTCTCCGCTAATTCCAGAAAAGCAATCAAGGTAAGCGATGCGCATAGAAGGTTTTCATCCCGCGGGACAGTCAGCTACTCCGAAAATCACTTAAGAACGTCATCCTAAGCGGAGTCGAAGGATCCCTACCCGAGTCGGCCCGCGCTCGCGAGCGCGTTAGATATTTTCGCTGCGCCCAACCAATGACGAAGAAGCTAATTCGATCATAGGGAAGCTCGTCACAACGGTCAAACGTGCCCCATCTCCCCGCTCTGCTACAATCGCTACCTTCCCCAATTACTCAAAGGAACCCTTGTACCGCCATCTTCAGCAAAAACTCAGCCTGCACATTCAGGAATTCCTCAATCGCACTTATCAACTGGAGCTGCGCGATATTGTGATCGAGCAACCGCCCCGCGTGGAATTGGGAGAGTACGCCCTACCCATCGCTTTCGAACTGGCAAAAAAACTTCGCAAGGCACCGCGGAAAATCGCGGACGAAATCGTTGCCAGCCTCGGCACGATCGACGGCTTTACTAAATTCGAAGTCGCGGGAGCGGGATACATTAACGCTTTCGTCGATCGCGCGCAAATGGCGACAGCGTTACTCTCGGGAGACGATTTTAAGACCACTCCCTCGCCCGGAAAGGTCATGGTCGAACACTCGAGCATCAATCCAAATAAAGCCGCCCATGTCGGTCATCTACGTAACGCAATTCTTGGAGACACTTTTGTACTCCTGCTGAAGTCTGCCGGCAGAGCAGTGGACGTTCAAAACTACATCGACAATACTGGCGTGCAGGTCGCCGATGTGGTCGTCGGTTTTCTGTACATCCAAAAAAAATCGCTAGATGAAGTCAAGCAATTGGCCGGCGAAACCAGATTCGACTACTACTGTTGGGACCTCTACGCTCGCGTGTCACAGTGGTATCGGGAAGAGAAAGAAAAGTTACAACTGCGCTCGCAAACTTTGCATGAAATCGAACAAGGCGGAAACCAGACAGCGGCGATCGCAGAAATAATTTCCGTGGCAGTTTTAAGAAGACATCTTGAGACCATGGACCGTCTCGGCATCGAATACGATTTTCTACCACGAGAGAGCGAAATACTTCTCCTGCATTTTTGGGACGCAGCATTTGAAAAACTAAAAGCAGGCGGCGTTTTGTTCTATGAAGATGCTGGCAAAAACAAAGGCTGCTGGGTAATGCGCCGGGGCGGCACCAACCGTGTCGCGCAGGCACTGCCGTCAGTGAAATCCAGCGAAGAAGAAGGTGAAGCGATCATCAATCAACCTGATGAAGTCTCCGAGGACGAACAGAAAGTAATCATTCGTTCCAACGGCACCGTGGGCTATGTTGGCAAAGACATTGCTTACCACATGTGGAAGTTCGGATTGCTGGGCCGCGATTTCGCATACCGCAAATTCTATAAGTATCCCAACGGTCATGAATGTTGGATTTCCTCAACCTCGGGAGAGGCAGATCATCCCCACTTCGGTGACGTAGCTGAGATTTACAACGTAATCGATGCCCGCCAGTCTGAAGCCCAGACAACGGTAGTCGAAGCCCTCCGTGCCTTGGGCCACGACGAACAAGCCGATCACTACACCCACTTCTCGTACGAAATGGTTGCTCTCACCCCGCGCTGCGCGGCGGAACTCGGATACCAGTTGTCCGAAGAAGACAGTAAACGATCTTACATAGAGGTCTCAGGACGCAAAGGCTTCGGAGTCAAGGCAGACGATCTGATCGACCGCCTCGTTGCTTCAGCCAAGGCGGAAGTGGATTCGCGCCATCCCCAATTAAGCAGCGAGGAGCGATTGACGATCGCGACCCAGATTGCCGTCGGGGCTCTGCGTTATTTTATGCTGAAGTTCACAAAGTCTTCGGTGATCGCATTCGATTTCAAAGATGCCTTGAGTTTCGAAGGCGAGACCGGGCCTTACGCTCAGTACGCCGTCGTGAGGGCAACCAACATTTTTCGCAAAGCTGGAATCGATCCCGAAGGGCTAAACGCAGGATATGTTGCTGCCGAGACGCTGGCGAAGTATCTAAGCGAAGAAGCTAACGACATCTGGGATTTGTGGTTGGCGGCGGCGAAAACATCTTACGTCGTAGATCAATGCATTGCGACCACAGAACCGGCTTACATGGCCAAGCACGCCTTCCAATTGGCGCAGCTTTTTAACGCTTTTTACCATCGCTATCCGATATTGAATGAGGCGGAGGAAGACCGAAAAAAGTTTTTGTTAGCCACCGCCCACGTCGTGCGAAGAGAACTATCGCGAATTCTCGCGATCATGGGCATCACCGTGCCCGCTGTAATGTAAGCCTAATTTCTTCCACGCCCGCCTAACATCAACCCCGCGCCCACGAGCACCAGCACGATGCTCACCACGGGAGGCACGCGGTCTTCATGATGAGTCGTGACTCCCAGGTGAATGTCGCCGGCATTAACTCCGTGTTGTTCGGAATGCGGCACCGGAACGAAGAACGAAATAATTCCTAGCGCAAGAACGATCAACCCCACCATAAACAACGGCTTCATGAAGCCCTCCAATCGTCAGCGATGTTCGAAATCAAAAGCTGCGGACAAGAGCGTCCGGCCTCACACAGTCTTAGTTCAAAAATTCTCTCGCGAACTCAATTAACGAGCGCACTGCAATCCCCGACGGGCCCTTCGCAATCCAAGCTTTGTTTTCTTCCATCCAAGCCGTCCCTGCGATGTCTAAATGCAGCCATGGAGTTTCTTCCGCAAATTCTTTTAGAAACATTGCCGCGTTGACCGCGCCACCCCAGCGGCCACCGGAATTTACGATATCGGCGATGTTCGAATTTATATTCTCTTTGTATTCTTCATCGAGCGGCAACCGCCAGAATTTCTCACCGGCGTTACTAACGGCTTTGTTGAAGCGTTCATACAACTTCTCATCGTTGGCAAATACTCCTGCGTTCACCGACCCTAATGCCACAACGACCGCACCAGTTAATGTGGCAGCATCCACCAGATGAGTACAGCCAAGTTGCCGCGCATAAAACAAACCATCGGCAAGCACCAGCCGTCCTTCAGCATCGGTGTTTATGATCTCGATGGATTTTCCCGACATTGCAATCTGCACATCGCCCGGTTTTTGAGCTTTTCCGGAAGGCATGTTTTCCGATGCACAAATAATTGCGGTGACGCGCACCTTCGGTTTCAGCAAGGCGATACCGCGCATGACTCCCAACATGGCAGCTCCGCCCGCCATGTCATATTTCATCTTTTCCATGCCGTCGGCAGGTTTGATCGAAATTCCGCCCGAGTCGAACGTAATCGCTTTTCCCACCAGCCCTAAGACCGGCTTCTCGGGCGCTCCCGCAGGTTCATATTTCAGTACTATCAAAGCAGGAGGCTCCTCTGAACCCTGCGAGACTCCCCAAAACGCGCCCATCTTCATTTCGCGAATCTTGGCGCCGTCTAACACTTCACACTTCAAGCCAACTTCTTCCGCCATCTTCCGCGCACGTTCTGCCAGCATGGTCGGGGTCAAATGGTTCCCCGGTTCATTCACCAGTTCGCGCGTAAAATTCTGCGATTCGCCGATAATCCGGGCGGTATCCATTGCAGACTGCAGAAGCTTTTGATCGCCCCGCGCCGTCACGGTGAGCGAATCCATCTTCCGGTCTTTGCGATCGCTCTTGTAAGTGTCTGAATCGAAATTCCCAACCAACGCGCCTTCAACAATGGCGCCAATGGTATCGGCCGCCTTTAAATTTTCTGGAGCTACAAAAGCGAAGCTGCGAATCCCTTTCGGCTTCAAAAAACGGATTGCCGTCCCGGCTATTTTGCGAAGTTCGTACGAAGTGAAATTCTTCGCTTTTCCTCCGCCTAGCAGCAGCAGTCTTTTCGCCTTCAGGCTGGCGGGTTTGTGCAGCAGCAAAGTCTCTAGAAATTTGCCGGATATTTCGGCGCTGCCCACCACTTCCTTGGCCGCCTCTTTTACCGAGTTATCGGCTTCTACCGAAACTTCGGCTTTGTCTTTCACGCCCCGGTCCAAAACTACCGCCACGAGGCACTCAGTTTCGACGTCTGCAGGACTTACTAACGAAAGAATTGTCTTCATGGATGATGACAGTATCGATGGCACCAAGGGAAAAGTGCAAGTCCACCAGTTCCCTGTCCCCCGACAAACCCACTCGAACCCCGTGACCTTTTAAAACCTGCGATGTCGGGTCGTTTAATTCATTCGAGAGGCACAAATGTGCTCACATAATTCCTCGGCAAGCGAACAAACAGCGAAGCTTACGTTAATTGAACCATAGGTGGTAGCCCAACATAATGCGGTTCACTTTTCGGTTTACTACCGTATATGGTACTTTTCGAATTCCGCGTTGTCTCACAATGATAACCATTAACATTGTTGTTGACAATAAAAGGTTTAGGCGTAAACTGTGGACAAAAGTGGTAGAAAGTGGTCTCAGCGGTCAAGATTGTGGGCAGAGTCTGGATTTCGAGAGGTGCCAGTGGACTTAGAGACTGACCCCCAGAAAAATAGCCCCGCTGAATCAGAACCGGACTCCATTTTCGCTCTTTTTACCTCCCTCGTACTGGCAGTAGCTGCAAAAAGACTTTCAGCCCCAAAGGGCCGGCCAAATGTTTCGCGGCAATCACCCAACTCGCGTCGACGAAAAAGGACGGCTCAAGGTCCCCGCGGAATTCAAGCGGGTGATCGACGAGAAGTACGGCGCCCAATTTTACATCACCAGCCTCGATGGCAAGGTTGCTCAAGTGTATCCCTTCGAGGAGTGGGAGCGGATCGAGCAGAAACTTGCGGCGCTCTCGACGTTCAATCCCACGAAGAAGAAGTTTCTCGATCGCGTCAATTATTACGGGCAGGTGATCGAGATGGACGCGCAGGGACGGTTGCTGATTCCGAGCTTATTGCGGGACGCGGCGCAGATCAAGGGCGAAGTTGCGGTGATGGGCAACCTGACATTTCTGGAAGTACGCAACCTCGAAGTACTTCGTAAGCAGGTCGAAGACGAGAAGTTTACGCCTGAGGATGAGAGCACGCTCGACAAGCTGGGCATCTAGTGGCGGGTTTAACAGACATCCCCGAGCGGGGTGGGCATGGCGGACACCATGTTCCGGTTCTTTTAAAAGAAGCGATCGATTTTTTAGCCATCAAGCGCGGTGGGACTTATATCGATGCCACGGTCGGCCTGGGCGGGCACAGTTTAGAAATCGCAAAACGCCTAGGCGGACAGGGACATTTGATTGGCCTCGATAAAGATCCAGTAGCGCTGGGAATTGCGCGGGAAAAACTGGCAGTCCGTCGTTCGTCGTCAGTCGCAAGCCAAGAGCAAAAGCAAGACTGGCCGACGATCGAATTGGTCCACGGATCTTTTGCTGATTTAGCCAAAGGCGAACGACCCGCGACCAACGACGGAATCCTAGCGGATCTTGGAGTGAGCAGCATGCAACTCAACGATCCCGCGCGCGGCTTTAGTTTTCAGGCGGAAGGACCGCTCGACATGCGAATGAATACGCAAGCCGGGCAATCCGCCGAACAAGTGGTAAATCAGCTCGACGAGGTTGCACTCGCTAATCTGATTTACGAATTCGGTGACGAAAGGAGGTCGCGGAGAATCGCCAGAGCCATTGTCCGGTCGCGGCCGATACGAACTACCACGGAACTTGCGGAGATCGTATCAGCCGCGGCCCGGCCAATGAATCGGTGCAAAGACAAGTACGACAGACGAATTCATCCCGCGACAAAGACTTTTCAGGCGCTCCGAATTTACGTAAACAGTGAGTTGCAAGACCTGCAATCGATGCTGAACGCAGCTCCGCATCTGCTTAAACGCGGAGGCAGGCTGGTAATTATAAGTTTTCATTCGCTGGAAGACCGCATCGTGAAAGATTCTTTTCGCGAAGGCGTGACGCAAGGACACTACAAAATTCTGACTAAGAAGCCGGTGATTGCCGGGGATGAACAAGTGAGTCAGAATCCGCGATCTCGCAGCGCGAAGTTGAGGGCGGCAGAAAAAATTTAGAAGTCCAAATTCCAATTCAAGGGGGCGGCCTATGTACACGGGAACTTTAATAAACGACTTAATGAGCGCGGTAGAAAGCACGGAGAAACGCATTCCGCGAAACTTGCAATCGCAAGACGACAAATTGGCCTACTGGTATTCGGTCGCCCAACGCGAAGTCGCCCACATGGAACTGGCTTTTTCAGAGGTGGCATAATGGCGGCCTTAGCGTCTCGCACCCCTTGCTGGACGGGCACTCCCGAGGTTTACTTTTCCAAAGGCATAGACAATTCACGGCTGGTGAAAGTCGAAGACCCGCGCCGCGGCCGCGAGATGAAGCATTTCGGCTTCGCGCTTTGCTGCCTTTTTCTGCTCGTGATGACATACGCCTTCCAGCATTTCAAAGCCATTGAGTACGGATACAAAATTGAAGCGCTGCGGTCGCAACGCAACTCTTTGTCGGAAATGAATCGGGCGTTGCGTCTGGAAGAAGCCTCGTTACAGGATCCGCAGCGCATCGACGTGCTGGCCAGAAAGATGGGATTGCAGTCGCCGCAAGCCGGCCAGGTCATTCATATGGACAGTGCGTTTCCGGATTCAACGACTCCAGTTATGGCTAGCGTGACGCCGATGCCGGTGATAGCAGTGAGATAGGTAAGAACAACATCCCCGCCCAAGCGGAGCTTGAACGGGGCACCCGCGCCGATTTCGGTTATTCGGAAGGTGAATGACGATTAATTGGCGGCCCGACTAAAAGTTGGCCGCCAGTGTTGTTTAAGTTCAACCCAAAAATTGTCATCTCGGCTGGACATAAACAAATCTTGTCATCTCGACCGGAGCGAAGCGTAGTGGAGAGACCGGCTGTGTTTTTTAGTAATGGGAAATTAATTTTTAGCTAAGTGGGACAAGCAGGTCCCTCCACTCCGCTTCGCTCCGGTCGGGATGACAATTAATTTTTGATTCTATCGACATCCTGTAAAGAAATATCGTGAACGCCCAATCCAACGCGAACCGCAGGCTTTACATACTTGGCGCGATTCTCGCCCTCTGGTGTCTCGGAATCTGCGTCCGTCTAACGTACCTACAAATTTTCCGTTACGGAAGTTTTGCCGAGCGCGCCCAACACCAGCAGCAACGTACCGTTGAACTCTCGCCGCGCAGGGGAGTCATTTATGACCGCGCAGGTCGCGAGCTTGCAATGTCCATCTCGGTGGATTCCGTCTTCGCCGTCCCTTCCGAAATTCCAAATTTAGCGAGCATGGTGTCGCTGATTTCGCATATCACCAAAGCCGATCCGCGCGAGTTGTTCGCCAAGTGCAAAGCTTCCAAAAGTTTCTGCTGGCTTGCCCGCAAAGCCGATGCTGACGTTGCCGCTCGCATCCGCTCCTTGAATTTGAGCGGAATTCACTTCCAGAAAGAGTCAAAACGTTTCTATCCCAAGCGTGAATTGGCCGCACAGATTCTCGGCTACGTCGGCATGGACGATCAGGGCTTGAGCGGGATCGAGCGCCAATACCAAGATGGACTGCAAGGCAAGCCGGGGACCATGCTCATCTCCGTCGACGCCCACAAGAAATGGTTTGGCAGCGTGGAGAAAGAGCCGGAGCCCGGAGAAAATGTCACGCTCACCATCGACGAACAAATTCAATACATCGCCGAGCGCGAGTTGGCAGCGCAAATGGAGCACACTCACGCCGAAGCGGGCACGGTCGTGGTCGAGAATCCGCATACGGGAGAAATTCTGGCCCTGGCAAATTTCCCGACATTCAATCCCAACCTCTCTCGCGAAATTACGCCGCAAAGATTAAAAGACCATGCCGTGAGCGACGTCTATGAACCGGGTTCGACATTTAAAATCGTCACGCTGGCGGCCGCGCTGGAAGAAAAGCTCACCAAGCCCACCGAAGTTTTCGACTGTCAAATGGGTTCGATTGTCGTCAACGGCATGCGCATCCACGACGACAAGCCGTGGGGAAATTTAACCGTGTCCGAAATACTCGCGCACTCGAGCGAAGTTGGCGCAATTAAAATAGGACTGCGGCTTGGCGAAGACCGATTTTATAAATACATTCGAGGATTCGGATTCGGCCAGCAAACCGGCATCGAACTTCCCGGCGAAACACGTGGATTAACCAAGCCAGTGAGCCGCTGGTCGAAAGTATCCATCGCGGCGATCTCGACGGGACAAGAAATCGGGGTTTCCCCGCTTCAGTTGTCGGCCATGGTTTCGACCATCGCCAACGACGGAGTGCGCGTTCCGCCGCGTATTGTTGCTGCTGCGACCGGGCCGCAACGCACCGCGCAGCCCGTTGCTTTTCATCCCAGCGAGGGACGCCGCGTCATCTCTCCCATGACCGCAGCTCAGATGAAACAGATGATGCAGGGCGTGGTGATCAATGGCACCGGACGCAATGCGATATTAGAAGGATATTCATCCGCAGGGAAAACGGGCACTGCGCAAAAAGTCGATCCTATAACGCACGCTTATTCGCGCACGAAATACATAGCGTCTTTCGCAGGATTCTCGCCGATTAATAATCCGTCGATCGTGGTCGCGGTGATTATTGATTCACCAGTGGGACCGCACCACGGCGCCGACATCTCCGCGCCGGTGTTTCAACGCATCGCACAGCAGGTACTTGAGTACATGCACACACCGCACGACATAGAGCTGCCGCCAAACCGTCAGGTGTTGATAGCCGCCCGCCACGTGAGTGAGCAGGACATAGCCGAGGGATCCCCGGATCATCTAGGCGAGCCGCTGATCGCGGAGAACGTCAATCCAGAAAATGCGAGTGCGCAAAATGTGATCGCGGCGAGCGCCCCTCCGTCGCCGCTTCCGCCGAACGCAGTTCCAGCGGCGATGCGAGAGCAAATGCCGGTGACAGAGCAAACCGCGCCCGGTTCCACCGCAATCGTGCCGCCGTCCGCGCCATCTTTGCCGACCAGCGGAACCGTGGTGCTTGATCTCGAACAAGGAGGCATCGTCGTGCCATCATTTAGGGGAAAAAGCATTCGCGGGGCGATTGAGACTGCGGAAGAGACCGGCATTACTCTAGACGTAGTTGGCAGCGGCTTGGGCCAGCAACAAATGCCTCCGCCAGGATCGCGCGTCGTGGCAGGATCGCGGGTGGTGGTGCAGTTCGGACGGTGAGGGATTAGCGCGCAACGCACTTAAAAGTATTTTGTCATCCCGACCGGAGCGAAGCGGAGTGGAGGGACCTGCTTCCGGCAGGTTTGAGGGCCGATGATTTGAGGAACGAGTAAAACGGAAACAGGTCTCTCCACTCCGCTTCGCTCCGGTCAGGATGACATTAATTATAAGGAATTAACTTCAGGCGCGATCTCGGTTTTGCTGAACGCCGCATGTCGGAAGGCTCACTCTACCAATGAAAAAATCGAAAGGTTGTCTTCCTGAGCGAAGCGAAGGACCCCTACTCGCTGCAACGAATTTTATTTCGGCGTTGGGGATGCTTCGCTGCGCTCAGCGAGACAACGGAGGGATGTCCGATTTTACGGGAGGAAGCAAAGCCTTTTACACCAACAGCTGCAGTCGAAGCGTTGAGAAATCTGCGCGGGGACTGCTGTGAAGTTTCGCGAACTTCTAGACGGCGTTGAAATAGTTTCCCAGGGCGGCGAGGCCACCCTCACCGGCCTGCAATACGACTCCCGCAAAATCGAGCCGGGAGATTTATTCGTTGCCATGCGCGGCGACACCAGCGATGGCAATGAATTCATCGATCGCGCCATCGCCGCGGGAGCTGTCGCGGTGGTCACCGATTCCGAAGAAGAAGTGCCGCGAGCAAATGTCGCGTGGGCGCAAGTCGCCCATGGGCGCCGCGCCCTGGCCCGCCTAAGCGCAAATTTCTACAAACATCCTGCTGAAAAGCTTGCGATCACGGGTATCACCGGTACCAACGGAAAAAGCACCACTGCATTTCTGCTCGAATCGATTCTTCAAGCCGGGGGATGCCTGAGCGCTTTGATCGGTACGATCGAATACCACGTAGGCGGCAAGGTCCTTTCCTCTCCGCACACTACGCCAGAATCGCTGGAGCTCAATTCTATTTTTGCTGAAGCGCTCACTCTTGATGCTTCCGAAGTCGTGATGGAAGTTTCCTCCCACGCGCTGGCGCAAGAGCGAACCTATGGCGTGCCATTCGATACCGCGGTGTTCACGAATCTGACGCGCGATCACTTGGACTATCACACCACGATGGACGAATATTTCGCCGCGAAAAGAAAACTATTCGAAGGCTGCGGTACCGATCCGCCGAGAGCCGCGGCGATCAACATCGACGATGAATACGGACGGAAGCTGGCGGAATTTAGCAAACAAAAAGGTTCCATCGTAACTACCTACGGCCTCGCCGCAGCGAATTTCCATCCCAAAAATATCGAAGTGAGCCTGCAAGGAACGCGCTTCGATTTAGTTACGCCGCAAGAAACCATCCCTCTATTTTCGCCACTGATCGGCAAAGTAAATGTGTACAACATCATCGCTGCGTCCGCAGCAGCCTACGCCCGCGCCGTGGAGCCAAGAGCAATTTCGCAGGGCATAACAAATCTACGACGGGTTCCCGGCCGCTTCGAGCCCGTGCGGTGCGGCCAGCCATTCACGGTGGTCGTCGATTACGCTCACACCGACGATGCCCTCCGCAACCTGACTTCTCTCGCTAAAGAATTTATCAAATCAGAAAAGGCGCGGGTCATCACCGTCTTCGGATGCGGCGGCGACCGCGACCGCACTAAACGTCCGCTCATGGGCGAGGCTGCCTCGCAGAGCAGCGACCTCGTCGTGTTGACCTCAGACAATCCCCGAAGTGAAGACCCGCTGGCAATCATGAATGACGCGGCAGTCGGCCTTCAGCGCAGCAACGCGAGTTATAAGATGGAACCAGATCGCGCGCGAGCAATCGCGATGGCCATCCGCGAAGCCGGGGCGGGAGACATCGTTCTGATCGCGGGTAAAGGACACGAAAAAATTCAAACTACTAGAGAAGGCTCTTTCCCGTTCGATGATGTGATGGTGGCGCAAGAGGCTCTTCGAGATCTCGGCTATGCGTGCGAAGCCGCTGAGAAGAACTCATGAACCTAGGCCTGAATCAAATCGCGAAAATAATTTCGGCGCAGGGGGCCGTAAATAGCGAAGCCATTGCTTTGGGCTATTCCATTGATTCCCGCACCATCCAACCTGGAGAACTTTTCTTCGCGGTAATCGGGGAGCGTCTAGATGGCCATGTTTACGTCGAACAAGCCTTATCGAAGGGCGCAATAGCCGCAGTAATAATGAAGAAGGAAGTAAATAGATTCAAGGCAGAGGGAAATCCATCTGCCCCTACGCAGGCGGCGCAATCCAAATTGTTGTTGGTGGATGACACTCTCGCAGCGCTGCAATCTCTTGCCACTGGCGTACGAAAACTATGGGGAAAGAAACTGGTCGGCGTAACTGGCTCCGCGGGCAAGACGACAACCAAAGAAGCCATCGCGCACGTGGTCGCCGCGAAATTCCGGGTGCTGAAATCGGAAGGAAATTTCAACAATCAGTTCGGACTCCCCCTTATGCTGCTAAAGCTCCAGCCGGAGCACGATATCGCGGTCATCGAAATGGGGATGTCGCACGCCGGCGAAATTGCAGCCCTCGCAAGAATTGCACAACCTCAAATTGGAGTGGTCACCAATGTTGCTGCGGTCCACTTGGAATTTTTCGATTCGATCGAAGGTATTGCGGCCGCGAAACGCGAGCTGATAGAGTCTCTCCCCCCCGGGGGAATTGCCATCCTCAACGCCGACGACGAACGCGTTGCAAAATTCGCCGAGCGTTTTCGCGGAAAAGTAATCACCTACGGAATCAACCCGACAGCCAATGTCTTCGCCGAAAATATCCAGTCGCAAGGGGCCGCAGGAACTACATTCGACGTACTCTATGAAGGCCACCGAGAAAAGGTCCGGTTACCGTTATTAGGAGCCCACAACGTTCTCAACGCGCTAGCAGCGGTTGCTGTAGCCGGTCAATGCCGATTCAATCTTTCTGAGTCCGTGCAGGCTCTATCCACCGTAACCGCGCCATCCAAGCGCGGCGAGGTCATTCAAGTCGGTAACATCACGGTCATCAACGATTGCTACAATTCCAATCCAAAGGCTTTGCAGGCGATGGTAGAAGCACTGTCCACCATGTCCGCAAAACGCCGAATTGTAGTCGCAGGCGAAATGTTGGAGCTTGGCGCGACAGCAGAAGAAGCCCATCGCGAATCGGGACGCTACTTGGCTAAAAAGAAAATCGACGTTCTAATCGGCGTTCGCGGACTAGCAAAACCCATGGTCGAAGCTGCACGCGAAGCTGGAATGCAAGCCGAATTCGTAACCACTCCCGAAGAAGCGGGAGCGTGGCTTGGCAACGAAACGCGCGAAGGCGACGTAGTCTTGCTCAAAGCCTCTCGCGGAGTGCAGTTGGAACGCGCACTCGAGACCTGGCAAAACCGCATCGCTAAAAACTAAATCGCAACGGAGGGTTTTTGCTTTATTGGCTGCTCTACCTGAAACTGTTTCATTACTTCCCGCCGTTTCGTATTTTTCGTTATCTGACATTCCGCACCGCGTTTGCCAGCCTCACGGCGCTTTTCACCGGACTCATCGTCGGCCCGCTCGTCATCAACCGCCTGCGCGAATTTCAAATCAGCCAATACATTCGCGAAGAAGGTCCGCAAGCCCATCAGAAAAAAGCGGGCACGCCCACTATGGGCGGGCTCCTGATAGTGATCTCCATCGTCATCCCAACCCTGCTGTGGGCCGATCTCAGTAACCGCTTCGTGTGGATCGCGGTCTTCGCCACATGCGCCTTCGGCGCCATCGGCTTTGCCGACGACTACACAAAGGTTGTCAACCGAAGAAATCTCGGACTGACCGCGAAGGCGAAAATGGGATTCCAAATCCTGGCCAGTATCCTGGTCGCCGTCGGACTAATCGCAATGCAAAACGTAGGGATTTATTCAACGCGTCTGCAGGTTCCGTTCTTCAAACAATTTCAGCCAGACCTAGTTGTGGACCGTATGCTCCACAATCCCGGATTGTGGCCGCTGGCATTTCTTCCATTCGTCGCGTTTGTAGTTTTGTTGATCGTCGGCTCAAGCAACGCAGTGAATCTTACTGACGGCCTCGATGGACTCGCTATCGGGTGCACGGTCATCGCCGCCGGGGCCCTCGCGGTGCTTACCTACGTCAGCGGGCACGCAACGTTTTCGACATATTTGGAATTGCAACGAATGCCGCAGGTAGGGGAGCTGACAATTTTCTGCGGTGCGATGGTCGGTGCGTCCATCGGATTTCTTTGGTACAACGCGCACCCCGCCGAAGTGTTCATGGGCGATGTTGGGTCGCTGGCGCTTGGCGGCGCGATCGGTACGGTCGCCGTGATGATCAAGCAAGAACTGCTACTCCCCTTTATCGGAGGAATTTTCGTCATCGAAGCTTTGTCGGTCATCCTGCAAGTGGGCTCCTACAAGCTGCGCAAGAAACGCATTTTCAAAATGGCGCCGATTCACCATCACTTCGAGCTTTTAGGATGGTCCGAATCCAAAATAATTGTGCGCTTCTGGATCGCGTCGCTGATCTTCGCCTTGTTCGCCCTGACCACACTAAAATTAAGATAGCCTTCCGAATAATTCAGAAAGCAATGTCATCCCGACCGGACGAAGCGAAGTGGAGGGAGCCGTTTTTCTCTGTAGAAAGTTTGTAGGAGGGAAGCAGGTCCCTCGACTGCGTAAGATCGTCCGCAAGCGGATGATCTTACTGCGCTCGGGGTGATAATTTGTGAGATTAGTTGCAGCCGATTTTGTTCTCATTAAAAATTCGGACTGTCTTATGAACGTCGCCAACAAAAACGTCCTGGTAGTCGGCCTGGCAAAATCCGGAATTGCCTCCGCGATATTCTTGAAATCCAAAGGGGCGAAAGTCACAGTCTCCGACTCCAAGGCTCAGGAGCACTTCGGCGATGAATTGAAACTCCTTTTAGACCACGGCATCACCGTCGAAACCGGAGGCCACGGCGAGCGCACCTTCCGCGAACAAGATTTGATCGTGGTAAGTCCCGGAGTGCCAACCGACGCGGTTCCGCTGCAACAAGCACGCGCCCGCGGGGAAAAGATAATCGGAGAAATCGAACTCGCCGCGCAATTTTTCCCCGGACGCATCGTCGCCATCACCGGCTCCAACGGCAAAACCACTACGACCGCGCTGACGGGAGAAATCCTCTCCGCCGCTGGATTCCACGCTGTAGTTGGCGGAAACATCGGCACGCCCGCGATCACTTTGTTGGATAATGCGAGGTTAGAAACAATCGCGGTTCTCGAAGTCTCAAGTTTCCAGCTCGAAACCATCGAGACATTCCGCCCGCATATCGCGGTGATTCTTAATATCACGCCGGACCATCTCGATCGCCATCGCACCTTTGCCGCATACACGGCAGCCAAGGCGCGCATCCTTGAGAATCAGCAAGCGGGAGATTTTGCGGTGCTGAATGCCGATGATCCGACATGCGTCCAACTTGCCGCCGGACTTAAAGCAAAACTCTACTGGTTCAGCCGCAAAAAAGCGGTCGTCCGGGGCGCTCTCGTCCGCGACGGACACATTGTTTTCCGGGACGTCGAAGATAAGCGGACTGAAATCATGTCTCTCCACGAAATCAAGCTGAAAGGATCGCACAATGTGGAAAACGTCCTCGCAGCCGCGTGTACAGCCATGCTCATGGGATGCGACTCCACCACAATTCGCCGGGCGATAAGCGAATTCAAAGCGGTTGAGCATCGTCTCGAATACGTCGCAACCATTCGCGGCGTCGAATATTACAACGATTCCAAAGCAACGAACGTGGACGCCACCGTCAAAGCCATCGAGTCCTTTCCGGCAAACATTCACTTAATTCTGGGAGGCAAAGACAAAGGCAGCGACTATTCGGTCCTGAATAATCTGCTGCGCGAAAGAGTAATAGCGGTCTACACCATCGGAACCGCCGCCGAAAAAATCGAATCGCAAATTAAAGGCGCAACCGAAATCGTCCACGCCGAAAATCTAGACACGGCGGTAAACCACGCGGCCAAAGCCGCACAACCCGGAGACATCGTCCTGCTAGCCCCAGCCTGCGCCAGCTTCGACCAATTCGAAAACTACGAGCACCGCGGAAGAACCTTTAAAGAAATTGTGAAGACGCTTCATCAAACATCAGAATGACTGCATCCTTCAGTTTCGAGGTTCGCGACTTTCCTCCCTCCGCATAACCCGCCGTAGTCGCGCTAATGTGCGCCAGACCACTTCACTTTGTTCTTGTCCAGCAACCGCACAAGATATTTAGCGGGAACTACGTTAGCTAAACCTGAGTTGTACTCTAGCTTATTTCCGTTAACGATCGCCGGGCCGTGATTGGGGTTACGCATGGAAACTAAATCAGTAGTGAAAGAATCGCACAGGCCAGGCACAGCACCGGTTCTCACTGAGTAAACAGGGCTTCCGCCATCTCCAGAATTAATATGTGCGCCTGCAACATAAGAATCCACGGAACCACGTAGCGGTTCGCTCTGCCGCTTATCTGTATCCCATACGGAGGCAAGGGCTACCCCAACGGTGTTCATTTCGACCCCATACAAGGGGAAGCCCGAAATGGCGATTGCCTCCCCGTCACTCGGACGTGTAACGTCAAACGCCACGATTCCGGGGATTAGCGAAGTTATGCGTCCCGTCCGGTGGACAACGGATACCCGTACCAAGATCTACAACATTTCACCATCTAAAGCCTCCATTTTTTCGCGGGCCGTGGTGAAATGAAATCCTCCCATGGCCAAGCGTGTAAGCGTTGATGGATGGATGTTCACCGTAACCTTGCTGCTAGTGTTTGTGGGGCTGGTGATGGTTTTCAGCGCGTCGGCGGTGATGGCCAAAGAGCGCTACGGCTCGCCGTATTTTTTTGTGGTGCGCCAGATGGGATGGGCCGTGGTCGGTCTCATCGCCATGATCGTTGCGATGAAGCTGGACTTCAGGCGCTACAAGCATCCAGCGGTAGTATTTTCTTTGCTTGGGTTGACCTCGCTGATGTTGATTTCGGTTTTCTTTCTGGACCGCGCTCATCACACGCATCGCTGGATACATTTTGCGGGGTTCTCTTTTCAGCCCTCGGAAATCGCCAAGCCCACGATCATTCTTTTTCTGGCGTTCTTTTTGGAGAGTCGCACGAAGTCGATGCGCGACTGGCGGAATACGCTGTTGCCGGCGATCGTGCCGACGCTGGTTTTTCTTGGGCTAATCGTTTTCGAGCCTGATTTGGGGACTGCCATCGCCTGCGCCGCCATCACCGCTTCCCTGCTCTTCGTTGCGGGACTTGATATGAGATATCTCGGATACGCTCTGGCTGCGTCGGTCGTCCCGCTGTACTTTTTAATTTTTCACGTGGCCTACCGCCGCAATCGGATTCTGGCTTTTCTCGATCCTTATTCTGACCCGCAGGGGCGCGGCTTTCACATCATTCAATCGCTCATTGCGGTTAGCACTGGGGGCATCACCGGCGTCGGACTGATGGAAGGCAAGCAGAAGCTTTTCTATCTTCCCGAACCCCATACCGATTTCATTTTTGCGGTGACGGCTGAGGAAGTTGGACTATTGGGGTCGCTCATTCTGATTGCGTTGTTCTCGGTCTTTTTGTGGCGCGGCATTCGCACCGCTCTGCACACGCAAGATATGTTCGGACGATTTCTCGCCGTCGGCATCACCAGCATGGTCGTGTTGCAAGCCTTCATCAATATGAGCGTCGTCCTCGGCCTGATGCCGACCAAGGGTATTCCGCTCCCGTTTATTTCTTATGGAGGATCGTCGCTGTTCATCACGCTGGCGTGCGTGGGCGTGCTATTGAATGTGACCAAGCAAGCAGAATAAAACCCATACCTAAAAAATAAATTGTCATCCCGGCCGGAGCGAAGCTGAGGGAACTGCTTGATCGTGTTGCTAAGTAGAACGGAAATCATGATCGCATTTCATCCTTTATAGTCACAACATGCGGGCAATCATCGCGGGCGGAGGGACTGGGGGACACGTCATTCCCGGCCTTGCCATCGCGCAGGAACTTAAAGACAGCTACAGCGCCGAGGTCCTCTTCGTGGGCACGTCGCGCGGCATCGAGAATCGCCTCGTGCCTGCGGCAGGATTTCCGCTACGCCTAGTCAAGATCGGCGCGCTAAAGAACGTAAGCGCCGGAACCCGTGCTAAGACGATGTTCGACCTTCCACGGGCCGTGGGAGAAGCGTTTCGCATCCTGTCGGAGTTTCGCCCTCACGTCGTGATTGGAGTCGGGGGATACGCGTCGGGCCCAGCGATGGTCGCGGCGATTCTGCGGAGAACTCCCACACTCGCCTTCGAGCCGAATGTGGTTCCGGGGTTCGCGAATCGAGCGGTGGCACGATTTGTTTCGGAAGCGGCGGTTCACTTTCAAGAGACCGCGAGATACTTCAGGCGCTGCCGCATGACCGGCGTTCCGGTGCGCCAGGCTTTTTTTGATGTTGTGAGCAAGCACGCGGGGAATCCAACGTTGCTGATTTTTGGCGGGAGTCAGGGCGCGCACGCCATCAATCGTGCCGTGATTGAGGCTGCGGGGATGCTTCGTGCACGAATGCCGAAGCTTCACATCATTCATCAAACAGGTGAGCGCGACTATAATGATGCGCTTGCCGCCTACGCCAGCGCCGGAACGGACGCCGAAGTTTTTCGCTTCATCGACGACATGCCTGCATGTTTCGGACGCGCTGATCTGCTGCTTTGCCGCTCCGGTGCCAGCACGGTGGCGGAGATTGCCGCGGCCGGCAAGCCAGCGATCTTGATTCCGTTCCCGCGCGCGGCGGACGATCATCAGAAGCGCAACGCCGAAGCATTGCAGAAAGCGGACGCTGCGGTGATGGTGGAAGAAAGTCGTCTCACTGCGGAAAGTTTGGTTGAATCTGTATCCTCTTTATTGAGCGATGGCAGTCGGCTAGCGAAGATGGGGGAAGCGGCGCGAAGCCTGGCGCATCCCAACGCGGCGCGAGATATTGCTGCGATGGCAGAGCGTTTGGCGGATTAAGGCGGTTTGGTTCGGCGAGACAGCCACGAGATTTCAATCTTGCGCACGGTGCTGTTGAAAGGGAAGGGCCCGACTTTCAGTCGGGCCGAAAAGCTTTTTACATAACTTACGGCCCCGACTGAAAGTCGGGCCCTTCCCTCTCTTGTTAATGGCTACTTCGCTCGCCTCACTGATATGTTCGCAAAAATTCAGCACATTCATTTCGTAGGAATTGGCGGCATCGGCATGAGCGGGATTGCCGAAGTCTTGCTAAACCTCGGCTACAAGGTTTCTGGATCAGACCTGAAATCAAGCGCGGTCACAGAACGCCTGGCCTCGCTGGGCGCAACTATTTACGAAGGACATCGCGCGGAGAATGTGGCCGCGGCGGAAGTCGTGGTTGCCAGTTCGGCAATATCTCCCGAAAACGCCGAGCTAGTTGGGGCGCGAGATTTCAGTATTCCGGTAGTCCAGCGCGCCGAGATGCTGGCCGAGTTGATGCGGTTAAAATATGGAATCGCCATCGCCGGCATGCATGGCAAAACGACGACGACTTCGATGGTCGCGGCGGTGCTGGCCGCGGGCGGGCTCGATCCCACGGTGGTTGTTGGAGGGCGCGTCGATGCAATGGGTTCCAATGCGCGTCTCGGCAATTCGCAATATCTCGTCGCTGAGGCAGACGAAAGTGACCGGTCGTTCCTGAAGCTGTCCCCGATTCTCGCGGTGATTACGAATATCGACCGCGAACACATGGATTGCTATCGCAACATGCGCGATGTGAAGCGCGCGTTTTTGGACTTCGCCGGGCGCGTGCCGTTCTATGGGACGGTTGTCGCTTGCAATGACGATCCTTTGCTGCGTGGGATTCTTGAGCAGATTCCGCGGAGGGTCGTGACGTACGGGGTTCGGCGCGGCTCGGATTTTCGCATTAGGGTTTCGGATTTCCCTCTAGAGACGGTCGTCCCCGTCCTGCCGGGCGAGGACGCCCGGCGCTCCATCGACATCGGTTCGGATTATCCCGCTTCGCATTTCACCATCACGTATAAAGATCAAAACCTCGGACAATTTTCCCTACACGTCCCCGGGATGCACAATGTCCTGAACGCCACCGCCGCAATCGCAGTAGGCATTGGACTTGATATTTCAGTCGAGCCGATTCGCGCGGCTTTGGCAAACTTTCGCGGTGTAGACCGCCGTTTTCAACTGCGGGGCAAAGTTGCTGGAGTCGATGTGATCGACGATTACGGGCATCACCCCACTGAAATCCGCGCAACTCTCGGCGCAGCGCGGCAATGTGGATACCACAAAATCCACGTTGTTTTCCAGCCTCACCGCTACACGCGGACCCGAGACCTAATGGACAATTTCGCGAAAGCGTTCAAGGATGCTGACTCGCTATTTATCCTCGACATATACGCGGCGAGCGAAGAACCGATCGAAGGAATCAATGCCGAAGCGCTAGCGATTCGGATTAATGGTGATGGTCCCCATAGTGCAACTTATTCCCGCTCGTTTGCAGATGCAGTCTCCGCGGTATCCGGTGTTGCGGAAGATGGGGACGCGATACTAACCCTGGGCGCCGGAAACGTCTCTCTACTAGCGCCCATGATCTTGGAAAAATTGCGGCAGAACATTAGCGTCGTGTCTGCTGAACCGTGATTCAGGATTTCTTTCTAGCTTCCTCTAACATTTTCTCGATTCTTCGCCCCTGCGCTCCGGGATTGCGATAGTAAAAGATTCCGAAGAGGTGGCCCCGTCGTTGCGCTGCGGTCATGCGTTGCCATCCTTTATATGCGGCGGGGTCGCGGGTGAATACCAGTCGCAGTACTGGCGGAAGCTCTTGTTCCGCTTCCATGACCGAAAAGAGTCGTTCTGCAATCTGTTCGGTGCGCCGCTGACGGGCCTCGGTGCCCTTCACTTCCGTAATCCAGTCGGCGATGTCTTTGCGAGTGGAGTAGGTCAATCCGCCATACCATCTGGCGACACCGCGGTGTTCGGCTAGAATTTTTCTTAAGCCGGACGGTATTTGAGCGACTCGCTCTTCGGTATCGGGTTCAAGAACAAATTTCGCGACAGTCCCTAGCGTCGCATTGGCGACGGATTGCATGCGCTTGTTGACCAGAAGATAGTGGCCGCGTTTACCAGTCGGAAAGATAGATGTTCGGAAGCGGTAGCCATTAATTTCTCCGCGAACTTTGACCAGGCCCGTGATCCCCAAGTTTTTGCGACGTTAAAGGGGATGTGAATGATGGTCCAGTTTAGCCGTGTGCCATCTCGCACCAGGCGCGCGCGAAAGGATTTTGCCGACTTCCCCATCGGATTACTTTAACCCGTGGTTGACCGATTTCGGAGCTGTCCGTCTAAGTTCAAGAAGACACAAGTAGGAGCTCGAAAATGGACACTGGGGAAATGGTCTATTGGCTGATGGTAGGAGTGCTGGCGCTGCAAGTGGGCAGTTCGTTGTCTCGAAACATCGATGAGCCGCGAGCGGTGGAGCGGGCACGCGCGCAGTTTCAACTGATCAAGACGGAGATGGCCAGCACAGCCGACCTGATTATGGCGAATGGAAACTCAAAGACTAGTGTGGCAATGTGCGACCGAACCGTCCAGATGGACCGTCAGCGGTCGAGACTTAACGCAGTTTTCGCTCGCATCGATACGACTCGACACAAGCTTAAAATCGATCCCCGTAATAGAGCGCAAATGGTGGTTCTGGTGTCGCGATAGGCGGAACGGGCGGTTAGGCGCACACTTTCTCGACTTAACACCCTACGCGAACAGAAACTCTTTTGTCCGCAACTCTTTGATGGTGTCTCTTAATTTTGCGGCCTTTTCGAACTCGAACCGCTTGGCCGCTTCGCGCATGTCACTCTCCATTTTCACTATGTAGATATTCAGTTCCTCCTGCGACTTGAATTCTGGGATGCCTTCGGTCTCGCTGGCGGTCAAATCCGCGTAGTCGGCTTCCAAAATTTTCGCCAGCGACATGTCCAGCGGACGGATGATTGACTCTGGCGTAATTCCGTTGGCTACGTTGTAAGCTTCCTGAATTGCGCGACGACGGTCAGTTTCGTTGAGTGCCTTGATCATGGAATCAGTGCGGCGGTCCGCATAAAGAATTGCCCGACCGTTCAAATTGCGGGCACAGCGGCCGATAGTTTGAATGAGTGAACCAGCGGAGCGTAAGAAGCCTTCTTTGTCAGCATCCAGAATGGCGACGAGGGAAACCTCCGGGAGATCGAGGCCTTCCCGCAATAGATTGATTCCAATGAGGACGTCGAACTCCCCTTTGCGTAGATCCCGTAGGATTTTCACCCGCTCCAGAGTCTCGATTTCAGAATGTAGGTAGCGGCACTTGACCCCGACTTCGCCGTAATACTCAGCCAAATCTTCGGCCATGCGCTTGGTCAAAGTCGTCACTAGAACGCGTTCGCCGCGAGCCACTCGACCGCGAATCTCGTGCAACAAGTCATCAATCTGACCCTTAACCGCGCGAATCTCTACGGGCGGATCGACCAAACCGGTCGGCCGAATGATTTGCTCGACCACCACTCCCGCCGATTTCGTCAGCTCATAGGGGCCGGGTGTGGCCGACACGTAAATCATCTGCCCCATGCGATTTTCGAATTCCTCGAAGGTCAGAGGGCGATTGTCCAGCGCCGAAGGCAAACGGAATCCATACTCCACCAGCGTCTCTTTGCGCGAGCGATCTCCGTGATACATGCCATGAAGCTGCGGCACAGTCTGATGCGACTCGTCTATGAACATCAGATAATCCCGCGGGAAATAGTCCAGCAAGGTCGGCGGAGGCTCGCCCGGCATGCGTCCCGTGAAATGGCGAGAATAATTTTCTATGCCGTGGCAGTAGCCCATCGACTTGATCATTTCCAGGTCGTACATGGTGCGCTGATGCACACGTTGCGCCTCGACCACGTGGCCCTGCTTTTCCAGTTCGGCTTCCCACCACAACAGTTCTTCGCGAATCGACTGAGCCGCCGTAGCTTTCGTTTCCGGCTTCATTACGTAATGGGTCTTGGGATAAATCGGCAACCGCATATATTTTTGCTTCACCGTTCCAAACAGCGGATCAATTTGCCCTAACGACTCAATTTCATCCCCCCACAACTCGATGCGGTAGGCCATATCATCGTAGGTGGGAAAAATCTCGATCACGTCGCCGCGCACTCGAAAAGTTCCGCGGCGAAAGTCTCCCTCGGTGCGCTCGTAAAGGATTTCCACCAGCTTACGGGTAATGTCTTCGCGCTTGATTTTCTGTCCTTTCTCTAGGAACAGCAGCATGCCGTAATAAGCTTCGGGAGAGCCCAATCCATAAATGCAGCTCACCGACGATACAATCAGGCAATCGCGGCGCTCAAACAACGAGCGGGTTGCGGAGAGCCGCAGCTTTTCCAATTCCTCATTGATCGTTGCTTCTTTCTCGATATAGAGATCGGCGGCCGGAACGTAGGCCTCGGGCTGATAGTAGTCGTAATAGGAGACGAAATATTCCACCGCGTTGTGCGGGAAAAAACTCTTGAATTCGTGATAAAGCTGCGCCGCAAGAGTCTTGTTGTGCGCCATTACGATCGCCGGGCGATTCACCTCCTCGATGACCTTAGCCATGGTGTAGGTCTTCCCCGAGCCGGTAACGCCAAGCAACACTTGGTGCTGCTCACGATCAAACAGGCCGCGCGTTAAGGAGGCGATAGCCGTACCCTGGTCGCCCTGTGGCTTGTAATCACTGACTAATTTGAAATCCATAGGCTGGAACTAACTTAGATTCGTGAAACCATTTTACGATGCGGAAAGAGACTTCTGCCTCCCCCGAAAGCGTTACTGTTAACATGTTTTTGTGACTTCAGATTCCCAAGTACGCGTTCGTTTTGCACCATCTCCCACCGGACACCTTCACGTCGGAAACGCCAGGACTGCCTTATTCAATTGGCTCTTCGCCCGCAATCTAGGTGGCTCAATGGTGCTTCGCATTGAAGATACGGATGTTGACCGCAGCGAAGCGCGTTTTGAGGATCAACTAATCGCGGATTTAAAGTGGCTCAGCTTGGATTGGGATGAGGGCCCCGACGTTGGCGGTCCGTATCAGCCTTATCGCCAATCCGACCGAGTGCAGGTATATCGGGAGCATGCGGAACGTTTACTGGCCGAACGCAAGGCTTACCTATGTTTCTGCACGGAGGCCGAGCTTCAGAAAGAGCGTGAGACTGCGCAGGCCGAGCATCGCCAACCTATTTATTCAGGCAAATGCCGGATGATCGATCCCGCCCAAGCACAGTCACGAAAGACGAAAGGAGACCCATGCGCCATTCGCCTGCAAATTCCTGCGCGGCCAATTCGTTTCCACGACATTATTCATGGGGAGGTCGAGTTTTCTAACGAGGTGGTTAGCGATCCCATTATTGTGCGCTCAAATGGCATGCCAGTTTACAACTACGTGGTGGTGATCGATGACGCGCTAATGAAAATTACGCACGTAATTCGCGGCGACGACCATCTTTCCAACACTCCCAAGCAGGTTGCGGTGTATGAGGCGCTGGGTTGGCCGGCGCCCGAGTTCGCGCATCTTTCGACAATTTTGGGCGCTGACCGGGAGCGGCTATCTAAGCGGCACGGAGCTACATCCATCGCTAATTTTCGAGAAATGGGCGTGCTTCCCGAAGCGCTGGTAAATTATCTGGCTCTTCTGGGCTGGGCCCCCAGCGGCGGGACGCGCGAGATATTCAGTGTCGAAGAATTGAAGAAGGAATTTTCCCTGAATCGAGTGACTGCTTCTCCTGCGGTATTCGACATGGAGAAGTTGTACTGGCTAAACCGCCACTACATCAAGAATCTCGAAATGACCGTGGCGGTAGGAGCTTCAGCAGAGGCAAAGGTCGTGCCGGGTTTATCGTCCCTGTCGCTGCCTTTCTTCGTCGCAAGAGGATTCATGCCACAAAGTCCAGAGAAAAGTGTGCTGGATTGGTACGCAAAAATCATCCATCTGCTCGCGCCTTCGGTTGACCGCCTCGATCAATTGCCTGAGCGCGCCGGTTCCATCTTCAAATACGATCCGGCGGCAGCGCTCGTATCGCCAGACAACGCAGAAGTTTTGGCGATGGCTAACACCGATGCGGTGCTTGCACGTTTTATTTTTAAGATTCTAGAAAACGACTCTGCCCGCGAAAATAATCTGACCGCCGAAGAATTCAAGAACATAGTGAACAACGTCAAAGCCGAAACGGGAACCAAGGGAAAAGAATTATTTCATCCCATTCGCATCGTCATCACCGGTTCGCACTCTGGCCCCGAATTCGACAAGCTCATCCCCATATTAGAAGAAGGAAGCCGCCTGCCGCTAAAGCACCATGTTCTAAGCGTGCGGGAACGCGCCGAAGCTTTTGGCAAGGCGAGGAGTTCGTGATTCACTTGGCCTCGGCGTAAATCACCTTTCCTTGGGCGGAGTATTATCAGCCGTTCTCGATGACAAAATGTGTCATTCGCATTTGTCTCACCCAACTTTGAAATTCCGCATCTAAATACGTGGTTATGATCGAGCAAATCCGCAAATCGTGGCTGCGTAAGAGGGTTGAAAGTGCCCTCCAGGCCGGCTTTCAGCGGGCCTACGAGACCGTAAAGGTTGACCCGAATAAATTTTTGTTGCAGTTGCAGACCGTCTACGGAGTTCCTGTAGCAAGTTATGAGGGACTGTATGCTATCGATCTCAACCTACTGGACGATCTGGCGGAGCGGATTATTCGCAATGGTATGAAAGTTGCCGCAGCCGAAGGTGCTGGAATGGGGCTCGGTGGGATCATGACCATCGTTCCCGATCTGAGTTTTCTGGCCGGAATTACGTTGCGCACCATTCAAAAGCTCAGCTTGGTTTATGGATTCGGCTACAGCACCGAAGAAGAAACCGCCGAGCTTTGGATTGCCGCCGCCAGCGCGGCTGGAGTAGACATCAGCCGTGACATTCTCGAGAAGGAAGTAGTCAACAAATTTATTCCGCGTGTAATCCAGCGCATCGCCGCCCAAGCCAGCAAAGATGTCGTGGAAAAATGGGCAGGGCGTCTGATTCCTTTGGCTAGCTCGATAATTGGTGCCGGACTTAATTACTACTTCGTGCGCGCCTGGGGAGAGCGGGCACGCACCCATTTCCGCGACCGCCACATCCAATTTCGGAAAGTGCGGATGGGTGCCCAGCCTAAGGTGATCGTACTACCCGAGGCCACCGCGTCTTAGGCGAAGGCAGATCCTCCCCTTACTCCTGTACCATCTTCCTGCATGCCAACATTCAATTGTTCAGCCATCCTCTTTGATCTCGACGGCGTTCTCGTAGATTCCACTCCCTCGGTAGCACGCCAGTGGGCGCTGTGGGCGCGTGAGAACAACGTTGACCCTGAAAAAGCTGTCGAGGTTGCCCACGGTCGCCGCACTATCGAAAGCGTCAAAATTCTGGCTCCGCATCTGGACGCGCTCGCCGAAACGAAGAAGATCGAGTCGCGCGAAGTGGACGACAACGAAGGGGTGCTGGTAATGCCGGGGGCGGCCGAGCTCCTAAAATCTCTTCCCCCCGAGCGCTGGTGTGTGGTGACTTCCGGAACGCTTCGCCTTGCGACATCGCGGCTGAAAGTAGGTAATTTGACCGTGCCAAGCGTCTTAGTCTCCGCAGATGATGTGGTAAACGGCAAACCACACCCCGAGCCCTATCTGAAGGGCGCATCACTTCTAAACATGAGGCCCGCGGACTGCCTGGTGATAGAAGATGCCCCGGCTGGAATCGCCGCCGCCCATGCTGCTGGAATGAAGGTCGTCGCATTGATGACAACTTATCCAGTCTCGGCGTTGGAAGGAGCCGATGCCATTGTGGGCGCGCTTGCTGACGTGAAGGTCACCGTTTCCGCCGATGGGCTGACTATAAGTGCAAGGTAAGTATTGCTATCGCGCGATGGTGAGTTGGGTAATCCGGCTATTGCAACTTTGCGTACTCCGCTTTGGCAGCGGCAAGTAGTGGAACTCCGGCATCTGCGTTTTTCATCAGGGCGAAAAAGTCCTGATAAGCCGCACGGCTCTTCGCGGCGTCTCCAGAGACCGCATAGGCGCGTCCAAGACCCAGGTGGGCCATCGTCATCGAGGGGTCAGCCGGTGCGTAATTACGAAGTGCCAAAATTCTTTGGAACTGCTGGGCAGCTTCACTACCTTGTCCTAACTTCAGGTAAGCCAATCCACGAAAATATTGGGTACCCGTACTGGCCTTGTCATATGGGAGTGCTGCCTTGAGCAGTTCGATCGCTTTTTCCGGGCTGACGCTGTTAGTTGCAACTTGGGCCTGCACCGAGGGCAAGTAAACCTTTTGAACGACGGTGTCGACCGGACGGTCTTTTGCGGCCTCCGAGGCCAGTTGAAGAGCTCTCTGGTTTTCTCCTACCAGGGACAAATTGCCGGCAGCGAACAATTTGATGAAAAAGTCATCTGAAAGCGCTAAAGCGGCGTTGGAGGCTACGATCGCGGGCTTCGAATAGCCCAAGTTTGCAAGCACCCAGCCTTGCGCCACCAATGAATTTGCTTCGGCACTCTTCAGTTGTAATCGCTGAGCCAACTGCTGCGCTTTTTGATAGAAATCAAGGGCCTTTTGAACCTGACCTCCGGACGCGGCTATGTCCCCATGACGATTGAGCACCACGATTTCCA
The DNA here is from genome assembly GCA_963828635.1 of uncultured Acidobacteriaceae bacterium. Lineage (GTDB taxonomy): Bacteria > Acidobacteriota > Terriglobia > Terriglobales > Acidobacteriaceae > PALSA-188. Next base: position 2,134,528 of record CAWHFA010000004.1, on the reverse strand, counting down.
AGTCCGGCTGAGCATGAAGAAAGCTCTCTTCTTTTTCCACGGTGGCGAGATCACCTTGAGCAAGGGCGAGAGAGGCCAGCCCATCATGCAGTGACAAAAATGCTGGATTATGTTGCAGACCCGTATTGAGAAGTGCCTTGGCCTCATCGACACGATTGAGACCGGCATACGCGAGACTTCCGAAGCCATATCCCCGAAAATCATCAGGGTCTACCCGGATGGCTTCCTGAGCATTCGCCAAACCTTTTTCAAATTCACCTAAGACCAATACGTATTCAACAGCGAGGTTTGCATACGGTGTCACTTCACGCGGATAGGTCTGCTTATAAAGTTCGTAGGCGGAGATGCCCTTTTCAATATCTCCATTGTCCGCGTAGAAGTGCGAGGAGATGTACAAACGTTCGCGTTCGCTCGCTCGGTCTTTCAAGTCAAATGCCTTCTTGCGATAGTCTTCGGAAACTTTGCTTTGATTCAAATTGCTGTAGATAACTCCTAGCCGCGCATAAGCCATAGCGAAATTCGGATCAAGCTCCACAGCGTGCTTGTAAAGTGGGATTGCTCCCAGTTCATTGCCGGAGGAATGTTTGACGTCCCCGAGAGTGAAACTTTTCAATGCCTCAAGCGAAGAAGTGGTCGCTTCTTCCAGCGGCTTATCGAATTTTTGGACCGAGGCCAGCGATTCTCCCAGCTTCCCCCGCAACTCCGTAGTAGCGGTGCCCAGAGTCTTTAGTACTTGCTCCCTGCTGTCGGCCTGACCCTGTACCTCAGCCAAGGTATCGCCGGTCGATGCGTTAATCGCGTCGAGCGTTATTACATACTGACTCCCGATGTTGGAGACGGTTCCCGCCAATAGAGCTTTCAGCGAATTGCGCTGGCAAATTTCCTTTCCAATTTCAGCAGTAACCCGCTCATCCGCAGGCTTACCCATTAAAGTGAGGGTGTGCCGGACTTTGGAGTCGGAAAAAACGTTGAGATAAGGAGACTGCTCCAGATCAACTGCCAATGCTTTTTTTAGCGTGCCGTCAAACACCGGTTCATTTGTGGTGTTTACGAAGTCGGCAATGAGAATGGAATCTTTTTCGGAAATCGCATGCCCTCTAGCGGACCGGAAATAAACGCCGCCACCAATCAGCGCGGCAACTATTACTCCCGCGGGGACAGCAACTTTCCAGCGCGACGTCAAAGGCGATGCTGGCGCTGTGGTTTCACTTAGCGGCTGCGCCGCAACACTTGCCGAACTGGTCCGCTGTGCGGTTTGGGACGATGAAGACTGGGGGAAAGCGGCTTCCATCACCGATCCCATAGCAGCTTCCAGTTGAGGATTAGAACCGGAAGCCTGAGCTACAATACGTCCGGATTCGGTATCGCGTTTCAGCCGCTGTAAGTCAGCCCTCAGGTCGGCTGCATGTTGGTATCGAAGGTTGCGGTCTTTTTCCAGCGACTTGCTAATGGTACGTTCTAAATCTGGCGGGACGCTGTGATTCAGCCGCACCGGCGCAACTGGGACCTTGTGAAGAATGCTGTCAAAAATCGCTCCCGAAGTACCGCCTCCGAAAGGAAGCTCACCGGTAGTCATTTCATAAAGCACCACGCCAAAAGAAAACAAATCGGTGCGCGCATCAAGTTCTTTTCCTAAGACCTGCTCCGGGGACATATACGCGACGGTCCCCAGCGCCGTGCCAGGGCTAGTAAGGTGCTCGACGTTCTCGGCGGCCGTCGCATCGGAGGCGATCACATCCATCATCCTGCCCGTGGGGGTGAGCTTGGCCAATCCGAAGTCGAGAATCTTTGCGTGGCCGCGCTTCGTGATGAAAATGTTTGCAGGCTTGATATCGCGATGGACAATGCCTTCCGCGTGGGCCGCGTCCAGTGCGTCCGCGATTTCAATCGCAGTAGAAAGCAAGGTCTCGGTGTCGACAGGACGGCCCGCGATGCGGTGTTTTAGCGTAATGCCGTCCAAAAACTCCATTGCAATGAATGGATGCCCATTGTGCTCGCCGATGTCATGAATAGTGCAGATATTGGGATGGTTCAGTGCGGAGGCGGCCTGCGCTTCCCGCTGGAACCGGGCCAGCGTCTGGGGGTCCTTGGCAACTTCGTCGGGCAGGAATTTCAGCGCAACAAAACGGCGCAGCCGGGTGTCTTCAGCTTTGTAAACCACACCCATACCACCGCCGCCAAGCTTCTCAACCACTCGATAATGGGAGATAGTTTCGCCGATCAAATGGAAGTCCTGCTTCTGGAGCGTTCATCTTAGGTTGAGGGGTTTGGCAAGTCAACATCCGAAGCAAGCAATCGGGGGCCTAGCCCTGGCTTTCGGAGCGCCTGACTTCTTTTATAATGCGGCCGCGACCGACAAGAGTCTCAACGTCATGCAGTCGCTTAAAGCTGTTGCTGGGAACTGATCTCGGTGCCGAAGGTATAGTCGTTCAGAGGACCAAAGCGTTTCTTCTCCGCGTACATCCGCCACCGTCTCCATACAATGCGCAGGCTTGCCATTACCGGAATGGACAAATAAACCCCGAGCACGCCGGCAATTTCTGCTCCTGCGAGCACTCCAAAAATCGCTGCCAGCGGATGCAATTCCATGCTTTTTCCCATAATTCGCGGTGAAATTACATAGTCCTGCACCAACCTCCACGCTGCTAGAAAAATTAGCAGCACCAGCCAATGGGAATAGTTCATGAGCAGAGCTACGCCCATGATTACGATTGCGGCCACTAGCGGTCCGACGACTGGAATGAACTCCATCACACCGCCCGCCGTCCCCAGAACGAGTGCATACGGCACCCGCATGGTGGACAGGAATCCGGTGTAAACAATCCAGGAAAGCGCTGCCAATGTTAGTTGGGCGCGGATGAAATGAGCCAACATCTGGTTCATGTCATCTAAAACGCCTTGCAGGAATTCGCGTTGAGGCTTGGTCCGCACAAACGAGAGGGCGACCTCACTGAAAGCGCGGCCATCACGCAGAAAGAAAGCTGCGAGTATTGGGACCACAATAATCAGCCAGGATTGTTGAGCCAGTTCGGCTAGCCGGATGCCGAGACGCTGGGCCAGTTGAACGATATCGTTCTGATGCTGGTACAGCAGGTCTTTCAGGCGATTGATTGAGGTACGGCTCCACCCATGCTCGTTGCCAATCTTTTCCGTGATCTCTCCGATCCCAGTGGTCGTAACTTTCCCTTGAGTCGTGGGCAAAGAGGTTGTTAGCTTTTCCGCCTGACGGCCAATTTGGGGGCCAACAAAAAAGAAGAATGTGACCAGCAACGCAACCAACAAGATATAGATCACTCCGATGGCTGCGGCGCGACTGTGCAGTAGCCTTTCTACCCGTGAAACCGCGGGATCAACCAAGTAAGCAAAAAACACTGCGAACAAAAATGCCACCAGCGTGTGGTGCGCAATGTATAGAAATCCCAATACCAGCGCGAACAACAATACGGTGATCAGGACGCGGCTGGTGCGTGCATCAATCAGGGACATTTAAGACTTCGGCGTTGCTTTACTTGTAATGCTGTACAGCCGGAATTGGAATGTTGCACCAAATTTAGTCCCGCAGAACCTCAGTATTGTCAGTGGCTATAAGCATACGAACCACCTTAAATTGATCGTCGAGCCACAGCGACCAATCGCCAGCCTCCGTTTTGAGCGTAAATTTGCTCAGGTCGCGATCAGTGCCCCGCACCGCGATTTTTTCTTTACCCGAAAATTCCACGCTTACCGCGCTGGATGACCGCTGGTGCGGATTCAACGTCCCAAATTGTGTTTTCTGGTTGGCCACGCATTGCACCTGCCCGCTGTTCTGGCGGCAGCCGATCGCCAGGTACTTCCATATCAGTACTTCTCTTTGAACGAAGAAATAATCGTCCAGCACGCTTGTGGAGGTGGGCAACATAAATGGCTGGTCTTGGGGCTTGTCCCCGGGGTTCACCGTAACTTTCTCCATCAGAAAATTGTCGTTTGGCAACACCACAGCTTCCACCTTGCCAGGACTGATTTCTTTCCAATCGTATTTTTCAAGTTCTCCGGCGGCATTCAGCTGAAGATCCGAATTTTGCATAGCGGCTTGAGTGCCGTTATCGGCCTTGAACTCAGAAACCACGCTGCTGCCCTTGGGCCCCTGCTTTATAGAAAAAGTTTCGGTGCCAACTCGCCTTCCGTTCATGAATACGCCAAAGGAACCTGAGTCCACCATCTGCGAGGCGGCAATCTTGCCGGTGTCTTTGTCCTTGGCAACGCAAAACCCTGACACAAGCAGAATTCCGCAAGCCACCCACCGCATTTTTGTGAATACCATCATTTGATTCCTTTAGTTAACTTCGACGGAGAAATTCCCAGCGAACGCGCCACTTCCCTGGCAACATCTGATACGGACTTGTCATTGGTTTCGATCCGCACCGTCGCGGTCATGTATTGGGGCTGCCGCGATTCATATAAGTCTCGAAATTGAGACTCGCTATGATTCAACGGACGGTTGATGTTCTGTTGCTGGCAGCGCCGAAATAGTTCATCAACCGGCGCATCGAGAAATACCGAGGGAAAGTTCGATTCATGCACGAGAGCGGCGTTTTGTTCTTGGGCGAAGGCGCCCCCCCCTAGCGCGACCACGCAGGAACGTGCTGTCGATTCCGAAAGCAGTTCACGCAATGCTAGGTTTTCGCACCGGCGGAATTCTTCTTCTCCTGAGGTACGGAAAATCTCTTCAATACTGCGGCCTTCGCGAGCTTGAATGCGGTCATCGAGGTCTTGGAAAGACCATCCCAGCATGAACGCCAACTCCCTTCCTACCGTAGTCTTCCCCGCGCCCATGAAACCAACCAGTATGATTACCCGGCCCATCGGAGCTTTTTTTTTCAACGAGGATTCGTCGCCCGGGAGCGAAGCAGATTGCTTTCCCATGCCAGCCGAACGCTGCCAACATCAGCCAAATTTCACAGATGTGGACAACTACTCAGTTTGATCTTTAACGCTTCTTGAGATGAATCTTACCACTGAAGGAAAACAACTTAACTGAAGATGCCGCCTTGCCGACCGTACCCGCGAAGGCACTCCCTTCCTTAACGATGAAGGAGGTGTGTTTTGGTTCCAACTGAAAGTCGTTTACCACCTGCCCTTGCACCGAGCGTGCGGTGACGTCGATCGACGCGTAACTGGGCGCGGTAGCTTCAATGTCGCCGGTATGTGTGGTCAAAGAATATTCTCCGCCTTCGCCGAAGTTGCCGTCGTAACTGATTTTGCCGCTGCTGGAATTTACCTGCACCAAGGGCCCATTCACCGAGGTCAGAATCACATCACCGCCGAGAGATGTAACTTCCACGTGGCCATCCCGCACACCACTGAGAGTTACAGGGCCGTTCAAGGTCTTGACGTGCACATGTCCTTCGCTGACGTCTCGCACGTCCACAACTGCGGTATTGCCCTCCATCACAACGTCGCCTTGCAGCCTTTCCGCGTGCAGTGGACCCGTCATCGAAGTCAAAGTCACATCGGCGTCTGCGGGCACCGTGACTTCATAATCCACCTGACCAGTAGTGCTATCTGCGCCGGGTAGCAGGTGAGAGACAATGTCGACGCGATTGCCGCGGTGGCTTTGATCAACTTCGACTTTATCGGAGTGAATGACGGCGGTAACGGAAACCTCTTTGCTCGCGCCGGCTTTTACCGAGATGGGGCCATATTGATTATTGATGGAGACACTGGGTTTCTTACCAACCTTGAAATGCAATTCCTGTCGAGTTTCGGCGGCTACAACTAGGGACCCGGCTAAAATCAGCAAGGTGGCGACTTGAGCCCGGTTCGACGTTTTTGACATTCTGATGCTCAACTTCATGACCTGTCCTTCGATCCTGATGCTCGTAAATTATTGTTGCAAAGCCATCTGGTAAACCATCGACTTCTGCTCGTAGGCGTTCAGCAGATATTGCTGCGCCTGTTCATCATTGGGATCGGTTTTCAACGATTCTTGCGCATCGTGTATGTAAGAGTCAACATCGCGCAAATTAGCTTCGTACGACGCTCGCATCGCCGGAGTGCGGCGAGAGACCGCTTCTAACAATTGCTGGTCCCCGGCAGTTGAGGCGTCGGCAATGACGGCAGGGGTCACGTCGACATTTTGTGCCGTATTCGGCTGGCTGGCGCGGCGCTCGTACCGGACTACTCCGGCAGTGAGCAGAAGGACAGCAGCAACGGGTAATCATCCAGGCCGCCCGCCAATTGCGTCGGCCGAACCGGAACTAGAAATGGGGTTGCCGTTTCGCGGATCAAGCCCTCCTGAAGAAGGGCTACTTCAATCGAATTCCACACCCGAGGACTAGGCTCGTCGGTATCTCTCAGCAATCGCGCTTGTTGCGAAATAGCGTTGAGATCCGCAACTAAATCAGCGCACGACGTGCAAGCATCCAGATGAAATTTCTGCTCCCTACTGCGATCGTTTTCAACTTCTGGCAGCACCCGTTCGAATTCTTCACAGGTCATAACTTCTTCTCCACCTGCTGCCCGGCTTCTTACGACTTTCTTGCCTTTGCAGCTCTACTTGTTTTCAAAAGCTCGCGCAATTTTAACCGTGCTTTATGCAACTGCGATTTGCTGTTCCCTACCGAGCATCCCACGATCTCGGCAATCTCGTTGTGTTCGTAACCCTCAACATCGTGCAGAACAAAAATTGACTTGTAGCCAGGGGGCAAGTCATCGACCGCCCGCTGGAGTTGCAAGCGATCAATGGATCCCGTAAGTGCCAGGTCCGGGCCTCCCAATTCCTTCTTGGGCGCTTCGTCTTCGCCCTCCGGAGTGTCGTCAAGCGGAACTACCGTCAGTCCCTTCTTGCGAAGTTGCATCAGTACGACGTTCACGGCCATACGATGCAGCCAGGTCGAAAAAGCCGATTCGCCCGCGGAAAGTTCCAATTTTGCGAAACAGTTGAAGAAAAGCTTCCTGAGTTAAATCTTCCGCGACCGCCGTATTGGCCGTCATGCGCAAACATAGAGAATATACGCGGCGCTTGTGCAGATTGTAGAGAGCTTCGAAAGCCTCCCCATCGCCTTGCTTGGCGCGCTCAATCAGTTCTGCTTCAGATTGCTTTTGGGCTTGCGATTTACGCGCGTCGGTCAAGTCGCCTTTTCCGGCCGCAATTTGTCTGATGCGCCATAACTTGCTTTTCGTTGTACTGTTTCCACGTCGAACGCGCTTTGATAGGGCCCATTTACGCCCCAAAAGCTGTTGGTCTTCGGAGTCCTTTTCAGAGTTCCATTCTTGCTTGTCCGTTGCAAGATGCCACGGGTACGGCTTTGAATTATACGGGAACCGGGAATCTCCTAAGAAACGACGAGACAGGTCTTACCGCGAATTAGTCGCTCCGGCGGGACGGTCGCGTCTCCCTACCACCCAAGGGACGTTCGAGTGTTTCCATTCCAGGCACAGGAATGCAAAAAACTCCTGACAGAGCGCAGGCAAAGACCCAACTCAATACTTTGGCATCTTCGGATCAACTTTGTCAGCCCACGCCAATATCCCACCGCTCAAATTATGGACTTTGCGAAAACCAGCTTGCTTTAAAAAATCGACCGCTTTGGCGCTGCGGGCGCCGGATCGGCAATGGGCCACGATTTCGCGGCTGGTATCCAACTCGTTCACCCGTTTAGGCAATTCGCCCAGCGGGATCAAATGTCCGCCGATGTTGCAAATTTGGTATTCGTGGGGTTCGCGGACATCAAGCACATATATGTCTTCCCCAGCATCGAGTTTGCGCTTCAGTTCTTCCACCTGCATTTCCGAATTGGTAGGTTGCACCGTCTGCTCTTCGCCTCGTATCCCGCAGAACTCTTCGTAATCGATTAATTTTTTGATAGTCGGATTTTTCCCGCACGCCGGGCACTCGGGATTTTTGCGTAATTTCAATTCCCGGAATTTCATCGCCAGCGCATCCACCAGAAGGAGACGCCCAATCAACGGGTCGCCCGCGCCCAATATTAACTTCACTACCTCCGTAGCTTGAATGACCCCCACCAGTCCCGGCAGAATGCCAAGCACCCCACCTTCGGCGCATGACGGCACGAGTCCGGGTGGCGGAGGTTCGGGATACAGACACCGGTAGCAAGGACCATCTTTTGTGGCGAAAATGCTCGCCTGGCCTTCGAAGCGGAAAATTGACCCATATACATTGGGCTTGCCGGTTATCACGCAAGCGTCGTTGACCAAATACCGGGTGGGAAAGTTGTCGGTGCCGTCAGCAATGATGTCAAATTCACGAAACAGTTCAAGCGCATTGGCACTGTCAAGACGATCTTCGAATCTGCGCACATTAACGAACGGATTCATCGCCTGGATTTTCTCGAAAGCCGAGTCCAGCTTCTTGCGCCCCACATCCGCAGTGGTGTGAATGATTTGACGCTGCAAGTTGGTGTAATCAACCACATCGAAATCCACAATGCCGAGCGTGCCAACGCCCGCTGCGCCCAGATACAGTGCAAGGGGTGATCCCAATCCGCCCGCGCCAATACAAAGTACTTTGGCGGCTTTCAGCTTCAATTGCCCCTCCATGCCAACCTCAGGCATGATCAGGTGGCGTGAATAACGAAGAATTTCTTCGTTCGAGAGCGTGGCGGCCATAGGCTTAATTTCCGTTATGACTGACAATGAGGCCTCTTAAGTTGAAATCAAAGCTGCTTATTAAGGTTTCTAAATCCTGCGGAAGCAAATGCGGGCAAGGTGAAGGCCCTCCATGGTTTAAACCTTAATGACGCAGCCTGTTGCCGCCGGCAATCGATGGCACTATGGAAATGCTGTCGCCATCGGTCACCGCAGTGGCTTCCTTCTGCAGATAGCGCACATCTTCGTCGTTGAGATATACGTTCACGAAGGCCCGCAGCTTACCATCATCGTTATATAGATGACGCCGCAGGTCGGAATGCTTCGCCACCAGATCCGTGAGTGCCTCGCCGATCGTCGCGCCGCTAACTTCAACGTCAGCCTGCTTCCCGGCATATTGGCGAAGCGGCGTGGGTATATGAATTTTGGGCATAGGACACATAATGCCACAGAAAACGGGGATGTTCATCCTGTACGGCGTTTTAATGCTTCGCGTGCAAAAAGCCCTTTCGTCGTTGCTCGCTATAGCAATGTAATGCGTTACTGATCACCGGGTACGCCTCAGTTGCCGGACGAATCTCGTCCACTTCAACCGCTTTGCCTTCCAGCAGTTTGTAATCCTGAAAGAACCGGCGCAACATAATCATCCGGTGGGGCGGCATCTCTTGTGCCTCGCGGTAGGAATTAAACTCTGGATCTTCGGTGGCCACCGCTATGATTTTGTGGTCCTTCTTGCCCGAGTCGATCATGGTCATCAGGCCGATGGCGCGCGCGTGAATGATGGTCAAGGGCACGACCGTCTCCTGGCAAAGCACCAGAACATCAAGGGGATCGTCATCCTCGGCGAGCGTCTGCGGAATAAATCCGTAATTGGCCGGGTAATAGACCGCAGAATAAAGGATGCGGTCGAGCTTTATCAGCCCGCTAGTTTTATCCAATTCATATTTAACGCTTGACCCAAATGGGATTTCGATCACGCTCTGAAATTCTTGCGGCAACATATCGCCGGGAGTAACGTCATGCCAGGGATGAATCATAGGACCTTAGCGCCTCGGATTGCGAAGATATGAACGACTGTATGATTCTATCGGATGGCATATTTGGCATCGCCGGGTGGAAAGCGTCCCAGGCTAAAACCTCTCAAATCGTCTTTGATTCTCTGCCTCTTCGCCAATGAAATCTATCGTTGTTGGGACCTCCGGCCATATTGATCACGGAAAAACCGCGCTGGTTAAGGCCCTCACCGGGACTGACGCCGATCGCCTGGAAGAAGAAAAGCGCCGCGGAATCACCATCGACATCGGATTCGCGCACCTCGAACTGCCGGACGAAAATGGTGATCCAATCCGCTTTGGCTTCATCGATGTCCCCGGACACGAGCGCTTTATACGCAATATGCTGGCGGGCGTCGGAGGTATCGATGTTGTACTGCTGGTAATTGCCGCCGACGAGTCCATCAAGCCCCAGACCCGGGAGCACTTCGATATCTGTCGATTGCTCTCCGTCCCACGGGGTATCACTGTGCTGACAAAATCCGACTTGGTAGACCAGGACACGCTCGATGTGGTGAGGCTGGAAGTCGAAGAATTCGTCCGTGGCTCTTTCCTAGATACCCGGCAGTCGCCGGTAGTCGCTGTCAGCTCGTTGACTGGGGCAGGACTCGACCAGTTGAAACAAGAATTACGGAAGCTTTCAGCCCATGCGCCCACCCGCGACTCTAGCGCATTCCCACGATTGCCCATCGATCGCGCGTTTTCGATGAAAGGTTTTGGCACAGTGGCTACGGGAACGCTGGTTTCCGGCACAATTCATCGCGAGGCCGAACTCGAGGTCTCTCCATCAAAAGAAAAAGTTCGCGTGCGCGGGATTCAATTGCATGGGGAACCGGTGACTGAGGCGATTGCCGGACAGCGGACTGCAATCAATTTAGCCGGGCTGGCCCGCGAAAAGATCTCGCGTGGAATGACTCTTTGTCCCCCGGCGACGTTCGAGAAAGCCAGGCGACTGGATGTTTCACTCTCTCTACTGAAGACGGCGGCGAAGCCGCTCCGCCACCGCACTCTGGTTCAATTTCATTGCTACACCATGGAACTATCTGCGGAAATTTTTTTGTATGGCGAGAGCAGCATGGCTCCCGGAGAAGACGCCTATGCGCAACTGCGCCTTACTACTCCAGCCCTCCTTTTACCGGGAGACCGCTTCATAATTCGCCAATTTTCGCCAGCAAGAACCATCGGCGGCGGCATTGTTCTCGACAACGCCCCCCCTCGCCGACCAGCAAAATCTCAAGCCGTGGAATTTCTGGATATTTTGAAAAACGGCGCGCCCGCCGACGCATTAAGCACGCGAGTCTCCCAACGCGGGAGTCGCGGAATCAGCATCACCGACCTAGTTGCCCAGACCGGATGGACCCGGGACCATATCGCCAACCTTCTGACGACAGTTCCCGCGATCATCCGGATCAATGATTTTTTAATCTCCAAGACCCCTTTCGAGCAACTTTTAAAATTGATGTATTCTTCGCTGGATTCATTTCACAAAAACCATCCCCTGGTTGCTGGAATCGGCAAGGAAGAATTGAAGAGTCTGTTGCCGCCGACTCCCCCCGCTGTTTTCGACCGAATAATCTCCTCAGCATTGCAATCAAAGACTTTCGAATCCGCCGGAGATACCCTCCGCTTACGCGGTCGCGGCGTGCTGATGAAAGATGAGGAAGAGCAATCGAAAGGCATTATCGAAACCGCGTTCGCCTCCGCCGGATTAAAAGTTCCTGCGCTGAAAGACGTTCTCGCTGGCGTGAAAGTCGATCAAGTCCGGTCGCAAAAGATCGTCACACTACTCTTGCGGGACAAAATTCTAGTCAAAATTTCCGATGACCTCGTCTTTCATGTGACGGCGCTTGATTCGCTTCGCCAAGCCGTGGCAACCGAAAAAATTAAATCTCCGAAGATGGATGTCACCCGATTCAAAGCGATGACCGGCGTAAGCAGGAAGTACGCGATCCCCCTGCTGGAATATTTGGATCGCGAACGCGTCACCAAAAGAGTGGGAGACGAACGGTTGATTTTATGACCACAGCGGAACAACGTGCACAGCGTGCTCTGCAGTCGAAGTTCACTATCTGCTGAGAAGCGTTACCACCTACCAGCCCATCCTTTTCCGCAACTCGGTAATATGGGCCACGTGATGTTTTCCGTGCCAGGCATAGATCGCCAAATTCTTTTCGAGAGGAACCAACTTGTCGTATTCCGGATGGCGAAAGCCCCGCTTCCAATCGTCTTCTTTCATGGATCGGAGAAGATAGCCCCAGCGCGCATGCAGTGGTCCCAACAAATCTAAAGAAACGTTCAGAGGGGTGGATTGGTTGTCAGACAACTCCGCCCAGCGATCTTCGATATATGGCTTGATCATCGGCCCATCTTCGGTCAGCGCCAGTTTGAATCGCACATATGCGTTCATGTGGCTATCCGGAAGATGATGCACCACTTGTCGCACCGTCCATCCGCCCTCCCGATAAGGGGAGTCGAGTTGCTCATCTGAGAGTCCCGCCACCGCTGCTCGTAGCTTTCCCGGCGTGCTCTCGATCTCGCGTATCATGCCCGCACGTTCCTCTTCGCTCAAAGGTCCTGAGTATTTAAATTTCCCGATGGGAAAACGTGGATCGTCGCTCATGGAGTCATTCTATCGCTCAGCGCATAAAATCTAAACTGAGGAAGAGTTTTACTTTCCCACCGGTTGTAATCGCGAAAGTTTTCCGGCAACGTCTCGAGATTTCACTTTCGCGCTGGTGACCAGTACCACCGATGCAATGACAATCGCGCTGCCTGTCAGAATGTATCCATCAACTCGCTCATGGAGAACCAGCCATCCCAAAAACACCGCAACGATGGGATTGACATAGGCATAAGTCGAAACCTTGGACGTCTTGACGTGGTTCAACAGGAATATGTACGCGGTATAGCCCACCCACGAGCCGCATACAACAAGATACGTGATCGCGCCGATTCCCCGCGCCGTCCACACGACCCTCGAAGAATCTCGCAAGCATGCGGCGATGATCAGACTGCCAAGCCCCGCCGCGATCATCTGATAAGCAGTCGCTGCAAACGAATCTACCTCGGCCGACTTCCATCTTTTCGCCAGCACCGACCCCAGCGCCCAACTGAAGGCTCCGCCTACCAAACTTAAGCCAGCCCAAAGTTGCGCGTGTCCCAACGAGCCCGTCACCATCAAGTTGGGCCACAACAATACGATGAGTCCGACGAATCCCAGCGCCAGTCCGGCTTTCCCGATGATTGGAACGTAGTGATCCCCAAGCAGCAGACTGTCTAAGAATAGAAACCACAATGGGACGATAGCGACAATAAGCGCCGCCAGTCCCGACGCAACCCGAGTCTCGGCGTACGCCAGAGTGAGGTTGCCCCCAACTAGTAAGAGTCCCCCCACAACCGCCATCTCGCCAAGCCGTATAGCCGGATAGCTAGTTCTTCTTCCACGCACCCGGCAAAACGCCAGCATCAAGGATCCCGCGATGAAGAAGCGCAAGCCGCACATAAGGGCAGGTGGAATTCTTTCCACCGCAATGTCAATGGCAAGATAAGTCGATCCCCAAAAAAAATAGACCAGCCCAAACGCGACAACTATGCTCCATCGCGATGCGGCATGATTCGAAGCCATGGTGATGAATAAAAGATTAGAAAACCCAAGCGGACGATTCACAAGCACGCCGAATTGTTACCGAAGTAGTCAGTTTCATGGAAAATTGCCCCAATCAACATTTACAATCGCTCGACTACTTCTCAATCAGCGCTTCTTAATGGACATTCTCAAAATTAAATCAAAGGAAATTTGCCGGTGGGACCTCGTCAGCCTCGGCGAAGTGATGTTGCGTCTCGATCCCGGGAACAGCCGCATTTCTAGCGCGCGTAATTTTCAAGCGTGGGAGGGTGGCGGAGAATATAACGTGGCCCGCGGCCTTCATCGTTGCTTCGGACTTAGCACCGCGGTTGTCACGGCACTCGCCGATAATCCCGTAGGACGTTTAATCCAGGATTTCATTTACCAGGGCGGGGTCGATCAGTCCCACCTGAAGTGGGTTCCCTATGATGGCATTGGTCGCAGTGTACGCAACGGGCTCAATTTCACTGAACGCGGATTCGGACTGCGCGCTGCGGTGGGATGCTCAGACAGAGGACACACCGCTGTTTCACAACTCAAGCCTGGCGATGTCGATTGGGAATTGATTTTCGGAAAAGAGCGCGCCCGCTGGTTTCACACCGGGGGAATTTTTGCGGCGCTCTCCGAAACCACTCCACTGGTCGCGAATGAAGCCATAAACTCCGCCCGGCGGCATGGCACCCTAATATCGTACGACCTGAATTACCGCGAATCGCTATGGAAGGGATTTGGCGGTCGTCAGCGAGCCGTTGAAGTCAATCGCGGCCTGGGTTCGCAAGTGGATGCACTGTTTGGCAACGAAGAAGACTTCACCGCTGCATTAGGTTTTACTGTTGAGGGCATGGATGAAAATTTTTCAAACCTCAGTACGAAGAACTTTCAGCGCATGATCGAGAAAGTGATGGCCGAATTTCCTAATCTGAAGATAGTAGCGACTACTCTTCGTAATGCAAAAAGCGCCACCCGAAACGATTGGGGAGCCGTGTGTTATTTCGATGGCAAACTGTACGAGGCCATCACGCGGCCGGACTTGGAGGTTTTCGACCGCATTGGAGGCGGAGACTCTTTTGCGTCCGGTCTCATTTATGGGTTTTTGGCGAACCGGGGACCTCAGTGGGCCGTGGAATGCGGTGCTGCGCATGGTGCGCTGGCAATGACCACCCCCGGCGATACCACCATGGTAACCTTTCCGGAAGTGGAAAAAGTTATGAAGGGCGCTGGTGCCAGAGTGGCCCGCTAAGTCCTGGTGACAGAGAACCTCGGACTTGCGAAGTTTCGGTAAGTTATTCGTCTTTAATCTTATTGGCGCCTTCGACTTGATCGTTGGGATGTTCCACGCCGCCTTTGGCCTCGGCTTCTTCCATGGCCCGCTTGTTTTCTTCGGCGCGTTTGGAGCGGATTTCGGCGCGCTTCTCTTTCTTTTCTTCCTGAAGCTTTTCGCTGCCAAGGAGTTCGACGATAGCCTTATCGGCTCCGTCCCCTTTTTGCCATCCGGTATGGATAATGCGGGTGTAGCCGCCAGCGCGGTCTCCGAAGCGGGGGCTTATGGTGTCGAATAGTTTGTCAACGGCAGCGCTGGTCATCAGATAAGCGATGGCCTGGCGGCGGGCGGCGAGGTCTCCGCGCTTGCCGAGGGTGATCATCTTTTCGACGATGGGGCGCATGGCCTTGGCTTTGGGCAGCGTGGTCTCGATACGTTCTTCGAGTATGCACGAGGTTACGAGATTACGAAGCAACGACCGGCGGTGGCTGGTATTGCGTCCTAGTTTGAATCCGGCTACTTTGTGGCGCATGTTGAACCCCGTGTCCTGAAATCAGTTTTTCGTTCTCAGAAGAGACGGGCGGGGACGCCCGTCTCTCCATCGAATCAATTACATTTCTAGTTCAAAATCCTGCCGAGCTTTGCTCGGCTTCGACAGCCGGGGGCGGCTGCCCCTCCGTGAGCATTTTTACAGTTCGTTATCTCCGTAGGCTGAGGCTGGAAGTATTTGATTCGACGTGGGGCCGGGTACGGCGTTGCCCTGTTCGTCGATTTTCATTCCCAGGCTCAAACCCATGGTGCCGAGAATTTCTTTGATCTCGTTGAGCGATTTGCGTCCGAAGTTTTTGGTTTTTAACATTTCGGCTTCGGTTTTCTGGACCAACTCCCCGATGCTTTGAATGTTGGCATTTTTCAGGCAGTTGTAGCTGCGGACTGAGAGTTCCAACTCTTCGACGGAGCGGTTCAGATTTTCGTTTTTAATCTCTGGCTTGCGTTCTTCACTGGAGCTTGAGGTCTCGATATCTTCTTCGAAGTTGATGAAGATATTCATGTGATCTTTGAGCAGCTTGGCGGCGAGACCGATGGAATCTGCGGGAAGAATCGAGCCGTTAGTCCAAACTTCGATGGTGAGCTTGTCGTAGTCCGTGATCTGGCCTAGGCGCGCGGCTTCTACCGTGTAATTGCATTTTCGAACCGGCGAGTGGACGGAATCGATGGGAATGAATCCGATGCCGAGGTCTTCGTCGAAGTTCTTGTCGGCGGAGACGTAGCCGCGTCCTCGCTTGAGTCGCATTTCCATATCGACTTTGCCGCCTTCGCTGACGGTCGCGATGTAAACATCTTTGTCAAGCACTTCAACGTCGGAGTCGGCTTCGATCATGCCAGAGGTCACGATTCCCGGCTGATCGGCGCGCAAGTAAATTGCTTTCGGAGCGTCGCCGCTCAGCTTGAATGGGACTTGCTTCAGGTTGAGGATGATGTCGGTGGCGTCTTCGACAACCCCGGGGATTGATTGGAACTCGTGCATGACGCCTTCAATCTTTACCGCGGTGACGGCTGCGCCTTCGATGGAGGAAAGCAAAACTCTGCGGAGCGCATTGCCGACCGTGGTGCCGAATCCGCGCTCGAAGGGTTGAGCCCAGAAGATTCCGTAGCGGTCGGTTAAGGTTGAAGTGTCAACTGCGAGACGTTTTGGTTTTTGAAAACCCTTCCACAACATTTGTTATTCTCCTTCGGCCATTTGGCTCATCCTGCTCCCTGAGTGGTCCAGTTCAGGTCGGGCGCCGGGAAGGCTTTGCTGGCTCGAAATTTGTAAGACCAAGATCGTTTCTAGCTTATGGCTGCTAGCTAAATCGATATAGGGATCCTTCGTTGGGAGTTCTGCACAAGCGCAGAACTCCCCTTCCTCAGGATGACAGTTACTTGCTGTAGAGTTCTACGATCAACTGCTCATTTACTGGCAGGTTGATGTCTTCGCGTTTCGGGAGCGAGAGAACCTTGCCGGTGTAATTATCACGATCGATTTGCAGCCAATTTACCGGGTTCTGGTGGCTGGCAAATTCTTTCGAGCTTTCTAAAATTGTCAGCTTGCGGCTTGCCTCTCGGATAGAGATCTCTTCTCCTGCGCTTACCTGATAGGACGGAATGTTCACTTTGCGTCCGTCAACATGAACATGGCCGTGGCGCACCAACTGACGCGCCTGACGTCGGGAAATTCCGAAGCCCAAGCGATAGACAATGTTATCGAGGCGCCGCTCAAGTTGCTGCAGCAGGATTTCGCCCGTAACCCCGTGAGTGCGGGCAGCCTTCTCAAAATAGTTGCGGAACTGCCCTTCCTGAGTGAAGTACATGCGCTTGGTCTTCTGCTTTTCGCGCAGCTGCAGGCCGTAGCCAACGATTTTCGCCTTACGATCCTTGCCATGCTGGCCAGGAGCGAAGTTACGTTTTTCGATGGCGCATTTATCGGTGAAACAGCGGGTGCCTTTGAGGAACAGTTTCATTCCCTCGCGTCGGCATAGACGACAGACGGGTGCGGTATAACGTGCCAATTTGCTCTCCTTGTATTAGATGTCCGGTTTACAGGTATGGCTTCAACCCTTCGTCCCGGGCGAACTACGTTTCGTGGGGACAGCCGCCCTCGGCTGTCCGCTTTGCCTCTCTATCTCACCCTGTCGAGCTTTGCTCGACGGGACAGCCGAGGGCGACTGTCCCTACGCAGGTCCTTACACGCGTCGGCGCTTGGGCGGTCGGCAGCCGTTGTGCGGAATTGGTGTCGAGTCCTTTATGTTGCGCACCTCAATGCCGGCAGCGGCTAGAGCCCGAATGGCGGATTCGCGTCCCGAACCGGGGCCGCTTACACGCACTTCTACGCTGCGGACACCATGATCGCGGGCCATGCTGGCGGCGTTTGACGCTGCCTGCTGCGCCGCGAACGGCGTACCTTTGCGGGATCCGCGGAATCCTAGCGAGCCAGAGCTCTTCCATGAAAGCACATTGCCGGACTGGTCGGCGATGGTGACAATCGTGTTATTGAAAGAGGCCTGGATGTGCGCGATGCCGTGCGTCACATGCTTCCGCTCTTTCTTCTTGAAAGTCTTCTTCTTGCCCTTTTTCTCCGGAGTTCCCGGAGTTGATGCTGCAGGTAATGGTTTTGCCATAAAGTTGCTCCTAGCTTCTAGCTTCTGGCCTCTAACTAAAAGCTAGAAGCTAGCGGCCATTTTCCTACGTTTTCGCTGCTGCCTTCTTTTTCTGAGCGATGGTGCCTTTACGCGGGCCTTTTCGGGTGCGCGCATTGGTATGGGTACGTTGTCCTCGAACCGGCAGGTTGCGGCGATGACGGTATCCCCGATAAGAGCCGATTTCGATGAGACGCTTGATGTTCATCGTGGTGTCTTTACGGAGATCGCCTTCGACCATGCCTTCAGACTCGATGACCTGGCGAATGCGGTTCACTTCGTCCTCGCCGAGGTCTTGCACTTTTTTCATCGGATCAACGTCGGCCGCCTTAAGAATCCTGGCGGAGCGCGGGTTTCCGATACCGTAGATGTAGGTGAGCGCGATGTCCACATGTTTGTTGCGGGGGAGATCGACGCCTGCGACACGTGCCATAGAGTCCTCTTATCCTTGACGTTGCTTGTGTTTGGAATTTTCGCAAATCACCCGCACTACTCCCTTGCGGTGGATGACCTTGCATTTATCGCAAATCTTTTTAACGGATGCGCGTACTTTCATAAGCCCAGCTTTCAGCCGTCAGCTCTCAGCTGTCAGCGAAATCCCTTTCATTCAGAAGCTTGTCGAGCCTTGCTCGATTTGGACAGCCGAGGGCGACTGTCCCTACGTGATTATTTATACCGGTATACGATTCGGCCGCGATTCAGGTCATACGGAGAAAGCTCGACCGCAACTTTGTCTCCGGGGAGGATGCGGATGAAATTCTTGCGCATCTTTCCTGAGACATGAGCTAGCACGGGATGCTTATTTTCGAGTTCTACCCTGAACATGGCATTCGGTAGCGGCTCTATCACCGTTGCCATGACCTCGATCGCGTCTTCTTTGCTCATTCACTCCTTAAATGCTGTTAGCTTTCAGCTCTCTGCTTTCAGCGCAACCCTGATAGCTGAGAGCTGACGGCTGATAGCTTCGTTACTGCGTTAATATTACGGGCCCGTCTCTGGTCACGGCTACACAGTGTTCAAAGTGGGCGCTGCAACTGCCGTCGGCGGTTACAGCTGTCCATTTGTCATTGAGGACTCTCGTGCCGGGTTCGCCGAAATTTACCATGGGTTCGATTGCCAGCACCATTCCTTCTCTCAGCCGGGTGCCGTGGCCTCGGGATCCATAGTTAGGAATTTGCGGTTCTTCGTGAAGCTTGGTACCGATGCCATGGCCTACAAATTCCCGCACCACGCTGAATCCATTGGCTTCTACGTACTCCTGCACCGCGGCGCCTACGTCTCCGATGGCGTTGCCTACTCTAGCTTGTTCTATACCCTTGTATAAAGACTCTTCAGTTACTTTAAGCAGCTTCTCCAGTTCGGGCTTCAGCGAACCGTCAACTGGCACGGTGATTGCTGCGTCTCCATAGTATCCGTCTAGTACAACTCCGCAGTCGATGGAGACTATGTCTCCCGCCTTAAGTTCGCGCTTCTCCGAAGGGATGCCGTGAACTATTTCTTCATTGACCGAGGTGCACAGTACACAAGGATAGTCGTAGTACCCCTTGAACGCAGGCTTCGCACCCAGATCTTTGATCTTTTGTTCGGCCACACGTTCGAGGTCCATAGTTGTGACGCCAGGAGCGACCACTGCGCGCACGGCATTGAGGACTTCGCGGACAATGCGGCCGCTTTGTTTCATTTTGGCTATCTCGGCCGCCGATTTGCATACTATTGCCATGTTGAACTTTAGCGTTTCGCTCTCTAGATCTAACACTGAGCAACCCTATTTCGCCGTCGCTACTGCATGGCTTTCCAGTTCCGCAAACAATTGCTTGGTCACATCGTCCACCGGCTGGTCCGCGTTGATTGAAATAAGCCGGCCTTCGCGCAGATAATACTCAGCCACTGGTAATGTCTGCCGATCGTAGGTCGCCAGCCGTTCCCGGATCACTTCGTCACGATCGTCGTCGCGAATGATCAGCTTGGAGCCGTCGACATCGCAAATTCCGTCGACGAGCGGCGGTTGGAGGTGGACGTTATAGATCCGGCCGCAGGTGGGACAGGTCCTTCGTCCACTAAGCCGGAGCGATAACTTATTATAATCCACGTCCAGGCGCACGACAAACGGCGCGCACAAATGCCGTGTTGGGTCTTGCATGGCCTGGTGCTTCAAAAAAGCATCGAGCCATCCTGCTTGTGTTGCAGTACGGGGGAACCCGTCCAGAATGAATCCCCGCTCGCAATCTTTATCGCGCAACCGCCACGCGACCATGTCGCAAACTAAATTGTCGGGGACCAGGTCCCCCCGGGACATGGTGGCTGCAGCTTTCAATCCTAAATCGGTGTTTCGTTGAACATTTTCGCGGAGCAGATCTCCGGTGGAGACTTGCGGGACGTTGTAGTGCTCGGAGATCCTCTTGGACTGGGTGCCCTTGCCCGCTCCCGGCGGTCCTAGCAGCACGATTGGTCCGATGTTCCGCGATACTTCTTCTGCCATCGAACTTGCCCTTGGGTCTCCCTACATCTATTTAAAAAGTTCTTGGATAGCCTCTACATCGCTATCCCTTTCTTCGCTCCTCGTCGAGCCTTGCTCGACTGGACAGCAGCGCTCGGCTGTCCCTACGTATTCGTTACCGGATTCGACGAATGCATTACCAGGTGCGCCGGCCTCTGATCCTGCCGCTGCGCGGGGTGAAGCCGTCGTAGTGGCGCATGATCAGTTGCGCTTCTACTTGGGTTACTGTATCCATGGCAACGCCCACGACGATCAATAGCGAGGTGCCGCCGAAATAAAAGCTCACGCCTAATCCGTTGGTCATCCACGTGGGTAGGCGCTCGAAGAACGCGCCTATCGCGCCGGGGAGGTGATTCAGGTGAATGCCCGTGATCATCCACTCGGGAATGAAAGAAATAATGATCAGATAGAGCGCGCCGACCAACGTGATGCGGGTAAGAATTTCGTTGATGTTGTCGGCAGTGCGCTTGCCGGGACGGATGCCGGGGATAAAGCCTCCGTACTTGCGCATGTTGTCGGCCACTTCGTTGGGATTGAAAACGATGGAAACATAGAAATACGCGAAGAAAATAATTCCCAACGCGTATAGCAAGGTATAGAGCGGCTCGCCCCATCCCAAGGCGTGGATGAGTCCTCCGAAATAGCGGTTGTCTTTTAATCCCGCGCCGAGCATTTGCGGCATGGTCAGAATGGAAGAGGCGAAAATTACCGGCATCACTCCGCCTGCGTTGACGCGAAGCGGGAGATGGGTGGATTGTCCGCCCATCACTTTTCTACCGACAACGCGCTTGGCGTACTGCACCGGGATGCGGCGCTCGCTGCGTTCTACATAGACAATGAAAGCAACGACGATCACCATCACCGCGACCAGCATCAGGATGGCGACGGGCGTGAACGGGCCCCAAGCTTGGGTCCGAACTTTGTCCCAGAGGTCGGCGACGCCGCGCGGCAGGCCAACCACGATGCCAGCAAAAATTAGAAGAGACATGCCGTTGCCGATGCCGCGCTCGGTAATTTGTTCGCCCAGCCACATGATGAACGCGCTGCCGGTGGTGAGGGTGAGCATGGTCATGGCGACGAATCCGACGCCGGGGTGGACGACGAAGTCTCCGCCTTTTTGCAGGCTGATGGCGATGCCGAAAGATTGGACGGCGCTGAGAATTACGGTGAGATAGCGCGTCCATTGGGTGATTTTTTTGCGTCCCAGCTCACCTTCTTTTTGTAGTTTGGCGAGCGGTTCGTACACAACCGTCAACAGTTGCAGAATGATGGAGGCCGTGATGTACGGCATGATTCCCAGGGCGAAGATGGTGAGGCGGCGCAGTTGGCCTCCCGAGAAAAGGTCAACGAATCCCAGAAACGAGCCGCGATTTTGTTCGAAATATTGCTGAAGCTTGTCCGCATTGACGCCGGGGGTGGGGATGTGGCCGCCAAGGCGATACACCGCGAGCAGCCCAAGCGTGAACAAGATTCGCTTGCGCAGGTCAGGGATGCGGAAAATATTGGCGAATTTTTCGAACATTTACTGCAAGACCTCAAAGGTGCCGCCGGCCTTGGTGATTTTATCCTGCGCCGCCTTGGAAAATTTGTGGGCGTGGATGGTGAGCGCGGTGGCGAGTTCGCCGTCGCCGAGAATTTTTACGGGATGCTTGGTGCTGATGATGCCAGCCTTGCGCAGCACTTCGGGGGTAATGGTGGTTTCGCCGAGGGCGATGAGTTTCTCTAGGTTCACCACGTTGTATTCTTTGCGGAAAATGTTGGTGAATCCGCGTTTGGGCATGCGGCGGTGGAGGGGCATCTGGCCCCCTTCAAAGCCGCGCATCATGCGCGAACCGCTGCGCGACCGCTGGCCCTTATGTCCGCGAGTGGAGGTCTTGCCCATGCCGGAACCCATACCGCGCCCGACGCGTTTCTTTTTTTCGTTGGCCTTTTTAGGGGCGCGTATGTTTGAGAGGTTCATAAAATCGGCTTTTAGGTCTTGGCTGTTGGCTTCTAGCTCCTAGCTGTTAGCTAAGAATTCTGCTTTGCTTTCTCTTGCTCTACGATCTGTACCAAGTGCGGGATTTTTGCCACCATTCCGCGGATGGCTGGATTGTCGGGACGCTCGATTATTTGGTTCAAGCGCGTGAATCCTAATCCTTTTACTACTCTCTTTTGCTTGAATGGAGCGCAGATCGCGGAGCGTACCCATTTTAATTGGATGGTGCCGGTGGCTTTGCGCTTTTGTTTATTGCTAATGCTCTGGCCATTTAGTTCAACTCCTCGACCGTCTTGCCGCGCATGGTGGCAACTTCGGCGCGGCTTTTCAGGTGCTTCAGCGCGTCAAAGGTGGCTTTGATTACGTTATGCGGGTTGGTGGTGCCGATGGACTTGGTCAAGACATTCTGGATGCCGACGGAAGTCATAACCGCTCGAACCGCACCTCCAGCAATTACACCTGTGCCCTCCGGAGCAGGCTTCAACAGAACTTTGCCAGAACCGAAGCGTCCGAGACTCAGATGGGGAATGCTGGTTTGGGTCAGGTTGACCTTGATCAAATTCTTCTTCGCCGACTCGATTCCTTTGCGGATGGCCTGCGGCACTTCCTTGGCTTTGCCGGAACCGTATCCGACGACCGCTGCAGACGGATCTCCCACGACGACCAGCGCGGCGAACGACATGTTCTTGCCGCCCTTTACCACCTTGGTGACGCGGTTGATGGAGACGACCTGATCTTTCAGCTGATACGTATTCGCGATCGAGCTTTTTAATGATAGTTGGCATCGTTACCTTAATTTGGCTAAATGGGTAATTTGGCATCTTAGTAATTGAAAGTCAAAAGCCTGATTTTCAACTGCCCAATTACCCGATTGCTCGATTACTCAATGCTAGAACTTTAATCCTGCTTCGCGGGCCGACTCTGCCAGGGCCTTTATGCGGCCGTGGTAAATGTAGCCTCCCGCGATCGAATACTACTTCTTTGATTCCCTTTGCCTGGGCGCGCTCGGCGATGGTCTTGCCTACTTCTTTCGCTGCGGCCAGGTTGCCGCCATTTTTGCGCTCGCCTTTTTTGCCTTCGGCGGAATGGGCCGCAATCAATGTCGTGCCCTTCAGGTCATCGATTAACTGAACGTAAACGTGATTCAGCGAACGATAAACGTTCAGCCGCGGACGTTCAGCGGTGCCTTGAATCTTCTTTCGGATACGCTCGTGTACGTGGCGACGGTTCGTGTTTTTAGATGTGATGGTCAGCATTTCATTTCCTTCGTCCAGTCGAAACCGATGAAACCCCGCCCAAGCCGAGCTTGGAATGGAGCACCCGCAATTAATTTATTTCGCTCCGGTCTTTCCTACCTTCTTCTTCAATCGCTCTCCGGAGTAGCGTACGCCCTTATTCTTGTACGGATCGGGAGGACGCAGGCTGCGCATTTCGGCGGCTACTTGCCCTACTTTTTGACGGTCGATTCCGGTGACCGTTAATTTCGTCTGCTTTGGATCTACGGTGGCGTCGATACCGGAAGGCAACGGGTACTCGATGGGATGCGAATATCCCAGCGTGAATACCACCATGCCCTTGCCCTTCATTTCAGCGCGGTATCCGATGCCGACAATTTCGAGATCGCGGGTCCAGCCGCGAGTCACGCCTTCGACCGCGTTGTTGACCAGAGCGCGGGCAAGGCCGTGAACAGCGGCTTGCGAATCGTTCTCGCGCACTGCGACCAAGTGCCCATCCTGCTGCTCGATCTTGATTCCCTCGGGCAGCGATGTGTCCAGCTTGCCCTTGGGTCCCTGGACATTGACGTTGTTGCCTTCGATTTTTACCGTCACTCCCTTGGGGAGCGGGATCGGTTTTCTGCCTATTCGTGACATAAGTTCGGCCTTTGGCTCTTGGCGGTTAGCTGTTAGCTTCTGGCTGCTAGCTTCTAGCTAAAGCACACAGTTCAAAATCGCAAATCAATTCCTCGTAGCCTCCAGCTAGCGGCTAGAAGCCAGAAGCGCTTTTCCTACCATACTTCGCACAATAACTCGCCGCCCAAACCCTGCTTGCGCGCCTGACGCCCCGTCATAACGCCTTGCGGCGTGGTCAAAATGTTTATCCCCATGCCTCCGAGCACGCGCGGAATCTCGGTGCGGCGCACGTAAACGCGGCAGCCTGGCCGGGAGACGCGGGCGACATTTGAAATGGCGGCTTCGTTGTTGTTGCCGTATTTCAAGTAGACGCGAATCACCTTGTGGCCATCTTCTTCGGTGGCCTTGAAATTGGAAACGTATCCTTCTTCTTTCAGGATGCGGGCAATTTCCAATTTCAGCTTGGACGCCGGGATATCTACTTTCTGGTGCCGTGCGCTTATCGCGTTCCGAATGCGCGTCAACATGTCAGAGACCGGATCGGTCAACCTCATCGCTTTGCTTCTCCTGAGCCGCCCGTTTGCTCCTTACCTGTAGAACCTGACTTAGAGAACCTGCCGGCGGCAACGTTGCTTTAAACCCTAGCGGACAAGAGTGTCCGCGTTACATTCTTCTTACCAGGAAGACTTCGCTACTCCTGGGATCTCGCCTTTTAGCGCCAGCCCCCGGAAACATAGGCGGCACAGGCCGAACTTGCGCAAGTAAGCTCGCGGACGTCCGCAAACTTTGCAACGGTTATGGCGGCGCGTGGAAAACTTCGGACGCTTTTCTTTTTTGCCGCGCGCGTTCTCGAACACCTTTTCGATCTTTGCGTCTTTAACTCGTTTTGCTGTTGTCATTGCATCCTTAGTTACCTAATAATTTCATGCACGAAATGGCATTCCCAAGTGCTTCAGCAGGACGCGGGCTTCGTCGTCGCTCCCGGCTGTGGTGACGATAGTAACGTTCATGCCTTTTTGCTTGTCCACTTTCGAGTAGTCGATTTCCGGAAAAATCAATTGATCGCGAAGTCCAAGCGTGTAGTTTCCACGGCCGTCAAACGATTTTGTGGAGACTCCTTTGAAATCGCGAACGCGCGGCAGCACTACACTAACCAGGCGATCAAGAAACTCGTACATGCGGTCGCCGCGAAGCGTGACCATCGCTCCAATGGCTTGGCCCTCACGAACTTTGAACGCCGCGATGGACTTCTTGGCGCGCGTCAGCACCGGACGCTGGCCAGTGATCTGCGTCAATTCGTTCATTGCCGGATCAAGAATCTTGGCGTTTTGCGTGGCTTCTCCGACTCCCATGTTCACCACGATCTTGTGCAGGTGAGGCACGGCCATGGGATTCTTCCGCTCAAGTTCCTTCATCAGCGTTGGTGCAACTTCTTTATCAAAACGCTCTTTAAGCCGTGGTGTAGCTTTGGCGCTGTGATGCGCGACCGTGGGAGCTTTTGTCTCCTGCGGCTTGTCGGCTCGTTCTTTTTTCTCTTTTGCCATTTGTAATTCCGCTCTTGGCTCTTCACCGTTAGCTGTTGGCTTGAACCTTGTTTAAAACTAGTCTATTTCTTGTTCTTGCTCTCCAGTGTCGTTCCGCATTTTTTGCAGACACGCACTTTTTGATCCCCGCGAATTTCGCGGCCTACTCGTACCGGGCCGCAGGTGCCGCAGACTAGCTGCACGTTGGAAATTGCGATGCGGCTTTCCTGTTCGGCGATTCCGCCCTTGATGTTGCGCTGCGGATTCGGACGCACGTGTTTTTTCACCAGCATGACGTGCTCGACGAGAATTTTTGCGTCGTCGGGGAACACGCGCAGGACACGTCCTTCTTTGCCTTTGTCCCGTCCCGTAATCACTTTCACGGTGTCATTCTGCCGGATGTCAACTCGAATATGTTTTCTGATTACCGTCTTCATAATTTCTCTTAAAATCAAATCTCAACTAATTCAAAAACAACTTCATGTCATTGAAAACTAACTTTGCCATGCTGAGCCAGAGCGAAGGACCCATGCACTTCCGTCCACTCATATAACCTCTGGTGCCAGCGACACGATCTTCAAAAACTTCTTCTCGCGCAACTCGCGGGCTACTGGCCCGAATACGCGGGTTCCCACCGGCTCGCCAGTTTCATTGATCAGGACTCCGGCGTTCTGGTCAAAGCGAATGTAAGTGCCGTCGCGGCGGCGATATTCTTTTCTCGTCCGCACGATCACCGCTTTCACGACTGTCCCTTTTTTCGCCTGGCCATCGGGAGAAGCTTCTTTCACGCTGGCCGTGACCACATCTCCCAGGCCTGCCCGCAAGCCGGTCGAGCCACCCAGCGGCAGGATAACCTGCAACTTGCGCGCGCCGGAGTTATCGGCGACTTCGAGCATGGTTCTCATCATGATGGCCATAGCGTTTAATCTCCCTAAGTGCGGCGGCCTACGAGGCCACTTCTGCTTTTACTTCCGGCACGAGCGCGGTCTTGCGAACAATTTGCTTAAGGCGCCAGCGCTTCAATTTCGACAGCGGGCGCGTTTCTTCGAGGCGAACCACATCGCCGATATGCGCTTCATTTTTTTCATCATGCGCGTAAAACTTTTTTGCCTTCGAAACTACGCGGCCATAGAACGCGTGAGACTTCTTGCGGACGACTTCGACCACAATCGTCTTGTGCATGCGGTTGGAGACCACTTCGCCTACGATTTCTTTGCGGCGTCCCGCGGCCGCTACTGGAGTGTTGGGATTGGTTTCTGCCATTACTTCTTCTCCGTTTTGCGTGCGGCCTTTTTCGCCACCGTCTTTTTCGGGACGGTCTTCTTGGGAGCCGTCTTTTTCGCTGCCACCTTGGGCTTGACTGCGCTTGCGCCGTTCGAGCTTCCTATCGCCAGCTCGCGTTCGCGAGAAATTGTCTTTACCCGGGCGATGTCCTTGCGCAGGCCGCGGATTTTTTTCAGGCTCTCGGTTTGTCCCATGTTGAGTTGGAACTTCAGCTTGAAGAGCTGATCGTTGAGATCGCGCTCCTGGTGGCGAAGTTCCTCGTCGTTAAAATTTCGTACTTTATCGGTTTTCATAACTATTTCTTAATGCTGTGCTGCAGATTGTCGCCATGCTCGGAACGAAAAAACTGCTCAGACAACTAACGAACTACCGCCTGGCGCTTTACAAAACTTGTCCGCAACGGCAGCTTGTGCGATGCCAGCCGCATTGCTTCGGTCGCATCTGCCAGTGATACGCCTTCCATCTCAAATAAAATTTTGCCCGGCTTTACTACTGCGACCCAATGATCTGGAGCGCCTTTGCCTTTTCCCATACGGGTTTCGGCGGGCTTCTTGGTCACTGGCTTGTCCGGGAACAGACGTATCCAAATTTTGCCACCGCGCTTTACGAAACGGGTCATAGCCACGCGGCTGGCTTCGATTTGACGGTCGGTGATCCATCCCGGCTCGAGGACTTTTAGTCCGTAGTCGCCGAAGGATAGTTCACTTCCCCGCCAGGCTTTGCCGCACATGCGTCCGCGCTGCTGCTTGCGGTACTTAACTTTTTTTGGCATCAACATAAAAATCGGCTCTTGGCTTCTGGCTCTTAGCTTCTAGCTAAACCACCTTTAAAACGCTCCTACTGGTTGCAGCGTGTCACGCTTTTTCGCTGCCGGTAAAATCTCGCCCTTGTAGACCCAAACTTTTACGCCTATGACTCCGTAGGTTGTTCTGGCCTCGGTGAAGCCGTAATCGATGTCGGCGCGCAGCGTGTGCAGCGGCAGACGACCTTGTAGATACCATTCACTGCGGGCGATTTCGTTTCCGTTCAAGCGTCCACTCACGCGGACTTTGATGCCTTTGCATCCGAAGCGCAGGGCCGAGTCTACCGACTTGCGCATGGCGCGGCGGAAACCTACGCGCTTTTCCAGTTGCAGCGCGATTGCTTCAGAAACCAGTTGCGCGTCCAGTTCCGGCTTGTGCACTTCCTGGATGTCCATGTAAACCTCGCGCCCGGTGCGCTTCTGGACATCGAGTTTCAGTTTGTCAATTTCGGCGCCTTTGCGTCCGATGATTATTCCCGGGCGCGCCGTCTTGATAATGACGCGCAGCTTGTTGCCCGGACGCTCGACTTCAATGGAACTAACTCCCGCCGACTTAAGCTTGTCTTTAAGCTCGTTCTTCAGCTTGATGTCTTCGAGCAGCAGCTTGTCGTAATCGCGTTCGACAAACCAGCGCGACTTCCACGGCTTGGTGTAGCCGAGGCGGAATCCGTATGGATGTACCTTCTGTCCCATGTTTAATTCTTCTCCTGCTTTTCTCTACTACTTGGCTGCGCTGGTCTTCTTTTTATTCTTGTTCTTGTTTTTCACCTCAGCCTTCGCTTTGGTGTGAGTCTTTTTTGTCGCGCCGCTCTTCTTGCGCGCGGGAGCTTTCGTTGGATGCGTAGATTCTTCTCCTACGACGGTTGCCAGGCTCTCGCCATCTTTGTTTCCGCGCTCGGCGAGCACCAGCTCAATGTGCGAGATGCGCCGCACGTATCTAAACGCTCGGCCCATGGGCGCGGGACGAATACGCTTCATACGCGGCCCATCGTTGGCAATCGCGCTCTTAACGTAGAGTGTGTCCACGTCAACGTCGATACCTTTTTCGGAGCTGAGGTAGTTGGCGTTTTGCAAAGCCGAACGTAGCAACTTCTCCACCGTGGCCGCAACACGCTTCTTGGTGAAGATCAGCGTGTTCAATGCATCTTCGACGCGGCGTCCTTTAATTAAGTCCAGCACCAGGCGCGCCTTTTGTGGGGTCACGCGCATGTATCGGGCTTGAGCTCTGAATTCCATAAGTAATCTCAGCTTTTGGCTTTTAGCTCTTGGCCTTTAGCTAAAAGCTAAGAGCCAACAGCCAACAGCCTCTTACGCTTTTGGCGCTGCCGGCGCCGATGCTCCTGCGCCGCCGGGCATTGCTGCCGGACGGGCTGCGGTTTCGGTTGCAGCCCTCATCGAGTGGCCTTTGAACTGACGGGTGAAACTGAATTCTCCCAGCTTGTGGCCGACCAAGTTCTCAGTGATATACACCGGAATAAACTTCTTACCGTTGTGCACCGCAATGGTATGTCCCACCATCTCGGGGATAATTGTCGAGCGCCGCGACCACGTGCGCAGCACTTTCTTCTCATTGCGCGCGTTCATGCCTTCTACCCGGGTTTGCAGGTAGGCGTCGATGAACGGTCCTTTTTTCGTTGAACGGGCCATAAGTCAGCTCTCAGCTTTCAGCCGTCAACCTTCAGCTTGTTGCTTCAAGCTGCTGGCTTCTGGCTAAATCTTCTAAAACTCGTGGGGCTACGAACTCTTAAAACACTACTCGTTCTGAACCACTATCTAAAACTTTGTCATTCCGAACCGCTTCGCGGTGGAATCTGCTTTTCCACGCTGCCTTCGAACTGCTATAGGGATCCTTCGCTGCGCGAAGGATGACAAATATAAAAAGGTTGCGCCCTACTTCTTCCCCCTGCGGCTCACGATGAATGCATCCGTCCGCTTGTTGTTTCTCGTCTTGTACCCACGCGTCGGCTGTCCCCACGGCGTTACCGGATGCCTTCCGCCTGAAGTCTTGCCTTCGCCGCCGCCGTGCGGATGATCGACAGGATTCATCGAAACGCCGCGGTTGACGGGACGCCATCCCAACCATCGATTACGGCCGGCTTTGCCGATGGTAATGTTTTCGTGATCGAGATTGCCCACCTGTCCGATGGTCGCCATGCAATCTTGCGCGACTTTTCTGGTTTCGCCGGACGGCAGTTTTACCAGCGCGTATTCGCCTTCTTTCGCGACTAACTGCGCCGAGCCGCCGGCGGAGCGTACCATCTGCGCGCCCTTTCCCGGCTTCAATTCGATGTTGTGAATCGTCGTGCCAGGAGGAATATTTTTAAGCTGCAGCGCGTTGCCCACCAATATGTCAGCTTCCGGGCCGCTGACAATTTTCTGCCCCACCTTCAAACCTTCGGGCTGAAGGATGTAGCGCTTGTCCCCGTCCGCATAATTCAGCAGCGCGATGCGGGCGGAGCGGTTGGGATCATATTCAATCGTTGCCACCGTTGCCGGGATCCCAATCTTGTCGCGCTTGAAATCGATGATGCGAAGCTGTCGTTTGTGGCCCCCGCCATGATGCCACATGGTCGTATCGCCGCTGTTGCGGCGGCCTCCGGTGCGCCTTTTAGGCTCAAGCAGCGCCTTGTGCGGCGTGGTGGACGTAATGTCGTCGTTGACGATGGTCGTCCGGTAACGCAGCGTCTGAGTTCTCGGTCTGTATGTTTTGATTGGCATAAAAAGCTCTCAGCCCTAACCTGTCAGCATTCAGCTAATTCTCTTGCGCCGTCGCTCTTGCTGAAAGCTGACGGCTAATAGCTGATGGCTGCCTTTACAAATTCTGCGCGTACTCCGGCATCTTTTCTCCGGCGCGCAATCGTACGTACGCCTTCTTCCAGTCGGGACGGTAACCGGCAAACTTTCCGCGGCGCCGTTCCTTGCCGGGAAAATTTGCCGTCCTGACGGAATGTACTTTCACCTTAAAAATTCCCTGCACTGCCTCTTTGATCTCGGTCTTGGTGGCCTTTGGCGCCACTTGAAAAACGAGCGTGTTCTGGTTCTCTTTTACCGCGAGTCCTTTTTCAGTGATCACCGGCTTGCGCAAAATTTGATATGCGGATTTCATCAGGCGACCTCCGCCGCTTTTTCATGCTTCGCACGCCGCCGAGGAGAGCGCGTGGCCTTCTTAGTTTCCTGTTTCTCGCCTTCGCCTTCGGTCGATTCTTTTTGGCGCTTTGAGATTGTGTTCTTCAGTGTCAATTGCAGCTTCTCGATGGCGGGTTGCGAGAAAATGGCACGGTCGTAGCGCAGCAAGTGATAAGGATGCACCGCATTTCCGGCAACGAGTTCGACGCCTTTTAAATTGCGCGAGCTCAGCTCCAGGTTGCGATTTCCGTGCTGCGGAACTTCCACTATCAACACCGTGGTATCGACTTTCAACGCGTTGAGCGCTTCGCGGAAGGCTTTCGATTTGGGCTCGTCCATTTTGAACGTGTTCACGACGATCAGCTTCCCATCGGCGAACTTCGACGCCAGCGCCGAACGCAGCGCCCCTTGTATCTTCTTGCGCGGAAAAGTGTACGCATGCGAATGCGGTTGCGGCCCGTGGACGGTGCCGCCGTGCCTCCACAGCGGCGAGCGGATGGAGCCTACGCGCGCGCGTCCTGTGCCCTTTTGCTTCCAAAGTTTCTTGCCGGCGCCAGAGACCAGTTTCTTATTCTTGGTGGCATGGGTTCCCGCTCGCTGTCCGGCGCGGTAATGCTTGACCGCTTCCCAGAGCAGATCTTCGTTGACTGCACCGAAGATTTCGTCGGCGAGGTCGAGCGTGCCAACCTTGGCTCCGGTCAAATCGTGAATGTCGATAGTTGCCATATCTTTTGCTCGTGTGGCGCGGGCGCCCTCGCCCGCGTCCTTTGATTCTCACCTATCCCTTTTTCGCTGCTCTCTTCGCTGCCTTCAACGGATCGACCGTCGCCGAACCCGCGAATCCTCTGCGCTCTCTCGGTGGCTTTTTCGCTTTCGTAATCACCAGGTATCCGCCGTTGGGGCCGGGCACTGCGCCTTCTACAACTAGCAAGTTGTCTTCTTTATCTACGCCTAGTAAGCGCAGGTTCTGCACCGTCACCCGATCGACACCCATGTGTCCGGACATGCGCATGCCCTTAAACACGCGGGACGGAAACGCGGACGAGCCGATGGATCCGGTGATTTGGAACATCGAGCCGTGCGACTTTGGACCACCGCGAAAATGATGCCGACGAACGACGCCTGAAAATCCGCGGCCCTTGCTAATCCCGACTATGTCTACAAATTTCTCGCCATCGAAAATGTCGACCAATACGCGATCTCCAGCCTTCAGTCCATTGCCTTCCGCCGTATCTTCTTTGGCATCCACTTCAATCGGCACTTCGCGCACGAATTTTACTGGCGGCAGATTGTGCTTCCCGAGATGGCCTTTCATCGGCTTGGTCAGGCGCGACTCTTTTACGAATTCGACGAGGCCAATTTGCGCGGCAACGTATCCATCGCGGAGCTGCGTCTTGTGCTGCGTGATCACGCACGGTCCAGCTTGCAGGACGGTCGCGGGATGCACGTCTCCGCGATCGTCGAACAGTTGCGTCATGCCGACTTTTTTGCCGAGGATTCCGGTTACTCTTGCCATAATCTTTTCTCGCTGCTTCTAAACCCTGCCGAGCTTTACTTGGCTAAAAGGCAGAGGGTGCCTGTTTCTACATGTTCTATTTGTGCGGCTCTTTGCCAAAAGCTTTTATTTCTACGTCCACGCCTGCCGGTAGATCTAGCTTCATTAACGCATCCACTGTTTGCGGAGTTGGGTCTAGTATGTCGAGCAAACGCTTGTGCGTGCGAATTTCGAACTGCTCCCGCGACTTTTTGTCGACGTGCGGGGAGCGCAGGACGCAGTATTTATTTTTCATCGTCGGCAATGGAATCGGGCCGGCGATTTGCGCGCCTGTGCGTTTGGCAGTGTCTACGATTTCGCCCGTGGATTGATCCAGGATGCGGTAATCGTAAGCTTTTAGCCGGATGCGAATTCTTTCGTTGCCTATCATTTCTCTCTCTCGATCTCCTTCCGGCTGTCCCGGAGGAAAGAACTTGCGGCGAGTTGCGAGCCGCTTGTGTTGCTTTTAGCTATTGGCCTTTGGCTTTTAGCTACCTTGCCTACAAATTAAGAGCAGTTCTTGGTTTTCGGATTGTAGTTCTCCGTTCATTACTGCACGATTTCTGAAATCGTTCCGGCTCCAACTGTGTGCCCGCCTTCGCGAATCGCGAAGCGCAGACCCTTTTCCATCGCCACTGGCGTGATCAGTTCGATCACCAGGCTGACGTTGTCTCCCGGCATCACCATCTCGGTGCCCGCTGGCAATTCTGCTACTCCGGTCACGTCCGTGGTCCGCAGATAGAATTGCGGACGGTAGCCTTTGAAGAATGGCGTGTGCCGTCCACCCTCTTCTTTGGTCAAAATGTAGACTTCGGCTTTGAACTTGGTGTGCGGAGTGATTGATCCGCCTTTGGCCAAGACCATGCCGCGCTCCACATCTTCTTTCGCGATGCCGCGCAGAAGCAGTCCAGCGTTGTCTCCCGCCAGGCCTTCGTCGAGTTGTTTTTTAAACATTTCGACGCCGGTCACAACCGTTTTGCGAGTCTCGCGGAAGCCTACGATTTCTACTTCTTCTCCAACTTTTACCTTGCCGCGTTCGATTCTGCCGGTGACCACCGTGCCTCTGCCGGAGATGGAGAAAATATCCTCAATCGGCATCAGGAACGGCTTGTCGAGTTCTCGCGCGGGCTGCGGAATGTTCTTGTCTACCGCTTCCATCAGATCGTCAAGCGCCTTCTCCCACTTGGCTTCGCCATTCAGCGCGCCCAGCGCGGAAAGACGAACCACCGGAAGATCGTCGCCAGGAAATTGATAGGCCTTCAACAGTTCGCGGACTTCGAGTTCAACCAGATCCAGCAGTTCGGGATCATCCACCGCATCGCACTTGTTCAGCGCGACCACGATGTAGGGAACTCCTACCTGCCGTGCGAGCAATACGTGTTCACGCGTCTGCGGCATGGGACCATCCGTCGCCGCAACCACCAGAATGCCGCCGTCCATTTGCGCCGCGCCGGTGATCATGTTCTTGATGTAGTCGGCGTGGCCGGGGCAGTCGACGTGCGCGTAATGACGATTCGCCGTCTCGTACTCGACGTGCGCGGTCGCGATGGTGATTCCGCGAGCCTTTTCTTCCGGAGCGTTATCGATCGAGTCAAACGACCGGAATTGAATCTTCGGATTATGCTTGGACAAAACCTTGGTGATGGCCGCCGTCAACGTGGTCTTGCCATGATCGATGTGACCAATCGTGCCAACGTTTACGTGCGGCTTATTACGATCAAATTTCTCTTTCGCCATAAGTCAGCTCTTAGCTCCTAGCTCTTAGCTTCTAGCTCAACTGCAAACCTACTTCGCCGCGCCTTGCACCCTCGCGATAATTTCTTCCGACACCGATCTCGGCGCCTCTTCATATCTCGCGAAGTGCATTGAATATTCCGCGCGGCCCTGGGTGCTGGAGCGCATGTGCGTGGCGTATCCAAACATTTCGGCAAGCGGCACGATGGCTTTAATTACCTGCGATCCGGCACGGTGTTCCATGCCTTCGATCCGTCCGCGGCGGGAACTTAGGTCGCCCATGATCACGCCTGCATAATCTTCCGGCGTCACGACTTCGACCGCCATCACTGGCTCGAGCAACACCGGCGAGGCTTTTCTAGCAGCCTCTTTGAACGCCATCGATCCCGCAATCTTGAACGCCATTTCGTTCGAATCGACGTCGTGGTAACTGCCGTCATAGAGGATGGCCTTCACGTCGACCATTTCGTATCCGGCGAGAATGCCGCCTTCCATCGCTTCTTTTATTCCCTGATCGATGGGCTTGATGAATTCTTTCGGCACCGATCCGCCGGTGGTGTCGTTGACGAACTCGTATCCCTTGCCGGGTTCCTGCGGTTCGATGCGAATCTTGGCGTGGCCGTATTGTCCGCGTCCACCGGTCTGGCGAATGTATTTTCCCTCGGCTTCAGACTTCTTGCGGATGGTTTCGCGATACGCGACCTGGGGTTTACCAACGTTGGCCTCAACTTTGTATTCGCGCATCATGCGGTCAACGATGATTTCCAGGTGCAACTCACCCATGCCGCTGATGATGGTCTGTCCGCTGTCAGGATCGGTATGCACTTTGAAGGTTGGGTCTTCCTGCGCCAGACGGCCCAGGGCCATGCCCATCTTTTCCTGATCGGCTTTCGTCTTGGGTTCGACGGCAACCGAAATTACGGGAACCGCGAAAACGATATTTTCGAGAGCGATGGGATGCTTCTCATCGCAAATCGTGTCGCCGGTGCTGACGTTCTTGAGCCCGACGGCAGCGCAAATATCTCCCGCCAAAATTTCGCTAATGTCTTCGCGCTTGTTGGCGTGCATCTTCAGCAGGCGGCCAATGCGCTCGGTGCGTCCGCGGCCGGCGTTGAGAACGGCTTCGCCGGATTTCAATTGTCCGGAGTACACGCGGATAAAAGTTAACTGCCCGACGAACGGGTCAGCCATGATTTTGAATGCCAGCGCGGAAAACGGCTCGTTGTCGGCGGGCTTGCGGATTACAGTCTCGGCGTTATCGGGATTCGTGCCTTTAACCTCACCCGCATCAAGTGGAGACGGCAGGAAATCAACAACTGCATCGAGCAGCGGCTGTACACCCTTATTCTTAAACGCAGTTCCCACGACAACCGGGAACAACTTCAATTCAATCGTGGAGCGGCGCAACGATGCGCGCAATTCCGCGGCGGAGATGCTTTCGCCTTCCAGGAATTTGTGCAAAATTGCATCGTCGTTTTCGGCGACGGTTTCGACTAACTGAGTATGGAATGCTTCCGCTTTTTTCTGAAGCTCGGCCGGAATTTCGCCGGTGATGTACTCAGCGCCTATCGTGTCGTCGGCCCAAGTGATCGAGCGCATTTCGATGAGATCGACCACGCCCTTAAATTTATCTTCCTGGCCAATGGGAATCTGGATCGCAATTGGCTTCGCGTTCAGGCGTTTGCGGATGGTGTCGACCGCATGCTCGAAATCCGCGCCCATCTTGTCGATTTTGTTGATGAAGCAGATTCGGGGGACGCCGTATTTATCCGCCTGACGCCACACTTTTTCGGACTGCGGCTGCACGCCATGTACAGCGTCGAACACAGCCACCGCGCCGTCGAGCACGCGCAAAGACCGCTCGACCTCGGCGGTGAAATCAACGTGCCCGGGCGTATCAATAATATTGATGCGAATATCGCGCCACGAACAAGTGGTCGCGGCGGAAGTAATCGTGATGCCGCGCTCCTGCTCCTGCTCCATCCAATCCATGGTCGCAGTGCCTTCGTGGACCTCGCCAATACGGTGCGTCTTTCCTGTATAGAACAGGATGCGCTCGGTCGTGGTGGTCTTGCCGGCATCGATGTGGGCCATGATTCCGATGTTGCGGCAGCGTTCTAATGGAATTTGTCTGGACACTGTGTTCTCTAATGCTGCTTGCTGGCTGGTGTTGCTGCTCCTAAGCTATTAGCGCTTTCTTACCATCGATAATGCGCGAAAGCCTTATTCGCTTCCGCCATACGGTGTACGTCTTCTTTCTTCTTAATAGCCGCGCCTTTTCCCGTGGCGGCGTCCAGCAACTCGTTGGTCAATTTGTCGATCATGCCTTTTTCGCCACGCCCTCTGGCATAAGAAATGAGCCACCGAATCGCTAACGATGTCCTGCGATCGGCATTCACTTCGACCGGAACCTGATAGTTCGCGCCGCCTACGCGGCGGGTCTTTACTTCCAGCAATGGCTTGGCATTTTCTACCGCTTTGGTGAACAGCTTCAACGGTTCATCGCCGCCCTTGGCCGCCACTCGCGTCAGGGCTTCATAGAAGATGCCCTCTGCAGTGCTCTTCTTGCCTTGCCACATCATGGAGTTGATGAACTTCGTCACCAGGTTCGATCCGTATACCGGATCGGCTTCCACGGTTCGCTTCGCGATGTATCCTTTTCGGGGCATTCAGCTTCCTCAATACCACTTTCAAGCTTGTCAGCTGTCAGCTGTCAGCCAGAAACAATTTCTTATGCTTTGGGTCTCTTCGCTCCGTACTTAGAGCGGCTTTGCTTACGGTTGGCGACGCCTACAGCGTCTAGCGTCCCGCGGACTACGTGATACCTGACTCCAGGAAGATCCTTCACTCGGCCACCGCGAATCAACACAATCGAGTGCTCCTGCAAATTGTGTCCTACGCCCGGAATGTATGTGGTCACTTCAATCCCATTGGTCAGGCGAACGCGGGCGACTTTCCGCAGCGCCGAGTTCGGCTTCTTCGGAGTTTGGGTGTACACACGGGTACACACACCGCGCTTTTGCGGACATGCCTGCAATGCCGGGCTTGCCGTCTTGTAGCGGGGACGTTTGCGTCCATCACGCACGAGTTGATTAAAAGTTGGCAATCGTTTATTGCTCCTTACTTACTAACTCTCGCGGCAACCGCAAGGCAATCTACGTCATGCCGCGCAGACGTGAATGCTATATGCTTCATCCCAATCAAGGGGGCTGGATGGCGATATGCCAAACATACTTTCCCGCCGGAATGCTGGCAGGAAGCTTAAGAATTTTTCCCGTTAACTGACGCTAACGACGGTGGCGCCAAGCCCGATGTAACATTCGGAGGCGGTCCGTTTCGGTAGCACCGTCTTGCATAGCCCTCCAGTAGGAAGGTATTCGCAAAACGTTTTCAGCGAGGGCGTCCGCGTCGTGCATTTTGCAGACGTTCGTTCCGCACACTTCATCGCGCGGAAACAAGGTGACACTAAGTTACGTTTGGAACCTTATAAATATAGCAACCGAAGTTGATCGCGTCAACTTTCGAATCAGCTTCGGGTGTTTTACCACCAAGGACACAAAGTTTCACTAAGGAACCATATTTAAAACGCTTGGGCGAACCGTGGGGGCAAAACGGTCTCGGGTTGGGCGACTCCGGCTCAAGCAAGACCAGTCAACAACACGGGTCTTTTTCTGATATTCTCACCGTTTTATCTGAGGTGAATTTTGGAGAGCCGGGGAGCAAAATATCATCGTGGGCGGCTGGGGGAGGCGCTGCGAGAGGAAATTCTTGCCATCCTCGAAGGGGAGCTCGGCGACCCGCGGATTGGGCTGGCTACGGTGAGTAGCGTAGCGCTTGCCGACGACTCTCGGTCGGCACGGGTTTTCGTCACCGTCGAAGGCGATGATCAAGAAGCCAAGCGGACGCTAGAAGGACTTACCGCCGCGGTAGGCTTTATCAGACGTGAGGTGGCTGCGCGATTGCATTTGCGAAGGCCTCCTGAACTGTACTTCCAAGTGGACCGGTCTGGCCAGCATGTCGCACGGATCGATCAGTTGTTAAAGCGAGCGCGGAAGCGAGGCTGATCTGGAAATTGAAGAAGTTGAAGAAAAAAATGCTTCATCGTAGAGATGCTTCGCCTGCCTGAACCTTCCGCTATGCGGAAAACTTGCTCAGGAACGGCCCCAAGATGTTTGCACCGACAGATATGTTGACAGAAGTTCTAAGGGAGATCGGCCAGCGAAACCGCTTTCTTCTGACATCGCATGCCCGGCCCGATGGTGACGCGATTGGGTCTGCGCTGGCGTGCGGCGAAATCTTGCGTGCCATTGGAAAAGAAGCTGAAGTGGTTCTTAGCGACGTCTTGCCCCGAATTTACCAATCCCTGCCATTTGCGGACCGGGTGGTACAGGCGGACCGGGTGAACGGCGAATACGACGCGGCAATTATTTTGGAATGCGACAGCATCCAGCGCACGCGTCTCGAGGGATTCGAAGATCAATTCGTCATCAATATCGATCATCATTCAAGTGGGCGTCCGTTTGGGAATGTGAATTGGATTGATCCCCATGCGGTCGCTACGGCGGAGATGGTTTATCGCATGGCTCGAGAAGCTGGGGTTGAGGTGTCTCCCGAGATCGCTACCTGTTTGTATACCGGCGTCCTTACCGATACTGGGTCGTTTGTCTTTGAAGGGACTAACGAGCGCACATTCGCTCTAGCGCGAGAGTTGGTGCTGGCCGGAGCGGATCCAGCACGGTGCGCGCGTAACGTTTATTTCGGACATTCCACAGCAAAACTTCGCTTGCTGGGTGCCGCACTCTCGCACTTGGAACGGGAAGGAGGGATGGCGTGGTTTTGGGTCACCCAGGAAGAAATGGAAAGATTCGACGCTAAAGAAGAAGATTGCGAAGGCCTGGTGAACTATGCGTTGTCGATTCATGACGTGCAGGTAGCAATCCTGTTGCGCGAACTCCCTGACCGACGTTTGAGGGTAAGCTTGCGCAGCAAGGGAGAAGTGAACGTTGCGCTCGTCGCCGAGCAATTCGGGGGTGGTGGCCATGAGTGCGCCAGCGGTTTTTCAATTGGCGGGCCCCTGTCAGATGCGCTAGGAAAAATTCTGGGGATGTTCCGCCCCGCTGAATCCATACAATAGCCGGCATGCATATATCACTCGCCCGGCAGGCGATATCCTTCGTGGGCGCGCTGCTGGTCTTAATCGGATACATAGGACATCAGTTGAAGTGGATGGACTCTCGTAAATTTTCCTACAACTTTCTAAATGCCCTCGGCTCCGCAATTCTCGCCTATATCGCCTTTAGTCCTTTTCAAGTTGGGTTTGTCGTCATGGAAGTCACGTGGGTGCTCGTCAGCATTTACGCTCTGACCCGAAGTTGGAAGACGGAATGACGCCTGCCAAGCCCTCGCGTTCTAGCTTGGACATTCTTCTTCTAGCTGGATTCTGCGGCTTCTTATTCTTGTTCGGACTCTCATATTTCGGATTAGTCGGTGCAGATGAGCCTCGTTATGCGCAAGTGGCGCGAGAGATGCTCGCGCGGCATGACTGGATTTCTCCCACATTCGAGGGCAAACCGTGGCTGGAAAAGCCTCCTCTGTATTACTGGCAGGCCATGGTCGCGTTTCGCCTTTTTGGAGTGAGCGACTGGGCGGCACGTTTGCCCTCGGCCTTCGACGCCACATTGATGGTGGTCGCGGTGTATTTGTTTTTGCGGAGGCTTCATCCGGGATTTCATTTGGATGGCGCGCTGATAGTCGCTTCCTCCGCGGGCGTAATTGGATTTGCGCGCGCCGCTTCGACCGACATGCCCCTCACGGCCACGTTCGCTATTGCCATGCTGGCCTGGTATGCCTGGTTTGAAACCCGCCTCAAATCTTATTTGGCGGTATCTTATTTTTTTCTGGCGTTGGGAGTTCTAGCTAAGGGCCCGGTGGCGATTGTTCTTGCGGGCCTTATAGTTGCGGGTTTCGCTTTTGCCAGGCGCGAACGCAATCTGATTTCGCAAACGCTTTGGTTTCCAGGGATCCTGCTCATGGTTGCTGTGGTCCTGCCTTGGTACGTCCTCGTCCAGATTCGTAACCCAAACTTCTTTCGAATTTTTATTCTGGAGCACAATCTAGCGCGATTTGGCACCAACCTTTATCATCACCCCGAGCCGTTCTGGTATTACATTCCAGTAACGATGATCGGGCTTTTTCCATGGACCGTGTTTGGCACGGTGGCTTGCTGGAAGACCGGTCGCTGTTGGTTGCGCGGCGAACGAGATGCGGATGACACTTTCGGCATATTTCTTTTGATCTGGCTGTTGGTTCCCGTCGTCTTCTTTTCTCTCTCGCGGTCTAAATTGCCGGGATACATCGTTCCCTCAATCCCAGCGGGAGCATTGCTAGTCGCCGAATATGTTCGGCGGGAGGTTCTCGCAACGCATAAAGCAGGGATGTGGCAGATTTCGGTTCATGCCGTCCTTGCGAGCTTGATTCTCATTCCCGCGATGATGGTGCACTACATTCTGCTGGAACAGCGGATCCCCTGGAATCGGGCCGCCGTCCCCGTAGCGATTGCTTCAGTTTGCTCCCTTGTCATTGCTCTGACCTTGAGAAAGTCGGGACTCCGAATGTTGCGCTTCATGACCTTGATCCCTCTAGTATTGGCCTTTGGAGTGGTCATCCGCGCCGGTTCTCCTCTGCTGGACGTTTCGCTCTCTGCCCGCCCCGTAATTGCAGAAATCGCCAAGCTCAAGCCTGATCTATTGAATCAAGTGGACCCCGTCAATGCCGCAGTCTTCGAGGCGCCTCGCGAGACCGAATATGGTCTGGCTTTCTATCTAAACCGGCACATTTCTCGCTACGAGAGGCACGAGGTCCCTTCTTCTGAACACGTGGTAATTGCCCCTTCCGGTTCGCAGGCCGTAGTCCAAAACAGCGTCCCCGGCCGTCGTGTTGCGTATCTCGGCAGTTTCAAAGCTCAGAGACTTGATTATTTCTGGGTGGGGAAATAAAACAGTCAGCACTCAGCACACTTGCTGAGCGCTGGGAGCTAGTTGCTGGATTCTGGGTGCTGAATGCTGAGTGCTGAACTCTACTGCTCAACGACTTGCATCACAAACGCTCTTCCCACCATCGAGCACACCCACTACACTCGCTGTTAGGCCCGCAACTGCGAAGGTTCGCTTGGAAATTCTTGATCTCAGACATTTTTCTTCTGGCGATTTGCGTCCTTTACTGGACGACGAGGTCGAGGTATGGGCGCGCCTGCTTTCCTGGGACTACACCAGTTCCTCGGAAATGATTCTGCGCTACGTGGACGCAAAAATTTTGCCCGGATACGCCGCCATCGAACGGGGACGGATTTGCGGCTACGCTTTTTTTGTTTACGAAGGCAATAAAGGAGTCATCGGAGATTTGTTCGTCGCCAATCGCGAACGGTTGCCTGGGGCCACCGATGTTGAGTCGAGGTTACTGCTCCATGTAATCGAAACCTTGCAGCAATCTCCCGGCATCCATCGGGTTGAGGCTCAGTTGCTCGTCCATGAGAGCGGGGCGACGGTACGGGCATTCAGCGATCACGGCTTCCGCAGTCATCGCCGGATATTCATGGTCTTGCGCCTGAGCGACCCTCCGCCGCAAATTGTTCCCTTGGACAAGGAAATTGACATTCGCCGTTGGTCCGAGCAAGACTATCAGGCTTCCGCCGCTGTAATCACCGCAGCTTACCGTGATCACGTGGACGCTGAGATCAACGATCAATATCGAACGCTAAGCGGCTCTCTGAGATTCTTAAACAATATCGTCCGCTTCCCCGGTTGCGGGACCTTTGATCCCGAATCGTCATTTGTGGCTTTCCACCGCAAGGCACGCTCGATCGTCGGATTGATTCTTTGTTCGCGGGTGCGCGCCGACGTAGGCCACGTTACTCAGATATGTGTGCTGCCCGAATTCCGTTCGCATGGCATCGGGGAGGCATTGCTGTCCGCTACTTCCGACAATCTTCGGCACCGCGCTTTTTCGCTGTTGTCTCTGACCGTTACCGAAGCCAATACTCGCGCCGCAGAACTCTACCTCCATTTGGGATTCGAGACCAAACGCGCATTCGATGCTTTCGTTTGGGAGGGCTGACACGTCCTTTGCATCGCCTCCTGGTTCGAATGCATCTGAACTTCAAATGCGCGGCGTTCTAATCGTAGGCGCAGGAGTTTCAGGTCTCTCCTGCGCAATCAGACTGGCGCAGGCAGGTCTGCCGGTGACAATATTAGAAGCCCGCGACCGCGTCGGCGGTCGGGTATTCACCGATCATTCCACGAATTGGCCCATCGAACTCGGAGCCGAATTCATTCATGGTCGTGCCCCTGAAATTTGGCAGCCCCTCCAAGAAAATCGTCTCGAGTTGACTGAATTCGACGGAGATAATTGGTGTTTCCGCAACAACAAGCTTGGCCCCTGCGATTTCTTCGCTGAAGTCGACAAAATCCTGCAAAAAATGAAGACCACGCCACGGGATCACTCTTTCGTGCGCTTCTTGAAAATTAATTTCCCCAATCCCAGCAAGAATCCCCGACTCGAAGACGCGAAATTCTGGGCGCTTCGCTACGTCAGCGGATTCAACGCCGCCGATCCCGCGCAAGTCAGTGTGAATTGGTTAATCCAAGAGAAACTCGCTGAAGAAAAAATCGATGGAGAACGCGCCTTTTCCCTCAATGACGGGTACAGTGCGCTCATCAAAATCCTGTTGCGAAGGTTAGACCGTTTGCATGTCCCCATCCATCGCAATACCGTTGTCCAGCAAATTCGATGGAAGCAAGGAGAGGTACGAATCACTGGCCGAACCAAGAATAAAGATTTCGCATTTGCCGGCACCCGCGCCCTGATCACAGTGCCCCTTGGGGTATTGCAAGCGTCATCCACAAAAAGAGGCGCCATCACCTTCAATCCGAAGTTGCCGCTAGGCAAACGCGCAGCTCTCCAAAAACTTGAAATGGGCCATGTCCTCCGAATCACTCTGGAATTCCAAGACCGCTTTTGGAAGGACATTCGTCCAGCGGCCGATAACCGCAACACTCTTTCCCACCTGAGTTTCCTTTTTTCCGATGATGAATGGTTCCCCACTTGGTGGACAAAATTTCCCGCCAAAAGTCCCATGATCACCGGCTGGGCCCCGTTTAAATCTGCTGACGCGCTTGCGGGATACGGCCGCAAGTTCGTAATCAACAAAGCTTTGTCCGCGCTTAGTCGCGCCCTCGGAACTCCACGGCAACGGATCCAGGGCCTTCTTGTCTCTGCGCACTTTCACGACTGGCGCCAAGATCCATTTTGCCGGGGCGCTTACAGCTATGTAAAAACCGGCGGGATTCATGCCCCCGAAGAGCTCGCCAAACCCATTGCCCAAACTCTTTTTTTCGCTGGCGAAGCCACCGACTCCGCTGGGCAAACAGGAACTGTGCACGGCGCAATTGCAACCGGCCAGCGCGCGGCCAAGGAAATTGAAGCCAGCCTGAGAAAAACCCGTCCTTTTCGTTCCAAATAACACGTTGTACCACGGCATTAGTTCGCCAAAACCGGATGTAGGCTGGGGTCTCCCATCGTGTCCCGCTAAGCATGTGACTTTGCGCTTACAAAGATTATCTTTGCCCTACACTCCCCCGGGCACTAGAATGTGCTCCGTTGATCAGACCGGCAAAATCTGCCGTCAACCAGGAGAAAACATGAAACTAAGAACTACAGTTTTAGTTTTTGCCGTATGTGTTCTTGCTGCCGTAACATCCTTCGCCGCCGATGCCCAGATGGGCACATGGAAGTTAAACGAAGCTAAATCAAAGTTCGCCCCCGGAGCAGTAAAGAACAGCACGGTGGTTTACGAGATGTCTGGCGACAATGTCAAAGTTACGGTCGATGGGACCGATGCCGACGGCAAACCCTCGCATAATGAGTGGACGGGTATGTTCGATGGAAAAGATTACCCCGTTACGGGCGATCCGTCGGCT
This sequence comes from uncultured Acidobacteriaceae bacterium, assembly GCA_963828635.1. Classification (GTDB taxonomy): domain Bacteria; phylum Acidobacteriota; class Terriglobia; order Terriglobales; family Acidobacteriaceae; genus PALSA-188. The sequence continues at coordinate 2,090,526 of CAWHFA010000004.1, read as the reverse complement.
GACACCCGATCCTACGAAAGAGTCAATGACCACACCTTGAACATTACCAATAAAAAGGATGGCAAAGCTACGCTCGTAGGCAGAGTCGTCGTCTCCGACGACGGCAAGACTCGCACTCTCACCTCAGCCGCCACCGACGCCAAAGGCAAGAAAACCAAAAGCGTCGCAGTCTATGACAAACAGCAGTGATTGCTGACGGCCAACCTTACCTTTTCTAGAAGTGATCTCGCGGGGCCCACCCTTCGCTCCTTGAAGGGTGGGATTCAGCATCTTGACCAGGAAATAATACTGATTCGCCGCGCCTACCACACGTGGCAAGCCTGCTCTCTCACCATGGGCTGGCCTTTTTTGCAATTGAACGCCTTCTGAAACTCCGGCATATTCGACACCACGCCGTTCACCCGGTACCGATCGGGAGCGTGGGGATTCGACTGCGCCAGCATTCGCGTAAATTCCGGGGTCCAGTGAGAACACCACGACTCGCCGTAGGAGATGAAAAACCGTTGCTCCGGCGTCAGGCCCTCGATCTTCTGGTCCGTCTTTCCGTCGGCCGCCAAAGTGTTCAGCAAGGCCATCAGCGCAATCCGCGTACCTCCGTTGTCTGCCGTGTTCTCGCCAAGGGTCAAGTTGCCGTTGAGTTTCAATCCTGGTACCGCCTCGAATCCGGAGTACTCACTCGAAACGCATTGGGCCCGCCGCTCAAACTCTTTCCCATCTTCCGCCGTCCACCAATCCCGCAAATTGCCGTCGAGATCGAACTTTCGCCCCTCGTCGTCGAAGCCATGGGTCATCTCATGTCCTATGACCGCGCCTGTAGCGCCATAGTTCACCGCATCGTCCATCTCCTTGTCGAAATAAGGCGGCTGCAAAATTCCAGCGGGAAAATTGATGGTGTTCAATTGAGGATCGTAATATGCATTCACCGTCGGTGGAGTCATCGTCCATTCTCCCCGGTTCACTGGCTTGCCGATCTTCGCCAGCTGTCGATCCAATTCGAAATCGCTGCTGCGATATGCATTGCCCAGTGCGTCGCCGCGAATGATCTCCAGGCTGGAATAATCCCGCCAGTGGTTGGGATACCCGATCTTGTCCTCGATCTTATGTAGCTTTGAAACTGCCTCTTTCTTCGTAGCAGCAGTCATCCAATCCAGTTGCTGTATATCGCTGCCAAATGCCTCTTCAAGGCCATGCACCAATTTCAACATCCTTGCTTTGGCGTCAGGACCGAAAGCCTGATCTACGTATGCCTGCCCCAATGCTTCTCCCAAGTCGCGGTCCGCACCTTCCACACAACGCTTCCATCGCGGACGCAATTCTTTTTCCCCGATCAATTTCCTTCCATAAAAATCGAATCGCTCGTCTTCGAACGGCCTGCTGAGGAATCCCGAAGAGGCTGTGATCAAATGCCAACGCAAATAAGTCTTCCAGTCCTCCAATGGACGGTCCACGATCATCTGGTTTGCCGCTTTAAAGAATTCCGGCGTGGCCACCAGATAATGCTGCGTAGATGGCGATGCAACCGCTTTTAAATATTCGTCCCAGGAAAATGCAGGAGTCAGCGCTCTAAGTTCTACTCCAGACAGCTTGTGATTAAGGTTTGCCGGATCCCGCCGCTTCACGATTTCCATGGAACTCTTGGCCAGCCCCGTTTCCATATCGATTACTGTTTTCGCATCAGCGGAAGCTCGCGTGGAATCTTCCCCAAGCAGCTTGAATGTATTTTCCAAATGCTTGGTATATTCCTGCCGTAATTCCACCGAATTCGCATCCGTCTTTAAATAGTAGTCGCGATCCGGAAGACCTAAACCGCCCTGATCTAACTGCGCGACCACTTTCGTCGCATCATCCAAATCCTGCCCAGAACTGAATCCAAACAGCGCCGTCCTTGATCCTGAATTATTTTGACCAGCCAACGAAAAAGTTATTTTGTGCAGATGCCCCAGCTCTCCCGCCAATTGAGACTTCTGCTTCAGGGCCGAGATGCGATCAAGTTCCGGTTGCAGCGCCGTCAGCCCTTTCGCGTTGATTGCAGATTCGTCCATGCACGAACCGTAGTAGTCGCCAATCTTTTGCTGCACCGCGGTGCGGGTCTGATCATTCGTCGCGGCGGCCTCCAACACTTGCCGCAGAATACTTTGGTTCCACAACTCTAACTTGCCATCGATGCCCCATGCAGGCTCGTCCGCTGGAATGGGATTCTTGTCAATCCACTTCTTGCACGTGTACTGATAAAAATCCACGCAAGGGTCCACCGATCGATCCAACTGATCGAGATTAAAGTGATCAAGTTGCGGCTTGGCGACTTCACCGTTGGCGGAAGACGTCGCCGCCGTTTGTTCCTGCGCCAGAATAAACGTCGAACTAAGAATTACAAACGGCAGTAAAGCGGCCTTGAATAGACGCACGCACACCTCACAGTTGATTCCAAAGCAATTTAGGATACAGCAGGTAGAGACGACTTATGGTGGAAAACGTGAGCAAAAAAATAACATCACCGTGGGCGGCGATGTTTATATATAAGGAAATAGCACAACTAGAATTTCCATTTGACTATTCGCATTAACTACACGGCTACAAAACGAGCGGCCCACTTCTTATTTTGCAGTCACCAACGAATGCGTGATGGCATGTACCGACAACGCAATACGGTTTTGCACTCCGACTTTGCGCATTAATTTCGCCACGTGAGCTTTAACCGTCCGCTCTTCAATTCCCAAAGCTGATCCAATTTCTTTGTTTGACCGTCCCGCCACCAGCATTTCCAAAACTTCTTTTTCACGGTCGGTAAATGTCACCCGTCCCGCTGGAAAAATTCTTCCCGGAGAGGTGCTCACCCGCTCAATAAACATCGAGAGTACCCGTCGAGGGGCCCACACCGATCCCTGGTTCACAATCCTTATCGCATGCACAAATTCGGCTGGCGAGGCAGCTTCGTCCACGTACCCTTTCGCCCCGGCAGCTATGGCCTTCAAAATCGTTTCTTCGTCAATTCCCGCTCCCGTAACAATGATTCGGAGGTCCGGCCGAGCCGCCTTTAAGCTTGCCATCAAGTCAAAAAGGTTTTGCCCGTTGCGGTTCCCCAGCAGAATCAAATCGATTCCCTGGAGCCCGCTAATTTCCGAAAGGGACGCTGAGATGAGTTCGAAATCCGGTTCGGAATCGAACAGGGCTCGAAATCCAACAAAGCGCAACGGATCGCTCTCGACCACAGCCAGTCGAATAAGCGGCTTCTTCACCAACGCGGTCTTTACGGCAGCAGCAGCTTTCATAGCCTTCCTACGGGGTGGAATATGGCTAGCTTAACTGCCTCTTCCACGTAATCAAAGCTAAGTAAGCGAAAGCCAATTACGGGGGTAACATGGTACGCATCTGATAAACGACAGGGAGCGTCCATGAAATCATTGGTTGGAAGGATTGTTTCGCTAGTTTTGCTTTTCGCCCTCGCTACCACGGCGCAAACCGCTTATCAACCCAAATTCCATGGCGACCCCGCCCGTTCCGAGTCAGAAGCCAGTGCTCTGGGATACATGCGCACCCTGATTCGCGCCCAAAAGGTCTATCAGCGGAAGAACACTAATTACGCATCCTCTCTATCGCAACTGGTTCACACCGGGACCTTCACCAAGCGGATGACTCAAACCGACCGCGGCGACTACACCGTAGGATTCCGTTCGCGCAAAGACGGGTATCAATTGACTCTCACTCCCAAACAACTTGACGCCCAGCATCGTTCGTTTTATGCGAACGAAGATGGCGAAATTCATGCCGAAGAGGAAAAAGCAGCGACTGAAAACTCGCCACTAGTGAAATAAATTGGGTACGTGAGGTTGGCCAACTTGAAGCTTGCCTGACTGGCTCATAACCATCTCCGGGCGAAGATGGTTATGAACTCAGAGAGTGTGCTAGAAATCAGCGCGCCGCCAATGCGGGTTCCTGCTTGCCGGATTTAAAAGTTTCAAGCCTTTTGTTCACTTCGTCCCAATTAACGACATTCCACCATGCTCCCAGGTATTCGGGACGCCGATTGTTATATTTCAAATAGTAGGCATGTTCCCAAACGTCGTTTCCCAAGATCGGAAACAGGCCTTGCGAAATCGGATTATCTTGATTCGGCGTGCTTACGATCTGCAAATCGCCGCCTGATTTCCCTACCAACCAGACCCACCCGCTACCGAATTGTTTTACCCCGGCGTCGTTGAATTTGGCCTGAAAATCTTTGAAGTTGCCAAACGATTTCGTGATGGCTTCGCCTATGGGGCCAGTGGGATCGCCGCCGCCCGTGGGTTTCATGATTTTCCAGAACATGCTGTGATTGATGTGTCCGCCGCCGTTGTTGCGAACAGCGCTGCGAATATCCTCTGGAACTGCATTGAGTTCCCGAACCAGATCTTCCACACTCTTTGAAGCCAGCTGCGGATATTTTTCCAGCGCCGCATTCAGATTTTTCACATAAGCGGCGTGATGCATATCGTGATGCAACTTCATGGTCGCCGCATCAATGACCGGCTCCAATGCCGCGTAATCATAAGGTAAAGGGGGTAGTTCGTGTGTCATATTTTCCTCCAACTGCAAAGATGATTTGCTGAAGGCCAACGATTCAGGGAACAAAAAACTTGAAGTGTCCGCTGGCTGGGTGCAGAGGTCTATTGTCTACGAAACCTGGAGGGACATCAAACCGCTGGGACGATTAGCGGATCCGCCAACGACAAATTCGAAGCACTGTCTCGACTACCACTCTCTGAGTGAACCTGGTTTTTTTCCTTTAACGTTTTCTCGCATTCTTCCAACGCCTGATCAAGCTGATCCACCAACTCCATCAACTTCTTTGGATCTTTTTCACGGCTAGCCGCTTCGGAAAGCTCTTTCCAGTCAGGCTTCATTGGCGTTACCTCCTATTTAACGGATTGCCGTTTACCCGGGGGATAAATGCACGTTTCTTGCCAAGCGCACTAGCTGAATTCATGGCACTTATCCAGATTTCCTAGAGCTGCCCTTCGAAAATTCGGTAATTACTTCATGAATCATTATGAGACTTAATTTTGCCGGACTAATTAAAAGGTCTAGAGAGCGCTCCGTTTACAATTCTTAAATGAACACCGCTGCCCCGAAAAAAGATAATGCGTCAAAGCGCAGGTTCACCCGCTATCCAGTGGATGTGCGCATGACCGTTAACGCCTTTCGTGACGGAAAGCGCTTTTCGCTCTGGGGACGCTCCAACGAGTTTGGTGAGGACGGAATCGGAGGTACCCTAACCGGCGAACTTGAATCCGGCGAGGTGGTGGCGATGGAACTTGACTTCCCCATGGTAGTGGGTCCGCTGAAAATTCGGGCCGTGGTGAGGTATCGCGATGGACTGCGGCACGGCTTTGAATTTCTTACGCGCACTCAGGAACAAACTGAAATGATCGAGCGGATATGTGAGCGCCTCAAGTAGTTGCAACCCGGCGCGGCCGTCGTGGCAAGTCAGATTTAGCCCATCAACATTCCGCCGTTGACATTCAACACATGTCCAGTAATGTACGACGATTCTTCAGACGCCAGGAACGCAACCGCCTCCGCTACATCTTCCGGTTTGCCGATTCGAGCCAATGGAATCATCTTTAGCGCTTCATTTTTCAATTCTTCCGCCAGGCCCGCGGTCATGGCGGTTTCAATGAAACCAGGCGCGACAGCATTGCAGGTTATGTTGCGCGACCCCAATTCGCGTGCAATTGCCATGGTCAAACCGATCAGTCCTGCTTTGGAGGCTGCGTAGTTGGCTTGGCCTGCTTGTCCCATCTGACCGAATACCGACGTGATGTTTATGATCCGCCCCCAGCGTTGCTTAAGCATGCCGGGAATCGCGGCTTGAATGCACAAGTATGCGGATGTCAGGTTTGTATTCAGCACTGAATCCCAATCGGCGCGCTTCATTCGCATTACCAGTTGGTCATGGGTAATGCCGGCGTTGTTCACCAGGATATCGAGTTTTCCAAGTTGAGTTACCACACTCCGGATCGTCGACCGGACTTGCTCTTCATCGGTGACATCCAGCACGAATGCGTGCGACTTGCCTCCCGCGTCCTCTATTTCTTGGGCCAGTTCATTTAACTTGTCTTGACTGCGCGCCACGACCGCCAGCGTGGCGCCGCCCCTGGCAAGCCGTTTTGCGCAGGCCCGTCCAATTCCTTGGGAAGCGCCGGTAACCAGCGCGACCCGGCCCAAAAGGTCCATATTCTCTCCTTAAGCCGTCGCAGACGGATTATACCCAAGCATGAATTTTGGTTGGCCTGCGATATAGTTTATGCAATGGACCAGGAGAAATCGCCGCGAAAACTCAATCCTATATGGCGGGCGGTCATTGAGGCGAGTTTCATTATTTTCTTGTTCTACTCCAATCTGTTGATGGGTGAATTTACCCATGCCAATGGCCGGGGGAAAACCTTGTTGGTTGCGGTGCGGGATATTTTCACCGTCGCCAATTCCGAGATCGCCATAATTTCCGCCTTCCTCGGTTATTTGCTCTTCGAATTTCTGCGGAAGCAACTCTGACCCTTCTGTTACGGGTGGTTGTGCACCTCTCTTTTACCCTCCCGTATAATGACCCCATCCCCATGAAAGCTTACGTTTACGTTTCGCTCAAAAAAAGTGTCTTGGACCCCCAAGGCAAAGCCATTCACGGTGCGCTAAAGAAGATGGGTTACAAAGGCTTGGAGGAAGTCCGCCAGGGAAAATATTTTGATCTCACCTTAGATGGCGGTCTCAATCGCGCCGAGGCCGAAGTCGAAGTCGCCAAAGTCGCGCGGGAGGTTCTTACCAACCCCGTGATCGAGGACTTTCGATTTTCCATCGAAGACTAATTCGGCGCATTCTCAGCGCCGGATTTAGGAGTACCAGCATGTGCGGAATCGTTGGATACGTCGGTAAAAAACGCGTAGTTCTCGTAATTATCGAGGGCCTGCGGCGCCTCGAATATCGCGGCTACGACTCCGCAGGCATCGCAGTTTGCGGTAACGGAGAGGGACTACAAATTCGCCGCGCCGAGGGCAAGCTGCGCAACCTCGAAGAGGTCATCCGCCTTCATCCCCTTGACGGCACCTACGGCATAGGGCACACCCGCTGGGCCACTCATGGCCGCCCGACCGAAGAGAACGCCCATCCCCACCGTGATTGTAGCGGGACCATAGTCGTCGTCCACAATGGAATCATTGAAAATTACATTGTCCTGAAAAAGAAACTTATCGAAGAAGGGCACAAATTCTCCACCGAGACCGACACCGAAGTCATTGCTCACCTCGTCGAGAAATACTATTTGAAAACCGGAAATGGCCATCATCCTTCTTTGGAAGAAGCGGTACGTAGAACTGTTTTAGAACTAACCGGAGTTTTTGCGCTCGCAGTAATTGCAGTAAATGAGCCGGATAAAATCGTCGCGGCTCGCAACGGGCCTCCCGCGGTCATTGGACTGGGGAAGGACGAGTTTTTCGTGGCCTCTGACGTCCCAGCGATTCTCTACCATACCCGCGATCTATTTTTTCTTGGTGACGGAGATCTCGCGGTCATTACTCCCACCGGAGTGCGGCTGACTGACTTCCACGGAAAACCCGTCACTCGCCAGGTGCAGCACATCACCTGGGACCCCATCATGGCGGAAAAGGGCGGGTTCAAGCATTTCATGCTCAAGGAGATTTACGAACAGCCTCGCGCCGTCCGCGACACCACGCTGGGAAGAATCTCGCAAGACACTGGCCACATTTTTCTGGGCGAGATGGAAATCAGCGATGCCGAATTCAAAGCCGCCAAAAAAATAAACATCGAAGCCTGCGGCACCAGTTGGCACGCCGGACAAGCCGGTAAATTCATGATCGAAAGCCTCGCCAAGATTCCCGTGGAGGTCGATTACGCCAGTGAGTGGCGCTATCGCGATCCCATTGTCGATGCCGACACTATTACCATGCTGATTTCGCAATCTGGTGAAACCGCCGATACCATCGCGGCGCAGCGCGAAGCCAAAGCCAAGGGATCCAAGACCATTGCCATCTGCAACGTCGTGGGATCAATGATCACGCGAGAAGCTTCTGGCACCATCTACACCCATGCCGGACCTGAAATTGGGGTCGCGTCCACCAAGGCCTTCACCGCACAACTTACCGCGCTATATCTGTTCGCGCTTTATTTAGCGCAAGTCCGCGGCACCATGAATGAAGACGAAGCCAAAGCCGCCATTCAGGAACTCACCCGCTTGCCCGCGAAGCTGGAGCAATTGCTCACCCGCGAAGAGCAATGCGAAGACCTTGCCAAAGAATATGGACGCGCCCAGGATTTTCTCTTTCTAGGCCGCGGAATTCACTATCCCATCGCGCTCGAAGGCGCTCTCAAGCTAAAAGAAGTTTCCTACATCCACGCCGAAGGCTATCCCGCCGGAGAGATGAAGCACGGACCCAACGCGCTGATCGATGAAAATTTGCCAGTGGTAATCATCGCCACCCGCGATCCAAAAAACCAACTCTCGATGGTCCGTTACGAAAAAACCAGTTCCAACCTAAAAGAAGTGAAAGCCCGCTCCGGCCGAGTGATAGCCCTCGCCACCGAAGGCGATGAAGAGATCAAAGAAGCCGCCGACCACATCATCTACATTCCACAAGCTCCAGAAAATCTATTACCGATTCTCGAAATTGTCCCGCTCCAAATGCTCGCTTACCACATCGCCGTCCGCCGCGGATGCGACGTGGATCAACCAAGGAACCTGGCTAAGTCCGTCACGGTAGAGTAGCTGCCAACCTCAACCTTGGCTGGTATCGCCTCTCGTTACCCTGCTTTGCTAGTATGTCGCAAGGCCGACGGCTTTGAGGTCTGGCCCTTATCGCTTTTACTGCCATGGGTCCAACGAGCCCCACATATTCACGTCGATAGGGACGAGTTCTCGGCCAAATTTTGGATTAATCCAGTCCAGTCGGCTGCTAATTTCTTACTCGACGTGCAGTTTACGGGAAGATGCGCTCAGCGTGAATCTTAATGATGGCCGCATTATTGTAGTGCCTTTGACTTGGTTCCCAACTCTCCTCAACGCTACGGCTGCCCAGCGGCAGAATTGGAAGATCGCGGGAGGGGGTTACGGAATTCACTGGCCCGACTTGGACGAAGGTACAAGCACCGCAGGTTTATTGCGCGGCGCCCCCACCCCGAAAATCTCTGTCTCTTCGAATTAATCGGCGCGATTGCTATCTAAATTGTTATCTCCAACCCTTCCGCCGCCCCCCGCACCTTCGGATAATAATTCCGCGCATTCTGCACTACTTTATCGATGCACACGTCGGTGTGATCCGGATCATGATGGTACAGAACCAACTCCTTGGCCCCACTCTCCATCGCCACATTGACTGCCTCACGCCAGTGGCTATGTCCCCATCCCCGCCTCTGCGCTTCGTATTCTTCAGGAAGGTATTGAGAGTCGTAGATCAGCACATCCGCGCCAGCCGCCAGTTTGCGCACGCTCTTATCAAATTCAACTTGGCCAGGCTCGTTGTCGGTCGCATATACGAATATGCCCTCTTTTGTTTCCAGCCGAAACCCGAGACATCCCTGTGGGTGATTGAGCCACGCCACCTGGATTGAAGCGTCACCGAACTCCACCGGGCCGGGTTCGATCTCGTGAAATTCCTGATGCGCTTTCATCTCGCTAACGTCAACGGGAAAATAAGGCGCCGCCATCTGCTCATTCATCACCTGCCTCAAACTCCTTGTCCGGGTTGAAGAATGGAAGATGAAGCGGTTGCCGGAACTGTCGTAAAGCGGACGGAAAAACGGTATTCCCTGAATATGGTCCCAGTGAAAATGCGAGACGAAAACGTGGGCGTTGATGGGATGACCTTTGAACTCGCTCTGCAGTTGGTGTCCCAGCGTTCGGAATCCAGTCCCGCAATCGAATATAAAAATGTTTTCGCCAACGCGAACTTCCACGCAGGACGTATTTCCCCCGTAACGCTGATTCTCCGGCTGAGGAGTGGGTATCGATCCGCGAACTCCCCAAAACTTAATGCGCATAGTGTTGGCTTGACCTGTAATCTTGCAACCTCTTCGCAGTTTCGTCAATTCCCCAGCTGAATAACCGCAGTACGTGCAGGGAGATTTCCGAGCGCTCCCCTATAATGTGCAGACCCAATGTTGCGCCCAGACTTCAAGGAATTTTCCCGATTGGCTCGGGAATCCACACTTGTCCCGGTAATTAAATCCGTGACTGCCGATTTGCTGACACCAGTCTCAGCCTTCTTGGCAGTCGCCGCCAACGAGCCCAACTGTTTTCTGCTCGAATCGGTGGAACGTGGAGAACAGATTGGACGCTACACCTTTCTGGGCGCACGCCCTTACATGCAAATCCAATCTCGCGGAACCCGCATTACGATCCAGCGCGGATCCAAGTGCGAGGAACGTTCCGGCAATGTAATCGACATCGTGAAAGAAATTTTTCGCCAGCACCATCCGGCTGAGATCGCCGGCCTGCCGCCGTTCACCGCAGGTGCCGTGGGATATTTTGCTTATGACATCGCCCGCCAATTTGAAAATATAGGGGAGCACGCGAAAGACGACCTAAAGCTTCCTGATTGTTCCCTGATGTTCTTTGATCGCCTTCTCGCCTTCGATCACCTGCGTCACGAAATTCACATTATTGCGACCGCCGATGTGCGCCACGAAACTCCGAGGCAAGCCTACAATCGCGCGGCCAAAGATATTGCCGCCTTAGAGAAAAAACTCGCCGCCGGCTTGCACTCGATAAAGTGGGAGAAAGCATCGCATCGCGCAGCGAGCAGATTAAAAATACATGCAGGCACAAGTCGTCAGCGTTTCATCAAATCCGTGGAACGTGCGAAAGAATACATCAGAGCGGGAGATGCTTTCCAGATAGTTCTTTCGCAGCGACTGGATTTCATTCCTGAATCCGCGCCGTTCGATATTTATCGCGCATTGCGTACGGTGAATCCATCTCCATATATGTATTTTTTGCGCAACGATGACACCCATATCCTCGGGTCATCTCCTGAAATGCTGGTGCGAGTTACTGGACGCAAACTCGAATATCGCCCCATTGCCGGAACCCATCCTAGGGGAAGCGATGCCACTGAAGACGCTGAACTCGAACAAAAAATGTTGACTGACGAAAAGGAGCGGGCCGAGCACGTAATGCTGGTTGACCTGGGAAGAAATGACTTGGGCCGTGTAAGTCAATACGGATCAGTGAAAGTTCGCGATTTGATGTATGTCGAACGCTATTCCCATGTAATGCATCTGGTGTCGGCATTAGAAGGCAAGTTGCGTCCGGAATTAGATTCGCTCGACGCCTTCGCCGCATGTTTTCCGGCGGGAACCCTCAGTGGGGCGCCCAAAGTCCGGGCCATGCAAATTATCGAAGAGCTCGAGCCTACCCGGCGGGGAATCTATGGCGGCTCAGTCCTCTACGCAGACTTCGCGGGCAACCTGGATTCCTGCATCGCTATCCGCACCATGCTCATGCAGGGCAAGAAAGCTTACCTCCAGGCCGGTGCGGGGATCGTCGCAGACTCAGAGCCTGCAAGCGAGTTCCAGGAATCCATGAACAAAGCACAAGCCGTATTGAAAGCAGTAGAAGCCGCAAGACGCTAAAATAATCCCAAGATACACACTGCAAACGCTCCGCGTAGGCGGGCCCGAAAAAACCGCACGGTGTAAGACATCATGAGACTACTTCGCACGCTGGTCATCACAATATTTCTAAGCGCCCTGTTCTTCTATATAACCACGTACAGTTCTGGACGCTTCTGGCCCACCTCTTACGTCAGCCGACCTGACAAAGTTGAGATCACCGAAGCCTCCACTAGCGGCGCCGAAGATGTCGACGAGCAAAACAACATCAGCGTCTATAAAAAGAACGTTCCATCAGTTGTGAACATCACCTCCCGCGCCATGTCCTACAACTTCTTCTATGGACTCCAACCGCAGGAAGGTCAAGGCTCGGGTTTCATCATCGATAAAGAAGGCCACATTCTTACCAACTACCACGTCATCGCCGACGCGCGCCAAGTCGAAGTGACACTTCACAATCGCCGTAAATATCGCGCTACCGTGGTGGGTACAGACCCCTCGCACGATCTGGCGGTAATCCAAATTAAAGCCCCCGAACTCACCAGCATGGTCCTCGGCGATTCGCGGAATTTGCAGGTCGGGCAGAAGGTTTATGCCATCGGCAATCCCTTCGGACTTTCTGGAACTCTCACCAGCGGGATCGTGAGCTCGATTCGTTCAGTGCAGGAGCCCGATGGCATGACCATCGACGAGGCCATTCAGACCGATGCCGCCATCAACCCCGGGAATTCGGGAGGACCGCTTCTCAACTGGCACGGGGAAGTTATCGGAATTAACACAATGATTGCGTCCAACAGCGGCCAGAGCGCGGGCATCGGTTTCGCGATTCCTATCAACACCGCGAAGGCCGTACTCAACGATCTCGTCACCCTGGGTCGGGTGCGCCGGCCAGCCCTTGGCATCCGCACCATACCCATCACCCCTGAACTGGCCGACCAGATGGCACTTCCAGCCGACTATGGATTATTGATTGTGCAAGTCGTTCCCGGAGGCGCCGCCGAACGCGCAGGCCTCCAAGGCGGAAACGAACACGCCTATCTGGGAAATATTCCGATCAATCTCGGAGGAGATTTGATCGTCGCCATCGATGGCCAGCAAGTCCAAGATCAGCAGGACCTAGCCCAAAGCATGAACAATCACCGGGCCGGTGACGTCGTAAAAATAACCATTTACCGCGGAAAGAAAAAGATGGATGTCACCGTGACTCTAGGGGAATCGCGCGAGCAAGTCTAATCAACCGCTGCAAAGGACCTTCTCGAGCGTCGTACGGGGACGCGCAGTGTCAAGCTTCCCTACCGTCACTTTGAGCGGCGTTTCGGTTAGTGCCCCGCAGCTTTCGCCGCAACCTCGGTACCAATCCTCATGCCATAGAACGAGCGGTAAACGAAGAAGAATGAGACCACGAAAAACGCCCCGGCGAGGATATGCCCGAGCATCTCTCCTTGCTGAAGCTTTAACTGCACCGCCAATTCCACCGCGAGCAATCCAAACAACGTGGTGAACTTAATCACCGGATTCAACGCCACCGAGGAGGTGTCCTTAAAGGGATCTCCAACGGTGTCGCCGATCACAGTCGCGTCATGCAGCGGAGTTCCTTTCTGCTTCAATTCCACTTCAACAATTTTCTTGGCGTTGTCCCAGGCCCCACCGGCGTTTGCCATGAAGATCGCTTGATAGAGCCCGAAGATGGCAATCGACATCAGGTACCCGATAAAGAAGAAGGGTTCAACAAACGCGAACGAAAGCGTCGCAAAAAATACCGCTAGAAAAATATTCAACATTCCCTTCTGGGCGTACTTCGTACAAATCTCAACCACTTTTTTGCTGTCGGCTACAGAAGCTTTTTCTACACCCTCCAGCTTGATATGGGCCTTGATGAATTCAACCGCCCGGTAGGCCCCCGTCGTTACCGCTTGCGTAGAAGCACCGGTAAACCAATAAATCATGGCTCCGCCGGTGATGAGCCCAAGAACGAATGGGGCGTGTAATAGCGATAACTTGTCGACGTTTTCAGTAAGACCGGCGGTAAGGGCCATGATGATCGAAAAAATCATGGTGGTCGCGCCCACCACGGCTGTCCCGATCAAAACTGGCTTAGCGGTCGCTTTAAACGTGTTTCCCGCGCCGTCGTTCGCTTCGAGCAGGTACTTCGCGCGTTCGAAATTTACGTCGATGTTGTATGTGCGCTTGAGTTCGCCTTGAATGTTCGGTACTTGCTCGATCAGCGATAGCTCATAAACCGACTGCGCATTGTCGGTCACTGGCCCATATGAATCCACCGCAATCGTCACCGGCCCCATTCCCAAAAATCCGAACGCCACCAACCCAAACGCGAAAACGGGGGCCGCGATCATAGTCGCCGCCTCGGCTAATCCCTGCTGGCTAACCAGATATCCCACTGACATCAGGATGACCATAGCTCCGCCCAAATAGTAAGCAGAAAAATTTCCGGCTACGAAGCCCGACAGAATTCCGAGGGACGCTCCACCCTCTTGCGCTGAGGTAACGACTTCGCGGACGTGACGAGATTCCGTCGATGTGAATGCTTTTACCAGCTCTGGGATGACAGCTCCGGCAAGAGTTCCGCAGGAGATGATTGTCGCCAGCTTCCACCATTGGCTCGAGTCGCCGCCGAGCAGCGGGATGATCATCGACGAAATAACATAAGTGAGCACGATCGACACGATGGAGGTAATCCACACCAAAGATGTCAGCGGATGCTCGAAGTTCATCTCATCTTTTGTGGCATATTTAGCCTTCGCTATCGCGGCATTGATGAAATAGGCGACCGTGCTGGCCACCAACATGGCCACGCGCATCACGAAGATCCAAACCAGCAACTGCACCTGCACCGTGGGGTCTTTCACGCCCAGCAGAATGAACGTGATCAAGGCGACGCCGGTTACGCCGTAGGTCTCGAATCCATCGGCAGACGGCCCAACCGAATCTCCCGCATTGTCTCCCGTGCAATCCGCAATAACGCCCGGATTACGCGCATCATCTTCCTTAATTTTGAATACGATCTTCATCAGGTCAGACCCGATGTCCGCGATCTTCGTAAAGATCCCACCCGCGATTCGCAAAGCCGCCGCTCCCAGGGATTCCCCGATGGCAAATCCGATGAAGCACGATCCAGCGTAATCACGCGGTACGAACAGAAGAATGAACAGCATAATCAGCAATTCGACGCTGATGAGCATCATGCCAATGCTCATTCCAGCTTCGAGCGGAATCTGATAGACGAAATAAGGCTTGCCGCGCAGGCTGGCGAAAGCCGTCCGCGAATTAGCAAAAGTGTTTACCCGGATGCCGAACCATGCGACTCCATAACTTCCCGCGATGCCTAGCAAGCTGAACGCCAGAATGATGACGACGCGCATGGCGTCGAAATGCAGCAGTACTCCGAAATAAAGAATGATGACGACGGCAATGAACGATTCCAGCAGCAAAAGAAATTTTCCCTGCGTCAGCAGATACGTCTTGCAGGTTTCGTAAATAAGTTCGGAAATTTCGAGCATTGCCTTATGCACCGGAAGATTTTTCAGGCGCATATAAATGACCATGCCGAAAATCAATCCAAAGACGCAAAACAGAATCCCAATGGTGAGAAGTTTATGGCCATCCATCCCCAGAAAGTTCACCGTGGAAAGATCGGGTAGCCGGAGATTGGCTTCGCCTCCCGCCTCAGGGGCGGGCTGGGCAAGCGCCGCAGAGGCGCCAAGGGCCAGAACCGTTACCAGCCTGACTGTGTTTTTAGCTAGCCAACGGACACAAAAAGAAAAATCTGCGAGGGAGTTGCGCATAGGGGATCCTCCGGTACTCCAGGATGACAACGTGTTTTCTCTTCCGGCAACGTCATGGTTGCCGCCTTCCGAACACGCTTCCACTAAGCGATTTGAAACTAGAGCTTGGCCGCGTCGGACATTTTGTGCAAACCATTCCGTACAAAAACCTCTGCACAAAACCTTGTGGTTATAGCATTTAGGATGAACCGAGGTCAATCAGGGTTGAGGGGTAGGGACGACAAGCGCCTCAAGGCGCCGTCAACGCTCTACCCGCCTGGCATTTTGTTTTTACCCTCTCTAGTTTCGCAAGCAATATGGCGCTTCATCTTCAAAAGTGAAAACCTGATCCGAGGTGAGAGGGGTGCCAAAAGAGTCCGGTCAGGTTGATTGCGGGCTGCCCTCCAAGTGTGGTCGATTGGGCGCAATTTCCGCCGAAGCACGGTGTTTGTCCGGCCACAAGTCCGCTGTCATAGCGCCAGTTAAACCCCAGGAGTAGCCACGCATGGTTCCCTTCCGAGGGGATGGTTGTATGGCTGGATTTTGGGGATTTACGTAGGCGTAGCGAACTAAACCGAAGGCGGAGGACGAATGCGGAGAGCGAGTACCGAAGCCGACGCGCGAGCCATTACCTTAGGGGCGAGGTTTATCAGCGCGCTCAGCTTTATCGGCGTGGGCTGATACACGGCCGTGGCGATCACTCCACAGTGAGCGACCGAACAGATAGAACATTCATGACTCGGAGGGTCGAATTTTCACGATGGAGGTAAATTGCCTGTGCGAACCCGCTAATGCCTACCAGCACGACGGCGAGCAGAACCAGCGTTTTAGCCGTGCGTCCTTTGAGGCTCCTCTGGAAAATTTAGTCATTGATTCAGCGAATAAGGGTGCGACGCACACCAGCAAGAGTTCGATACCCTGCAAGTACTTTGGTAACTGCTTGAAAGACGGATCGTGTCATCAAGATTCTCAACCACCTAGCGCCGGGATTTTGCTGTGCAATAAAAAAGACGGCAGGGCCGACCCCGTGCCGTCTTTCAGGTTGAATTTTGGCCTTACTTGCTGCGATTGACTGCTTTTTTCAATTCCGCGCCGGCGGAAAATTTTGCTACCTTGCGAGCTGCGATCTTGATGGTAGCTCCGGTCTGAGGATTGCGTCCGTTGCGCGCCTTTCTTTGCGAAACAGAGAAGGTGCCAAAACCAATGAGCGCGACCCTGTCCCCTTTTTTGAGTGCGGCGGTGATGCTATCCATTGTTGTATCAATGGCGCCGGCTGCCTGAGTTTTGCTGATGTCCACTCCAGATGCAATCCGGTCGATGAGATCGGCTTTATTCATTTTCTGTTTTCTCCTGGGCCGGTTTCACTTTGTCCAGCCCGCGCGTCAGGCCGCGGGATAGCGCTCACAACGCTAGAAAATCCGGCGGCCTTATTTAGCTACCGCTACGGCAGAAAGTCAACTGTGAAAATCCGCGCTGGATGCCTTGTTTGAGTCGGCCTTCCCGAAAGGCGAAAGGTTTTGGCAAGAGGTCGTGGCGCAGCAAGCCAAGGAAAGCGTTCTCCTGCCCTTTAGAACCTCATAATCTTGACGCTGGCAGATCCCGCTTTTGCTTGAAGATGCACAGCAAGATCCTCATCTTCACAGCATGTACACAGGAAGAGTAGAGTTTCCACTTGCGCACCTGTTTCGATGGGTGCAAAGTCAAATAGAGGATTTTTTTTGGCATGAAGGTGAAGGAAATAGGAAGTGCAGCCGCAGTTTGTCCTCTATGCAATGGCACGGGATGGAAAATGGTCAGGTCAAGCGCTGATTCGCGCGTAACCCGCTGCGATTGTCGTCTTCAGGCGCGTTCAACTTCTTTACTGGCCTCGGCGCGAATTCCCAAAAGATATGAACATTGCGAGCTTTCGAATTTTGAATTCGACGGACCGCATCGCGGACTGGCCCCAGCCAGGATGGCTGCCTGTCGCTTCGTAGAAGAATATCCCGTCGAAAACAACGGGCTGCTGATCATTGGCAGCATTGGCGCAGGCAAGACTCACTTAGCAGTGGGAATTATTAAAGAGCTGTCTAAAAGCAAGGGAGTGAGCTGCCTTTTTTATGATTACCGCGAACTCCTAAAGCAAATTCAGAATTCTTACAACGATTCCGTCAAGGCCACCGAGTTGGAAGTGTTGCGTCCAGTATTTGAAACTGAGGTTTTGGTCCTGGACGAACTGGGCGCGGTAAAGCCGACAGAATGGGTGTGGGACACGGTCAGCTTGATCCTCAATACCCGGTATAACGACAAGAGGACTACTATCATCACCACCAACTTCGCCGACGAGCCCGGACAAGATGTGATCCCTACCTCCGAGTTTGGACGGGCGCAGCGCTCCGCCCGGAAAGAAACTCTGGGCGATCGCATCGGCGAGCGAATGCGGTCTCGACTTCATGAGATGTGCCGCGTCATCAAAATGGAAGGCGAAGATTTCCGGCAAAAATTCCGTAGCGCCAGTTTCAGCTGAAGTCCGTCCCCCTGACCGGACCCCTTGGTTTCAGCTTTACCAGTCCGAAGTCCCAACCGCCGGACATTTCTGTAATCCTTTCGAGGATGAATAGCGATATTCTGCTGTTCGGAGACTTCCCCCGCAATGAAAATTACTCAGTTAACAATCTTGTTCATCCTTTGCGCCGCGCCCGTTTTTGCTGACCAGGCCCATCATCATGAAGAACTGACCGCGGCCCAACTCGGCACAGTGCACTTTCCCGTCTCCTGCTCGCCGGGTGTCCAGAAATCGTTTGAGCGCGGCGTGGCCCTTCTGCATTCCTTCTGGTACGAACAGGCCGAAACCACATTCGAGCAGGTCGGCAAAGAGGATCCCCGGTGCGCAATGGCGCACTGGGGAATTGGGATGAGTTTATGGCATCAGCTCTGGAACCATCCCGATGATGCCACTCTAAAGCGCGGAGCCTCGGAGGCGCGCATCGCTAAGGCATTTCACCCCGCGAACGACCGTGAACGAGATTACACCGCAGCCCTTGCTGCTTTTTATCTGTCAGATTCCTCTCGCAAATACGAAAGCCGCGCCACCTCTTATTCCAAAGCGATGCAAAAGGTCTACGAGCGTAATCCCGACGACCACGAGGCCGCCGCCTTTTATGCACTTTCCTTATTAGCCGCTGAGCCATCTCGCGATCCAAACAACGCGAACCGAAAAAAAGCGGCAGTCGTTCTGGAAAAAGTATTCGCGGCCGAACCCAACCATCCCGGCGTGGCACACTATTTAATCCATACTTACGACACTGCCGAGATGGCGGAGTTAGGTGTTCCCGCCGCCCGCCGATATGCGCAAACCGCGCCCGCAGCGCCGCACGCGCTCCATATGCCTTCTCATATTTTTGCCCGGTTGGGGCTTTGGCAGGACGACATCAACTCCAACGTAGCATCCATTGCGGCCAGCCGAAAATACGCGGAGATGGGAGGCGAAGGCCACGAATTTCATGCCATGGATTTCCTATTTTACGCATACCTGCAAACCGGCCGAGAGGACGATGCGAAGAAGTTGTTGGATGAGGTCAAGGCCATGCCGCCCATGAAGGATATGTACGGAATGGGCTTCGATCCTCATATTTCTTCCCTGGTAGTGTTCGAGGCGATGTACCCCCTCGAATTACATCGGTGGCAGGAGGCGGCTGATTTGTCTCCAGTAGCTGGCGCCTCTGCCGAAGACCAATCGATCACTCATTGGGCGCGGGCAATTGGATTTGCGCATCTTGGCAAACTCGCCGAGGTGCGAACTGAGGTAGGGCAGATTGAAGCGATTCGCCAAAAGCTCATCGCCGAGAAAAAGTCGAAGTCAACTTTGGACGCGATTGAGCAAGACCAGAAAGAGGCGAAGGCATGGGAAGACTTCGCTGATGGAAAAATCGATCAAGCTCTTAGCCTTCTAAAACCCTTCGCCGAGAAAGCAACTGGTGTGCTGGAAGCGTCAGATCAAATTCCCGCCCGGGAGATGATGGGCGACATGCTGCTCGAAAAAGGCCATCCGGCGGAAGCTCTGACTGAGTATGAAGCAGCGTCCAGGACCGATCCCAACCGTTTCAACTCACTCTATGGCATCGCGGCTTCGGCGCAGCGTTCCGGCAACCCCACAAAGGCCGCGGAATCCTACGCTAAGATGCTCAAGAGTTGTGAAGGATCAGACTCAACGCGCCCAGAACTTGGGGAAGCAAAATCATGGCTGGCGAAACACAGCCCGATAAGTACAACGAAGACGAGCGAAAACAAGACGACCGCAAAGCAGAAGACCGCAAAGAAAAAGGGTTCTTAGAACGAAACTTAAACTCGGAGCCCCCCATTGCGGTTTTCTCTCCGACCTTGATTCAACCAGGCAAAGAAGGACGCTCAGGCGCTTCTTTTGATCCTGGAACCTATTGTTGCGGCTGCGAGCCCGCGGGCGGCATGACTGACTCCACGTTTTGCCTCGGGGCCACATCCGGCACCTTCGGCATATGCGTGACTTCGCCTCGCTCCGCATCATCGATCACAATTCCAGAGTGATCTAGAAGCAATCCGGTGGCGCGGTCCATTTCAACGCGTGATTTCTCGTACGCGGCCTTGGCCGAAACCAGATTCGATTGTGCACTGGTCAAAGCGGACTGGTTTTGCAGAACTAGAGTGGAAGTCGAAGCCCCCAGCGCCAATTTCTTTTGTTCCGCGTCTAATGTCTGTCGCGCAAACTCCGCCGCGGCGGTGGCCGCATTAACGCTTGCCCGATTCTGTTGCAAGGTGAATTGAGCGTTGCGAACTTCGATCCGGACTTCGTTCTCAATCTGCTGCAACCGCGTTTGTGCCTGCCGGTATTCCAGTTCGGCTCGCACTTGGTCAGCTTGCGCGGCGCGGTTCCTGATTGGCACATTGAGAGTCATTCCCACGCCTTTGTCTGGGGCTGAGGAATTGATGAGTTGATTCAGAGCGTCGCCGTAACCTCGGGAGGGAACACTGCCCGCAGCGTTACATCCGAATGTGGGGACCGCCGGGGGAGGCGGGCAAACGCTCGACGGATTTAAATCTCCTCCCAATCCAGAACCGCCGTAGTAAGCGAACAAGTCGAGTGTCGGCCGCAATGCGTTTCGCACTGCGCGGTTGTTGATGCCGCGGTTTGTAAGATCAATTTTCGATTCCGCCAACTCCGCTCTGTGATTCAAAGCGTCGTTGATCAAGTCCTGGGTAGGAACCACCGGCTCCTCCGCTGGAATCTGCATATCGGAGGTTGGAATGACCTCGGCATCCGCCAGCTTTGGATCCACTAAAGACCGACTCAAGGCGTTCTTCATCAAAAGCTGCTGCAACTCAAGATTGGTCTGGGCCAGAATTAGGGCCTGTTGATCGCTGGCAACCGTGCTCTGCGCTCCCACCACTTGAATCGGTGCCATGCTGCCGATCTCCACCTGTTTCTGCGTGTCCGACATGGTCTTCTGCGCAAACGTTAAGGCTTCTCTCTGCACCTTCACGTTTTCGTACGCGTAAACCAGGTTCCAGTAAATGTTTTCGATCTGGTCCACAGTAGTGATGATCTGTAACCGGAACGCAACATCAGAGATTTCTCTATTGTTCTTGGCCAGGCGGATAAAGCGCGTGTTGGGAAGAAAACCGAACCCCTGCAACAAATGCTGCGTGAGTCGAAACTGAAAACTCGAACTGAGTTGCGGACTTAGCGTGCTGAAAGCCTGATTGGTAGTCAGATGGGTGTTGTTGAACCCAACTGATAGATTTGTGCCCGAGGGAAACCCTTGCAGGTACGCCAAGTTGGCCACCCCGGAATTTTGATTCAACACAGGCGCACCCGTGAAAGCGCTACTTGAAAGAGTGTGGCTGCGATCCATCTGAAAAGTCCCCGTGATGATGGGATCGAAACTGGTAATCGGGGAACCAATGCCCAGGGTCGAGCTTACCAATCCATTGGTGCCTGAGCCGATTCCACCTGGGGCGGGATTGGTGCCGCCAGGCCCCGACCCTACCGTCCCACCTAACCCCCCGATCGTCCCACCGGGAGTATTCTCTACGATACCGAAATTGACGCCGAGAATATTGCTTCCAGACTTCGCCCGCAGAATATCCGTGTCGGCGATATTAAGGTTGTATCTCGCAATGGCGATGTCGAGATTGTTTTCGAGCGCAAGCGCTACCGCGTCGTCCAGCGAAAGCATGATTTTTCCATCGCGCATTAGTTGGTCAATGCGCGGGGTATTCGCGAGGTTGGGCGCCGCGACCGACCGGCTCGAATAAGGCGCAAATATATTGGGGAAAGGGGCCCGCGCCTTTGAATAATTTTCCATGGAGAGACTCTGGGCAGGCGGGCTACTTTTCGTGGCCGATGATGGCTGTGGGGCCTGCGGCAGATCTTGGGCAACAACCCCCAGTGACGCCAAGCCAGATAAAAGTATGGAAAAAAAACACCGATGTGAATTCAGGCGACACCAAGACATTCGATCATCTCCAAGCCAAAAGCTGATATGGGTAATGCAATTCCGCCTTCGAAGTTGTTACGCAAACCATGTTCTGTTGGTTTCATTTATTCGCGGTACGATTAGGACTGAAAATCGGGGCCAACAGTGCGGCATATGTATACCGCCGCTACGCGCTCGCGCCGCCAGACTGTAGCCACCGGGAATGCAATAGTATAGCCGAACAAAAACCACACCCTGCAACGCCAGGAGTGTTATCGGTAAAGATTCGTAAAGCGCCCCAATGGGTCTTTTATTTTTTCGCGCTAACTCTGTTTCGCCGAGGTCCCATGCGCACCATCAAATTAATCATCTCTTACGAAGGCTCCGACTTTTGCGGATGGCAGATACAGCCTGCCTCTAACACCATTCAAGGCGCGTTATCGTCTGCTATTGGACGGGTCACTGGCGAAAACGTTTTGCCCCAGGGATCGGGCCGTACTGATGCTGGCGTGCATGCGCTGGCCCAGGTCGCTTCGTTCACAACTTCATCGCCGATTCCAGTTAACAACTTTGTGACCGCATTGAACGATGTTCTGCCCCCTTCGATCCGCGTCTGCGAAGCAACCGAAGCCGGCCCCGGTTTTCATGCTCGCAAGTCGGCTCGAGCCAAAACCTACCAGTACCGAATCTTTCGTGGTGCGATATGTTCGCCGTTCTTGGCGCGTTATGTTTGGCATTATCCTTATCCGCTCGCCGAACAAAAAATGGCAGAAGCAGCTGCCGTCGTAATTGGGGAGCACGATTTTACGTCCTTTGCCGCCGTGGATGCTGAACGCAATAGCTGGAACGAGTCGAACCTGCGAGAAATTTTAAGTTCGGAATGGAAGCGAGATGGTGAAATCCTGGTTTATACCGTGCGTGGGAACGGATTTCTTCACCACATGGTCAGAAATCTCGTGGGCACATTATTAATGATTGGGAAGGGCACCCTGCAGTTGGAAGACGTCAGTAGGATTTTACTGGCACGAAACCGCTCAGCCGCTGCTGCCACCGCGCCAGCCCAAGGACTGTATTTGGTCAACGTGGAATACTAGAACTTTAAAGCCCTGGACTCGGCATTATTCAGGCTTCCTCCCCTGTATTGTGATTCCCCCGAGAGTGATGTGCAGCGATCCACCGTCTTTCGGTAGAATCGACCCTGCCCGAGCATGAAAGCCTCCGAACTCATTTACGACTGGAATCAGGTCCATCCTGAAGCTCTCTCGAAATCCAAACCTGTTTTGTTGAACGATGAAAGCCTTCGCGACGGCTTGCAGTCACCGTCAGTTCGCGACCCGTCCATCGAACAAAAAATACGCATCCTGCATCTGATGGCGGCGCTAGGTATCAACTCCCTCGACCTCGGACTCCCGGGTGCAGGAGAACGTGCTGTCGAGCACATCGAGGCGCTCGCCAAAGAAATCGTCCAGCAGAAATTGCACATCCGTGCCAATTGCGCCGCACGGACCCATGAGAACGACATTCGACCTATCGCGGAAATCGTGCAACGGACTGGGCTCAACATTGAAGCTGCAACCTTCATCGGATCAAGTCCCATTCGTCGCTACACCGAAGGGTGGACCGACGATTTCCTTTTGCAGACGACAGAAAAAGCTTTGAAATACGCCATCTCCCTCGGCCTCGAGGTCATGTACGTCACGGAGGACACAACACGCTGCGATCCAGAAATGGTAAAGCGGCTTTACTGCACGGCAATAAATTACGGAGCCCGGGCGATTGTCATCTGCGACACCGCCGGACATTCGACTCCGATGGGCGCCTTCGCGCTGGTCAGTTTCGTAATCGATGAGGTAGTCAAGCCGTCGGGCGAGAAAATTCGGATTGACTGGCACGGACATTGTGATCGGGGATTTGCGGTGGCTAACTCGATAGCCGCGCTAAGTGCCGGCGCGGATTGCGTTCACGCCTGCGCCCTCGGCATTGGCGAGCGAGTGGGAAACACGCAAATGGATTTGATGCTGGTAAATCTAAAACTCATGGAGCTCTCCCCCTGGGTGAATCAAGACCTAACCAAGTTGAAAGAGTACTGTGAGGAAATCTCGAAAGCTACCGGCGTGGTTATTCCTTCAAATTATCCCGTGGTCGGAAGCGACGCGTTTCGCACCGCAACCGGAGTTCATGCGTCTGCACTGATCAAGGCCTTCAAGAAAAATGATGTAGACCTGGCCAACGCGGTTTATTCCGGCGTGCCCTCACAGCTTTTCGGAATGAATCAAGTCATTGATATTGGTCCCATGAGCGGTAAATCGAACGTTACCTTCTGGTTGGAACAGCGCGGCCTGCAATGCTCCGACGAAAACGTCGAACGAATTTATAAAAAAGCCAAATCATCAGACCATACGTTGAGTGAAGCGGAAGTTATGGGATGTCTGGCTGAAGCATGACTCAACCCGCCCTCTGATAAAAGTCGGGAATCCTTCAGAAGAGTTAGCACATTTTACTTTTTGAACAGATTCTCAAACGCCTGACGGGCGTCGGCGGGTCGCGCTGATGCTGGGGTAGAAGTCTGCTTTTCAAACCTTACGCTAATCGAGTAGAACCCGCAGGAGTTCAGTTGGTCTTTCCTCGGCACGCGCTCAGTAATCGACTGCGTGCATTCGAACCGCGCGGCCGGATCGAAGTACGTGCATTGCTTGCAGGAATGCAGTTCGAATCCGCATTTCGGACACTTGCCCACGGGATTTTCCAGCGACGTAAGTACCGCCCCGCACTGCCCGCAGCGCGACACCGCATGCGATGCAGCCAATTGAATCGGCCTGGGACCGATTGTCTCTGGCCGCGCGGGCCGGTCTTTGCCATGACCCTGCCCGCCAGAAGGGCGTTCACTGCGGTCGCGATCCTGATATCCGTGCTGTCGATACTTTTGGTCGGACAAAAGATTCCCTTTGGAAAAGATTCTCTCTCGGGGGGTTGATTTCGGGCAAGTGTACCTAAGTTCTCAAGCGCCCGGTTTTTGATAACCCCTTCGCTCCCAATCAACGATCAGTCTTGGGAATGAATTTCTCCGGAAGAGTAGCACTGTTCGCACGACAATATTCCGTTCCAACAAACATCTTACAAATCACGGACGTGTGCGTGACACACGGCCTCCCTTCTCCGCTTACGCTCCCCTTGTCCAGCCGGAAACGACTGAGAATCCTTCAGATTTGGAGCGTACAAAATGAAGACCAAAGTTCCGCAAGTACCGCTATCCGATAAAACCGAACAATCACCTCTAACCCGCGCCGTCGATCGTCGCTCGTTCCTGCGAAGAAGCATGGTGGCAGGAGCTACCGCCACCATGGGCGCTGGAATTATAGGAAGCGCCATATCATCGTTTGGCCAAAGTAAAGGGCCAGCCATCACCAAGGGTGACGTTGCAATTTTGCGCTTCCTGGCCGCTGCCGAGTTGATCGAAGCCGACCTGTGGCTGCAATACACTGAACTCGGCGGCACGCAGGATGGCGAAGAGCAGGGCATAAATGGAGGCAGCCCGCAATACATGGCCGCCCTCCAAATTCTTGACGGCGACATGCCGATTTACATCCATGACAACACCGATGACGAAGTCAGCCATCACCAGTTCATCAATGCGTATCTCGTTTCTAAAGGCGCAGATCCTGTTGACCTCGACGCGTTTCGCAATCTGCCCAGCAGCAAAGCCACGGGGGCAAAAGATCTTGGCCGCCTCACCAATTTAACTCAGCTCACAGTCGATACAAGTTTCTGGACGCGATACCGCAGCAGCACCCAGAATCCTGACTTGGATAAAGTCGTATTTCCCCAAGCGGTGACAATCGTGAACCGGACAGCGATTCCCAGGACCGACGACGACTTGCTTGGCCCCGCAACCGTTGCCCCTTTCGACATACCCGATCATTTGAAAGCGATCGCATTTACTGCAGGTTTCCATTTCTGCGCGATCGAACAAGGCGGCACCAGCCTCTATCCTGCCCTGGCGCAGCGAGTCACCAACCTTGAAGTGCTGCAAATATTGCTGGCGATTGGCCCAACTGAAACTTGCCATTTCCAGACCTGGCAGGACAAGGCGGGTAACACCGTCCCTCTGACTGACGTCGATCCGATCACGGGGTCGTCAGTAACTTTCCCCGACTTGACTGCTGACATACCACAGCCGGAATCGTTGCAGTCCAACTTAATCATGCCCGAACCGACGGACTTTTTGAGTCACAACTTGCCCAAGTGCTCAGTAATCCGTCCCATCAGGTCTCAGGGAGTAGCCATGGGCGCAGCGAAGGGTCTCACTGCCAGCGGACTTTTTGCCGGACAGTCTCCCGACTTCTTCCGCGCTCTTCATAAGTTGGCGCAAGAAGCCGACGCCGCCCAACGAGGAATGTAACTAAGAATGTGTGGCGGAGATTGTGTGGCGCGGGCGCCCTCGCCCGCGTCCTTTGAAGTTAAAGGTCAGCGAACCGGAGTGTCCGCGCCCAATATTAAAACTGCACTGAGGATCCCTACTCACCATGGAGGAACTATGTTTGAAGGATTGTTTCAACCGATGCACCTGCTAGTAATCTTTGGAATCGCCTTGCTTATCTTTGGACCCAAAAAACTTCCGGAACTAGGAAAAGGAATCGGCGAAGGCATTCGCGGATTCAAGGCTGCAATAAAGATCGATGAAAATGCAAAGAGCACCTAATATCTCCAACCCGGTTGTATGTATTTCAAAGTGATGTCATCGTAGCGCTGAAAGCTGAGTGCTGAGTGCTGAATGCTGAATGCTTAAGCTGACAGCCTGCTTTGTTATAATCCGCGCACGCTTTACACCGCAATGACCGAGCCGTCCACGCCCCTGATGCGGCAGTATGCTGCCATAAAAAAGGAGCATCCCGCCGCTCTTTTATTCTTCCGGCTTGGAGATTTCTACGAACTATTTTTCGACGACGCGGTACTCGCATCGCGCGAGCTTCAAATCACCCTGACCTCCCGTAATAAAGAAAAAGGCCTCGCCGTACCTATGTGCGGAGTCCCTTACCACGCCGCGGAAGGTTACATTTCGAAGCTGGTTCGCAAAGGATTCAAAGTGGCTATCTGCGAGCAGATGGAGGACCCGCGTCTCGCAAAAAAACTGGTTCGCCGCGAAGTAACTCGAGTCGTGACCCCCGGCACCGCCGCCGACTTCTTCGCTCAACTCAGAGGAAAACAACTTTTTGGCGGCGGTTGCGCACTCTGGCGACCGGGCCGGATTCGCCGCGCTTGATTTGTCCACTGGAGAATTTCGCGCCACCGAATTCCAGGGTGACGATGCGCTGCGAAGGATTCAAGAAGAATTGCAGCAGTTAAGGCCGAAGGAGGTGTTGTATGGCTCCGCTGCGCCCCTGTTTGCCAAAGAAGAACGGCAAACATCCTTCGCCGGCGGATGCGCGGAGACTCCTCTCGATGACTGGGTGTTTTCTCCTGATCACGCCATCCCCATTCTTGAAAATCATTTTGGCGTGTTATCGCTCGAAGGCTTCGGTCTGGCGGGCAAGCCCGCGGCGGCATCGGCGGCGGGCGCGATCATCTATTACGTGCGCTCCACCCAGCGCGGCACGCTGAATCACGTTGACCGGTTGGGATTTTACGAACGTCAGAATTGCCTGATTCTAGATACCGTCACCGTGCGCAATCTGGAACTGATTGAGCCGCTCTTCGCCGGGGCTGATGCCGGCCTAACTTTGCTCCGGTCGATCGACCAGACGATCACCCCCATGGGTAAACGCTCTGTTGCGCGCTTGGATGTTGCGCCCCTCCATCGACTTGCCCGAGATCAACGACCGATTGGATGCGGTGGAGTCCCAAGTAAAAAACACGTAGCTCGCGAGGAATTGCGGCGCTCGCTGGATGGAATTCTCGATCTGGAGCGTTTGTTAAGCCGGGTCACCCTCGAAGCCGCTAACCCCCGCGATGTTTTGGCGTTGGCTTCTTCTCTCGAAAAGCTGCCATACCGTTCGCGCATCTTTGAAAATTTTCTCCGCCGTGAGGCTGAGTTCGCTGCATGACTCAATCGACGAGTTGGCGACTTGCGGGAGAAAATCGAAAAACCATAGTCCCCGAACCGCCCCTCATCTTTCAGCGACGGAGGTGTGATTCAAAACGGTGTCGATCACCGAACTTGATGAGCTTCGCAATCTTAACCGTAACAGCAAGCAATTTCTGGCACAGATCGAGCAACGCGAGCGGCAGCGCACTGGCATCGGTTCGCTAAAAATAAAATTCAATTCGATATTTGGCTACTATCTTGAGATCACCAAATCGAATCTGCACCTCGTTCCCTCCGACTACGAGCGCAAGCAGACGCTAGTGAACGCCGAGCGTTTTGCGACTCCCGAACTCAAAGAATACGAGTCGAAAATTCTCGACGCACAAGAAAAGATTGTCGAGATCGAGCGGCGGCTGTTCGTCGATCTCCGCACGGCCATTGCCGGAGAAGCCCGCCGCATACGACAGACAGCGCTGGCATTGGCAGAAGTGGATGTGCTTGCGGGACTCGCTCAAATCGCGGCCTTGCGGGACTACTGCCGTCCTTCATTTGACGATTCGTTGGACTTTGAAGTTGTTGAAGGACGGCATCCCGTCATCGAGCAGCAGGAAATGGCGGGGGGCAGCAATCGCTTCGTGCCTAACAATCTTTATCTCAATTCAACCACTCACAGCGTGCTGGTTTTGACCGGCCCCAACATGGGCGGAAAATCAACCTATCTGCGGCAGGCAGCGCTGATTGTGATTTTGGCGCAGATGGGATCATTCGTCCCCGCGCGCGCGGCGAGATTGGGATTGGTCGACCGAGTTTTCACTCGCATCGGAGCCAGCGACAACCTAGCCCGCGGTCGTTCCACTTTCATGGTGGAGATGACCGAAACCGCCGCGATTCTTCACACCGCGACTGCTCGGTCGCTCATCCTACTTGACGAAATTGGACGGGGAACGGCGACCTACGATGGCTTGGCCATCGCATGGGCGGCGATCGAATACATTCATGCCCGCACCCGCGCCAAAACTCTTTTCGCCACTCACTATTTTGAGCTTACTGAATTGGCCGAACGACTCTCTGGAGTAAAGAATTTTCACGTGTCTGTAAAAGAGACCGGGGGCGGAATCGTGTTTTTGCGTTCCGTCGAACCTGGCGCTGCCGACCGCAGTTACGGAATCGAAGTTGCAAAACTCGCGGGCCTCCCCCTTGAAGTCGTTGTCCGGGCTCGCGAAGTGCTGGCCGAGCACGAAGAAGCTGAACGCCGAGTTGCAGCGCAGTTGGCCAACGACGATTCGCGTGCCGCTCCCGCAGCTCAGTTGACAATTTTTACCGCGCTCTCGCAGCCGGTCGTGGAGCGCCTTCGCAGCCTCGACCTCAACCATCTCACCCCGCTCGAAGCCTTAAACGTCTTGGCCGAGCTAAAAAAACAAATCGACTGAAGTCCGTGTGGGTCACAAAGGCTTATGTGGGTCGGACACTTTTGTCCGACGCCTTTGACTTTGCTCTTGCTCTTGTGTTGCGAAACAAAAAACCAGGTCAAAAGCGTGGGACAAAAGTGTCCGGCCACACAGATATATGTTTGCCCATGCCTTCTCAGATAAAATTCAGTCTGATTGATAAACAAAACTAACGCCGCCCTTGCCTCCGACGTAGGATGCCTCTTCATCATCGGTTTCGAAAATCCTGAAATTTCCTCGCAGCTAAATTCCTTGCTCACTCGCGTGCAACCCGCAGGCATAATTCTCTTCGGACGTAATATCGTCTCCTTCCAGCAAACCCACCAACTCTTGAAAGATTGCCAGGCCAATGTGGGCACTCCCCTCTTCACTTGCGTTGATATGGAAGGGGGACGAGTCGACCGCTTTCGCAATCTAAATGGCGGCATCCCATCCGCAGCCGATGTTTTCGCGACCGGGGATCCAAACTTTTTCGCCAGCACGGCAAGATCATCGGAGCATATTGCCGCGCCTTGGGATTTAACACTGATTTCGCCCCCGTTTTAGATCTCGCGTTCGAAGCCTCGCGCAGCGTTATGAGTTCCCGCTCCGTTTCCGCTGACCCGCAACTAACCACTAAATACGCGTCAGCCTTTCTTAGCGGGATTTGCGAGGCAGGAGTTTCGGCTGTGGAAAACATTTCCCCGGCCTCGGCGAAGGCAATCTCGATTCTCATCTGCACCTTCCGGTAATCGACAAGCCGTTGAAAAAACTCTGGAAAGAAGACATCGTCCCCTACAGGCTTTTGCGGCGCGAGATGCCCTTTGTGCTGATCTCGCACGCCGCATACCCCAGCACGCGCGACCCGACCGCCGCCTCGCTCTCCAAGAAAGTAATCACTGATCTCTTGCGCAAGCGGGTCGGATACACGGGACTGGTCGTCTCCGACGATTTAGAAATGGGCGCGGTATTGGAAACTACCCCGATCGAAGACGCCGCCATCGCCCACATCCACGCCGGCGGAGACCTCTGCCTCATCTGCCGCACTGAAGAATTGATCGTACGCGCATATGAAGCAGTCCTGATAAAAGCGGAGAAAGATCAGCCGTTTCGCGCGGCAAGTAAGGACAACCTCGCGACGCGTCGAACGATTGAAGGCAAAACTGCTGGCGTCGATCCAGTGGAAATTTCCCTCAGCGCCTTCTCAAATCAAGCTCGACCGCCTCTCCCGCGACCTTTGGACTTTTGCTGAAAAGTTGAGGCTGGAAAAACTGGACGTCGAACGGGCCAAAGCGTGATCGTCGCCGGCGTGATGAGCGGGACCTCCGGCGACGGAATTAACGTCGCGCTTGGTAGACATTTCCAGCCTGCGTGGCGACCCAAAAATAAAGCTTTTGGGACACGCGGAATTTCCATACCCAAAGTCCGTTCGCCAGGCCGTGCTGGCGGCCATGAATGCTTCGTCAAGCTAACGTCCCCGATCTCTGTCGCTTGAATTACGTGCTCGCAGAACTCTATGCCCAGGTAGTGATTTCCACGCAACGCCGCTTTCGAATAAAAATCGAGCTAGCAGGCTGCCACGGGCAGACTCTCTACCATCAAGGGGAGACTGCAAACTATTTGGGATACAAGCTCGCTGCGACGTGGCAAACGGGGGAAGGTTCAGTAGTAGCTGCTCGCCTGGGAATACCTGTGGTCTCAGATTTCCGGCCGGCCGATATTGCCGCTGGCGGCAAAGGCGCTCCCCTCGTGCCATTCCTTGACTATGCTGTTTTTCGTGACAGCCGCGTCGGGCGCATTGTGCAAAACATCGGCGGAATCGCGAATCTCACCGCAATACCCGCGGGCGCATCGCCGCAAGACGTCATCGCATTCGACACCGGACCCGGCAATATGGTGATTGACGCGCTAACCGAAAAATTACTCCGCGAACCTTTCGATCGCGATGGGCGAATCGCTGCCTCTGGAAAAGTCTTGCAGCCTGTCTTGCGAGACTTCATGCGCCATCCGTTTTTCCGCAAGCCTCCTCCGAAGACCGCAGGCCGTGAAGAATTTGGACGAGAATACGCTGAATTGTTTCTACGAAAGTCCGGACGCGCAGACCAACGCGACGTGATAGCGACCGCGACGGCGCTAACTGCATCCTCCATCGCCGATGCGATACGACGTCTCATACCAGGCGCGAAAAGCTACAAGGAATTCATCGTTTCCGGCGGAGGCACGAAGAATGCCACCCTCCTCGCCATGCTCGCAAGTCTCCTCACTCCCCTGGGATTGAGGATGCGAATGTCAGACGATTTTGGGATCCCATCGGAAGCAAAAGAGGCGGTCGCCTTCGCGCTGCTTGCCTACCAGACGTGGAACCGGAGGCCGTCCACTATCCCGTCCGCCACGGGAGCAAAACGTCCAGCAATTCTAGGCAAAGTTTCGTATGTCTAAAAAACAACACCCTTCCTTATTCAAGAATCTCGAGCGCAGTAAGATCGTCCGCTTGCGGACGATCTTGCGGAGTCGAGAGACCTGCTGTTCCGTTCCCCGAAGTCGACCGTTCACCTCCTCCCAACTCGATCTCTCGACTTTACTCGAGATGACAAGGATTAAGCGGATGGCTCTTCCTTCCTCTGCGAGGGTCTTCGTAATGTTGATTGCAACGGTCTTTCTGGCCGCATGCTCCTCCACTCCCGACCCTGCAACTCTTGTAATGGTCATCGAAAGCAGTCCGACAAATCTCGACCCGCGAGTCGGATTGGACGCGCAATCCGAGAGGATAGACGATCTGTTGTTCGACGATCTCTTTACCCGCGATGAGCATTTGAATGTGCAAGCGGGTTTAGTGGAGCGATGGGAAATTCCCGACCCACTGACCTATGTCTTTCATCTGCGAAGCGGTGTGAAATTTCACGACGGGCGTACTCTGTCGTCCCGCGACGTTAAGTGGACTTTCGATTCCTTGTTGCAAGGCAAGATTCGCAGTACCAAAGCATCCGCCTATCGTTTCGTGGATCGTGTCGAGGCATCCGATGATTCCACAGTCATCTTCCACCTAAAAGAGCCAGACGCTCCCTTGCTGTGG
Organism: uncultured Acidobacteriaceae bacterium; assembly: GCA_963828635.1. GTDB lineage: Bacteria > Acidobacteriota > Terriglobia > Terriglobales > Acidobacteriaceae > PALSA-188. Next base: position 2,058,196 of record CAWHFA010000004.1, on the reverse strand, counting down.
AACCTTTCGGATGGCGCGATAGGCATCGTGCCCTACGGCAGCGGGGATGAGATGAGCCGGCACCCGATCGGATCGGGACCATTCCGTTTCGTACGCGGCGAACAAGATAAAGATGTCGTCATCGAGCGCAACGACGATTATTGGGGACAAAAGCCAAATTTAAAGCGGGTGCAATTCGATGTCGTGCCCGACGCCACCACCCAGGCGCTCGAATTGCGCAAAGGCAGCGCGGACATCGCGATCAACTCGCTCACCGCCGACACCGTCGGAACCCTTGCTCGTGAACCTGCACTAATGGTTTTGCGCGGGCCGGGAACACGGTTGGCCTACATGGCATTCAATTTGCGCGATCCAATTTTAAAAGATGTGCGGGTAAGGCAGGCTCTCGCCAAGGCTATCAATCGCCAGCCTATCATCCATTACTTGTTGAGGGATTTCGCACGGCCCGCGACCAGCATTCTTCCTCCAGAGAGTTGGGCGTTCAGCAATGCGGCGCCTTCCACTTTTGATCCGCAGGGCGCAGGTCATCTTCTTGATGCCGCCGGATATCCGCAGACACATGGAATCCGTTTTCATTTGGCCATGAAGACCTCAACGGACGAAAGCACGCGCCTGCTCGCGGTCGTGCTCCAACAGCAATTGCGTGACGTTGGCATTGCACTCGACATACGAACTTTTGAATTCGCTACTTTTTTCTCCGACGTTACGCGAGGCGCATTTCAGCTTTATTCTTTGCGTTGGATCGGAGGCAATGAAGACCCCGACATCTTCGAGTACGTCTTCCATTCGGCGCGCTTCACTCCAAAGGGCGCGAATCGAAGTTTCTATTCAAACCCGCAAGTGGATTCATTGATCGATCATGCACGGCGCGAGCCCGATCAGAATATACGCAAACAGCTCTATGGAAGTCTTCAGGCAATACTAGCTACCGACGTGCCTTCTATCAATCTTTGGTATTTCGATAACGTGATGGTGCATTCGAGGCGAGTTCGGAATTTGAGTTTGAATCCTTCCGGCAATTACGATTTCTTGAAGACCGCAAGCTTGCAATAGGCTTGGTGGCGCGACGAATCCGCCCGACGCCAAACGGTCACTGACATATCCTCTGTTACCATCGAATAACCAGTGCGAATTCTCTTTATTGGCGACATTTTCGGCCGTCCCGGACGCACCATCGTCAGAGAACGGCTCTCCTCTTTAGTAAAAGAAAAAAACATTGATCTCGTCATCGCCAACGGTGAAAATTCCGCCGCTGGCTTCGGCATTACTCCTGCCCTCGCCGAAGAATTATTTGAACTGGGCATCGACGTACTCACCACCGGTAACCATATCTGGGACAAGCGCGAGATCGTCGATTATTTTCAGATAGCGAGCGGCGATGGGAATGGCAATCAGCACAGTATGGCCCGGCGAGTGTTGCGCCCGGCAAACTATCACTCGGGGATGCCAGGCTGGGGCGTCTACGAAGGCCGCAAGGGCGACGTACCCTACGCGGTAATCAATTTACAAGGTCGCGTATTCATGGCCTCTAATGACGATCCCTTTCGTGTAGCTGATCAACTGCTAAAACAAATTAAGGCCAAAGTGATTTTTGTCGACGTGCATGCCGAAGCCACTTCGGAAAAAATTTCCCTGGGCTGGTACCTCGACGGACGCGTGACCGCGCTCGTCGGCACTCACACCCACATCCCGACCGCGGATGAACGCGTCCTCCCCGGCGGCACTGCCTACATTACCGATGTCGGCATGACCGGGCCTTATGACAGCGTGATTGGCGTAAAAAAAGAATTGGTCATTGCCAGGTTCTTGAACAACATGCCCGCCCGATTTGAAGCCGCGACCGGCGACGTGCGTCTATGCGCTGTGGTGGTGGATTGCGATAACAGCACCGGACACGCGCGAAACATTGAGCGGCTAATGCTTCAGTAGAACTTCCACTTCATTCGACCGCTCGCAGCGCAAGCAACTGTTCCTTGATCGCGTCCACCTCTCGCCGCAGATTGGATAGTTCCAATTCCAGACACTCCAACCGCGAATCCACCAACTCTTGACCATCGGCTGCGGGCAACGACGCTGCCAACGTGGCGTCTTGCACTTCTCCCGATAACAAATGCATATAACGAGACTCTTTTGTGCCCGGTTGCCGGGACAACATGGTTACCAGCGGAGGATCACGCTGCATCAGCCTTTGCAGCGTGGATTGCACGTCAGAAAGTTCTTGGAAGCGATGAAGCCGCTCGGTGCGACCGCGAAGTTCCCCCGCAGTTTGAGCGCCTCGCAACAATAGGACGCAAACAACAGCCGTCTCGGCTCTGGTGAAATTGAATATTTCCTGAAAGCGGTGTTCAAATTTCGTGACGCGGCTATCGGCGCTGCTAGTGGGCCCAGCCAGACGTTTGTGTTGTAGCGACTCAAGCGCCGCGCGGACAGAATTCTCGTCCAGGGTCATGACCGGGTCGCGATTGTTTTTCTGGTTGCAAGCATTCACCAGGGCGTTCAGAGACATTGGATAGTAATCGGGAGTAGTTATGTCCTTTTCGACAAGAGCGCCAAGCACTCGGGCTTCAATTGCGCTGAGAACGATATTCGCGGCCATGGAGAATGAATTGTTGCAGTGAAACGGAAGTTTCTTTAAACGGATTGTACAGAATTAAAGAGGGAACTTCCCCCGTCGGAATTCGTCGTATTCAATTCCGCAACCAGCACGGTATTGATGTCGTAGATACAATGTCCCTGTGAAAGCCAGCATCTTTGTGGTGGAAGACGATCCAGACATTTCCATGCTCGTACGCCATCATTTGGATGGAGCGGGTTTCGCGGTGAAATTATTTTCCTCCGGAAGCGCTGTGATCGAAGAGTCGGAGCATCAGCGCCCCGCGCTGTTTGTACTCGACATCATGGTGCCTGGAAAAGATGGACTTGAGCTCTGCCGTCAAATTCGCAAAATGCCGTCGCTGGCGGCGACTCCGATAATTTTTCTCACCGCGAAAAGCGGCGAGGCTGACCGCATTCTAGGATTCGAACTGGGCGCGGACGATTATATTTCGAAGCCGTTCAGCCCACGCGAATTGGTGGCGCGCGTAAAAGCGGTGATGAGGCGTTTCGAGCGGCCGTTGTCACAGTCGCCTCTACAGGTGGGCGAGATTGAAATTGATCGCACTGCAATGACAGTTAAGGTGGGAAAGGATTTTATTACGACTACCGCAACCGAGTTTCGGCTGCTCGAATATTTCGCCCGGCATGTTGGACGAGTGTTCAGTCGCGATCAGCTGTTGGATTCGGTGTGGCGCGATACGTCGTACGTCACGCCGCGTTCCGTGGATGTTTACGTGCGGCGCATTCGCGAAAAGATTGAGAGCGATCCAGAGAACCCACGGTTTTTGAAGACGGTTCGTGGCGCGGGTTACCGGTTTGAGCTTCCTAAATGAGAATCCGGTGAGAGCCAAGCTATTCCCAAACTTAATGGCCGCTCTTGCCCTGCTCATAGCCATTGCCGCAATCGCAAATGGATTCTACGGCCAACGCGCGCTGGAAGCTTCTCTTCATCAGCAAATCGAACGCGATCTCAAACAAAAAGCTTCTATGTTGGCGAACCGCGTCAACAGCGACCGCTCCACCAACCTGCAAAACATTATTTCGCAAGAGGCACACTCGGCCGGGGCCCGCGCAACCGCGATCGACGCTGCGGGAAAAGTTCTTGCGGATTCCCAACAATCGGCGGAGTCGATGGAGGGGATGGCGGGCACCCCTGAATTTGCCGGCGCGCTGGGCGGAGAAGTTTCCGTCAACACCCGCTCCCTCGGCGCAGTTCCGATACTTTATGCGGCCGCGCCAGTCGCCGGAGGAGCGGTTCGCCTGGCTTATCCTCTTTCAGAGGTCGGCCGAAATCCGCTTTCAACCGCGGCCCTGACCGGATTTGGGATCGCACTTCTACTGGCTTTGATTAGTTCCGCAGTGGCGTCAATACTCCGAACCCCGCGGACAATTGAGCTGCTGTCGGAAAATCAATCCGGCGCGGCCCCAGATTCCTCCCCGCCGCAGCAAATAGGGTTCACCATGCTTCAGGAAAAACAGAACCAACTGGAGACCCTGCTCAACAGCATGCAGGAAGCTGTAATCGCAATAGGCCCCGACGAACGAGTGCAATGGGCCAACGTCAGCATGGAGCGCCTGGTTTTTCTGCGCATAAAGCTGAATGCGCCAGTAGTCGAAACCGTACGCGACCCTGATTTTCTAAACGCAGTGCGCCAGGCCAGCGAGACTCGAGCGGTGGTCACCACCAGGTCAACCTCGATCATTCCCGGACACAGCTTTGATGTGACAGCAGCGCCCTTACCCGGCGGAGGCGCGGTCGTCGTGCTGCGCGATCTTACCGAAACCGAGCGGGTGGAAAAGACGCGGCGGGATTTTATCGCCAACGTCTCCCATGAATTGCGCACGCCTCTGACCTCCATTCAAGGTTATGCCGAAACCTTGCTCGACTCCGCCGGGGAGCAAATCCACTCCCGTGATTTTCTAGAGATCATCCGTAAAAATGCGGCGCGAATGTCGCGTTTGACCGAAGACTTGTTGACTCTTGCCAGAGTGGAGTCGGGAGAGCAGCGCTTTGACATCAGGCCGGTTTCGACCACCGAACTTCTGGATGAAGCCATCCAAAACGTTCGTGAAGTGGCGGGAGTTCAGGGCATCGAAATTCAAGTCGACAATAAATATCAGGCCCAGGTGAAAGCCGACCCAGAAGCGGTGCAACAGATATTTTCTAACCTGATCGAAAACGCGATTAAGTATGCTTCTTCCGGGAAGGTCGTTGCGCTCGGCGCAGCGCCAATCGAGGGAGGGGTAGAATTCTACGTACGCGACTTCGGCCCCGGCATCTCGTCGGAGCATTTGCCGCGACTCTTTGAGCGCTTCTACCGCGTTGACCGCGCCCGCTCCCGCGAGTCCGGCGGCACGGGACTAGGCCTGGCAATCGCCAAGCATATCGTGTTGGCACACGGAGGAACCATTCGCGCCGAGAGTGAACTGAATCATGGTTCCACGTTTCTGTTCACGCTCCCATTAGCTCTGTGAATCCCTCGTCCACTACGAATTAACGCATTATTAACATCATTGTCGAAAAAACCACCTATGCTTCCGCTTAGCGAAGCAGTAGTTGAAAGATTGGCCGCCCCTTCGCCGACGGCCCAAGAGCACCCACCATGGCAGCGACGAGCATCAAGAACCCCGAACTGCATCTGTCTTTCGCCCATCTGGTTCGGAGTACCATCGACGCCTGTGAAGTAGCTAAAGAAGCCGCGGGATTAGCGGCGGAAGGCATCGCGACTGGATCTTTACTCCTGATCAACACCATTCGCCAGCGCGAACGAACTCTCGACAAAATGGATATGGAAATTGACGATGGCGTCACTCTAGCCATTACCAAAGTGAGCGATCTTGAGGCCCGGGAGTTGCTTGCATGCATGAAGATCATGATTGGGCTCGAGCGCATCGGCGACCTCCTTCTCAGTTTCGCCAGCAGCGCACAATCCGCCGGAGACCGGCTTGATACCAGGGACCGTCACGATTTAACGAACATGGCTACCATCCTTGAGAAAATGGTGGCAGACGTGGGCTTGTCGTTTTCCAATCGCAATGTGAAGAAGGCAATCGAGGTGCTTCGCGCTGACGGAGAAATGGACCGCCTGCGAAATTTAATTTTCAAGCGGCACATTGAGAATCCAGAAAACCTGCACCATCAAGCCAGCTTGCAGGTGATTTTCATGACCCAATCACTCGAGCGTTGCGGAGACCACGCCAAGAATTTAGCTGAAGAAGTTTGTCACTTTGTGAGCGGGCACACCGTGCGCCACATGATGCTCACCTACGACAAGCCCCTCGAGCAGATGTTTTTGGATTGGCTGAAACAGCGCGAACAACCGAACTAACTCTCGAAAACTAACATCCGGACGCCTGTGCTTTTTCCTTCCGAGACTTCCCGGACTTAACTGCTGCAACCCCTGTTCGAGACCTCGCACTCCGGTAATCTCCAATTTACTGGCCTCGGCAATATAATCACCTCACTGTGAGTACCACGGCCGTCCCAGCAGAAGCGCGCGTCGCTACGCGTCCCACTTGGGCAGAAGTGTCTTTAGGCAGACTTCGCACAAACTTCCAGTCACTGCAACGTCACGTCGGAAAAGACGTCACCGTCTGCACCGTCGTCAAAGCTGACGCCTATGGACACGGAGCGGTCGAGTGCTCGCTCGCTCTCCAAAAAGAAGGAGCCACCTGGCTGGGCGTAACCTCGCTCGATGAAGCAATCCCCTTGCGCAACGCTGGAATTCAAACGCGCATTTTGTTGATGACCGGATTTTGGCACGGGGAAGAAAGCGAAATCGTTCGCCTCGGCTTAACTCCCACGGTCTGGGAGGTCGAACAGGTCGAAGCCTTAAACCGTGCTGCGCGGATTGCTCCCCGCTTTCCAATTCACCTCAAAATCGATACAGGGATGGGCAGGCTCGGCGCTTCTTTTACTAATTTGTCTGGCGTGTGCGACACGTTGCGGCGATCCTCAAACTTAACGTTGGAGGGAGTTTCCACCCATCTTGCATCTTCGGAAGTTTTAGGTGCAGCTTCAGTCGATCAGCAACTGCTCCGTTTCGCCGAGGCACGAAGTATGTTAAGCGATGCGGGATTCAATCCGTCTCTTGTGCATGCCGCAAATACCGGCGCGGTCATTTCCCGCAAGGCTACTCTCTTCAACATGGTACGTCCCGGCATAGCGCTCTATGGATACCACTTGCCCTTCGAACGCCAGGGCCAGCCCGATTCCTCTACAACGTTCAACTTCAATGTCGCGCCGGTACTCGACTGGAAAACGAGAATTCTATCGCTGCAGAAAATTCCTGCAAATCAGCCCTTGGGGTACGGCGGAACTTATGTCACCAAAACAGATTCGATGATTGCCGTGCTTCCGGTCGGATATGCCGATGGACTGAACCGGCAACTCTCATCGCGTGGCCGAGTGATCGTTGGCGGTCAGTACGCTCCGATCGTCGGCCGAATTTCAATGGACTTGACGCTCGTTGACGTCACCGGCATCCCCGGCGTCGCGGCCGGCGATGAGGTTGTGATTTTAGGCACATCAGGCAAACTCGCCATCGACGCCCTCGAGCACGCGAGATTGGCAAGCACTTCGGTGTACGAAGTTCTTTGCAGCATCTCGAAGAGAGTTCCGCGCAAATACAATTAAAAGCTAATCCAAGTCTCTCCAGTTCGGACCAACTCCCAATTCAACCAACAGCGGAACGCTGAGCGAGTGGACTTTCTCCATCTCCTCTCGCACCAGCGATTGCATGATTTCGATTTCTTCGTCGGGCACTTCGAAAACCAGCTCATCGTGGACTTGCAAAGTCATTCGCGAGCGCATTTCGCGTTCGCGGATCGCTTCATCGATTCGTATCATGGCCAGCTTGATCAAATCAGCGGCAGTACCTTGCAAGGGAGTGTTGACAGCGGTGCGTTCCGCGAATCCGCGCAAATTGGCGTTCTTACTATTGATGTCAGGAATAGGACGCACCCTACCGAATAATGTCCTTACTTTTTGCTCCCGTCGTGTCTCTTCCAAAGTGCGATCAATAAAATTCCTTACCCCGCTATACTTTTCGAAATATGCGTTGATGAATTGCTTGGCTTCGCCAGGCTGAATACCCAATTTCTGCGACAGCCCAAATGGCGAGAGTCCATACACGATGCCGAAGTTCACGACTTTAGCTTGCCGGCGATGGTCGGCCGTAATCATTAGCGGAGGCACTCCGAAAACCTGCGACGCAGTCAGCGTATGAACGTCGTCGCCGCGACGATAGGCTTCGACCAGCAACGCATCTTGTGAGAAATGAGCGAGCAAGCGCAGTTCGATCTGCGAATAATCGGCCGCGAGCAGCACGTGTCCGGGTTCAGCGGTAAAAGCTGCGCGAATTTCGCGGCCGAGTTCCGTACGAATGGGAATGTTCTGAAGATTTGGATTCGCCGACGAGAGTCTGCCTGTAGCCGTACCGGTCTGGTCGAATGTAGTGTGAAGGCGGCCGCTCGCGGGGTCGAGCAGTGCCGGCAATGCGTCTACATATGTGGATTTTAGTTTTGAAAGCTGGCGGTATTCGAGGACCATCCTCGGCGCGTCGTGCGCCAGCGCCAGCGACTCCAATACATCCACCGCCGTTGAAATCGTTTTTCCCTTTCCATATTTCACCGGTTTGGGCAAATTTAATTTGTTGAATAAAACATCGCCCAGCTGCTTGGGAGAATTTACATTGAATTCCGATCCGCAGCAGTCGTAAATCTCTTTGGCTTTTGCGTCAATTTCCTGCTGCAAGCGCGCCGACATCTTACTCAACACGTTCAAGTCGATCTTTACCCCCGCATGCTCCATTCGCCTGAGCACAGGCACTAGCGGAAGATCAATCTGGTCGTAAACTTTGAGCAGGTCTCCCTCTTCCACTTCACTGCGCAGCGTAGTACCGAGGCGTCCGGCGACGTCCGCAGCTTCTGCCAGCGAGCCATTCAATTTCAGATTGAAACGTCGCAGCGCAACGTCCGCCAGGCGATGTGAAGAGTAAGTCGGATCGAGCAAATAGGAGTACAGCATCGAATCATGCTGCACGTTGTGTAACTCAATCCCGTGACTCGCCAAAACGTGGGCAGTGGCTTTGTAGTCGTGAACAGTCTTGGGCACACTCGCGTCTTCCAGCACCGCCTTCAGGTGTGGCATCGCATCGCCGCCCTCCACGCTCATCGAGAATCCGGGCTTCGACGAAATGGCAATGTGCAGCGGCACTTCATTCGCGGGAGTCGATGAGCTCAAAGGAAGCATCGCCTCTTGCACCGAGCCGCCTGACTCCTCATCAATCTTGTTCGAATCTGACAAAGCTTCCACTGCGACCGCCAGACTTGCCTTTCTCGGCAAAGTCGCCAGCGCTGAGCTGATGTCCGCCGCAGATTTTGCCTCGGTGTAATTCGCCTGCGTAATCTCCACTACCGGAAGTAGATCTTTCAGCAACGACGTGAATTCCAGTTCGGTGAACAAAGCCCGCAGCGTTTCAAGCTCAGGCTCTCCTGCCTTCATGGCATTCACGTCAAATTCAATTGGGACATTGCAATCAATTGTTACCAGCGTCTTGCTGAGCAATATGTTGTCGCGATTGTTTTGCAGCGATTCTCGGTAAGTTTTCTTTTCCACTTCGGAAGCGTGCTCCAAAGCCTGCTCCACGCTGCCAAAACGTTTTATGAGATCGACTGAGCCCTTGTCGCCGATGCCGGGAGCGCCCGGAATATTGTCGATCGAATCTCCGCGCAACGCCATCACATCGACCACGCGCTCAGGAGGAACTCCAAGAATTTCTTCCACTTTCGCCGCGTCGCAAATCAAATTGTCTTTTGGCGGATTCAAGACGTGTACCCGGTCGTTGACTAGTTGCAGCATGTCTTTGTCGCTGGATACCACATACACGGAATAATTTTCCGCCACCGCCTTGCACGCCAGGGTGCCAATCACATCATCCGCTTCGTAGCCCCCAAGTTCTAAGATCGGTATGCGGTACGCCTCCAGCGCCCGCCGGATGTATGGCACTTGCTGCGCCAGGTCGTCCGGCATCTTAGTGCGGTTGGCCTTGTATCCGTGATACTCGATTTCCTGGAAGGTCTGAGTTTTCAGATCAAACTTGCGGACGTTGGTAATTCCCTGTGCCTGCTGGTCGCGAAACGTGGGAGCGGAAACGTCAAACACCGCCGCCAGATATTCGGGAGAAAAATCGTCCCGCAACTTTCTCAGCATGTTCACGAATACGTAAGTTGCCGCCGTGGGCAGCCCAGTTTTGGTAGACATTCCACGCTGCCGCGCCATCGCGTGGTACGCGCGAAAAATGAATGACATGGAGTCCATCAGGAAGATACGGCCTTTGCCTTGATTCGCCGCCAGCGATGGCTTGGGAGGCGGAATAGAAGCCGGCGTGATTACCGGTTCCGGGGAAGATGCGGCCGAGGATTTGCTGCGGGCAGACAACAAACTAATTTTAACAGCAGGCGCGCACCACGGACTCTAGTCACTATGAAGTGCACTTCCTAAATTTCTTTGGCCGGCCTTCCGTATTCGCTGTTGTAGTGCAATTTAATTTCTCCGCAGACGCTCTGTTCAGGAGAATAAACCACACAACTATCGAAGGGTCGCGAATAAACATGCAGCGTGACTGCCCGCTGGTTAAATTCCCGCGGATTAAGTACTCGGTGCACCGGTTCCTTCGGGTCAACAGCGCAAGGTTGCGTCGCATTCATCTCCACCGTGTTCGAAGGCTCCAGATGGCAATGACCTGATTCAAGGTCTTGCGAAATCAAATGATAATTCTCGACGAGCAGCCGTCCCATCGGCGCGGCCATCCAACAGTTCTGATCACGATGGTTGTGCACCGAGCTTGTCTGTCCAACTTCCCAGCAGATCGCGACCAGCTCGTATAGAGGAGTCTTATCGATCAGGTTGCGCGTGTAGTGCTGTCCGTCCCAGGTTAGATATGGTTTGAGTGTGTCCGTCGCTACCGGATTCTGTTGAAGGAAACTAAGAATGTCGTCGATGCCGTCGAAAGCGGTCTGAGGAAATTTTCTTAGATCGGCAACGAAACTATCAATGGAGATTTGCCTCGATACAGCGTGAGTGGCCATGTTTCACCCCGCACGATGCAGTATAAACCCGCTTGGCCCCGTGCACGATACTGATTTCCAAACCAACTACTGAATGAACATGCAGTCCCCGTAGGAATAGAAACGGTACCTCTCAGCGACAGCGTGTTTATATGCGGCTAAGGTTTGTTCGCGTCCAGCGAAGGCGCAAACCAGCATCAATAAAGTAGACCGCGGCAAATGAAAGTTGGTCAAAATTGCATCGACCGTACGGAATTTGTATCCCGGATAAATAAAGATGTCAGCTTCGCCCCTCCCGGCGGATACTTTTCCGCTAACCTCGCGGCTTGCCGAGTACTCCAGGGTTCGCGCGGTGGTCGTTCCAATGGCAATCACCCGGCGTCCCGCGTAGCGCGCAGCATTAATGGCCTCGGCAGCCTGCAGCGAAATCGAATAAGGTTCAGAATGGATTTTATGCTGTTCAACTTGGTCAACCCGAACAGGCTGGAACGTCCCCAGGCCGACGTGCAAAGTTACCTGCGCCGTCTCGATACCCCGCGACTTCATTTCAAGAAAGATCTCTGGACTGAAATGCAATCCCGCAGTCGGTGCCGCCACTGATCCCCATTCGCGGGCGTATATGGTTTGGTAGCGTTCCGCGTCGCCAGCCGAATCAACGCGGTTTATATAAGGAGGCAGCGGAACATGGCCAATGCGGTCAATCAACCCAAACAAGTCGTCGTGAGAAGAAAATCGTAGGCGCCGTTCCCCAAAAGATCCGCGACCAATCACCTCGGCCCTAAGCTCATCGGGTCCCGGACCTCCAAACACCAGCCCATCGCCGACTGCGACCCTTTTCCCCGGCTTTACCAGGCACTCCCATTCTTTCGCATCTTCCGATAGCTGCCGCGTCAACAGTACTTCAACCCGTCCGCGTTGAGGCATACCGGATGCCGGGCCCTGTGGATGACTTGTCGCCCCAAGCGGAAGTTTTCTGCCAAACAGTCGTGCGTGAAACACCCGTGTGTCGTTAAAAACTACCAAGTCACTTCGCTGCAGTAGAGTAGGAAATTCGCGGAATCGGCAGTCCCTAACTTCACTCTTGGCGCGGTTCAGATATAGCATCCGTGAGTCTGCCCGCTCCGTGAGCGCAGTCTGAGCAATCAGGTCGGCGGGAAGATGGTAGTCAAAATCAGAAACCTGCATGTGATCGGATTATAGTTGCCAATCCCCGCCTGACCTTTGTCCGGACCTGTTCCCAATTGCTCTGAAGCGGCACTTCAATAACTTGGCTTCGTAGACGATTTCTGCATTGTTTCGGCTTCGTCAATGGGTTACCATACGCCCCAAGAAGTGTCTCGCCCATGAGTCACCTTTGATGCACTGCCTAAGCCATTACCGCAATCAGATTGTGCAATTTGGCAAAATGCTGTACCAGCGCGGCTACGTGGCCGCAATGGATGGCAATCTGTCCGTGCGCCTCGATGACCATCGAATTCTTTCGACCCCCACTTCAATCTGCAAGGGCATGATGCGCCCCTCTGACCTTGTCATCGTTGATGTCAACGGCCAGAAAATATCCGGTCGCAACAACGTATCGAGCGAAATCGGCATGCATCTTATGATTTACAAACTGCGTCCGGACGTGCGTGGCATCGTTCATGCCCATCCACGCACCGCCACCGGGTTTGCCGCGGCGGGCATGCCTTTGAATAAGCCCCTGGTATGCGAAGTAGTGATTGGATTAGGGTCCATTCCGCTGGCTAAATACGGAACGCCGGGAACCCCTGAGCTAACCGATGCGCTGCAGCCCCTCATCCCCGAGTACGACGCCATTTTAATGTCGAACCATGGCGTCGTATCTTACGGCGCAGACCTTCATCGAGCCTATATGAAGATGGAGACAGTCGAGCATTTCGCTCAAATCGCGCTGATTACCCATATGCTGGGCTGCCAGCAACCGCTTGAAGGCCAGGACTTGGAGAAGTTGATGGCCGCTCGAACCAAATACCAGGGATTCGAATCGGCTGCCCGGCTACCGCTGGCGCCAGTCTCTGAAAATGGCAGTCCACGGAATAATTACAGACCAAAGTCGTCGCCTGGAGCTAATAACCGGATCAGCGCAAGGCGCATTCTTCCTGCAACCTGATCTGAAAATGTTCCGTGAGGTCCGCTGCTAATCGGCCAAATGCCACATTGGTAATCTTTCACCACCATCGGTATTAGTCGAAAACGCGCAACACCCGTTAGAATAAAATCACGCGCCGGTGCAGGCGCTCAATCCAAATTAAACGCTTAATCAAGGACTCATAAATGAGCCAATCTCCATCTGTCAACGATGAGAGCTACGTTTTAACTTTGGAAGAAATCGGTGACTTGGCGGCGGAAGGCGGCAAGCCGGCCGAGACCCTGACCAACGTCGTTGCCCTTATCGCTAAAAGGTTTCAAACCGAGGTGTGTTCCGCCTATCTGCTCGAACCGGACCGTGCCAATTTGGTGTTGGCTGCCACCCTCGGTCTGCGCCAGCAATGCGTGGGAACACTTCACATGGCGGTGCACGAAGGGCTCGCTGGATTGGTTGCGGAACAAGTGCGCCCCGTGGCAGTAGAGCAGGTGAAGACTCATCCCCGCTTCAAATATTTCAGCGAAGCCGGCGAAGACGAATATCAATCTTTCCTTGGCGTCCCCATCATTGACCGTGGAGTGTTGCAGGGCGTGCTGGTTATACAGACACTCGAGCCGCGAAAATTTCGCGACGAGGAAGTTCGCATGTTGTCCGAGGCCGCCGCGCAAGTCGCACCCATCGTGAACGAGGCGCGCACCCTGGACCGCTTTGTCGCCCCCGCGCAAGAACGCCTTTGGACTCTCGCTCGCAACCTGTGGTGGTCGTGGGACCACGATTCCAGCAGTTTGTTTCGCGATTTAGACCCAGTGCGATGGCGGGCCTTAAATCACAATCCCATTGCCCTGTTGAATGAAATCCCGTTAGTCCAAATCGAGCGTCGTGCGCGTGAACTCGTGCTGCATAGCCGCATCAACTATGCCTTCCGCCGCCAACGGGAGTATCTAGAAGCCGATCGCACTTGGGGAGCCAGATACGCCGGAATTTTGCGGCCGCGTCCTGTCGCTTATTTTTCCGCTGAATTCGGCTTGCACGTCTCCATCCCAGAGTACTCGGGAGGCCTCGGCGTTCTCGCAGGAGACCATATTAAGAGCGCTTCCGATCTGGGAATTCCGTTGGTCGGCCTGGGTCTTTTTTACGGCCAGGGATACTTCCGGCAGCACCTCGACCAAACTGGTTGGCAGCAGGAAGATTACATCGCGACCGACGTCAACCAACTGCCCATGGAGCCTGCGATTGGGAAAGACGGCGCTCCGGTGACCGTCCAGATCGACACGCGCAGCGGATTCATCCGCGCGAAAGTGTGGCGCATGAAAGTCGGGCGCTGCGATCTCTTGCTCCTCGACTCCAACACCGAAGGCAATGCTCCCGAAGATCGGGAACTGACCTCACGTTTATACGGAGGCGACGGACGCATTCGCATCCGCCAGGAATTGCTATTGGGCGTCGGCGGTTTTCGCGCTCTCCGCGCCATGGGCATCACTCCCGGCGTGTTGCACTTAAATGAAGGCCACAGCGGCTTCGCGGTGCTCGAAGCCATCTGCAACCGCATGCAAGATGAAGGCCTCGGATTTGACGAAGCAGTCCCCCGCGTTTCGCGCGAAGTAGTGTTCACCACCCACACTCCAGTACCAGCGGGCCACGACCGCTTTAGCCCCGATCTTATGGAAGAACATCTCGGGCCGCTGCGCGAGCAATTAGGTCTATCTCACGATCGCTTCATGGCGCTTGGCCGCGAAAACCCGGACAATCGCAGCGAAGATTTCTGCATGACTGTTCTAGGCTTAAAACTGGCTCGCCGTGCCAACGCGGTTTCCGCGCTGCACGGTGAAGTTTCCCGCGCCATGTGGACCGGTCTTTATCCTGGCAAGTCACAAGACACGGTTCCTATCGGGCACATCACCAATGGAGTTCATGTCCCATCGTGGCTATCGCCACAAATGTTTCGTCTCTACGACCGCCATCTCGGCGCCGGATGGCACACTCACGGCAGCGAGCCGAGGATTTGGGACGGAATCGAAAATGTCGATGACGGCGAACTATGGGAGACCCATCTCAATCTTAAGTCACGCCTCATCGAATTCGTCCGTCATCGCGCCATTGAACAGGCGGCGCGGCGCGAAGAGTCGCCCGAAACCCTGCAACACCTGAGCCGCGTCCTCAGTCCTGACGCACTCACTATTGGCTTCGCGCGCCGTTTCGCCACTTACAAGCGCGCCGACCTTATGCTTGTCGATATCGAGCGCCTGGCGTCGATGGTGAATGACCCCAAGCATCCCGTTCAATTTATCTTTGCCGGAAAGGCGCATCCCCGTGACGAACCCGGCAAGCGCATGTTGCAACAAATCGCGGAAATGATGCGCTTCCCCCGATTCGCAGATAAGTTCGTCTTCGTCGAGGATTACGACATCAACGTGGGACGCCATTTCGTCCAGGGTGTCGATGTTTGGCTCAACAATCCTCGCCGCCCGCTGGAGGCATCCGGCACCAGCGGACAAAAAGTGGTTCTCAACGGAGGCCTCAATCTATCCGTCCTAGATGGCTGGTGGGCCGAAGCCTATGACGGACTCAACGGATTCGCCATCGGCACGGGTAGAACTCACTCCAACATGTCGGTTCACGATAGCCGCGATGGAGAAGATCTCTATCGGGTGCTTAAGGAAGAAGTCATCCCACTCTATTATCAGCGCGACCGCGATGGTCTGCCTCGAGGCTGGATTAAGCGCATGAAACGTACCATCCGCACTCTGGGCTGGCGCTTCAATGCCGACCGCATGGTCATGGATTACACCCTGAAATGCTACGTCCCGGCCGCAGGAGGCACCAGCAGCGATATGAGAAGAGCCTTGGGATAGGTATTCGGGTCATCCGTTGCTGCGTTGGATAGCGCGTGTCTGCGCGGGTGCTCTCCCCGCGATTTTTCGATCTTCAATTAAAACGACCTTGCCCCCCTTCTCATCTGCCTGATTCCCCGCAAACTGTACACAGCACGAAGGTAATGCGCGTAGTTGATTACCTATTCTTCCGCCAGTTTTGGCTGTGATAATGTTTTCACTACCCCATATTCTTTAGGTTTGGCTGGTTCTATTGGCCTTGGTGTCATCAAGTCGCAAGTCCGGAATCCAGGTCGCCTGGAAAACGGTCACGTACCGCAGCGTGATTTTTTTTATCGTCGCGGTCATTGCAGTGCTGTGTGTTGCAATGCGAGTTGCTTTTCCTCAATTCACTGATAGCGGAGTCAGAGCGGTCGGCAGCTTGACCACCGACATGCTGGAAAAAGTCGCCGGACTCGGCGGGAAGCCGCGCAAATCTAAAGAAATTAGCTCGCAGGCGCACTTCACCGCGCTTGGACGGAACCGTTCGGGTAAAGAAGGGCGCGAGCAATAGTTGGGCAACCGCCGACTACAACCTTCCGCTGGAGAAGGGAGACGTGGTGCAGACCGGCTCCGAGGGCATGGCGAAGATCGTATTCAACGATGGAACCAACTACACCGTGAAGCAGGACTCTCTGATCGTAATCGAAGAAAATTCAGCTAACGATCAGCAGCAGACCACAGTTTCAGTTGCGGTGAGTACCGGGACAGTTGATCTTGCGACCGGAACGTATGTTCAGGGGTCGAAATCGGAAGTGATTTTGGATGGAGCTACGGCCTCCCTCGCCCCCGATAGCGCCGCCAGAGTCAGCAACGATCCGAAAACCCATCAGCATGAAGTGTTGATGAAAAAAGGAACCGGCGAAGTCAGCCGTAATGGAGAGGTCGTAAAACTGGCAGATTGGGAAAAAGCCAATTTCAAGACGGATGCTCCCGGCATTCAGAAAACCAAGGAAATCGGGCCTCCCACGCCGATTTCTCCTGCGAACATGATGCCGATTTTTATCTCGCGCGAGCCCCATGCCATCGAATTTTCTTGGACACCCATGGCCAACGCAGCCGGATACCGCCTGCAGATTTCACGCAATCCATATTTCACCTCGACCATGATGGACAAGAAAGTCACCAGCGCCGACGTAATGGTTTCTGGTCTGAAAGAAGGCGCCTATTACTGGGTGGTGCAGTCTTACGACAGTGAAGGCACCGAATCAGCGGAAGGGGAAAAGAACCGCTTTACCATCATCCCCAAAGATAAAGATCAGCAGTCCATCGGGCTCAACTTAGATCCATTCATTCAGCACGGGCACGTTCTGGAACTTACCGGAAAAACAGAAATAGGCGCACGCGTCATGGTTAATGGCCGCGAAGTACCCGTAGTTGGGGCAGACGGCGGGTTCCATTACTTCACGCCACCGCTGCCGCCGGGAGAAAGCGTCATCACCATTACCGCACAGAATGCAAAGGGCGGGGTGAACACGTTGCAGAAAAAAGTCGAGATTCAATAGTTCGCTGAGAAAAAACCTCCGGGGAATTTCCCGGAATTAAATTTGCTGAGGGAAGCTCCCTTTATGTCACAAAACGGTTTTCATTCCAACGGAACACGGATGCACAACCTGCGGTCGCTGTTCAGCGTTTTTTCCAGCGATCTCGCCATCGATCTTGGCACCGCCAACACGCTGGTTTATGCGCGCGGCAAAGGCATCGTAGTTAACGAACCATCCATCGTGGCCATCAACAAAAACACCGGCGAAGTCGAGGCCGTCGGAAAAGAAGCGAAAGAGATGCTGGGACGCACTCCCGGTAACATCGTCGCCATCAAGCCCATGAAAGACGGTGTGATCGCCGACTTCAAAGTCACCGAGAAGATGCTGAATTACTTTATTCAAAAAGCGCACAACCGCAAGATGCTGGTACACCCGCGCATCGTGATCGGTGTCCCATCGGAAATTACTCAAGTGGAAAAGCGCGCGGTCATGGATTCCGCCTATCGCGCCAAAGCCAGCGAAGTCTATCTCGTGGAACAAGCCATGGTGGCGGCAATCGGTGCCGGCCTGCCCATCACCGAACCTAGCGGCAATATGGTCGTCGATATCGGAGGTGGAACCACCGACATTGCGGTGATCTCGCTTAGCGGCATCGTTTATTCGCGTTCCGTGCGCATGGCCGGCAATCAAATGGACGAGGCCATCATGAATTACCTCAAGCGGAAATATAATTTGCTGATCGGCGAGCGTACCGGAGAACAGATCAAAATCGAGATCGGCAGCGCATATCCGCTGGACAAGCCGCTGACCATGGAAATTAAAGGACGCAACCTGATCGAAGGCGTTCCAAAGACCATTACCGTGGATGACAGCGAAATCCGCGAAGCTCTGAGCGAGTGTGTTTCTACGATCATGAATGCAGTACGCGTAGCTTTAGAGCGAACTCCGCCTGAACTTTCTGCCGACATCAGCGATCGGGGAATTGTCCTGACCGGAGGTGGAGCGCTCTTGAAGAATCTCGATAAGCGCATTCGCGAAGAAACTGGGCTTCCGGTTTCAATTGCCGATGATCCATTGTGCAGCGTCGTTCTGGGTACTGGGAAAATGCTCAGCGATTTCAAACTGCTGCGAAAAATTTCGATAGAGTAAGCAGCTCTAAGTACTAAAACCAGTAACTCACAGCTGCTCTATGGAAAACATAATCTCCCGCTATCGCAATGTGTCCGTGCTCGTGGCGGTGCTTTTTGCGCAGGTCTTGATCCTGGGTATTCAGGTCAAGCGCACCGAGGAGAACCGCTCCACGCGCCTGCTTCGAGTGTGGTCGAATGGCACGATCACGCCGCTGGAAAAGGCAATCGTCCGCCTTCAAAGCGGGACAAGCGGGATCTGGCACAATTATTTTTATCTGCGCGGCGTCCGCAAAGAAAATCGCGATCTCAAAGAACAGATTCAACGCATGCAGTTGGAAGAAGTCCGGCTGAATAACGACGCCGAACAATCCCGCCGCCTGCAAGCGTTGATGGGCTTCAAAGAACAATTCATTTCTAAGACCCTTGCCGCGCAAGTGATCGGTTCGAGTGGCAGCGAGCATTCCCGCGCTATCTCCATCGACAAGGGAAGCAGTGATGGCATCGAGCGGGATATGCCCGTCATCACGGGAGACGGTGTTGTCGGCAAGATCCTCCACGTTTTCAAGTCCTCGGCGCAAGTCCTCTTGGTCGACGATCAGACCAGCGGAGTTGGCGTCATTCTCGAGCAGTCTCGTTTACAGGGCGTTCTAAAAGGAACTGCCGGGAACGAAATCGTTCTTGACAAGATCATGAACGACGAGCAAGTGCAGTCCGGCGAACGGGTGCTCACCAGCGGCGGGGATGAAATTTTCCCCAAGGGATTGTTGGTCGGGACAGTAGCGCGGGCGACTCGCGGGCCGGAATCTTTTCTGTCCATCAAAGTAAAGCCCGCAGCTGATCTGGGAAAGCTGGAAGAGGTGCTCATTATTACCCAGAAAGAAGAGCACCAACCCGATGTTGCCGGAGCAGTGCCGCGGGCCGTGGATATTTTGGCGCAGCGGTTGCCTTCCGTTCCCGACAAGCCGCCGGCTATTGATCCGAAGAATCCGCAAGCAGCACCGGTCGCGACGCCGGAAAATACCAACGCTCCCACCGCTACGGTTCAACCATCCCCTTCGCAGGCGGCTCCAGTGAAGCCCTCTGTTGCGCAGGATCACCCTCAATAGCGTGCCCATCACCTACACATCGAAGGAGCAGATTGAGGTTTACCGGTTTGGACTGCCGATCACCATACTCGCTCCCCTCATTGCGATATTTTTGCAAGCGTTCATCCCACTGCGGCTGCCATTTTTCGCGATTTTCGATTTGCCGCTGCTGGTGGTTATTTTTTTCGCCATCGCTCGCCGCAACCCGATCGCGGGGTTGCTGACCGGTGGGCTGATAGGAATTTTGCAGGACACGTTGACTCCGCATCCGCTCGGCCTGTTTGGGATTGCCAAAACCGTCGTCGGATACGGCGCTTCATCACTGGGAGTGAAGCTCGACGTCGAAAACGCGGGAGCGCGCTTCCTGGTAACGATGGTTTTTTATGTGGTCCAAGAACTGGTCTATTTCACTGTTGCGCGAGGCTTGGTGAATATGACGATGCAATGGAGTTGGCCACATGAACTGCGCTCCGCGTTGGCAAACGCAATTCTCGCCGTTGTGTTGTTTGCGGTGCTGGACCGATTTAAGCAAAGAACTTGATCATGTAGGGCGGATACTCTTATCCGCCGCCTTTGATTTTATGTAGTCGTTGCAAGGGTTCGTAGGTGATCGTTCGCTTATGCAGTACTTTCGTTTCATTCAAGCAATTTGATTACGGCGATACAATCGAATAAAGCCAAGTAAAGAAATGTTTGGACGCGACGAAAAAGTTTCGCCTTTCCGCCTGACCGCTGTGCAGTACATCCTGCTGGCTGTCTTTCTGCTGCTGGCTTACCGCCTCTGGCAGTTGCAGGTCATGCAGAGCGATTCTTACTCCACTCTCGCCGAAAAAAATCGCGTTCGTAACGTTCCCATCCTGGCGCCGCGCGGCCGCATTCTTGATCGCGAAGGTCGCACGATTGTCGATAACTATCCCAGCTTCACCGCCCTTCTGATGCGCGACTCCACCCGCGACCTGAACGCCGACGCCGACCTGATCGCGCAGGGACTTCACTTGGATCCAAAAGACGTGCGCAACCGCATCCGGCATTTCGCCGGAGTGCCGCAGTTCCAGCCTATCTATTTGAAGGATGACATCACGCCCGACGAGCTAGCTTTCATCGAAGCGCACAAAAACGAACTGCCGGAACTCGACACCATCATGGCGCACCGGCGCCTTTATCCGCGTAACGGGTTCATGGCGCATCTGCTCGGATACGTCGGCGAAGTGAGCGAGGACATGCTCAATCAATCGCAATGGGAGTTCTACAATCCCGGCGACGTTGTCGGAAAGTCTGGCGTCGAACTTCAGTACAACCAGATTTTGATGGGAAAGAATGGCTCGCGGCAAGTGGTCGTGAACAGTCACGGCAAAGAAATGAGTCAGTTGGCGGAAAAGCCCGCGGAGCCGGGGAGACCACTCCGCTTAACGGTGGACATTGACGTACAAATCGCCGCCGAACAGGCCATCGAAGGCAAGAACGGAGCCATCATCGCGATGAATCCGCAAACCGGCGAAATTCTTGCCATGGTCAGCCGGCCTACTTTCGATCCTAATGATTTCGCGGTGAGAATCAGGCGCAACGATTGGAACAAGCTGGTCAACGACCCCGACAAACCTCTTCTGAATAAGGCCATTCAAGCGCAACTTGCGCCCGGTTCAACTTTTAAAATTTTGATGGCGACTGCCGGCTGGCAAGAAGGCATCGCCCAAACCTTGAATGTCCACTGCAACGGCGGGGCAAGTTTTTATGGACGCCGCTTCGGATGCTGGGTGAAGACGGGACACGGCGCGGTCGATCTGACCAAGGCCATTTATCAATCCTGTGATGTCTTCTTTTATACGCTTGCCGAGAAACTTGGAATCGATCGCATTGCTAAATACGCAACCGCCTTAGGACTAGGCCAGAAGACGGGCATCGATCTGCCCCAGGAAGCGAGCGGGGTCATGCCGTCCGAAGAGTGGAAGATCAGGAATTTTAAGCAGAAGTGGTTTGCCGGGGAAACAATTTCGGTTGGCATTGGACAGGGCGCGGTCGCCACCACGCCAGTTCAACTTATGCGCGCGATCGCCGCAATATCCACGGATGGCCGCATGGTGGTGCCGCACGTGACTAATCCCTCTGAATTACCGACTGAATATGTTCAGGCCAACCACGCTCCGGAACTGAAGAATGTTTCCATTCAGCCAGAGGGATGGAATGTAATCACCGATGCCATGGGACGAGTTTTGCTTCCCGAGGGTACGGCACCTTCTGCTCATGTGCCCGGCATAGACATCGCAGGCAAGACTGGGTCGGCGCAAATCGTATCCTTGGCCCTTCGCGCCAAACACCAGAACAATTCCGATTTCGCTCAAAACGGCTGGTTTGTAGGATTCACCCCGCGACGCAATCCCGACATCATTGTGTGTGTTCTGTTCGAAGGTGGAGAGCATGGAAAGTTGGCAGCGCGCCTGGCAACGCAGGTGATCAAAGCTTATGTTGACAAGCAGCATCGCGTCCCCACGAAAGTCGCCAGCAATGCAAAGGTGGATGTCGGAGCGTTGTGGGCTGCGCCTGTCAGCGATACCGACACGGATCTGCAAGCCGGACATTTCGTGATGGAGATCGCACGGCAACGGGCTCCACTGGCGATGGCCGCCCCAGGAGTGCAGTAACTGTGATTGCATCTGGAAGATGTAGATCCCGGCATCACGATGAACGAGGGTAGGTTTGGTCGGAGTCACGATGAACGAGAGTAGGTTTCAAAATTTTGACTTGGCCGGCGTCACGATGAATCAGGGTGCCCCATCCTTCGCGCCTTTTGCGAAGGGTGGGATACCAGACCGCCGGCAGCACATCTGGTGGTTTTAAGTGAGTTCAGAAACTGCACTGGGGCTTGACGTTCCCCCCTTGCGATGAACCCGCAAGGATGGGGCACCCTTCGCGCACTTGTTTTTGAGCCAAGAGCCAAGAGCTAACAGCTAACAGCCGAAAATGTCTCGCTATATCTCATTCCGCGACTTCGATTGGGTACTCCTGATCTTCGTGCTCCTGATCTGTGCTCTGGGAGTCACCGAGATCCGCAGTGCCACCATGCATACGAAGTTCGCCGGCGCGCACATCAAGCAGATTTACTGGATCGTCGGCGGACTCGGCGGAATGTTCCTGATGAGCCTGCTGAATTACCAGTTGCTCCTTGACCGGATTCACTGGATGTACATCGCCTCAATCGCCTCTTTGCTCGCAGTAATGATCTTCGGACAAAAGTATCTAGGCGCCCGCCGCTGGGTCAAAATGCCAGGGGGACAACACTTCCAACCCTCGGAGTGGGTCAAACTTATCCTCATATTAGCGGTCGCCAAGTATTTCGCCGACCTCCAGCAGCGCGAGCTCTCCTGGTCGGATTTCATGAAAGCCGGCGCCATCGTCGCCATTCCGATGCTCATGGTTCTCCGGCAGCCAGATCTAGGCACCGCGCTTACTTATCTTCCCATCGCAATTATGGGTCTCTTCCTCGGCGGCGCACGCTGGAAGCAGGGACTCGTCGTCCTGATAATCGCTGGAGCCATGATGCCGATTGCATGGCATGTGCTCAAGCCCTTCCAGCGCGACCGGCTGACCAGCTTCATGCAACCCGATGCCGACAAACAAGGCTCCGGCTACCAAGTCATTCAATCCCTTATAGCCGTCGGGTCCGGGGGTATATGGGGCAGTAGCAACGGATCCCAGACCCATCTGGACTATTTACCCGTCCCCCAAACCGACTTCATCTTTGCCGCTTTCTCCGAGGAACATGGGTTTGTAGGTGCTTTAGCCGTTCTGCTGCTATACTTTGTAGTGCTAATGCGTTTGACCCAGAACGCGCAAACAGCGCCCGACCGCGCTGGCACGTTTGTGGTAATGGGTGTGGTCGCTGTGCTTAGCTTCCATATCCTGGTCAATGTTGGCATGGTGGTCGGCTTTATGCCGGTCACGGGGATACCCTTGCCGTTGATGAGTTATGGCGGCTCTTCTGTCCTGTTTATGTTCTTGGCGCTGGGCATGGTAATGAATGTCCGCATGCGCCGGTTTGTGAACTAAGCTAGTAACAGCTAGGCAAGGAGTACGCCGCGCTAGCCAGGCGCGAAAAATTGATGCAAAAGGCTTCCAGCTTTAGAGCCAAAACAGAGCTATAAACCGTTCTAAGATAACGACCGTCCTCACGTTAAGAGGACACTCACCCGGCCAGAACAGCAGTTAGAAGCCGGGCAGGATTGAAGCTAAGGCGCTGCCGGGCGGGTAAACGGCCCCCTCTAAATAGAGAGAGCGGCCACAACCCCGGTACAACGCAACGCTATAAGTGCAAAAGATTACCAGGCTTACGCCACGGATGAGGTTACGGAGTTCGCTCCGCAGCCCACGCCGTGCTTCGCTCCAGCCTACCATCATGGCACTCGATCCTCCCGCTTCCTCCGCCATTCTTCCGGGTGAACTGTGACCGCATAGCGGCGCAGTCCGGAGTTAGCATGTCAAAAGAACTATTTGTGTCATCCACCCCTCACGAAATCAAAGTCGGGGTGGTCGAAGACGACCTCCTCGCCGAAATTTACCTCGAACGCGAAAACGAATACACCTTAGCCGGATCAATCTATAAAGGCCGCGTCACCCGCGTGCTTCCCGGAATGCAATCCGCATTCGTGGACATCGGCCTCGAGCGCGACGCCTTTCTTTATGTTTCAGACTTCATGGAGTTGCCAGAGCACGAAGAAGTAGACGATATCCCTACTAACGGCGCGGCGCACCAGGGTGGCCAGCAGGAAGCCAACGACTCCGATTTCGAGGAACGAGAACTTCATCGCGCCGCACAAATTCAGCCGGCGCAGGCGCATCCCGGTTCCGATGCTCCTGAACTCAGCTCCGTACCCACCGGACCTAATGGAAATCGTGATCAGGAAGACAAAGACAATCGCGGGGGATTCCGTGGCCGCCGCCGCCGTAGAGGAAGGCGCGGCGAGCGCATGCCCGAATCAAAGTTTGCCCGCCCTGCTGCAGATCGTCCGGTAGCACCTGCCTCAGAGGAACCCATTCCCGAAAGAAATCAGCAGCGGCGGCCGGAACGGACTTTCGAAAGCTCCTCGCGAACCTCAGAGCGCACCGACCGTCCGCAGCGATCCGAATATGGCCCGCCTCCCGGATATCAGCCAATTATCCTGCCCGGCGAATCCATTTCAAAATATCGCGGCCTCGCAGTCCAGGCAACCGCGCCTGCATCGTCAGCTCTAGACAGGACCGCCGAAGATCCCCGCCACTCAGCCGAGACTTTTCCCGAAGATGAGCCGCTGTTTTCCACTTCGGCGAGCCATTCCATTAGTGAAGCGGTCACCGAGATCCCTATCGAACAGCCTCCCAGCAACCCTTCAGAAGCCACTCTAGATATCGCTTCATCGGAATGGGCGCGCGAACAAAAACGTCTTCACGAGATCAATGTAGCTTCGGTATTTGGCGAGTCATCGCACTCTGAGCCGGAAGACCGATCTAATTACATCTCGCATGAAACAAAACCTGCCGGTGCCTTTGAAGAGGTCGTGATTGACGAGGAAGAATCCGAGTCGTCCGACTACGTTCAAGAACTCGAAGATGACGCTCCTTTTGAAGAGATGGAAGAGGAGACCAGCGAGGCCGGAACATACCACGCTGAAGCGACACATCAAATCGCGGCCGAAGCCGAGTCGCAGTCCGACACCCATCACTATTCGTCCCATCAAGTGACCGATGATCAAGACACACAGGCGGGTGACGCCAACGGCAATCATGAAGAAGTCCATGTAGAGGGCGACGAAGATCATGAAATAGCTACTCAAACCCTGGTTCATCAAAATGACGACCACGAGAAAGAAGCCGAGGAAAAAGAAGAAGTCGAGGCCGAAATCGAAGAAGCCCAGGCCAAGGCCGAAGCCATCCTCGACGCCGAAGCTCGCGGCGAAGGCACTGCAATCGACGCGCAGGTAAGGGCCCCATCCACCACCGCAGGCTATACCCAACGTTCTCCCCGTCCTGCCTATGATCGCAACGACCGCAATCGTGGCGGACGCCGCGGTGGGGGCGGCAGAAATTTCCGCAAACGCGAGCCGCAAAACGTCCCGCTCATCAGCGATCTGCTGAAAGAAGGCCAGGAAATTCTGGTGCAAATCGCCAAGGAACCGATCGGTAAAAAAGGCGCGCGCATCACCAGCCACATCGCGCTCCCCGGGCGTTTCCTGGTTTACATGCCCACGGTCAACCACACCGGCGTCTCTCGCAAGATTTCTTCAGAAGAAGAACGTCAGCGGCTCAAACGGATCATCATCAGCGAACGCGAGAATGGACAGGGAGGTTTCATCGTCCGCACCGCCGCGCAAAATGCCCCCGAAGAGGACTTGCGCGCCGATATCCGCTTTCTCAAAGGACTATGGGCCGAAATCAAGTCCCGCGCCGAGGCCGGAAAATCTCCTAATCTGATTTATCACGACCTCAACGTTGTCGAGCGCGTGCTGCGCGATCAGGTTAGCTCCGATTTCTCAGCCATATGGGTGGATACCGAAAATGAATACGAACGTGTGCTTCGTTTCGCTAACCGTTTTCAACCTGCGCTGGTCCGCAAAGTCAAGCTATACACCAAAGAAGTCCCGCTCTACGAGCAATTCGGGCTCACAGAAGAAATCAACAAAGCCCTGAAGTCGAAAGTCTGGCTGAAGAGCGGTGGATACATCGTCATCAACCAAACCGAAGCCCTCGTCGCCATCGACGTCAACACCGGCAAGTATGTCGGCAAAACGCAGCGCCTGGAAGACACCATCGTAAAAACTAACGTCGACGCTATCAAAGAAATCGTCCGCCAAATTCGCCTGCGCGATCTTGGCGGAATCATCATCATCGACTTCATCGATATGGACGAACGCCGTAACCGCCAAAAAGTTATGCAGGCTCTGGAAGAGGCCCTGCGCGCCGATCGCGCCCCGTCTAAAGTTCTCCAGTTTAATGACTTCGGTCTGGTCGCCATCACCCGCAAACGCGTGAAGCAATCCCTCGAACGCACCATCGGCTCGCCCTGCCCATACTGTGATTCGACAGGATTCGTAAAATCCATTCAAACCGTTTGCAATGACATCTACATCGAGATGCGCAAGATGTCCAAGCATCTTGACCACGCCGACGCCATGCTGCGAGTCAATCCAGAAGTTGCCAAAGCCCTGAAAGCCAACAACGGCAAGGCCCTGACGGAGATGGAAGAGTTGGTGAAAAAGACGGTCATCGTGAAAAGCGACCCCGCCTTGCATCAGGAGCAATTCGACATAAACTGAACCTTGGGGTACAGCCCCGCCGCCAATCCCGCGAACCTAACTCGTAATTCGCCCATGCTGGCAGGAAATTTTACGAAAGCAGTGGCTGCCTAGCTGTTCCGCGCATCATAAAGCCAATCGCACCATCAGTCCCCGTTCTGTCTAGGAGATGCAATGATTGTTCGAGGTTGCCGGAAAAATCCATTTGTTCTGGTCGTCGGTCTTGTAATCATCGTTGCGTCGCTCGTTCTGATCGGGTTTCACCATAGAAGTGCAAATGTCGTGGATCCCCCTGCGCCGCTGCACGATCAAAAGTGATTGTCGCGACTTACGAAGGACCATCCGTCAACGACGCCCACATCAAGTCAGGATTGCTTTGATGCTCCCTCGTCGCCTGACATTAAGAAAGATAAGATAAACGCCGGATGGGTAACCTCCATCTGTGACTCTCCTTACAGCATCTGCCCTATTGCGCCCTGCCACGCTTCAACCGTTTAATCGAGCGGTTAAAACTTTTTGGTTAATTCCGGGTTCATATTGATGTCTATTTCTGAAGAAAGAAGAGAACGACCATGAAGAAAGCGACGATGGCAGTACTGTTTGCGAGTGTTGGGATCCTCTCGTTGACGACCGGGTGGGCGGCGGAAAGCACCCAACTTGATCAGCGAGCCATGCAGCGCATCACCAAAGAGGTCCATCACGAATTGGTGTTGCTGCCGTTCTACGGCGTGTTCGACAATCTTGCGTACCAGGTTTCGCCCGATGGAACCGTGACCCTTTTAGGACAAGTCGTAACGCCCACCACGAAATCTGACGCTGAAAAGTCCATTCGGAACATCGAAGGAGTCGAAAAAGTGGTGAACCAGATCGAAGTTCTGCCACCCTCACCGATGGATGACACTATCCGACGGCAGACCTACCGGGCTATCTACGGCAATGAATCCCTCAACATGTATTCGCTCAGGGCAGTGCCCCCCATTCACATTATCGTAAAAAACGGACACATAACCCTCGTTGGCGTTGTAGCCCGTCAGATGGATAAACAAATCGCGGGGATGCAGGCAAACTCAGTCCCCAACGTCTTCTCGGTGAGCAATGAACTTCAAGTAGAGGAAAATAAGTAATCGATGGGAAACAGTATCCGGCTGGTCTATCGACAATGGTGGTAGACCAGTCGGATTCGCAACATTGACTCCGACCTACTCCTACCACCCTCTACAGCATACGAATGTAAAGCGTCTTCACGTCGATAGTCGTATGTTTGTCTCCGTGGCAGAGCTGGAAGCCGATATTGCCATCGGAAAACCCGCCTTCATGAACCACGTCGATAGTCTTTACGCCATTGAGCCAGGCCTGAATGTGATGCCCTTTGGCGATTACGTAATAATGGTTCCAGTCGCCTTGATGCACTAGCTTAGGGACCAAGTCCTGCGGGAACAACTGAACCATACCGAACCGTCTATCTTCCCAGAGGCTTCCCCAGTACCCCTTTCCCATATCAACTTGATATCCCGGTGCATTGTCCGCGTTCGTCGGATGAATGCGGATGCAAACGCCGGAATTGGCGTCTCTTCCGGTCATTCTGATGAGGACATTAAGCTCAAAATCCTTATAAGACTTCTTCGTCCAACTGAAGTTGTGGTATTTGCCGCCATCGTAATCCCCGTGCAGCACTCCGTCTTTTAAATTCCAATATCGTGCATCAGCGTTCCATCCATGGAGAGACTTAAGCATATTCTTCCAATGCTTGCCGACTGGCTTTCCATTCACCAGTTTCCCTTGAGCAGGAAGATCGATGACCAACTGGCGGACGTTCGGAACCGACGCTACCAAGGGTTCCAGTTGTTCGGCATGAACTCCATTGAACGGCATAAGAACTAAGCAGATAGCGATCAGAACACATTGCAAGGCTTTCATAGGCGATGAATTGTAGGCCGAGTTAGCGCACGCTTCAAGTTGAGTGCACGCCAGGCCAATTTTCCCTGAATTTAGTATAGGCTCTGCTGACGATGGAGCGTGTCGATGGTAGCTCCTGCCTATCGAAGAGGTGTACTGATGGAAATTAGCAAATACATTTTAGTGACAGGCGCGACTGGAAAGGTCGGAACCCATTTCATCCGCAGCCTGTTGGACTCGCCTAGTCGCGGAAAGACAAAAATTCGCGCGCTCTGCCATAACCGCGTGCCTGAACCCCAAGACTCCGTGGAACTAGTGCGGGGTAACATCTCGGACAGAGACGTGGTGCGGGCCGCGATGAAAGATATAACCCACGTCGTTCATTGCGCCACCTGCAAGGAAATTCCCGAGCAGGTCATCGACGTCACTGTCAAAGGCTTGTTCTGGCTGCTGGAAGAATGCCGCATGAGCAAGTCTTTCAAGCAGTTTATTCTTATCGGAGGGGACGCCGCGCTGGGGCACTTCTTCTATCCGCACCAGATACCTCTGACCGAAGAACGTCCGCATACTGCTTATCCCGGCTGCTACGCGCTTTCTAAAGTCCTGGAGGAGGTGATGCTGGAGCAGTATTTCATCCAGTATGACCTCTGGGGATGTTGTTTGAGGGCTCCGTGGATTATGGAGAAGGACGATTTTAGGTACACCTTGTCTTTCGGCGAAGATGTCTTCGGGGGGCCGAGGTGGAGAGATTTGGTTGGGCCCGATCTCGCCTCAGAATACGTGAAGAGCAATACCGTCCCCGTGATGCTGGATCCAAATGGCGCGCCAGTCAAACGAAACTTTGTTCATGTCAGCGATCTGGTGGAAGCCATAGGACTGGCTTTAGATCAACCTAAGACCCGCAAACAGACTTTCAATATCTGCATGGATGAACCGGTGGATTACGCGCAAGTAGCTCAATACTTGCGCGACACGAGAGGTATGCCTTCTGTCGAGGTGAAAACGCCTTATTGGTCAACTTGGCTTGACAACAGCAAAGCCAAATTTCTGCTGGGATGGAAGCCAAAGTGTGACCTCAAAAGCTTGATCGACGAGGCGTGGTCGTATCGCCGGAGTCCAAACGATCCACGGCAGGTCTTCTATCCCGGATGATCAAGTGGGGAATGCAGAGTTGCCATGGCGGGACTTCTGTGAGATAACTACGTCATGCGTAGTACGCGAAACGTAGTTCAACCGGAAGACAAGGCGGATCATTACTCCGATCCTCCGATGCTGGTTCTCGCCAGTCTTGCCAACGGCCCCAAGCATGGCCACGCCATGATTGAAGACATCAAGGTATTGTGCGGGACGCGGCTAGGCCCAGGAACGCTTTACGGGGCGATCGCGCGCTTGGAAAAACACGGATGGATTGCGCCACTCCCGCCGCAAGAACGCCGTCAACCTTATCAAATCACGGTCAAAGGAGCACGGGTGTTGCATGCCAGGCTGGCCACCCTACGCAAGTTCAGTAGCGCCGGCCTGAAAAGGCTGGAAGCGTTATGAAAGCCTCACTGAGTCGCTTATTAGTCCGGCTATATCCCCGCCCGTGGAGAGAGCGGTACGGGCGGGAATTCGAGACGGTGCTCCAGGAAGGTTGCGTCGACTTTCGCGCATTAACGAATGTAATTTGGTCGGCTTTTTGTGAGCGACTCTTTCCAGCTGTGACAAATCCAGGCGATCTACAGATGATTCAAAATACTTCCCGTTCGCGGTTTCAATCTTGGAGTGCTCGGGCGCCTTGGGCAATGTTTGGACTTGCGCCTATTGTCCTGCTCGCGGCAACATATCTAGTTGCTGCTTTCACCTTGTGGTCGGGTTGGAAAATCTTTCTGCCGGGGACAATTACGCCTTTTGTGCGAGTGGATGGTTTCGCCATGATTTATTTTGGCATCGGAAGATTGCTTTACTTCAGCGCCCCAGTTTTAGTTGGTTGGGTTTTGGTAATTGTGGCTACCCGTCAGAGACTAAAGTCGGCATGGCCTGCATTCGGGTTAGTTGCTGTCGCGGTGCTCGGGGCCGCGGTACAGGTCCGCGCTCACCGGACCCAAGGAATAGCGCACGTCAGTATGCATCTTGCCCTCGGAAACTCTATTCCAGAAGTTGGTTCAAGCCTGTTTCATGCGCTCATGTTTCTCCTGCTCGCATCAGCCCCGTACGCAATCTGGCGGGTGCGAAGATTTCAACCTTCTCCACTTTCTAACGATTGAAATACCCGGAATGGTTTAATTGGGTGTCGGGTTCAATATCCCTCGCCTAGACATTGCCCGAGAACTCTACTTAAATTCCCCGAACTCGACGAATGAAAATTGGTGGACCTGGTCGGGATCGAACCGACGACCTCTTCCATGCCATGGAAGCGCGCTCCCAGCTGCGCCACAGGCCCACGCGAGTGAGTGTAGTTGATGGAATCAATTCTCGCCCACTACCCCTGGATAGTCAAACCACTATTGCCTAACCTCGCTGTTAACCGCATCTTTCAAAAAACTGCCATAACACGTATTCTGTTTTCGGACAGAACGAAACTATGACCTCCAAGCTTTTCGTAAGCATTCTGTTTTCCAGCTTACTCGTTGGTTCCGCTGGCCTGGCTCAGACCACCTCCGCGAATGCGTCTGGTCCCGTCTCTTATTCCTCCATGACGCAGTTGAACGATGTGCTGTCAGGATTGGAACAAGCGTCGCAGTCAACCCAAGTCGACCTGGCAAAGTTGCGCATTGAAAAGTGGAAGACTGACGGTTCCACCAAAAAGCAAACCGACGCCGACGTTCAATCGATACAGCGGAACTTGACCACGGCCATGCCGGAAATCGTGGGACAGTTGCGAAATTCACCCGAGAACCTTACTCAGACTTTCAAACTTTACCGCAACCTCGACGCGCTCTATGACGTGTTCGCTTCGGTGGTCGAATCCTCCGGGGCCTTCGGCTCAAAAGACGAATTTCAGTCTTTGCAAAACGATCTTGGAGCTATGGAAAGATCCCGTCATCTGGCCGCCGAACGCATGGAAGCCCTGGCTTCCGCAAAAGAGACTGAACTCGCACAGATGCGCAGCTTATTGAGGAGCGCCCAGGCTACATTAAGTTCTACTCCCCCAAAGAAAACGGTAGTGGATGACACCGAACCAGCCGCCAAGCCTGCAAAGAAGAAACCGGTCAAAAGGTCCGTAAAGCCTTCCACCCCAGCCGTCGCTCCCGAAGCTCCTCCTTCTCAGGAATAGGGGTAAACGGGCCCTCTTCTTTCTGGCCCCAAAGTAATCAACAATCGGCAAATTCCGGCGGAACTCTTGAGGTCTGTGTGGGGTCTATACCAGTGTGCGTATTCCAGCTTACCAGACGGTTTCCTCATTTATCCCTACCAGGGCGGGCTCCCCTCGACCTATAATTTGGGTGGCGCCATGAGCACTCTGGCGGGGGCGGGCACCTTGGGAGATTTGGCCGGGGCAATCGGATTCACTACGGCAGAATCCGCAATCATTGCGGAGCTGAAGGCTGGGTCCGAGGACGCTTACGCTTCGCTCATCGGCGAATTTCATCAACCTATATACAGCCTGGTCCATCGTGTCCTCAACGATCCCGCGGACGCCGCTGATACCACTCAAGAAGTCTTTCTCAAAGTCTTCCGCGGCATGAAGCATTTCAACGGGCAGTCCAGCCTCAAGACATGGATCTACCGCATTGCGATTCATGAGGCCTCGAACCGCAGGCGATGGTGGTTCCGTCACAAAGCCCAAGAGGTTCCCCTTGGTGACGACGAACCAAATCAGAATTACCGTGCGTGTTTTTGTGTGTCAGATAAGTTAGTAGATCGCGGCGACTCGCCTTTTGACAGCGCGGCCCACGAAGAAGTGCGCACCGTCGTAGAGCAGGAAATCAGAAAAGTCCCCGAGCCGTTCCGCACTACAATCATCCTTCGCGATCTTGAAGGAATGGCATATGAAGAGATAGCAGAGATTATGCAGATCTCTTTGGGTACGGTAAAGTCCCGGGTCACTCGCGGGCGGGACGCTCTCCGTAAACGTCTGGTTCCATACGTTCAGAAGACTGGCTACTCACTCGGTCTAAGCGTGTCCGGGGAACGCAAACCGCCAACATCCGTGAGCCCGACCGCCAAGCCGCTTGAGGTGATCTCGTGAGATGTTCTCAGGTGCAATCGCTGCTGTCGCCATACCTCGATGGACAGGTCACGGGCAAACAGATGCAGGGCCTGAGTCGGCATTTAAGCGAATGTGAAATCTGTAGCGGAGAATTCGAAGCCGTCCGCCGCACCCAGCAACTGTTGGCGCAAGCTGCGAGGCGGGAAGCGCCCGCCGATCTCTCGTTGAAACTGCGGCTTGCGATTTCTCGCGAGCACGCCGATCGAGGTTACTCTTCTCTGGAAAATATCTGGTTCAGAGTGGATAACGCGGCCAGAGCACTGCTTTTCCCGGCTATGGCTGGATTGGTCACCGCCGTATTTATCTTTGGAATGTTCATGGGCTTCTCCGCGATTCCCCTGCGGGCGGGCAATCCCGATGTTCCTCTCATGCTCAATACTGCACCCGAGCTGGAAGAATCGGCATTTGGTACAGCCATGAATTCGGTCAGCGATGATTCGTTGGTCATCGAGGCCTACGTGAATTCCAACGGCAGGGTTGACGATTATCGAATACTGTCTGACTCGCAGGATTCCGACAACCTTACGCCGCAAATAAAGAATATGTTGATCAACTTCATGACTTTCACTACCTTCCGTCCCGCCACTTCGAACGGCAGGCGCATTCCCGGCCGCGCCATTCTGTCTTTCTCCAAGGTCAGCGTAAAGGGCTAGGTTCGCTCCCAAGCAGAGGGTGAATGATGATCCACCTAAGCTTGAGAAGAAACTTTATAGGGTCACGGACGTGACCTTTGCGCAGAATGTGGCTTTAGCAATGACTCGAGTGGCCCGCGAAGCCCAGGGCCGCTGGCAATCAATCCGGAAAGCAGTGGATTTTTATTGTTGCATCGAAGTTGCGTGTTCTCCGGAGTGGTGACCGAACCGCCCCCACTCAATACCAAAGCAGCCCCTGCGGCGACGTCCCACTCGTTTTTCGGAGTGAGTGTAAACGTGGCATCCGCCAGTCCGGCCGAAACCAGTGCAAGTTTGTATGCGACCGATCCCATCGCCCTGGTTTGAAATGCCGAAGTCTTGAATGCCTCCCAATCACCGCGCTTCACTTCGCTGCGGCTCGCCAATATCACGGCCCCATGCAACTCTTTACGTTGTGTCGTTGCGGCCCTCCGTCCGTTGTAAGTCACTCCGCTATCGCGCGAGCCAATAAAAGTTTCCCCCGTCGCAGGATTGCAAATCCCACCGGCAACTGGAACGCCGTCCACAACCATTCCGATTGAAATGCAAAATTCTGGAATACCGGAGACGAATTCGCGCGTGCCATCCAGTGGATCCACGATCCATACTGCTGACTTCGAAAGCCGCTCGGGATTATCCGCCGTCTCCTCAGATAACCAGCCCTCATCCTCGCGAAGCAATTCCTTGCGCAAAGCAGCATCAACAGCCCGGTCAGCTTCCGTCACCGGATCATGTCCTGATTTATATTCCGCCGCGATCGCGCCCGGAGTGAACCGATCGAAAATCTTGCGAGCGGATTCGAGCGCCGAGGCAATGCGCTCCAGAGTGTCCCTGCTGAAATCACTTTTCATAGTAGGTGGTTTAAGACCATCAGGCCCAAAGCATTCTGAGGCCGGTCAACAACAAGACTGCGCACAAAATTCGTCGAAGCCACAGCACTGGAACCCGGGTGCTCAAGTGCGATCCGATCAAGCCACCAGGAATCGATCCAATCAATAAATAACCTACCAGACCCGGATTTACATTCCCCAATCGATAATGCAAAAAGCTCGTGACGCCAGTGAGAATCACCGCGTGAACGATGTCAGTGCCGACCATCACCTTGGGCGGATAACTATAAAAGAGCAGCAACAGCATCATGATGATGCTGCCGGACCCAACTGACGTCATGCCGACCAGAAACCCCGCGACCAGCCCGATGATCGTCATGCCGATGAACGACTTGGCTGTAGCAGGCCTGACCGCTACGCTGGCTTCGATGCGCCGCTGCGCTAGCAACAAGAGCGGAATTACTATCAGCAATATCCCGATAGCACTCTTTATAAATTCGTTTACTCCCGCCCCATATATCTGGCGTAGATAGCTCAACAGACTCACTCCTGCAATGGACCCTGGAATACTCCCAGCCGCCAGGGCTGCCACCACTTTTCGACGAACGTTGCCCTTTCGCCAATGAACCACGCTCGATCCAATTTTGGTGACGAAATTGAACACCGCGTCGGAACCCACTGCCATGATTGCAGGTACATGCAGCACGAAGATCAGCAGCGGGAGTAACAACACTCCTCCGCCGAGCCCGGTCAGGCCAATCAAAGTGCCGACCACAAATCCAATCAGAATTTTTAGGGCAATCAACATTTCTTCAAGCAAAATTGCGTCAAGGCACCCGGCGGATGTTACTACTCGTTATCAAATGCACATCCTACGCGCCCCTCCCAAGGGTCAGAATCTAGTGGGCACAGACCAAGTGAAGACGAGCTCAAGCCATGGATCGGCCTTCAACAATTCGAACGCGCTCCATGAGACGAGATAGCGCCACCTCGAACAATAGCGTAGTGGGGGACCATCGTTGACTGCGATAGCAGAATTCCGAGCGCGATCAATGCACACGGCGGCGTTGTAGGAAGATAATTACGCTCGTTAAACTGCGGGATCCTCCCGCTGGGGCGGCGGGATAGGATCAAAGTACTCAAATATTCTGCCCCCTCAATTACGTCAAGTGCTTCCCCATCGTTCAAATCTTTGCGACATGGGATCCTCACTGACTTCGCGCCGTGGGGGGAACATTTTCAATACGCCGAAGTATTTACACCGCCGCCCCGATAAACCCTTCGCGTTCCAGATGCAGAAAAATCTGTTGCGCTGCTTCTTCCGCAGTGACCTCGCCCGTGTTGATCACAACGTCGGCGTCCTTGGGTTCTTCGTAGGGATCGGAGATGCCCGTAAATTCTTTCAATATTCCCGCGCGCGCTTTCGCGTATAACCCTTTGCGGTCGCGCTGCTCGCATACTTCGACTGTAGTAGCTATATGCACCAGGATAAAGCCACCGTGCGGCTCAATCGTGGCCCGCACGTGCTTGCGGGTGGCGTCATAAGGGGCGATCGGCGCGCATATGGCGATTCCGCCGTTCTTGGTAATTTCCGAAGCAACGTATCCGATGCGGCGAATGTTAATATCGCGGTGTTCTTTGGAGAATCCTAGCTCCGATGACAAATGCTTTCTGACCAGATCGCCATCAAGCAACGTTACCGGCCGTCCCCCAGCTTCCAA
Organism: uncultured Acidobacteriaceae bacterium; assembly: GCA_963828635.1. Lineage (GTDB taxonomy): Bacteria > Acidobacteriota > Terriglobia > Terriglobales > Acidobacteriaceae > PALSA-188. Next base: position 2,022,286 of record CAWHFA010000004.1, on the reverse strand, counting down.
GAATTTCGTGATCAAGACATTGGCGATGGTGGACTTTCCCGATCCCGAAAGACCGGTGAAAAAAATCGTCAATCCTTGCTTGTGCCGAGGAGGATAGCTTCGCCGCAACTCCTGTACTACCTCCGGATACGTAAACCACGACGGAATTTCGCTACCCTCATTTAAGCGGCGCCGCTGCTCAGTGCCTGATAGATCGAGCACCCGCGATCCCTTGGGAACTTCGTCTGCGGGCACGTAACGGTCCTGGTCCTCCAAATAAACCATCATCTGGAATGGCACCATCTCCACGCCCATCTCCGCTTCATATTTCTTGAACAGTTCTTGCGCGTCGTATGCACCGTAAAAAGGCTTGCCGTCCTTATCATTGCCCGGGCCCGCATGGTCGCGGCCAACAATAAAGTGAGTACAGCCGTGGTTCTTGCGGATCAGAGCATGCCATAGAGCCTCGCGCGGACCGCCCATCCGCATCGCCAACGGAAGCAATGCCAGCTTCACCGTGCCGTGCGGATATTTTGGAATCAGCAGTTGGTAGCAACGCACGCGAGTGAAATAATCCACGTCGCCAGGCTTGGTCATCCCAACCGAGGGATGAATCAATAAATTGGCTTCAACATTCTTCGCAGCGCGGAAAGTCAGTTCAACGTGCGCGCGGTGCATGGGATTGCGGGTCTGGAACGCCACGATGCGGCGCCATCCCAGCCGCGCAAACTCCGCGCGGAGTTCCGCTGGAGTCAACCGCAAGCTTTTGAAGTCATAGTGCGCCGGCGTTTCTGTGCCTTCTACTCTTCCACCCACATACCAGCTGTTCCCTTTATTAAGCAGGTAATCCACCCCAGGATGGCCCGGACTAGTGGTTCCAAAAACAGATTTTGCTTCCGCTTCACGATCGGGCTGCCAGACTTCATCAACATGCAAAACCGCCAGCATTACCCCTTCGGGGTCGCGCAACGCCACCTTACTGCTGCCAGGCTTCAGCGACTTCGCAAACTCCTCCTTAACATCCAACGTGATAGGAATCGGCCATAGGACGCCGCTCACCAGCCTTAGGCCGTCGCAAACGCCCGCATAATCCGCCTTGGACATGAATCCTTGCAAAGGAGAGAACCCGCCAGACATCAAAAGCTCCAAGTCGCACAGCTGCCGGGCGGTTAAATCCCAAGACGGCCACTCGCGTGATTGTGATTTCAATTCGGTGGCCCGTTCAGCGGGAACGGCTAGGTTGATTAATTCCCCGCCGTGGGGCGGAATTAGGTGGCTGTTGGAAGCGGTCAAATCGGTAAACCTCCCAGTATCTGTTGGATTATGAGTGCGTTACAAAAATCGGGGCGGAAGCGTAATCGACCTCAGGCCCGCGGCAGGCAATTCGTTCGTCAAAAGAACATTGTAGAGTACTACGACGCTCATTTGGCGGCAAAAAAAGATGTCCCCAATCAAGTTATGAAACTCGAGAATCCATTCGTGTAAATTGGTTCAGCCGATCTTTGATATCGGGAAATTTTGACCTAAGGTATTTAACCTAGGTTGCGCCGTTTGGTCTACGTATAAAAATTTATTTAAAAAAATGTGCCGACACTTCGTCGCTGCAATGCCGATTGCCGAATCGCTCCCCCCTGCGTGCGACCTCGCAGTCCGCTGTCCACAGCCCTCGAGGCAGCGTCTATTAATTACTCTATCTAAAGAACTTCGAGTTGCGGTGCAACACTTTCTAGGCTATTCGCCCCATGCAGCTAACGCCCCTGACCTTCACTAAATTGTAAGATCGCCCCGATTCGCAACTCGAACGAATGCCACCACTTCCAGCATTTTTGTGATTTGCTGTGAAAAACCTTTGTGGCTTGGCAAGGTGAATGCTATTGATTTTGGTACATTCGCTGGAACTAAGTTTCGTCCTCCGCTAGGCAAGTCTCCGAGTAAAAACCAGAGACGGCAAATGGCAGAAATCTTGGAGTATGGGGACGATTCATCTTTTGGGGGAATCCATGAAGGAGCGCGTATATGAGTTGGCGCCGCGAGAGAAGGAAATCGCCGACCTGCTTCTACAGGGATGCGAGAACGACGAGATAGGCAAAGAACTTAAGATTGCGCGGCGCACCGTCAAAGCGCATTTCAATCGCCTGTTCGTCAAATTTGGCATAAAGAGCGGTATCAAGCGAGTAAAACTCGCAACACTTTTATATCGGAGGCAATTATGTTCAGAGGGGAACGTTACGGAAAACGGGGTCCAAGCGACCGCGAGCACCGAGTCATTGAACTCGTCGCCCAGGGACTCAAGAACAGGGACATTGCAAACGCCATCGGAACCACGGAGCACGTTGTCAAAAACTACCTCCGAACCATCTACGACAAACTCGGTCTCTGGAACCGCGTTGAACTCGCCCTCTGGTACGAAGCGCGGCGACACGAAAGCATGCTCCACGCGTGATGAGACTGGACGTTGGAACCGGAGAGTTGTCAACGTAGAAGGGGAGCAAGGTTACAGCAAAGATCTCCATTAATTCCCCGGTTGTTTCGCAAGACCTTCGCCCACGCGAAGGTCTTTTTGTTTGCTACACCAACCTTGATTCCAAAGCTCGCCCTAGACCGCCGGGCATTCGCCGATCCTTCTCCGCCAAAGCCGCAATCTTAGCTAGTTACAGACTTTACGGTGGGCTGGCTCAAATTGATCCATTTGAGCGCTGCGCTGAGTTGCGATCTTTCCCCCGTCAGTCCTTCCGTATTGCTCTGACCCGGGACAGTAATAAAGGGCAGTGTGCAGATCGACCCATACTGGCGTGTCAGGATTCCCGAGTTTTGCCGCCGCTTGCGGCGCTTCCGCGATGCCCAAGCCAACCAGCATGCGCTCAAATAGACTTAACTGGGGCCCGTTCGTGGGAGCACTCGAATAAGAAGTTGATCCCAGACCTGAGAGAACTGCAATCAACAAAAGTGCAGCTCCTCCAAGGTAGAAGTTGGCACGGTTCACGCGCCACTGACGTTGCAACCAGTTCTCCGGCGCTGGTGAGTTGGCATCAGGAAGCCACTCCACGTGCAGGGGCTGGCTCGCAGCCTCCTCAATCGCAATCTTGTCGGAATGCAGGCTAAGTGCGGAGTTTGAGGTCTCGTCCGAATCGTGAGCTACTCTTTCGTCGGTCTCGTACGAATCGTCTTCTTCCAGTTTATGTGGTCTCGCTAGCGATAACGCGCCAACGTTCTCCTCAACCTCCGTTCCATTTTCTTCGTTCGCGCTTAGAGGGCGGGCCTGATTCATATACCAAAGCGACGCCCATTTCGCCTGCAAAGGTCCGTCGGCGTCCATCGTCCGCTTCATCCCGCATTTCCCGCAAAAAACTTCTTCTTTGGCAAAATGCTGGCCGCAACCGCGACATACCGCAGCGCCGTTGGATGAAGCCTCAGCCACCGGGTTCGTTGCATGCTCAGCAACTCGCTGTTCCTTATCGTTTCCCTCGCGGATAGGCGGCAACTCGGCGTTCTGTGGGTCCGCAAACTGCACCCGCAGCGCATCAATCTTCACTGCTTCATTTTCGCGATCTTGAATTTCGTTTTCGCGCGTCGAGGTCGACTCGATTTCTCCCGGCCGCACATCAGAAGATTGCGACCCCGTCCGCCGATTTTCCCTTGGGCCTCGCGATTGGCCGGCTTGGGTGATTAATTCCTTCACCAGCGCCGCGATGAGTTCGCAATTGTGTACGTCGCCTTCGGTGAATGCATTTGCCGTTCTAAATCGCATCTCTAGAACGGCCGCAACTTTATTAGCGAAGCTGACGGGAACGCCAACAAAAGATCGCACGTCGGCAAAATCTCGCAGCGGATCCATCCTGCGATCGTCGTACGTATTGGAAGTCTGAAAGGTCAGGCCGGTACGAATGCAGTTTTCCGAAAGGCTGTCATTTTGCCGGAAACGTCGCCCCAAGTCACGTGAGGCGATGCCGATCGCAGCCAGGTAAATTACGTCTTCTCCGCTAACAATGCCAATGGCAACGCCGTCTGCTTTGGTGAACTTATGCGCTTGCTCGCTGATCAATCTAGCCGTCTCGACCAGGTTCGATTCGCCCCCGCGGATCAACCGCTGGATGCGTACGATTTCCGTCACCACCTCGGTCGGGCTGGTAGAAGGATTGTCGTCGAGTTGGTTGTGCTGCTGCAACACAAAGGCGGCGGCCAGCAACTCTTGGAAGGCAGCTTCGTCAAGAAGCTTCTGGCGCGGCGGTGTCGTAAGTTGTTGCGTCAAATAAGCCCCCGCAACCTGGCGGGAAATGCCGAGTTGTACCTATTCTAATGCAATTACCTGCCCAAAGCCCATTGAACCAACAGGCTCTCCCTGTCGGGTCGGGACCCAGGGACGTGGTCACTGGCCTCGCTAAGGAAATAACTCCTTTGAACGTAACGCTCACGTACCCTTGCGTTAGGAGTTCTTACTTAGACAAGACTAATCAGAAACCGTGCGGCTATCAGATGCTGCCGGTGGTGAAATATTTTGCATATCCACCCGCTGACAAAAGGATACTGAGAGTCCCTCCCCAAGACCGCACGCCACCAAACCATTTGAGCCTCCCAGCATTCTAAGGAGTCTCGCAGGCCCCAAATCCCTGCAGTCGAATTCCCGCTGCTACAATGCTTTGTTTCTTGTTCAGAACTTTCGCACTCACAATAACGTATGTTTCTACAGTGTGAGTCCCTGCTGTTGTGGGAATCCCACTCCTCTCTTAGGGAGTTTGATTGGAAGACGCCCATGTGGCTGCCATGCTCGTACGACGCTGCGTCGCCGGCGAGGCGGCGGCGTGGGAGGAGATTGTACAGCGCTACCATCGCCGCATCTATAACATCTGCTATCGGTTTTCCGGCTCGCAAAACCAGGCCCAGGACCTAACCCAGGAAGTTTTCATCAAGATGTATGGCAGCTTGAAGTCATACGATTCGCAGCGCGCTGCCTTCATGACCTGGATGACCACCATCACCCGCAACCTGCTGGTCGATTACTTTCGCAAATCGAAGCTGGAGCGCATCACCGATTCGCTCGATGCCGCGCCCTCCGAACACGAGGATGCAATGCCCCTGAGCGAACGCATCCCTGACAAGAGCCCCCCTCCCGATGCCCGTGTGCAGAGCCGCGAGACCCGCGAGGCGGTGCACCGTGCTTTGCAGAAGCTTTCTCCAGACCTCCGTGAGGCGGTGATCCTGCGCGATCTGCAAGATATGGATTACAAGGAAATTGCCACGGTTTTGAAGGTCCCTGAGGGGACGGTCAAATCAAGAATAAATCGCGGGCGGGCGGAACTAGCCCGCCTGCTACAACGTACATATAGGCAGGTAATGTGATGATGGACCAGGAAAAAAACGGCATCCAGTGCGCTGAGTTCGATAAAAATCTCAGCGATGCATTGGACGGCAAGCTCGACCTTCAGGCACAGAAAATCTTTCAAGCCCATGCCCGCAGTTGCGCACTGTGCGGGCCTCTTTTCGCGGAAGCAGACGCTGGCCTCCGCTGGCTGAAATCGCTGGAAGACTTTCAACCTCCCGAGCACCTCATCGAAAATATACTGGTCGCCACCAGCGGCTTCGACACCTCCCGCGCGTCCGTGGCTCGAGGTTCTCAAGTTACATGGGTGGAACGAATGCGCGATTGGGCTGGCTCGCTCGCGTCCCCAGTATTCGCTATGGCCAAACAGCCTCGCTTCGCCATGTCGTTCGGCATGGCGTTCTTCTCCCTATCCGTTTCTATGAGCCTCGCGGGCGTCAAAGTCGGCGAACTGCGTCACGTGGATTTACGTCCCAGCGCCATCAAGCGAAGTTATTTTGAGACCTCGGGACGCGTAGTGAAGTATTACGAAAATATTCGCTTCGTGTATGAAATTGAATCCCGCGTGCGGGACTTCAAGCGAGCCACCGCTCCCGCCGAAGCAGCGCCGGATGAAAAGACCAAGCACCCTAAAGACAACACCAGTGAACAACCAGAAAAGAGACAAGATCGCAACTACAGCCAGGAGGATAACGCGCCCGTACTTGCCGCCATCCCTGCTACCCCCCCTGTAGCGAATGGAAATACTCACAGGAGGCTCTCATGAACTGCGCCAATCATCCTTCGGTCCCCGCGGTCGCTTTCTGCCGCACTTGCGGTAAGCCGCTCTGCGCCACTTGTAAGCGCGACGTCATGGGCGTGATTTATTGTGAGCAATGTTTGGCCGAGCGACTGGGAGACGTGCATCCAGCAACTCCGCCCATAGCTCCTGGTTTTGTGCCCAGCGGCACCCCCGTAACGGTTGTGACCGGACCAGGCCCGCATCCTGGCCTCGCTGGCATCCTCGCTGGATTCTTTCCCTTTGGCGTCGGCGCGGTTTATACCGGCCAATACGCCAAAGGGCTAGCCCATCTACTGATCTTCACCGGATTTATTTGGGGCCTGTCCTCAGGACATTTCGGTAGCTTCGAGCCCGTGCTTGGAATCGGGTTGGCATTCTTCATGGTCTACCAGATCGTGGACTCCGTGCGTTCCGCCAATGCAATTCGGGCTGGCCTGCAACCACCCGATCCCTTCGGATTCAACCGTACGTTCGGCATGATTGACCGCCCTGCCACCGTCATCAATCCATCGGTGAACTCATCCGCGGCCCCTGCTATCCAGCCTGTGGTGGATGAAACCCCGGTGGGCCGCGTACCCACCGCGGCGGTGGTCTTGATTGGCTTGGGCGTTTTGTTCCTACTCCAAACCGTTGGCATTTTCGAATTCAACGTAGAGCGCATTTGGCCAATGTTCCTCATTGGCCTCGGGGTTTGGCTCTTCATCAGCCGAACCGGCATGGTCGGAGGGCACCGTCCTTACACCTCTCCCACGGTTTACAACAAACGCGTTTGGTCCGGACCAATCTGGCTAATCACGATCGGCGGATTATTTCTGATTCAGAGTTTCGGTGGCCCCGGTTTCGGGCGCACCTGGCCGGTTCTGTTATTGGTAGTTGGATTGATGAAGTTGATGGAGAACAGGACCGCAGAACTGCCGCCACCCCCGTCCCCTCCGGCCGTGGGCTTTCAACCGGCCTATACCCCCCCCACTGATACTCCATCGGCTTCCACCGAGGTGAAAAATGGCTAGCCCAATTCAAACACCGCGTCCCCGCGTTCGCACTTCCTTCAGCGGACCGATTCTTCTTATCACTATTGGCGTGCTGTTTCTTCTCGGCACAATGGGAATCTTAAACATCGATTCTTTCGGCCACTGGTTTGCTCATTATTGGCCAATAGTTCTGATTGTTTGGGGAGTTCTAAAGCTCATCGAGCATCAGCAGGCCCAAGCTGAGGGCTTTCGTTCCCCTGGCATTAGCGGCGGAGGAGTATTTCTCATCATAATGATCATCGGCCTTGGCATCGCCGCGACCCACGCCTCACGCGTGGACTGGGAATCGATGGGCGATCATTTCGGATTTTCCGACGACGACCTATTCAGTCACACTAAGTTATTTGGCGAGAGTTTCACCTTCAACGATGAAGTTTCGCAGTCGTTCCCCGCGACTGCCAGCCTGCACGTTACCAATGAGCGCGGCAATATTAATATCCAGGATTCAGACAATAATCAGATTCGCGTCGTCGTTTCGAAGCGCGTACACGCGCGAAATCAGCAAGACGCCGACAAATACAATCTCTCCACCAAGCCCAAACTTAGCGCCAGCGGGAGCGTTGTCACCATTGATGCCAACACCCAGGGGGCAGGCGATCATGGCGTTTCCACCGACATGACCATATCCGTGCCGCGCAAAGCCTCAGTGGAAGTGAGCACCAGGCATGGTGATATAAGCGTTTTGGGTCGCGACGGCGATGCCGACCTCAGCAGCGCACACGGAAGCGTTTCGGCGCAGGACATCAAGGGCAAAGTCACTCTCAACCTTGATCACAGCTCCGCCAGGGTCTCCCAAATCGCATCGGATGTGGCAGTGCGCGGCCATGCCGAAGACGTGACCCTTGAAGATATCGGTGGATCAGTACGGCTGGACGGCGAATTTATGGAGACTTTAAAACTTTCCAAAATCGCGAAGCCGGTCTCCTTCAAGTCCTCCCGGACCGACATGGAATTCACCAAACTGGATGGCGACCTGAATCTCGACTCTGGTGATTTGCAAGCCGCCAACATCAGCGGCCCCCTGCGATTATCCACCCGCTCGAAAGACATTCGCCTTAGCGGCATGTCCGGCGACGTTCGCCTTACTAACGAAAACGGCACGGTCGAACTGCACGTCAACAAACTGGGGAGCATGCAGGTCGATAACCGCCAGGGGGACATCCAAATTTACCTCCCCGACAAGGCCGGATTTCAAGTCGATGCGCGTGCCCGCAACGGCGAAATTGAATCTGACTTTTCAGATCTCAGAACCTCGAACGAAAATGATGAGGGAACCGCGTCAGGAAACGTTTCCGGCGGCGGCCCGCATCTCGTCTTGAATAATGAACACGGAGGCATCGAAATCCGCAAATCGTCGTCGTCCCCCGATCCCGAAATCTCCATGCCCAAAATTCCGCGCATGCCGCACGTCCCCTCCCCGCCAAAAGTTCCGCAACCGACGGAGAACTGAAAGAAGCACTCAGTAATCAGAATTCACCGCACGCAGCAAAATCATCCACATGTCTTACCTTTGGCTGAGTGCTGAGTGCTGACTTCTCACTCTCACTCTCCAGTACATGGCCCCTTGGAATCTGGATGCTCCCTACTCCCGCCCCTAAACTGAACCGTCGATAGTAACCCGTTCCTGATTACCGTCCGCCTTTCCAGCGGTAGGCGTCGGGCTGAGGTAGTCCGATATGCGCCAGAACTCGATTGGCAAACTGGGCTGCCATCTCATCGGCGCTGGTGGGTCGGTTATAGAACGTTGGAATCAGGGGGAAGATCGTCGCGCCGGCATCCGCAGCGCGATACATGTTCCGGATATGGATTTTATTGAGGGGAGTTTCGCGAACGCATAGAATTAGCGGCCGTTTTTCTTTCAGACTGACATCGGCCGCTCGTTCAATTAGATGGGAAGCGATGCCGTTGGCTATGCGCGCCAAAGTGCCGACGCTGCAAGGAATGACCACCATCGCATCCACGGGATAAGAACCGCTCGCAACGTTAGCGGCAATGTCGGAATTGGCCTGCTGATGAATTTTTCGGGAAGCCTTACCCAAAACTTTGGCAACTAAATCGTTGCGGCCGCTAAGTGCAAGCTCTTCGGCCATCACGCGCAGGGCACTGTCGGAGGCGATGAAATCTACGTGCAAAATTCGCTTATCGCGTTCTACAGCGGTCAGGAAATGTTTCAGAAAAAGCGACCCGCTGGCGCCCGTCGTAGCGACTGTCAAATTAGCGACTGGTTCAGGCGGCATGGCGTCCCCTTCAGCATAGGGACGCCGCAAAGAACAAGTCAAGGCACGAAGACTGGGGAGACAAAGAAGGGCGAGGCAGGGAATTTACGGCAGGATGGAAAGTCGGGCCCTTAATTCAATATGGCCACCACGTCGAACTCGAGTCCTTTCAAAACGCCAATAACGACGTTGGCCACCGTGGTCCCCGAAATTCGTACTCTCGATCAAACCTGGCGCAGAAAATACTTACAGGACTTCTCCCAGGCATTCCTGGCCTACGAGCGAATTCTCGACTCCTCCGAACTTCAATCTTCGATTGCTGCCGCCAGCGTGATCCTAGTCGGCGATTATCACTCGCTTCCGGCATGCCAGAATTTTGTGGCGAAGTTGATCAAAGATTGCGCCCGGAGCAAACCCGTCGTGCTCGCCGTAGAAACCATTTTTTCACGCGACCAGCACATTCTCGACGAGTGGTGGCGCCAAGAAATTGACGAGGCTGAACTCCGGCAGAGAATCCGTTTCGATTTGGACTGGGGATACGACTGGGACCCATTTTACAAATTGCTGGTGACGGCGCGCCAACGCGCGGAAGCCGTCTTCGGCTTGGATTGCATGCCCCGCGAAGACCTGCGCAAGATTGGAATCCGCGACCGTCACGCAGCGCATAAATTGGCGGAAGTTAGGCGGCGCCATCCCAACGCAACCCTCGTCGCGTTCATTGGCGAATCGCATCTCGCACCCTCCCACCTGCCAGCGCTCGCACAAAAAGAGCTGCCGCACGAAAAGTTATTTACTGTTTTGCAGAACGTAGATCCCCTCTATTGGGCCGCTTCTCGGGAAAATCCCGCCGTGCAAGCAGTTCGCGTCGATGCTCGGACTGCGTGCATATTCAACGCTACTCCACTCGAAAAATACGAAAGCTATCGCCACTGCCTCTATAGCTGGAGAACTACCAAGAATGACCCCGTCGATTTCGCGCCCGCAATCTATGGATTGATTGATCGCTGGCTGCGCTTTCTGGATATCAATCGCTACTCACCGTCGAACGGGAAACAACCAAAATACCTCATTGATTTGCTTCCCGAAGTGATCGATTATTCTTCAAAGCAATTCCTCAAGTTGTTGGCCTCGGTGTCTGACGAAACTTTGCTTCTCGCACCCTTGCAAGACCGTGGCTGCCTTTACATTCCCCAATGCAATACGTTTGTTGTGCAAAGATTTCATTCCGAACACGTCGCCGCAGAGGCAGCGCGCTTCGTTCATCACGCCTGCCAGGGATTGGGTTCGTTTGCAAACGCAATCCAGTCACAGCCGCAAAACCAGCGGCTTACCTCGGAAAAATTAGAACGAGCCCTGGCATATTTAGGCTCACGAATACTGTGTGCGGGCGCTTCCAACTCGGGAACCGCGAGCAATGTCGAGAACGGTGATACTTTCGGCAAGGGTCTACACCAGGCGTTTCTGAAAGGCACATTGAGTCGGAGCGACCTTAAACGGATTTTCCTTTTCCCCGTATCCGCATCCGGAAAAGCGGCGGAGCTTTGTTCTCACCTTTGCAAGCGGCTTAAACTGAATTTTTAAGCACGCAGTCCCTTCCCATCAAATTCCACCATCTTTTCCGGTATCGTTGAATCTGAGGCCGCTAGTTGAATTCAAAATCACTGCACAAACTATTTCAGCAGGTTCGCAACGGCGATGTCGCGCCTGACGACGCAGTTGAGCAGTTGCGCCACATGCCCTTCGAAGACCTGGGATTTGCCAAGGTTGACCACCATCGGAGACTGCGAACAGGAATGCCCGAAGTAATTTTCGGACAGGGAAAGACCCCGAAGCAGGTTGCCGGGATCTTTCTGACTCTCTCAAAACACGGGGGCAATATTTTGGCGACGCGGGCCACGGAAGGTCAATTCGCCGCGGTAAAGAAAAAAGTCCGCGCCGCGCGCTATCACGAGGCCGCGCGGGCTATCACTTTGCAAAAGGATGACACGATTTACGGCAAAGGCATCATTGCGATTGTGTGCGCGGGCACCAGCGACATCCCGGTGGCGGAAGAAGCCGTCATCACCGCACAAGTCATGGGCAACGAGGTCGAGCGCCTTTATGACGTCGGTGTGGCCGGCATTCACCGTTTATTGGCGAATCGCAGCGCGTTATCGCGCGCCCGGGTCGTGATCGTATGCGCTGGCATGGAAGGCGCGCTTCCGAGCGTGGTGGGCGGTCTGGTCGGGGTGCCTGTGATCGCCGTCCCCACCAGCGTCGGCTATGGGGCAGCATTCCAGGGCCTCGCCGCCCTTTTGGGAATGATGAATTCCTGCGCCTCTAATGTCACCGTGGTCAACATCGATAATGGATTCGGAGCAGGTTATGTAGCTTCGCTAATGAACCGCCTGTAGTGTTTGTGTGACGCCGGCGCCTCGCCCGCGAAGGCTTAAACTCGTCTCCCTCGATAGCTTAGGTTTTGCCGCGAGCGTGGCTTCACGGGCGACACCCCTTCCACTCCACTTACTTTCTCCGCTTGGTCTTTCGTTTTCTCATATCCTCCAAGTGCAAAATGGCCGCGGCCGCCGCGCACTTCACTGAATACTTCTGATCGTTCATCGCGGGTTCAATCTTTTCGACGGCCGAGGGATCTCCGTGTTTTGCAATTGATTCCAGCGCCGCTATCCGGACCAACTCACTCTTGTCACTCACCGCCTCTTGCGCCAGCATGTTCTGCGTAATCGGATCAGCATCATCGCTGAGCGCCTTTACCGCCCCCGCCCGCACCGGGGCGCTACTGTCTTTGGTGATCGCCCGCCACGCCATATACCCAATGTCGCCAAACGGGACGTAGCCTATGCCCTCGCGAAATCCCAGCAACGCCATCTTCTTCGGATCTCTCAACGTTTCCATTTGCTCGGATACCAGGCCGCCGCCCTTCCGGTCCCCCGTGAGAATTGCGTAATAGACCTCATAGGCGCTCGCAGTATCTTTCAGCACAATGAGGGAATGAGCGGCGGCGAGGGCAACCGTTAGATTCTTGTCGCTGAGGGCTTCTTTCAGGCTGGGGATAGCAGAAGTCGCGCGCAGTTCGCCTAAAGAGGATGCGGCTGCGGTTCGCACTTCCGGTCTCGCATCGCCAAGAGCCTTCATGGCCAATGCTACCGCGCGGTGTTCGCCCAATAGCAGAGATAGCGCGCGGACAGCCGCGGCACGATGCTCGGACGATTTCTCCGCCGCTCCTTCGTGCAGCAGATTCCACGCCCTCTGGGCAGCAGGTGGCTGCACAGCCACGGCCGTCTGAGCGCACACTGGTGAAACCGTAATGAACACCCCTAATACACCCCAGACCAACTTCAAGGGGAGAGAATCATAACCGGCGAGGGCTTGAAGTGACTCAAGTGCTTTCCATACCCGAGTGCCCTTCGCGGTCGCAGTCTTCAAAGTTTTATCTTTTCGGTTTCTCTCTGAACACCCTGGCGAAAATCTTGTCTATGTTCTTTAGCTGACGCTCTAAATCGAAAGCGCGGTCAATCTGTTTTTTGGGTACGCGTCCAGTAATTTCTTGATCTTTCAGCACCAGATCGCGCAAGTTCAATCCTTCTCTCCAAGCGCGCATAGCGTGCGATTGCACCAGACGGTAAGCGTCTTCGCGGGACAATCCGTTTTCCACTAAATCAAGCAGCAACTGCCCGCTGAAAACCAATCCTCCGGTACTCTCCAAATTGATTTTCATACGCTCCGAATAGACAAACATGGTGTCAATTAGGTTTGTGGTTTTCTGAAGCATATAGTCCACCAGGGTGGTGGAGTCGGGAATGATCACCCGTTCCGCCGAGGAATGGGAAATATCACGCTCATGCCACAGCGCGACATTTTCAAAAGCAGCCTGCGCGTTCGACCGCACCACCCGCGCCAATCCGCTGATCTGCTCACACGTCACTGGATTGCGCTTGTGCGGCATTGCAGACGAACCCTTTTGCTTTTCGCTGAAATATTCTTCCGCCTCGCGAACTTCGGTGCGTTGCAAATGCCGAATTTCAGTGGCGATCTTATCCAGTGTGCAAGCAATCACCGCAAGCGTTGCCATGAAGAACGCGTGCCGGTCACGCTGTATCACCTGCGACGAAATGGCAGCTGCGTTCAATCCAAGGCGCTTGCATATCTTTTCTTCCAACTCAGGCGTCAAATGCGCGAACGTCCCCACCGCGCCGGAAAACTTGCCCACCCGCATATCTTCCGCGGCCCGCCCGAACCGCTCGATATCGCGTTTGACTTCCGAATACCAGTTTGCCAACTTGAATCCGAACGTGATGGGCTCCGCGTGGACGCCATGCGTACGGCCCACCATCGGCGTATCTTTGAACTCCCAGGCTCGACGCTCCAGCACTTTCGCAAGTGCCTTCAAATCTTCCGCAATCACTGCGGACGCTTGCTTGATCAACAACGCTTGCGCCGTATCCACAACATCGTTTGAGGTCAGTCCATAGTGAAACCAGCGCGATTCCGGGCCTACAATCTCGGCCACCGCGGTGGTAAAGGCGATCACGTCATGACGCACTTCAGCTTCGATCTCGTGTATGCGATGTAGCTTAAAATCCGCCCGCTCGCTGATGATCTTCGCCGCAGATTTGGGGACCATCCCCGCCTCAGCCAGGGTTTGCGTCGCAGCCACTTCAACTTCAAGCCATCTTCGGAAGCGATTTTCTTCGCTCCAAATTTTGCCCATCTCGGGCCGGGTATAGCGTGGGATCACAGGTCCTTTGCGTACGATGAATTGGGAACTACGGATTCTAAATGCTCTCCGCGTGATGCGCAAAAAGATGCGGGCTAAGGTTTATGCCGAGGGGAACTTCGCGCCGTGTTGGAAATGATACTGCAGAATTTTTGCCGCGATCGCCGGGTTCATGCTAGACCCTGTGCTTTCGGATCTTACAATTTCCCCGCGGCACACAACTTCTGCCGCCGACAGGCCTGCGATTTCCCGCGGCAGAACCAGATTGATTTCGAGTTGAACATTGGTGGGGATGATGCCCTCGGCCCGAAATAACATTCCCGAGCGACTGATGTTTTCCGTAGTTCCCGTATGCCAAGCCTGCTCGCCCAGAGGGCGATACTTCAGCGGCAGTTGCAGCGAAAATCGTTTCGCGCGGAACGACGTTAATTTCTCCTGGCTGTAATCTCGAATCGGACGGAACTGCGCGGCCGCACGCGTGGTCGCCGCCGCCTCCTGACTGAATGGAGTGTCCAGCAACTCCCGCACCTTCGCTTTTAAATCCGGCAGTGTGAAAGGCTTTTGCAGCAGCGTGATCCCCGCGTCCAGCGTTCCGTTGTGGCCAACGGCATTTTCGGTGTATCCCGACATGTAGAGCACGCGCGTCTCGGGACGGTCTTTAGCAAGCCGATTCGCCAGTTCGCGCCCATTCATCCCCGGCATGATCACGTCGGTAAGCAGCAGATGAATGAAGTCCGGATACGACTCCGAAACTCGAATCGCCGCGTCCCCTTCCGGAGCCTCAAGCACCACATATCCTTGCGTGCGCAGGTAGTCGCTGGTAAGCCGGCGCAGATTCGCTTCATCCTCAACCACCAAAATCGTTTCATGACCTCTTCCCGCCTTCGCTGCGATGTTTGGTTGCGCCGCAATCGAGCTGTGCCCTGCTTCTACCCGCGGCAGATAGATCTTGAATGTGGTTCCCTTGCCAGGCTCGCTATACACCCAAATGAATCCACCACTCTGCTTGATGATCCCGTACACCGTCGATAGTCCCAGCCCTGTCCCCTTGGCCCCTTTGGTGCTGAAAAACGGCTCAAAGATGTGCGATTGAGTCTCCGCATCCATCCCGAAACCGCTGTCGCTGATGGCCAGCATCACGTACTCGCCCGGCAAAGCTGAAGTATGAAAACGCGCGTAGCTTTCATCCAGGCTCGCATTCATAGTCTCAATGGTGAGCTTGCCGCCATGAGGCATAGCGTCGCGAGCGTTCACCACCAGGTTCATGATCACTTGCTCCATCTGCCCTGGATCCGCTTTCACTGCCCCCAATTCAGCCGCGGGAGCCATTATTAAGTCGATATCTTCCCCAATCACCCGCGTGAGCATTTTCAAATTTTCGCTCACCAACGAATTTAGATCGAGTACCTGCGGCATCAGCATCTGCTTCCGGCTAAATGCCAGCAACTGGCGAGTCAGCGCCGTGGCGCGGTCCGCAGCATTCGCAATTTCCTGCGCCGGAGGATTCAGTTCCGGATTGTCGCCAATACGTTCCAGCAAAAATTCCGAATACCCGGAAATGACCATTAGCAGATTATTAAAGTCGTGTGCGATCCCTCCCGCCAACCTCCCGATGGCTTCCATCTTTTGCGATTGCCGAAGTTGTTGTTCCAAAGACTGTCGCTCAGTAACATCTTCCGCAAACAACTCGAAGAAAATTGCGTTCCGCTCGCCGCGAATCGTCCTCCCCGAAAGGCGCATGCTCGACGTGAGCCCATCCTTCTTTTTCCATTCCGCCAGCAGGCCGTTGAACGCTTGTAAGGACCGGAAGTAATCGGCAACCATGAACCAGTCCTGCGAATCCGCATACAGATTCGCAACGTTCATGCCCACTAATTCCGAGGCAGATTCACGCCCGAGCATTGCCACTAGAGCTGGATTGGCATCGAGAATGATCGCATCCGAATTACAGCGGCAGATGCCATAAGGAGCGTTCATCACCAACGAACGGAAATTAGACTCCGATCGCCGCAATCCTTCTTGAGCTGATCGCAATGCCGCGTTAAACGAGCAAATCAGCAACGCCACGAATACGAACAGCGTCAGATGTATGATGGCTTTGCGAAAATCCGCAGGCGTTCGTGCACCGACGAAAGAGAAATAGGAGCTGACGGTAAGAGCGAATGAAGTTGCGACCAGGCCCGGTTTCCATCCCCCATACCACGCGCTGACCATGATCGCGACCGCAAAAACCACCAGGCGGCTTTCGACCAGATCAGAGAGCAAAAATGCCGGTATGATTGCCAGGATGGTGCTGAGGACCGCGACTCCGTAGCGAAGTGCAGCTGCGCGGGCAGGCGCAATATGGCGTCTGCGGAGAAGGGGGAGCTTCACTCGCATAGAGCCAATCGTAGTTCCGAAACGGGAACGCCCGCGAGTTACGAGAGTCCATGCACCAGGCCGAATTAGGACAACCCCGGTCACCGCTCTACTAAGGTGAATTACTTAAACGATGAATATCGGATTATTTGGCGGAACCTTCGATCCCATCCATAAGGGCCATCTCGCTCTAGCGCGGGCCGCGAGAGATCAATTCAAACTTGGACGCATTGAGTTTGTACCGTCAAACGTCCCACCTCACAAATCGCAACAGCCGATGGCTTCTTATTTTCATCGCTATGCGATGGTGGCCCTTGCAACCTTGACCGACAAGACTCTTGTGCCCTCGCTGCTGGAAGCGCCCGACATAGTTTCGCCCGGCGCCAAGAAGAATCCCAACTACAGCATCGATACGGTCTTGCGACTTAAGTCCACCCTGAAGAAAAGCGAAAAATTGTTTTTCCTCATTGGGATCGACGCCTTTAAAGACATTGCCAAATGGCGGGAACCAGAGGCGATATTCCAAGAGTGCGAAATCATAATAGGAAGCCGCCCGGGATATTCCCTCGCCGACGTCGCCAACTCACTGCCTGAAAAGTTGCGCCCAAAAGCCGCTGCGACCAAACTTTTTTCCAAACAGTCGGCAACCGGAGACTTAGCTCTGGCCGGGGTCACCTTGCATCTGTTGGGAGATCTTCATGAAGAGGCATCCGCAACCACCATCAGGCAAGCCGTAAAAGCCAAGCGTCCGCTGACGAAATATCTCGATCCAGCCGTGGCCGAGTACATTCGAAAAATAGGTCTGTACAAAACGACGGCAGGATAGCCACTAAACGAACCTCAGATAGAATGTTGGAAGCGGTCGTGTCCTCAACCAACGCCGAGCACCGACGCTCTTTACCGCATGAAAAAAAATGAATTGCAACAGCAAGTCGCTGCCGCCATTGCCGCCTGCCAGGAAAAAAAGGCGGAAGACATTTCCATCCTCGAATTAGAAAAAGATTCCGGGGCCTTCACCGATTACTTCGTGGTTTGCAGCGGCAGTAATCCCCGGCAGATCCAAGCCATTTCCGATGAGGTCGAAGAACGCCTCAAAGCCGCCGGGATGCGGCCTACCAACATCGAAGGCTACAAACAAGCCGAGTGGGTACTGCTTGATTATGTAGATTTCGTGGTGCACATTTTCACCGAAAAGGCACGCCAGTACTATGACCTGGAGCGTCTGTGGAAGTCGGCAAAAAAATTACGGCCAGTCGACCTGATCCCGGCGCCCAAGGTCCGAAGCAAGCGGACACCGCCAGCTACCAGGAAAAAGAAACCCGCCTAGGGCATTTTCTCTTCAAGATGACTAGCGGCGCGCGAAGCGTTTTTTGGGCATGATGATAGGGCCGCGTATATCCTGCGCCTTGCGAGATTTTGACGTACGAATACTCAAACGCCTCTCGTGCCTTCAACCTAGTCCTCTTCTTCCTTCACCTCACCCCGCTCCGCCTTGGCCTTCTCGATGATCTTCTCCTGCAGCATCCCTGGCACCGCGTCGTAGTGGTGCATTTCCATGTTGAAGCTGCCGCGGCCCTGGGTCATCGAAGTCAGGTCCACGCCGTAGGTCAGCATTTCGGACATGGGGACTTCGGCTTTCACGATGGTGTTGCCGCCTTTGTTGTCCATGCCCTGGATGCGGCCGCGGCGGCTGTTCAGGTCGCCCATGATCGCTGCCGGCGAAGTCGTCGGGGACGGTGATCTCCGCCGGCATCACCGGTTCCAGCAGCGTGGGCTTGGCCTGCTCCATGGCTTTGCTTGAAGGCGATGCGGCCGGCCATCTGGAATGACATGTCGTTCGAATCGACGTCGTGATAGGAGCCGTCGTAAAGGATCACGCGGAAATCGACCACCGGAAATCCCGCCAGATATCCGCGCGCGGCGGCGTCTCTGATTCCTTTTTCGATGGCCGGAATATAGTTCTTCGGAATCGCGCCGCCGAAAATGTCGTTGACGAATTCGAATTCCCCGCCGCGCGGCAGCGGCTCCATCTTGATTTTGCAATCGCCGTATTGGCCGTGGCCGCCGGTCTGTTTCTTGTGGCGTGCCCTGCACGTCGGCTTTGCCGCGAATGGTTTCGCGGTACGGAACCTTCGGCGCTTTCAGGACCACTTCGGTGTGGTAGCGCTTCTTCATCTTCGAGACCACGACTTCGATGTGCTGCTGGCCGGTGCCGGCGATCAGAAATTCCTTGGTCTGCGGATCGCGGAAGAATCGCAGCATGGCATCTTCTTCCATCAGCTTGTGGATGCCCGGCCCCAGCTTGTCTTCATCGGCGCGGCTCTTGGGCTCGATGGCGAAGGTGATGGCCGGCTCCGGCAGCTTCACTCGCGGATACTGAATGGGCGCGGCTTTATCGCCCAGCGTGTCGCCGGTCAGCGTGTCTTTTAATTTGGCCACCGCGCCGATGTCGCCCGCATGCAGCTCCGTGACCGGCACCGCGGTCTTTCCCTGCATGATTGAAATGTGCGCAAGCTTTTCCTGTGAATCTGCGAGTGAAGTTCTGCACCGTCGACGTCGTTCTTCAACACGCCGGAAAAAACTTTGAAGTAAGAAATGCGTCCGGCGAACGCGATCAGAAACGGTTTTGAAGACATACAGCGACACCGGCTCGGCGTCGGTCTCTTGGCGCTTCGGGGCGTCGCCGTTGCTGGCCGTGCGGCTTCGCCCTGCACCCACTCATGCTCCGAAGGCGCGGGCGTGTAGTCCACAATGAAATCCATCACCCGGTCGGCGCCGATGTTGCCCAGGCCGGAGCCGAAAATCACCGGGAAAATCTTGTCTTCGCGAATGGCGTTGTGCAGCGCCGGGATCAGATCTTCTTCCGGAATCGTTCCCTTCTCGAAGAATTCTTCCATCAGCTCGTCGTCGCCCTCGGCCACCAGTTCGACCAGCCGCTCGTGCGCTTCCTGCGCCTGCGCTTTCATGTCGTCGGGAATCTCGGTCTCTTTCCCTTTGCCGTTTCCGCCCATGCTCGTAGGTGTAAGCCTTCATGCGCACCAGGTCGACCACGCCGGGCAGATTCTTCTCGCTGCCGATGGGCAGCTCGAGCGGAATCACGATTGCGCCCAAAGGCGTTGGTCAAGCGATTCCAGCACGCGCTCTGCATCGGCGCGCTCGCGATCCATGCGGTTCACCACGATCAGCCGCGGCGTCTTATATTCCTCGCAATAATTCCAAACGCGCTGGGTCACGACTTCCACGCCGGCCACGCCGTCCACCACCACGATGGCCGCATCCACCACGGGCAGCACCATCTTGGCCTCGTGGACGAACATGTTGAAGCCGGGAGTGTCGATCAATATTGATCTTGGTCTTGCCCCACTCCACGTAGGCCAGGCTGGCGCCAATCGACATCTTGCGCGCAATTTCTTCTTCGTCGTAATCGGTGGTGGCCGAGCCATCGTCCACGCGGCCCAAGCGCGGGGTTGCGCCCGCGGTAAACAGCATGGCCGAGACCAGCGAGGTTTTGCCGGCGTGCCCGTGGCCCACCATGGCAACGTTGCGAATGTTTGCGCCTTCATAAATTTTCACGGAGTTGACTCCTTAACCGCCGTCGAAGCCAACGATGCTACCACAGCCGAAAATAGTGCCTCAACCGTTACCAGCACGCTGCGGCTAACGCTGGTTCTGGAGGCTTCTGGAGGCAATTGTTATTGCATTTTTCACTCTTCCAAGCTCTCATAAGGAAATGTTCCCGCAACTCCTCCGATTTTCCGACCTCGGCTTACTCTTACTCAGATTTATGGTCGCCGCAATTTTCCTTTCCAGCGGGTGGAGTCATCTCAGGCATCCAACGGAGCGGGGGAAAAGCATTGAGATGAGTCGTGGGTTCACCATCTTCCTCGGCGCGGCTGAACTCATCGGAGCCATTCACGTGGCTTTGGGAGTTTTTACTCAGCCCGCGGCCATTGGCTTGATTCTCGTCATGCTCGGCGCGATCCAGAAGAAGGTCTTCGTATGGAAAACGGGTTTTTGGGGAGAAAAAAGCATCGGCTGGCACTATGATCTAATGCTGATCGTTATGAACCTCGTCATAGTTTTTACGGACGGCGGGAAGTTCGCCCTGCACCATCTTTTTCATCCTTAGCGCTGGACTGACAAATCACATCCTTCCCCGATTACCCACTCGTACACTCCCTTTTGGTAACCCTTGGTAACCATACGATTCTGGGCGGTCAGCCGTACAATCACCTTTGTCAGGCCATCAATTTATCCAGGTTCACAGTAAAAAAGATGGTCAATTCGGCTGTAACCCTTACCTCCAGGCAGGTTCGGAGGCAGGCAAAACACCGGAGTTGGAGTTTTAACTTCTATGGCATTCGGGTTCGGGTTCAACAAACAGAAGGTCCTAAGCGCTGCCGAGAAATTCGTTCAGCAAGGCAAGTTGCCAAATGCCATTACTGAATATGAAAAGGTGCTAAAGGCCGATCCCAAGGACCTCACGGTGATGAACACCGTTGGGGATCTCTACTCACGGCTGGGCAATGTCGATAAAGCCGTAGACTGTTTCAAAAGTGTCGGAGACGCCTATGCCGCGCAAGGTTTCACGGTCAAGGCGATCGCGATGTACAAAAAGCTCAGCAAGATCAAGCACTCCTTCGAGGGTGTGCTGAGGCTCGCCGAACT
Source organism: uncultured Acidobacteriaceae bacterium (assembly GCA_963828635.1). Taxonomy (GTDB): domain Bacteria; phylum Acidobacteriota; class Terriglobia; order Terriglobales; family Acidobacteriaceae; genus PALSA-188. Next base: position 2,001,222 of record CAWHFA010000004.1, on the reverse strand, counting down.
CTATACCCAACAGGGACTGTTTAACGATGCGCGCGCCCAGTATTTGCAGGTCGCGGAAGAATTTTTACGCAGCGGGGAATTGGAACAGGCTGTTCGCATTTTCCAGAAAACGCTTGAGATGGATCCCGACAACGTTGCCATGCGGTTCGAAGCTGGCGGAAGTCTATGTTCGGCTAGGAAAGAAATCCGAAGCCTGGCAGATTTTCACCGCCGCCGCAGAAACTTTGCGATCACGCGGACAGTTGGAAGGTGCCGAAACCATCCTGCAAAGGATGCTGACGCTCGATCCCGAAAACAGTTATGCGCTGCTGATGCGGGGGCGCACCGCGATGGATGCCGGCGATGCTTCGGCGGCCATCGATTACCTGGAAAAAGTTGCCGACATTGATAATCATCCCGAGGCGTTGAGCGCATTATTTAATGCGTATCTGCAAAATGGGCGCTTGCCCGAAGCGAAAGTTTCAGCGGGCAAGCTGCTCACCGTGCACAACGATCCCGCTGCCATTTATCGATACGCCGAAGCGGTCGCTGTGTCGGGACAATTCGATGAAGCGCTACAGGTCTACAACGAATATTCAGACGCGCTGCTGTCGTCCGATCCCACGCGCATGATGGATAGTCTGCATTCCATCATTAGTCACGTACAGGAAAATGCGTCCAGCCTCGAATCCATTTTGGCCCTCTTCACCAAAGCGGGCGAGACCAGTCACACCACCGAAGTCTATGAGTTGCTGGCCCACGCGTATGTGCAGTCGGGCGATCTTGAAAAGGCCCGGGATTTTTATCAAAAGCTGACGCAGCTTGAGCCTCAAAACCAACTGCACGCGAAAAATTATCAGCAGATCATCGGAAAAGTGGGTGGGTCGACACCGAAGTTCATCAGCGCGGAAGAGGGTTCCATACTTATCGAGGAACTCGAGACCACCGCACCCTTCGTCGATCAGCGATATGAAGATGAAGTGGCCCTGGCGATTCGGGGAGCTTTGACCGACGCTGAACTATTTATTTCGTATAACATGCCCGACAAGGCCATGGGTCCACTGCTGGCCGTTCTACCCAAGGCCCCTCAGGATCTGCGCCTGAATCAGCGTCTCGCCTCTCTGCACAACCGCGGCGAGAGGTTTGCCGAAGCGGCAATCTGCTGCCGGACTTTGGAAACCATCTATCACGACGCAGGATATCCAGAAGAAGCCACTCGTTATGGTGAACTTGCGGCTAGATATGAAGAGCGCGCCGCATCTGCCGTGGCCGCGCCCGTTGTGTCGCGTCCTCTAGCCACGAAAGCGCAAGTCGAAGAAGTTCCGGTTTCGTCGGCCCCCAGCGTTCGCGGCGGATTATTTTTTCATACGCCTGCCGCTAGCAAGAGCACTGAGGCGCAGGCCCCCGAATTCGACATACAGCCTTCGACAATCGCGGAAACGGAAATCGATCTATCCGGTGAGTGGGATGGAGGCGCTACGGAAGAATCCCTGCCGGTTCAAACCTCGGATGCGAACTCGCATGAAGCCCCGGTCGCTGCCGGTGAAAATGAAGAGGAAGCTCACATTGTCGCCCCCTCCACACCCGCTGCCGATCCCGCTGCGGTACAAGAAATCCTCGAAGAAATTCGCTTCTATATCGGACACTCCTTGCTCGATCTGGCTCACGGAGCTCTTGCGAAGTTGCGGCAGATGAATCCCGATGCCGAAGTTGTTGCTCTGATGCAGCAGGAAATCGAGAGCGCTACCAACGCGGCAGCCACCGAAGGGGAACCGGTATCGGAGATTTCGGTGGAAGAAATCCCGGCCGAGGCCCTCGTCGAAGAACCGCAGGTCGTCGAGGAACCGGTGGCGCCATACGAACCGGCCGCTTTCGAAACCGCATTCCATGAAGTGCCCGTAGCGGAAACCTTCGCCGATGAATTCCCAGTGGCCGCCGCCGAAACTCACGCTGAGGTTGGGATTTACAGCGAGGTCGAACCGCCGAATGAAAACGAGCGCCTCACCGTCCAGAGCTGGCCCGGGTTTGAAAGTGAAACCCCTGTACCAGCTGCTCCATTACAAAGCTTAGTAGCTGATCTTGAATCTTCTCTGGGGAACGACTTTTCTTCCGCAGCTACCGAAGAAATTGCGGACTCCGTCGCAGAGCACACTCCTGTTGCGGCCGTAGATCACGAAGCAATTTCACAACACCAAAAACCTTATTCGGAAATCGCGCCTGAACCTCACGCAGTCGCAGCTCCGCATCTTGAGACTGCGATTGAAGCACCAATGCATGATATTCCGGCACCCATAACTTCAGAAGCTGTCAGCACCGACGCGCTGGGCAGCATCGTCAGCGATCTGGAAGTAGCCCTCGGAGACAATTTCCTCGCAGAGAAAGCTGCCGAAGTCGTCGCCCACTCAACGCCCGAGAGTCGCTCTCACGTTTCTCAAGCCGCTGCTCCGCTGGTTCCCCCGCCGGCTGTGATGGCCGCCGCCGCTCCAGGATCGTCATCTGCTGCATGGCAACATTCCACCGCGTTCACGAATTTCAAACCGACGGTCCCGACGCCGCCACCGCCGGTCGAAGAAACTCCCGCGGCAAAATCTGAGAACAAGATCGCCGCTGGCATAGATCTTGCCGACATGTTCGGCGAGCTCAAACATGAACTCGAAGAAGACGCGGCCAGCACCGACGAAGATCCCGAGACGCATTACAGTCTCGGCGTCGCCTTCCGCGAAATGGGCCTCCTTGATGAAGCCATTGGCGAGCTGCAAAAAGTTTGCCAGACGGTTGAGCACGGGCACCCATTCCCGCAAATTCTGCAAACTTATACCTGGCTGGCCCAGTGCTTCCTCGACAAAGGGATTCCCGAAGCCGCCCTCCGCTGGTACGAACGCGCTCTCGCACTCCCAAATCTCAGCCCAGATACAAAGATGGCGCTTCACTACGAACTGGGATGCGCCTGCGAAACCTCCGGAAACCGCAGCACCGCGCTAAACCATTTCATGGAAGTCTATGGCAGCAACATCGATTATCGTGATGTCGCCGAGCGCATCAAGGCTCTCAAGTCGTAGAATGTCCCGATGGGACTCACCTGGAATCAAGAGGCGTGCTCATGGCAAAATCCCCGGCTGAACGTTTCGGGGTCTGTCGCGTGAGCGTTAATTCTTCTGCATCGCAGAGCAGCGTTTCACCGAAACCGGAAAAAGAACTGGCCCCGCACCCCAACCCAAAATCGGTTTTGGAGACATGGGTCAACCGCCTGGCAATGATCCTGTTCGTCTCTTTATGCGCTGTCTTTGGGGTCCTTCTTGTGATTGTTCCCTGGACTCCCAAATGGACCGACAACTACATCCTTATTTCTTATCCTGCACTGCGTGATCTTATGGAAAATGGATTCGTTCGCGGAGTGTGCAGCGGCTTCGGAGTGATCGATCTATGGATTGGATTTTGGGAAGCCTCTCATTACCACGAACACGCTCTCGCAGAAAGCAGTTCAGCCGTGAAATCATAGTGTCAATCTGATTTGTATCCTCTAGTAATTCTAAACATATGGATGAGCTCAAAAACCAACGCGCACCCCTCGCCTACCAAAACGAACCATTCCTCAACAGTCCGGACGGGCGCATTTTGCGGATTCTATCGGAGTATGCGGAACCTCTGGCACGATTCCGCCGCGAGCAAATCCAAGACACTGTCGTATTTTTTGGATCAGCGCGTTTTCACAGTCTTGCCCAAGCCCAAAAAAACTTGTCGAACTTCGGTGCGGAGACCCCAGGCGACTCTGTGCAACATAAGCAGGCACTCGCCGCTGTAGACATGGCGAAATATTACGAGGATGCACGCCGGATGGCTTTTCTCTTGAGCCAGTGGTCCATGCAAATACCCGCACGCCGCCAACGTTTCGTTGTCACCACCGGCGGCGGTCCCGGAATCATGGAAGCGGCTAATTTAGGAGCGGAAGAAGCTGGTGCGAAGACCATAGGGCTGAACATCCATTTGCCCTTCGAACAAAATTCGAATCCTTACATCACGCCGTCACTGAATTTCGAGTTCCATTATTTTTTCATGCGCAAATTCTGGTTTGCCTACTTGGCCAAAGCTTTGGTTATTTTCCCTGGCGGCTTCGGGACCTTCGACGAACTGTTCGAAATTCTCACCCTGGCCCAAACCGAAAAATTAGCCAAGAAAATTCTCGTGGTGATTTACGGTAGCGAATATTGGAACCGCCTGATCAATTTTCAAACTATGGTCGACGCCGGGACCATCTCCCCTGAAGATCTGGAGTTGTTCAAGATGGTCGATTCGCCAGAGGAGGGATTTGAATTTCTGCGCGACGGCTTGACGAAATATCATCTGGGGCCGGAAAACACCAAGAAAAAAGCGCGCGAAAACGTTCCAGAAATTGCGAAAACAAATCCTTAATAAAATTTGAGGGAGCGTCGCCCCGCTATCCGTCTCACGCTATAACCTGGTGCTCCGTTACTACATCACCGATCGCACTCAATTCCATGGCGATGAAACCGCTCGCCGCAAAGCCTTGCTGGATAAGATCGCCGAGGCATCGCACGCTGACATCGATTTCATCCAACTCAGAGAGAAAGATCTCTCCACTCGTGACCTCACAACATTGGCCCGTGAAGCCCTGCGCGTAATCCGTCAGTCGGGAAACACCCATACGAGCCTGCTAATCAACTCGCGGACGGATATAGCCGTCGCGGTTGGAGCCCACGGCGTGCACCTTCGATCCGACGACGTTTCTCCACAAGAGATCCGAGCTATTTGGCCGGCCGGCGGTGCTTCTCCCTTAATCAGTATTTCCTGCCACGAAATCAACGATGTAGATAAGGCCGCAAAAAACGGGGCGGATCTTGCACTGTTCAGTCCGGTGTTTGAAAAATTGGGTGCGACGCGCGTTCCATCTTCCGGCCTCGCACGGCTACATAAAGCTGCCCAACTTCCAATACCAGTTCTAGCGCTGGGGGGCATCACCGCACACAATGTTCAACTCTGTCTCGACGCAGGCGCAGCAGGCGTTGCCGGAATCCGCATCTTTCAAGCCAGGACAATATCCGCCCCCTAGCCCCAATTAGACTGTCGCGCTCCGATTTCGCCATTCCTCTGGCGGCAGCTACTTGAGGGCACTACTTTTTGAGGACGCGCAAAATTTCACAGGCCGCATTTGAGCCCGACGCGCCCGATAATCCAGTCCCAGGGTGTGTCCCATTCCCGCATAGAAATAAATTCGCAATGGGAGTGCTATACCGCGCCCAGTCAAGCAGTGGACGCATCGTAAAAAATTGGTCCAACGACAACTCTCCGTGGAACGGGTGGCCGCCAGTCATTCCGTAAGTCTGTTCCAAATCTTTTGGAGTGACGACCTGGTGCCCAATAATCAGGCCAGGAAGGCTCGGCGCATATTCCGCCATCGTATTGACTACCGTTTCCGCGAGTTGATCCTTCTGATTGTCCCAATCTTTTCCGCGCAGTTGATATGGAGTGAATTGCACATATATGGACATCACATGCTTGCCGGGGGGGGCAAGGGTCGAGTCGGTCAATGTGGGGATCACCGCTTCAAGGTATGGCTTCGCTGAAAACTCTCCGTATTTGCTCGCGTCAAAGGCGCGCTCGATGTAATCGACCTCCGGACCAATGTGAATCCGTCCTTGAAGCGATACATCACCCTCGGAAGGCGCCTCAAATTTAGGAACCCCAGAGAGTGCCAGATTCACCTTCGAAAGTGTCCCCTGAGTTCGGTAGTTTTTCAGCTTGCCCAGAAAATCGGGTGAAAGGTTTTGTGCATCCACCATTCCCAGCAGAGTTGACTTCGGATCGGCGTTCGAAATCACGGCGCGCGTGGATATCTCTTCGCCGCTGTCCAGAACTACCCCCGTCACAGTGCCGTCTTTCACTTGTATCTGCGTAACCCCCGCGCCGGTACGAATCGCTACTCCCGCCTCCCGGCAAGCCGAGGACATCGCCTGCGTGATCGCGCCCATGCCGCCCTGCGCAAACCACGCCGATCCGCAGACTTCTCCATCGCACGCGGCGCGCAACATCAACATCATGGCGCTGCCGGCTGACCACGGCCCCAAAGCCGTGCCAAAGATTCCGCGCGCGGCGATGGTGGCGCGCAGCAATTCAGTGTCGAACCACTCGGCAACTAAATCCGCAACTGCCATCGGCCCCCATCGCAGTAGTTGATAAAGTTCTTTGCGGCCCAGTCCTCTTGCTTTTTTGCCGGTCTTTAATAAAGACCACATATCGCCCGTCGTCGGATGATCGATGTCCGGAGGAGTCATTGCCAGCACATCTCCGATCACATCCGCCAAGCTCGTGAGCGATCTTTGGAACTCGAGATATTGCTTTCCATCTTTCGCGGACACCTTTGAAATCTCCGCTGCGGTTTTCTGCGAGTCCCCATATAGAGTTAGCGAACGCCCATCCAGCGTGGGGGCAAAGACTCGCACCTCCGGCTGCATCATTTTCAACCCGTGACGCGCGAGTTGCATGTCACGAATGATGCCAACTTGAATCGGTGCGGCCATGTGCGCAAGGGTAGAGCAACGATAACCTGGGTGGAACTCCTCCGTGATTGCCGCCCCGCCCACAACTTCGCGGCGCTCCACAACCATCGGTTTAAACCCGGCCTTCGCCAGGTAGAAGCCGGTGACCAGGCCGTTGTGGCCGCCGCCAATGATTACGATGTCGTGATTGTCAGGCATTCGCTAGGAAAGGTCTTTCAAAATTTCAAGTGCGGCCAGCCTGCCATTGGCGCCCATAATGCCGCCCCCGGGATGGGTTGCTGATCCGCACATATATAGATTCTCGACCGGAGTGCGGTAATGGGCCCACCCCGGAGCAGGACGCAGGAAAAATAGCTGTTCGAGGGAAAGCTCTCCCTGGAAGATGTTGCCCTCCGTCAATCCCCACTCCCGTTCGAGATCAAGCGGCGTGACCACCTGCCGGCCAACGATCAGCTTCTTGATGTTGGGTGCATATTCGGCGATGGTGTTGATCACATTATCCCCAAACTCTTCTTTCTTTTCGTCCCAAGTGCCCTCCGCCAATTTGTAGGGTGCATATTGCACGAAGCATGACATCACGTGCTTGCCCGGCGGCGCCAGAGAGGGGTCAGTTAAGCTTGGAATCACCATGTCGATATAGGGCCGTCGGGAGTAGCGCCCATATTTGGCCTCGTCATACGCGCGCTCCATGTAGTCCACACTCGGAGAAATCGAAATAGCTCCGCGAAGATGTGCCCCGGGGCCGGGGAGGCAAGTGAAGTCTGGTAATCCATCCAGCGCAAGATTGACTTTGCCTGATGATCCCCGAAATTTATACCGGTGGATGTCGGCCATGAATTCATCGGGCAAATTTCCCGGCTCGATCATTTTTACGAAAGTGTTTCGTGGATCAACGCTCGACGAAACCACGGCTGCCCGAAATTCATCGCCGTTATCCAGCACTACCCCCTGAGCTTTACCGTTCTTCACAATGATCTTCGTAATTCCGGACTTGGTGCGAATCTCGACCCCGGCTTCGCGCGCGGCATCCGCAATGGAGTTGGAAATCGCCCCCGTACCTCCCCTCGCGAACCCCCAGGAGCGGAACGCCCCATCAATCTCGCCCATGTAGTGGTGCAGCAGAACGTATGCCGTCCCCGGCGAGCGCACGCCTAAAAAAGTCCCAATGATTCCCGATGCCGACATCGTCGCTTTCAACACATCGGTCTCGAACCATTGGTCGAGAAAGTCGATCGCGCTCATGGTCATCAACTGCACTTGGTTGTACTGATCGCCTGACGGCATATCCCGAAATCGTCGTCCCAGAAACAGCAACTTCATCAGTTCGCGAGGATTGAGCGTGTAAGGGTCAGGAGGCACCATGCTTAAAATCGGCTTTACGAAGCGGCACATCTGTAGCATGGCCTTGCCAAAATCGTCGTATGCTTCCGCGTCTACCCGGGAGTGGCGAGCGATCTCCCGCCGGGTCCTGGCATGGTCATTCACGCGCCACAAATAATCCCCGCTGGGCATGGGGGTAAACGTCCCATCCAACGGAAGAATTTCCAATCCATGCCTTGGCAGATCTAAATCGCGGATGATTTCGGGACGCAACAGTGACACAACATAGGAGCACACCGAAAACTTGAAACCGGGGATAATTTCTTCCGTGACCGCAGCTCCGCCCACCACATGACGCCGCTCCAGCACTAACACTTTCTTGCCGGAACGCGCGAGATACGCGGCATTCACTAAACCGTTATGCCCACCGCCAATGACCACAACGTCGTACTGAGAATTCAATGCCATCGGTTTTTTAAGTTTCGGTCCTTCTCTTTTCTACTGGAACTGCTCCTTGGTAGCGGCATGCATTCTACCAGTCCACGCCACCAAGTCTACGTAAGTCAAAAAGAAGTCCTACCTCATGAGCGTGCAGCGATCGCCGCGTCGCTCTTACTTCGCCTCTTTCTGCATTTCCTGTGCGCGGCCTGTGCAAAACGTGCTTGCCGCTTCCCTACAGCCTTCTGGAAAATTTGCTTGCGCCTTCATGAGCCCGTGGGAAGAGGGTAAAAGGTAGTTGACGAAGGCGTTTGTTGCGCCGTATTGGGAAAAGAAAATTTTCCGATATTCCCTCTCATGCACCATTCGTGCAAGCTCCCGAGGCGTATATTTTTCCTCATCTCAACCCAGTCTTCGTTGCAAGTGACCCATGTTGCACCGGCATCTGGGGGCAAAGCCCGAACAGGGAAAAGAAGGGCTGTGTAAAACCGGGCTGGTTCTAGGCACCTGTGCAGTTAATTGTTGGAGATACAACCTGTAGCGATATCCTCTTGACAGGCACCATATGCGGGAGTACTGTTTGGCATCCCAGTTCAAAAATCGCTGCCAAAAAATCGGAGCGATGTTCAAATTTTGCCGGAAATCGAGCTTCTACAGGTGCGAGGTGAACCTGAGAAAGCTCAAATAGTGACCAGAAGATGGAAGCAGTGATAGTTCCCGGTTCGGCACAAGATCTAAATTGAGCCCGACTCCCCCACGGGAACTAACAGTTTTAACTGAAAGTTACAAGATTTAAGGAGCCCCCAATGGAAGACATCGCCCACATGGTTTCGGCGTCCCTTGCCCGCCATGGATTCGTTCCGCGGGTCGACCACCGCCGCCTGCAATGGTCAAAGTGGTCGCGCTGCGAATCAAGTCTGAGCTCAATGCCAGTGCCCAGTAAGCCTGGCCTCTTTGCTCTCGCTGAAGAGACCATTGTTGGCCGCCACGACACCATCACTGAAACTCGAACCTTGACCGTTTTTCAGATTAGTGAAGCCGAAGACGTGGGAATGGCACTGGGTCGCCTGTTTCTACCTAACGCAGCCGAGCGCGATCGCCTCACTACCAAGCCTTGCTACATGCGATTCGCCGTAATCGAGGACGCGAGTCAACGCCGTGCCAGCTATCGGTCTTTGCAACAGTGGATGACGTCGCCCCCGGAGCTGACTACGGAAATATCCAACAACCTCACTGTGCACGGATTCACCAGTCCAGAGTCAACTTTAAAAAACGATGGAGATTCGTCTGTTGGGCGCGGCCCCTTGACCGAAGAGGCCCGGCTTCCGTCCGAACCATTGCATTGTGACCAACAGTAAGTCGGCATATTGCGGCCACGAGAAGTGAGTTGCCGTTCCAAGGGAAACAGCATGCGCCCAAAAAAGCGTAGATCATACGCACTTTGGCGGTAAATCCGCCGCCATATTAACCTCATCTAATAACAAGCGGACTTGGAGTCTGCGGAGAAAGACCTGATGCCCGAAACCACTACACCATCCGTACCGTCCACCCTGACCGCCACGCCCGAAGCCACCAAGAAAGCTACAGGCCTGACCTTCGAGCGTCTTTTCACTAAGCCCGGCGTCTCCCCATACGACGAAATCGAGTGGGAATCCCGTCTGGCGCAGATTACCGACGCCAAAGGCAATGTGATCTTCGAGCAGAAAAACGTGGAGACTCCAAAAGACTGGTCGATGACCGCTACCAACATCGTCGCCAGCAAATATTTGCACGGAACCGTCGGCAGCCCCGATCGCGAATCCGGGGTCCGCGCTCTAGTGACCCGTGTCGCCGAAACCATACGCGATTGGGGATGGTCGCAGGGCTACTTCAAGACCGAAGAGGCCCGCGACACTTTTCACGACGAGCTCGCCCACATTCTGCTTCGGCAGTACGCTGCCTTCAATTCGCCCGTCTGGTTCAATGTTGGCTGCGATCGCATCGAGCCCAACTCCGACGCCCAAAACTGGCACTGGAACCCTGTCGCCGGGCGCGTCGAGTTCAGCGTGACTGGATACAAGACTCCGCAATGCTCCGCTTGCTTCATCAACTCGGTGAAAGATTCTCTCGATTCCATCCTGACACTGGCGAAGACCGAAGGCATGCTCTTCAAGTGGGGATCCGGAACCGGCACCAACCTCTCGTCGCTGCGCTCGTCCACCGAAGGTCTCAGCGGAGGCGGTACCGCCAGCGGTCCTCTCAGCTTCATGAAAGGCTTCGACGCTTTTGCGGGCGTCATCAAATCGGGAGGCAAGACCCGCCGCGCCGCAAAGATGGTCATCCTCAACGTCGAGCATCCCGACATCGTCGATTTCATTGAGTGCAAAAGTAAAGAGGAAGCCAAAGCCCACGCCTTGGTCGCCGCCGGATACGATGGGTCGTCTCCCGACTCGGAGGCATATTCCTCGATCTTCTTCCAGAACGCCAACAACTCCGTTCGCGTTACCGACGACTTCATGTATGCGGTCATGCGCGACACCGATTTCTCCACCAAGGCGATCCGCGATGGACGCCCCATGCACACCTTCAAAGCCAAAGACCTGCTGCACAAAATTGCCGAAGCCACCTGGCATTGCGGCGATCCCGGCATGCAGTACGACACCACCACCAATCGCTGGCACACCTCGAAGAACACTGATCGCATCAACGCCTCGAATCCGTGCAGCGAATACATGTTCCTCGATGATTCCGCCTGCAACCTGGCCAGCCTGAACCTGCTTAAGTTCGCGCCCAACGGAACCTTCGACGTGGAAGCCTATCGCCACGCCGTCGATATCCTCATCACCGCGCAAGAAATCCTGGTCGACAACGCCGGCTATCCCGACAGAAATGATCGTGCAAAAATTCCCACGACTACCGTCCCTTGGGATTGGGATACGCAAATCTCGGCGCATTACTAATGGCCGCAGGCCTACCCTATGACTCCGATGCCGGACGCGACTACGCCGCCTGCGTCACCGCCATCATGTGCGGCGAAGCCTATCTGCAATCCTCTAAGATCGCTGAACAATGCCCCCCGCTGGCCCCCGCAACCGAACCAACCAAAAAAGGCCTGGCGGAAACCAACCTCGGAGAAAACGTCATGCCCGGAGGCGCCTGCCCAGGCTGGTACATCAACCGCGAACCATTCCTCGACGTAATCCGCATGCATCGCGCCTCCGTCAACAACATCAACAAAACCAACGTCCCGACCCCTCTCTACGAATCCTCAAAAACCACTGGGACGAAGCCCTCGCCCACGGCGAAAAACACGGCTATCGCAACGCCCAAGTAACCGTCCTAGCCCCCACAGGCACAATAGGCTTCATGATGGATTGCGATACTACCGGGGATTGAGCCGGATCTGGCGTTGGTGAAATATAAGAAACTGGTGGGTGGAGGGATGATTAAGATTGTGAATCAGACGGTGCCGACGGCGCTCTTTAAGCTGGGGTATACGCACGAGCAGACGGACAAGATTGTTAGCTACATTGACGCGACGGGGACGATTGAGGGGGCGCCTGAGATCAAAGATGAGCATCTGGCGGTGTTTGATTGCTCGTTTAAGCCCTCGAAGGGGACGCGGTCGATCCATTATTTGGGGCATTTGAGGATGATGGCGGCGGCGCAGCCGTTTATTTCCGGCGCTATATCGAAGACGGTGAATCTTCCGGAGAACGCCTCGGTCGAAGACATCATGGAGGCGTATCTTCAGGCCTGGAAGTTGGGGCTGAAGGCCGTCGCGGTGTATCGCGATGGATGCAAGAAGTCGCAGCCGCTTTCGACGGCTGGAAGCAAGACCGCGCTAAGCAGGAAAGATGATGCGTCTCGGGCGGGTGCGCCCGCGCCACACGGGCATCAGGAAGAAGAAGCGAGTCTTACTGGGCCTCCGCGGGCGGTTCGGCATCGGCTGCCAGGAAGAGCGGGCGTCGGTCACCCACAAATTCAAAGTGGGAGGCCATGAGGGCTACATCACCGTCGGACTTTATCCTGACGGATGTCCTGGCGAAATCTTCGTGACCATGGCCAAAGAAGGGTCCACGGTCTCGGGCCTGATGGACAGCTTTTCCTGCTCGATCTCGCTGGCGCTGCAACATGGCGTGCCGCTCAAGATGCTGTGCGAGAAGTTCGCGCACACGCGCTTTGAACCCAGCGGCTGGAGCAAGACTCCCGAAATCGGATACGCCAAATCGGTCATGGACTACATCTTCCGCTGGCTCCAATTGCGCTTCCTGACCGGCCAGCAGCAGATGCTGTTCGATACGTTGCGGCCGAAGCTGTCGGGCGTGAGTTCTCAATCGTTAGCGGATATGGATTCGTCCTCGACTGCGCCCGACCGCCCGCGAACAGGATCAGTTCACGCCGCCGACGCCTTATCCAGCATCGTGGATTTAGGAGACGCCCCAACCTGCAGCTTCTGCGGATCAATCATGACCCGAAATGGAAGCTGCTACCGCTGCATGAGCTGCGGGAGTACCAGCGGGTGTTCGTGACAAGAGTGTTTTGAAGGAATCAAACGTCTAAAATGGGAAGTTCCGCTTTCGGACATTTAACTCGGACTGCTGTCGCGGAACTTCTCGTTTAGCGTTTACATCATTTATTTCTTAGGTCTTAGCTGTTTTCGCGGGCGATGCGTTTTGAGAGCAGCGACTTTGCTTTCTCCAGTTCGGCTTTTCGGGAGGCGGACAGGCCGCGCCCTCCGCGATTGATGAAGTAGTTCAGCATCCGCATGCCTGAGGCGGGACCTTTGGGGGAGACTTTTTTGGACGCCAGGGTGCGGGCGATGGTCGACGCGCTCTTGGTGAAGAGTCCCGGTGCGGGATGAGTGGAATCCGTAGTGACATCCTTTACCCATCGCTTCCGGGACGAACCTTTTTTAGGCGTTTTCCTGGTTGTCTTTTTCGGCGGCATTCCGACTTCTTAGATGCAAAGGTCCAAGACACGCATCACAGAATTTCAGCGTTTTGCCGAACCATAGGACAGCAGATTCCTCGGCACGTTCTCGCCGCGCCAGCGCGGCTGCGATCGGCTCAGAATAACAAGGTTGTTAGCTGGGCTGTAACATCACTTTTTGTTGCGCTCATCCTTTAGCGCTCATTTTTTGTAGCGCTCATCGCGGCGGTAACCTCTCTGCGCCATCCAAAAGAGGTCGCGGTCTTTGTTCCCGTGTCTATATAAAGACGCGCGGAGCTTTTGCTCTGGACAGCCGAGAGCGGCTGTCCCTACGAGGGCGATCTCCTCCTTCTCTGTGGTCGGCGCCGGAGGAGGTTCCAGCCTTCCATGTAGTGGAAGAATTTGTGGCCGCTGCGGGGAGTTAGGTTCAGCGAGAGATTTCCTTGGACAATTTCGAAAGGAATGATGTACCAAACGTCGATGGGAACCAGATACACCGCGAAAAAGTCCAGCTTGCCGTTCAGGTATCGCTCGCGCTTTGGCCCGGTGATGTTACAGGTATAGGAGCCTTTGCGGCGGAAAGTGGTTGACTTCACTTGCACGCGCGTAAATCGGCCGTTGTGTTCGACTCCGACGTCGTAGCTGGCCGAATCTCCGTGGGGCTTGGATACGCAGAATCCGCGGTCAGCGGCTCTCGCCATAAAACAGAGTTCGGCCCATTCTCCGAGTTGTTTGCAGGTCCTGGTCTCGCCGAGTCTGGTTCGGCTGTCGATAGTCAAGATAGTTCTTTCATGTATCTTCTCGATTCTTGTGTTCAATAAAAAAGCGGCCTGGGTGGGCCGCATGGGGTTTCGCCAAAAACCTATTTTCATTATATCAACCGCGGATAGGCAAATGCGCCACGTCCGCCATCAGTTTATTGGTATTGTTTGCAGCGAGATGGCTGGTTTAGGCACCTTCGTGTCTATTGACAGATTTCAGGATAGATCGAAGTGAATGGGGAGCCTTTGGGGCGCTGTGTAACCAAATCCTGTACTACAGCGCGGCTGAAGGCGCGCCCTTCAAGGCTAGCCCGCAGCCGTGAGCTCCAAAATCCCGGAGCTTCGATTCACATCCCGTATCCCCCTCCTCTTTGCTTCACATCACGTTGATTTACACATTGCGATGTGTGACACTCTACACATGGCAACAAATCTCGCATTAGACGACAAACTCATAGAAGAAGCACGTCGGGCCGGGAAGCATAAGACGAAGAAATCGGCGGTGACGGCGGCGCTAGCTGAGTACATCCAGCGGCGGAAACAGTTACGCATCCTGGGGGCGTTTGGCAGCTTTGAATTCGATCCAGGATATGACCACAAAGCAGGGCGTAGCCGAAGCTCATGATGGTGTTGGTGGACACGCCGGTATGGTCGCTAGCTCTACGGCGGAAATCATCTGAGCTGCAAGCCCGCGAGAAGGTCGTAACAGCCGCTCTGGAGGAACTGCTTCGGGATGGGCGGGCGCAGATCATCGGAGTTATCCGCGAAGAGTTGCTATCGGGAATCAGGGAGGAAGAGCAATTTCGCAAGCTGCGAGATTATTTGCGTGCGTTTGATGATCCTGTGCTGGAAACCTCGGACTACGAAGAGGCGGCACGGATGCACAATCAGTGCCGTAGCCGTGGAGTTGCGGGATCGGCAATTGATTTTTTGATCTGCGCGGTGGCGGGCCGGCGGGGATGGCAGATTTTTACTATGGATCGAGATTTTGAGCGGTATGGGAAAGTGTTGAGAACCAAGCTGTATGCGGCGAAGGGTTAGTGGCAAGGCTGCTCCGGCGCGTTTGTCGGCAATCAAAAACAGGTCAAAGGCCGCGGACAGGAGTGTCCGCGCCACACGTGCTTCCTCCGGCAGAAATGCTTTCGCGCCATCCTGGAAGAGAGTTTTAATCCTTGACGCTTGCGACTTCTCTTAATTTTTTGGTCATAAGGAGGAATCCCAGGATTTGGGTCCACTCGGAGACGATGTTGCCGACGACTTGTCCCCATTTGCTGCCGGGGTCCATGCCTCGGAAGGCGATCACCCAACCTGTCCCCGTGATGAGCAGAACGATGGTGAGGGCGTGCTCGCGCAGGAATTCGATCACGGGCGATTTGACTTTATTTTTTGGTTGTTTGCAATCCGCGGATCCCTTTTCATAAAGGTGTTTGGTGAGGACGACGGTGACGAGGACGCCCGTCCAGTCGGCGATGGCGTTGCCGAAGAATGAGCCCAGGTGGGTGGCGGGATTGGAGCGTATGTATAGGACGAGCAAGAGAACAACCACACCCAGGGCGGCGACGCTTAGTGAATGTTTGCGGAGTAGTTGGTTTTGGCTTTTGCTGCGCTTCATGGGGTTACTGTAGTGGATTGGAAGCAATCCCGTGAAGGTCGCAGTGAGATCATCCTCGGCTGGCAGGTTTCATCCAGAATGCCAAGATTGAGCAGGACGATGATTGGGATGAAGTTTTACGTGTAAGATTTCGCAGGCGAGGGCGTCCGCCCCACATTCAACAGCTAGGCTTTGATTACGGCGACCGGTTGGATTTCTTCTACGTCGACCCAGTTGGTGGGATATTTTCCGGTATAGCAGGCGGTGCAGTAGGTGGTTTTCTCGCCGTCCCCGCAAGCTTTTTTCATGCCATCGAGGGAAAGATATGAAAGCGAGTCGGCGCCGATAAATTCGCGGATTTCTTCAACCGTCTTGTTGGCCGCGATGAGCTCTTTTTTCGATGGAGTATCGACTCCGTAGAAGCATGGCGAAATCGTTGGCGGACACGAAATCCGCATGTGCACTTCTTTGGCGCCAGCGTTGCGAATCATGCGAACGATTTTGCGGCTGGTAGTTCCGCGGACGATGGAATCGTCGATGAGCACCACGCGTTTGCCTTCCAGCAGGCTGCGCACGGGATTCAGCTTGAGCTTGACTCCGAAATCGCGAACGGATTGGCTTGGCTCGATGAAAGTGCGTCCGACGTAGTGGTTGCGAATGAGTCCGAAGCGAAGCGGGATGCCGCTTTCGGCCGCGTAACCCATCGCAGCTGTGACGCCTGAGTCGGGAACAGGTACCACGATGTCGGCATCGGCGGGGGCTTCGCGGGCGAGTTGGCGTCCCAGGTCTTCGCGGCTCTCCTGCACCGGACGGCCGAATACGCGGCTGTCGGGACGCGAGAAATACACATGCTCGAAGATGCAGCTGGCTTGCGCCATCGGCGTGGCATAAAAGCGTGAGGTGACGCCTTCGGGGCCGACCACGATCAACTCGCCGGGTTTTACTTCGCGCTCGTAGGTTGCGCCGATCAGGTCAAATGCACAGGTTTCGGATGCGAAAACGATAGTGTCCTGCTTCTGTCCGGGCAGGGCAGGAATTCTGCCCATTGCGAGGGGACGGAACCCGCGGGGATCACGCGCCGCGAAGATGCGGTCGGGGCTGATCATTACCAGCGAGAACGCGCCTTCTACCCGGCGCAACGCGTCGGCCATGGCTTCCGGCAAAGTTTGTTCTTTCGACAAGGCGATCAGGTGAACTATCACCTCGGTGTCGCTGTTGGTCTGAAAGATCGAGCCTAAGCCTTCCATGCGGCTGCGGATTTCGGAGGCGTTGACCAGGTTCCCGTTGTGCGCCAGAGCCATCATGCCTTTGTTCGACTGCACCATGATGGGCTGGGCGTTTAGGAGCGACGAATCGCCGGCGGTGGAATAACGGGTGTGCCCGATGGCGAGGGTGCCGCGCAGTTTGGCCAATTCTTCTTCGGTGAAAATGTCGGCAACCAGGCCCATGGACTTGTGCATGTTCAGGGTCATGCCGTTGGAGGTCACGATGCCAGCGGATTCCTGGCCTCGATGTTGCAGGGCGTGCAGTCCGAGGTAGGCGAGCTTTTCGGCTTCGGGGTTGGAGTAGATGGCTACTACGCCGCACTCATCATGAAATTTATCGGGCATTGGTTGTTGGCTCCTGGCTCTTAGCTCCTGGCTAACCCACGTAGGGACAGCCGCCCCCGGCTGTCCAGTCGAGCGAAGCTCGACCAATTATCCAACTACGACTTCCAAGTCCGCTTTCAAAGCTTTTTCTAATGCGCCTTCGAATGCTTCTCTTAACTCCCTTACCGCCACCGACACCCCTGGACGGCCGTCTAACTTGATTTCAAAATTTTCCGGAGTAGTCTCCCCGATCAATTCAGAGGATACGGCGAATTTTGCCGCTATTTGTTGGATTCTCGGCAGGTGGATTGGGTCGCAAGAGATAATGATGCGGCTGGCGTCCTCTCCGAAAAGCACGAATTCTGCGGGAAGGCCATTGCTTCCGATATCTGCTTTGATGCCAATGCCTTGCGTCATGGAGCATTCGAAGAGTGCCACCGCAATGCCGCCGTCCGAGCAGTCGTGCGCGGACTCGATCAGGCCAGCGTGAATCATTTCTATGATCGCCTTTTGCAATGCGGCTTCCTTTTCCAGTTCGAGCGCAGGAGGAAATCCCCACGTCGTTCCAAGAATTTCTTTTGCGAATTCGGACGATCCGAACTCCGATTCGGCGTCAGTCACGTCGCCGTGGCTTGATCCTCGCAGCAAGATTACGGTGCCTCCGGGTTCGCGAAAGTGCGGGAAGACGGCTTTGTGCACGTCATCGAAGGTGCCAACGATTCCCATCACCGGCGTGGGATAGATTCCTTCTCCTAAGGTCTCGTTGTAGAAACTGACGTTGCCGCCGGTGATCGGCACTTCGAGCTCTTCGCAGGCTTTGGTGATGCCGTCGATGGTCTGCGAAAACTGCCACATGATTTGCGGCTTCTCGGGATTGCCGAAGTTCAAACAATTGGTCGCGCCGATCGGAGTCGCGCCTGAGCACGCAACATTTCGCGAAGCTTCGGCCACCGCGTGCATTGCCCCCAGCTTGGGATCGAGATAGCACCAGCGGCCGTTGCCATCGAGGGCCATCGCCAGTCCGCGCTGCGAACCTTTTATGCGGATCACGCCGGCATCCCCTGCTCCGGGGCCTTCGACGGTGTTGGTCTGCACCATGTGATCGTATTGCTGCCATACCCAGCGCTTGCCGCAGATATTGGGGCTGCTCAACAGTTGTTTTAAGTCAGCAGTTAGATCAGTGCGATGGCCTAATTGAATGTGTTCAGGGATTTCGCGGGGCACCGGCGGCTCCCACCGTTGCATGGGGCGCTGGTACACCGGCGCGTCGTCGGTGAGCGCGGGATTTGGAATGTCAGCAACCACTTTTCCGCGATGCAGCACCCGCATCCTGTCTTCGGAAATTACTTGTCCGACTTCAACCGCGTCGAGTCCCCACTTTTCGAACACGCGGAAGACTTCGTCTTCGCGACCCTTTTGCGCGACCAGCAGCATGCGCTCCTGCGATTCGCTTAGCATGATTTCGTAGGCGCTCATTCCGGTCTCGCGCTGCGGAACGAGATCAAGTTCAATTTCAAGCCCCACGTGCCCGCGCGCGCCCATCTCGCAGGTTGAGCACGTCAGCCCAGCTGCGCCCATGTCTTGTATCCCAACAATCGCCCCCGTCTGCATGGCTTCCAGGCAAGCCTCGAGCAAAAGCTTCTCCATGAACGGATCGCCGACCTGCACATTGGGACGCTTCGCCTCGGAGCCTTCGCTGAATTCTTCGCTGGCCATGGTGGCCCCGTGGATGCCGTCTCGCCCAGTCTTGGAGCCCACATAAATCACCGGGTTGCCAACCCCGGCGGCCTTGGCATAAAAAATTTCATCGCGCCGCACCAATCCCAGCGCAAAGGCGTTGACTAAAGGATTGCCGGAGTAGCAAGCCTCAAACTTCGTCTCCCCGCCGAGGTTGGGAACGCCGAAACAATTTCCATAAGAAGCGACTCCGCTGACCACGCCTTCCATCACCGAATGGTTCTTGTGTATTTCTGATTGCGTGGAGGGGACACCCTTGTCCGCGACCTTAGACTCTGCGATCGGCCCAAAGCGCAGCGAATCCATCACCGCAACTGGTCGCGCACCCATGGTGAAAATGTCCCGCAAGATCCCGCCGACGCCGGTCGCGGCACCCTGAAAGGGCTCAATAAACGACGGATGATTATGGGATTCAATCTTGAAGGCGCAGGCCCACCCATCTCCAATATCAATGATGCCAGCGTTCTCGCCTGGACCCTGCAAAACCAATTTGCTGCGAGTAGGCAAGCGCTTCAAATGCACCCGCGAAGATTTGTAGGAGCAATGTTCGCTCCACATTACGCTGAAAATACCCAGCTCGGTGATGGTAGGTTCGCGACCGTCTAAAAGCCGTTTGATTTTTTCGTATTCGTCGGGGGTAATTCCGTGCTCCCGTACCACGTCGGGAGTAATGGCTAGGGTCGTAGAGGTGGCCATGGGGAAATTCTATTGTCGCATCTAGAATCGCTCTGCCGCAGAAAAGATTTTGAGAATTCATGGCAACTGGCGCTTCCGTCCTCGCACATTTAGAATGAGTAGCTCTTTTGGTCAGCATCTAACCATTAATGAAAATTTCTTTGGGGTGTCGATGAAGTTGGCGCGCGCTGCGGGCGCGTTCACGTTATTTTTGTTTTGCGTGGCATGCGGACAGAACTACCGTCCCGTGGCCGTGCCTATTATTCCCAGCCCACCGAATCCGGGATTCAGCAAAGCGGCGTTTGTGCTGGCGCAGAACGGGCCACAGAATCCGGGCACGAATACGCAAATCGATGTTTCAGGCGACACTGCGTTGGCAACCGCGAAAGTGGGCGTGGGACCCGTCCACGCCGCCATCCTTCCCAATCTGAGCAGAATGTATGTGGCAAATGAGTATGAGGACACGATTTCGGAGTATCCCACTGGAACTCCGAACACGACAAACTTGAACCCTGTCGTCACGATCAGCCTTCCCTCAGGATCGGCGCCGGTGTTCGTGACTGCGGCACAGAATAGCGTAGTATTTGCGGCGAATTTCGGCACTGGCACCGTGGCTGCGATTTCAACCTCTACGAATGCGGTGACGCAGATCATCCCCTTGGGTCCTGTGGGCCCAAATGTGGTGCAGCCGATAGCCATGGCGGAGACACCAAATGGAAATAAGCTCTACGTAGCGAATCAAGCGAACGGAAGCACAGCAGGATCGGTGAGCAGCATTAACCCGGCAGATGGATCGCTTAATCCCGCCGTGGCAAATGCTTGGGTATCGCCTGCATGGACGGTCGCGCGCTCCGACAGTGCACGGGTGTACGTACTGGATTCGGGAGCGGGAACCGTTTCCGCCATCGACACTTCCACGGACACGGTACTGCCGGGTCCGGTGACGGTAGGCGTGGGCGCAAATTTCATGTTTTATGACAGCAAGCGCAACCGGTTATACGTGACGAATCCAGCGAGCGGAAGCGTCGGCATTGTCGACGTATCTTCGGATCCGCCTGCGCTGCTTGCTACGGATTGCGTTGTGTTGGGATCGGCGCCGCCTTGCCCCGCTACTTTCGCTCCGGCGTCAGTGACCGCATTGCCGGACGGCAGCACCGCATATGTCGCCAGCTATCAAATCACTTCGACGTGCGCCAATGTCGCAACACCGTGTCTTGAGTCGCAGGTGTCGGTCATCAACTCCACCAGCAACTCGCTTTCATCGGTGATACCTATTGGAAGCGTTAGCATCGATACGGTGAATCCCACTGGGTGTGGTTCCCCTGGTCCAGTCACCACGGGACGTATGGCCGCCCGGTTCCGGTTGTCGATTGCGGCAGCTGGCGACAGTTCGCGAGTCTACGTCGCAAATTGCGATGCGGGAAGTACGACGGTCATCAGCGCGGTGCCTACCAGCAGTGACCCTTTTCCAGCGAACACGGTTATCACCAACCTTCTGCCTGCCGTCAGTGGTTTTCCGCCACCTGCGGGGGCGCCCGGACTGCCACCCCGTCAGAACCCGGTGTTCGTGCTTGCGACTCCGTAGCCCGGTAGACCTTGACCGGGGGTATCATTTTAGTAATTTTCAAAGGGTTACCAAAGCGCGTTGTACCCCGTCCGGAGAGCTTCAAATGGCTGAAGGAATTGCACTTACGTCAATTCCCGCCATTGAGTCTTACTTGGATTTTTTCGTTGCTCAGGCTTGCCTGTTCTTTTAGTATCGAGGAATAGATTGATGGAACGCCAGATTGAGGCATCGTCAGACTTTTAAGACGGATCCAGCCAAGGGCGGGCCTCCTCCAAACTTTTCAACCCAAGAAGGGTTTATTTAGACATTGAGATTCGGGCGAAATTCCGCGTTCATCGGGGCATTGGCTTCTTGTTTTTTTTTGCTGCTGCTGAGTCAATTTGGCGTTGCGGCGACGATCAGCACCCGTCCGCTGGTGCATCGTAAGGCACGTGCGGTCACAGAAACCCCGCACGCCCGCAAACGCATGCGCAGCCTTGCCCGGAGTCGAGTCAGCACACATCATTCGGCGCGACTGACCCGTTCGAGTGTTCGCCGCCGCCATCGTTATTACGAGCACTTCACCACGAGCTCTTTCACAGACGACATCACGGAAGGCGACGTCACCGCTGGGGAAGACCCCGTAGTTCGCGCAGCTGCCATTGATGCCCTGGGGAACATGAATGGAACGGTAGTCGCCATCGAGCCTAACAGTGGCCGCATTCTCGCGATGGTAAACCAACGCCTCGCCCTATCGAGCGGCGCGCAGCCATGCTCAACCATTAAACTTTCTGTCGCTCTGGCGGCGCTCAGCGAAGGGTTAATCACAAAGGAAACTGAAGTCCGCTTAGGCGGAAAGTGGCACATGAATTTGACCATGGCGCTGGCCCATTCCAACAACGCATATTTTGAAGCGCTGGGCCGGCAACTGGGATTTGCAAGAGTCCACCAGTACGCGAAGCAATATGGACTGGGAGAACTCGCTGGCTACGCCATCCCCGGAGAACAGTTGGGGATTTATCCTAGCACTGAAATTTCCGCCAAATTGGGCGGGGTGGGCAAAATGTGCTCGTTCGGCGAAGGCGTGTCGGTTACGCCTTTGCAACTGGGGGCACTGGTTTCTGCAATTTCCAATGGCGGCACGCTTTATTTCCTGCAACATCCCACCAGCCCTGACGAGATTGCGAACTTTCAGCCACTGATAAAGCGCCATCTGGATATTGCACCCATCATCCCTGAAATTTCTGATGGCATGGCGGGCGCAGTTTCTTACGGGACAGCACGCCGACTGAATCTGAACTTTACGGAAGAGCAGGTTCTAGGAAAGACTGGCACCTGTTCGCATGAAGGCACCCGGTTCGGATGGTTTGCCTCTTATGCGAAAACCACAGTAGGACACATTGTGGTAGTGGTGTTTCTCGAAGGCGGGCGTCCAACCTACGGCCCCAAAGCCGCCGAGATCGCCGGACGCATGTACCGCAACTTGTACGATCATGAATTCTTTCTGGCCAAGCCAATCATGCCTGCCGATAGCGCCGCGATAAATCCGCCAATCTCTACCCAGTAAGGCCCTTCCCTTTTCAGCTCCTTTGTAGTCCTGGACACCCCCCATCTTCTGCTTAGAGCGCTGCTTCCACGTGTTAGCCTACTTCGGATGCTCGCGACTTTTGCTTGCTGCCGCCACCTTTCTGCGACGAGCGAGAATAAACCTGCATTTGTTGGTGCATGGCATCCTCCGCGACTGGCGAAATTCATTTTGGCTTCATATGGCCTTGCGTATATTCACTGACTCGGGGGTCGCTTTGAGACAACGTTTCGTGGGTTTATTTGCTCTGCTATTTGCGTTTGGATCGATGTTGAGTGCATTCGGCCAAGCCTCTGGCGTAGTGTCGGCGGACACGCCATCCCCACAGAACGCACCTCTTACGCTTACCTTTCAGGACGCGCTGCTGCGAGCGAAGAAAAATAATCCTGAGTACCACGCGGCTTTTACTGAATACCGTTCGGCCAAAGAAGATAAGGTGCAGGCACGAGCAGCGCTGCTGCCTAACGTGAACTACACCACCTCGTTTACCTACACGCAAGGTGGAGGAATCCCCGGAGTCGGTCGATATATCGCTAATAACGGCGTACATGAATATCTCAGCCAGGGGAATGCGCACGAGGCGATTTCACTCGGGGGAATTGCCGACTATCGCCGCACCGCCGCTTTGGAGGCTCTGACCAAGGCGCGCGCGGAAATTGCGGCGCGTGGGTTGGTGGTCACCATTACGCAAAGTTATTACGGATTCGTGACCGCGCAGCGGAAGTTCGCTAACACCCAGCGTGCCTCGACGCAAGCGCATTCGTTTTTTGATACGACGCAAAAGCTGGAGCGGGGAGGGGAGGTTGCGCACTCCGACGTCATCAAGGCGCAATTGCAAATGGAGCAGGCAAACCGCGACCTGCGCGCATCCGAACTGGAGATGAATAAAAGCCGGCTCGAACTTTCTATTTTAGTTTTTGCCGACTTCAATCAAAACTTTTCTGTGGTTGATGATTTGCAAAGTCCGCAGGCGCTACCTTCGTTCGCAGAAGTTCAGATTGCGGCGGGAAATCGCAATCCGCAACTGCGCGCGGCAATCGCGAATCTGCAAGCGGCGAGATCTGGAGTGGGATCAGCATGGAACGGAATTCTTCCATCCCTGAGCCTGGATTATTTTTACGGCATTGACGCGACCCACTTTGCGGTGCGCACGGATGGTGTCCGCAACTTGGGCTACGCGGCGGCGGCGACGCTACAGTTGCCCATTTGGAACTGGGGATCAAGCGTCAGTAAGCTAAAACAGGCTGGGTTGCGCCGCGAACAGGCTAAAGTCGAATTGACATTCGCGCAGCGGCAATTTCTTGCCGACATGCGCATTTTGTA
Organism: uncultured Acidobacteriaceae bacterium; assembly: GCA_963828635.1. Lineage (GTDB taxonomy): Bacteria > Acidobacteriota > Terriglobia > Terriglobales > Acidobacteriaceae > PALSA-188. Next base: position 1,977,252 of record CAWHFA010000004.1, on the reverse strand, counting down.
TGACGACGCGCAACTAGGACGAGCCGAACTCGATTCGCTGAGCCGGTCCGCCGAGCTTGCTCAGGAAAGTTTGCGGCTCACGACGATGCGCTATCAGGCCGGAGAGGCCACGGTGCTCGAAGTCGTGGACGCGCAAAATACTTTGACCTCTTCGCTGAACGCATTAAATGACGGCCAAGTACGATTCAAAGTCGCCATGGCCAACTTGCAAACTTTGACGGGGACACTCTAGAAAGATGAACAGAAAGCAAGTTGCAATGCATGTACCGGTCCGGATTAGAGGTTTCGCCGCGTTATCCTGCGCTTTAATTTTGACGCTATCGGGATGTTCGAAGCCCGAAGAAGCCAAGGATGTAACCGTACCGGTGCAGGTCGCGGCGGTGGAAAAAACTACCATCGAGCAAACTCTGAAGACCGAGGCCATTCTTTATCCCTTGCAACAATCGGCAATTGTCCCCAAGATCAGCGCTCCGGTGAAGCAATTTTACGTGACCCGGGGAAGCAAAGTTCATCGCGGACAATTGCTCGCAACTCTAGAGAACAAAGATTTGGCTGCGGCCGCGCAGGATACAAAGGGTACATACGATCAGGCTCAGGCCACCTACCAAACCACGACGGGGGCCGACCTGCCGGAGTCGATTCAGAAAGCGCAACTCGACGCGCAAGCGGCAAAAGGCTTGCTCGACGCGCAACAGAAGGTCTACGACAGTCGCAAAGAATTATTTCAGCAGGGAGCGTTGCCACGCAAAGAACTCGATCAATCGAATGTCGACTTGACCAACGCGCGCAATCAGTCGGAAATCGCGCAGGCGCACCTGCAATCATTGATGGCCATCGGAAAGCAAGGGGCGTTGAAATCTGCGGCGGGTCAGCTCGAATCGGCGAAAGGAAAATACGTTGGAGCCGAAGCGCAATTAAGCTACTCCGAAATTCGCAGCCCGATTGATGGGGTCATCACCGACCGTCCTTTATATCCGGGAGAAATGGCGACGGCTGGAACTCCCTTGCTGACGGTGATGGATATTTCGCAGGTGATCGCCCGGGCGCACATTCCTCAGCAAGATAGCGCGATGTTAAAGCTGAAGAACAAGGCCACAATCACGGCGCCTGGACTCGATCCGGTCGAGGGGAAAATTACCGTCGTGAGTCCGGCGCTCGATCCCAACAGCACCACGGTTGAGGTTTGGGTGCAGGCCACAAATCCCAAACAAGCCTTACGTCCCGGATCAAGCGTGCAAGTCTCAATGCTGATCAGGACGGTTCCAAACGCGTTGGTTATTCCTGCAGTCAGCGTTGTAACCGGAGAAGGCGGCGCAACCAATGTAATGGTGGTTGGCAGCGACGGGAAGGCCCATCAAAAAGCTGTGAAAGTGGGAATCAAGCAGGACGACGACATTCAAATCCTCGAAGGTTTGCAAGCGGGCGATAAAGTGGTTTCCGAAGGCGCATACGGCCTGCCCGACAACACCAAGATCGAAATTCAAGAGGCAGGCAAGGGCGACGAAGATAAATCGGACGCCAACCCTGGCGCCGGGAAGGCGGAAGACGCCGATGACAAAAAATAACAATAAAAGTTGTCATCCCGAACGGAGCGAAGCGGAGTGGAGGGACCCGCTTGTAGCGTCCATAAAATCCATCACCACGGTCAAAGCATTTCAACGAGGCGTGCTCCGGTGATTCAACCCGAATCCTCGTACTGGTTCGTACGCCACTCGAAGTCCGTTATTTTTCTGATCATCACCATCGCTCTGCTTGGCGGATATCTAGCGTTCACCATCCCAGTATCAGTATTCCCCACCACAAACTTCCCGCGCGTGTTGATTGCAGTCGATAACGGAGTCATGCCCATCGATCAAATGATGGTGACCATCACCCGTCCTATCGAAGAGGCCGTGAACAACGTGCCTGGGCTGCTCAATGTCCGCTCTATAACCAGCCGAGGCTCGGCGGAAATTGATCTTTACTTCGATTGGAACGTCGATATGTTCCAGACGCTGCAATACGTTAACGCGGAAATTTCGCGGGTGCAGCCCGACCTTCCTAACACCGCGAAGATCGTAGCGAATCGCCTGACATTCGCCAGTTTTCCGATCATGGGCTACAGCCTCACGTCAGACAAAGTTCCGCAAACCCAATTGTGGGAGACAGCCACCTACGACCTGAAGCCGCGCCTCAATCGTTTGAACGGAGTTTCGACGGTGGTGGTGCAAGGCGGCGAAGAACCCGAGTTTCATATCACTCCCGACCCCGCGAAATTGCTGACAGCGGGGGTCACGGTCACCGACATTCTCGACACCATGAAGCGGACCAACCTGATTGATTCGCCAGGGTTATTCGAAGGCAATCATCAATTAGTTCTGGGATTGATCAGTGGGCAGGTGCAGACTCCCGAGGAAATTTCGGCGACGGTCATTAAATCAACTGCCGCTGGAATTCCCGTTCGCATACGCGACGTTGCCACCGTAGAAGCGGCCGTGAAGCCTGTTTACACAATAGTGACGGCCCGCGGGAAGCCAGCAGTTCTTCTGAACATTAACCGGCAGCCCGATAGCAATACGATGGAAGTCGCAAACGAAGTGCATGCCGAAATTGATCGGCTGCAAAAAACGCTGCCTCCTGGCGTGGTGATTCAACCCTTCTACGATCAGTCGATCATCGTCAGCGATTCCATTAAGAGCGTGCGCGACGCCATTTTGCTGGGTGTGATTTTAGCCTCGATCATCTTGGTGGTTTTCTTGAGGGATTGGGGAACGTCCGTGGTTGCGGGACTCGTGATTCCCGTGACTATTCTTTTTACTTTCGTCGCGCTCAAGTTGCTTAACCAGAGTTTTAACTTGATGACGCTGGGTGGACTTGCGGCAGCCGTGGGTCTGGTAATTGATGATGCAATCGTTGTAGTTGAGAATATCGTGCTGCACCGCACCGCGGGACAGGGCCGGTTGCAGGCCATCCACAGCGCGCTCAAAGAAATTACGGTTCCGCTCATTGGATCCACTGTTACCCCTGTAGTTGTGTTTCTGCCTTTGATTTCCATCGCCGGCGTGACGGGAACTTTTTTTCGGGCACTCGCAGTTACCATGTCGGTCTCGCTTTTTACATCGCTGGCTCTCGCCTTAACTTGGACCCCAAACCTGAGCCAGTACTTCATCGGCAGAAAAGGAAAAGAGGGGCCGGAGGAGCTTTCGGCTGAATCCGAAGATGAGTCGATGGACAAGCTTTTGAAAGCCGAAGATGCGTCGCTCAGCGGATTTTTTCTGAAGATCGTTGAATTCCATCAACGCCAATTGCGAAGAGCCGTTGCGCGACCCATTTGGCTAGTTGCATTGAGTGCGATCTTGATTGGTGCCGCGGTTGTTTGCTACCACTTTTCCGGCTCCGACCTTCTGCCGGAAATGGATGAAGGCGGCTTCGTCGTGGATTACATCATGCCCGCCGGAAGCTCCCTGTCCGAAACAAACCGCGTGATTACGCGCGTAGAGAATATTCTGCACGAGATTCCAGAAGTTGAAAGCACCTCGCGGCGAACCGGACTTCAGTTGGGGCTCGCGGCGGTCACCGAAGCCAACACCGGCGACATATCAGTGAAGCTGAAACAAAAACGCAGCCGGGCCATCGACGAGGTGATTGAAGAAGCGCGCGGGAAAATTGCGGAGGAGCAACCAGCGCTGAACGTAGAGTTTATCCAGGTTTTGCAGGACATGATCGGAGACTTAAGTAGCGCGCCGGAACCGGTGCAGATCAAACTTTTCTCGCAGGATCCGGCATTGCTGGAGCGCTGGGCGCCAAAGGTCGCGGATGCAGTCCACAAAGTTCCAGGCGCAGTCGATATTTTGAATGGCATCGAAAACACCATCAGCGGCCCAGCAGTGACATTTCAAATCGATCCCAGCGTGGCTTCGCGCGCGGGATTCACTCCTGAAGAAATCGCCGTGGATGCATCCGCCATGTTAGGCGGGGAGCCGGCGGTGACGCCGATCATCAGCAATGACCGGGTCTACACAGTGCGGGTGAGATTTCCAGAGGCTAACCGCGGATCGCTCGACGCGATCAAAAATACTTTGCTGACAAGCTCGACCGGCAAGACTGCCACGTTGGGGGCTCTGGCATCCATCGTAGAGCTGCCTCCGCAGACCGAAATACGGCGCGAGAACCTACAGCGAAATGTGGCTATCACCGCCCGTTTCGAGGGGACCGACCTCGGAACAGGTATGAGCGCGGTAATGAAAGCGGTGCGGGATTTACACTTGCCACCCAGCATACGGGTGGAGTACGGGGGTACTTATCAGGAGCAGCAGAAGTCTTTCCACGACCTGATTCTGGTGCTAGTGCTTGCGATTTTGCTGATCTTCATTGTTCTTCTATTTGAGTTTGGCGGTTTTGCCGCCCCGCTGGCTATCCTCGCCTCGGCTGTGCTATCCACCTCCGGCGTCTTCATTGCTCTAGTGGCAACTCATACTACTTTCAATGTGTCGTCGTTTATGGGCATGATTATGGTGATCGGAATCGTCGCGAAGAATGGAATTTTGCTGCTGGACGCCGACGAGCGCATGCGGACCCACGGATTTTCCGCAGAGGAAGCCATGCTGCAAGCCAGTCGCCGCCGACTGCGTCCTATCGTGATGACAGCTTTGGCTACTGTCGCGGGAATGTTACCCCTGGCATTCGCACTGGGCGCAGGATCCCAGATGCTACAGCCGCTGGCCATCGCCGTTATCGGCGGAATCATTATTTCGATGGTTTTGTCTCTGATTATTACTCCGTCAATTCACTATTTCTTAAGTCCAGACACAACAACGGAGAGAACAGAAAAGCTGGTACCCCAGCTTCGAGTAGGATAGCCGGGAGCGGGTTCGGGAAGATGATAATAAAGGCTGCGGCGTATCTGACGTCTCAGAAGTAAAATTTCAAAGCGAATTGTATCTCTCGCGGCGCCCTTGACCCAGCAGGGAAACCGAACTGCGAAGTGCCCCGCTCAAGTGGGGTAGGTTCTGCACTGATCCCTCCTAGCGCCGCAAACAGCGGGTTCACATGGTTGAAAGCGTTAAACAGCTCGGCGCGGAATTCAAAGTGCATTTCTTCTTTGATCGGAAAGAATTTAAAAAAAGAAATGTCCCAGGTTTGGAGGCCAGGACCTTGAACGATGTTTCGTCCGGCATCTCCGAAGGTTCCAGGAACAGTATCAGGGGCAAAGGCGCAAGTATTGAAGAGCGTCCCAGGAACGCAGGGCTTCCCGTTGGGATTGCCCACGAGGTTGGGACGGGCACAGTAGAACCCCACCGTGCCTCCGCAGTCGGCATTCGAAACGTTGGCGAGTGAGTCGGTTACGGTGTACCAGTTACCGGTGGATGCGGTAGTGATCCCGGCAATTTGCCAGTTCCCGGCAAGCTGATTCATCGCTCCTGAGAGATTTCTGCCAATCGCCTTGCCCCTTCCAAAGGGCAGATCATAGGCGTAGCTGAATACGAACCGGTGCCGAACGTCGGTGTCGGAATTACCGTACTCCATTCGTGGGAAGCGCTGATCGCGAAAATCTCCATTGTTGACCGATCCCAGGCTGGCGCTGGATGCGTCGTCAAGAGCGTGAGCATAGGTGTAAGAGGCCTGGAACTGCAAGTCGCGGGTAGGGCGTTTTTCCAAGTGCACTTGCAGGGAGTTGTAGTTCGAAATAATGTTCGACCGCAGAGTAGCGATAGTCGTGTCGATGGAGGGTACTGGTCGCCGCACTGAGGTGGGTATTGTCGAGTCAGGGGTTGGCACGGCCTGATTTCCGTTATAGAAGCCATACAAACGATCTCCCTTGGATCCGGCATAGGAGATGTCCAAAAGGGTTTCGGCAGGGAGTTGATACTGAACTCCGAAATGCCACTGCTGGGTATAAGGCGTTTTCAAATTTGGCGACAGAGAGTAAAACGTTGGGGTATTGGGATCAGTCAGTGAGTTTGAGGGGAAACCTTGAGCGAGTACATTGAGGCCGGGGATTGAGCAATCGAGAGCGTTTGGATTTGCGGAAGCGGCGCTGCAAGTAGGAGTGAAGGCCTGTGTGACGAAGAACGGCGGATTAAATCCGGGACTAGGATTAGAGAAAGGACCGTTCTCTTCCCCTCCATAAAAAATGCCATAGCCGGCCCGCACTACCAGCCTGTCTAAGAGTTGATAGGCGAATCCGACGCGCGGGGCGAAGTCTTTTAGGTCAGGCGGAATGAGCCCAGGGGTTCCATTGCGAAGAATCGGGATCTGGCCAGCGAGGGTAGGTGTCAGTTGGGCAGTCTGCCCCTTGGGGACAATCAAGGACTGAGTAGCAAAATCGAAATTCGCCTGTTGGTTTTGCGCAGCTTTGATGGTGCCGAACAATTCATAACGCAGGCCGAGGTTTAGTGTAAGTCGTTGGCTTGCTTTGAAGTCATCCTGTGCAAAAACTGCGTACACTTGCCGCCGATAATCCACGTTGTGGAGATTGTTAATGTTTCCACCATCTGGAATTCCGAGTAGGAAGGTTGCAAAAGCCTCGCCCCCTGTGCCCGGGGCGGCTGGATTATCGGTAAAGTCGCTGCCAAAACTCATGGCACCGCGCGGCGCAGCGGGTTGAAAAATAGTGAACTGTTCGTGGCGAATTTCAGTGCCTATCTTCGTGCTATGGCGTCCGTGGCTCCAGTTCACGTTCTCGTTCAAAACAAAACTGTTTTGCTTTTCAATGGATGGGAGATATCCCGAGCTACCGATGGTGACAGTGCCATCGCCGAAACTTATTTGGGGCAACCCTCCAAGATTGGGGCCGTAAGGAACTCCGGGAAATCCCAGTTGCTCCGAAACGTTCTTGTCTGAATTTAAATTTAGCCGGTGTGCGTTTATGCGGTTGTACCCGAGACGGAACTCGTTGGTGAGCGCTGAAGTAAAGGTATGGACCTCGCTGATGGCAACGCTGCGATAAGAGTCGTCTTCGGTGCCGTCGGCAAAACTTCCTCCATCTAAGGCATTGCTAAAAGGAGTGGGAATAAAACTCGGCTGGTCTTCGTAGCTGAAGCGGGCGAAGAAGTTGTCTTTGTCAGTAAAGGTATGGTCGATTCGAACGTCAAAATTGTTGCGGCTCTCTCGTCTTTTTGGCTCGGATAAAAAGTTAGCCCCTGAAAGGTCGACATTTGGAAGTGGGTATAGTGCCGCAAGTCGCCCGGCCAAGGGATCGATAGTCGTGCCTCCGCCAAATACATTTAAAGTTCCGTTATTACTGATAGGGACCCCACAGAGGCCGTTGGGGTTCAAAGGCGACGATTGGGCTTGTCGGGAATCAAAGATCTCGCCGAGGTAAGTAGGGTTACCGTTGCAATCTAGTGCGGTTTGACCGGTAAGGTTGCCCTGCGAATCCACTGCCGGTGCGAAATCGCCCGACAGTTGAGCAGAGAAGTCTCCTGCGATCTGGGCTGGGGAAGGGATAGTGACCAACTGAGGTAAAGCCTGTCTAACCCTTAAGCCTTCATAGTCCACAAAGAAAAAAGTTTTGTCCTTGAAAATAGGGCCGCCGAGCGTGGCTCCGAATTGATTTTGCTTGTAGGGCTGCCGTCCGAACGCGTCAAAAGCGGCACGAGCGTCTAAAGCTTCGTTGCGCAGAAATTCGTAAACGTCTCCATGAAACTTGTTGGTGCCGCTTTTGATTACGGCGTTCATGATGGCCCCGTTACCTCGTCCAAACTCAGCGCTGTAGGCGTTCGTTTGTAACTTAAACTCGCCTATGGCGTCGACCGAAGGTTGAATCACGTACGCGGTCTCATTGAGGACATCCCCGAGGTTTGAATTGTTGTCCACACCATCCAGCAGGAAGTTGTTCTGTAAAGATCGGGCGCCGTTGGAGCTAAATCCGAAACTCCCTTCGACGCGCGAGCCTGGCTCAGCAGGCGAAACGCCCGCTCCAAGCAGAGCTAGTTGGGCATAGTTGCGTCCATTCAAAGGAAGGGTATTGATGGTTCGCGCAGTGACAACCTGACCTAGCTCGGACGTTTCGGTTTCAAGCTGCTGACCTTCTGTGGTCACAGTTACGACTTCAGCGAAGCTACCCAGTTGCAGGACCACGTTGGCGGCGGTGCGCTCCTGTACTTGCACCAGGATGGGTCCGGCGACGGTCTTTTTAAAACCTTCTTTTTCGACGCTTACGTTGTACTGACCAATTTTTAAAGGGCCAGCAGCGTATTCTCCCTGCGCATTTGTGGTTGTGTTCAGTGCGGTACCCCGGTCCACGTCGATAACTGTCACTTTCGCCGATTGAACGAATGCACCACTTGGATCTGTTACCTGTCCAACTATAGAGCCGCTGTCTTTCTGGCCGAAGGCTGCGATGGAAAAGGCCACCAGGCTAAGGAGCAACAGGGAAGGACGTTTCAGGGCAAATAGCAACGACTGTTGACCGGAACACCGCATAAACGGTTCCTTTCGTATGCTTGCGAATTGATACTATTAGTTACGGCCACGATAAAAGTCAAGGCGAAAGTGGTGCTTGGGGTACAAAATGCTGCCCCCGCAATCTGGTGGACAAACGAAAGAAAACGATATAAAAAGAAATACCCCCCCCCACCGCAAAGGCTGCGGTTTTTTGGCGGACGGGCTCACTTTGACGGAACGAGGTTACTTTGTCGGATAAATCGAGATACGTACCCGCCAGTGCGGACCGCGAAATCACTATGGCCGGGCAATATAGTTTGGCAGAAATCTTATCGCAACCTGAGTGTTGGAAGCGATGCCTCGAGGAAGTTCAAAGGTCAGGAGTCCTTGGAGAAATCAAATCGGACTTCTCGAGTGACGTCGAGTGGATTTTTGTAGGCTGCGGTTCTAGTTTTTACATCGCCATGTGCGCAGCCGCTACCATGGGAACTCTGCGAGCGGGTTGTAGTGCGCGGGCCGTACCGGCATCCGAACTCCTGCTGTATCCGCAACTGACTCTCGGTCCTGGGGAAGACAGGGTCGTAGTGTTGATCTCGCGGTCTGGACAGACATCTGAAGTGCTGCAAGCGGCGGAAATGCTGCGTGCCCGGGGAATAAAGACTTTGGCTATCAGTTGCGCTCCCGGTCAACCTCTCGAAAAACTGACTACAACAGCTATAGTCTTGCCCGAAGCCGACGAGAAAAGTACGGTCATGACGCGGTCGTTCACATCGATGCTAATTTCACTTCAAGGGGTCGCGGCCGCGCTAGCAGATGACTTTACGCTTTTCGATTCGGCAGACGAACTATGCGACGGAGCTCAACGCGTTCTTGATTCCCTTTCCGCGAACATTGCTGACTTCGTGAATGACCGCAACTTCTCTTACTACGTGTACATGGGACAGGGTCCTTTTTACGGACTGGCATGCGAAGGCGCGCTCAAAGTCACAGAAATGTCGGTCTCCTATGCTCAACCATTTCACACGCTTGAGTTCCGGCATGGTCCTAAGTCGATCGTTGCAAAAGACACTCTACTGGTATTCTTCTTATCGGAGAGCGGCTACGATATCGAAAGGAACGTACTAGAAGAAATGAAGCTATTGGGCGCTACCACAATCGCTGTGGGAAATGTGGCGGACGCCCGCGTTCGCTCAGCTGCGGATTTAGTGGTGGAAACGAATATTGCATTTCCCGAGCACTATCGCCTGGCCCCATCTTTATTCGCAGCGCAATTCTTAGGATTGCACACTGGATTAAAAAAAGGGTATGACCCGGACACGCCTCGCAACCTCAGTCGCGTAGTATTGCTCGACAGTAGATCGAGTCAAAGTACAGAAAATGCCGCGCTTTGACATCACGATTGCCGGGGAGGTGAATCTCGACATCATTCTCTATGGGCTTCCCGGGGAATTACCCCCGGAGCGAGAATTACTTGCCACCGGCCTCACTACTACTCTCGGCGGGGCTTCCGCGATCGTAGCCCACAACCTTGCTGTATTGGGCAACCTTGTGGGCTTTCAGTCTGTAGTAGGGGAGGATGCACTAGGCCAGATCGCATTGGAAAGATTGCAGCGAAGCGGCGTAGATACTTTGGTGCGTAAGGCACCACCACCGGCGCAGACTGGCCTGACCATTGTTCTACAGCGCGACCCGTGGCGGAACATTCTGACTTATCCGGGGACAATAGCTGATTTGAAATGGGATGATCTTGATTTCGACTACCTGAGTGACTCGCGGCACTTTCATTTGTCATCTTATTTTTTGCAAACCGCGTTGCTTCCTCGAGTACCCGAGTTGTTAAAGAAACTGAAGGATTCGGGTCTCACCATTTCTCTCGACACCAACGACGATCCTGAAGATATATTCCAGAGTGGGCTACAAGATGTGCTTCCCCTCGTAGACGTATTTCTTCCCAATGCACGGGAACTCATGAGGATAGCGGGGAGCGTGGATGTTAATACAGCGCTAGTGAAGGTTGCACAGTTAGTGCCTCTACTGGTGGTCAAACTGGGCCACAATGGTGCGATGGCACAGCGCGGCAACGAACGCTTCCTCAGCGCGCCTATAAGGCTGCAAGCAGTTGATGCCGTCGGCGCGGGGGACAGTTTCGATGCGGGTTTCTTGACTAAGTACGTTCAGGGAGCGGACATAGAAACTTGCCTCGCGTACGGTAATCTTTGCGGTGCCTTTTCTGCAACCAGAGCGGGTGGAACCACGGCTTTTCTTGAAACGAAGCATCGCGAGAAGTTTTTTAGCGACCATGGACTCGAGCAGGACTCGCTGTCTACTAAGTAGCAAAATGCTATTTCTGCGGAGCGACCTCCAACAAAAGGTGATGGGAGAATTCAGTTTTCATCTTTGGATCGGTGCCGGCTGTTACATGGAGCGAGCCCATATCCTTTCCGTCTGCATATCCCATCACTGAGTACTTTCCAGGCTTGAGTCCCCGAAGCGCAACCTCGCCGTGCCATGGGCCCGCATCCGAGAAAAAGGCGTAATACATTTTTCCATCTTTCTCGATAGCATAGGCCTCAGGAAAATCGTAACCATAGGTATACAAGTCGAGGAACGTGCCTTTGGAAAGCATCTTGTCGTTGTACAGGCCTATCCATTTCTTCCAGTGCTGTTCTTTCTCCGGAGTCAAGTTCACGGCTTTGAATTTTGGTCCAGGATTTGGCCAAACGAATTTCGTCCCGACCACGCCACCTACACCAATGGTGGAAGCGAAGTCGTCCCCGTGTTCCGACCAATCGTTACCCTTGCGGGTCATGGCAGAGAGTTCGACGTGGTCACCATAGACAGCGGAATTGGGCCCCAGCAAGGCTTTGTACATTTTTATGCGACGCCGAACCTGTGATGCGCCCACCGGGTCGGCCGTGACCGCCTGGTCCATATAGGGGAGCCACGCCAACGAAGGAGGAGTTCCGCAGGGGCAGCTTTGGGTAACGCTTTCTGGCTTGATAGAACGGGTAGTTTGAAAAATTGTCTTGTACACGTCGGCCATGGCGTTCACTGAATCTTGCGGGGACTTGTGATGATGCGCTGGGTTGTAGCAGGCGGGCACGGTGTAAATGTTGTCTAATTTAGAGCCATCGAAATCCCAGTCACGGATGAATTTCTCGGTGAGACGCTTGTAGTAAGCCTGTACCTCAGGTACGGCCGGGCACAACGCTGCCAGGTTGCGGGTGATGCGGCCGTGCTTGCCGTTTTTATCGAGGATCAACCAATCCGGATGTTCTCTTACGACGTTCGATTCGACATACTTGTGTGATTCCCATTTCCCTTCCCCATCTTCAACGCCTACAGGCAGCCACCATAGCTGTACGAGCATTCCCTGCTTGTGAAACTCGGCCACCATTTTTTGTATGGAGTCCCCGGGGAAGGTGTCTGCCCGAGGACGCCAATCGCCATAGGTATCAAACCAGCGATCATCAAGGGTGGCCCACTTGATTCCCATTTCCTTGAGCTTGGGAGTGGTTCCGAGCATCTGCGCCGGAGTAACATTGAATTCGTAACCCCAGCCACACCAGCTTACGTTGTATGCTTCATTGGATGGCTTTGGGAGTTCCCATCCTTCTTTCTGAAGGACACTTGACCACAGCCGTAAAGGTTCGTAGAAGTCACCGGCAAAAACCGAGGTGAAGGTTCGCGGAGTCGAATAACTTTCGCCGGGCTTCAGCACGGTGCCCGGAATGTCGACTTCAGCCTTCACCGTGCCGTCTTGTTCCACGCGGACTGGAATTGAAAGTGAGAGAGGCAGGGTTTCTACGTGACCGATCGCTTCTCCGACTGAGCCCGTCCAGACCGCCACCACCGGAATGCCGCCACCGTAGCCGCCTTTGACAACCCGGCCCATGACGTTGGGCTGGGAGAATTTCTTTGGCAGCTTCAGCACGTCGTCTTTACCCCAGTCATAACTGGAACCTTGATAGCTCCACATATCGTAGGGCTGTGCCCTCGGGTCAGAAAGTCGAGCATTGAAACGGTGCCGCTGGTCTACTACCTGATTGATCTCAAGGTCTGAGTTGCCGAGATTCTTGTACTGAACACTAGTTAACAGGATTGTAGGAAAATCATCGTAAGCATCCACCTGTAACACGCGTTGCATACTCGATCTCGCAGGATTTTGGGTGGGGATTTCGATATGCGTACCCCTTCCCATTTTTCCGGAAGCCTCCGTTATTTTCGCTTGAGCTAGATCAAGGTTGGCCTGTTGAGAAGTTCCAAGGTTAGGTAAAGATTTGCCCGAGTTGGCGGAATCGGCAGGATCGTCGAGGGTCAATCTTTTCCCGTCCTTCAAGAGAAAAGCTTGGATATAGCCGGAGGGCAGGATCTGATATTGCGCAGCCGAAGTAGTTACTGTCAACGGCCCTGCTGACTTCACGTCGACCTTAATCGAGGAGGTTGGGGCTAAGGTAGGATTCGTAGTGCCATCGGGCTTACCGCATCCAAATGAGCAGAGAACAAATGCCGCGATTATTACTACCGCTCTACAATGACAGCGCATTAGTATGAAATTCATCAGCTATTCCTTGCCTACTGAGGATGTCTGTCCGTGAACTGCCCGAACAATCTCTCCGCATTGCGGTGGTAAATCTTTTCGAGGACGGTATCAGGCAATTCCATGCCGTAGATTTTCCATCGACCCTGACCGGGATATCCCCAATAGTCAAAGTATTCATCCGCCGTTTCCAACCAGCGAAAGTGGTTTCTGTACATCTCTTCGGTAACTTCGTTGTCGGTGCCGAACATGATGCGATCCTGATATTTGAGAAAGAATTCGTGCGCACGCCGGGGTTGGCGACCGAGTTCAGCCTCACGAGCACCGAATTCAACCAGCACGTTGGGATATTTTTCGAGGACGCCCGACACATAGTCGAGATTTTCAGGCCAATTGGCCATGTGCAAAGCAACAAACGTAGTGTGAGGATGACGTGCGAACACGCGGTCACGGGCCGCCAAAATGGCTTCTTTGCTGGGAAGCTGGGGACTGTAAAAACTCCAATCGGGGTGTTCTATGAGTTCTTCATAGCGCTCATTGGTATTGTCGATAGGATGAAAGAAAGCCTCAGGATCGGTGACGTGCATCGATACTGGAATGCCAAGCCTTCCGCATTCTTCCCAAATGAGATCGAGGCGCGGATCATCTACCGTTATCAGCTTGCCGCTCTTATCTCGAACACCTAGACCGAGGTCTTTTAACACCTTTAGGCCACGAGCTCCACGCTTCACGGCATCATTCAATTGCGCGACCATCTCCTGAGTGAATGCAGGGTCGTCGATCTTGCTCCAGTCAATCTGGGTGAAGACCAGAAAACGCCCAGGATAAGGCTTAACCATCTCGTCAATCACATGTTGGAGCTTCTCGCCCCATAGGCCCGTGAGAATTACTATAGTTTTCACATTAGTGTTATCCATCACCTCTACTACCCGCTTCGGCGACATGTGTTCGTCTATACCGGCGGCGTCATTGACATGATTGTGTACGTCAATCACATAGAATCTGGCCCGAGGCACTTCGTGTACGGAGGTGTGCAACATGGAGCTAGGATGGAAATCTTTGAGTAGAAGCGTTTTCCTCTGATCGGCGTCAGCTGCAGGACTATACCCAATCTGATTGGGCGGCGAGGAGGTACTCGCGTCAGGTGAAGATTTCGTTGCCTGCCCGAGGGTTGGACAAGGCTGAAAGAGAACCAGCAAAAACAGGGCACAATACGATTTCATGCTAAACATTTTTCGGTAGTGAGGTAAATATCCGCATCGGCAGTTGACACGAGGCTATTTGCGTATGCTTTCGATCTGTTTCCTAATGTTGCGTTATACTCCGGCAACTAGTTTGTGTCAACGAGACTCTTGCTTGACTAAGGAGCGGCTAGAGAAGATGCAACCGGACTCTTGTGAATGATGCCACAGGGCTGAATGGCTGATAGAGAAACGCTGATAGACAAACGCTGATAGACAAACCAGGACATCCGTTATAAAAAGAAATCGCCAGAGCGTTACCTTCGATCACAATGGAGAACATGCGCCAAGCAGTTGGGAACAGTTTGCTCAACGAGGAACGCAGGCGTGCGATTTTAACTTTGTTGCAGCGAGACCGGCGAGTATTGGTTGTGGACCTTGCCCGGCACTTTCAAACGTCGCAAGTAACTATCCGCAAAGATCTGGAGATATTGCATGTGCGCGGCCAGATCCACCGCACACACGGCGGCGCGTTGCCCGCGCGGGAGGGGGCGCTTGAGGACCCGTCGCTGCGCGAGAAGGAGAAGTTACATCGCAAAGAAAAATCAAAGATCGCCGCGGCGGCATCGCAATTAGTAGTCGAAGGCCAAGTAGTGATATTGGATTCGGGGACGACTACAACTGAAATCGCGCGCGCGCTGCGAAACTTCCAGAATCTAACCATCGTCACTAATGCGGTCAACATAGCTGCGGAATTAGCAAGTTCGCCGGTGGAAGTCATTCTCACCGGAGGCAGTGTCCGAAAGAATTCTTTTTCGCTGGTTGGACCTATAGCTGAAGATACGTTGCGCGGATTAAATGCGGACGTTTTGTTTCTAGGAGTCGATGGCTTTGACGTGCAGTTCGGGTTGAGCACTCCAAATCTTCAGGAAGCCAAGGTGAATCGCGTAATGGTGGAAGCAGCTAAGCAGGTCATCGCGGTTTGCGACTCCAGTAAGTTTGGTCGCCGCAGTTTATCAATGATCATCCCCCCGTCGGCAGTACATCATGTGATCACTGATCGTGGCATTGCGAAGTCTGATTTGAAAGCTTTGAAAAAAGCACAAATAGGAGTCACGCTGGTTTAACGCGCGGTCAGGCGGGCTTGACTTTTACGCTCCCCGCACATTGAATACGCCCACATGGAAACCTCTCCCGTTGCTTCCTCGCCTCATCTTAGGCGCTCGCTCACTCTGTCAGATTTAATTCTCTACGGCATCATCGTCATTCAACCGGTTGCGCCGATGTCGGTGTATGGCGTGCTCAGCAACCGCGGCCGCGGGCATGTAGTTACCACTATTCTGGTGGCGATGATCGGCATGCTGTTCACCGCCATCAGCTACGGAAAAATGGCACGCGTGTACCCGAGCGCTGGCTCGGCATTCACCTACGTGGGGCAGGAGATCAATCCTGTTCTTGGTTACGTCACTGGGTGGGGCATGGTGATGGACTACATGTTGAACCCAATCATTTGCATTATTTGGATCAGCCAGCAGGCGCATCTATTCGCCCCTCACGTGCCTTACTGGCTATGGGCAACGTTTTTCGCAGGGGTAATTACGGTTTTGAACATTCAAGGAGTAAAGACTTCGGCACGCCTCAACGCGGGACTGGCGGGGGCCATGGGAGTGGTAATTGCGATATTTTTTGTAGCCGCTGCTCGATATGTTTTTAAAGTTCCGCACGATGCCGGCTTTTTTTCGCGACCATTTTACGATCCGCAGACGTTTAATTTCAGGGCGGTCTTGGGAGGCACGTCGATCGCAGTACTTACCTACATTGGATTCGATGGAATTTCGACGCTGTCTGAGGAAGCAGAAAATCCGCGAAGAAATATCTTGTTGGCCACGGTTTTCACTTGTCTTGGAATCGGAATACTTTCGGCGTTGCAGGTGTACGGAGCTCAACTTATTTGGCCGGCCTCGCAGCCGTTTTCCAATGAAGATACTGCGTTCGTGCTGGTCGCACAGCGCGCGTGGCCTCCCCTGTTCGCAATTGTGGGGTTCACTCTGTTAGTTGCGAATTTCGGTTCGGGCCTAGGGGCTCAACTCGGCGCCGCGCGGCTGCTTTACGGCATGGGACGGAGCAACGCGCTGCCGAAATCTTTTTTTGGAGTCGTCGATCCTTTGCGTCATGTACCGCGCAACAACGTCATCTTCGTCGGCGGCATCGCGCTCGCGGGCGCCTTCATCATTAACTACGGTTTAGGCGCAGAGATGCTTAACTTTGGGGCACTGATAGCCTTCATGGGAGTGAACGCTGCGGCGTTGGTACATTATTTCATTCGTCAGCCGGAGAAGAAGTTAATGAATTTTCTGCCACCGGTGGCTGGCTTCATCATCTGTTTGGCGCTTTGGATTGGGCTCAGCAAGCCGGCTAAAATCGCGGGCGTAATCTGGATGGCAATCGGCATCGCATTTGGGGCATGGAAGACAAAAGGATTTCGCGGCAGTTTGATCAGCTTCGATATACCTGCGGAGTCTGAAACGTGAATCTGTAGTGGCCCTTAGTCCGCGTATGGCTTTCTTGAGATTCATCTCGATACTTGTTCTTTGTGCGATTCCCATCGAAGCGCAACAAACTTCATCGCCATTGGTGCCCATTTCGTTTAAAGATGTCGCGACTGAATCAGGATTAGTCGTCCCGCATATTTCCTCAAAAGATAAGCGGTACATTGTGGAGTCGATGAGTGGAGGAGTTGGACTTATTGACTGCGATGGTGATGGGAAACTGGACATCATCACTACCAATGGCTCGACCATCGAGCGCTTCCGCCGTGGCGGCGACCCGATGATCACGCTTTATCATCAGGACGCAAATTTTAAATTCAGTGACATCACTCAAGGGGCAGGCCTTACGAGAAAAGGTTGGGGCATGGGTGTCGCGGTCGCCGATTATGACAACGATGGTCTGCCAGACATATACGTGACTGGATATGGCGGCAACGCGCTGTATCACAACTTAGGCGGCTGTAGATTTGAAGACGTCACCGATAGAGCCGGCGTGGCGGGGGGCGGCTTCAGTACGGGGGCCGCGTGGGCCGATTACGACCGCGATGGCAGGGTCGATTTATTCGTTTCCCGGTATGTGCATTTTGATCTGGACAAACTTCCTAAATTCGGAAGCGACGAAAAGACCTGCCGCTTCAAGGGAATCGCGGTGCAATGCGGTCCCTGGGGAATGGTGGGGGAAACCGATTTGCTGTTTCACAATCGGGGAGACGGAACTTTTGAAGAGGTTTCCAAGAAAGCAGGGGTAGACGACAAGAACCGTTATTACGGATTGGGCGTGGTTTGGGGAGATTTCGATAACGATGGATGGCCCGATCTTTATGTAGCCAACGATACCGGCCCCAATTATCTATACCGCAACCGGCATGATGGGACTTTTGAGGATGTCGGGATGATTTCCGGTGCGGCCCTCAGCGGCGACGGAATGGCGCAAGGATCAATGGGCGTCGAATGGGGCGACTACTTGCACGAAGAGCGCTTATCACTATTCGTGACAACCTTCGTGGAGCAAGCTGACATGCTGTTTCGCAACGCTGGGAAGAATGGATTCTCTGACGTAAGCAACCAAGCGGGCCTTTTGAAGGGTACCTATCCGCTGGTGGGTTGGGGGACGGGGTTCGTTGATTTTGACAATGATGGATGGCCGGATATTTTTGTTGCGAATGGACATGTTTACCCCCAGATGGATCAGATCCCTGGAGGGACGCCTTATCGCGAGCCGTTGCAACTTTTTCTAAACCAGCATGATGGCACCTTCAAAGATGCGTCGAAACTCTTGGCGGCGATTCCGGAGTCCTCGCGCAGGGGAGCAGCTTTTGGCGACGTGAACAATGATGGAAATGTTGACGTGGTATTGGCAAATACGGACGGGCCTCCTACGCTGTTAATGAACCAAGGCGGAAATCATAGTCATCGGGTGTTGTTTAAGTTGATCGGGACGAAAAGTAACCGAGCCGCTATTGGTGCGCGGGTTGTTGTGACCGCGGGGAAGATGGTCCAAATGGCGGAGTTGCGGGCTGGCGGCAGCTATCTGTCGCAGAACGATCCGCGCCTTCATTTTGGTCTCGGAAGTGAAACGGTGATGCAGAAAGTCGAAATCAAATGGCCAAGCGGCGCAGAAGAGACGCTTCACGACCTGCCCGGCGACTTCATTTACACCATCGTTGAAGGAGAAGGGATTCAGAAGAGATTGTCTTTACCAAGTCCTTAAGCGAGTTTTTGGTCTTGACACCGCTATCGAAAACTATGAATACTCATGCGATTTAATAAAACCATTCAATATGAAACTAGCAAAACTTTGTTCACTGCTTA
Source organism: uncultured Acidobacteriaceae bacterium (assembly GCA_963828635.1). Classification (GTDB taxonomy): domain Bacteria; phylum Acidobacteriota; class Terriglobia; order Terriglobales; family Acidobacteriaceae; genus PALSA-188. The sequence goes on along the minus strand of CAWHFA010000004.1, from coordinate 1,958,803 downwards.
TTATCGCGGCGGCTCTTACTATTCCCTTGGCTAGCGGCGGACAGGCGTCGTCTGCGTTACGGCCACCAATTCTCAAACGGATCGATTTGAAGCATCACTGGCAATTGCAGTCATCTTGCGAAGCCAAGGCTGAGGGAGAAGAAATTTCAAGTGCTTCGTTTAAGCCTACGGGATGGCACGCTGCCGATGTCCCCACTACGGTTGTGGGGGCTTTGGTTGCTGACAAGACTTATCCCGACCCGTTTTTTGGAATGAATCTAAAAACGTTTCCGGGAATGAACTATTCAAATGCTACTTTCTTCGCAAATCAATCCATGCCGGACGGAAGCCCGTTTCAGTGCTCTTGGTGGTTTCGAACTGAATTCAGGGTACCCATTGATTTGGGAAAGAAGATCTCGTGGCTGCATTTGGACGCCATAAATTATCGAGCCAACATTTGGTTGAACGGCCATAAGATCGCGGATTCAAAAGATGTGGCCGGCACTTATCGCATTTTTGAATTTGACATCAGCAAGTACTTGCGGCCGGAGAAGTTGAATAGTCTCGCAGTAGAAGTATTTGCTCCCAACAAAGACGACCTCGGCATGACTTGGGTCGATTGGAATCCGACGCCCGCAGACAAAGACATGGGGCTTTGGAAGGATGTCTATCTCACCACCAGCAACCCGGTTTCTTTGAGACATCCTTTCGTCACTTCCAAGCTTGGCGAGGGGTACAAGACCGCAGATTTGTCCATCGTCGCCGAGTTGCAAAACCCCTCAGATCACGGGGTCAAAGCAACAGTGCACGCGGAGATTGAAGGAAGGCGGATTAGCCAAGAGGTCGAGATGGCAGGTGCGGAATCGAAGACAGTTACTTTTTCTGCGGACCAATATCCGCAACTGAAATTCATACATCCGCGGCTTTGGTGGCCGTACCAGATGGGAAATCCTGAACTCTACACGCTGAAACTCTCTGTCGAGACTGGGCAACGACTTTCCGATAGCGCTCAGGTACGGTTTGGAATCCGGGAGGTCACATCGCAATTGACCGAGAAAGGACACCGCTTATTTGCGGTGAACGGCCGCAAGGTGTTGATACGCGGGGCGGCGTGGGCGCCCGATATGTTTTTGCGATGGTCGGAGGAACGCGCACAGACAGCATTGCAGTACACGCGAGACATGGGATTGAACGCGATTCGATTGGAAGGGCGCATGGAACGCGAGGAATTTTTCGACATGGCCGACCGCATGGGAATTCTGATCATGCCGGGGTGGACGTGCTGCGACATGTGGGAGCGATGGAAGGAGTGGACCCCGAACACATCTAAAATTGCCGCAGCGTCGCTTACGGACCAGATAGTGCGCTTGCGAAATCATCCCAGTGTTTTTGTATGGCTGTATGGCAGCGATAATCCGCCGCCGCCTGAAGTTGAAAACATGTATTTGCAAATCTTGAAGGACAAGCAATGGCCGAATCCCGCAGTATCTTCGGCTTCTGAACAGCCCACTACTGTCACGGGCGCTTCTGGCGTAAAAATGACGGGGCCGTACGATTATGTTCCACCTAATTATTGGTTGGCCGACACCCAGGCAGGGGGAGCTTATGGCTTCAACACCGAAACTGGTCCCGGGCCGGCGATTCCGCCGCTTGAAAGCCTGAAACGGTTTATTCCGCCAGACCATCTCTGGCCCGTCGACGATTACTGGAACTATCACGCCGGGGGCGAACGCTTCATGACCATTGACCGTTTCCTCAACGGACTTAATCAACGTTACGGAAAATCCGAGAGCTTGGAAGACTTCCTGCGAAAGTCTCAGGCGATGAATTACGAAGCACAGAGGGCGATGTTCGAGGCTTACGGCCGCAACAAATATGACGCTACGGGTGTGATTCAGTGGATGCTCAACAACGCCTGGCCATCTTTGATTTGGCATCTCTACGATTATTATGAAGTGCCGGCTGGCGGATATTTCGGCACCAAGAAAGCTTGCGAACCATTGCACGTGCAGTATTCGTACGACGACAATTCAGTGGCGGTAATCAATGGCAGCGACCACAGTTTTACTGGATTGAAGGTCACGGCAAAGACTTACGATATCGACTCGAAGGAGCGTAATTCCCTCGAGGCGACATCCGACGCGGCACCCGACAGTAGTGTTCGGGCCCTGAAATTGCAAGCTCCCGATGGGCTGTCATCGACCTACTTCTTGAAGCTTCGCCTTCAAGACGCCGCCGGCAAAATTTTAAGCGATAACTTTTACTGGCTCTCAACCAAGCCAGATGTTTTAGATTGGGGGAAAAAAGAGGACACGGTTTACACTCCGCAAAGCGAGTACGCGGACCTCAGCGGGTTAAGCTCTTTGCCACGAGTAAAGCTTTTGTCGCAAGCCTCGAGCCAATTCGTCGGTCCTGACGACGTCGTTCATGTAACGGTCCGAAATCCGAACTCGAGTTTAGCTTTCATGGTGCACTTGCGAATTGCGAAGCCATCTGGGGAAGATGTCGCGCCGGTTTTTTGGGATGACAATTATTTTTCGTTGTTGCCCGGCGAAGAGCGGGAAGTTAGTGGCCACTTCTCAGCATCAGCGTTGCCTGGACCTCAGGCAGACCTAATTATTGAGGGATGGAACGTGAACAACGCCACCACGAAAGTTAGGGTGGCGAGACCGTAGAAGGGATACTATGCGCAGGCTTATTTTTTTGCTTTTACTTGTGCTGTGCTGCGATCTCGCGTGGCCACAGGAAAAGTTATCTGTCCAATGGGAAGAACTGACGGCTGCGGATTTTCGCGCTGCGATCGAAAAATCTCGCGGTACCTGTCTTTTACCTTTCGGAATTCTGGAAAAACATGGTCCCCATCTGCCGTTGGGGACGGACCTTTTAAATGTCCGGCATGCAACGCTGGCGGCTGCACACGCCGAGTTCGCGATCGTATTCCCCGAATATTACTTTGGCCAAATTTTTGAGGCCCGCCACGAGCCGGGTACGGTCGCTTATAGTTCGCATCTGCAATTGGAACTGTTACAGGAGACAACCGATGAGATGGCGCGCAACGGTTGCAAAAAGATCGTGATCGTAAATGGTCATGGAGGAAATGAAAACCTGCTGCCTTTCTTTGCTCAGACTCAATTGCAGACGGCCCACGACTACGTTGTTTACGTGCTTGGATTGGTTGAGTCCCCTCCCGGCCCGGCGACGAAGAAGACTACCCTCGACATGCACGCAGGGGAGTCAGAAACGTCGAAGATGATGATCAGCAGGCCTGACCTAGTGCATCTCGACCGGGCGAGCAACGAATCAGGGGCGGACCAGAATCGCGCTCAATTGCCGGGGACGCTATACACGGGAATATGGTGGTATGCGCGTTTTCCCAACCACTATTCCGGGGATGGCTCGGCGGCGACCAGAGAACTGGGCGTGCAAGAGATGAATGGTTGGGCCGATGCAATCGTTAAAGCGATAAAGGCGGTGAAGGGCGACGAAAAAAGTCTTCAACTGCAAAACGAATTTTTCAAGAATGCATCTGCGCCACTGGATACGAGGCCGTAGCGATGTTGTGCTACTGAGTTTCCCCTCTCAGTTCGGGACTGGGTAAGGGGCCGCTTTCCAATTCTTTCTGTCGTTGGCCCCGGGCCCGATTCATTATGGAAGTTGAAATCTCCATTTCCTTCCGAGCGTCTTCGGAACGTCCGAGGCGCTGCAAGATTTGACCTCGCGCATAATGCAGGCTTTGCCCGTCGGGGCTGATCTTCAGCGCCGCGTCAATTTCTTTTAACGCGAGTGCAAATTTTTCCTGCCGCTGAAGGACCCGGGCCAATTCGTAGTGCGCGCTGGTCAGTTGCGGATCGAGGTGTAATGCCTTATTCAAATACATCGCAGCGTCTTGGTCATGCTGTTGGGTGTAAGAGATTAGTCCTAGTTGATCGTAGTTCTCAGCTACGTCGGGCTCGACATCAGCGTCCTTTAAGAATTCAGATTTCGCATCGTCGAAGTTCTGTTTTTTCAAATATGCGAGTCCGAGATTGAAATGTACGAAGGGCAAATTTCCATTCGACTTACTCGCCAGCATCAATTCATGAATTGCGTCGTCATACTCTTCGCGGTTAAGGTGGGCCTTCCCCATCAGTAGATGGAATTCGGCAGAGTCCTTGCCGGTCTCGACAAGGCGGCCCAGTGCTCTCTGTTCCAGCTGTGACAGACCCGCCTTGCCGCCGGAGATTCCCAGGACGTAGAGATAATTTAAATTGTTTGATTCCTGCGTCCACAGAGGTTCGAGAGTCGATGCTGCATCTGGGTACTGCTCGATAAAGAAGTAGCACAGCCCTAATAAATAGCGAGCTTGCTGGGAATCAGGGGCATCACGAACGACAGATTGAAAAGCGGGAATTGCAGACCGGAAATTGTTTTGCCGATAGTACGCGAGCCCCAGGTTGAGGCGAATTCCCGCGACCTGCGGAGCCAGGCGCTCCGCTCGCTCGAGCATGTGTAGTGCGGAATCCCACTGCTTTCGCCGCATGTAGATGACGCCCAGATTGGCGTATGCTCCAGCGACGTTGGGATTCGCTTTCAGGACACGAAGAAAATCATGTTCGGCCTGGCGAAGATCCCCACTTCTCAAATGCGCTTCACCCTGCTGAAACAGCTCTTGAGGACTTTCATTTGCGGTTCCAGGTATGGAAGATTTCGAAAGAGACTGTTTGGCCGTTACCGAAGAACCCCGCTGTGCCAGCATTGGACTGCATGGCAGAAGGCTGGAAACGCCGGCGAGAATGGAAATGAAGTTGCGGTGAAAACTTGACACTAGTTTTAGTCTCTGGTGTAGTGTCCCGCAGCGCCGATCCGATTTCAAGGACGGAGCTCCTGCTTAAGGCACAAACATGATCACTATCCGGGACGTTGGCAAAGAAAGTGGTTTCTCTTCGACCACTGTTTCGCTTGTGCTTAACAATGCCCCGCTCGCGCGCTACATCCCCAGTTCGACTAAGAAGCGGATCGAACGGGCTGCCAAGAAACTAGGGTACCGCCCAAACCAATTTGCGAGGTCGTTGCGAAGCAAGCGCAGTCACACCATAGGTTCGATGGTTTTTGACATGACCGATCCTTTCTGCACGCTGATTCTCCGGGGCATCGAGAATACGCTTTATCAATCATCTTATCTGCCGATTCTGACGGATGTGCACAACGAGCGCAGCCGCTTCGAACGCTACCTGGAAATGTTGCTTGACCGGCGGGTGGAGGCTCTCATCGTTGTGGCCAACTGGGTGTTCCTAGACATCGATGTTCTGGCGGACCTGGAAAAGAGCCGGATTCCCACCGTAATGATTGGGCGGGAATTGGAAGGTGATTCCATCAGTTCGGTGATCGTCGACAATGAACTGGGGGCGTATGCGGCTCTTGAACATCTTTGCGCGCTGGGGCATCGCAAGATTGCGTTCATCCGCGGGCCTAAAACTCTGGGGGACAGCGCGCCGCGATGGCGTGGTGTGAAGGCATGCGCTAAGGCGAACAATCTCGAACTGGATTCCCGGTTGATGGTTGATCTTCCCAACTCCCGAGATCCACTTTCGAGTTTTGAGGCTGCCTGTGCGCTTACCGAAGAGTTAATCAAGCGCAAGCCGTTCACCGCGCTGATGGCGTTTGATGATATGTCCGCGTTCGGCGCTATACGGGGACTTACGCGAGCGGGAGTGCGGGTGCCGCAGTCTTGCTCGGTCATCGGATTTGACGATGTCGCAATGTCGAGCTTGAATACGCCGGCCCTTACGACCATGAGGCAGCCCATGGAAGAAATGGGAAAGTTGGCGGTAGAGATTGCACTTGAAGGGGTGAACGCTGTTCTGGCGAAACGCCCCGTGCCGATCACGCACAAGCGAGTCGCTCCTAATTTGGTGGTGCGGGAGTCGACTCGCAGCCTCGTGTAAGCGCTTTTCTAATCAAAATTGGCTGTTGGGGAATTATTCGCTTGACACCTCAGATAGCCATATACGAACATTCATTCGATTTAATAAATCCATTCACGAGTTGTTCGCGCTGAATGGTACGAACCGGCAGATTCTGCTGAAATCATGCCGATGCTGAAAGGTCTTAGATGCCAACGATATTCCTGAGGGCCCTTAGGAGCCGACGAGTAGCTCTCCGCATTTGCGGGTTAGTCGCTGCGATGATCACGCTTTCAGCCCCTTGCCTGTTAGCACAAGATACAGCTTCTATCACGGGCACTGTGACAGACAGTTCCGGTGCAGCAATTCCTAATGCTCAGGTGAGCGTGACCAGTTCTGAACGAGGTATCACGCGTACTTCTCCCACGAACGGCAGCGGCGATTACGACTTCGCTGCGCTACCCATCGGCTCATACAATCTTTCGGTGGAGGCCCCTGGATTCAAGAAATATGAAGCCAAAGGCGTTGTCCTGCAAGTCGCCCAGAAAGCCCGTGCTGACGTGAGCTTGCAAGTCGGATCGACCGACGTACAGGTGACTGTCGAAGGGGCGAGCGTTGCCCAGGTAGAAACGCAGACGTCTGAACTGGCAGGCACGATTACCGGCAAGGAAATAACTCAACTTGAACTGAATGGACGGAATTTCACTCAGCTGGCAACGCTGGTACCGGGAGTGAGCAACCAGTCAGGGCAGGACGAAGCTTCAGTAGGAGTCGGGGGAAACGTAGCATTCAGCGTAAACGGGGGGCGCACCGAGTACAACAACTGGGAACTCGATGGCGGCGACAACATGGACAACGGCAGCAATACCACGTTGAATGTTTATCCCAGCCTGGATGCGATCGCTGAGTTCAAAGTCCTTACGTCAAACTACGGGGCGCAGTACGGCCGCAGCGGTTCCGGCACGATCGAAGTGGAGACCAAATCCGGGACGAAGGCCTTTCACGGAGATGCGTACGAGTTCGTGCGCAACGACATATTCAACGCTACGACCTTCCCCCACACGACGGTGCCTCCCTACAAGAAAAACGATTTCGGGTACACCATAGGCGGGCCGATTTTTATCCCTCACCTATACAATGCCAGCAAGCAGAAGACATTTTTCTTCTGGTCTCAGGAATGGCGGAGGGACCGAGTTCCGTCGAGTTTCGGCAGCGTCAATGTTCCTTCGGTCGCTGAACGGGCTGGTGATTTCAGCGATGTTTGTCCCGACCCCACGGGGTCATTTGCAGATTGCCCGAAGGATTCTACTGGAGCTTTCTTTCCCAACAATCAAGTTCCGGTGGATCAGACCAATGCGCCTGCTTTGGCGGCTCAAATTCCACTGCCGACACAGGGCGATCATCTGTGGAATGCCCAGCCTACTTTGCCCACGAACTGGCGCGAGGAATTGTTCCGCGTCGATCATAACTTTTCCGATAAGGTGCGGGGGACGTTCCGCTATATACATGACTCCTGGACGCAGGTATATCCCACTCCTCTCTGGACCAGTGGAGCGAGCTTTCCTACCATACAAACTAACTTTGGGGGACCAGGGCTCAGCATGGTCGCGCGGCTCACAGCGACCGCCACTCCTACCCTACTCAATGAATTTGTTTTCAGCTATACAACCGATCACATAACTTTGGTGCCCATAGGGGCGTGGAAGCGTCCGGCTGGGATGACGCTGGGCTTATATCCTGGCGCGGACCAGGGGAAGGTGCCTGGTATCAGCCTGGTTGGGGGAAACACGGGTTACGGAGAGGACGTCGGGTATCTACCCAATGGCCCCTACAACTCTAACCCGACCTATACCTATCGCGACAACGTCACCAAGATCGTGGGAAGTCATAACTTACAATTCGGGGCATATTTCGTAGCTGCACAAAAGAACGAACTGTCAGCTCCTGGGGTCGCCACCAATGGAAGCTTTACCTTCGACACCAACTCATCCGTGAGTTCCGGCAATGCTTTTGCTGATCTTCTGATAGGAAATATATCTTCGTTCTCACAAAGCAGCGCGCAGCCGAAATTCTATAACCGTTACAAGATTCTGGAACCGTACATTCAGGATGACTGGCACGCAACAAGCAGGTTGACCCTCAATCTAGGGTTGCGATTGAGCTTGTTCGGCACCTATCGCGAAAAATACAACAATGAATATAACTTCGACACAACGCGATATGTTGCCGGCGCCAGCAGCGTCGATCCCACCACAGGTCTGGTAGTAGGTGATCCATTCAACGGGGTAGTTCGATGCGGTGTGACTCCTGGTGTGCCCACTGGCTGCATGAAGGGTCATATCTTCAATCCCGCGCCGAGGATTGGATTTGCGTGGGACCCTAGAGGGGACGGCAAAACAGCAATTCGTGGCGGCTACGGTATCTTTTTCGAACACACCAACGGTAACGAGGCCAATGCGGAGTCTTTGGAACCGGCCGGGAGTCCTGCGGTTCAAACTACCAGCATCAACAATGTCGTTGGGTACTCCAATGTAGTTCCCCAGAGTTCGGGGCCATGCGCTGTGAGTACGACATCAATCTGCACCACGCCGCTAGCAGCGATCTCTATTCCCAACAAGGCGGTATGGCCTTATGTCCAGCAATGGCATTTTGACATTCAACGCGAAATCTTTAATAACATTGTCGCTACTATCTCCTATGTGGGGAGCAAGGGTACGCATCTGACGCGGTTTCGCGACATTAATCAAATTTTACCCACTCCCCTGAGCCAGAATCCTTACCAGGCCGGGGAGCCTATTGTGGATTGCGGCACTACCCTTGACGCTAGTGGGGTTCCTATTGACGCCTTAACTCCGAGTGGCGCCCCGGTTCCCTATGCCCTGGGGGCTAATGGACTTCCAACTGGCCCCGCAGTCAACTTGGGGATAGCCTGCGGCAGCGTAGCCTTTCCTGACCTGTTCCGGACCCAGTACCCGGGGGTTAGTTCGGTTTCGAGATTAGAGGAATCAGCGTCTTCTGTTTATCACGGGCTGGAAGTTGAGGTTCGCAGGAATGTCGGGGGTCTGCAACTGAGTGCATCCTACACCTACAGTCATTCGATAGATGACTCATCGTCGGCACGCGATCCGCTGATTGTGAACTCATACGATGTCGCATCTACTCGGGCCAGCTCAAACTTCGATCAGCGTCACATGCTGAATGTGGGATGGGTATATGATCTGCCGCTGTTTAGAACTCCCGGTTTGGCACATAGGGTACTAGGGGGATGGCAGTGGTCGGGGATCGCAGATCTGCAAACGGGAACACCGTTTAGCGTCAACAATGCCGTGTTCGGCGACAACGCCGGGGTCGGAAACGGAGTTAGCACCGCAGGCGCCCAGTCCTATCCTGATGTGATTGGTGATCCGAAAGCGAATGTTCCGAATTTCGCATTCCCGGGAGGCGGGTTCGGGCCACTCCTATACAATCCTGCGGCCTTCGCGGCGCCCAGAGGCCTCACTTTTGGCAACACCCCGAGAAACTACCTTCGCAATCCAAGCCGCACGAACTTTGATATGGCTCTATTCAAGCATTTCGTGATTAAAGAAGGCACATCCTTAGAATTCCGCGCCGAAGCATTTAATGTATTCAACCACATTGAGTATTCATGGCTTGGTGGAAACACAGGATCTGCGGCAAGTAATAGTCCGAACTCAAGCCCGAACAGTACCGTCACCTGCTACGACCAGCAGTCTCCTGGATGCACGCAAACCAACTCATATCTCCGAGCAGCGGCTGCCCATAACGCTCGCATCCTTCAATTGGGAGCTAAGTTCATCTTTTGATCGATCTGGTCGAGAGATGTGGAGACTTATAATTGCTCGGGGGCGTTACCCTCATCGCTGGAAAGCACTCTGCTTGACCAAGTATGAATCTCACAATCTTTGCTGATACAGGCTCTCTGGCGAGAGCGGCGGCGGCTGAAGCCGCTTCTACGATTGTCAAAGCCATCGATACGAAGGGGAGCGCCCGCATAATTGCCGCCACGGGCACATCGCAATTCGATTTTCTGGATCAGTTGACCAGCACGCCCACAATTGATTGGAAGCGGGTCGAAGTTTTTCACCTTGACGAATATATTGGCATCCCGGCTACGCATCCTGCCAGCTTTCAGAAATATCTGCTGGAGCGTTTAATAAGTAAGACCGCCGTCATTCACTACCATTTGCTGGACGGTGAAAAAAACCCGGAGGAAGTGATTGCCGAGGCGACGCGAGAGATCCGAAAAGCTCCAATCGACGTGGCGTTCGTCGGTATCGGAGAAAATGGCCACCTTGCATTCAACGAGCCCCCTGCTGACTTCACAACCGAAGCCTCCTTTATAGTCGTGACCCTGGATGAAGTTAGTCGAAGGCAACAATTTACCGAGGGATGGTTTGCATCCTTGAAGGAAGTGCCGGAACGCGCCATCACCATGACGGTTCCAGAGATACTTCGAGCGCAACGGATCATTTGCTTAGCCCAGGGCAAGAGAAAAGCAACCGCGGTGGCAAGGTGCTTCGAGGGTGCCATCGATCCGCTCGCCCCTGCCTCCATTCTGCAAAGCCACGACGACACATTCGTTTATTTAGACTCAGAGTCGGCCTCTCTGCTCTCTCAGAACAGTCCGCGAATCTGATTCTTTCCCTTCCCATACCCCAGAAATGCCCCCCCCCGCGTCTAAGCTATTCCACTTAGTTGGCGATGGTGCAGATATTAGTAATTTTCAAAATCGTTTAACGACATTTGCCCGATTTCCAGCCATCTCGATTTAGCAACTGAGAATCAAAGCGACAGTTTGACTAACGGGACTTGTGACGCGGGCGGATTCAGGTGTGTCGACTTCAATGTAGTACCAAACTATCGGAGGAAAGAAAATGACGAACGAATCTTTGAGAGAGCTTTACATTGATGAATTGAAGGACCTTTATAGCGCTGAGAACCAGATATTGAAGGCGCTCCCAAAAATGGCTAAGGCGGCAACTTCTGAGGAGTTGAGCGCTGGCTTTGAAGAGCATTTGGAACAGACGAAAGAGCAGGTACAACGTCTGGAACAAATTTTCGAAATGCTTGGCGAAAGTCCGAAAGGCAAGAAATGCGCTGGCATGGAAGGCCTTCTGAAAGAGGGCGCTGAAGTCATGGAAGAGTTTGAGGACGAAGTCCTTGATGCGGCCCTCATTTCAGCTGCGCAGCGCGTGGAGCACTACGAGATGGCCGGCTACGGGACGGTAGTAGCGTTCGCTGAGGTGCTGGGCGAAACTGAACATCAATCGTTGCTCGAAGAGACGCTTCAGGAAGAGAAAGACACCGACGAAAAGCTCACCGAGCTCTCCAAAGAAATTAATGTGGAGGCGAACGAAGGTGCGGAGTCGGAAGAAGAGGATGAAGAAGCGGTGTCGGCAGCGCCGTCACGACAGGGGAGCAAGAAAAAGAGTGGCAGAGCGGCTTAGTGCGTTGCTGATTCGGTTGAAGAGGCGGCCTTCGAGCCGCCTTTTCATTTTGTAAACGAAGAGGATGGCAAACCCGTGGATAGAGGGTTCACGACCATTTCCAAAGAGGCGAAGAGCCTACCGACCCGGATTTACGCTCGCCAGTTTCCGAAGACTGCGTAGACCCGCGGCTCAGGGATCTCAGAATCCCACTCAATTAAATGAGAATGCGGTGCAATGTAGTTCAGCCCGCCATCGGCGTTGAAAATGGGTTGATGGCAGACGGAGCCATCACAATCTCGCGCGACTTCGATACGAATACAGGGATTCGATATGCGAAGCCTGTGAGGGGGCACAGGGCTTTTCATACGCGGAATAATAGCGCAAGCCTTGGAGGGCCTACTAGGGTTATTTTATTAATTTTTTGTAACGGCCCGTGCGGGGCTCAGTTATTTCCCCGATACCGCTTTTTCCCAGCGCCACCCAGATCCATTCCGAAAGACGGGTCATGATAAGTGCCGGTAAGTTTCACTGGAACGTCGGAGCCGTTCTTTCTCTTTTTGCTCTTAAAAAAAGGATCGAGGACTTTCAACATAAGGGCCTTGGCGCCGTGGGCGGTGTCGGAAAGGTCTGAATCCATTTTCAAGGTGCCGTGCAGGTCGACGACTTCGCTAATTAAATTATAGGTACCGTGCATTTGGGCATGAGCCCCCGGGATATAAAAAGATAGGCTTGAGAACGTGGCAGTGGCGTTTTTTACAGTGACGTGTCCCTTCAACTCAGAAACGACAGGGGGGGCGGGGGCTTGGGCTTCGTCTTTTTTTTCTTCTCTTGATTTTGCTTCCTTTTCTCTGGTCTCGGTCTGGGCGCTCTTGCTGAGCTCATCCACTTTTTTCTGACTGGTGGGGCTGGTGAGTTTGCTGTCGCTGACTCCGAAGTCTCCCTCCATCTCGAGTTTTTTCAAGAAGCGGGTTTCGCCCGGAGGCAGCATGGCTTTTCCTTTAAAACTTACCTCACCGGCCATTGCCGGTCGCGGGGCTTGAGTGAACAGACGCAGGATGTCTTCGATACGACCGTTGTGCGATTCAAGATCAAATACAGCGGTTTTACCTGAGCGGCCAGAGGTTCCCGCAACTTTGCCTTTCGCGATTACCGTGGTCTTTGCCGATTTGCAAATGATCTGATCGAGGAACGTGTCTCCATTAGCACCCGTGATGTAAGCGGTGAAATCGGAGTTCAAGTCGATGGGATGTCCAGCGCTTTTGGTTTCGAAGTTGGGGACGTTCACTTTGCCCTTAGCGTCGATGTGCTCTAGAACTCCGCTAAACTTCCCTTCAGACGAGAGAATTCCGGCGATGCCTTCGAACGGTCCCAGATCCGCGTTTTCGAATTTGTAGTCCCCGGAGATGGGAGTCTGGAGTCCACGCCAGGGGCCGAATTGACCTGATGTCGTGACTTCTCCTGCCGGCTCGGGGTTGGTGAGCTTGGCGGAAAAATTAATTGGACGATCTTCGGTTGCGGGCTCCAAATATAGTTCGTGAATCTTGAACTGGAGCGGAGTTGAACCAGCTTTCTTATTTGGGATCTCGAGAATTGCGTTGTGAATCTCAATCTTGTCGATGTGGGTGGTGCCCGCGCTAAGTCCTGTGAATTTAGTCTTCGCAGTTTCGGGCGGAACGAATACGTGGACCCCTTCGGCTTGGATCGAACGAATGTGGTGGGCCATCAAACCAAAAATATTGCTCTGGATGGTTAGGCGGTCGATCCTAGCGAAAGGGGATGCGCCAGCCGCTAGACGATACGTGACCCCTTCAGCGACGCAACCAGCATTGGGGAAATAGGTCTCGCGGTAGTTCTTGATTTCGACTTTGCCGGTGGCGGCCTTCTCTAGCTGTTGGATGACGGCAGCTTCGCGAAAGGGCCAGTGCAGAGCAATGATGGCGGCTATTATCGACAAGGCCGCCAGGGTACCCAATATCGTCAGTACCACTAGCTTCGACCCAACAAGACCTAAGCCGTGACGCGGAGTGGTGCGCATTGGAGTAGGTGGTGCGGCCATATGATTCAGTATCTCATCCGCAACTTGGGTAACGCTTAATCGGTTTTCTTTGACGGCCCAGATAATTGTGTAGGGACGATGCCTTCGAAGACAAACAACAGTGTTTCCAAATTAAACTCATTTAAACCCAAATCTGAAAATAGAGTTGTGGACGCGTCAGAATAATTGGTTGCCCCCCAGGGATTCGAACCCCGATAGGCAGATCCAGAATCTGCTGTCCTACCATTGAACGAGGGGGCAACGAGGCGTTGGTTTGATTTTATGGGCGGGGAGATTTGCGGTCAACAACGTATCTCCGTTGTCTGGGAAACAGGGGGAGAAGCTAATGGCTTCAACTAGGGCTACTTTCGGCAGGCTTCTCAGAGGGAATAGGCTTGCTCAAAAAGACAACGTAATTGGCAATTAATTTGAGGCTTCTCCCTCATAAAAGCAGCTCACTCGACTTCACCCATTCGCTGGCGCGAAAGGTTGCGCTCGAGATGACAAAGTTGAAATGAAAAGGAGAGAAACGAGTCCCACTCCTGAAGATGTTCTTTTAGGAAGCAGGAGCATCTTTAGGTTTGACTCTTACCACGGTAATTTTGGTGAAGCCTTCTTCGAAAGAAGGGGGCTTTTGTTTTGCGGCCATGCGGCGCATCACGTCTTCGGCAACGACGCGCTGGCGTTTGCGATTGCGCTCCAGGCAAACGTCCAAAGGGACGTCGAAATAGAGGCCGTGGACTTCGTATCCGTAATCTCGCGCGAGCTTGATCCAGCCGCGGCGGTCGTGGGAGGTGAGATTGGTGGCGTCGACGTAATTCAGCGGTCGACGCGCGATGAGGCGGGCTTTCAACATGGACCGCAGGTTGGAAAACACTAAATCCTGAAATCGCTGCTCAGTAGCATCGTCGAAAAGGAGGGTTCGCAACAGGTCACTGGAGAGCGGAGAGATGTTGTGGCGCTTGAACCAGGAACTTTTTCCCGAGCCGGGAAGTCCGATGGCGAGGATGACGGTCCCTTTGGGCGGACTTATAACTTGAGGTGCGATTGCTTCGGTAGGTTGGGATCCAGCCTGGTCGGAGGAGACATTTTCTCCGGTGTTTGTGGGGACATTAGCTCGCGGAGATGCTGTTGAGCGGGAACCTCCACGACCGCGGCCGCCCCGGCCACGACGCCGGCGGGTTCGAGGGTCAGAATTTGAGCGTACGACCGGAGCGCGAACAGCGGAGTCTTGCGGAGTCTCAGTGGAGACTGGCGCGAGTGAATCACCGGCAGCGTGATGAGGGCTCTCTTCTGCGAACTCGGACGATTCAATGCGAGCTTCGTTATTAGAAATTTTGGGATCAGTTGCAGGTGAGGAGGTCGGCGCGGCACCATCGAAATATGCGGGTTGCAAAGGGGCTTGCTGGGGCTTGGCAGGATCCTCTTGCGGGTCTTTCTTGCGGCGCTTAATACGCTCGCTCATCCATTTACGCATGCTTGGCTTGTAACATATTGGAGCTAGTTGGGGCAATAACTGGAAGTGACCGACAATTTCGCGCAATCTATTGGCGGTTACCGTCGAAACACTTCTGCACGAAAGGAGAAGTGAACCGAGTTACAGTGGCGGCAGGAATGTCCTGCGGTTGAAGTTCTTTGAAATCGAATTGAATGCTGCCACGCGCCGATCCCGGCGGATCGACCGTAGCGAGCAAATATCCGTAGACGTTAGTTTTTGCGGCATTTGCATCTTTATAGTTCGCTGGCAGTTGGTACCTCACTGCTCCTGCGGTGCCGATGATCCATCCGGGTAACACTCCACCGTGTGTTCGCCAATATTCAGTGTTGAAAATTCCATCCATGTAATAGTGAGAGTGGCTAGCTAGCACGTAAACCTGTTTGTGGGACTCGTTCTTTAATTTTAGAAGATCGACATAGACTTGCTGTCCAGTTCGTTGCCCTTCCTCCGATTTATTCATGCTGTGGTCCGCGGAGATGCTCTCGGGAAGCGCCTCGTGCATGCCGGCGACCACGGTCAATATGCTGTTATCGGCTGCATCACGAGCAATGACCGACTCAAACCATTTAACCTCGGTGTCGTCGAATTGGTCATTTACTGCATTGTCGAGGTTGATAAAGTCAATTCCGTCTCGTACCCAGTGATAGTAGGTTCGAGGCGCGGAATCGTGTGGATCATCTTTCAGTCGCTGTTGGCGTAGTTCCGGCATGTCCAAGAACTTCGTAAATGTTGTAGCAAACTCGGCCCTCGTTTTTGGAGGGATAGTCTCGTGATTTCCGATTCCAAGAAAAAATGGCATCGCCGAAAACGCATTGGCCTGATTTTGAATGAAATCGCCCCACGCGTCCGAATGATATTGATCGACGTTCACGGCTTCGCCGGCGAGGGTTTTTTGCTGAACGTAATCTTCGTCCGGCGCTGAAATTCTTCGCAGGTCGCCAAGATGCCAGTAGAAAGCAGCACTATCTTTGGTTGCGCCCGCGGCTATCGCCGGCATCACTACATCGCCGCAATTGCGGGAATCACCCGACGCAGCGAAGTACCAAGGCTCCACGATGGAGGGCGGAGCCGGTGCATTTTTGGAGGAGGGACCTTTAGGCTTGGCGCAGCCAACCCAAAAGATTGCTACAGGAACCATGAAAGCAACAAAGGCCGAGCGAAGATAGTTATTCATTTTTTTAGCAGATGAATTTAATTAGTAAACACCACAGGAACGCTCAACAGCTCAGTAGTTGAGCACAATTCATCATATTTTTACGAACGTTAATTTCGTTTTCAATTCTGGCCGTCGGATTTTACTTGACAACACGATGCGCCATGCCTAGATTACGCTTCAGTTGGAACTTGTTAAGTTTGGTTCCCGGCCTGCTCTGGCCCTCCCAGACTCAATGGCTACAAACCTCGCCCCGGTAGATTCCAGGGAAGTTGTCCGCTGTGATCGCTGCCTTCTAGTTCAGTTCCGCACTACCAACAGTATTTGCCGCCGATGCCGGGGTTCGCTCGACGAGGACGAACCCGAAATCATCTCGGCACCTCCGCCGGTACAAGCGATGCCCAACCACGGGCATGGTCGGGGTCACTTGCATCTCGCCGCCTCCATACGGTCGATGCGACTTCGCAACGGGCTTAGCCAGCGTCAACTTGCACTGCGCATGTCGGTGCCGCGAACCTACGTCTCGAAAATCGAAAATGAAAAGGCCACGCCAACGTTGTCCTCACTTGATCGTTTAGCGCGGGCTTTGGAGGTGACGATTCCCGACTTACTTTGCGGAGGCGAGCATAACCGTCAGGAAGAAATTGGCGATCTGATGAAAGATCAGTTCGTGGCGGAAATGCTACCGTTCTTATCGGAATTGAACGGCATGCAAATGTCGAGCGTGTTAACACAGATGCGGGATTTGACCATGCGTCCGCGCAGAACCGCGTGAGGGTCGCAGGTTTTAAAGTTTATCCGGGCAACCACCAACTGAAACCGGAGACCGTTAGGTTTCCGGTTTTTATTTTTGCTTTTATTTGAAGACCTTTAAGCATCGCTCATTTTGATCGGATCCGCTTGCCCTGACACTTGCCAGAATGTCACCACCCGATTTTCATCGAGGCGTATTTTAATTGCCTGCGAAGCGTCGGCCACGAAAATCCATGCGGATTTAGTTGTCGGGTCCCCCAACATCTGAACGAAAACGTGGCGAGCACCGTGGGGAAATGGAAATTCAAAATCGAAATGTTCATTCAGGGTTCCGTTTTTGACGCCCTCTTCAAATCGTCCATAGAATTCGGGAACATGGGTGCAAGGCGCAATGTGAGCGAAGAAGTTCTTCCCGACAACTTGCTGCTTGTGAAGGTGCGCGAGCCCGGCCTCGTATGAGTTGTAGTCCAGCACCATCCCATTTTCATTCAGGTGGATGATTCCAAAGGGAAGAGCGTCGAGATCGGCTTCCTTAAACGAAGCTAGATTGATGGTGTATTTCAAGATGGCCTGCATGCATCTCGCCGCACTCCAAATGTAGCCCAAAAATCCTAAATCAATAAGCGACGGAGCGAAGGGGTCATGCCCCATCACTCACTTCTATGGCTGTACAGTTCCGGATAGCAACTTGGGCTCCGAGGGAGTTTCCGTAGTTGGGGTATCCTCGCCAGTTACAAACACGTCGAACACTTCCCGCGGAACGGTGGTCTCGAATTTGCCCTCAAGCTTGTTGTTTACCTTCAGCTGACCCTGATTTTGGGGAGCTTTCCCCCGTGGCTGTGTCCAGACTACATAAGTCTGTTTGGCAGGGCTCAGGGCGCCGGGTTGCGCTAAATGCTCTACTTCAACTTTTAACTTGAGATTGCCGTTCTTGTCCTTATCCAACTGGGCCTTGCCGCTGGCAGCCGGTATGCTCGGGTCAGTCGTCAGCCGCACATCCGATGCCATAGCGGGAATGGCTGCGAAGTAAGAAAGGACCAGAACCGCTGCTGTTAGAAAATGTTTCATGGACTCTCCGTTTAGCTTTAAATTTGAGTAGATTTTTAGCCCGGGGATTTCAGACGTTTAGATGCAGTTCCGAGCCCCGAGGGACGTTGTTGGCTCCCCGGCTTGGAGTTAACAAGCGTGCGCAGGCTGTGACCGCATTAATGTATTTCATTTCAAACCCCTGCGTGGTAATTGTCATCAGAACGGCAGTTGAGCGTCGTTTCGACGCCCAGGAGACTATATGGCCCCCAATGCTGAACGGCAAGATTTCGTGGACGATCCGGCTTCTTCGCCTAGGTCAACCAGCAGTTTCGAAGAAGTTTCTTTCGCAAAGGCACCTGTGATCCGGTTGCCGCAGCGGGAAACTTTCGACGAAGAACTGTATTACGACGACGAATCCGACGGCTATGAGAGAGACCTGAAGGCCAAAGCTGGGGACGCTGTCGCAGCAGCCAAGGAAAGTATTTCAAGAACATTTGAAAGGGCCAAAGCACAGGTGGGAAGTGCGTACGACAAAGTTGCGGAAACCTCCGCTGACTTGTCGCAACGAGCCCAACGGCAAGCACGCTACATGAAAGAGGAGCAGCCTCTACAGTTGCTCGCGATCATAGCAGGAACAGCATTCGCAATCGGAGTGGGATTACGCGTATGGAGATCAAACCGTTATGAACAGTGAAACTAATAATCTGCGGAGTTTGTCGGCGGTAATCACCGACATCAAAGATGAGCTGAAGCAGTTCGTGCAAACTCGGGCCGAGATGTTCAAGAACGAGCTGCAGGAAAAGATGAAGAGCTTGAAGGTGGCGCTGCCGTTGGCAGTCGTCGGAGTTTTGTTGTTAGTGACGGCGTATTTTCTGATCACTTTCGCTATTGTGGGGGCGATCGCGGGGGCGCTGCACGAGAATCCCTACCGCTGGGCAATCGGGTTCGGAGCAGTTGGCTTGCTTTGGGCTTTGCTTGGTGGAGTGGCAGCATACTTTGCCAAACGCGAGTTTGAAATTAAGGGGTTGACACCGGTAAAAACGATTGGCGTGCTGAAGGGAGACAAACTATGGATGCAACGAGAAGCGAAAAGCGCATAGCGGCCGATACCCCGGTGGAGGCACTCGAACTCAAAGCCATGCAGGAGCGCAGCAAACTGCATGATTCTATTGAAGAGTTGAAGGACCATTACGCCGTCGCTAAACAAAAGTTGGACGTGAAGCAGAATGCCAAACAGCATATGACGGGCGCCGCCGTGGCTGTGGGGGTAGTGGGACTGCTCTCTGGATACGCAATCGCCGGAGCATTCACGCGTTACTAGTTTTTGCCGATACTATCTGGAGAGAACCATGCCCATGTTAAACAATGTCGCCAAGTTGGTCGCCAAGCCGCTGCCACGGATGATTTCCCCCAAGACCCACGCAGTGATCGACTACATCACGGTGGGCTCGTTCGTTTTGGGCGCCGGCTTGTTCTGGCGAAAGAGCAAGCGGGCTGCGGTTGCGGCGCTGGTGTGCGCGGGCGCAGAACTCGCGGTCAGCCTGTTGACCGATTATCCCGGCGGCGTGAAAAAAGTAATCAACTTCCGTACGCATGGCGAGATCGATCTCGGGTTGGCAGCCATGGCCGCCACGATGCCGGAATTCCTAGCGTTCGATGACGATCAGGAAAAGAAATTTTTTCTGGCTCAGGGGATGGTTCTAACGGCAGTTAGCGAGCTTACTCAATTTCCTGCGGAGTCGAAACGGCCCGAAAAATTAAGCCACCGGTCTGCCGCATAACTCATGCCTTCTCTCTGGAAATTCGGCGGGTTGACTCCTTTAAAGCTGGCGAAGCTTGCCATCGCCAAGCTAGGGGAAGATGAATTATCCACCCGATCGGCTTCCTTGTCGTATTACTTCTTGCTGGCGCTGTTCCCAATGTTTTTATTCCTAGTTTCGCTGATAGGAGTATTCGCAGGGCCGGGATCGCAGATTCGAGAAAGCATAGTTTCGGGATTGGGTCAGCTTGCGCCAGGGTCCGCGTCTGAGTTGGTGCAGAGTGTAGTAAAGCAGACTTTCAAAGCCAGCAGCGGATTGAAACTGGCAGCTGGCATCTTAGGCGCGCTATGGGCTGCTTCCGGCGGCATGAGCGCGATCATGGTATCGCTGAATGTGGTTTATCAGGTCAAAGAGACGCGTCCATGGTGGAAGCAAAGGCTTACGATCATTGGGCTCACACTAGCCTTGGCGGGCCTCATAATCCTGGCTCTAGTTTTGGTGTTGTACGGAGGGAAAATCGGCGAAGCCATTGCCGAACACGTGGGGTTGGGCCACGCATTTCAAATTGCGTGGAAAGTTTTGGAGTGGCCGGTTTCGTTCGCCGCAATGTTCCTTGCATTCTCCGTTATCTATTATTGGGCCCCAGACCTTGAAGAGAGAAAGTGGTATTGGGTCACTCCTGGCGCAGCACTAGGAGTGATTCTCTGGTTAGTAGCGTCTCTCGGATTCCGCGTCTATCTGCATTTCTTCAACAGCTATAGCGCGACCTACGGATCACTAGGGGCGGTGATTATCCTCATGCTTTGGTTATTTATCACGGGCTTTGCGATTCTGGTGGGCGGCGAATTGAATCAAGTGATAGAGAACGAAGATAAACGAACTGCCTATTTTGAAGGAAAAAAGCGACGCCTTGAACAACAACTGCAAGTTGCCTAAGGCTTACGCTCGCCCGTTCGTTCTCCGCTGTTTTCAATTTAAGCTTCCGGTGGCATTAAGTTCTTACTGTGTTCGCAGCGACGAACTTAACGAAAGCCCGTGAATTGCCGAGCAAAATGTGCTTTAAAAAAGATCGGCAAATTCCGACGCGTGTCCGGAGGTTGACATCCAAGAATTAAACGCCGGGAGAAGAAATGGATCGCATCGAGATTCCAGAGGACAAGACAGTAGCCTTGGAGCACGTAGCGGACGGAGTCAAGGGCCTACGCATTATTTTTGTGAACGTCTTTTCCATCGAGCATTCGGATGGATCGTGGACGCTGATTGATTGCGGCTTGCCATATTCCGAGAACCGCATCCGCTCGTGGGTAGAGCAGAATTTTAATACGCCGCCCAACGCTATCCTACTTTCGCATGGACACTTCGATCATGTTGGAGCAGCGATTTCACTAGCTCGTCATTGGAGGGTACCCGTATACGCGCACTCGTTGGAGGCACCGTACTTGACCGGCAAGAAAGAGTACCCACCTCCGAATATCTCCGCAGGCGGTGGAGTGATGCCCCTTTTGTCCCCCCTGTTTCCCCGTGCTCCGATCGATTTGGGCGAGCACTTTCGACCCTTAGAGGTGGGGATAGACGGCGCTCTTCATTCAAGAGAATTGCCGGGATGGAAAATCATTCATACTCCTGGCCACACCATGGGGCATGTGTCGCTGTTCCGGGAGCAAGACCGCGTGCTGCTTCCGGCAGACGCATTCTGCACGACTAAACCTGAATCTTTTTTTGAAGCGGCCATAGCGCAGCAGGCCGAACTGCATGGGCCGCCGTCATACTTCACATCCGACTGGGATGCGGCGCGGAAGTCGGTGCAAGCGCTTGCCGCATTGGATCCGCTGATCATCGCGCCTGGACACGGTCGACCGCTTTCGGGTCAGAGTGTGCCCACGTCGCTAAAGCAGCTGGCCTCCCAATTTGATGAAGTGGCAGTGCCTGACAACCGGAAACCAGCTGCTTGAGAAGTGAATCCTCTCCCTAGTTACTGCGTTGCGCAAAAGTTCCGGCCAGATGGTGTTTGTTGCGAATTGCGACAATCGTCCACAGGATAGTCGCCAAAACGCCCAGACCGATCCCAGCTGGGTTCATGGTGACATGAAAGGTCAGTATGTTCACCAATACCGGGCCCAGAATAACCAGCGCGAGGGTCACATAGCGGTTGATGAGTAGCAGCAAGCCCCCCACGACTTGGGTCGCAAAAACCACAATGTAGTAATGCGAAACAAAAAGAAGCGTGAAAAATTGGCCTGCCAGGCCTGCCGGAGGCGGCGTTGGAATAAAATGCAAAAACCCATTCAGTCCGAAGACGAGAAAAATAACTCCAAGTAATATTCGCGCAATTGCAGTCACAATTTTCACGTTACCCTCCTAGGAGCAGCGAATTTATAAGCTTGCCTGCAGGTGGACTTTGTCGAACGAAGGAGCTAGAAACTCTTGTGAATCGATCTTCTCGCTAGCGAGTTGGGCCGTCCCCCCGGCGGTGATAATCGTCGAGTCTTTTATGCCCATAAATGCAAAGACAGTGCGCAGATATGGAGTTACGAAATCTAAATCGGAGAGGGGGCTGCCAGGCGCGTAGTTTCCTCCAGTCGCGATTAGCAACGTAGCTTTTTTGCCAGCCAGCAATCCGATCGGCCCGTCGGGAGTATATGAGAAGGTCTTACCGGCACGCACCACTTGATCGATCCACAGTTTAAGCGCGGAAGGAACCCCGAAATTGTGCATGGGAACTCCGATAACGTATTCATCCGCTTCCTGCAAGTCCGCAATAAAAGAGTTCGAAAGGTGAAGCGTTGAATTTTGTTCGGTTGACCGCGCCGACTCTGGAGTGTACGCAGCCGCCACCCATTGTCCATTCACGATCGGAATCGCTAAAGAGGTGAGGTCGCGCGATATCACTTTGCCCTGAGGATGGCTTTCTTCCCACGTACGAGCAAATTCCGCCGTCAGCTTTCTTGAGATTGAGGTGGCACCCATAGGGCTGGAATCAATTTGTAGTAAGGTTCTCACGAATCCTCCGTAAAAAATGCGGATGACGCTTAAGCATCATCTGTTGAGAATATACGCGACACGTGTTGATTAGTCAACGTTAGGCGATTACATGCTAAAATAAGCCTATGATGAATACCCTCATGAGGGAGTGCGATGGCCTGGATCCCAGGATCAAGCGCACCCGTCAGCTCCTTTGTGGGGCCCTACGTACTCTATTGAAGAAGAAGGAGTTTGACTGCATTTCGGTGCAGGACATAGCCGAGGCAGCTACCCTGAACCGGGCCACGTTTTACGCCCACTATCCCGATAAGTTCGCTTTACTTGAGGAATTGATCCGAACCAGTTTTTTAGATTTCCTCGAAAAACGTAATGTTCGTTTTGATGGGACCTGCCCATCTGCATTCCGGGCCATAATTTTGGCGGTTTGCGATTATTTGGCAGAAGTCCATAAGGCGCAATCGTCGCATCAATTGCAATTTGAACCGTTGGTTGAATCCACGATCATCAATCAGGTTCGATTAGTTTTACTGGAAGGGTTCCGCCGTCATCCAGAAGAACGAAGAATTTCCGGGGAAATGATAGCGGCGACGGCGAGCTGGGCAATTTACGGCGCTGCGAAAGAGTGGGTTGGTTCCGAGGGACGAGGCTCGGTTGAAAATTTCGCTGACACTGTGCTCGAATTGGTGCAGCCAATCGTGGGGGCCGGAAAATTTCCTCTACGAGTCTAAATGTGCGCTATTAATTGCGATAAGACATCTTCAACGTGGTTAGTAACTCTGCCATACGAACACAGCATCAAAATCTGGCGCTAACGATTTTTGTATAACCTATGGGATAATGGTTTGCGAACCTCCGCGGATTGCTCAATCCGATTGTTCCGTTTCAGCATTTTCCAGATAGCGCTTCGGTAATTTTAGGGTTCTTCTAAGCCGCGTTATCAAAAAAAGGCATCTTAAACACATGAATTTTGTCGTCTTTTCGCATTTACGATGGGATTTCGTGTTTCAGCGTCCTCAGCACCTAATGACGCGTTGCGCCAAGACCCACGATGTCTGGTATTGCGAAGAACCGGTATTTGACGCTGACATTGCGCGGTGGGATATCCGTTCGGACGCGGGCGTGCGGATAGCGGTACCACACCTTCCACCAAGAATGGACGATAAAGAAAATTCCCGTTTGCAAGCTTCGATGGTTTCTGATTTATTTCATACCCACAACATCGTCGATCCCGTGCTGTGGTATTACACGCCAATGGCGTTCGACTTTACCTCGGGCTTAAAGGCGAGGACGGTAATTTACGACTGCATGGACGAATTGTCGGCCTTCCGTGGCGCTCCACCCGGTCTTCGAGTGGCGGAGGTGGCGCTAATCGAGCGCGCCGACCTGGTATTTACCGGCGGACAGAGCCTTTTTGAAGCGAAATGCGCTCAACACCCCTCAGTACATTGTTTCCCGAGCAGCATCGATTACAACTTCTTTTCCAGCGCAAGAAATTCAAACAACGAAATAAAAACTAAAGATCAGTCAGAAATTCCACGCCCCCGACTTGGATTTTGCGGAGTCATTGACGAGCGCATGGATCTGGCGCTTGTAGCCGCGATAGCAGACGCGAAACCAGATTGGCATTTGGTTATGATTGGCCCGGTGGTGAAAATCAAGCAAGAGGATCTTCCGCAACGTGCAAACATTCATTACCTCGGCGGAAAAAGCTATCGAGATCTTCCTCTGTACATGAGCGGATGGGATGTGGCGCTGCTTCCGTTCGCGCAGAATGACTCCACAAAATTTATCAGCCCGACGAAGACGCCGGAATATCTCGCGGCTGGATTGCCCGTTGTATCCACACCCATCACCGACGTAGTTCGCCCCTACGGGGACATGGGATTCGTGCGCATCGGTTTTGACGCGACGGAATTTGTCGAAGCTATCGATCTGTCGCTGAAATCCCCCAGGTCTGAGCTAGAACTCAAGGAACTAGATCGCTTCCTCGCGAAAAATTCCTGGGATCGCACTTGGGGTGGCATGGAAAAGTTAATTCGTCAGGCAGATGTGGCTCCGGTTGTCCCAGTGAAGAAGCCCGCGGTATCCAGTGCCACCAGTAGAAGAAGTTACACCGAAGCTACTCTCAGTCCTATGCGTAAAATCATGCTGGAGCAGGAGTAAATTGTGTACGACTACCTGGTTGTAGGAGCCGGATTCGCAGGCAGCGTAATTTCTGAGCGTCTCGCGCGCGTGGCCAACAAGAAAGTTCTGCTGGTCGATAGGCGCCCCCACATTGGGGGTAACGCGTTCGACCATTACAACTCCGACGGCATTCTTGTACACAAGTACGGGCCCCACATCTTCCATACTAATTCTCGGGATGTATTCGACTACCTATCGCAGTTCACTGAATGGCGTCCTTACGAACACCACGTTCTGGCGAGCGTTGACGGGCAGCTTTTACCGATGCCCATTAACCTTGACACCTTGAATAAAATGTATGGCCTCAACATGAGCTCATTCGAGGCTGAAAAGTTTTTAGAATCGATGGCGGAGAAGAAGGAAAGGTACCTTACCTCGGAGGACGTAGTAGTCGGCAAGATAGGGCGCGAGCTATACGAAAAATTCTTCCGAAATTACACTCGAAAGCAGTGGGGAATGGATCCGTCTGAATTGGATGCTGCGGTAACTGCGAGAGTGCCGGTGCGAGTGAATCGGGACAGCCGGTACTTCAGCGATACTTTTCAGGCGATGCCACTGAATGGATATACGCGCATGTTTGAAAACATGCTCGATCATTCCAACATCCACATGCTGTTGAATGCTGACTATCAAGACCTTAAGGACTCGATTGACTACAAACATCTGATATATACAGGGCCTATCGACGAATTCTTCGGCTACGAGTATGGAAAGCTTCCTTATAGGTCGTTAGAGTTCAAGCATGAGACTCTCAACAAGCCGGTCTTTCAATCTGTGGCGGTAGTTAACTATCCCAATGAGCACCTCTACACCCGCGTGACAGAATTCAAATACCTGACGGGACAAGAGCATCCCAAGACCAGCGTTGTTTATGAATTCCCTCAGGCGATGGGGGACCCCTACTATCCCGTGCCTCGCAAAGAAAACGAAGTCCTATACAAGAAATATAAGACTTTGGCGGATGCTACTTCGGGTGTGCGATTTGTGGGTAGGCTGGCGACATACAAGTACTACAATATGGATCAAGTCACAGCTCAGGCGCTGACCACCTTCGACAAAATTACCGCCGAAAGCCGAAGCGAAGCGGCTTCGAAGAGTAACGCCAAGAGGATGCTTTATCCCAATTACGCCACTAAAGCTATTCTTTCTTCATCTGGCCCGGAGTTAGAAGTCGCCTGAGCTCTACGCCGCAAGTTCGAATACATTCCGATCAACGACTTCCATTGCATACCTTTGCAAGGCGTTATCTAACGTCGGCATAATCTGGCCCCGCTCACTTCCCAGGCTGCTGTACAAAGGACGGCGTGCGCTCAAGCCCAGTTCCGCAAGCTTGCAGCGGCGAAGTTTAGAGGCATTGATATTCATTCGCTCGGCAGCTTTAGCTGCAAATTCGGCCCAGGATAACTCCCCCTGGTTCGATAAGTGCCAGATGCCGGATTCGCCATCAATCAATAAGTCGAGGCAAGCATTTACAAGGTCCGGAATATACGTAGGAGAGATAACGGTGTCTTCGGCTGCGGCAAAGGTGTTTCCAGATTCTAAGGTTTTGATCGCGGCAAACAGAAAATTATGACGGTCCCAAGGGCCGAAAAACGCGCTCGTGCGAACCACCAAAGAGTCAGGGGCAGTCTCGAGCACCACGCGTTCTGCCTCCACTTTACTCCAGCCATAGCGACTGAGCGGTGATAGGGGGTCGCTTTCGAGGTATGGAGCCTGTTTTTTGCCGTCAAAAACTAAATCACTAGAAAACGTCAACATTTGCAGGTTGCGGGCCGCACAGGCCTCGGCTATTAGGCGCGGGCCCGTCGCATTTTCTCGAAAGCACGCAGCGAAATGCTGCTCGGCATCGTCCACTCGCACATATCCGGCCGCATTGATCACTGCCCAGGGCCGGAAGCGTTCCATCGCCTGCTCGACCGAAGAACGGGAGGTAATATCCAATTCCGCACGCGATGGTGCCCTGTAAGGAATCGCACGAGCATCGCAGATGCGTGTGAATGCATGACCCAGGGTTCCGTTCCCTCCGGTGATGAGGACTGGCCGGGCGTCACTCTGCCCCGAATTGCCTCGCGACAAGTGCGCGAGGCGTCCATATTCATCGAGAGCGGCGCCATATATAAGGCGGTCCGCCCGTTTCCACCATCCCGGAATTCTTAGGACTTCGTGTTCGGCCATGTCACCCGTGGGCAGACTCTTAAGCAAGCTACAAAGTGCGGTCGGTCGTGGGGATGGCGAACGAACATCGTAGACTCCCGGCTCGTAGTGACCTTCTTCTCGCGTGACCAACGAGTTCCAGTCGAAGGAGCCCAACAGCGCCCAAGCCGTTACCGCGAGAACGTTGACTCCAGCCTCACGCGCCGCATAAGCTCCGCGCCACATTTCCAGGAACCAACGCATTTGTTCTTCGCGAGTACAGCCGTTATGGCACTCTGTGACTGCCAATGGAATGTGATAACGCTCCCACGCTTCCATGAGAAGCTTTGAAATTCCATCCGCACCTTGCACGCGAACCCTGGCGGCTACGACATCCGCGTATCGATCCTGGCCATTGCTTCCGTGGGTCTCTGTTGGATACCTGTCGATGTGTTCATCCAGAAACCGCTCGCTGCTGAGGTAGTGATTGATGCCCATTACATCGGGAGGACATGGGTTTTCGAGGAACCATTCCAGATCGCGTGGCTTAACGCCTGCTCGTAGGGCGTACCGCCACATCACATGGTCGTGATCGACCTTGCCGCATAGCAAGTCGTAACTGAACCAACGACGGTGATTCTCAAACTCCGCCTGGTAGGCCATTCTCGGCGTGCTAAAAGCCTTCCCTAAATCTTCGGTTTGAATAAGACGCGCTTTGGAGTTAACTTCACGGATCGACCGCATGGCCAGAGCAGTGGCCTTGCACTCGTTCAACAGGCATTGAAGGAAGACAAAATCGTTGCGGCCATGCGGGTACCAGAAACCGTAAAGCCCGCTGAACCTGGCTGTAGTTAGCGGCTCATTTACCGGGGTGTAGTCCTGTATCCAAGGATAACGTCGCGCGACTGCGGTCGCATAGTACGCGAGTTTTTCCGGAAACTCAACATCGGTCAGTGACGTATGTCTTGGACCACTTCCATGGTGCAGAAGACCTACTAGGGGACGAATCTTCAGATCCCTTAGACGGGATAGAGAGGTATCGGCCCAGCTCCAATCGGCATCTTCCAGGTCCCGCGGAGCAACCTTCTCCCACAAAACGCCATGGCGCAGCGCTTTGATTCCAAGGTCAGCGAACAGATCGAAATCCGAAAGCCTGGAACGGTGTTCACTTCTTTTTAGTTGATCGAAATAGGTATTGTGGACGCGATTCACAGTGCATTCGACGCCGCCCCACAATTCCATCGGAAACTTACGGGTATAAACCACAGTCAACTTGACCTCGCAACTAGAGTCTAGGACGGCCAAATCGCCACCCACGCTTAGGATGCTTCTGGACGAGGCAAGGTCGCCAGAGTTAGAAAAATCTATCTCATAGCTAAGTGTAAGGTAAACACCTCTGATAGTCGTTTGAAACTGGGGGAATTAGCGGAGCTCCATAGTCCTCTCATTACGGAGGGCGAGCAGCGCAGGAACAGCGAACATGGCGGAGGTGAAGAGAAGATCTCCAGCTACGGAGCGCTGGAAAAACGGTAAAGCTACGGTGTAACAGGTTAGCAGGCCAGCTAGAGATCTAGGGTAGGTATCTGTCCAAACCGCCCAAACGGCAAAATTGCTCAGCAGGAAGAATGAGACGGAACTGGCAAAAGCCGAGGCTACCACGTGCCAAGGTTTGGCATTTTGCCGAAGAGCAGTTCCGATCCACAAGACTGCGGCGTACCAGGCAAATGTTACATAATGGTCCCAAGTGAAGGGGTAACCGTAAACGAACTTTGTGAGCAGTACGTCGGAAACCGCCATCAGCATAAAAGGAAACCATAGCTGACGCCTTGCGCCCCGGGCGCCAAAAAATAACAAGGCTGCCGCCACGGGCGTGAAGCCCAAGGGATGGGAAGGAATGAAGCGGAATAAGAACGCAAACAGCAGGAAGATGTAGGGCAGCATGAGCACCTCAGATTGTAAGCTACGATTGTGGCCTGCGCGGGGGAACTCGTCAAGTTGATAGCGCGACGAGTTCGCAACAAACCGCAGGCACCTAATTATGGGCGGCGGGTCCCCAGGTTTCTTCAACAACTTTTAAATCTTGATCCAAGGTTACGGTAGCAGACAACGTCGCCCGGCCTTTCATTTCAGGATAAGCGTAGCGCAAGTCTTCGAAGTGCACCGAGTATCCATTTCCGATCTTTTCTGCCTCTGCTACGGGGTACTGGGCCCAATCTAAGTAGACGCGGCCTAGGTAAGATTCCTTGGCCGCAAGCGTCGCTGGGGTTTCTTCCGGCTTGTAGCGGATTTCCATGATTCCTTCGGGATCTATCTCTGGACCCAGGGAATTGACGGGCATGGTCGCATAGAAATTGCGGGTCTCGACGACTCCATACCAGCGGAAGGGATTCCACCAGTACGGATAAGCGGAGGCGCGGGTCGGGTCCGCGTTTTGGTAAAGGCGTGCCTCAAGGGCATTCACGGCGCGGCGGTGTTCGAAATCGCGAAGTCCCCAAAGTGATAGAACGCAGAAAAGAGCAAGGATTGCCGATAGGCGGCCTGGAAGATCCTTGGGCTTGGCGCCGATTTCCTGGTTAATCAGGGAGAAAAATGATGGAGCAAGGAGGCCTAATGTCAGGGCCACTAGCAGGACCGGTTCTACTATGAAGACTATGTCCCATGAGTACCATTTTTCGGAAAAAGGCCAGAAGGGACGGACTCCGTAGTTGTTGGTGAAGTCAAGCAATATGTGGGAGAGGCCTGCTACATAGGCGAAAACGAATAGCATCCCCCAACGGGGGCGCCTTCCGGAGACAATGGGTCTTGGTCTCACTCGCGAGTAGAGGTACATCAGGCCGACAACTGAAGCCGAGACTAAGATCAAGCCGAGAAAAGAATGGGTGAATCCGCGATGGTGGGCGAAGCTGAATACTGGATTTCTAAACCTCCCGACAACATCGATATCGGGAGCTTCCGCAGCGAGGGTCATAGTCGCGGTAGTGAAGGCAGACTTGCGATTGAATCCGGCGCGGGCGAGGCATGCGCCGGTCAGAAAATGAGTGATTGGTTCCAAGTAGTATTTTTAACACGGATCAAGCTCTTGGTTTCCCGGGTGACTGATAACAGGTCCTCCACTTCACTTCGGTCGAGATGGAGTTCTTTATGGACCAGCGGTAACGGACGGTAGAGGGGTTGAACCGGATATTGTGGCCGCGGTAGGAATGTGGGGGCTACGTGACGGCTTCTGTCCGCGAAACCGCAACACAGCTCGACATGACATTGGATTGGCAGATTCAGTGCGTGAGGGTGGAGACGGGAAAGCAGGTCTCTCCACTTCGCTTTGCTTCGGTCGAGATGACACGTTTTTGGGCAGGCTTACGGCACCAATAGGGTGAATGCGTCGGGGACGATTGTTATTTCTGCGGGGAGGGTCCCTAGTAATTCACCGTCGGCTTCAACGTAGATTCTTGGGTCGGGATCAGATAGCAATCTACAACTGACTTGTTTGGTATCAGCAAACTCAATTCCTGAGACTTTCCAGTTCTGTCCCAAAAGGCCGCGGAGAATGTAGGCGAGGTAGAACATGCGATTCTGGGTTTTGAATAACACTAATCGCAGGTCGTTGCTGGTGAGTGCGGCCCCGGGGGCTAGTTCCCGGAGAATTCCTCCGAACTGCGTGATACGGACTGCGAGAAGCTGCGAAAGATCGGTAGATCGGATCTTTTCGTCTGGTGTGAGTATAGACGCGCCGAACTTGGGCATGTCGTGAGTGAGCCAAAGGCGGGTGGCTTTCATGTAGTAGGCGAGCATACCGAAGCGGCCTTTGACTAGTACATTGAGCTTGTAGAAGAGATGGGCATCTACTCCGACTCCTGCTGTGACGGTGAAGTACCGGGAGCTATCCTCGTTGCAAAAACTTCGATACGCGATCTTTCCTGCTGCCAAGCGTTGGGGCCGCGAGGTAAGCAAGGAGCGGGCAGCGGGCACGGCAGCTAGTGGAATACGCAGGTCGTGAGCGAGAGCGTTGGCTGTACCCAGAGGGATGACGGCCAAAGCCGCTTGAGTTCCGACGAGTGCTTGCAACACATCGTGGACCGTGCCGTCGCCTCCACATGCAATGATGGTGTCGCATCCTTCGGCGATGGCCCGGCGGGATTGCTCGACGGTCTTGATGGCCGAGCCGGTCACTGATGCTTTGACTTCCACTCCGGCTTGTTGCAAGACATTGACAACGGCTTCGACATCTGCGATCCGGCGTTTAGGACGTCGTCCCGAAGTAGGGTTATATAGGAGTAAAGCCTTGCGCATGAGGAGGGAGAAGACTGAATTGTACTATGCGCGACTTTGCAGAGTTCGAGTAGTAGGGTGGCGAACCATCCTTTAGAGGCTGCCCATTAAACCCGGGTCATAGGAGGAGTAAGAAATTCCTAATTCGAGGCTGAAGCCGCAGAGGTCTTTTCCTGAGGAGACTCGTGCGGAACAGCAGTCAGAGTTTTTTCGATGAGGATCGTGCAATCGTGAAGCTTGTCCATTGATTTCTTCAAGCAGTTCCGTACTTCCGCATCTTCCTCGCGGCGGGCAGAAGCCAGCAAACGTCCGGTATTTTCCCGGCTGAGGCGGGATACTTCCAGCAAGGCAATCAGAGAATCCGCGTGCAATTTCCATAATGAGGGAGAAGTTTGAGCGCGCTTCAATTCCTCAAGGCACGTGGTGATGCGCGCGGTCGTCGCCACCAAGCGCAGTTGCGCGCGAGCGATGTCGGCGCGAAGGCTTTTCTCTTCAAGATAATCGGCGCAGAAAGCATCGGCCTCGGATGTGGTCAACGCCAGGTTAAAGAATCGCATGGGAACGATCTGACGAAATTTCGGATCAGCCACGCGCACAAACACCCGGATAGATTCTTCAACCTGGATCAACTTCGTTTCTTCAACGGAAATTTGTTGTGGAGTCAACGCAGCCTTCGCGGCCGCGATGTCGATTGTGGGCCGTGGTGGCGCATGGTCTGCCGGCTTTTCTACCCGCGGAGTATTGACCTTTACTGGATTTCGTACAAACTGCGGGACTCGACGCAGGGGGGGACGACGATCCAGAACTTTTTTGAGTTGCGAAACTCGCCAGAATTTCTCCAGAGCCTGTCCATAGTCAAGGCTCATCAACTCAGGTTCTTTCAGGCTGCTGACATCTTCGACAGTTACGTCGACCCCGTCAACGTTCCCTAAGATGCTGCCGCCCTGCTGCTGCAAGGCGTCGGCGAAAGTTTTTATCTCGGTGGTCGCGGAAAGAAATAGCTCATCGAATTTCTTTCCGAAGGCGACGTTGTAGGGCGCAATCGTGGCCAGCACTCCCGGGTGATAAAAGGATGAATCGAAAGACTGTTTGATCTGGCGGACCATCGGCAGGGTCCCAGAATCGAGGAGCGCATGAAGGTCGCGAAAGTTGTCAATTTGTTTTTGCAGCGCGTCAAAGCGGCGCAGTAGCTGTACGTGCTCCTCTGGCAGGGATGGAATGTCGGTGTCGGCGAGAATCTCGATCATGGCGATTTCAAAAGGTGCGAGTGGGAGAGACCCATCTAGCCCGTAGCCGGTACGTTCCCATTGGCCCGGAACACGCGGGCGACGGTATAAAAAAGTCGCGATTAGATCGGTCTTCTCGCGATTTACGTCGCTTAAATCCTTCTTGCGGGTGAAGTAGCGCAGCATGGCTTCAGCAATTTCGGGGTCAGTGTCGGCGGTGAAGGCACGCCGCAGCATCGCTGGGGTGATGGCCATATCAAGCAGACGTAGCCAGCGGCGCATCGAAGAGAGGGTCTCGGTTACGCTGCCGTCACTATCCTGGAGGGAAAGCACTTCGAGTCCAGCGGGAACAGGCACTTCTCCTCCAACGGATTCTTGGAGGATTTTCTCGTTGAAACCTTGAACGGTTGCCAGAATGGCAAGTTCCCACTTTGGATCTTCAGCCAACGCGTTACCCCTTCGCCTTTCCATGACCGTCGGGGGTCGGGTAACAGAAAGGTAACTATGTTAGTTAAGACTAAGTACAGTTTATGTTCAAGAATGCCTGAAGGGTAGGCACTAAAGTCACTTGGGGAACAACAAGCCACTGCGGTCGCCACCCAAGGCGAAAGTAGGGATGGTCAGACCTTTAAAGCATTATCACTAGAGTGGAGTGGTCCTTGGGGCTGTAACTACACCCGACAATGGCCAGATAGCGCTGACGAATGCGACAGTGTAGACGATTCCGATGATCGCAAACCCGGCGATGAGATTGTATTGCGCTACGGCACCCACTAAAAATCCGAGGAGGACTTGCAGAGCCGTCCCGGCGAAATAAAAGGTGTTCTGCACCCGTCCCATAAAGTGCTGCGGAACCATCTCCATTATGCTGGTGTTGTTGGCAACGCCGGTCAAGCCGCGAGCGGTGCCCATAACGGCGTAAATGGCGACCGCAATTGCAAGCGTGGGAGAAAGAGGAGCAATGGTCATGGCAATAGCCAACACGCCCATAGAGATGGCGACGGAGCGGCGTGCTCCCAAGGCCGCGATCGCGGCAGGAGCATAGAGTGCGCTGAAAAACGCGCCAGTACCCCATCCTGCATTCAGCCAGCCATAGCCGACGGCCCCGGAGTGAAAAACGTTGTCGCTCAACGGAGCGGTGACGACAACGCCGGTCATCATCGCGCCGAGGAAGAGGGCCCAACTGATTCCCAAAAAAACTAGATGGCGATTGCCGCGCAGGAAAACCAAACCTTCCAGCAGTTCGCGAAGGAAGCGCTGCACCGCGGTTTCTGCCGCGATTAAATCTGCCACCAGTTCCTGAGGACGCGGCACTAAGTTTTTTCCCTTCCGAACTGCGAAGTAGCACAAAAAGGAAATCACATAGGTGGAAAAGTCGATAAGCAAAACTCCACCGAGCCCAATACGGTTGTAGACGAAGCCGACGATTGATCCCGCAATCAGCCAGCCCCCTTGAACTCCGGCAAGAAGGAAGGTATTGGCTTTCACGAACTCTTCCCCCGGCGTCAGTTCCTGGATCAAGGCGGTGATGGTCGGCCAGAACATCCAGAAGCCGGCCGCTACTAATGTGTTCATCAAATAAACTTCCCAGACCTTCACCCGGCCAGCGAACGCTAGAACAGCGACAACGAGGATGACGACCGCGCGCGCGGCATCGAGCATCATCACCAAGCGGCGACGGTCCTCCCGGTCAATGACAACGCCCGTGAATGGCAACAGCAACATGGCGGGAAGGGTTTGCAGGACCGCAAACGTGCCGAGAGCTACCTCCGAATGGGTGGCTTGCAGGATGTACCAGGCCACGGCAGCCGCATTCATTCCGCTGCCGAGCATGGAGATCATGTTGGCGGCGAAGATGAAACGCAGTCCGGGCTTTTGCAGGATGGAGCGCACGGTCTAATTTAAATGAGTGGGGCGCAGGTTTCCAACTTCCGGCACTCCCCCTGAAAACACTTTGCACAACGCCTAGATGTTCATTGGTCACACTCGGATTGTGACGTCGGGCACATCGGGATTTCATGGGGGAGGGTAGTGTCGTTCCATCCCGTCAGTGGCTGCCTTCGAATTCACGAGGGTTGCTATGCATTTTTCGCAACAACAATTTTCGTCCGCATTTAAGTTGCGGACAATCTCCTATTTACTAGCGGCATTGACCGTACCGTCCTTCGCTCAGCGCAAACCCATTGTTCCGCGATTCGGGATTCCTTCCTTTCGACAGATCACGCGCAATTCCGGTTACATTTTTTCCGGCACGGTTCAATCTGTTTCGCGAGTTGAATCTGACCCTATCTCCAAAGTAGGGACGGTACGAATTACTTTTCACGTGGACCACGCATTTCGTGGGGTCCACTCGGGGCAAACGCTGGTGATTCGGGAATGGTCGGGAGTGTGGGAATGTGGCGAGCACTACCGGGTCGGCGAACATGTTGCGCTATTTCTTTTCAAGCCGGGAAAGTTGGGATTGACCAGCAGCGTGGGAGGACAATTGGGTAGATTTCAGATGGATGAGTTAGGAGGCGTGTCCTTGAATGCGGGCCATCTTGCAGTCTTGGCGAAGGACCCGGTATGGGGCGAGCGTGTAGGCAACCGAGGCCGTATTAGCTGGAAAGAGTTCTCCAACGGCATCCGGCGCGGGCTGGAGGAATAGCGGGATGAGTGAGAAGTTACAGCCGCGGGCGCATATACGATGCATCATCGTCGTTTTCATTCTCGCCGAAGTTTTGTGTTTGCCTCACTTCGCCTTTGCTGGAGGTCCGAAATATATAGCGGGCACCACGTACTTCAACTCCGACATTTCAGGAATTCCTCTGACTTGGCTTGGAGGGGCAATCACTTACTATACCGATCAAGGAAATCTGAGCTCCTTCATGTCGGAAGCGAGCGCCGATGCTTTGGTGGCCGACGCGTGGAGTCAGTGGGCATCGATACCAACAGTCGCTTTAACCGCGACACGCTCGGGACAGCTTGCCGAGGACGTTAGCGGCCCGAATGTAAGCGTGAATCCCGACGGGAGCATTAATCTGCCGCCCGATATTACGCCCGGCTCGGTGGCGACCCCGGTTGCGATCGTTTATGACAATGATGGTTCGGTCACTGATGCCCTTCTGGGCGCGGGCGCCGGAGCAAGCGATTCGTGTTTCACCAATGCGGTATACGGGGGGTTGGATAATTTCGGGCCGGATGCCCATTTTCTTCATGCCTTAATCGTGATGAATGGAAATTGCGCTCAAGGGTCCGCCCAATTACCTGATATGGAATACCGCCTTGTGCGAACAATGGGACGGGTGTTGGGACTAGACTGGTCGCAACTTAATTTGAACGTGATTACGGGGGGCCGGTCAGACCGACCGCCGACGAATACAACGGTTTCCCCGTCATGCACGCTACCGACCCCCCGAGCTGCGTTCCGATCAGCTTGTGTTATTCCAACAACGGGCAGACTAATCCCTACCAACCAAAATTAGATGACCGGGCTGCGCTTGGAAGACTTTATCCGGTGACGTCTCAGAACATCAGCAGCTTCTCAGGAAAGCAAATTACTTCACTGACAAGCAGTCGAATTCACGGGACGGTTTTTTTCGCAGCCTCGAACGGGCAACCTGCGCAAGGCATGGAGGGCGTCAACGTGGTGGGGAGATGGATTGACCCTTCAACTGGTTTACGGTCTGGCGTGAATGCTGCAGCCTCCGTATCAGGATTCCTTTTCACCGGGGACGCGGGAAATATGATTTCAGGTCCGAGTGACGCCAGCGGCCAGCCATTTAGCAACTTTGGGGGGGTGGATCCCGCGGTCGAGGGTTTTTTCGATTTAGCGGGACTCCAAATTCCGAATGGCGCGCAGACGGGTCAATTTCAACTCAGCGTGGAGCCCATCGATCCTCTGTGGTCGCAGAATGTAGGGCCTTACGGCCCATTGCAGGTCAAGCCCTCGGGCTCCTTTCAACCGATTGCGGTAACGGTCTCGCTCGGGGGAGATCTTCAGCAAGACATCGTCATGCAAAGCAGTGCGATCCAGCAAATGAATGGGTTTGGTCCGAGCAACTATGCCTCCCCTGCGCGTTTGCCTGCTGGGGGAAATTGGTCGGGATCACTAAACGCGCACGGAGAGACGGATTACTTTTGGTTCAACGCCCAGAGCAATCGAACCCTGTCGGTGATTTTGACCGCGATCGACGAATTTGGCACGGCAGTCCAGGAAAAAGTTCAGCCGGTTGCGGGGATGTGGGCATTGTCGGATCCAGGCATTTCGCCGGCGCCAGCTTTCACGCCCTCCGCATTCAATACGATCTTCTCCGCGGAGACAAGATTGGATGCGACGCTGTTGCAGTCCACGGTTTTTCGTTTGGGCATTGCTGATTATCGCGGCGATGGCCGGCCCGACTACCGTTACCACGCGCAGGTCTTTTACGGAGACAACATCTTTCCGGCGCGAGCCAGCGTAAGAGGAAATACCGCCATAGCAATTCAGGGTTTAGGATTTCTCACCAATACGGGCGTCGCTACTGGCACCGCGAATCCTATATTGAACGCAGTAACGGCTGGTCAGATGCTTATTCATGCGCCTGCTATGCCGGACGGAATTCAAGACGTGGTGTTGACAGATGTTACGAGCGGTGGGAGCTCAACTATGAGCGGTGTGCTGACGTACGGGGCCGGGCCAAGCGACATGATTCTCCTGCTTCCCGGCCCGAACCCCGCAATTCCAGTAGGAGGGCAACCGCTCAATCCAATTCGCGTGCAAGTATTGGCCTCCGATCGCATCACGCCGGTCGAAGGTGCCAGCGTCGTCTTCACATCTTTTCCTACGGTCGCATTTTCGGCTTGCGGAGGGTCAGCGAGTTGCCTCGTCCTGACGGACCAAAGCGGCTTGGCCGTTACGAATTTAATGGTGTTAACTCCTGGAGCAATCACCATTACTGCCCAACTTGCTCCCGCGTCATAC
Source organism: uncultured Acidobacteriaceae bacterium (assembly GCA_963828635.1). Classification (GTDB taxonomy): domain Bacteria; phylum Acidobacteriota; class Terriglobia; order Terriglobales; family Acidobacteriaceae; genus PALSA-188. The sequence continues at coordinate 1,921,531 of CAWHFA010000004.1, read as the reverse complement.
GTGAACCCGCAGCAAGTGCAGACCACGGTCGTTGGGCGATCCACGGCCCTGGATATTTCCCTTTCCTCGAGTTCCGCATTCATCGCGCAAGGAGCAACACTGAATTTACCTATTACGGCCAGGGTGTTGTCGAATGGATCGCCGCTGGGCGGAAGGGCCGTCAACTACTTAGTCACCAAAGGGTCGGGCGGGTTTACCGCTTCTACGGTAAACACGGACTCAAATGGCTACGCCACGGCCACTCTTCAATTGAATTCCCTCACCTCAGATGTCGCCATTAGCGCTTGCACCACCGGGACAATAGCTTGCGCTATTTGGAATGCGACCGCAGTGCCAACTGATGAACTTTTGTTGGAGCCGGTTTCCGGAGTAACTCAAGTCGTTAACGTCGGAAACGGCTTCGTCCCGGTGGCGGTGCGGGTTACGGATCAGGCTTCACCTCCAGATGCCGTGCAGGGAGCGAGCGTGTTTTTTGAATCCCTCACTGGGCGCTCGCCCAACAATGCACCGGTCTTGTGGTTGGAACAAACAGGGATATCGCAGCCAACGGTCCCAGTAATTTTGGATCAGTCGCAAACCATAATCTCGTCCGATGTGAACGGCATTGCTAGTAGTCAGCCGACCGCAGGTTCCATTGCGGGGCCAATCTTAATCCTCGGGGGAGCATCGGTGGGAAACATCACTTTGACTTTCGGATTGCAGTCGCTTTCGCCGCCTACCAACTGAGAACAGAAAGGTAGGAGATTTATGAATGACTGGTAATAGCGCCCAGGGCCACTTGCACCTTCATTCATGCCAAGTTTGAAAATTATGGTCTGATAGTTCGCTGGTACGTTTCGGACTGAAGCGACTACTTCACAGTAAGCTCAGTTGTGTAGGCTCCATGACAAACGCGAAAAAGGCCCGTCGAGTCTGAGTATTTTCGAGTGGTAGACTCCGGCTATGGCGGGTTCAGAAGGAATTACTGGAGATTCGTCGCCTCGCCGGGCGCTGTCAGGTCGTCCCCCTGTTGCGCTTTACCTCGTTGGTACTCCCATCGGAAACCTTGAAGACATTACTCTCCGCGCCTTGAGGATTCTGCGCGAGGTTGACCTGATTGCATGCGAGGACACGCGGCACACTCAGAAACTGTTGAACCATTTTCAAATCGCCACTCGAACCACCAGTTACCACGATCACAACGAATTCAAGCGAGCCGAGGAACTCGTGCACGAGTTAGAGCAAGGGAAAGCAATTGCGTTAGTCACAGATGCGGGGATGCCGGGTATTTCCGATCCCGGGTTTCGGCTGATCACTTTGGCATTGGGACGTCAAATCCCTGTCATTCCGATACCAGGCCCTTCCGCATTCTTAACCGCGCTGGCCGCGAGCGGAGTAGAAACTGATTCGTTTCGTTTTCATGGATTTCTGCCATCGAAAACAGGACAACGACGACAGATTTTGGAACAAATCAAGCTCTCGCGTGACACGGAGGTCTTTTACGAATCTCCTCATCGATTACTGGAGGCGCTGGAAGATATCGTAGAAGTATTGGGGCCTGGGCGGGGTATGGTGATTGCGCGGGAGTTGACGAAAATCCATGAAGAGTTCATTCGCGGTACCACTGGCGAGGTCTCAAATGCTGTGGCTAAAATGGAAACCGTCAGGGGAGAGATCACGTTAATCATCGCGAGGGCGCAAGAAAGCGCGCAAACAGAAGTGGAACTCGTCAGCATCCCTCAGAGGATCCGGCAGATTATGGCGGAGAAACAAACCGACGAAAAAGCGGCGTTGAAGGTTGTGGCAAAGGAGAGGGGAATCTCAAAGAGCGAGGTTTATCGCCGCATGCAGAGTGGCCGAAAATGAGCTTCGACTGCGCTTATCTGCGGCCTGGCTGCCGTCAGGGCGAGAGTGGCGATGGAATCCATAAACAATATCGATTGGACAGCTTTGCAGGCTGGGCCTAGAGTACGGGAGCGCCTTTTTTCGTCCCAGGAATGGCCGGAGAGACTTTCGGCGATCTGAGGATGGTATGCCCGCATCCAAGATGAGCTTGTCTATTGTTCCTGCCGTAGGCGGGACTTTTGCGAATTACGAGTTAGGCGAGCCTTATGACGAGATGTTTCAGGCTGGGGGAGAACCTCGGGACCATTATCACGCTCTCTACCGGACCCTACTAGAACTGCGGCACGGGGAACTGGGGAAGAGTCAGCAAGCTGCCAATCTGTCGTTCCTGCATCAAGGCATAACCTTCACGGTTTACGACAATAAAGAAGGCACGGAGAAAATTTTTCCTAATGATTTGTTGCCGCGCATCATCGCCGGCGACGAGTGGAAAAAGATCGAAGAGGGCTTAGGACAACGCATCATTGCGCTGAATTTATTCCTTAAAGACATTTATCATGACGGGCACATTTTGTCTGACAAAATTGTGCCGCGCGAATTGGTGTATAGCTGCCGCCACTTCCGGCGCGAGATGCGAGGACTCAATGTTCCTCGCGACATTTATGTGAGCATTTGTGGTAGCGATCTGGTGCGACTGCCGGACGGAACTTTTGCCGTGCTTGAAGATAATCTGCGGGTGCCCAGCGGCGTTTCTTACATGCTGGCGAACCGAAAAGTGCTCAAACGGGTCTTTCCATCGTTGTTCCGCGACTATGGAGTTTGTCCCATTGAACAATATCCCCAGGCTTTGCTGGCGACGCTGCGGGGGCTCGCACCGCTCAATTATTCGGGAAGAAATGAGCCCAGTACGGCGCTGTTGACTCCGGGCGTATTCAATTCCGCTTACTTCGAGCACACCTTCCTGGCGCAGCAGATGGGAATAGAACTGGTAGAAGGCCGCGATCTTCTGGTGCACGACAATATCGTTTACATGCGCACTACGGCGGGACTTCGTCGAGTCGATGTCATCTATCGCAGAATCGATGATGATTTTTTGGATCCTCTGACTTTTCGTCCTGATTCGAATTTGGGGGTGCCTGGGTTATTTAACGCGTATCGGGCCGGCAATGTGACTCTCGCAAATGCGATTGGCACTGGGGTAGCGGACGACAAGGCGATGTACGCGTACGTGCCGGACATCATTAAATACTATTTGGGACAAGACCCAATCATTCCCAATATCAAGACCTACCTACTCACCGACAAGACGTCTCAAAGTTACGTGCTCGATCACATGGACGAACTGGTCATTAAAGCGGTCGGGGAATCGGGTGGATATGGAATGTTAATCGGACCGCACAGCTCGGCGGAGCAACAGGAAGAATTCCGCCAGAGAATCGTGGCGCAACCCCGAAATTACATTGCGCAGCCAACACTGGCATTGTCGCGCGCACCATGTTTTCTGGAGGGCGAGGTAGTGTCGCGGCACGTCGACCTTCGCCCTTACATTTTGTATAGCGGAAATGTCACGCTGGTGCCCGGGGGGCTTACTCGGGTGGCGTTACGGCGTGGCTCGCTGGTGGTGAATTCCTCACAGGGCGGCGGAAGCAAAGACACGTGGGTGTTACGGAACGAAAACGACAAGAGTGAAGAGGAATTTTCGGCCTGATTTGAGGGCAGATTTATGACATTTCGAATGTGATTCCTTCAAGACTCGGTTGATCTGCGGATAGGAAATTTATGTTGTCGCGAGTTGCGGATAGTCTTTACTGGATGAGCCGGTATCTGGAGCGGGCGGAGCACACAGCGCGATTGATCGACGTTGACCTACAACTCCGCCTTGATCAATCTCACGAATCGAGCACTGGGCGCTGGTTGCGGTTGATAGAGGCACTGCATGTACCGACGCTGCTGGCTGGGAACGTGGACGCAGTCACTCTGGCGCATACGCTGACTTTCAACCGGAGCAATCCCTCCTCGATCGCGTCCTGCATTGCCGGGGCCAGGGAAAATCTTCGCCATGTGCGCGAGCAATCGAGTTCCGATATGTGGGAACAGCTGAACCGCCTTTACCTGCAAATGATTGCAATTCCATCGGAAGACACGTGGATTTTGCAGTCGCATACGCTATACCGGGCGGTGCAGGACGCGGCGCATCTTTTCCATGGGCTCACAGATTCCACGATGTCACACGGGGAGGGATGGCACTACATACAATTGGGACGATTTGTGGAACGCACGGACGCACTTGCGACACTCATTGGAACCCATTTCAGCCGGCTGACGGATCCCCCGAACCAGCCAGTGGAGGGCGCGGAGTATTTGGAATGGGTGGGACTTCTAAAGTGCTGCGAGGGATTCGGGGCGTACTGCAAACTGTATTCGGCGGAGTTGCGTCCCATTCGCGTCGCGGAGTTCCTGCTGCTCAATCCGGAATTTCCCCACTCGATTCGATTTTCGGTGGAAAGTATTCATTCCGCGCTGGCTCGCATTGGCGAGTTGACGGGACGCAAGGTGACCCAACCGGTCCGCCTGACCGGACGCATGCGAGCGGCGCTGAGTTTCAGTCAAATCGAAGAAATCATGGCGGAAGGGGTACATCTTTATATGGAAAGTATTTGCAGTCAGAGCGCGCAGGCGCATGCTGCCATACAGCAGATTTATTTCGATTATCCCATTGAGAGCGCTCTGGCCAGTTAGGCTGGGAAACGGAGAGAAGTGCTTTATTCCATCCGGCATGTGACAGGATTCGCCTATGAGCCAGCCGTCCGCGAAAGTGTGATGGAGGTGCGCGTACAACCTCGCAATGAGGCCCGGCAACGCTGCCTGACCTTTTCATTGGACATCAGTCCATCGACGAACATCATGGAGTATCGCGATTTCCTGGGGAACATCGTGCACCACTTCGATATTCCCGGGAGACATAGTCAGTTCAAGGTCACGGCGCAGGCTTTAGTTGATGTGCAACCTGCCCCGGTGCCAAGTTCCGAGGAGGTAGGTACCTGGGACGATCTCGACTCGCTGGTTGCGACGGAAGATTATTCTGAAATGCTTTTACCCAGCGCGTTCGCCCGTTCCACCGAGCTCTTAAAGTCTCTGGTGGGCGAGCTGAAAATTGCGCGCCGCGCAAACCCATGGGAGACCATGCTTGAATTGAATCGTGCAATGTATGAGACGTTCGAATATGTTCCGAATGTGACGAAGGTGGATTCTCCCATTGACGACGCGCTGCGAGATCGCAAAGGTGTCTGCCAGGATATTTCGCACATCATGATTGCTATCGTTCGCGAGTTGGGAATTCCGTGCCGGTATGTCAGCGGATATTTGTGTCAGCGGGAGGGGACACATGATCGGTCCGCTGAGGGCGCGACCCACGCCTGGGTCGACGCGTTTCTAGAAGGGCCGGGTTGGGTCTCGTTCGATCCTACAAACGATGTGGTTGGCGGACAACGTCATATTCGGGTGGCGATTGGACGCGACTACGCAGATGTTCCTCCGACGCGCGGCGTGTATAAGGGTGAGGCGGAGAGTGAATTGAGTGTGGCGGTACTGGTAACCCCAGCAGAGCAGCCTTCGCCCGAGGAAATTATTCCTACTACGGTGGTCCGCACTAAATCTCGCAATCGGGGCGGCCTGGAGCAATTTCACTACGAACAACAGCAGCAGTAGTTCATCTATCGACCACCCTCGATCAAATAGGTTTCTTTGTATCCTAAATAATTGTTGGCGTAACGCATGATGGCCTCGTGGTCTTTTTCTTCGAGCTTGCGGCGAAATTTTCCCGGAGATCCCATCCACAGGGAGTTAGGCTCGACGACCGTTTTCTCTGGAATCAGCGTGCCTGCCGCAATGATGGAGCCTGCGCCAATGTGGGCGCCGTTGAGAATTATCACGCCCATGCCGATGAGGCAGCGGTCTTCGATGATGCAACCGTGCAGCGTTACGGAGTGGCCGACGGTAACGTATTCGCCGAGGAAGACTCCGTACAGCTCCTTCATGCCGTGAAGGACGCTGCAATCCTGAATATTCGAATGGGCGCCGATGCGGATGGAATGAACGTCGCCGCGGACGACGGCGTTCATCCATATGCTGGCATGTTCGCCGAGGACGACGTCTCCGATGACCTGGGCCGATTCGTCCACATAGCAAGTGGCGGGAATCGTCGGCGTAATGCCCTTGTAGGCGCGAATCATTTTTGCTGAACGCCGGATTCGACGATGCCGAGGCGCTTCGACATTTCTTCGTAGAGGAAGCCCTCGCCGGGGCGGTAGGGCTGTACCCATTCTCCGTCGAGTACAAGTTGGGGGATGGCCCGCTTGCCAGTTTGCTTGACTAGCTCGTCGGCGGCTCCGGGAGTTTTTTCTATGTCAATTTCTTTGTAGGGAATGTTGTGCTCCTGAAGGAAGCGCTTAGCGACGCGACAGTCAGGGCACCAGTATGCGGAATAGAGCGTGATTTCCATGATGATTAAGTGTAAATCAGGGCGGTTATGGAAGTCGCCTCCGCGTGGTCATTGTCGTTGTGAAAGCTTTAGCGAAGGGGATTCTTTTTTCTAGGAGGAAAACAGCAGATTCCTCGCGCTTCGGAAAGACAAATTGGGGACGGGCGGGAGTGCCTTCCCCACATCGTCAAAAGCAACAGCCGCCAGCCTTGGGCTGACGGCTGTTGCTGAATGTTTCGCGCTGACTTTTTACTTATCGAATAACAACACGCCTTCCGTCTTCTCGGAGTCTACGGGACGGTAGAACAGCTTGTTGTCGTCCAGGAAGACTTCGATGAAGGCCGGGCGCGTGACGATTGTGCCCTGGATGAGCGCCTCTGACAGGGGGTCTTCGATGTATTTTTGCAAGGCCCTTCGGAGCGGACGCGCTCCATAGCTTCTGTCGCCCAGGGTCTGGCTGAGAATCCATTTCTTGGCTTCATCGGTGACCGTGACGGTGATCGACTTTTGGGCCAAGTTCTGATTCAGCAGGTTGACCATGAGTTCGAGAATCTGAATTAGGTCCGCCTCGCTCAGCGCCAGGAATAGAATAATTTCGTCCAGTCGATTCAGGAACTCTGGATTGAACGTGCGTTTGACTTCGTTCTTTACCAGGTCTTCGACCTTTTCGGAGATCATGTCTTCTTTACTGGACTGAAAGCCGAGGCCTTCGCGCCGTTGCAGATGGCGCGCTCCGATATTCGAAGTCATGATGATGATCGTGTTCTTGAAATCAACGGTATTGCCGAGTCCGTCGGTGAGCTGGCCGTCTTCAAATACTTGCAGAAGAATATTGAAGACATCCGGGTGTGCCTTTTCGATTTCATCCAAAAGCACAACCGAATATGGGGCGCGCTTGACGCGCTCGGTCAACTGTCCGCCCTCCTCGTAGCCAACATATCCTGGAGGCGAGCCGATCAATTTCGATACGGAGTGCTTCTCCATGAATTCGGACATGTCGAATCTGATCAGCGATTTTTCGCTGCCGAACATGAACTGAGCGAGGGTGCGGGCAACTTCGGTTTTGCCGACGCCGGTAGGTCCTAGGAATAAGAATGATCCTATGGGCCGGTTCGGGCTCTTAAGTCCAGCCCGTGAACGGCGGATCGCCCTAGCTAGCGCTACGATGGATTTATCCTGCGAGATGATGCGCTTGTGCAGTTCTTCTTCGATGCGCAACAGCTTTGCCGATTCTTCTTCTTTGATCGACATGACCGGAACTCCGGTCCAGCGCGAGACTACGTCTTCAATGTCTTCGCGCCCTACTACGCCGGTTGCCGATTCGTCGAGATGATATTTTTCGCGAAGAGCGCGCAGGTTCTCGCGCTCCTTGCGTTCCTCGTCCGAATAGAAACGTGCCTTCTCGAATTCGTGATTCGCGATGGCATTTTCCATGCGGTGAACGATGAACTTGATCCGCTTCTGCACCTCGGTGATTTCTTCCGGCAGCGAAGTCTGGCGCAGCTTTACGCGCGCCCCGGCTTCGTCGATAAGATCGATGGCCTTATCGGGAAGAAAACGGTCGGGGATGTAGCGGTTGGAATGCGAGACCGCGAAGTTGATCGACTCGTCGGTGTAAGTGACGGCGTGAAACTTCTCATAGCGGTCTTTTATTCCAAAAAGAATTTTGGTGGCATCGCTCTCGTTTGGAGGCGGAACCTTTACCGACTGAAAACGGCGTTCCAGCGAGCGGTCTTTTTCAATCGACTTGCGATATTCACCGGGAGTGGTCGCGCCGATGCACTGAATTTCGCCGCGCGACAAGGCCGGCTTCAGAATGTTGGCAGCATCGAGTGAACCTTCTGCCGAACCTGCGCCTACTAGAGTGTGAAGTTCGTCGATGAAAATGATGGAGTTTTGAGACTCCATCAATTCTTTCATGATGGTCTTGAGACGTTCTTCAAACTGACCGCGATATTTCGTCCCTGCGACGATTAGCGACAAATCCAAAGCGAGAATGCGCTTGTCGGCCAAGAATGATGGGACCTCGCCGTCAGCGATGCGCTGTGCGAGTCCTTCGACGATGGCAGTTTTTCCGACGCCGGGTTCCCCGATCAATACAGGGTTGTTTTTGGTGCGGCGACAGAGAATCTGCACGACGCGCTCGACTTCACCGTCACGTCCGACCAACGGATCAAGCTGGTTGTCCATTGCGGACTGGGTGAGATCGCGGGAAAATTCGCTCAGTAAGGAAGATTCGCGCTGACGCGCCGGTTGAGACTTTTCCTGACTGGTTCGCGCCAGCTCTTCGCGGATCGTCGATAACCGCAATCCACGCTCGTGAAGAATTTCAGCCGCGAAACACTTCTCTTCCCGCAGTAACCCCAACAGCAGGTGCTCGGTCCCGATGTGCTTATGCGAAAGCCGTTCCGCCTCTTCCGCTGCATATGCCAAAACTCGCTTGCACTCATTGCTCAACGGCAGATCTACAGAAGTCGAAACTTTTTCCCGAATAGTGGTATGACCTTCGATTTGTTTCCGAATGGATTCGACCGACGCATGAGAGCGCAGAAATCTGTTAGTTAAAGCCTTATCTTCGCGCAAAAGTCCCAATAAAAGGTGTTCAGTTTCAATATAAGGAGACCCGAACTGGCTGGCTTCGTAGCGGGCGAAGAAGATGACCCTCCTCGCCTTTTCTGTATAGCGTTCAAACATATAGCCCTTCCCCCTTGAGTTCTGGAAAGGTGGCGAATCTTGCTGGTGGCCGACCCGATCCGAACCCTGTTGCCCTACATATATTGATGCAATCGGGGGGCCAATGATTCCCCGATGGCTGAATAACTGTTGTTACGCGGGAAGCTATTGCCAAATAACTGTAAAACTAATTGCCGCTGACTTCACTATGCACCATCTTGCCTGATTTTGCTGGACTCATCCATTAACCATTTCGTCACGTGACAGCGAAAATGTCAATCGCCGTTCTGTGCTATCCCACCAAAGTTTCAGGAGCGATCTCTTCCACGTGACCCGCGTTGAGTCGCAGCACGCGATGGCAGCGTCTCGCGAATGCCAGGTTGTGAGTCGCGATAAGAGAGGTGAGACCGCAGTAGCGATGTAGTCGGGCGATTAATTCAAAGACACCATCGGCGGTGCGGCCATCGAGGTCTCCGGTGGGTTCGTCGGCCAGCAAGATTTTTGGATTGGTGATGAGGGCCCGAGCGAGGGCGACGCGTTGCTGTTCTCCCCCCGAGAGCTCTCCGGAGCGATGATCCGATCGGTCCGCTAACCCTACCTCGCTCAGCCATCGCAGTGCGTTTGGTCCTGCTTCCTTCAGTGAGCTTCCGCGCATGAGCAATGGCATGGCAACATTTTCCAGCGCGGTGAATTCCGGTAGCAGGTAATGAAATTGCCAGACGAAGCCTATTTCGCGATTGCGAAAATCCGCGGCGGCATTCTCGGACAGCGAACTCAATCGGGTTTGCGCAAAATGAATTTCTCCGGAAGACGGTCGATCCAGTGCGCCCAAAATGTGCAATAACGTGCTCTTGCCTGCGCCGGACTCACCGACGATGGCGACCATCTCTCCTTGGCTTACCTGAAAAGATAAGTTTTCAAAGAGCGTCAATTGCAAAGATCTGGTTTGAAAAGACTTTCTCAAACTTTCCGCCCGCAGAATAACTTGTTCAGTTAGAGGCAGTGAAAATACTCCGGGCTCGGGATGAGGGCGCCGATGAGAGAATAATTTATCTGGCGCATTGCTGGAGAAAATCTTCAGATTATCCCCATACTTTGCAGCGGTTGGGAGGTGGTGGAATACTGGCGGCTTCGCTCGCCTGGACAGCCGGGGGCGTCTGTCCCTACGTTATTGCGATTTATGAGGGGACACCCGCGCCCTGGCTTGGTTGCGGCATGGCTGCTGCTGTAGTCGCTGCCGCGGCTTCGTTCAGAATGCGATGATGGATAGTGAATAAAGCCAGCTCCAAACGATCCGAGACACCGATCTTGTCGTACACATTGCGCAGATAATTCTTAATCACCTGCTCAGTGGTTCCGAGTTGCGTGGCAATCTCTTTATTCTTGTAGCCCTGAACGATCAAGGCGACGATGCGAAGTTCCTTCGCAGTGAGACGGTCGCGGACGCGCAATCCCACCATATCGTTCTCGGTGAGTTCGCTGGGAACCGCGATATCCTGCACCCAGTTTTCTCCTCGAGCGACTTTGCGGACGCAATCCACCAAGGCGGCGCTTGTAACATTTCGGTAAACAACTCCGTTCGCCCCAGCCCCCATGTAGCGTTGTGCGCTTTCGCCAGTGTCGGCGAGCACAACGACGCGCGTCTTCGCTTTGGTGGCAGCGGCCAGAATTCCGTTGAAATCGGAGTGGAAACCTCCGGCAACGATGAGCACGGCGGCGCGGAATTTATCCAGCGCCATGAACATCTGCTCTTGCGTTTGAGCTTGCGCCACAATGCGCATTTCATCTTCCACCGCCAAAACTTTGGCGATTCCTGCGCGAAAGATTGCCTGATTATCGGCCAGAATTAGTTTCAGCATGGCTTAACACCTCAAGTCTAGATCCCTCATCCCGTCACGAAACGAAGGGTGGACCGCGTCAAATTATTCTTTACGAACGAAATCGTACGAGTCGATTACGCAGGCCACGCCGCGGGACTCTGCATTCTTTCCCGCGCCCGCAGGCTCGTCGGTGCGCACGACCCGGCCTTTGCATTGCACTACTACCGGCTCTTTTGCCCCGGTCACTTCCGGCGGCAGCGAGATTTCAAACTCGACGTTCGATCCAATTTCCAGGTTGGCGGCGGCACGGATATAGACGCCGGCAGCGCTTAAATTTCCCGTCAGGCCATCTTGCTCTCCGCTGTCTTCGGCCCGGTGAATCTTGATGGGCAGTTCCAGAGGGAACCTTTTTCCGGTGCGTGCTTCGGACACAGAACCTCCCCGCTCCTGACCATTCTTGCCCGCTAGAGCCAGGTCCACGATATATTTCTCCTAGCAGAGTCCGACGAATCGCTCAGGGGCGGTTATATCATGGATGGCCTCTCTGGTAAAAGCCTGTTAACACGGAGACTTAGGTAGCAAGTAGGTTCCCTGGGGACGAGGTCAAAAAACTTTTGACCGAGAGGTAAGCATCATCGTCTCTCATCTTTGACGTAAAATTTGCCCGAAAAGGCCGGGGTCTATTTTGGAGTTTTGCGGAAAGGAGTGTGGCCACGGTGGGATTTAATAACCTGCGGGTGCTTTCGTTGGAGAGTAGGCGCTCCAAAGAAATGGCGCAACTAATAGTCAACAATGGAGGCCAGCCAACGGTGGCGCCTTCGACCCGGGAAGTCCCAGATTCCAATGAAGATGAACTGAAATTTGCAGCCAGTTTGCTGCAAGACCAATTCGGCGCGGTCATTTTCATGACGGGAGTCGGTACGCGGGCACTCTTGAAAGCCATCGAACCGATATGTTCGCCTCCGCAATTTTCAGCAGCTTTGAGCCGCACGAATGTAGTGGCTCGCGGCCCCAAACCCATCGCCGTGTTGCGGGAGTTGGGCGTTCCCGTAACCCTAGCCGTACCGGAGCCGAATACGTGGCGGGAAATTTTGCAGGTGCTGGATCAAAACAAAGATCGAGTGCCCTTGCAGGGCAAGACGATCGCAGTTCAAGAGCACGGGCAGCCAAGCCCAGAACTCTATGAGGGACTGCGCGAACGCGGCGCTGAGGTTGTGGCGGTCCACGTTTATCAATGGTCGCTGCCGGAAGACGTGGCTCCATTGCGGGACGCGGTAGCCGGCCTTGCCCGGAAGGAATTCGACGTCACTATGTTCACTTCGTCCGTACAACTGGTCCATCTGCTTCAAATCGCCGAACAGATGAATCTGCGCAATGAAGCCCTGGAAGGGCTGAAATCCTCGATAATCGCATCGATAGGCCCGGTAACCTCTGAAACTTTGCGGGAAAATGGGATCGCAATTGATATGGAGCCCTCGCATCCGAAGATGGGATTTTTAGTTAAAGAAGCTTCGGAGCAAAGCGCCGGGTTGTTACGTAGAAAGAGATTGTGACGGTCGTATTTCAGAAATCGCTACGAACGCTAGCTGCTATCGCGTTCGCAACATCAATAGCCTATGGGCAAACGGCTTCGTCCCTCGACCCGTTGCTGCAAAAAGCTGTGGATCGCTACCATCAGACCTCCGCTGAAGCGCAAAGCTACACCTATACCGAGCGCTATCAAAATATCAATCGTGATTCGTCGGGCAAAGAGACGCTGAACTCCACCGATACCTACGAGATCGTTTTTCTGGAAGGCGCTCCGTACAAGAAACACACTTTGCACAATGACCAACCACTTAGCGAAAAAGAACAGAAAAAAGAAGATGCGAAATTGAAGGACGTATCGGCGGCAAGAGCCACCGCCAGCGGCAGTAACGACAAGAAAGGACTGTTCAATGCCAGCTTCCGTTTTGAACTTCCGTTAGATCAATTAGCCACCCGGTTCGAGGTCTCGCCGCAGGCTGACGAAGCGACAGAGGATGGAAGGTCAATCTATTTGGCCAGGCCCAAGGGCGACATGAAACTAGCGGCACACGAAAATGCAGCTTATGAGATGAAGTTTTGGGTAAACAAACAGGATGGCGTGTTCAAGAAAATTGAGGCCAAGGTAGTTGGCGAGGGCATGCGGTACGAGAAAGACTCAGTTGTCTCTTATCAGTGGAAAAAGGTGAACGATGAGGTATGGCTGCCTTCGGGTTCGACATTTAAAGGTAAAGTGCGATACATGATGCGAGACGTTCCCGCCGAGGCGATCTACACCTATTCGGGTTACAAGAAGTATCGGGTCGATACGAAAGTGGTGCCCCAGTAATTGCTCTACCGCGCCCGGGCCAGCACCAGCGTAACGTCGTCCGGCTGCTCATGGTCGCCGATCCAATCATCCACTGCCGCAGTAACGATTTCAGTGATTCTTTGCAAGGGAAGGTCGCGATTTTCCTGCACGATGTCGATTAAGCGTTCTTCGCCAAATTCGCCAAATTCGTTCTCTGGTTCGGATACGCCATCGCTGTATGCGATAAAAATGTCTCCATCTCGGAGATGACAGGTGCCCTCTTCGTATGTCATGCGGTCGAATAATCCGACGACTGTTCCTCCACAATCGAGTCTCTGGACGGAACCGCGCTCGCTCAAAATAATTGGCGGGAGATGGCCCCCATTACTGTAGGTGAGTTTTCGTCCTTCGCCTTCGTAAATCGCGAGGAATAACGTCGCATATTTCTCCATCGGAGTGCTGTCGTATAGCTGATGATTGAGCAGAGACAGCAGGGTTCCCGGCGAAACTTCCGCACCGTGCTCACTGGAGCCTAGAAACATGCTCGAGCCGCCGGTGCCGGCCATGCTCATTTCACGCAGCATCGGAATGCCTTCCAAGCTATAAGCGCGGACCGCTGAGTGAATGGTGGCCATCAACAACGCAGCCGAAATTCCTTTTCCGCTAATGTCGCCGACGGCGAGCAGCAGCTTGTCGGAATCAAGTTTTAGAAAGTCGTAGTAATCGCCGCTGACGGTGCGGGCGGGCCGGCAAAACCCATGAACCTCCAACGACGAAAGCTGCGAAACCTCTCGCGGAAAGAGCTGCGCTTGGACTTCCTGAGCGATGACCAGTTCATTTTCCAGCCGCTGCTTTTCTTTTTGTTCGCGAATCAGCTCCTCAAGCGACGCAGTCATGGAGTTGAAAGAATTCGCCAGAGTGGACAACTGATCGATCGAGCGCACGGGGATGCGATGGGAAAAATCGCCGCGGTTTATATGCTTTGTGGCGTTGTACAGCTGGGCGACCGCACCGGTGACGGAACGGGTGAGGCGGAGGCTGATGAGTAATGCCGCAAGTTCGATCAATGCGAAGACCACTGCTACGATTAGCAATCCGTATTCGATCGCGGGGGCGAATTCCCCCATGGCGCCGAATAAGCTGTCGTAGAGCTTGGAAAGTCTCGTCTGGACGCTGATCGCCGCTGGATTGTCTCGCCCACCGCTTTCCCAATCCACCACCTGAATAGCCGTCGCGAAACTGACCTGTTTGTCCATCGATTGAGTTGGAGCAGGAACATTGCCGGTCGTGATCGTTGGTGTAGGCGAATCCTTTCCCGTACCCGTCTCCAGCACATAGTTCTGATCATGATCGTTCAATACAACGAGCGGATTAGTCTCCGTGTGCTGGTGGGCGCTGGTGCCGGAAGGAGGTGCAGGCTGACCGACCTTACGGAGTGTCAGGCCGGAGGCATAAAGTGTTATCTCGCCGAGATCCGCAGCGAGATCTTGCAAAAGGTCGCGGCCCAGCGGCTCGCTGGAGACGACTGTCAGTTGGCCGGTTTTTGTGACAACGGTATCCGCCGATCGCAGAGAAAGTTTGTTTTCATGGCGAACTACCTCGGAGAATCCGCCCTTGACGTGAGATGGCAAGGTCGACGTGGCAGGGATTCCCTTAGGAGAACTGCTGAGGATAAGCTTGCCGTTTAGCCAAACGTGAACATGCCGTCCCGCCCAAGGCTTGTGGTTTTGACGTAAAGCTTCTAGCGCCTCGGTTTCGGGCGCTCCGCCGCGATCCATGCGCGCGGCGAGTTCATGCGCTATTGCCGAGTTCGCAGCTTCCAGACCGCGCAATTCGGAATTCAGCCTGGTGGTGACGATGAAGGTCGCGAACTGTCCCGCAAACAGATACAGCGATCCGAGGGTCAGAGCGACGAGCAGAACGACTGGGATGACGCCGATAAATACGTAGGTAACAATCAGACGGTTGCGCAGACGCCACAGCATTCTGCTTTTGGCCCAGCGCATGCCGATGAACCCGAACAGCAGGATGACGACGATACTTAGAAAAGTGACCCATCCGCCAAGGCCAGCGCCGAACTTAGAGTGGAAAAGCTCAAGTATGCGTTGCAGCGCGAATAGAAAAATCGCCAGACCAGTCAGGTACCAGGCGGTTTGCGCAACCTTGCTTTTGGGCAGCAAGCCCGCCTCGCTCAGGCGGAGACGGTAATAGCGATAGCGGGAGAGCATGACGAGATGATGCGATTCAGTTGCATTATAGACGGCAGAAGATGGGGAAGGAGGGTGGTCAAATTTCTGGATAGAAATCGAAGAACGCGTCCAGACTGTTTTTTAACTGTTTCTCTATATCGCTCTTGCTGCCTTCGAGCATGTGCATGGTGACGTGGGCTTCATTGCCATTTTTTAATTTGAGGGTGGCGTCGCCCACTTCAGCAACTTCTTCCGACGGTAGCAGGCGTAATCCATATACCAGGGTCAGGTTGGCCATAATTAGATTGTAATGGAGCAATGGCGAATTCCGTTGACTACGCGATTCATGCTTCCGCCATAAACGGCTCCCACTTCTCAGGCGCGGGGGGAGGAGTTGCAAGGCTTACGATCACTAGAGCCAATACTGAGACGATAAGCGCTGGGAAGATGGCGTCGCGCTCTGCCCATGCCGGAGGAAGGAAGGATTTGGCTCCATAATTCCACGCGATGGTCACAAGCGTACCAGCGGCGATGGAACAGACGGCCCCAGCAGCATTGGCGCGTTTCCAGAAGAAGGCGGACATGATTACGGGTGTGATGGCGGCGGAATAAATCGTGTACGCGTACAGTGCCATCGCCAAAACCGATTGCCAATATGCAGCCTGGGCGAGAGCGAACATACCGAGTAACAACACCATTACGCGAGACAACACCAGAATTCTTGATTGCGAGGCGTCTTTGTTGATGAAGCGGATATAGACATCGTTGATCAAATTGGTCGCGGGGGAGAAGAGAAAGTTATTTGCCGTCGAGACCACTTTGGCGAAGATGGACCCCATTAACAACGCCCCCATCAGAACAGGCATACCGTGCCGAGCGACGAATGGAATCATCTCGCGTGGTTTGGCGGCGGCTTCGGGATTGGTTCCGAACAGAGCTGTCCCTATCACCGCGATGATAATGATGATGGTTTCTAGAAATGTTGTCCCTACAATCCACCCGGCGACGGCAATCTTCGCGTCTTTCGCGGACCGGGCGGAGAAAAATTTCTGGTACATGCTCTGGTTTCCGAGCATGAGCAAAAACGTGGGAATGAAAAATTCCATGGCCCGGGTGAAAGTTAAGTGACCAAGCACCTGGAAGCGGTCGGGTGGGAGGGCAGCGTGCAGCCCCGCCCATCCGCCCACCTCGTGAAAAAGCATGGGGGTGGCGACCACCGTGGTACCGATGATCAGGATGCCGATTACTAAATCAAGGTAAGCAAGCGATGACATGCCAGCCATGGCGGTGAACACGATGACGAATCCTGCGACGATGTACATCCCCACGGTGTTATCGATGCCGGTTGCCAGGTGCAGAATGTCGCCGCCGCCTTTCAATTGATAGGACGTAATCGCGGTATAGGCGAACAAGATTGCGATGGTTCCAAGCACGCGAGCGGTCGCGTTGTAGCGGGTCTCCAGCAGATCGGGCAAAGTGTACTGGGCGAATTTTCGGGCGCGGGGAGCGACGAAATAAATGATAAGGAGGCCGAGCCAGCCTCCGGCGGGCTGCCACAGGGCTGCGAAGCCGTTCCGAAAAGCATTCTCTGCGCCCGCAAAAAGACTCCCTGCGCCGATCCATGAGCACAGCAGCGTGGCGATGAGCACGTAGGAAGGAAGGCTGCGGCCCGCAACAAAAAAGTCCGCCTTGGTTTTCACCAGGCGGCCGCGAAAGATGCTTACGCCCAGCAGAACCGCGACGATCACTACCAGCACAACCAAGTACAAATTCAAAGAAACGAGACCTCAGTCACGTTGGGAGATATTACCAGCGCTGGTGGACTTGCGCTCGAATCTTCTGGTCGTAGATGCGGCGGATCTTATCCATTACTTCCAGAGGAAGAGGGGGCAACTCGGAGGCTCGGCAGTTGTCCGCGACCTGGTCGGGACGCTTGCCGCCGGGGATGGCACAGGTCACGCCATTGAACATGAGAATCCAACGCAAGGCGAATTGGGGCATCGAGAATTCTGCCGGTAGTAAGGCGCGAATCTCTTCCACAGCCTCAAGCCCGAGATGATAATCAACTCCCGAAAAAGTTTCGCCCACGTCGAACATTTCGCCATGGCGGTTGAAGTTGCGGTGATCGTCGGCAGCAAATTTGGAATCTGGTTTGAATTTTCCAGTGAGCAATCCGCTGGCGAGCGGTACCCGCGCTAGGATTCCAACCTTCTTTTCGAGTGCGCGCGGAAATAACAACTCGGCCGGACGCTGCCGAAAACAGTTGAAAATAATCTGCACGCTCTGGACGTTTGGATACTCGATCGCCTTCAGTGCTTCTTCAACTTTTTCGACGCTTACCCCGTAGTAGCGAATTTTGCCGGCTGTGACCAGATCGTCAAGAATGCCGAAAATTTCGGGATGATAATAAACGTCGGTGTTGGGGCTGTGCAGTTGGAGCAAATCCAGCGCTTCGGCCGAAAGATTTCGCAGGCTTTCATTGATCCATTTGGTGAGGTTGTCGCGGCTGTAGCCTTCTGCACTCTGCTTTGGCAAACGGCGGCCAGCTTTGGTGGCGACGATGATTTCGTCTTTGCGACTTTTCTTCAGGGCGGCGATGAGTCGTTCACTGCGTCCGTCGCCATACACGTCGGCGGTATCGAAGAAATTTACGCCAGAATCGACGGCGGTATTCAACGCTCCCATACCTTCCGCATCGGACACATCTCCCCAGAAGCCCCCGATGGCCCACGCTCCAAAACTGATTTCTGAAACCTTCCAACCGGTACGGCCCAGGGGACGGTACTTCATTCTGCAATCTCCGTGATGTAAGTTCGTTTTCAGTTTTCTAAGAACTGTTTGACGGCTGCGGCAACTTTTTCGTTGTCACATTCTCCAAACGAATGCCCGCAATTAGATTCCAGTTCGATTACTCGGGAATGAATCATCGCGGCGAAATCCAGTGCCGGTTTGGGAGTTACTACGTGGTCGTAACGTGAAACTATTACCAACACTTTGGCTTTGACCGCCGCGGCAGCGCGTCCCATCGCATGCCCATAATCAGCGGACACGTCGAGCGCGATCATGGCTTCGGCCTGGCGGATCTTATTATTTCCGTCAGTAGTGGGATCGCTTTCCGCTTTTGCCAAATCGCTCAAAACATCGGCTCTGGTTTTCTTGAGATTATAGTGTTCCGGCGTCGTCAGAAGCAGCGCTCCAATTTCGAACTCAACTTTTTTCGCAGGATTTTGCGTGTATTCACCTTCATTCCACCGGGCATCATTCTTTATGGCGTCGATTTGCAGTTGCCAGAGTAAAACGTCGTAGGGGGCCAAACGCGGGGAACCAACGATGGGTATGGCTATATCCATGAAATACGGGTATGCGACCATCCACTGAAACGCTTGCATCCCGCCCATGGAGACTCCGACAACAGCTTTGAGATGCTGTATCGCCAAAATCTTTAGCACCAATCGATGCTGAGAGTTGACCATGTCGCGCACGGTAATTTTTGGGAAGCGCATGTGCGGTTGCGAAGGGCTGTTGGATGGGGATGAAGAAACGCCGTTGGCGAGCGCATCGACCGCGACGATGAAATATTTGGAATCGTCGAGCAATGCATAGGGGCCCACACTCGACTTTAACTGGTCCGAAGTGCCATTGGCCCAGGTTGGAATGAGGATGGCGTTGCTGCGGTCGTGATTCAACTTACCGAAGGTGCGATAACCGATTTGGCAGTCGCGAATAGTTTCTCCGCTCTCAAGTCTGAAGTCTCCGAGATGTGCGTACTTAAGTTCTTGCGCGCGAACGGGGGACGGAAGCACTGCAAGGACAAGTAAAAGGGCGATACCCAAAATTGCCAACGGCTGAATTTTCATTCAGCCGATCCCGGAACGCGAGGGAATTCCTCTCTCGTAGCGGGCAACACTTTGATCGCAGCCAGCCATGCTTCTACCAGCTTCGGCCACCCGGTCACAGGGAGCGCAGTGCGGCGAAGGCCGTATCCGTGGCCGCCTTCGGCGTAAATGTGGAGCTCGGCCTGCACTTTGGCATTCTTGAGGGTTAGAAAATAAGTCACTGCATTTTCGACATGGTGGGGATCATCCTCAGCTTGCAGCAGGAATGTGGACGGCGTACTGGCGGTTACGGGGAGATCTGACGATACGGCCAAGTTCTGCTCAGAATGCGCGATGTATGCGGGATACACCATCACCACGAAATCTGGGCGGCAGCTCAACTGGTCAGCGGCGTCGATCGAGTCATAGATGCGTTTGTCAAAGTGAGTGCTGAGCGCTGCGGAAAGGTGCGCACCCGCGGAAAATCCCAGTACGCCGACGCGATTCGGATCGATATGCCATTGCTCAGCATGGGCACGAACTATACCCAAAGCGCGTTGCGCATCCTGCAAACCGGCAGACGACTGGGGATAAGGCCCGGAGCCGGGGACTCGGTATTTCACCAGAATGCAATTGATGCCTATGGAAGTCAGCCAATCACAAACTTCTGTGCCTTCGAGATCGATGGCGAGAATGTTGTATCCGCCTCCCGGGAATACCAGTATGGCCGAACGCGAATTGGGGCCCGTTGGGGAGTACAAAGTCAAAGTTGGCGCCGACACGTTGCCCAGCCTGATGATCGGCTTGCCTCCAATCGTATGGTCGCCGGGTATCGCTGTCTCGTCACTTCGTCCTTGTTTGGCATCCGAACCGGGAGCGGCCCGCGGCCAAAGGGGCACAGTCGTAGTGCCGACCGCTGGCTGCCACGCTGTTTTTTGGGCCAGCGAGAAAGCGCTGGTGAATATTAAAAAGAAAAAGAGCCAGGTTTTGTGCATACCAATCTGCCGCAGTGCTAAAAATTTCCCGCACGTCCTATGCTTTACAGATCAGGCGCGCTGAGCTTACCCGCAAGGTAAATGCTATTTCTTCAGGTCTCCGGTCCAGTTCGACACCAGCACGAGCGGCGCGGTCTTGTTCTCGGGATACATTGCGAAGACGAAACGCTTGCCGTCGGGAGCGACGTCGTAGGGGCTTCCGTTGGGAGCCGTGTAATTACCCGTGGGAAAAAGCGTGCGGACCGGCTCCAATTCAAGCTCGTCGTTCTTGGTGCTGACACCGACAGCGTGGAAATCTCCGTCAGCCCCAACGAAATAGATTTCTTTGCTGTCGCCGCGCCAGGCGGGGAAGGTCGCGCCACCCTGCGAAACTTGCCACTTGCCTTTGCCGCTGGGGAAATGAGTGATGTAGATTTCTTCCGGACCAGATTCGGTCGAGCTGTAAGCCAGCCAGTGCCCATCGGGCGAAAGGCGCGACTGAATGATTCGTACCTGACTGGATTGCGGCTGCACCACCGGAAACGGCTTCTTGTCGCCGGAAGTTGGGAGAGCCCATATTTCGCCGCCACCCGGCCCCACTCGCTCGATATGAACAATATATTGGCCGTCGGGGGAAGGCTGCGGAACCATGAAAGTGGTCGGCGTCGACGACCGGTCATTGCTAACAAGGACCTCATCCTGGCCTCCACCATTAGCCAACCTTTGATGGAGCGACGTCCCAGTGAAAAAGGTGGTATCGGCTTGCTGGACAAACACCACACGCTGCCCGTCGGGAGTCCATGACGGGGTGATATGAGTCCCGCCCCCAAAAGTGAGTCGGGTGTGCGAGCCGCGGAGCAAATCGAATACCCAGATGTCGGCTTCGGGATCTCCCATGGCCACTGCCAGACGCTTTCCATCTGGAGACAATCGCCCGCATCCCTTGAAACGCTGACGGTCGGCGATCTTCCCGAGTACCTTGCCACTGCGATCCAACCAGACTAAGTCGACGCCCGGGGTATTGGACCCCGGCTCGTAAATCAAAAGGCCATTCTGGCTGACGCTAAAAGTGGTATGCCATGTGCCTGCGTCGTACTCGACGAAATTAACCAGCGCAACTGGGTCGCCGGATACTTTGCCGGTAACCGGATCGAATTTTTGTGCGAGCAATTCGGATTGAAGATGATAGATGAGGTATCCCGAGGCATATTGCGCGTCGGAATCAGAGTCGAGAATATGCTTGTAAGAGCCATCAGCCAGCGATCCCCAGTAGATTCCTTGTTCCGATCCGCCGGAGTGGTTCGTCGCAAAGAATAAGAAATGCTTGCCATCGGGCAGGAATCGCGGCCACCGGTGAGTGGTGTGCTTGCGATTTTCAAGAACGGTTAGACGCTGTGGAGGGCTGCCTCCAGCGGCGGCGATCTTCCACAGGGAGTCGCGGTAGTCTGGGTCATACACGATGACGTTGTCCTGATTCCAGGTGCCGCCGCGAGCGTTAGTAGCGTCGGCAAGGACCGTAACTGGTCCGCCACTTGCAGGAATCTTTTTCAAATGTCCATCGGCGAAGAAACCGAGGGATTTACCGTCGGGAGACCAAAAAGGGAACGAGGCGCCGGTAGTCCCCTCCAGTTTCTTTGCGGAGGTATCCCCCAGGGATTGCACCCAAATTGAAGCTCGTTCCCTGGGCATGCGGGCACAAAATGCTATTGCGCTTCCGTCAGCGTTAATTACGGGAGGACCAGAAAAGTCGCCGGTGAAATCGAAGCCAGCGTCCGCAGGTGGTGGCAAAAAAGAACGAATTGTTTGCGCCGCTTCGTGACCGCGAAACTGGGACCACATCAGCGCGCCCACTAACAATGTGGCCGCGCCCGCCCAAAGCAACCGCTCACGCCACGTTCCCCGAGTGGCTTCTTCGCTTTGAATGTTGGTGACGGCAGTGCTGTTGTTGGATATCCATCGCAATTCCCTTGCAAGATCGGCGGCATTTTGCCAGCGTGATTCCGGATTTTTCGCTAGACAATCGGACACGACGTGATCAAGCGCAGCCGGACACATCGGTTGAACGATGGTGAGGGGCTCGGGCTCTTTTTCCAGAATTGCCGACGCGACTGAAATCTGGCTCTTGCCCTCGAATGCGCGGCGGGCGGTTAGCATTTCGTAGAGGACGCATCCGAAACTGAAAATATCACTGCGGGGGTCGGCTTCCTGTCCCTGAAGAACTTCGGGCGCCATGTACTGAAATGTGCCAACTACCGTTCCTTGCTGAGTGAGCGTGCCCAGCGGAGCGCTGAGCGCCGACAGATTAAGCGTAGGAGTGGAGGGAGTTAATGAACCACTCCCGGCCCGTGATCCCAGCAACGCTGCCGTCGGCTTCGCCAATCCGAAATCCAGTAACTTGGCTCCGGATGCTGTCAGCATAATGTTTCCCGGCTTGAGATCGCGATGTACGATTCCCGCCCGATGGGCTTTGTCGAGCGCATCGCAGATTTGCATTCCGCATTCCAACGCTTGTTTCAGTGGAAGCGGGCCCTTCTTAAGTCGAGCATCCAGAGTCTCGCCTTGCACATACTCCATCACCAGGTAGTCGGTGCCGTCCTGGCTGCCAACGTCGTGGAGAGTGCAAATATGCGGGTGGTTCAACGAAGAGATTGCACGGGCTTCGCGCTCAAACCGCTGCCGGGCTTCGGGATTGGCCGAGAGATGTGAGGGAAGAATTTTGACCGCCACCGTGCGGTCTAGACGAGTGTCGGTAGCGCGATATACCTCGCCCATGCCGCCAGCTCCGATCGGCGACTGAATTTCGTAGGGGCCGAGTTTTGATCCCGCGGCGAGGGGCATGTGTGGCGCAATTATAGCTTTGTAGGTAGTCGAAAAGCAGGTCCCTTCACTTCGCTAGGCTCGAGATGACTCCTTGAAAATCAGCACGAAGTGAAGGACCCGCAATTTACTAATCCGAGGGAGGATTTCGCCACGGCCACGAAACCGAAAGCGAAAGCCCGGAGGCGAGGGCGACCGCACCACATTTTAGGGGATTCGCGTTTGCTGTAATGAGACGGTCTGCCAAGTTCCGTTTTTCTTGACGTACACCCGGGTGAATAGTATTTGTCCCGTCGCGTCTTGTCCTCCGAGCATCCCCTTTACGTCCGCCTTTCCGGTAACTATTGCCGTATTCCCATACACGCGAACCTTCATATCGGAGAGATCATCGGAAGTCAGCTTGGACTGACCGGACTTGAACCCTTCCAGCATTTTTGCTTTGTCCGAAATTTGCCCGCTCATACTGATCAGCATGTAGTCGTCGGCGGTGTGTTTGTCCAGCCAATCGGCGTCGCCCTTGACAACGGCTGCCGCGCGTTCAGTCTCCAGTTTTTTCAAATGCTCTTGCACATCTTCTGCCACTGCCGAAGCCAGGAACGTGGCAACGACGAAAATTGTTGCGACTGCAAATGCTTTGCGTTGTTTCATTGGTGCCTCCTCTGAAGTGCTCGAAATCAAGCGGGAGGAGATTATGCTGATGCCGAGTGGATGTCAAACAAGAATGCAGAAGCAGCACCCGTGAGAAGAGTATCCGCGCCACATTTTAGGCGGAATCGGACCACTCCGGGATACACCGAAGTGGTCCGAAGCAGTAACAGATTTAACTTCTAGTGATCGCTTCGATCATGCTCGTCATGCTTGTCGTGATCCCGATTTCCATGATCGTCGCGACTCCACTGGGCTCGCCAATGCCCGTTGTCGTGGTCTTCGTGGTCCCAGTGACCTTCATGCATTTGCCAACCTTGCTGGTAGTGATCGTAATGAGGATGGCTCCAATACGCGCCCTCATAGGGAGGCTGCTGCCAGTCCCCCTCCACCCAGCGGTAATGGCGGCCGTTGGGGGTCCAGTAGCCGTCTACCCAACTGTAGCCGGGGCCGGGTGCGTCGCCTCTGCGCTCGTACCGCATGGGAGGCGGGGCTCCTCCTATATACAAGGAAACTTGCGAGAATGATGGGACTGCAATCGCGGTGGTCAACAACAAGCCGCATATCCATTTCAATTTCATTTTTCTCCTCGAGGGTAAGTTGGTGGGTCGCCATCTACGATAAAGCGTTGTTTTTCAGCCGTTGGGCGCCGAATCTTTTTGCCGCGTAGCCTTTACGCCGGTAAGAATTCCTACTCCGACCAGGACAATGTCCGCGACCACGATCAAATGAGCCGGGAGATGCAAGAGAGCCGCGCCGTAAGTCAGTCCGGCGATCACGACGACAAAGCCAGTAATGTAAATTCCGAATGACATTGGTCAATCCCGCCACTAAAAATTGGTCATATTTGCTCAGTTCGGCTGGAATGTCGAAAACTTTAGGCCAATGCTCCAAGGACATAATCTTGTCAAATTCGGTTAGAAGATATGTGGGCGGGAATCGTTGACAGCGCGGGGTTTCGCGGCCTAAGTTGATGCGCGGTCGAGATGGACGTATCCGCCGTCGACGTAGAGGTGCTGACCGGTGGTGTGTCCCGACTTAGGAGACATTAGAAATACCGCTGTCCCCGCAATTTCATCCGGCGTGGTCATGCGTTTTTCAAGGGGAATTTTGGAGAGGATTGTCTCCAACTTTTTCTCGGGATGGGGAAAGGTGTCCAGCCATTGGCGGTATAGGGGAGTCATTACTTCCGCAGGCAAAATTGTGTTAACGCGGATGCCGTGAGGAAGCAATTCGAGCGCCCATTCGCGGGTAAGGGCCATTACTCCTCCTTTCGAAGATGCGTATCCCGAGGTATCTCCTTGTCCTGTGACGGCTGTTTTGGAACCGATATTTACGATTGTGCCTCTCGATTTTTTCAAGTGGGGGAGAGCGTAATGCGCCATTGCGAAATAATGAACGAGGTTACGTTTCAGCGACTCCACAAATGCGTCGGGATTCCCGCTTTCGAGGCCGACTCGGTCGTTGATGCCGGCGTTGTTCACCAGTCCATCGAGCCTTCCGAACCTTTTTATCGTCTGTTCCACGGCGTTCGAACAACCTTCTGAGCTCAAGAGATCGGTCGCGAAGAACCCGCAGGCAGAATCGCCATGACACTCGGCCTGCAAGTCTTTCCCTGCATGGGCGTCGCGGTCAGCGATTACTGGGATTGCGCCTTCCGCGGCGCATGCCCGAACGATGGCGGCGCCTATGCCCTTGGCCCCACCCGTCACCAGAATCACTTTGCCTTTGAGTTGCAGGTCCACACTTAACCTCGAAGATTAAAGTAGCCGCCGTCCAACGGATAATCTGCCCCGGTAATGAAAGATGCTTCGTCTGAGCATAAGAAAAGCGCAAGTGATGCGACTTCTTCGGGCTCAGCCATTCTGCCCATGGGCTGCGATTTTGATAATTTGTCAAACATCTCGCGCTCGCGGCCGGGATAATTCTTCTTTAAAAATCCATCCACAAATGGCGTGTGGACACGTGCCGGCGAAATGCTGTTGCACCGGATGTTGTAAGCAACGTAATCCTTTGCGACGGAAAACGTCATGGCGACGACGGCGCCCTTGCTTGTCGAGTATGCGAAGCGGTCGGCGAGTCCACAGCTCGCCGCGATGGAGGCCATGTTTAGAATCACCCCTCCGCCATGCGCCTTCATGTGCGGAACGCAAGCGCGCAAACAGTTATAAAAACCTTTTACGTTTACCCGGAAGATGCGGTCAAAGTCTTCTTCGGTTGTGGTCTCGACCGTGCCGATGTGCGAGACACCCGCATTGTTCACCAGAATATGAGCTGTTTCGTGGCCAAAAATCTCGGTAAATTTCGCATCTACTGCTTTTTGCTGGGTCACGTCGCAAAAATGGCCGGTGGCGCGGCCTCCGGCGCGAACGATTTCTTGACAAACGGCTTCGGCGTCTTTTTGATTGATGTCAAGATTGTGTAACGCAGCGCCGCGGGCCGCGAATTTCAATGCGATCGCGCGACCGATGCCGCTTCCTGCACCCGTGACTACGGCCACTTTTCCATCCAGCCGAAAATCTTTCATGCGGGTCCGGTGACCCTCTGGCTGGATTCGCCGAGCCCCTCAATTCCCAATTCCACGAGGTCGCCGCTCTTTAAATAGCTTGGCGGCTTCATACCCAAGCCCACTCCGGCGGGGGTTCCAGTGCTGATGACGTCGCCGGGAAGCAGCGTCATGAATTCGCTCACATAGGACACCAGCGTAGGGACGTCGAAGATCATGTTGGCAGTGGAACTCTTTTGCCGGAATTCGCCATTCACCATTAACCACATGGGAAGAGAGGCAAAATCCGTCAATTCATCTCTGGTGGCGAGGAACGGGCCTAGGGGTGCGAAGGTGTCGGCACTCTTTCCTTTTACCCACTGGCCTCCGCGCTCGAGCTGGAAGGTGCGCTCGGAGTAGTCGTTGTGCAGCGCGAATCCAGCGACGTGATCGAGAGCTTCTTGTTTCGACACGTACAGCGCCTTCTTTCCAATGACTACAGCCAGTTCGACTTCCCAGTCCACTTTGGTGGCGTTTCGCGGGATTATCAGAGGATCATTGGGTCCAACCAGAGAAGTGGTGGACTTGAAAAAGATGACTGGCTCTTTGGGAGCCTCAGCTTTGGTCTCGGCGGCATGGTCGCGATAGTTCAATCCTATGCAGATGATTTTGCTGGGACGGCAGACCGGAGGCCCCAAGCGCACTGAGGAATCAACGCGCGATGCAGCAGACGATTTACCGTCTATCCAGTGGCGCAGCTCGGATATGTGGTCTCTTGCAAAAAAATCTTCATCGTAATCGGACACAACGCTGGAAGCATCAAGGCGCGTGCCGTCGTTCAACAGCAGGCCTGGTCTTTCATTGCCGGGATCGCCGAATCGGATCAGTTTCATGGTCTAAGAGTGGTGGAAAGTGCCTTTCAAATATTTACTGACGAAGGGTTATTTTGAATGCATAGGCATAGTTGCCCACAGGTTTTTCCGGGAGTTGAATATGCAGACCGTCGGATTGTTGCTGAAATTTAAGGCTGCCGTCGGACCCAAGCAACGAAATCGATTCGACCTTCGCCATTGCATCGGCTCGAAGAGAATGAATCACGGTTTCGCTAGTCGCAGGCCACCCCAACTCGATGGCGTAGATGAGGCCCGCCTTAGTGGTGAAACGAAAATCTTTGGGTGTGTAGCTTTGCGTGTCAGTGTCATGGAACGATCCTGCCGCAACTTTGGTCGGCCCTTCCCCAAAAATTATCCAGGGGCGGGTGCCGTAGATGGCCTCGCCGTTTACTTTTAGCCAGCTTCCCATATCGCGCAAAACTTTTTGCGCCGCTTCCGGGATGGTTCCGTCAGATTTTGGGCCAATGTTCATCAGCAGATTACCGTTCTTACTGACGATATCGATCAATTGATGGACCATGAATTCGGCGGATTTATACGTATCGTTTTCGATATAACCCCAAGATTTATCGCTGATTGAAGTATCAGTCTGCCAATAGATAGGACGAATGTCGGAAAGTTGTCCGCGTTCAAGATCGAGTACGCCAGCATGCTCTTGCATGGCGTAGTCTTTGTAGTTGATAACTCCGACATGGTCTCCGTTCGCAAGAGATGTGTTGTAGTAGAAGGCCGCGAAGCGAGTCAGTGCGGGCCGTATCGACGCTTGGCCGATCCACCAATCGAAATACATTATGTCGGGATGATATTTTTCCACGATTTCAGCAGACCGCGCGAGCCAGTCGTTAGTCCAAGCTTCTGACACGTAGGTGAAGTCGTTGCTGAGAGGGGTTTCGTGCGCTGCCTCAAGCCAAGTATGGGCCGGTCCGTAAAAAGCGGCGTTCGCGGGATCGTTTACATCGGAGGGAATTGCTCGTCCCACGCCCAGAAAGAAGTTATGTTCGACGCGGTGCGACGATGCGCCCAAATGCAACCCTTCAGCGCGCACCGCGTTTGCTAGGTCTCCGAAAAGATCGCGGTGCGGACCCATTTTGACCGCAGTCCAGTCGGAGAGGCTGCTGTTATACATGGCGAAACCGTCGTGATGTTCGAATACTGGTACCACGTATTTTGCGCCTGAGTCTTTGAAAAGTCTGGCCCATGCGGACGGATCGTAGTTTTCCGCCTTAAACATCGGAATGAAGTCTTTGTATCCAAACTTATCTTGCGAGCCGTAGGTTGCAACGTGATGTTTGTACTCTGGCGAGTCGGGAATATACATGTTCCGCGGATACCATTCGTTGCCGAACGCGGGCACGGAATAAACTCCCCAATGGATGAATATTCCGAACTTTGCGTCTTTGTACCACTCGGGCGCTTCGTAGGATTTTAGCGATTGCCAGTCCGGGCGAAACGGACCTTGGCGAGCGGCCTTGTCTACATCTTGCAAGATGGCGTTGCGGCGCGAATCGTATTTCGCGCTGGCCTTTTGCCAGATTTGATCCAGCGTAGCAGGGTCTTGCGATGCGGTTGGATCGATCTGAGCAAGGGCGCTAAGGGTAAGTAGAACAGAGATGCAAAAGATCAAGGTAGATTTGGTTTTCATAGGGATGTTCAGCGCTGACCTTTACCCTTTCGTGAACGTTGTCGAACAATAGACCTTGCTTTTTGCGGGAACCTTTAGGAGAGGGTATAGGGGTTCTTCGCTTCGCTCAGAAAGACCGCTTAAATTGTTGGTTCTGTTCATTGATCGCCTCAGGCTGATTCCAAAATGATATTCATGTATTGAATGGTGTCGCCGGTACGGATCAATCCAATTGCCCGAGGAACTCTTTTTTTGAATTCGAGGTGGGGTTCGAAATTAAGTTTGGTTTCCCCTAACACCGCGCGAAGTTCGACCTCCCTTGCGGGTAGGTTCGATTTAAGAAATTCTTCCGCCATGAAGGCGGCACCGAAGTTCCACTCCACTTGAATGGCTCGCAAGACATCAAGCACCGAGGGAATATCGTCAATCAGCGAAATGTCGACTGTCTCGATATCCGGCCAAAAAGGAAATCCACGATCAGCGATCACAAGAGTATTGGTGTGGCGAACACGGCTTAGCAGCGAATTGATATGGGGATTGAGAATACCGCTCCTTAACATATTGTCGTCTCTTCTAGGTTAAGCAAGCGATCCTTTCCCAACATTGGGGTCGGGTTTTGAACCGAGGAATGAATAGAACGCGATGAAAACATAGGCGAATAACGGGACGAGATAAGCCAGGGCGATGCTATGAAATGCTTCCGAGATCCATCCCATGAACGGAGTCAAGACGGCGCCGCCGACGATGGCCATAACGATCAGCGATCCCCCAATCTTTGTATTGGGACCGAGGCCTTTCAATCCCAGGGCAAAGATTGTGGGAAACATTAGCGACATGAAAAAGCTGGTGACGAACATGCACAAAAGCCCGACCCATCCGGGATGAAACACTCCAACTGATACCAAGCAGATATTTACCAGTGCATAGCTTCCCATTAGCTTGCTTGGGGAAATAAAGCGCATCAGATAAGCCGAGGCGAACCTGCCAATGGCGAACGCGCCCAACGTCCCGGTCAAGAAGTATCCCGCAACTTTTTCCGGCTGGTTGGTGTATGCCTGCACGTACTGGATGAAGTAACTCCAGGTGCCAACCTGTCCGCCTACGTAGAAAAACTGCGCGATCACCGCCAGCACAAAGTGCCGGTATTTAAAGAGTTCGCTGAAATGTCCGTGGTCGCCGGCGCTGTTCTCATGCTCGGTTTGAATCGCGGGGAACTTGGTAAGCAGAATAATGACGGCCCACACAATGGCTACCGCTCCGATCGCGAGGTATGGCTTGACCACACGCAAGGTCTCGGTGCGCAAGTACGCATCGTAAACATGCGCCGCTTTGCGGACGGCAATTTCCTGCGGACTGAGTTCGATCCCGGAAAAAATAAAGATGGTGCCGATCAAGACGCCGGTGATGGACCCGAGGGGATTGAATGCCTGAGAAAAATTTAATCGTCGCTCCGAGCTTTCAGGATCGCCAAGCTGTGCGATGAATGGGTTGGAAGCGGTCTCAAGAAAAGACAATCCGCTTGCAATGACGAACAGGGCAAATAGAAAAAATTCATAGCGCCCCACAATGGCGGCGGGCCAGAATAAAAATGTGCCCAACCCGAACAGGAACAATCCGGTGACAAAGCCGGCCTTGTATCCCACGCGGCGCATCAACAGCGCGGCGGGCATGGCCAGTAGAAAATATCCCATATAGAAGGCGGATTGCACCAGACCGGCCTGGAGGCGCGTGAGCGCGAACGATTTCATGAATTGACGGATCAACACGTCATTCAGATTGTTGGGGATGCCCCACAGGAAGAACAGTGCAGTCACTAGAACAAATGGAAGCAGATGTCCGGCGGGAAATAAGCCGTGGCTGCTCTCCTTAGGCGAATAAACCATCGTAGGTGTCGTCAGGGGGGTCACTTTCATTGCAGACTCACCATGATCTTGGTAAATGCGGGCGGGTCATTGCTCCATGCTTGCAAGATTTGCGGCGCCTCATCCAAGGCAACAATGGTGCTGACCGCTTCATCGACGGGGAACCTATGGTCCTCAAGCATGCGAATCACCTGACGAAAATCGTCTGGCAGCGCGTTGCGCGATCCCATGATATCCAGCTCTTTCTGCACAAAAAGTTTGGTCTCGTACGCGACCGGTTCTTTGGCGTAACCGATATAGACCACGCGTCCGGTAAATGCAACTTCTTCCACGGCAGCGAGAAAGGTCTGTGGCATTCCAATGGCTTCGATTACGACATCGGGCCCAAAGCCAGCAGTGATCTCCAGCAGCTTTTCGTGAAGCAATTCTTTTTGAGTGTTGATGGTGTGATCGGCCCCGGCCTTTTGCGCGATTTCGAGTTTCTTGTCATTCACGTCTATGCCGATGGTAGTGGCACCGGCGAAATGCGAGGCAGCGATGGCTCCCAATCCCACGCCTCCGCAGCCGAATACGGCGACGATGTCGTGTGCAGTCACACGCCCTCGTGCGACTGCGTGAAAACCTACAGTCAACGGCTCAACCAGGCAAAGTTCTTTTATGCTCAGGTTCGCGGGATAGAGTTTTTCTGGCAGCATGACGATGTACTCAATGAGAGCGCCGTCCTGTTGAACGCCAAGAGTCTGATTGAACTGACATGAATTCGGACGATTGCGGCGGCACGAAGCGCATTTTCCGCAACTCGTGTAAGGCGACATTGTCACATTTGTTCCCGCCGTCAACCCTGGGTGAGACTTGCTGCTCTGCACGATTGTGGCGGCGACTTCATGCCCGGGGATGCGCGGATATGTCACCATGGGATTCTTGCCGCGAAACGAATTCAGGTCGCTGCCACAGAGCCCTATCATTTGCACTTTCAGTAGTATCTGGTCTTCCGCCGCCACGGGCTCGGGAACTGATGCAATGGCCGATTCGCCTGGTCCCTTCAAGATCAGAGCTTTCATCGTCCGTGCATTTCGACACGCCAGTTTTGGTTATTCGCCAAGATGGTAAACCTCCATTGCGGTCGTGCCGAGAATCTGCTTCTGTTCAGGTTCCGAAAGCTTAGAGATAAAACGCTTAAGCGTTTCGAACCACCTTCGGTAAGTAGTCGCGAGCAGGCAGACCGGCCAGTCTGATCCAAACATCAACCGCGCGGGCGTGAATGCATTGAGCACAGTTTCCACGTACGGACGTAAATCCTGATCTCTCCAAGTGTCCCAATTGGCTTCGGTCGCCATTCCTGACAACTTACAATAAACATTAGGACGGCGTGCCAGCTCGGTGATATTGCGCGCCCAAGGCTCTAACTCTTGATCGCGGATTTTTGGCTTTGCTATATGATCCAGCACAAAAACCTGATTGGGATGGCGATCGACGAATTGCGCCGCCGCCGGCAAATGCTTTTCAAATATGAGAATGTCGTACACGAGCCCGGTACCCGAGAGCGCTTCTATCCCGTGGCTAAAATCGGCTCGATTAATGAAGTTGTCATCGGGTTCATCTTGAATGACATGACGCAGCCCCTTTAACTTTTTGTCGGATTGCAGCCGAGCCAGTTCCGCAGGAAAGCTTTCACTGGCAATTGGCGCCCATCCTACGACTCCAAGAATCACGGAAGACTTCTCCGCGAGGGATAGTAGCCAATCGGTTTCCTCAATCGTCTGGCGGGCTTGAACCGCGACAGCCCCTTCGACTCCCGCCGCAGCCAATTCCTGCTCTAAGTCGGATGGAAAGAAATCTTTTTGAAGCATACTCATCGAATCATCGATCCACGAATAGTCTCGACGCGAGTAGCGCCAAAGGTGATGATGGGCATCAATGATCTCGCCTTTTTTCTCTTCCATTGCGAACGCACCGAATTTTATACGATTCTAGTAATCGTTTACTAACAATATCTACCAACCATTTCGCAGGTCACCAAAAGCTTTCATTGGGGAAAAAGGTCGTAATGCCGGAATACATCTCAGGTAATTTACATTTGGCCTACGGGTGCAGTAGGAAGGTTAGGCAGGCGGTGCTCGCGGGAATGTCCCGTCGCCGTTACGACTGGTTACTATGGTGGATTGCTCCTACCATGCGCTAGCCCTATAATTTGGACACTTCTGCCCGACACTAGAGGTTAATCCCCCATGTCCAAGGCCACGGGTGCCGAGCTTAGCCGTGAATCGCAAGAGCTGACAATTTTTCATGACGTGGCTAAGGCTCTCACGTCTTCGCTCGACCTCGATTCAATTCTGCAAACCATCATGGACAAGATGGCGGAATATTTCCGTCCTGAGACGTGGTCTTTGCTGATGCTTGATCATGAAAAGGATGAGCTTTATTTTGCTATCGCAGTTGGGCAAGCTTCGGAGTCGTTAAAAAATGTGCGTTTGAAGGTAGGCGAGGGGATCGCAGGACATGTCGCGAAGCATGGCGAGCGGCTCATTGTGCCTGATGTAGCGAACGATACTCGGTTTACCAAACGTATCGATGACATGACCAAATGGGAAACGCGTTCAATCATCGCTGTGCCCGTGCGCTCGAAGCTGCGGGTTCTTGGAGTCATCCAGCTAGTGAACGTTGATATGCATAATTTTGGCGAAAAGGAGTTGTTCTTCCTTACGGCGCTTTGCGATTATGCGGCCATTGCGATTGAGAATGCGCGGGCGGTTGAGAAAATCCAGGAACTCACCATTACCGATGACTGCACCGGGCTCTACAATGCGCGGCATTTATATAAAACCCTGGAGACGGAAGTTTACCGGTCTTCGCGTTTCGGATACGAGTTCGCAGTTGTCTTTATCGATCTCGATCACTTCAAGCAAGTCAACGACACTCATGGGCATTTGATTGGAAGCAAGTTATTAGCTGAAATCGGGTATTTGGTTAAAGCCCAGCTTCGCTTGATTGACTTTGCTTTCCGTTATGGCGGAGATGAGTTCGTCGTGCTGTTGCCGCAGACCGGAAAAGATTCGGCATTGGTGGTGGCGCGGCGCTTGCGGGACAGTTTGCGCACCAGCATGTTCTGCAAGGAAGAAGGACTGAATCTGAACGTACGCGCTTCCATGGGCGTGGCGACTTATCCGCACGACGCCAAGTCTCCGCACGACATTATTCGCCAAGCGGACGAAATGATGTACCTCGTGAAGAACACCACCCGTGACAACATCGGAATCGCGCAACGCGGGGTCATGAAGTAGGGAGCGACGCGTCTTTTTTGTTTCCTCTGCAACCGTCAACCAAGTGGACAAGGCTTTTTATTGACACGCGCATAACATGAACGTACGGTGCGCACATGCCCAAGATGATTCAGCTTCGTAACGTACCAAATGCCTACGGCGTAGGCTGAAGACACGCGCGGCCATGGCGGGACTGTCGCTTTCGCGTACTTACTTACCGAGATCGAAGAAATCGCGGGGCAGCCCCCTCGCCGAGTTCAGGGAGCGCCTCCATGATCGAAAGCCGGTGGAGGCGAAATTTGATAGCGCAGCCCTGGTACGAGAAGAACGGAGTGATGGCAAAAATTGAGGTTTTCTAACTTTCCTCTTTTAAAATGAAAAAAGTGCGCGGCTAGATTTTCTGAATTCGTTGCACGTCGTGCACACCTGGGATTTTTCTAACTCCGTTGATGATATTTTCAAGATGCTTGAGGTCGGCAATGTCTAGGACAACATCCACGTTGGCCTGGCCGTTGCTTGTGCGGGCTTCAATGTTGCGGATGTTAGTTTTTGTGTCGCTGATTACGGCTGTGATTTGTTTCAGCATTCCGAAGCGATCGTCGCAGAACACAGTCAATTTCACTTGGTAGGAACTGGGAGTCGCATCGTCGCTCGCCCATTCCACATCGATTCTCCGTTCGGGCTCATACATCAAATTCAGAACGTTGGAACAATTCACCGAGTGAACGGCCACGCCCTTTCCGCGAGTCACGTATCCAACGACAGATTCTCCGCGAATGGGGTTGCAACAGCGGGCGCGGTACACGAGCAAATCTTCGTGTCCGGTGACGCGAATGGCATTGTTATTGTCGCCTCCGAATACGCGACGGACAGCACTGGCAAAGCCGCCGGGCTTGCTCTCATCTGCCGCACTTAGGGGCTCCGCTGCCGCTGGCGTTAGGCGCGCCAGTACTTGGCGAGCGGAATACTTGCCATATCCAATGCCAGCCATGAGGTCATCGAGTTGGCCCAATCCATAGTCGCCGGCAACCTTTCTCAGTACCTCTTCTTTAATTTCTTTGAAGGCAACACGGTATTTTCGGGCTTCCTTTTCGAGCAACTTCCGTCCGATTTCAACAGCGCGCTCGCGTTGGTGGATATTGAGCCAGTGCTTTATTTTGTTGCGGGCGCGGGAAGATTTTACCGCCGAGAGCCAATCACGGCTGGGAGTGTGCCCCGGTTGGGTGAGGATTTCAACGATGTCCCCGCTGTGCAGCTTGTGGCGAAGGGGGACCATGCGGCCATTGATTTTCGCGCCAATGCAGGCGTGTCCTACTTCAGTGTGAATTGAATATGCGAAGTCGATGGGCGTCGCCTCACGCGGCAGCACCACGACCTTGCCTTTGGGAGTGAAGGTGTAAACCTCTTCGGGATAAAGATCGATTTTCAGCGTGGACAAAAATTCGTTGGGATCCGAAACGTCGCGCTGCCACTCCACGACTTGGCGAAGCCAAGCCAAGCGCTGCTCGTCCTTCGCGGAGACAGCGCCATCTTTGTATTTCCAGTGGGCCGCGATTCCCTCTTCCGCAATACGGTGCATTTCTTCGGTGCGTATTTGAACCTCGAACGAGGTGCCTTCTTCGGTGATGACCGATGTATGCAGCGACTGGTAAAAATTTGGCCTCGGCATGGCGATGAAATCTTTGATTCGTCCCGGCACCGGGCGCCAGATGTTGTGCACAATTCCCAGCACGCCATAGCAATCCTGTAGGGAGCGGGTGATCACGCGCATGGCGTAGAGATCGTAAACTTGCTCGACGGCGATGTGTTGTCGCTGCAGTTTCTTGTGGATGCTATAGACGCGCTTGGTACGGCTCTCGACGCGAGCATTGATTCCGGCTTCTTTTAGTTTGTCGCGAAGAAAATCTTGCACTCGGGAAAGGAATTGTTCGCCTTCTTTCCGGCGCGCTTCGACTGCCTGCGAAACTTGCTGGTAGGAAATCGGATCAAGATAGCGGAATCCCAGATCCTCGAGCTCGCCGCGAATTTTCCCCATGCCCAGACGATGCGCAATGGGCGCGTAGATATCGAGTGTTTCTCGGGAAATTTTTATTTGACGCTCCGGCCTCAAATGTTCAAGGGTGCGCATGTTGTGCAGTCGATCGGCGAGTTTGATCAGCACCACGCGGATGTCGTCCACCATAGCCAACATCATCTTGCGCAGGTTTTCAGCCTGCTGTTCTTCATGCGTTGCGAAATCTATTTTGCTGATCTTGGTTACGCCTTCGACGATGTGTGCGACTTGCTCTCCGAATTCCTTGCGAATATCGACGATCGTGACGGAGGTATCTTCAACCGAGTCATGCAACAGGCCAGCGGCTATGGCGACAGGATCCATCTTCATCTCTGCCAGCACCAGAGCAACTTCCAGGGGATGAGCCAAGTATGGTTCACCTGAGGCGCGAGTTTGCCCGGCATGATGGGTTTGAGAAAATTCGTACGCTCGGCGGATTAATTCGAGATCGTCGCCGGGGCGGTTTTCGCGCATGGTACGCAGCAAATCGCGGAAGCGGGTGACGGTAAGTACATTAGTGGCGATCTGTTGGCGGATCGTTCCCATTTGTCGATTGGCAGCGGGGAGGGAGGGTTGGAGCGTCCCGCGCGGCTTTTATTGGCCTTATTATAGCGAAACGCAATTTCACAAAATCTTGGCGCCAGATAGTGTTATCGAGATGGCGTCGAGTTCTGCTCGCGCAGACAGGCCGCACGCAGCTTACGTATAAGTCTGTCGGTGGCTCTCTCCGAACGAGTCGTAACGCGATTGTCGATTCCGTTTATGTGTTAGATTTTTAAACTTATACCCTCAGACTCCAAATAGCTCAATGTCAATCCCAGCTCAAAATATGAGGCCGGCGGTCAAAGTGTTTGTGGCCACGACCGTAATGCTGACCTTCATTTCTTTCTGGCGGGCGTCCGCCATTGTTCTGGCAGACTTAGCATCTTCCGCTTATTACGCAGGCGGGGACGCGGAGAAAGTCATCGGCAAGAGCGCGCCATGGTTCATCCTAGCGGTGATGTTGTTCAGCTATGCAGTCCGGGCCCTCTACATCGAGTCGAGCAGCATGTTCGTTCGAGGCGGAGTTTATCGCGTAGTAAAAGAGGCCATGGGCGGGACGCTGGCGAAAATATCTGTTTCAGCCCTGCTGTTCGACTACGTGTTAACCGGGCCAATCAGCGCGGTTTCAGCTGGGCAATACTTAGCCGGGTTCGTAGAAGATATCGCGCGTTATTCACACCATCCCATTGCAAATTTCCCTGACAACACTTTTGCCGCAGGATTCGCCATCCTGATCGCATGTTATTTCTGGTGGAAAAATATTCAGGGCATTCATGAGTCAAGTGGAAAAGCTCTCCAGATCATGATCGTCACCACGGTGATGGTAGTTATTCTTATTATCTGGTGCACGATAACAATTTTGCGCGCGCCAATTCAGCTTCCTCCAAACCCGCTTCATCCAGGCGTGGTGCCACTCACCAGAGAGTCGACAGGCTGGCTTTACGGCACTTGGATAAGCCACCTGACCTGGATCATCGCGTTCGTGGGTTTTGGACACTCGGTGCTCGCCATGAGCGGCGAAGAAACTCTAGCGCAGGTCAACCGCGAGATCGAGCATCCCAAATTAAAGAACCTCGAAAAAACGGGCGCGATTATATTTGTCTACAGCCTGCTGTTCACCTCGCTGGTGTCTTTTTTTGCGGTGATGATTATTCCGGATAAAATCCGCCCGGAATATTTCGGAAATCTGATCGGCGGGATCTCGATGTTCCTGACTGGTCCGACTTGGGCACGTTTATCATTCCGCGCTTTCGTGGTTTTGGTAGGTGTGCTGATTCTTGCAGGTGCGCAAAACACCTCAATCGTTGGCGCGAACGGGGTGCTCAGCCGCATGGCGGAAGACGGCGTGCTTACCTCTGGCTTCCAAAAGCCGCATCCGCGTTTCGGGACCAGCTACCGCATCGTCAACCTCATCGTCATCCTGCAAATATTCACCATTATTGTGACTCGGGGAAACGTCTTCATCCTGGCTGGGCTATACGCTTTTGGAGTGATTTGGAGTTTCGCCCTGATGTCTCTCGCGGTAGTAGTGCTGCGCTACAAAGACCCGGGGAACCGCGAATGGAGGGTCCCGGGCAATCCTAAAATTTTTGGAAGGGAAGTTCCCGTTGGACTGATTCTGATTTCCATCGTTCTGTTCATTACGGCACTGGTGAATCTATGCACAAAGTCGGAAGCCACCATTGCCGGAGTTATTTTCAGCGTCGTATTTTTTGGCATCTTCACTTATTCCGAGCATCGGGTCACCAAGACAAATAAGGGCAAGCCAGAGGGACTGGCACAATTCCGCGTTTATGGAAATGAAGAACTGGGTAGCAATGAGTTGGGGGTACGTCCTGGAAATGTGTTGGTTGCTGTTCGCGACCCGAAGAATCTCTACTACCTGCGAGAAGTACTGCGTCGCACGGACACGACTAAGCAGGACCTTGTCGTCATGACCGCGCGCCTTTACCATCGCGAACATTCCTTCAGCGCTCGCACGGTTTTCGAAGCCAACGAAATTTTCGACCATTACGAGCAGGAATTATTCACTGCCGCGGTCGCGGTTGCCGAAAAGGAAGGCCGTCCGGTCTCCCTGCTAGTTGTTCCGGCTGGCGACGTGTTCGACGCAATTGTAGTTACAGCCCAAAGGCTGGATTCCAGCCGCATCGTTTGCGGACTTTCCAACAAATTGAGCAGCGACCAACAAGCAAAACTTACCGGCGATGCATGGGAACGGTTGCCGGAGCCCCGGCCCCGAGTCATCATCGAAGTTCACGAACCAGATGGAAAAGTGCGCGAGTATCCACTGGGACCGCATACACCACGGTTGCGTCCGCAGGACCTGGAACTCATGCACAAAGTCTGGCTCGATATAACTTCAGACCCAAAGTACGCAGGGGCCCATCACTATCATGTTGTGGCTTTGGCTTTGGAAGAATTACAAAGAAAATTGGAGAGTCCGGATCGAGCAGTGTTGCTGGCGAAGCTTCTGGACGAGATGCATAAGGATTCGCCAAACTGAAGCCACCCGCCTCGGCGGGAAAGGTTAGGGCAGTTTGAAGTTGATCATCACCTGAGTCTGTACTTCCACAGCTTGTCCGTTTAACGTGTAGGGTTTGTATTTCCAGAGCTTGACTGCCGCTACTGCTGCCCCAGCTAGAGTAGCGTCTCCCTTGGTGGCTCTCGCCGCGGAAATCGAGCCATTCTTTCCGATGGTGGCGAGCACTTCGACGATACCCTGAATGTGCATTTGCAGTGCGCGTGGCGGATAAACTGGTGCAACTTTTTTAATCAACATGCCCTCGGTAATTCCTTGGGACACTCGTAAAACTTCAGGCGCACGCTTGGGCAGTGGCATGTTGGTGCTGGTGATGATGCCTGCGATGGCCTGATCCCCAGAGTTGGCCTGTGCTTGCAGAGCGGGCGGAGCCACTTGTTGCTCGCTTGCTGCGGCATCTGATTTTACCGTTAAGGTCTCCGCCACTTTCTTCTTGGGAGCCGCGAGTTTTTCTTCCCCAGATGCATTGGAAACGGGATTTTCTACGACTACGATTTCGTCCCCAGTGGGTTTCCCAATAGGGCTTGGCTTTGCAGAATGTGAATCTGGAGGCT
Organism: uncultured Acidobacteriaceae bacterium; assembly: GCA_963828635.1. GTDB lineage: Bacteria > Acidobacteriota > Terriglobia > Terriglobales > Acidobacteriaceae > PALSA-188. The sequence goes on along the minus strand of CAWHFA010000004.1, from coordinate 1,882,170 downwards.
GCGACTGGGTCAGCTTTGGCAACGGCTGCGACGATTTTTTGGATGATTGAGGGTCATTTTCTGGCGGCGTGATCTCGGACGGAGATGCCACTGTTGGTTGCGCCACGGTGGCCTGAGTTTGTTGGGTGCTCGCGACGTTCGTTTGTAACGGCTGACTTGTCGGGACAGAATGCATCCGGCTCCAACCGTAGTAACCCGCGCCTGCTATGGCGATCACCGCGATGGCAGCGATGAGCGGAAGCTTGCTGGATTTGGATTCCTGCTTCGCGGAAATGTCGAACGCTTGCCGAATCGCATCCGCTTCTTCCAGCCCCGGAATCGACACCGATTGTTTCAATTCCGTTTCGACAGTCAGAGGCGTCGACTTTGTGGGGACTGCAGCTTTTAGGTTAGGAATAGCAGCCAGAACTTCCGGTTCCCTTGCCGGTGCGGCACCCGCCGCTGATCCGGAAGACCTGCCGGTGTTGAATGGATGACGCACCTGCACTGCCGGCGTAGAGACTGGCGCGTTTGCGGAAGCGTTCGATCCCGGCGCGGAATGGTTAAGCTCTGTTGCGCCCCCGTTTGATTTCGAAAGTTGCCATGGCGATGAGCTTTTCGGTGTGTCCGAATGAGTTTCAGGAATTGACTGTAGGAACGCCGCCTCGGTCGGCTCGGGCTCTGGCGTTGGATCTTCGTCAATTTCAAAAGTTGCGCTCGATACGGCTTCTGACAGTCCGGCGGTTTTCGGCGAGAAACCAGTCGGCGCGAAGGGCATTGGCGTGGGCAATCCCGACCCTAGGACTGGAGGACGCGGGATGGTCGTCGATGCGGGACGCGGGGTACCCCCAGGAACTGCCATTAACGGCATGATCGGGGAGGCCTTGCCACCTTCAGCTTTCTTTAGTAGTCCTCGTGCGACTCTCAGTGTCCCCTTCGATTGCTCGACGTTTACCGGTTTGGTAAGCACCAGGTTAGCGCCGATCCGGAATGCTTTAGCGACCCCAGCTTGTCCCTCGACTACGGCTACCGCAAGCGATGCCTGGTTTGACTGCGAATTACGTGCGCTCTTAAACAGCAGCGCGGCGTTTTGCTCATTGTCGCAGTCCACTACGATTGCGTCGTATTGTTTCGCCATTAATTTTTTGACAGTGGCGAACGGTTCGTTGCAAAGTTCGACGCTGAAATCGAGTTCGGTGAGGACTTGCGTTACAGCCCGCGCAGTCTTCTCATCGGGGCAAAATAAAAGGGCTTGGTAGCTCATACTTGGTGATGTTAGGTACTGAAGTGGGGTGTCTTCAAGTTACGCTGGTAATTCAATAAAACTCATTTTCGCTAGGGATTTGCTGCATGCCGATTCGACCGCTGAACTTTCTTGCAGTGCGGCGAACGGGGACAGTGGGGCGACAACTAAAGCGCGGAGGTTCTCAATTTCGCAGCGTCTTGCCGGTCTTCAGCGTGAACTGAATTCTCTCCTGCGTTTTCTTCTCGCCGCAAAGAGACTTGAAGCCTTCGCGCTCCAGATCGAGAATGTACTGCTCGCTGACCGGCGTGCCCGGCGTGACCTCTGCCGCCGCAGAAGCACTTCGGCGACTTTGTGTCCCGATCTTTACTTCGTGGTCGCGTGATGTACTCGCCCTTGCCGCATGAGATGAACGCCCATCTTCAGCGCGGCAAGAACGTTTTCGCCCGGCGCCGGAGATGTCAGTGCGCGGCACAGGAGGCTCGTATCCGGCGCGCACCAGTTCCAGGGCGCGAGCCTTTGCATCGGAGAGGACGCGCTCGCGGTTCATGGTGATGCGATCTGATCTCGATGCAGGAAACCCAAGGCCGCGCGCTTCGTGCGCGGAGGTGGCGACCTTGGCCGTGGCGATGGTCTCGAAGGCCTTCTTCATCGCTTCCATCATTTCGACCGATTCGCCGCGACCATCCGGGCGAATCGACTGGCGCAGCTATCGACGGCGCGCAGCAGCATCTCTTTGCAGCCACCGCCGCCGGGAAGCAGGCCGACCCCGACTTCAACCAGTCCCATGTAGAGTTCCGCGTGCGGTTGGCGCGCGGCGGCATGCAGCGAAATTTCCGCGCCGCCACCCAGCGTCAGGCCGAAAGGCGCGACCACCACGGGTTTTGGCGAGAACTTGATGGCCTGCGTCATGCCCTGGAAACTGCGGATGGCGATGTCAACTTCGTCCCACTCTTCTTCCTGCACGGCCATCAGCAGCATCATCAGGTTGGCGCCGACGGAAAAATTCGCGGCGTCGTTGGTGATGACGAACGCGTCGAAATTGTCGCCGGGACCGCCGGGCTTCAGCGTCTGCGTGATCAGCTGCATGATGTCGCCGCCGAGCGCAGTTCATCTTGGAGTGGAACTCGATGCAGCCGACTCCATCGCCCAAGATCGACCAGCGATGCGCCGGAATTCTTCTTCACCACGCCGTTGGATTTCTTCGCGACTGTCGACCGACCACACGCCGTCAGGCACTTCGACACGGCTTTGTATTCCGCCGTGCTAAGATCAAAATAGGCACGGCCCGAAGTTGGGATTTCGGATCGTCCGTGTACCAAGACTTCTTGTCCGGACGCCAGCAGCTTCTCGACGTTCGCCGCGACTGGCTTGCCTTCTTTCTTCATGCGCGCGACGGTGGCCTCGACGCCGGCGGCGTCCCACAGTTCGAACGGGCCCATCTCCCAGTTGAAGCCCATGCGCATGGCGCGATCGATTTCGACGATCGAGTCGGAAATTTCGGGAATGCGATTGGCGGAGTAAGTCCAGAGATCGGAAAGCGCCGCCCAGAGAAACTGCTCCCGCTTTGTCGGCCTTCTGCGGACCGCTGCCATCGAGTCCCAGCAAGCATGCGCACGCGCGCGCCGGTGTCTCTCGATGTTCTTCGCCATCTCGAGCGCAGGGAACTTCGGTTTTTGCCGCGGATGATACTCGAGCGTCTTCCAGTCGATGGCCAGCCGCTCGTCCTCTTTTCCGTCACGCCGATGCCTTTTGCTTCTTGTAGAAGCCGCCCTTCGTTTTGTCGCCCAGCCACTTTCGCTCCAGCATTTGGCGCAAAGAAATCGGGGAGCTTCAGATCGCTGCGCTCGTCGTGCACGTTCTGCTGTCATGTTGCCGACGACATGCCCGAGAATGTCGAGGCCGACCAAATCGATGGTGCGGAAGGTCGCCGACTTGCGGCCATCCCACGGCGGTACCCGGTGAGCGCGTCGACCTCTTCGATAGATAGATCCATCTCCTGCATCAGCGCGCATGACGTTCAGCACGGAGAAAGTGCCGATGCGGTTGGCGATGAAGTTCGGCGTGTCTTTGGCGTAGCACGACTCCTTTGCCGAGGCGCACGTCGCAGAAGTGCGTCGACGGCTTCGATTGCTTGCGCGATCAGTTTCCGGGGTGGGAATGATTTCGAGCAGGCGCATGTAACGCGGCGGATTGAAGAAGTGCGTGCCGAACCAGTAGCGGCGAAAATCTTCGGAAAATCCTTCAGCAGATTTTGGCGCACGGGAAGCCCGCTGGTGTTGGTGGTGACGAGCGTGCCCGGCTTGCGGACGGCTTCGACTTTCTTAGAAGCAGACTGCGCTTGATCTCGAGATTTTCGACGACGGCTTCGATGATCCAGTCGACTTCCGCCAGCTTCGGCAGATCGTCTTCGAAATTTCCGATCGTGACCAATCTTGCGAGCGAGGCTTCCATGAACGCGGCCGGCTTCGATTTCTTTGCTGCTTCAAGTCCCGCAGCGGCGACCGCGTTTCTGTTCGGCGTTGTCGTTTGCGACGATGTCGAAGAGATAGCTGGGAACACCGGCATTTGCGAAGTGCGCGGCTATGCGGGCGCCCATGGTTCCGGCGCCGAGAACCGCGACTTTATGAATTCGGTGCATGAAGTTTTTTCTTACGACACCACTTCAAATGTTGCTACTAACTTTAGATTCTCGCCTCCCAATTCTCGCAAAGGACGCGATAAATGGGGTACCCGGTTCTTCGTCGCGCCGACGAGACTTAATGCCTGGTCACGCTATCAGTTTGGCAAGGAGAAACGCGGCGGCGGCGGCGAGTCCTCCTATGACCATGGTTTGCGTCGCGCTGCGCAAGCGTCCTGTGCCAGTGAAACTTCCTTTTATGTATCCGAAAATTGCCAGCGCAGCCAGAGTGACGATTGCGGATACCATCAACCCGCGTGACGCGCTCGACATGAGTAGATAAGGGGACAACGGAATAATCCCGCCCGCGATGTACGATCCCGCGATGGTTGCGGCGCTGGTGATCGCACGCCCCGATTCCGGGGCTTCCAATCCCAACTCGAAGCGCATCATGAAGTCCACCCACGCATCGGGACGCTGGCTGAGCGCATTCACGATGGGCGTAGTCTCCGCTTCAGTCAATCCGTAAGCGTGGAACACGCGACTGACTTCGGCTTTCTCTTCTTCTGGAATTTCCTCGATCTCGCGGTATTCGCGAACGCGCTCCTGCTCGTAGTGTTCCGCGTCCCCTCGGGCAGCCAGATAGCCTCCGAGGCCCATGGCGATCGAGCCGGCGGCAATTTCCGCGAATCCGCCCACCACGATCAAGCGGGTGTTCTGCACTGCGCCGGACAATCCAGCCGCGAGCGCGAAAGGTACCGTGAGCCCGTCCGACATGCCGATCACCACATCGCGAACGAAGTTGCCGGCGGTGAAATGGTTTTCTGTGTGAGATTTTCCCGCCATGTTTAAGTCTCCGGATGCGAATTCAAATAAGTTTCTGCGAGTTTCGCTACTTCCTTCTCGCCGCGATAAGCGAGCCTTGACGACGCTTCAGCCAGCGAAATCCACCTGGCGCTTTGGACCTCAATTCGCATGGCCTCATCGATATTGTCGATTTGTCCAGATTGATATTTCAGCAGGTAGAAGCTCACGATCTTAAACACCCGCTGCTGATCTCCCCAGGAACGAACATAAACGTACTTGATGTCTTTGAGTTTTGTGACAGTTTTTGCAGTTAATCCGGTTTCTTCCCGCACTTCGCGAACCGCAGTTTCCTCTGGCTTTTCGCCATCGTCGACCAGCCCTTTAGGTAAAGCTAGTAACATTTTTTGTGATCTCTTGCGCTTTCCCGGCACCGCAATGGACGTGGGAGCAGACTTCTGCGGCTGAATTACCGCGACTTCCCACCCCTCTTTGACCGGCCGCACTACCACTCCACCGGCCGACACTTCCCGGATCATGCGCTCTAACTTAACAGGATCAGAGCAGTTAGTCATTGCAAGCGAGGTCGTCCGCATATCGGCTGGTTACTCACAAGAGTAACGAGTCCGTTGGATACCGCGTTGGACCCGGGCTGGCATCTAACTTGCTAGTTGAATTGCTGGTGTGTGAAAAACACCAGCATGAGGTTCCCGGTGAAGAGACTAGGAAAGATCGTTCGGTCGGTGCAGGCCTTCGGCCGCGAACTCTCATCTCGCGCCGTACGGTTGACCGACAATTCGTCGGGGATCAGCCTTGCACTCGGCGGCGGATTCGCTCGCGGCATCGCCCATATAGGGGTGTTGAAGGTGCTCGAAGAAGAAAATATTCCCATCCATTCTGTCGCCGGAACCAGCGTCGGTGCACTAGTTGGCGCCGCCTACTGTAGCGGTCTTTCAGTAGAAGAGCTTGAGCACATTGCATTGCAAGTGCGTTTCAAGCATTTTGCCCGATGGACTTTATCTCGGTATGGATTCGCCAGCAATCAGCGCATGATTGGATTCCTCAACAGCGTTCTCAAAGTGAAAACTTTTGAAGAATTGCGAATTCCTTTGGCCGTCGCCGCAACAGATTTTTCGACCGGGGAAGGGGTTGTTTTTCGTTCTGGACCGCTAGTCGACCCGGTGCGGGCCAGTTGCGCTTATCCCGGAATGTTCCTACCGGTCAAAATCGATGGCCGCCTGCTGATCGACGGCATGCTGGCCCACGCTGTTCCCACGCGGCCTTTACGGGAAAGCAGTACCGATCGAGTACTCGCGATAAATCTCAAGGGCAAGTGGACTGGGCGCGAAGGCCCACGGCATCTATTCGACGTCATCGGTCAATGCTTCGCGATTGCCCAGGAAATGAATTGCAATCTGTGGCGTTCAGCCTGCGATTTGGTGGTCGAACCGAATGTGGGCGATTTCAAATACGACGATTTCGAACACAGCACAGAGCTGATAGCTTCCGGCGAAGAAGCCATGCGTGCCGCACTGCCGGAAGTCAAAAAGTGGTTAATCCCGGAAGTAACCAGCGCAGGGAATCCTTCGAAGACCCGCGGTATTCGCACCGCCGCCATGACAGAAGTCTAGCTCACCAAAACGAGGGCCATACTTGCTTTGGCTTGCCGCCGCGTCCGCTATAAAAAACGGACGTTTTGACGCCTCCATTCGGCCTCCTGCATGCCCTTAACGGCATAGACCCTGTGGTATTCTGCTGTTTGTGCCTTTTGGCGCCAAGGACCATCTAACAAGTATGCATTTATTGAATAAAGCTTTAAGAACCTGGTGGCATTTCTTGGTCGCGGTGCAACTTCTGCCCGCGCTCGAAGGCGGCGAAGAGACGCTGGTGGGGGGCCAAGCCGTATTAGAGGGCGTTATGATGCGCTCTCCCCACGCGTGGGCCATCGCCTGTCGCAAGCCTTCCGGCGAAATCTCCACTCACAGTGAACCGCTCGAAAGGCTTTCTGAAAAGCATAAGTGGATGGGATGGCCGGTCGTGCGCGGCGTCATGACCTTGGGACACGCGATGACTTTGGGCTTCCGGGCATTGCGATTCTCTGCCAATGTGGCCTTGGACGAGTTGCAGGAGGAACCCAAAGAAGTTGGGAAGAAGAAATTTGAAATCAGCGGGTGGATGGCGACTGTCAACATTCTGATCTCGATTGGCTTCTTCATCTTCATGTATAAATTTTTACCGTTGGTCGCCGCGACCGAACTGAAACGGATTGCCCCCATTTTCAGTGGCCAAATCATGTTTAATTTAGTGGATGGTGTGATTCGGCTCCTGCTCTTTTTGCTGTTCATTTGGGGAGTTTCGTTGATGCCAGACATTCGACGGGTTTACGAATACCATGGCGCCGAGCATAAGACGGTCTTCGCATTCGAGAACCACGACGCGATGGAAGCGAGTGCCGTGCAGCGGTATTCCACTTTCCACCCCCGCTGTGGCACCAGCTTTCTGATGACGGTGATGATTATCTCCATTGGGGTTTACACACTTATTCCGGTGACCACCTTTTGGGCGCGGTTCGCGGTTCGTATCGCCTTGCTCCCACTGATCACAGGGCTGTCTTACGAGATCATTCGCTTCGCGGCTAAACATCGCGGATCGCTCTTCGCGCTAATGACTGCCCCAGGCTTGTGGATGCAGCGCATCACTACCCAGCCTCCAACCGACCCGCAGGCTCAGTGCGCGATCGACGCATTGAACTTGGCCATGTCCATGGAAAAAGAACACGGCGGGGAATTGGTGATTGCTTAGAGCTACAGAAACGGTTGCGCCAACCTCCCGGCGAGCGCGTATATGGCCGCGGGAAGGCCATGGCTTGCAAAAATAGCTCACTCATTATCTGTTCCGTGCGAGCGGTCCGCTGCTCGAATTGCAAACCCAAGAGCTAAATCGCGAACGGATTACAATATTTCTCTGTAGCGGGAACCGAGACCGCGAGGGGCGTAAGACGCGCCCTAAATGCTCTAATTAACTCGCTGAACTGTAAAACAGCTTAAGCTTCGGCGAACGACTAACGACTGAAATGTTCGAACGTCTAGACCAAATCGAAGGCCGCTACGATGAACTGAATAAGCTTCTGTCTTTGCCGGAGACAATGAATGACTCCGCCAAATACCAGAAGACTGCCAAAGCCCACAGCGAAATTTCCGAGGTTGTTGAAAAATATCGCGAGTATAAGGACTTGACTCGCGGCATCGCCGAAAGCAAGGCCATGCTGGCGGACGAAAAAGATCCGGAAATGCTAGCTTACGCGCGCGAGGAACTCGATCGTCTGGAATTGCGAGTGCATGGGATCGAAGATGATCTCAAAGTTTTGCTTCTGCCGAAAGATCCCAATGACGAGAAAAACGTCATCCTCGAAATCCGCGCCGGCACCGGGGGCGATGAATCCACCTTATTCGTGTCAGAAATGTTTCGCATGTACACCCGCTACGCCGAAACTCAGCGGTGGAAGGTCGAAGTACTCTCCACTTCTGAATCGTCGGTCGGAGGATTGAAAGAAGTCATCGCCATTATCGAAGGCCATCGCGTTTTCTCGCAATTGAAGTATGAGAGCGGAGTGCATCGCGTGCAGCGGGTCCCCGCAACCGAACAACAGGGCCGCGTTCATACCTCGGCTGTGACCGTTGCGGTGCTTCCCGAAGCCGAGGAAGTTGACGTCAAGATCGAAGCGAAAGATTTGCGGATCGATACGTTTTGTTCATCAGGCCCCGGCGGCCAGTCCGTGAATACCACGTATTCCGCCGTCCGCATTACTCACATTCCCACCAACACAGTCGTGAGTTGCCAGGACGAGAAATCTCAAATCAAGAACCGCGAAAAGGGGATGCGTGTTCTGCGGGCCCGCCTCTACGAAATGGAAATGCAGAAGCAGCAGGATGCGCTGGCGAAAGAACGCAAAGCCATGGTTGGATCCGGTGACCGAAGCGAAAAGATCCGCACCTACAACTTTCCCCAAAACCGTGTCACTGACCACCGCATTGGTCTAACCATCCATCAACTCCAGGAAGTAATGGACGGAAAGATGCAAAATCTACTGGAAGCCCTGGAAACCCATTACCAACAAGAAAAGATGAAGGGCGACGCAGGCGTTGGCGCTCTTGTTGCCCCTTAACTGTGCGAAATTCCTTCGCTGAGCTCAAATGCTGAGCTCACACCTGGTCGAATCGGATCTTCTCTTCGCTGCTAACCTTAGCGCACACCCAAAAGTTCGACGTCAAAGATTAAAGTTGCATTTCCAGGAATCACTCCCCCTGCACCTTGGGATCCGTAGCCTATTTCCGGAGGAATTCTAAGTTGGCGCTTGCCGCCTACCTTCATTCCAGCGACGCCTTCGTCCCAACCTTTGATCACTTGACCAGCCCCGAGACTGAAGGTAAAGGGCTCGCCTCGATCCACGGAACTGTCGAATTTCTTGCCGGTGGTTAGCCAACCGGTGTAGTGAACTTTTACGGTTTGACCTTTGACCGCGGTGGGGCCAGTGCCGACTTTGATGTCCCAGTATTCGAGCCCGCTAACGGTTTGGGTGGGCTTCCCGGTGACTTTTGTAGGAGCGGCGGTGCTTCCGCTTTGAGCGAACAACGAGGCAGCGGTCAGGGCGAAAGTGCATAACGCGATCAAGCTCTTCATTGAATATTCTTCTCCTCGATTGATTCTAGCAAGTTTTGATTAGAGATGGCCTAAGGGAAACCCTACCGTCAATCACCTAAAAAAGGGGTGTGATGGTCGTCACACTCGCGAGCGCTCCCGTTGATGCAAGGTTATCACTTATGTCCGGACGTATTACACGCGCTGCGCTACTTGTCCTCGACTTTCTTGCCGCTAATACCCTCGCTCCCCGTAGCGTTGCGAAGCACATGAGCACGGGGCGCCGCGGCGAGGAAGATGTTTACTTTCATCTGCGTCGCTTGGGATACGTGGTGGTGGCACGTAACTACAGATCGCCTCGCCGTCCCGGACAGATTGATCTCATCGCGTGGCATAAAGACATCTTGTGCTTCATAGAAGTGAAGACGCGCAGCTCACACGACGTTAAACCAGCGCAGGCTGCGGTAGATCGTTACAAGTGGCGAGAATTGAAAGCCACTGCTCGGGAGTACTTGCGAGCGTTTCCGCCGGATTTGCAGTGGCGCTTCGATCTGGTGACCGTGTATTATGAACCGCGATCCAGCCAGCCGCAGTTTCAGATATTTCAGAATGCCCTTCCGTCGCCGTAGATTGAAACAAGCCGCGTTACAGAGGAGGATTCAGTAGTTGCCCGAGCTTAGAAAAGATCCAATCGTAGGACGCTGGGTGATTATCTCGACCGACCGCGCGAAACGTCCCTCCGATTTCTCTCGGGAGGTGATTCACCCCAGGGGCGGCTTCTGCCCATTCTGTTATGGCAATGAAAGCAAAACTCCCCCTGAAATCCAGGCCTATCGTCCCACTCAGAATGGCGGCCCACCCCCTCAACGTGATTCGCCAGGATGGACGGTGCGCGTCGTTCCCAATAAATTTCCCGCACTCGGGATCGAAGGCAATCTAAATCGCCAAGCCGAGGGGATGTTCGACAAGATGAATGGCATCGGCGCGCATGAGGTGATTATCGAGACCCAGGATCACGGCTCCAGCCTCGGCACCCTGCCAGCTAAACGAATTGAAGATGTACTGTGGACTTTCCGCGACAGAATTCTGGATCTTCGAAAAGATCATCGTTTCAAATACATTCTTATTTTTAAGAATCACGGCGAAGCTGCTGGAGCTTCCCTAGAGCACTCCCACTCTCAGCTTATCGCGCTTCCAATTCTGCCGATTTACGTAGTCGAAGAGATCGAGGGTGCGAAGCAATACTATATTTATAAAGAACGGTGCGTGTTTTGCGACATCATCCGGCAAGAGACTGAAGCAGGATTAAGAGTCGTGGCCGAAAATGAAAGTTTTCTAACCATCGCGCCCTACGCCCCGCGGTTCCCGTTCGAGACGTGGATTCTGCCCAAACAGCATGAATCCGCGTTCGAAAATTCCTCTACCCACACGTTTGAAAATCTTGCCAAGGCCCTTAAAGTGCTGCTCACCCGGGCTGACCGCGTGCTCGATAATCCGCCCTACAACTTGGTGATTCACAGTTCCCCAGTACAGGACCCGGTGAACGAGCATTATCACTGGCATATCGAGTTCATGCCCAAGTTGACGAAGACGGCTGGGTTTGAATGGGGGACCGGGTTTTACATCAACCCGACGCCCCCGGAAGAAGCCGCTAAGTTTCTGCGCGAAGCCAGTGTTGAAGACGGGTTGCCAGCTTCGGTCGCCAAACGCTGATCACTTGGGGTTAATGGTTGCGCAAGGCTCAATTGACGGGTTACCAAGGGAACTTTTCCGCCCCGCTCCCGCGCGTTAGAGTTCCAGGATGAGCACTAAAACCAAAGCGCGATGCGCGCAGTGTGAGATGCCGGAAGAGAAATGCAGTTGCGAAAAATATTGTTGCTCCTGCGAGGGACAGATTGACGTTCGCCTATGTGACGACAGCCTCTACTACTGCCCTGATTGCCGTGAAGCCTGCAATTGCAAAGTGGCTGACTGATATTCCCAAGACTTACGGCTTAGTTTAAAAACCAACGACTGTAGCCTACGAGCACGCAGGCACCAAAACAGAAAAGTCCACACTTTTCAGTGTGGGCTTTTCCGGTGGACTGCTTTAATTGACCAAGAGGTGGTCACTCATCGTGGCTACCTTCGGCGGAACTTCCGGGTTGTTTCCCAGCCGACGCGACCTCACGCCGGACGGGATTCAATCCTTACTCACGGACAGTTGCGAAGCACTCAGAGCGACCGCTCTAAGTCTCAGCCACCTCACCTGGTCTTTTGGATCTACCGCTACAATCAGAACTTGTCATCCGACCACCTCCTTTCCGGTGTAATCGCAGAATAAAACGAAACCAATTTTGAAGTCAATACGCGCAGAAGAAATCTGATTATTCTTTCAAAAACCGCCAACGCTAGATTAGGCCAGGACAACAGAAAGATGGCGCAGGCTTGGAAGAGCCGAAGATCCCACCCCCTAAGCTCCATTCACCGTTTATTTCCGCCCAATGACTGTTTACAAAATAAAGCCATGTTCCTCCTGTGATTAAATAGATGGAAGTCCAATGCTGCCAACATCTGTTCGCCGGCGCTTGAAAGGTGTCCATCGCAACCTTCGTGGGGCGCGAAACATCGCCAAGGCTCTGCTCTCGACTGATCACCCGATGCTTGCCCACATTATTCCGATGAGGCGTTGTAATCTGGCCTGCAAGTATTGCAATGAGTATGACGATGTCTCGAAACCTGTTCCTCTTGAAACCATGCACCAGCGCATCGATAAACTGGCGGCGCTGGGGACTTCTGTGGTCACCATCAGCGGCGGCGAACCCTTGCTTCATCCGGAGTTGGACGATGTGGTTCGACGCATTCGCAGCAACGGCATGATCGCCGGAATGATCACCAATGGATACTTATTGGTAGCCGATCGAATTCAGCGACTGAACCAGGCAGGCTTGGAGTGGCTGCAAATTTCCATCGACAACGTGACCCCCGACGACGTCTCGAAGAAAAGCTTGAAGGTGTTGGATAAGAAACTGCAACTGCTCTCGCAATACGCGGACTTTCACGTAAACATTAATTCCGTGGTCGGCGGAGGCGTCTGCAATCCCCAGGACGCTCTCACCATCGGGCACCGCGCTCTGGAACTAGGTTTCACTTCGACGGTTGGGATCATCCACGATGGCAGTGGTCAGCTTCAGCCCCTCGGAGGCGAGGAGCGACGCGTCTATCACGAGATGAAAGCCATGGAAAAGAGCAGCTTTACCCGCATCAACGGCTTTCAAGACAACATCGCGCAAGGCAAGCCCAACGATTGGAAGTGCCGGGCTGGGGCGCGATATTTATATATCTGCGAGAACGGCCTCGTGCATTATTGCTCCCAGCAGCGGGGGTATCCTGGAACTCCCCTTGAAAGATATACGGTCGAGGACATTCGCAGAGAATATCTGACTGAAAAAGGTTGCGCCCCTCATTGCACGGTGTCATGCGTGCATCAGGTGTCGGTTGTGGATTCGTGGAGGGCGCCGCAGCATCCATCGCAAGGTTCGGCCAGCACAGGATTGGTCCAAATCGACTAGCCGCATTTTCTTACGAGTCTGCTCTTGTTACTTTCCCAATCGGGTTGCGAACGGAAATGGGGGCGGGGTCTCAGCCTCTATAATATTTCGCTATGGCAACGACCACTGGCTTGAGCTCAGCGTCCCGCGCAAAGTATGAACCGGTCATTGGCTTAGAGGTTCATGTTCAGCTTTTAACTGCGACCAAGATTTTTTGCTCGTGCTCGACGCGATTTGGGAATCCTCCTAACAGCAATGTTTGCCCGGTGTGCCTCGGCCTTCCTGGAGCGCTGCCGGTACTGAACCGCAAGGCGGTGGAGTTCGCGACGCTGGCGGCCATGGCCATTGATTGCCGCATCAACGAGACTTCGATATTCGCGCGCAAGAATTATTTTTATCCCGACCTGCCTAAGGGCTACCAGATTTCGCAATATGACAAGCCTCTGGCTGAGCATGGATCGGTCAACATCGCCACCGCCGCAGGGACGAAGAAAATTGGTGTCACCCGGCTTCATCTTGAGGAAGACGCGGGCAAGAGCCTGCACGAAGATTTTGCCGGATCATCTGACACGACCGCGATTGATCTGAACCGCAGCGGAGTTCCGCTGATTGAAATCGTCAGCGAGCCGGACATCGCGTCCCCCGAAGAGGCTTACGAATATTTGACGCGGCTGAAGGAAATCATTCTTTACACCGGAGTCAGCGACTGCAACATGGAGGAAGGGTCCCTGCGCTGCGACGCCAATATTAGCGTGCGTCCCAAGGGACAGAAGAAATTCGGTACCAAGACAGAAGTAAAGAATGTGAATTCATTCCGCTTCATTCGCGAGGCGTTGGAGTATGAGATCGAGCGGCACATTGAGGTCATTGAATCTGGCGGGAAGATTACGCAGGAAACGCGGCTATATAACTCTGCCGAAGGCAAGACCTATGGAATGCGATCAAAAGAGCAGGCGCATGATTATCGCTACTTTCCGGAGCCGGATTTGCTTCCCCTGGTCGTGGATGAAAATTGGCGGGCAGAAATAAGGGAGACTTTGCCGGAACTGCCGGAGGCGCGGCGCAAGCGCTTGGTTGCGGACTATGGCATCAGCGAGAAGGATGCGGGAGTACTCACCCTTACTCGAACTTTGGCTGATCAGTTTGAAGAGGCGGCTAAAGCGGCGAAGAATCCCAAGCGTGTAGCGAACTTGGTGCAGAGCGAATTGATGGGCAGGCTCAAAGCCAAAGGACTGGAAGTCGTTGAATCTCCCATTTCGATGAAGGGCGTGGCGGCGTCGGCGGATTTGGTCGAGAGCGGCGCCATCTCCGGGAAGATGCTCAAAGATTTGTATGAGCTTTGCTTCGAGCGGGGAAGAGACTTTTCGGTCGTATATGAAGAAGAAGGACGGCCGGAGCAATCGCGAGATATGTCAGCGTTAGAGAAAATTATTGATGAAGTGATTGCGGGGAATCCCAAGCAGGTGGAACAGTATCGCGGCGGGAAGAAGACGGTCGCGGCGTTTTTCGTTGGGCAAGTCATGAAGGCTTCTAAGGGACAGGCGAACCCGCAAATGGTGAATGAATTGGTAGCGAAGAAGTTGGGTTAGTTTCAGAGATTTCGTGGAAAGTGGAAAATGGGAACAGCCCGACTTTGAGTCTGGCTGTTACTGAAGTGAAATTTTACCGGCCCGACTGGAAGTCGGGCCCCTCGCGCTCCACCCCGAAGTGTTTTTTGGCAAGGGAACTGGTGTCGAGACGCCGAGGCATCGAAGAAGATAGGTTCCTTCGGTTTGCTCAGGAAGATGCCGTGACGGGCCGACTTGGGTGCTTGGGTTGAGCGTTAGGATTTCGCATCCGAGTTAAGCCCGCTTTTGCCTGTTCCTCAATCCGGAACTCAAATACTTTTGGAACGCACCTTTTCCCGAAACGACAAAATTTGTCGTTTACGAGACCGTTTGAGACATCCCTGGTTCTTCCGTGGCATCTCACAGCCTCACTCGATCCCCGCAACTTTGCAGCTTTGAAGGGGTTTATTAGAGCAATTAGGCTTTCGTGCCGTTTCTATAGTAAAGACTGTAGATCGGCATGAAAATTGCATGCAACGTGGGTGGCACTGACTGAGTCTAATGATTAAGTGGCAGAGGTCGGAGTCGGAGGTGATGACGGCCATGGCGGAAATGAAAGAACGATTCACAACAACCGAATTAACGTCTTTAAGAAACGATTTGCTGCAAGGCGGGCTGTGCGATTCCCGCGAGGCCGCCGAACTGGTTCAGGTGTTCCTCATGGGGAGAGGCTACGGGGTTTCGCCCCAAGCCGCAATGGACGCGGTCGGAAGGGTAGAAATGGCCGGATGCGCGATGCCGGTGTTGCAGCTTGAACTCGAAAATCTGGCGCTCGTCATGTAAATAGCGTCGAAAATATCTGCGGGGAGTCTTCGTAACCAAGTAGTTCCCCGAAGGTGGTAGCAGGACCGAAGCCGGACCAACCAGTCCGGCTTTCTTCTTTGAAGTTACTTCTTTTGTGCGATTGCAACGCGGGGGATTCCCTGCAAGTCGTTTTTAAGCCGGACTTCCATCCAACTACTTAGAAGGTCTTTTACCTCCTCAGCAATCGTGCCGCTGATCTCCATGATCAGAAAGCCGGCAGGCTTTAGAGCGACTTCGGCTTGCGGAATTAGACGCTCGATTATCTCCAGACCGGTTGGGCCCGCGAATATCGCATGGCGCGGCTCAAATTTTCGGACCTCCAATTGGACATGGTCTTCTTCCGACTCTCCCACATAGGGGGGATTGGAAACCACAAAATCGAAGTATGCGGAAAGCACTCCTTCCAGTAGATCTGTTTGATGGAATTTGATTCTGTTTTCGAGTTGATGCCTTGCCGCATTAGTTCGCGCCATTTCTATCGCTGCTGGCGAGATCTCAGTGGCATGGATTTCGGATTGGGGAAATTCTTTGGCCAGGGCGACAGCGATGCATCCTGAGCCGGTGCCCACGTCAACGATTCGCAGGGTGGTGCCGAGATGCAAACCGCCAAGTTTAATACCGGCGGGCGAAGGCCCCCAGGAACAATCCAAGACTGCTTCGATTACATGCTCGGTCTCCGGTCGGGGAATCAGCACCGCAGGAGTGACGATGAAATCCAATCCCCAGAACTCTTGATGGCCAGTGATGTATTGAGTCGGCATGCCACGGGCACGCTCCCCTAATGCGAGGTTGTAACGCGCAACCTCGTCCTCAGTTAGCTCCCGCTCTGGATGCGCGTGGAGGTAACTACGATCGCAGCCGAGGGTAAACATCAGAAGCAACTCCGCGTTCATCCGCGGTGACGGGACTGTGGCAGCGGTGAACATGCCGATAGCGGTGTTGATAGCGCTGCGAATGTTCATGCCGAATCTATTACATCGCTTTCGGCACACGGTGTCACCAGCACATTTCGGACTTGGGAGGGGCAAATTTTCTGAAAGCGCAAAATGCCGGGCAAAAATAAACCCCCTCCATATCGGAGGGGGTAAGGAGAGCCACTGCAGGTTAGTTACCGCTGAGGTGGTACCTGTCCATTTCCGGATCCGTTTCCACTAGAGCCAGACCCACTGGTTCCTGTGCCACTACCGGAACCGCTGGAAGATCCGGAACCCGAAGTACCAGAAGAGCCAGTGCCTCCGGTTGTTCCCGAACTGCTAGAGCCTGACATTCCGGAACTGCTTCCGGTGCCTTGCATATCGCTGCTAGAACTTCCGCTGGTATCGCCCTTCTTGTGCTTCTTGTGTTTTTTTCCTGTCTGCGATGACTGACCCTGGCTGCTGGAGGACATCGTATTATCTGTGCTGGAAGACCCTCCGCTCTGTCCGGCAGAACTTTGACTGCCCATTGACCCGGCGGTCGATCCCGAACCCGAAGTCGATCCGGCGGAACCCGAGCCCGTCGAACCTGATCCGGATTGACCACCACTCGCATCCTGCGCTACCACGAAGGCGCTGGCCAAAACAATTACGGCCAGAATTCCTAGTTTGTTCACCATGGGGGAAAACTCCTTTAGACAATTTTTTTGCATCATGCAACGTATCGAATTAGAAATCTGCAAGACGTGATTCGCCATACACGAACATAAGGATTATCGATTTTGTTTTACCGTATCCGTTATATCTAAGGCGCTAAGGTCCTACCCTTAATTCAACATCCTTGACATGACAAATGGGCCAGTACATAATCCTTCGCGAAACACCAACAAACTATGAACAATCTGGGCTGGTCTCGCCGTCGTTTCATGCGGATTGGAAGTGGGGCTGCACTCTCCGGCGCATGCACAAAGTTCACCGTCATCGATCCGGCACGTATGTGGGCGGCAGTTCCCAATGTTGCGCCAAGCGACAGGATCCGTTTTGCATCCATTGGCACCGGAGTTCGAGGGTGCGAACTGCTTCAGGCAACGCTGCGGGTTCCGGGAGTCGAGTGTGTGGCTGTCTGTGATCTCTATGATTCGCGTCACATTGCGGCTCAGGAATCAGTAAGGAAGAAGGTACCGGCAACTCGCAACTACAAAGAAATTTTGGATCGCAAGGAGGTTGACGCAGTGATCATCGCGGTGACCGACCATCACCATCGACGTGTCTTTGTCGATGCGTGCGCTGCGGGAAAAGATATTTATTGCGAGAAGCCCATGTCGCACACGGTTGAAGATGGCTTCGCCATGGTAGACGCTGCGCAAAAAGCTGGACGCATCGTTCAAGTTGGAAGCCAGCGCGTGAGTTCCGTTTTGTATGCGAAGGCAAAGGAAATTTACGATTCTGGCAAGCTCGGCGAAGTCTCTTTCATTGAGGCCTACTGGGACCGCAATACTGCGAGCGGTGCCTGGGTTTATCCCGTGCCCCCAGATGCGAGTGAGCAAACGATCGATTGGAATGCGTATCTTGAAGACGCTTCGAAACGGCCATTTGATCCGATTCGTTTTTTTCGGTGGCGCTGCTTTTCCGACTACGGTGAAGGTCTCGCCGGGGACCTGTTTGTTCATCTCATTTCTGGAATCCACTTCATCACTGGAACAAACACCGTAGCTGAAAGGGCGCAAACTTCCGGGGGACTCTTCCGATGGAAAGATGGCCGGGATTTTCCCGATGTAATCGATACTTTTTACGATTATCCAAATTTTCGGGTTGCCGTGCGGTGCAATTTGAACAACGAAGGTGGGGAGTTCATCGCGTTTTATGGAACTAAAGGCACGATGATCATCAAAGATGCAACTTTGACTTTCAAGCCCGAAGACCCTCGCCCACAACCGGAGTCCTATTCAATTTATGGATGGCCGGAGGCCATCAGAAAAGATTATTTGGACAAGTGGGAAGCCGAGCACCCGCTTCCCGCACCATTAGCATCGGCCCCGAGCGATGAAGGCGAGAGCTATAGTTTGCCTCACGGCTACAGCGACGTGGTGGACCACCAAGCCAACTTTTTTAATTCGGTAAGAACGAGAAAGAAAACTGTAGAGAATGAAGAATTCGGGAATCGCGCAGCCATAGGCTGTCATCTGGCGAATTTTTCATATTTCAATAAAACAGCCGCCAAATGGGATGGCGGCTCAAGAAGAATTTTGAAGGGATAATTAGTCGACGGAGTTGTTGAGGGAGAAGTAGGGCTCGTTTCGTAGCAAAGCTTCCACTCCCTCAATAATTTGATTTGCGTCAGATTTAGCAACCGCCCCACGTATACCGACGTTGCGGGCTTCCTCCACCAGTTGCCGCGACAGATGCATGGTAAACATCAGAATTGGAATTGCCGGCATAAGCTTTCCAATTTCCTTCGCCGTCTGAAGCCCATTCATTCCGGGCATCAGAAAATCCAAGACGATTAGGTCTGGCTGCGCAAGTTGCACCTTGTCCAAGGCATCGCGTCCGCTTGCCGCCTCGCCGCATACCTCCCATTCGGAGTGGCGTTGTAACATATCCCGCAAGCGCCGTCGCACTAACGGGCTATCATCGACAATCAGTATTCGAGTGCTCATATTGTCATCTATCGTGACAACATTATCACGTTCACGGCAGCTCACGAGCTTACTTCTCAGAAAACATACTGTAGAGACACTTAGATGATTCCATCTACTCGCTTGGCCTGTAATGGGTTTCCCCGGGAGCTAATTGTGCACTAGCGTAACTAGCGGCATTCGCCATCCCAAAACTATTCTGAAAGCGATGTGTTAAAACTTCCGCTGGATGAGAAAACTGCGGGGGGTTATAACTCATCTGTTAAACCACGTGCTCTTGATGAAGCATCTTTTCTCTAAGCTATGCATTTCCCTGCTCTTAACCGCATGCGGCATCTCGCGCGCTCGGGCTTCAGTCGCCCTGTTCCTCGAGGAACCTTTTGGGCACTTTGGGGCTATGACCGCCACGGGCCACGCCGCAGTTTACCTCCCACGTATCTGTGCTGAAACTCCCGTGAAACTCCGGCGCTGCGATCCAGGAGAAGCAGGCGTTGTACTGAGTCGTTATAACGCGATTGGTGGGCATGACTGGATCGCTATCCCGTTGATCCCGTATTTGTATTCGGTTGAATCCGCGCGAGATATCCCGCTTTTTGCAAACGCCAAGCTGGCCTCATTCCTTCGACAGCAGTATCGTCGAAGGTACCTGCAATCTGTTGCTGCAGACGCAGAGAATGGAGAACCGCCCACCGGCAACTGGATCCAACTAGTCGGGGCAGCATACGACCGTACCATCTACAGCTATGAAATAGTTACCACTGAAGAACAAGATGACGCCCTGATCAGGGATTTAAATACGTCGCCTAATCGTTCCCACTTCCATCTTCTTTCTCGCAATTGCGCCGACTTTGCGCGTAGGATCGTGGACTTTTATTACCCTCGTAGCGTTCACCGCAATATCATCGCCGATCTTGGGATCACTACCCCGAAACAGCTTGCACGCACGCTGGTTAAGTATGAAAAGCGGCACCCCGGCCTGGAGTCGTCGAGTTTCGTCATACCACAGGTTCCTGGAAGTCTCCCCCGGAGTACTGCGGTTTACGGGGTTCTTGAAAGTTTTCTGAAATCGAAAAAGTATTTGCTCCCGCTCGCCGCATTCCACCCTTTTATCACTGGTGGCGTTGCGATCGCTTATCTCGGCTCGGGACGCTTCGACCCAGCCAAACAAGCGTTAGTGCTCGATTCTTCAAATAAGTTACGACCGCCGCTCGCGCCCACTAAAAGGCGCAATTATGAAGCAAAATTGAATGCATTAATGACTCGCCTGAATGCTTCAGGTGCAGACGCTCCGAACGTTCGAACATCGACAGATCGATCAATCCCAAAATCTTGGTCGCGCATGGGATCTGAGGCTGAGCCGAATCTGGATGCAACCGGACATCCGGTTCTCGAAGTTCAAGTCGGAGAAAAGCTAGTGGACGTTGGACTCTCGCGCCAAAACATCGTTCCGTCTGAGGGGCCGTCGGCCTTAGCGCAAACAATCCTGGCGTATCGCTTGCATGACGAACTTCGCAAGAGCGCGGCTACAAAAGTCGCAGAGAGCGACATCGTCAAAGACTGGAATCAGTTAAATGAGTTGACTCCCGGCTCAAACTGAGAAATTCCTGATAAGGTATTCGGCCTGCACTGTGGACCGCAATCGGCCTTTGCCCGCTCAATTGCGCCGACTGATCCTTGCGCTAGCTTGCATCTACAATAACGTCTCAGTGACATCTTCCCGCATACTCGAACTGCTCCTGCCGTTCCTGTCGAAGTCACCCGGCCCGCCATTAACAGAAGATAAGTTGACGAAAATTTTGACGTATCTCGATCTCCTTCTACGCTGGAACGCACGAATCAACCTGACGGCGATCCGCGATCCAGAAGAGATTATCACCCGGCATTTCGGGGAATCGCTTTTCACCGCCCGCCACGTTTATCCCAAACTCCACGGTGCGCCTCCTCATGTTATCGATGTTGGCTCAGGCGCAGGATTTCCCGGTCTACCTATCAAACTCATAGTCGAAAATGCGCGGGTAACTCTGATTGAGTCGAACCGTAAGAAGGCGACTTTTCTCCGCGAAGTGATTCGCGCACTCAGATCCGATAACGTGGAAGTCTTCGCTGGACGAGCTGAAACCTTCGGGCAGAAAGGAGATTTGGTAGTTTTGAGGGCGGTGGAGCACTTTGAGGTGGTTTTACCCACTGCGATCAGCTTGATGAAGGCTAATAGCGCAATTGCACTCCTAATCGGCGTTGCTCAGGAGGAGTTGGCGCGAGGAGTCGGCGGGGAGATCAAATGGTCTGTACCGATCGAATTTCCGGAATCTACGGGACGAATCCTTCAGCTTGGGTATAGCGTTTCGACCGCATTAATCCAATAGGTATCAAGAAAGTAAAGAGGTGGAATGAGACGTTCAAGATATAGGCTCCATGTATCGAATCTCTCGGCACCGGGGACGGAAGTGGTAACTTTGCCTTTCACGAGGGATGTCCCACGTGGAACAAGTAAAGTGCCGGATATGTTCCACGTGGAACACTCCTCGTTATAGAAGGGCAAGGTATCTAGAATAATAGAAGGGCAAGGTATCTAGAATGCACCTAATTGCGGCATTGCCAAGCAATAACCAATCGCTTATGGTGCCTTAGGCTTTCCTCAAATCATGGGACGCATTATAGCTGTCGCCAATCAAAAGGGTGGTGTCGGGAAGACAACCACCGCGATCAACCTAGCTGCGTCTCTAGCTGCTTCTGACGTCAAGACCCTGTTAATAGATTGCGATCCTCAAGCCAATGCGACCAGTGGACTGGGATTCGCCAAAGATCCAGACCGCCTTAGCACGTACCATTTGCTCATGGCGGAAACTTCGGCGGGAGAAGCGATTCAAGGAACCGAAATTAAAAAGCTCTTCCTAGTTCCTGGACACAAGAATTTAATCGGTGCCAACATTGAACTCGTGGAGGCAGAAGGTCGGGAATTCCGCCTTCGCAATGCCATCAACCCGATTCTCGAAAAGTTCGATTTCATTATCCTTGACTGTCCTCCTGCTTTAGATCTCCTAACCTTGAATTCGCTCGCGGCCGCTAATTCGGTTTTGATTCCCATGCAGGCCGAGTATTTCGCGCTGGAAGGGGTTTCAGAACTTCTTGATACTGTCGAGCGAATTCGCGGCAGTCTCAATCCCGAGCTTGCCATCGAAGGCGTAGTTCTCACCATGCTCGACGAGCGCACAAATCTCGCGCAGCAGGTCACCGACGAACTCAAAAAACACTTTGGCGATAAGCTCTGTAAAACTACGATCCCGCGGAATGTGAGGCTGGCGGAAGCGCCGAGTCACGGTAAACCTGTGCTGCTTTATGATGTGCGGTCGCGCGGGGCCGAAAGTTATATGGAGTTGGCTGCGGAAATCCTAAGCCATTATCCTTCGACCCACGCCAGCGAGTTCGCGGACGAGAAGCAAGTCGTGAATGCCCCTCGCTGGAAGCGATGGCGAGAGAGAAACAAGCTGATTACGATTAATATTGCGGATCGATGATCTGTTCAGTCGACTATGGGGAAGAAGTCGAACGCCGAAAGAGTCAAATGACAATCGCTGAAAAGCTTTCTGAGGTACCCGCTGAAAAGCCAACTGACAAACGTCGAGCATTGGGGCGCGGATTGGACTCCTTGCTTCCCGGTCGCCCACGTGTCGTTTCATCGGCAACTCCAATCACTGAGAACCGGTCAGTTTCTGGGCACGGCACTCGGCAACCATCCCGCGCCGCAAGTGGGGATGAGGTTCGAGAAATCCCGCTGGAAATGATCGATCCGAATCCCTATCAGACGCGCACGCAATTTGATGAAGTGGCCCTGAACGAACTCGCAGAGTCGATTAAGACCAACGGACTGCTTCAGCCCATCGTGGTTCGTCCCAAGGCAGATGGTCGTTACATCCTAGTACTTGGCGAACGTAGATGTCGGGCTTCGAAGATGGCAGGGGAAAAAAGCGTTCCTGCGATGGTTAGATCCGTTTCCGATCAACATGCAGCCGAGATGACTGTGGTTGAGAATCTTGTTCGCAAAGATCTTAATTGCCTGGAACAGGCCCTGGCATTTTCGCGTCTAGGCAAAGAATTTGGTCTCACTCAGGAGCAGATCGGGCAGCGCACTGGGGTTTCGCGAGAATCGGTGGCTAATCACCTGCGAATGCTTCGGCTTCCGGAATCAGTTCAACAGCATCTCGCTAATGGAAAGCTTACTTTTAGCGAGGCGAGGGTACTGCTTCAACTGGAAGATCCTAAGCGGATAGAGCTCATGGCTGAGGAGGCCGCCCAGCGAGGTTATTCCGTGGCATTCCTTCAGAGCCTGGTGGACAACGCAAACCACCTGTACAACGGCACGAACAATCCTACACCCCCCGTTCAGAAGCCCTTGGATCCCAACGTTCGCGCTGCTCAGTCGGAACTGGAGAAAGCACTGGGCCTGCGGGTGCGAATCATGGATCGCAAAGGCAAGGGTCGCATCGTCATCCACTACGCTAATCTCGGAGACTTTGACACTGTTGTGGAAATGCTGAAGGGCAGTTGACGGTTTTGTCCGCCCAAACTTCGCTAAGAATCAAGGGAGTTACCAGGTGGTCACGAATCGTGACAACCCGCATACTGGACAAGAATTAGCGGTGATCCTGAAGGGTAAGTGGGAAATCCGATCAATTAAAACTGAATGTGTTGCTTTTGCCCCATCCAATGGCCGATCCCATAAGTGAAAATTAAATATTCCAGCTACTGTTCCTTAAAATCCACGAACGCCCCCTGCTTTCCGTAGTACAAGCGAAGGCTGCAAAGCTTGGGCGCCATATGCGCGAAGGCTAGGTGTAAGCCAGACTGCTGCTGGTCAATTTCTCCAATTTCCATCGGTCCGCGAGCTGTGTCTTGTGCGGGATCGTAGGAAGTTCCCACAGTAACATTCTTGTTAACCACCAACATCCATTCTTTTTTCCCTGGCACGACATAAAGCATGTAAGCGCCAGGGGCAATCGACGATGAACTCAGGGTGAGCGGAGCGCCGGCGAAAAAAATCATAGGAGAGCCCCCCGGGAACCACAGCTTTCCGTTGTGAGGTTCTTCACCCTTGCCGGGGTTATATTGAATGCTGATCTGCCTGCCGTCCTCAAATGTGCAGTCTGTCGAAGCGGTCTGCGGACCATCGTTTCTTTGGCCGAAAGCCAGTCCAGTCAGTGTCAAGGCAATCACGAGAGCTGATGCTGATCGCATTTGGTGATCCTCGAAAAGGGGAATTGTACCGCAAGCTATGACGTTTCGGATTTTCTGAATGATCAGAAGCTAAGCTTTCGAATCGATCCTACCGCGCGCATCTGAAAAGTAAACTGTGGGATAAATTGCGCGTTCTATCGAATAGGAGAAGGAAAAGGCTTTGCTCGCAACCCTTTTTCGACACGCTACTGGGGAAAAGGGTGAAAAATGTCGTTATTTACGATAATCGTTCGCGAGATAATCTGACGCCGTAGAGTATCAGCTCAATCTTCGCTGGCATTATTGGGGGCTTGGCTGATAACTTTTTCGGCGATTCGATGCCCTCGTCTTTTTTCCTGCAACCTCGCCATAAATGCTGAATATTTGCTGAGCAGATGAAGTCCATGAGAATTTGTTTACCTGCTCGTATCCTCTTTGCTTAAGTCGGTCGCGCAGAGATTGGTCTAACAATACTCGACGCAATGCCCGCATGATCTCGAAGACATTTTCCGCGTTCACCAGCACTGCGGCATTACCGACAACTTCGGGAATGGATGAAGTGTTTGAGGTTACCACCGGCGTACCGTGGGCCATAGCTTCTAGTGGAGGCAAGCCAAAGCCTTCATAGAGGGACGGAAAGACAAAAATCTTTGCCAGATCATAAAAAATGCGGAGTACTTCGATCGGAACAAATCCCATGAACCTGACGTCGTTATGAACGCCACCGCGGACCACAGTGCGGCGCAAGTCTAGATGTTTCGAAAGTTCGTCTCCAATAATAATTAGTTTGAGGTCGGGGAATTGGCCATCTTTTTCAAGCTCAGCCTTCAGAGCCGAAAACGCTTCTATGATTCGCACAAGATTTTTGTGAGGACTGATTCGACCTGCATAAAGCAGAAACGGATAAGTGATTTGATAGCGTTCAGCGAGAAGTTGGCGGTCTGCCTCGGTGGCATGGCCATGCAAAAAACGCTGATCGATGGCGTTGTACACGACATCGATTCGGCTGGAAGGAATTCCGAACAATTTCTCGATTTCACTCTTCGTGAATTTGGAAACGGCAAGGATGCGGGACGCTCCCTTGAGCACTTGTCGGGTGAGTTGAAAATGCAAGGACCGCCGAAAACCTGAACCGTCGCGCGCCCGGTACATATGTTCAAGCACGTCATGCACAGTGATCACATAGGGGCAAGGTAAACTCCGCGGCATCCAGAAAAGGTGAGGGATGTGAACCAAGTCACAACTGAGCTGACGAAGGATGCCTCTGCATTCGAAATATCCCCTGGTCGTTGCTTCTCCATTCAGCAGTGGAATGCTCTCGAAATTTGCGGGCAGTGGGCCCATCTCCGCGACTTTCTCGGGTGCTCCAATCAGTACATATTGAGTTTGCTGATCCAGTCGCCCAAGGGCTCGGACGACGTTGCGCGTGTAAGTGCCAACGCCAAACTCCGTCATCCTCCGAATGTCGATGGCAATCTTCACCGAGGAGATTTAAACACAGTTGCCCGCATAATTGGAGAAGGGACGCCATGTCGAACAAAACTCCGCGCCGGCGGCTAGCGCTGAGGGCACTTGGGAAAATTCAGAAAAATTCCACGAATGCATCGGAAACGTCGCCGCCTGCATTGTTGGCGACGCGGGTGGCGTGGCGCTCTACATTTTTCATCAGGCCATCGAGGTAGTCGCGTGAGGACGAGATGCTGACGATCCCGATGGTGGCTTGGTTCCATAGATTCGTAGGATCCAGTTCAGCGACGGAGACGTTGAAGTGGGCACGCAGACGGTCTTTCACGCTCCGGACGAGCTGGCGTTTATCTTTGAGCGATTGTGCGGCTTCGATGCGCAGTTCGAGGGTGAGGAAGGCGATCAAAGGAAGGCTCGAGTGCAGGGGTGCTAGTCGGGCGGGACATTTGTCCGCCAGATATTCGTTTAAAGTGCGCGGGCGGGGGCGCCCGCGCCACACAATCTCTTCTTTCTATGCCATGGCTTCGGCGGCGACCTTTTCGATCACGAAGGCTTCGATAACGTCGCCGGTCTTTATGTCGCTGTAGTTAGCGAGGGAGATGCCACACTCCATGCCGTTGGTGACCTGGCTGGCATCGTCTTTGAAGCGGCGCAGCGATTGTACTTTGCCGGTGAATACTACTGCATTGTCGCGCAGCAGGCGAACCTCAGAATCCCGCCGAATGCTGCCGTCGGTGACGGTACATCCTGCGATAGTGCCCACTTTTGGTATGCGGAATGTCTCGCGAACCTGAGCCCTGCCTTGGTACACCTCTTTTAATGTCGGTTCGAGGAGGCCGGTCATGGCTCGTTTTATTTCGTCCTGCAATTCGTAGATGATCGAGTGCAGGCGGATATCCACTTTTTCCTGGTCCGCGAGTTCTTGCGCTTTGCGCTCTGGACGCACGTTGAAGCCGATGATGATCGCGTTTGAGGCCGAGGCGAGAAGCACGTCGCTTTCGGTGATCGCGCCGACTCCTGTGCGCAAGATCTTCAGGCGAACTTTTTCATTGGACAGTTTTCCCAGCAGGTCGCTTAGCACTTCAACTGATCCGCCAACGTCGCCTTTCAGGATGATGTTCAATTCCTTCATGCCTGCGGTCTTGATTTGTTCCGCCAGGCCTTCGAGGGAAACGCGGGATGTCTTGGCCAAGGTGGCTTCGCGGGATTTTTGTTCGCGATATTCGGAAACGCCGCGGGCTTTGTCGCGATCGGCGACTACGACGAACTGGTCTCCAGCTTGGGGCAGGCCTTCCATCCCTAAAATTTCTACCGGTGTGGAAGGCGGGGCTTCTTCCAGCAACTTTCCGCGATCGTCAAACATAGCGCGTACTTTGCCATACACATTTCCCACTACAAAGTTGTCGCTGTTACGCAGGGTGCCGTTTTGGACGAGGACGGTAGCAACGGGACCGCGTCCACGATCAAGTTTAGCTTCCAGAACGACGCCGGATGCCGGACGCTCTGGGGTCGCCTTCAAGTCTTGCAGATCGGCAACCAGGCAGATCATTTCCATCAGCAAATTGAGATTGGTTTTTTGTTTTGCGGAAACATCGACGAAAACCGTGGTGCCGCCCCAATCTTCGGGCATAAGTCCGCGGTCAGCTAATTGCTTTTTCACGCGGTCGGGGAGTGCGTCGGGCTTATCGATTTTATTAACCGCAACGATGATGGGCACTTCGGCGGCATGCGCATGATCGATGGCCTCGATGGTTTGGGGCATGACGCCATCGTCAGCGGCGACGACGAGAACCACGATGTCGGTGGCTTTCGCGCCGCGCGAGCGCATGCGAGTAAATGCCTCGTGACCCGGGGTGTCGAGGAATACGATTTGCCGTCCGTAGGCGGGGGACTGCTTATCCTGAATCGTGACTTTGTAGGCACCGATATGCTGGGTGATGCCTCCCGCTTCGCCGCCGGCAACGTCTGTGAGGCGGATGGAATCGAGCAGGGTTGTCTTGCCGTGATCGACATGGCCCATGATGGTCACGACTGGCGGGCGCGGAATGCCTTCGGACGCAGTGGTGTCTTCGCCTTCCGAGGAGTCAGCGACATCTTTAGCGGCCTGGTCTTCGAAGCTGATTACATTGGTATCAGCGCCGAAGAAACGCGCCATTTCGCTGGCCAATTCGGTGTCGAGCGTCTGGTTGATGGTCGCGAAGACGCCGCGAGCGAGAAGGCGCGCGATCAAATCTTTAGCGCGGATTTCCAGCTTCTCCGCGAGATCTTTAACGCTGATGCCTTCCGTGATCGTGATGCTGCGCGTAATCGGCTGCGGCTCGTTCGACAGTGACAATCGCGGCGGCGGAGTGTAGCCCTTCATCGGGCCTTCCTTGACTCCACGAGGAACGTAACGCTGGCCGGGCCTGCGAGAGGGCGCGCCGGGACGAGCGCCGGGACGTGCTGGACCGGGAGGCAATCCGGGTCCAACACCCATAGGCCGAGCGCCGGTGGGTGACTGCCGCGTGGGGTGCATGGGGCGGCGTTCTCCAGGGCGTACCGTAGGGCGTCCCGCAGCGGGTGCGCCTGGGCGCGGGCGCTGAAAAATTGGTTGTCCTGGTACCGGACGGCCCGGCATAGGCCGTGCAGAAATCGGGCGCCCAGGCATGGGTCGTGATGCTATCGGTTGTCCAGCCACTAGGTTCGAAGAAATTGGGCCTGCGGTTGACGCTGGCGGCATGGTCCG
Source organism: uncultured Acidobacteriaceae bacterium (assembly GCA_963828635.1). Classification (GTDB taxonomy): domain Bacteria; phylum Acidobacteriota; class Terriglobia; order Terriglobales; family Acidobacteriaceae; genus PALSA-188. The sequence goes on along the minus strand of CAWHFA010000004.1, from coordinate 1,853,995 downwards.
AATGGGTGCTTTGTACACGGGCCGCGGTCCTGTTTGCGGAACTATCATTCGCGGCGGAGCAATGGTTGCAGCCGGAGGCGCTATGGGGGCTGCCGGTGTTGGTGAAGTCTTGGCAACGGGAGCTGTTGGAGCGAATGCACTTGGCATCGCCGGAGGCGCAGGTGGTGCAAGGGTTCCTACCGGACGAGGCGCCAAAGGTGACGCGGAGACCGGAGGTTTCGGCGGAACCGTGAACGTTGGTCTTACAGCGGTGCTGGGTACGACAAACTTTGGCGCTGGAATCTCCGCAACCGGCGGCCGCACGGGATTCGCAACTTTACTTACCGGTGGTGCTGGAGCTGCGGCGTGTTTCGTTTCCACAGCGGTGGATGCAACTGGCGCGACCTTGGGGGTCGCCTCCGGCTGCTGCTTGTTGATAATCGCTTTTAAAACGTCCCCCGGACGGGAGATATTCGAAAGATCAATTTTGGTCTTAATGCCCTCGGGTTCAGCACGGCTGGTGCGGGTCGCAGGGCTCGCGGCCTTCGGAATATCGCCTGATCCGCGAAAATAGCTGCGAACCTTGTCGGCCTCATGGTCTTCCAAGGAACTGGAATGGGTCTTCTTTTCAGTTATCCCAACTTCGGCAAGGGAGTCGAGAATAGCTTTGCTTTTTACTTCCAGATCTCTGGCTAAATCGTTAATTCGTATTTTACCCATCCGCCCTTTCCCATCCGGCAATCCCGCTAAGTCTTCATATCAACCCTCGGCACCGGTCACAGTCCCCAATCGCGCTGGCGAAATAGGGACGCACTATTATATTCAATTTTCTGAAGAATGGTCCTTTACCGCCTCTGGGTCTTGAGCTTCTTCTGCATCCTGAGCTTCCGAATTTTCCGCAGTTTCATCACTGGCGGGCTCCGTTTCCTCTGATGGCGCTTCTTCGGTCTCTGGAGCCGTTTCGAGTTGCTCTACATCGACATTTGCTGTTTCGGCATTCTCTGCACCCTCATCCATAGAAGCTTCGACGCCGATTTCGCCTTCTTCCACAGGCACGGCCTCTGCTCCCTCCAAGGTGGCGAAATAATCATTCACCGCGAGGCTGATTTTTTCTACCGTCTTGGGGCCGATTCCTTCTATAGCTTCGAGTTGCTCAGGCGTCATGTCTGCAAGAGCTTCCACCGTGGTGATGCCGGCGGCGGTAAGTTTTTCGACCAGACCTTCGCCTAGACCTTCGACGCTTTCTAGCGGAGTGGCGGTGTTGCCGACCAGGCGCGACATCTCCTGCTCAACTTCCTGGCGTTTTTCTTCTTCGCTCTTGATGTCAATTTTCCATCCCAACAATTTCGCTGCGAGGCGGACGTTTTGTCCCTTCTTGCCGATCGCCAGAGAAAGCTGGGTGTCATCGACCACCACTTCGAGATGCTTATCGGCGCTGTCAATTATGGTGACGCGGCTTACCTTGGCGGGCTGCAAAGCCTTTTCGGCAAAAGTCACCGCGTCTTCGTGATATTCGATGATGTCGATTTTTTCTCCGCGCAGTTCGCGGATGATGGACTGCACCCGCATGCCTTTCATGCCGACGCATGCGCCCACTGCGTCCACGTCTTTGTCTTTCGACATGACGGCGATTTTGGTGCGCTCTCCGGCTTCGCGGGCGATGGCGCGGATGACGACGGTGCCATCGTAAATTTCCGGTACTTCAGTCTGGAATAAGTGCTGCACCAATTCGGGCACGGCACGAGAAACCACAACCGCCGGGCCTTTGGAAGCCCGCTCCACTCGCGCAATCACTACTCGCAGGCGCTCACCGATGGCAAATGATTCGAGGCGCGACTGCTCTTTGCGCGGCATGCGAGCTTCGGCCTTGCCAATATCGAAAATTATGTCGGGCCCCTCTATGCGTTTCACGGTGGCGTTAACGATCTCGTTAACCCGGCCGATATATTCTTTGTAAACAGTATCGCGTTCTGCCTCTCGCACTTTTTGGAAGATGACCTGCTTGGCAAGTTGTGCGGCAATGCGTCCGAGAATTCCTTCGGTAGCTTTCGGGATTTGTAGTTCGCCGCCGATTTCGATATTCGGATCGAGCTTGCGCGCGGTTTCCAGGCTGACCTGCAATTGTGGATCTTCTATCTGATCGGAATTTTCGACTACGGTCTTCACCGCGAAGGCGTGGATTTTGCCAGTGTCTTTGTCGAGTTGAGCGCGTAGATTTTCCTGCGATTTGTAATACTTTCGCGTGGCCACAACAATGGCGTCTTCAACCGCAGTGACCACAATTTGCGGATCAATGCCTTTTTCCCGGCTTAACGCGTCGATGGTGTTGTAAAGCTCACTTGCCATAATGATTCCGATATTTCAATTTCGAGGTGGACGGGCAGGGAGGCCCATCTCTCCATCGATCTAAACTTGGAACCTAAAATTCTGGGACCAAATTCGCCTTCTCAATGTTCGAGAGTTCAATCTCTAATTTCTGCGCATCCTCGGCATTCGATTTTTTACGCGCCCCATTCGTCTCCAGCGTGATTCGTCCGCTCTCGAACTTTTCGAGCTTGCCTTCGAAGTGCCTATTTCCGTTTACTGGATTGCGCGTGGTGAGCTTAATTCTGCTGCCAGTGAAACGGTCAAAATCTGCAGGACGAAATAGCTTGCGATCCAACCCTGGGGAAGAAACCTCCAGCAAGTACGAATTCCCTGGCACTACTTCTTCGACGTCTAGAATCGTTCCCAGTTCCCGGCTAAACTCGGCACAGTCTTCGTGAGTGACGCCATTTGGCTTATCGATAAAGACACGCAGCATGCGGGCTTTTCCTCCCCCTCGCAACTCTGCTTGGACAACTTCCAGTCCGCGGGAGCTGGCAACCCTGTCCGCTATCGCACGCACCTGTTCGACATCAAACGCCATGAAACCAATAAGTTACAATTTGATTTGCGAATCGGAAATTCACCAGAAACTAAAAAGTGGGCTTGCGCCCACTGGTGTGTTTCGCCAAATCCTGGTACTTACACAACAGTTTCCACGTACAAATATACGCTGGCAGGAATCAAAAGACAAACTTGCGGATCGCCTAAATTGGCGAGACTTCGTCGAAGCAAACCCACTGGCGGCTGCACTACTAGTCCCAGCCTCGGCGCTGATACATTCTCGCCCAGCGAATTGTTTTGTTGACGCACGATGCTCTGCACCGTAGATTTAGTTTCCCGACAGGAGGAAACCAATGTTAAGTGGATTCAAGCAATTTATTCTTCGCGGCAATGTTGTTGATATGGCAGTTGGCGTGGTGATTGGCGCCGCGTTTGCGTCGGTGGTGGGGGCCTTTACCAAAGACTTATTGACGCCGCTGATTGCGGCGTTAGTGGGTAAGCCAGATTTTTCAGCCATTACGTTCACCCTCAATGGAAGTATTTTTGCTTTGGGTGACTTTATTAATGTGCTGATTGCCTTTTTGCTAGTAGCGGCTGCGGTCTACTTTTTTGTAGTCACGCCAATCAATGCATTGACTTCGCGGATGAAGAAGGCCGCTGTTCCAGCGGACCCGTCGACCAAGAAATGTCCGGAGTGTTTGAGCGAAATTCCGATCACGGCGAGGCGGTGTGCGTTCTGCGCGCAACCGGTCTCGGTTGGGTTGGCAGCTTAGCTATACCTAGCCCAACGCTTCTTCGGTCGCAGTCATCTGGCCGCGTCTCTTTCTGGCTTTCAAGAAAAAGGACGTCAAGTAAACTTTAGCGCTTCGCGCCCGCGGCGACCTTCGTCGGGTCTTGGCTCACGCTTGGCATGGTAGCGACGCGGCTAGTGGAGGCCGGGACCGGGACCGCCACTGGAATTCCGGCTGCTGGGGCCTGAGCGATTGCCGGCGTCAATCCTAAATGCTTGCGTACTTCGGCTTCCAGCCTAGCCATGGTATCTTTGTTGTCCTTCAAGAATTGACGGGCATTTTCGCGGCCCTGGCCAATCCTTTCGCCTTTGTAGCTGTACCATGAACCCGATTTCTCAAGTAGCGCGGCGTTAGCAGCCACATCCAGCAGGTCGCCTTCGCGCGAGATGCCTTCCCCATACATGATGTCGAACTCGGCCTCGCGGAACGGAGCGGCAACTTTGTTTTTTACCACTTTAATTTTGGTGCGTGATCCAGTAACGATATCCCCTTCTTTGATCGCGGCAATCCGGCGGATATCGATGCGAACCGAAGAATAAAATTTCAGCGCGCGCCCACCGGTGGTGGTTTCAGGATTGCCAAACATCACGCCGATCTTTTCGCGAATTTGATTGATAAAGATCAGGCAAGTGCGGGATTTAGAAACCGTGCCAGTGAGCTTTCTCAACGCCTGCGACATCAATCGGGCCTGCAATCCCATGTGGCTGTCGCCCATCTCGCCATCGAGTTCGGCTTTGGGCACCAATGCCGCGACCGAATCGACGACCAGTACGTCAATCGCTCCGGAGCGCACCAACGCTTCGGTGATCTCCAACGCCTGTTCGCCATAATCCGGCTGCGAGACCAGCAAGTTATCAACGTCGACGCCGAGTTTTTTCGCGTAGCCAGGATCAAGCGCATGTTCCGCATCGACGAACGCTGCCATGCCGCCGGTCTTCTGGGCCTCAGCAATGACTTGTAGAGCAATGGTAGTTTTGCCGGAGGACTCAGGGCCGAAAATTTCGACTACGCGGCCGCGAGGAAATCCCCCCACTCCGAGCGCGGCATCGAACGAAATTGCGCCGGTGGGAATTACGGATATTGGAACGATTGCCTCTTTGGAACCGAGGCGCATAATCGATCCCTTCCCAAATTGTTTCTCTATCTGCGCAAATGCCAGGTCAATCGCTTTGGAACGTTCATCCGCCATTAAATACTCCTTAATTTATGAGTGCCGGTTGGTAAGCGCGGATTATACATCCGATGCGGAGCGAATAAAAGGCGAATCGTCAATCAGATTCACGGACCAGTTCCAAAATGAACAAGCATTGCACTGAAATCAAGCGTTGACGGTAAGACGGGACGGTTCACGAAGGAGAACACATTGGAAAGTCATTCGCGGACGCCGCGACAAACCCGGCATCGCCGGAGGCTTGAGACAGAATTAGCTCCCGCAAACCTTGCAGCGCGCTGGATAGTGGCTAGCAAGAATCATATGCACTTGTAGACCCTTGAGAAGGTTACAGGATGTAGCGCGAGAGGTCCTGATCTTTCACAATGTCAGCAAGCGTCTTGCGCACGTAATCAGCGTCGATTTTTATGTGCTCGCCTTTTTTCTCGGGTGCCTCGAAACTGATTTCATCGAGGACACGTTCCATGATGGTGTGCAGTCGTCGCGCGCCAATGTTTTCCGTACCTTCGTTCACGCGAAATGCAAAGCGCGCAATTTCCTCCAGTGCATCGTCCACGAATTCAAGCTTTACTCCTTCGGTTTCCAGCAGGGCGGTGTACTGCTTAACCAGGGATGACTTTGGTTCCGTCAAAATTCGAAGGAAGTCGCTCATCGTCAAGGATTGCAACTCAACCCGAATGGGAAAACGTCCCTGCAGTTCCGGAATAAGATCGCTCGGCTTCGAAACGTGAAAGGCTCCGGCCGCGACGAATAAAATATGGTCGGTGCGGACCATTCCGTAACGGGTGCTGACGGTTGTCCCCTCTACGATCGGAAGAATATCTCGCTGTACCCCTTCGCGGGATACGTCGGGGCCATGTCCGCTTTCGCGGCCGGCAATCTTGTCGATCTCATCCAGAAAAATGATCCCTGAGTCTTCCACGCGGTCTATCGCAGTGCGCGTGACTTGGTCCATATCGATCAGGCGCTGCTCTTCTTCCTGGATCAAATATTCGAAGGCCTCGTTTACCTTCATCTTGCGTTTCTTGGTCCGCTGGCCAAAGAGGTTAGGCAACATGTCTTTGAAATTGACGTCCATCTCTTCCATGCCCTGGTTGGAGATTATTTCAAAGGATGGAAAATTGCGTTCGCGAACCTCGATCTCTACGGTGCGTTCGTCGAGTTTGCCTTCGCGCAGTTGCTGGCGCAATTTTTCGCGAGTGCGGCTATGGGATTCGGTGAGCGCGGGCGTGCCATCAATTACCATGCCTCCGCCATTTGTTGGCTCTGGCCGCGGCGCGGAAACAGGAGGCAGCAGGATATCGAGCAGGCGTTCCTCGGCGTTGAGCTCGGCTTTGTCGGAAACGTCCTCAAGCTTTTCTTCGCGAACCATCTCGATTGCGATCTCGACCAGATCGCGAATCATGGATTCAACGTCACGGCCGACGTATCCCACCTCGGTAAATTTAGAAGCTTCTACTTTCAGGAACGGGGAGTTGGCGAGCTTGGCCAGACGGCGGGCGATTTCGGTTTTCCCCACGCCGGTGGGGCCGATCATTATTATGTTCTTGGGGATAACTTCTTCCGATAGCTCCGGGGTAAGTTTTTGGCGCCGCATGCGATTGCGCAAGGCAATAGCGACGGCCCGTTTGGCGGCGGCTTGTCCAATGACATGCTTGTCTAATTCCGCAACGATCTCTCGTGGAGTCAGTTCATCCAGCGCGATTTGCTCTTCTTCGACAGTTCCCGGTAAATAAATTGCCATAAATGTCGCTGTAGGGACAGCCGCCCCAGCTGTCCAGGTCGAGCCAAGCTCGACAGCGCTTCTAGAATTTGCTACCGCCAGGTCTTCAACCGGCCGGACATCCGAGGGCGGCTGTCCCTGCGTAGATCACAACTCCTCGACGGTTATCTTCTCATTAGTATAGATGCACATTTTGCTGGCGATCTTCATAGCTTCTTCGGCGATTTGCCGGGCCCCGAGCTCCGTGTGTTCAGCCAGAGCCTGCGCTGCCGCCTGGGCGTAGGGGCCTCCGCTTCCGATCGCCGCAATACCGCCATCGGGCTCGATTACGTCGCCTTGTCCGCTGAGAAGAAAGGTCTGTTCTTTATCGGAGACAAGAAGAAGCGCCTCAAGATGGCGGAGGAACTTATCGGTGCGCCAATCTTTCGCTAATTCAACCGCTCCGCGCCCCACGTTGCCGTGGTATTGCTCGAGTTTGGCTTCGAAGCGGCTGAAGAGCGTGAAAGCGTCGGCGGTAGAGCCTGCGAACCCGGCGACGATTTTGTCCTGATAAAGCCTGCGGATCTTTTTGGCGGAATGCTTGATTACGCTCTCGCCAAGCGTGACCTGGCCGTCTCCGGCCATGACAACAACGCCATTCCGGCGAACACACAGAACTGTAGTGGAACGAATCAGACGCTTCGGGCTCATGAGCGGAATTTGTGATTATAGCAGGGGAATCCGATGGTTGGCCGACACGCGCCCATAGCGCAACGTAAAAGTTATGTTTCCACAGAATTAAACAGCTAGCATTTTTCGAGCGCTTCAAAAATAGAGCCGTGACCCTTAACTATTAAGTTACCTTATGGCTTTCGCACAATGGTCATCCGTCACAGACAAGATGTTCCTTGGCTGAAACAATGCAGCGGTGACCCCAGAATCGTTAGCACGCGAAGTAGAAACTTTTCTTTCATGCGCCTCCGCAGTTGTGGTTGAGGACGGCGACATTATTTTCGATCTGGCGCAATCCAAATACTCGGTTTCTGGAGAGCAACACAAATGCCTGCTGCATATCTGGTCGGCGGAACGAAATGTGGTGCGCCGGGTACTCGACGCAGAAGTGAAAAACGAGGTGCTACGGCTTCAGGTGCAGCGATTGGGTCAAGCGCGCCCCACCAAACTCGAAATCTGCCGCAATCGTGACTGGCGAACTCCCACCGCGAAACGGGTGGCGAGGCTCGGGTACCAACGGTTGCTCCACCGGGTACTGCTCAGACGTTTTCCCGGACATACGGTATCGCAACTCACCACCTCTACCGATCTGAAACATTCCTTCGGGCCCATCTATACCCGAGGCCTCCTTCATCGTGGGCAGACGGCGTTTGCCGTGCTTGGCGTGAATGCGCAGGAAACGCAGTCATCGATCGATGCCGCACTGACTTTCGGCATTTTATGGTTGGATTATTGTCGGCAATTTCGTGCCGGAAGATTGGTCGTCGAAGGACTCAAACTGTTTCTTCCTGAGGGAGGCTCGGCGGTCACCAGCGAGCGCATCGCCCAATTAAATCCCGAGGCCGCGAAATGGCAGTTGTACGAAATCAAAGAGCGAGATGGCGAACTAAAGGAAGTCGACATTGCGGACCGTGGCAACATTGCGACCCGCCTGATCCACGCGGCGGACCAGGACGCTACACGCGAGCGTTTTGCGGATTCAATCACGCAAGTGCATCACGTGATGCCTGAAGCGGAAGTCGCGATGCTATCGGCAGGGGAGATCGGTTTTCGCCGCCATGGACTCGAGTTTGCACGGGCTCGCCTGGCTGTCAATCCCGTTTCTTTTAGAAATTCGACAGAGATTGTCTTTGGAATCGGCGGCGCTGAGCGGGTACTTTCGGAGTCGACTATGTCCACCTTCACTGCGTTGGTGAATAGCATCGGAGAGGTACGCCACAAGGAAGGCCCGCACGATCATCCACTGTGGCGGATGCATCCCGAGCGTTGGTTGGAGTCGCTGGCCGTGCTTGACCTTGCCGCCATCGATTTGCAATTGGGCGATGGCACTCAATATTCGCAGGTGCCGGCATTTTCAGCATCGGACCGCGCCATGATCGATATATTAACGACCACAAAGGAGGGACGTCTCGCCGTGGTTGAACTCAAAGCGGACGAGGACATTCATCTCCCATTACAAGGATTGGACTACTGGGCAAGGGTTAAGTGGCACCACACCCGAGGGGATTTTCCAAAGTTTGGATATTTTTCGAACGCGGAACTTTCTGACCGCGATCCTTTCCTTTTTCTTGTCGCACCCGCTTTGCGAATCCATCCCGCGACCGATACTTTGCTGCATTATTTTTCTAAAAAGATTGACTGGGTATTGGTAGGAATCGATGAACATTGGCGGAACAAGCTGAAACCGGTTTTTAAGAAGAGAAGTAGGTCGATTGCAAGCGGAAGGGAAGTGGCTTGAAACGGTGCCTGCGCGCGAGTGTTGACCCAAATGCGGAGGCCGGGACTGCTCCACACGGTAGATCTATCTAACCCAAATCGAACAACAGGATTTCTGCGTCGTCTTTCCCAGTGATGGCCAACTTCTTTTCTTCGCTGATGGCAGCGCCGTCACCCTGCTTCAATTCTCCTCCATTCAGTTCGACAGAGCCCTTTGCAACTTGCAGCCACGCGTGCCGTTTCGGCCGCATTTCGTAAGTGACGGTTTCGCCGGGCCCAAGCAGAGAGACATATAAACTTGCGTCCTGATTGATGGTCACCGATCCGTTCTGACCGTTTGGACTTGCGATCAATCTTAACTTTCCGCGCTTTTCTTCGGCGGGGAATTCTTTCTGTTCGTAGCTCGGTGGAATGCCCTCGCGCTTCGGCAAAATCCAAATCTGAAGCAAGTGAACTGACTCGGTCTTTGAAGCATTCGCCTCGCTGTGCCTTATGCCGCTGCCCGCGCTCATTCGCTGGCCGTCCCCGGGACGGATAATGGACCCTGTGCCCAGGCTGTCTTTGTGCTCCAGTGCGCCTTCCAGAACATAGGTGATGATTTCCATGTCCCGATGCGGATGCGTCGGAAAGCCCTGGCCCGGCGCAACGTAGTCTTCATTAATGACCCGTAAAGACCGGAATCCCATAAATTTAGGATCGTGGTAAGTGTTGAAGGAAAACGTATAGCGGGTGTTAAGCCAGCCATAATCGCCGCCGCCGCGCTCTTCGCTACGCCGAATGCTGATCATGGTAATTAGATGAAGATGGTAAAAACTCGATTCAGCGGAGAACTCTAATGGCATCTTCTCTCAAGTAAGTCGGTAGCAGACGCCAATCTCCGTCAGGTAGCGGAGCGCTATTGACGGTATTCTTTGGGCGATTGCTTTAATTCTTGTTGGCGGAAGGAGTTTTCTTTTCGCTTTTCTTGCCGGATGAATCCTTGGATTTCTTAGTGCCAGATCCTTCTTTTGACTCCGAACTCCCCTTGGAATCTGTCTCGGCCTTTGTCTCCGAATCCTTCTTCGATTCTGAATCTGATTTGGATTCTGAATCTGATTTGGATTCCGAATCGGACTTCGACCCTGATTCCCCGTTCGACGAAGATGCCGCGGACGACTTCTTGGCGTAATCAGTCACATACCATCCCGAGCCCTTGAACTGTACCGCGGGCGCAGAGACCACCAGTTCGACCGCGCCGCCGCAGTCGGGGCACTTCTTCATATGTGAATCAGAAAATTTCTGGATGCGTTCGAAACGATGGTGGCATTTCTTGCATTCGTACTCGTAAAGTGGCATTGGATATGGTTCGATTCTAGGGTTTACGTCCCTCAGCGTCAATTTTCTCGAGGCCGAACATCACCAACTTCGGTTTTGGTCGAAGAGGGCAAATGATCCGCAACTAGGCGCTGTCAGCCTAAGCGCCTCGGTCCCGATAAAAATCTATTGCCGGGAATTATAAATCGCAAAGGAAGCTCTGCCGCCCGGGAGATTCCAATTCTTGCCGTCGCCATAACTTTCTCGGGACGATAAGCATCATCAGCAATGAATAAATCCGAGGTGGGGTCAGTTAGGTCTTTTTCGTTGTCCCGCTGGCGAGTAATCCCGAAGGCTTCGGCCAACCGACCTGGCCCGCTGGTCAGCATTTTCAAGTCGCGTTCCCCACGGAGTTCAACATCTCTCAGGCGCGCCATTGTGGGAATCCCCTTCAGCGGTTCGAGGGCCCGAAACAGAATACCCCCGGCAACTCCATCTGGAAGGCAGGACACATTCAGGCAAAAATGATTTCCGTAGATGAAATATACGTACGCATATCCAGGGGGACCGAAGAGGACCGCGTTACGCGCGGTGCGTCCACTAGCTGAGTGCGCGGCGGGGTCATTCTCGCCGAGATACGCTTCCACTTCAACGATGCGCCCCGCGACGAAAGTCTTGGCATCGCGCCGGACCAACACTTTCCCGAGCAGGTCCCTGCCAACTTCCTGCGGATGACGATTATAAAAATCCCGCGGAAGAGCTTTTCCGTACGAGTCGCGACCTTTCACCAAGCTACGCAAGGCCCAACTATGCCGCGTCTTTTTTTATACTGTTCAGGTAGGTCAGCACTTCCTCGGCGTGTCCCTCCGGCTTCACCTTGTAGAAAATGTTGCGGATATTTCCTTCCGGCCCGATGATGAATGTCGTTCGCGCCGCTCCCATCACTTTCTTGCCGTACATATTCTTTTCCTGCATTACGCCAAAGGCCTCACACACTCGCCTGTCCGCGTCTCCTAACAACGGATAAGGCAGGCTGAACTTTTGCTCGAATTTTTTCTGGTCGGCAAACGTATCGGGTGAAATACCGAGCACCACCGCGCCGGCATCTTGAATCTTTTTATAAGAATCTCGAAATTCGCAGGCTTCAATCGTGCATCCAGGAGTGTCCGCCCGGGGATAGAAAAACAACACCACATACTTCCCGCGTAGGCTGTTCAGTGACACTTCTTTACCATTCTGATCGGGCAAACTAAACTCAGGAGCCTTATCATTTATGTTCATGAAGTCATCTCTCGTTTCTGTGAGTACGGCGCGTTTAGCCAGAGCCGTCGCTGCGATTGCAGTTGCGTTCCTTTGTCAGATTGTACTCGCGCAACGTTCACATCGCGAAGCGGCTGACAAAGGTCCCCGCGCTGTGGGACTGCTGGAATTCGCAGGCAACGGCAAAGCTCACCTGATCCCGATCACGATAATGGTGGACGGAAAGTTCTACGACGCCAGCGCCTATAAAGCTTCCCCAGTTCCGATCACGTTGGAATCCGGCACAGTTTACGAAGCGGTACGCAGCGGGGTATCTCAAGGATTATTTACCGTTACGGGAGCGCTTCAAGGGAAAAATTGGCTGGGTACGGGTAACTGGAAATCCGCACCCGAAATTCAAGCGGATGCGGCCAAAAAGAAGGCGCGCGAAGCTGCGAAACCAGAAAAGAGGAAAGACGATCAAGACCGTCCACCGGTACTGCGCCGCGCCCGATCTACAAACAAAGCTGACTCTGATAAACCAACTACCGGCACTCCTACCCCGGAAAAGGGGACTCCACCAATCGCTCCCGCTCCGAAGAGCAGTTCGAACCCGCCTGCAACCGCCTCATCGAAAGACGACTCGTCATCTAACGACGACGATCCCGACAGGCCGCAGCTCCGGCGCGGCAGGGCCCCGGCGGAAAAAGAAGTCAAAACGGTAACCCAGCCCGCCGCAAAAAATTCTCACGTCGCCATGATCGGTCCATCGCCGGAGGCCCAAATCATTCCCGCGATCTCAGATGCATCAGGTCCCGACCCGCATTCGTATGTTTTTGAAACTAAGCCCGAGGAAGAGGCAAAGTTTCGGACGAAGATGCTGGCAATGGCCGCTGGCGAAGTGAATGCTCGCAGCCAGCAACTCAATCCCGAATCGCTACCCTCTCCATCGCGGAGACCTAGGGCCACAAAAGGCACCCAGCCAACATTCGACAACGTTCATATACTTGCTTTCGATCTTTCGACCAGCAATGAACCGGTCTTTATACTAACCGCCAACGCGCATCTGCCCGTGTCTAAGAGTAACCCTGCCTCTTCAGACTACTTCATCACCCTGGTAGCAAGGGAAGACATATACGCCGAACTCCACAAAGCGTTCTCAGCTGTGACTGACAATCAGCATTTGGACGTCTCCCCCCGCGTCGATCCCATTGACGCCGTGGACATTGATGGTGACGCTCGTGGCGAACTACTTTTTCGACAGGTCTACGATCGAGGTTCAGCGTATGTGGTGTATCGGGTGATCGGCAACCAATTGTGGCCGCTATACCAAAGCGCAATCAGTTCCAACTGAAGTGCTCTCGCGGGGTATTCAGCTGGCGATATTTTATTAGAGGAGTTTAGCCTACGCCGATTGTGGTTGCGGCGGTCTGTTCATGAGCGTGATAGCTCGATCGCACCATGGGGCCGGACTCAACGTGCCGGAATCCGAATTCCAAAGCCTCTTGTTTCAGGTAGGCAAACTCTTCCGGCGTGTAGAACCTGGCAATCGGAAGATGGTCGCGGGAAGGACGCAGGTATTGTCCAATGGTAAGAATACCCACTCCCCGCGATCCGAGATCGCGAAATGTTTCCACTAACTCTTCTGAAGTCTCGCCAAGTCCGACCATCACTCCAGACTTGGTAATAATTTTTGGCGACATCTCTTTCGCCCTTTCAAGAAGGCGCAAGGTTCGCTCATAACGCGCCCCTGAGCGCACTGCGCGATACAAGCGCGGGACTGTCTCGGTATTGTGGTTCAGAACATCGGGTGCGGCATTCATCACGATTTGCAGGGCTTCATCCATGCCCTGAAAATCGGGAATCAAAACCTCGATACGGCAGCTTGGTGTTAAATCCCGAATCTGCCGAACGGTTTCCGCGAAGATCCGTGCGCCTCCGATATTGTCGTCGTCGCGGTTTACGCTGGTCACGACCGCATGATTGATGCGCAATGTGGCCACCGCCTCGGCAACTCGACGCGGCTCATCCCAATCGATGGCTTCGGGACGCCCTTTGGGCACCGCGCAAAATCCGCAGCGGCGGGTGCAAATATTTCCCAGCAACATAAACGTCGCCGTGCCATGGTTCCAACATTCCCCAATGTTGGGGCACTGAGCTGATTCACACACGGTATGCAGATCTAGACCGCGTGCCAGCTTTTTAAGCCGGTGAAAGTTATCGCCCGAAGGGGCCTTGGCCCTCAACCATGCTGGTTTAGGTTGGCGGACCGGCGGACCGACATCGATCTGAACGAATTGTGGCCCGACGGACATTGTTACCCAATTCTACATCCTTGGGCGCAGCCCTTTAGAATGGTTGGTTCCCGCCCCTCCGTGGTGCGGAACGTTCGTGCGCCGTTATATGATTGTGGCTTCGATTCCAGGCAAGACGCTAATACACCGTATCCGTAAGAATGTTTCATTCTTTTCGTAAAATCGCGTGGATTGCGTTCGTGGCCGCGGTCCTTTTATTGGTTGCGATCGGCATTTTCGCTTATCGCACGACCAACGCTTTGGTTAGAAGCGAAAGATGGGTGGCCCACACCCACGAAGTTCAAACCAATCTCGAAGATCTGCGGTCTAATTCCTTGCGCGCAAACAATTCGCGCCGGGGATACATCCTCAGCGGGGATGAAAGCATGCTTGCGGGCTATCAGTCGGCTGTATACGACATCCCCGCGGCGTTCACACGACTCAGAACGCTGATGACGGACAATCCTCAACGTCAGTCTCAACTCGATAAGCTTGAACCGTTAATGAACCGCAATCTTGCGCTGTTGCAACAATCGATCGATCTGAGAAAAAGTGGGGTTCCGGATCAGCAACGGCAGATCGAACTTACTCGGCAAACCGGCAGCTTGGGCGTAAGTATTCACGACCAACTCCAGGCGTTGCGGAACGATGAATCACGGCTATTGGAAGATCGCCAAGCCGCCTCGCAGCGGGTTTACAAGAAAACGCTGGAAATTCTCGCAGTAGCATTCGTGGTTGCACTACTCCTACTGGCGGCAGAATTCTTTCTACTTAACTTGGAATTTTCCCGGCACGAGGAGACCGAGCGGCTCGCCCGCCAGAGCCGGGAAGTGGTCAACGCATTTTTTTCATCCTCTACGGTCGGGTTCGCGATCCTCGACAAAGAGCTCAAATTTCGACGCATAAACGAAAACCTTGCGAACATGTCCGGAATGCCCGCGGGCGACTTTGTGGGTCGTTCCGTCGGTGAAATCTTTGGCAGCCGCAGCTCCGATCCCGAGGCTGATTTCCAAGAACTCATTCGCACAGGGATTCCGATACTAGATCGAGAGGTCTCCGGAAACATACCCGGGAAACGAGGGGAAATCCGCCATTGGCTGGCGAACTTCTTTCCTATTCGCGACGCCGATGGCAAGGTCAACGAGTTGGGTGTCATTTCAGTGGACATCACTGCGCGCCGCAATGCCGAAAGCGCCATCCGCCGGTTGAGCGGGCGGTTGCTGAATTTGCAGGATCAGGAACGCCGGCGGATCGCTCGGGAATTGCATGACAGCCTCGGCCAATATCTAGCCGGACTAAAAATGACGATAGAATTGTTGGCTCAGCCGAACATTAAAGACAAGGCCAGCTTGTTCGCCGAATGCAGCGAAATTCTGGAACGATGCATTTCTGAAACCAGGACGCTTTCTCATCTGCTCCATCCCCCACTCCTCGATGAAGCCGGATTTGCGTCTGCTGCCAAGTGGTTTGTCAATGGTTTCTCCCAAAGGAGCGGAATCGAGGTGACGTTTACTCTGGCCCCGGACTTCCCACGACTGCCCGACAGCATTGAGATTGCGCTGTTTCGGGTACTACAAGAAAGTTTGACGAACGTTCATCGTCATTCGCAAACGGGGGGTGCCGAAATCAACGTTGACCTCTTTCCTCGAAAAGTTGTACTCCAAGTTACGGACCACGGGCGGGGTATTCCAGCAAATATTCTTGGTCCAATGCAGAAAAATGGAATGCAAAGTGGGATGGGTTTAGCCGGAATGCGGGAGCGTGTTAACGAACTAGACGGTAACTTGGATATTCAGTCCGATAGTACTGGAACAACCATTCGCGTCAGTTTGCCTCTTGTGTTGGCAGGCGAAAAAGACATCGTTACTGCTAGCCCCAACTATTCCCCTCGCTAAATCAAAAAACCGGCCCTGGGTAGGCCGGCTTGCGACTGTCGAGTTCAGAATCAGCTCGCCTTGCGGTTGAATTTGCTGTATTGATCTTCCTGGTTTTCGTCAGTGAGATTTTTGTTCCAGTCATCGACCTGCTTAGACGCCTCGTCTTTTGCAACGCCGTATCGCTCCTGAACCCTGCCCACAAGTTGATCTTTCTTACCACTGATGACATTTAAGTCGTCATCGGTCAATTTACCCCAGCGTTCCTTCACCGAGCCTTTCATCTGCTTCCACTCGCCTTCAATGCGGTCCCAGTTCATAGTGTCTCCTTGGGGATAGAGATGAGCTTCTGTCTATTACACCCAAACAATAGAGGGCTTCAGCGGATCCGGCAATACAGTATTAACGGGAGGAAAACGTCGTTCCAATTTGTCCTATCGCTCTATTCAAACTTCCATTCGACTGCCAGTTCGCAGCCGAGCGATTTTTTCCAAAATACCGTTCGGGCACTCGGCCTGATTCTGAACCGTAACACACTGTGACCCGGGTAACCTTCCAAAGGTCTGACGGATTCAGTACGTTAGTACAATTACTCTCACGCTGTTTCGTAACCGCCGCACGCAAGTGTTCGTTTTGTGGAGACTTGAACAATGAAGCGATTTATTTCCCTGCGCCTGTTCGTAACGCTGGCAATTCTTTTCGCACTGTTTACCGGATGCTCCCGCGATCCCAACGTTCGCAAGCATAAGTATTTTGAAAGTGGGCAACGTTATTACGAGAAGGCACAGTATCGCGAGGCGGCAATTCAGTTCAGCAATGCTTTGCAGCAGGACGGTGGATACTCCGAAGCGCATTTCCAGCTTGCCCGGACTTACATGAAGCTTCAGGACTGGATGCACGCATATCAGGAATTAACCCGCACCGTCGAACTACAGCCGGACAATTACGATGCGCAGATGGATCTCACCAATTTGCTGATCGCCGCGCATGATTTGAAACAGGCGCAGGAGCACGCTGATTTGCTCTTGCAGAAAGCGCCGAATAACCCGCAGGTCCATGTTGCAGTCGCTAACCTTCTGGCAGCACAGAATGATTTGCCGGGTGCGATGAAAGAAGCGCAAAAAGGCATCGATTTGAACCCTAAATTATGGGAACCGTACCTGAATCTCGCAATGTTTCAAATGCGCGCCAATCAGCCGGACGCAGCCGAAAATAATTTCAAGAAAGCGATCGATCTCAATCCCAAAGCCATGAATGCGGAGTTGGCTTTGGGGGCCTACTATCAGTCGCGCGGGCGGTTCAGCGAGGCCGAACAACAGATTCGCCATGCAATCGAGGTGGATAAGAAAGATGCGCAGCCACGCGCGGCCATGGCGCGCCTTCTGATGGCCGAAGGAAAGAAAAGCGAGGCTGAGCGGTTTTTGCAGCAAGCGAAATCCGACTTTCCCGGCGATTCAGTGGGTTACAGAATGTTGGGAGATTTTTATTTTGCAACCGGCGATCTAGACAAAGCGACTGCGGAATACGGTTCCCTCTATCAGCAGCATCCCAAAGATATTCAGCTAAAGAAAAATTACGTTCAGCTACTGGTTTTAAAAGGAAAGCTCGACGACGCGCGAAAATTGAACGATGAGATTCTAAAAGCCAACCCTGGCGACGAAGAAGCTCTCGTGTTTCGCGGACAGATTCAGATCCGCGACGGCCATGCCAATGACGCCACGCAGACTTTGCAGACAGCAGTAAAGAACGATCCTGACAGTCCAGTAGCGCATTACCATTTGGGAATCGCCTTTCAGAGTCTGGGCGACAATTCGCGTGCAGAAAGCGAATGGCAGAATGCGGTACGGTTACGTCCCCAGATGATCGAAGCGCAGCGCGCGTTGGCGACCCTTGCGTTGCATAAGGGCGACATGTCGGCCTTGGAACAAACTACAAATCAGATCATAGCTCTTGATCCAAGGTCCCCGGATGGATATGCGTTGCGCTCTCTTTCCAATATCAATCGCAGGCAGTTTTCCCGCGCGGAAGAAGACGCTCGTAAGGCGATCGAGGTCGCTCCTCAGTCTTCTATCGGATATCTGCAAATGGGCAACCTTCATTTTGCCCAGAAGCAATCTGCCGCGGCGGAAGCTTCGTTTCAACAGGCGCTCGATCGCGATCCAAATTCTTCCGACGCGCTCGCCGGATTGATAAACACTTTTGTTGCCGACAAGCAGGTCGATAAAGCCGTCGCCGCCGCTAATGCACAAATTTTGAAATCTCCAGCCAACAGTGCGTTTTACGATTTGTTGGGGACGGTCTTATTCAACAGTAAGAAAGACATGAACCAGGCCGAAACCGCCTTTAATAAATCCGTGGAGTTAGATAAATCGAATTCCGACGCGCTGCTTAAACTCGGTCAGGTCCAAATTTCCAAGGGCTCTATGGATCAGGCAATCGAGACTTATAAGCAGTCTGTGAAAGATAATCCGCGGGAAGCCAGCTTTTACATTTTGCTCGGTCAGTTGTATGAATCAAAGAAAGATTGGACCAATGCCAAAGATGCATATCAGAAGGCGTTGGACATTGTGCCGGAAAATCCGTGGGCTTCGAATAATTTGGCCTACGTGATGTTACAGACTGGCGGCAATGTTGATATGGCGCTTTCGTTGGCGCAGACCGCGCGCCGTCGCATGCCTGATTCGCCAAACATCGCCGACACCCTGGGATGGGTCCTTTATCAGAAGGGGGCGTATAAATCCGCGATTGATCTTTTCCAGGAAGCGATCAAACTCGAGGACAAAAGTACGGCAACTGACAGCGCCACGGCGCACTACCACGCCGACAAGGCCACGCTCCACTACCACCTCGGCCTCGCGTATCAGAAGACCGACCAAACACAGTTGGCGCGGCAGCAATTGGAAAAGGTTTTACAGATTGATCCAAATTACAGAAATGCCGACGACGTCAAAAAGCAGTTGGCGCAATTGAAATCTTAAAATCAGTACGGAGTGAAGCTGATCGTCTTGTCAGACCGCTCCACCCATACCCTGGCGTGTTCCGCTCGCTCGTTCACGATCACTTCGACAATTACCCCGCTACCTCCACCCTTGGGGGTTGCTGAACCGTAGATACGGTGCGATTTAATGAGTCCCCATTCGCCGCCGGGTCCCCAATCCCGGTAAAAATCGGTGTAAGCATACTGCGAGTTTTTCTTGATGTGCTGCTGCCACGCCGGATCATGCAACCAAATTCCAAACGCTTCTTCGTATTTTCGGTCCTGCAATGCCTGGAAAAATTTGTCGGCAACGCGCTCCTCGGGCCAATTATGAAAGTACCAGGCGAAAAACCCTATCAGGATGAACAGGCTGGCAATCGTGATGACTCGAATCTTGCGGCGTCGATCACGCGCCGGATCATACTCAGTGGCATCAAGCAAGGTCATGGCATTTTCAGCATAAAGGATTGTCTCGCGATGGCAAAATACCTTTGGCTGCGTAGTGCTCAAGCGAGCTTTCATGCGTCCTTATAAAGTCCGCTTGAACAAAGGGGTGGCTGCACCCAACGAAATGATTGCGAACAGGCCCAAGTACATCGCGTCAGGAACGATGGCCGATAATCCCGTTTCTTTCAGCAGAAGCGATTTGAATCCATGCACCGCGAACGTAAACGGATCGACCTTCGCAATGGCACGCAACCACCACGGAAACGCCTCGGTTGGATAAATCGCGCCGCTGGGGAAAAAAAGTAATGTATTCAAAATTCCAAACATCGCGCGAGGAACGAGCGGATCTTCAATGCGTACCATCAGCAGAAACATCATGGTGTTGAATGCGACCGATGTCAGCAGAATCATGATGAGCAAACCCAGCGCGGTGACCGGATTGAAAAGAGTGCTTACCCCGGCCATGAGCGATCCAATAAAAGTAATTACGATCCCGGTCATGACCGCTTTAATCGCGCCCGCGCCGTTAAGCCCAAACACCAACTCAGCCTTGGTAATGGGAGTGACCAGATACCCCTCGTGAACCCCGCGGGCTTTGTCGTCGATATAAAGCATCCCGCCCCCGATCATCACGGAAACAAACATGGCCAGCGTGATCGAGCCAGGCAACAAATATTTCATGTACTCGATGTAGGGATATAGTTCCACGATTTGCAGGACCGTCTGCTGCAAAATCCTCGGCTCGATCGCTGGTTGGTTGAGTGTGGTGGTGATGCCCGCAAGTTCTTCTTCGAGCGTCGAACTCATGAAGTTATCGCTGTTATCTACGATGAGGGCGATTCGCGGCTGGTTCTGGCCATAAACCCGTCTCGAATATTGCGGGGGAATAATTACCGCCCCCTGTATTTTTCCGTTGCGAACGTCATCCATCGCTTTCTTTTCGTCGTCGTAGTAAACCGGCGAGAATGTCCGCATGTTGGCGCGCACGGAATCGAAAGCTTCGCGGATTTTCAGGGCTTGCGTTCCGCCGTCTTCATCCACGAGCCCAAGACGCGCGTCGCGAATCTTGCCGCCAAAGGCATTGCCCAAAACGATTAACTGCACCAGCGGAAAAATCATCGACGCCAACATGAGCGTCGGCGAGCGAAAAAACTTTCGCATCTCGCGCTCGATAATGGCCATCATCCTGTTCATGGCCGCAAGCCCGGACTTTGCGGCATCACGAATTGATAGGCCTTAACCAGTTCGTCACGTAATTGCCGCCCCGTGTAATGCACGAACACATCATCCAAAGTAGTGTTCTGCACCGATAGAGATTTCACTCCGACGCCGGCTTTGACCGCCGTTTCCACGAGCTGTGTTGTGGTCAGCGAACCATTGCTGGTTAAAACCCGATACATGCCCGAACCTTGATGGGTCACCGAGGTCACGTCGCTCAGTGACTGCAATTGCTGCTCCCAATCCGCGGGAGCGTGATCGAATTGAGCTTCTATCACATTCGATCCGGGCACGCTGGCCTTCAACGCTGCGGGCGCATCCAGCGCGACAAGCTTTCCATGATCGACAATAGCGATTCGATCGCACAATCTGTCGGCCTCATCCATATAGTGCGTAGTTATCAAGATCGTGAGTTGACGGTGAGATTTTATGTTGGTGAGCATCTCCCACACCGCCACCCGCGAGACGGGATCCAACCCTGTGGTCGGCTCGTCGAGAAAAAATATTTTGGGGCTGTGGACGAGACCACGCGCGATTTCCAGGCGGCGGCGCATGCCTCCGGAAAGCGTTTTGGTTTGGGCCCCTCGCCATTTTGTCAGATCGACCAATTCCAACAGCTCATCGATAGCTTCATGCCGCTTTTTCGTCGGCACGTCATAAAGCTTGGCATAAATGTTCATGTTCTCTTCGACCGTGAGATCGAGGTCGCTGGTGAGCGCCTGCGGAATCACGCCAATGGCGCGGCGTGCGGCATCAGGGTCTTTTTTTACGTCGTGTCCGTTAATGCACGCTGTTCCCGAAGTGATGGGGATGAGCGTGGTCATCATGCGAATCAGCGTGGATTTGCCCGCGCCGTTCGGCCCCAGCAGTCCGAATATCTCTCCGTCTTTTACTGTGAAGGAGACGTCGTCAACCGCGGTGAAATCTCCGTATTTTTTTACGATGTGATTTACTTCGATTGCATTTCCGGTAAATGGCGCTGAATTCCCATTACTTTTGAGGTCGGCAGTCATGGCGTCCCCGCGCTTTGGGCTTGCTGTGCGCCTTTCAACTGTTCGGGAGAAATCAGCACTTCGGCCGTCATCCCCGGTACATAAGCGCCTTTGGGATTGTCCAGTCTAATTTTCAGGATGATGGTCTTTATGTCGCGCTTGCGCCGGCTCACATCGCGTTGGGTGGCGAAGTCCGCCTCCGCCGATTTGAAAAACACTTTGCCGGGGACGATGGTGCCTCCTGGAAGTTGAACTCGCAGCGTGTCACCCAGTCCAATATGATCGGATTGCGTTTCGGGAATCGCCGCACGTACCCAGGTGTCTCCGAGGTCGATGATGGTGGCGATCGCCTGCCCGGGATTCAAAACCTCGCCTTCACGCGCCGCGCGCACGGAAACCGTTCCGTCGATCGGTGAATAAATTTTGGTATATCCAACTCGCACTTCGCTTTCTTTCAACATCGCCTCCGCATTAGCCAGTTGCCCACGGGTGGATTGCACCGTACTTTGCGCAGCCGCACCCTGATGCACGTTGGCGAGCGCCGTATCTAAGTCGGCTTGTGCGGCAGAGACCTGCTGCTTCAAGGCTGACACCACTGCCTGTTGCGCGGTTAAATTAGTTTCTGCTTGGACCTTTTCTTGATCGGAGGCAACTCCCTGCCGGGCCAATTCCACCACTCGCCGGCTGTCGCTTTCAGTGCGCTGCAACGTGGCTTCGGCTTGCAGCAGCTGGGCGCGCATTGATTCCAGTCTGGCTTGCGCATTGGCGACCCCGCTTTTGGTCGATCCCTGCATGGCCGCTTGTGTGTCTCTTGTCTCCGCCACCTTGTATTTGAGGCTATCAATGGTAGCCGCGGCCGCGTGGGCGGCAGCTTCGAGTTCAGAAGGGTCAAGGACCGCGATCAGGTCTCCTCGCTTAACGTGTGTGCCCTCATCGACGACTAATTTGGTAAGCCGTCCGCTCACCTGCGGGCTGACGATCACCTGATTGGAATCGACCGTACCAATCAATATCAGGTCTTTGGTACGAGGCGTGGAAATGAAGTAGTAAACCAGCGAAGCCCCAAGCACGATTGCCAGCGTGATCAGAAATTTATTTCGAGCGCTCACTACTTCTTACCTGCTTTCTAATGAATTTCTTGGGTTTGCCGTAAAAAAAGATCTGCGGAAGTGAGAGGTTTAACTTTTCCCTTCCATCCATTGTCCCATCTATTTGGCGGAGCACAACGTCCCAATTCCAGCGTGGGGAAAAAAAGAGTTGCACTCGTGACGGTGTTGTAGTTAACTACAACAGTACAGCAACCTAAAAACGTTGCGACCAGGCATGGAAAAACAAGGAGAATGAAAATGAAATCGCTTCGATGGATATGCGTTGGTTTGATGTTGCTTTCATCCATGGCTTTTGCGGGAACGGATGCGCAAAAGTCGTTCGATCAACTGAAAACTCTGGCGGGATCGTGGGAGGGACATATCTCGGGTGTGCCCGGAGCGCCCGATGTGGAGGGCAAGGTGGCGAAGGTCACTCTGCGCGTCACCTCCATGGGAAACGCCCTCATGCACGAGATGCGCGTCGGCGAAAGGCCGGACGATCCGATCACCATGCTTTATATGGATGATGGTCGGCTGATGCTCACCCACTACTGTGACGCCGGCAACCGCCCTCGCATGGTCGCCAAGGTGTCGCCCGACGGCAACACCGTGGAATTCGATTTCCTGGATGTGGCAGGTGGGACGAAGTATGGACACATGCACCACGCCGTCTTCACCATCATCGACGCCAATCATCACACCGAAGATTGGAGTTACATGGAGCCGGGAGACAAAATGGCGCATCCCCACTTTGACCTGGTGCGGACGAAATGAGCGCTGCGGGTCTGCTATAAGGACTACTTGGAAAACCGGATGGACCGTGAGTGGAACGACAGTCAGCCAATTTACCGCCAGCTTCGCGACCGCGTGGTCGCGATGATTCTCGATGGCGTGCTCAAGGAGGGCGATCCGTTGCCTTCGGTGCGCAGCGTGGCGGCGGAATACCGGGTCAATCCTCTCACGGTTTTGAAGGGTTATCAGCAGTTGGTAGATGAGGAACTGGTCGAAAGCAGACGAGGTTTGGGAATGTTCATCAATACCGGGGCGCGAAAGATTTTGCTGAAGGGGGAGCGGCAGAAATTTCTTTCGGAGGAGTGGCCGAGGGTTCACGCGTCCATTCAACGTCTGGGGCTGACGGCGGAGGAATTGCTGGCGGAGTCGAGGAAAAAAGAAAAGAAGGAGCCCAAGGCATGACAGTGATCGAGGCGCGCGGTCTCCGCAAACATTTTGGCTCGACTGTGGCGTTGGATGGAATTGATCTGAGCGTCGAAGAAGGCCGCATTCTGGGGCTGATTGGCCCTAACGGCGCGGGTAAGAGCACCGCGCTGAACGCGATTCTGGGGCTTACTTCCTACCAGGGCGAATTAAAAGTTTTGGGACGTGATCCATGGACCCAGCGGGACGAACTTATGCGTGATGTCTGTTTCATCGCCGATGTCGCCGTGCTCCCGCGATGGATACGGGTTTCGCAAGCGTTGGAATATGTCGCGGGGGTGCATCCGCGATTCGATCGTGCGAAAGCTGAAAGTTTTCTCGCGAAGACTTCAATCAAGCACGGCAGCAAGGTCCGTGAACTATCGAAGGGTATGGTGGCTCAGCTCCACCTCGCCCTGGTGATGGCAATTGACGCGAGATTACTCGTGCTCGATGAGCCTACGTTGGGCCTCGACATTTTGTACCGCAAGCAATTTTACGATTCTTTGCTGAACGACTATTTCGATCGCAGCCGCACGATTATTGTCACCACGCATCAGGTGGAAGAAGTGCAGCACGTGCTGACCGATGTCATGTTTGTGGACCGCGGCCGCGTCTTGCTTTCGTGCAGCATGGAAGGGATGGAATCGAGATATGCGGAGGTGACGGTGCATCCCGATCAGGTTGCGGAGGCAAGGGCGTTGAAGCCGATTCAGAAGCGGCAGGTGCTAGGACGGAGCATCTTGCTATTCGATGGAGCGGATCGGCAGCAACTCGCCGCGCTAGGCGATGTTCGTACACCCAGCATTGCCGATGTGTTCGTGGCGGTGGTGGGAAGTCAGGTACGAGGAGCGGCTCAATGAACACGGGAACAATTACGGCACCCGAATCGCAAACCCTGAGTTTCTCTGCGGCTCATTTATTTTATTGGTCGGTGCGGCGCGAGTTGTGGGAGAACCGCTCGCTCTACGTCGCTCCCTTGGCCGTCGCAGGGTTAATTCTCGTGGCCTCGCTAGTCAGCGGACTGCATTTGCCGGGCACGACCCACGATTCATCCCTGGATCCGATGCGGCAACAAGCACTCATTGAGCAACCGTACACCTTCGCAGCGCTGCTGCTGATGTTCACCACTTTCATCCTTGGAATTTACTACTGCGTCGAGGCTTTTCAGGGGGAGCGGCGCGACCGCAGCATTTTATTCTGGAAGTCGCTGCCGGTTTCCGATCTCACTACTGTCCTTGCGAAGGCGAGCATTCCGTTCGTCGTGTTGCCGCTCGCAACCTTCACGATCACGGTAGTGACGCAATGCATGATGCTGCTACTGGCCGGCCTCCGCACGATGGTGATTGGCCATGGCGAGGCGTTTTCGATCCACGTGCCGCTGTTCCAGATGTCGATGATGCTGCTTTATCACCTGCTGGCGGTCCATTCGCTGTGGTGGGCGCCGATGTGGGGATGGTTATTGCTGGTCTCGGCGTGGGCGCGACGCGCGGCCTTTCTGTGGGCGACCTTGCCGCTACTCGCCATTGGCATGCTAGAGAAAATCGCCTTCATGACTTCGTACTTTGCTCGCATGATCGGGAACCGTTTTATGGGCAGTCCGCAAGGCGCGACTTCCGGCGGGGATTCAATGTCCATGGCTGCAATAACGCCGGATTCTCCGCTTGCATTCCTCGCAAGCCCCGGCTTATGGATGGGACTCTTATTCGCCGTGGCATGTCTAGTAGCGGCGGTGCGCCTGCGCCGGTATCGGGAACCGGTCTAATTTTTTGTCGGGGTCAGTTCAAGGGAAATCATATGCCGGTAACCCCGCTAGCAGTTAAGGAAATGTCGCCACGCGTGAAAGCCAGAATCGCCGGCTTTCTCTATCTGATCGTTATTGTGGGCGGCATATTCGCCGAGATATTTGTGCGTGGTCGCCTGGTCGTGAGTGGCGATGCCGCGGCGACCGCGCATAACATCCTGACCCATCCGCTGCTTTTCCGGATGGGCTTCGCAGTCGAGGTATTTTATTGCGCATGCAATATTCCGCTGGGCCTCATTTTTTATGAGCTGTTCAAAGTGGTGAATAAGAAAGTTGCTTTGTTGATGGTGTTTTTCAGTCTGGTGGGTACAGCCATCGAAAGCGTCAGCTTACTGGCTCACGTATCACCTGTGATTATTTTGGGCGGCGCACGGGCCTTAAACGCGTTTACCACAGAACAATTACAGGGCGCCGCTTACATGTCGCTGCAATTGTTCGAGTATGGCTTCGCCATTGCCCTCGTATTTTTTGGTTTCTTCTGTCTTTCGCTGGCATACGCAATTTTCAAGTCAACGTTTTTTCCGCGAATCATAGGAGGCTTGCTGGCCGTTGAGGGAATGTTGTACTTGATTACAAGCTTTGCGAAGTTCATTTCGCCGGCAGTTGCAGCTCGCGTTTTCCCTTTTCTGGCGGTCTCGGGGCTGGCGGAAGTGTCGTTATGCCTGTGGTTGCTTGTGATGGGCGTAAACGCTAAAAAATGGAGAGAGCAGGCAATACCTAGATAGCTACGCTTGAACACAGCGATATATCAAAGCCCGGTCGACGAATCAAAACGCATTGGCGGGTAAAAGGTCATTAAACTTTTACTCTCGAACGCAAAAAGGGCCAGTCACTTCGGCTGGCCCTCTTAATTCCAAAAAACTATGCCTTCTTAGGTGCGATTGCGTCCTTTGCAGCTTTCGCTACGCGGAACTTCACGACGGTCTTGGCCTTAATTTGAATAGGCTCGCCGGTCTGCGGATTGCGTCCCACGCGCGCCTTACGATGGGCCTTCACCAGCCGTCCAATGCCGGGCACTACGAACACTCCATTTTTCTTGGTCTCTTTAATCGCGACGTCAGCCAGAGTCTCTAAAAAGGCTGCTGCAGATTTGTTGTTCATTTCCAGCGTCTCGGCCATATGCCGGACGAGTTGGGTCTTGGTCATACCTGATGCCATGAATCCTCCGAAACTTTTATTTTCGTGCGAGGCTGCATCTTATACCCCCCCGTCGTATAAAAGAAGTAGTTTGGCCCATGTTTCATGCGGTTTTTTCTAGGTGGAACCAAAAAGAGCCACAGAAAACGCGGTTATCCACAGGCTAGAGCTCCAGAACAGTCAATTTTGTTGTGCATCTGACACTTTCCCGTTAATAAGATTGAGTTCCATTACTTGCGTAACTTTCCGTCACAGCCAGACTTACTTGAAACTTCAAGAAAGCCTCAGGCGACTTTTTTCTTGCGGAGTAGTGCAATGCGCGTGTTGAGATTGGTTTTCGCAGCGACGTTATTCTCATTTTGCGGAGTGTTTTGCCTGTGGGGGCAGGCCGCAAAAGGAAGCCAGACAGTCACAGCCACGCTCGCCGATGGCACATCCATAAGGTTACGCACCAGCAGATCGGTGTCTTCGGTCGATGCCCGGGCAGGAGACTTATTGAATCTCGAAGTCTTGGATGAAGTGAAAGTCGATGATACGGTGGTGATCCCAAAAGGCACGCGCGCTCTTGCCATTATTACCGCAGCCGAGCCGCATAAGATGATGGGGCGCGGCGGGAAACTTGAAATTAGCATTGATTCCGTAGAACTCGTCAACGGACAGAAGGCGGCGTTAAGAGCCGTCCGCGAGCCTTCGGGGAAGGGCAGTCAAACCTCGATTGTTTCAGCGCTTGCCGCCAGCAATTTTTCTTCTGCGGCCCTGATCTTCGTGCGGGGTAAGGACACCGTCATTCCCCTGGGCACGGAGCTTATTGCATATGTGAATGGAAATGTGCCGCTCGATCTCAATGAACTGAACCCCTCCACTTTGAGCGCGAAGAAATCCGCACTGAGTGCGGCCTCATCCGCCACCGAAATGTATATTTCTTCATTTCCCGATCTCGCGGAAATTCAGATCGATGGAAAGCTCGTCGGCACCACTCCCAGCAATGTGGTCGTGCCTTCCGGCGAACACAATGTCGCAGTGCGATTGGCCGGCTACAAAATTTGGCGTCGGACCATGACTGCATCCGGCGAAAGACTGCAAGTCAAGGTCAGATTGGTCCAAGACGGATTGAATGGAAGCACGGTCTCCAACTGCTCCGGAGGAGATTGCTCAGATGTTTCACTTGGGGAAATTGCCCGCCAGAAACGGGCCATGGAGAGAAATCAGAACCTGCCACAGTGAAGGTACGTAGCGGCTGTCCTCCACCGGTAGGAAGTTTAAGCAACGAAGACCTTGATCGAGCTGATCTGCTCCGGTTAACGTGCTGATAAATCCTATTATCTTCTCTCCCTACAGTTATCGCCTGATTCAAAGTCGTTGTTCTGAGACGCAATCGATTGAACCTGCTGGGAATTTGTTGCAACTTCGCCAAAGCTTTATTCCGTAACTCGTCGCGCGTCACGATTTCAGACGGCCGCTCGAGCATCAAAAGCAGCACGCGAAAAGCCTCGGGTAAACGTTGCCTCACGCCTGACTTCCGCAATTCGCCTGAGGAAAAGTCGACTTCATAAATCCCGAAGCGATAGATTCCGGTAGATACAGGTGGCGACATTGAGTTCGGCACCATTACTTCCCTTAGGCAATTTGTACTAAAACCGGATAACTCACGAGGTCTGTCTAAGCCCTTTCTCTTATTGACAGCGATTTGTAGTGCCTTATACCGTAACCTACGCGGTATCGGGCCCCCTTCCGAAAACTTCTTTGTAGTGGAGAATCCAATGATAATTTGTTCGAGAACGAAAGCGGTTTTGCGTGCATTTTTGTTCGTCGTTGCGGTTGGAATTTTTACCAACGCGGCGAATGCAGCGACGGTGGCTGTAGGGAATTGTGAACCTGGCCTTCCAAAATATTCCACCATTCAAATCGCGGTTGATTCCGTTCCTCCAAACTCAACCATCAAAGTGTGTCCTGGCACTTATCCGGAGCAGGTCACTATCAGCAAAAGCCTCACCCTCTCAGGCGATTCGACCGGAAACAACGATGCTGCTATCGTTACTCCGCCAGCGGGTGGCTTCAAGGCCAATGCAACCGAATTTGGGGGCTCGTTCCCTTCTGCCGCGCAGATTTTGGTAGCTGGATACTCCAATGGATCTCCTGTCAGCCCCTCCCCCGTAGTCAAAATTAATAACATCATCGCGGATGCCGCGAATAACGGTCTCGCTGGTTGCAGCACCGATATCGTGGGCTTCTTCTATCAGGACGCTTCGGGCACGCTTAACCACGTCATCGCTCGAAACCAACAGAACGATGCCCCCAGCGACAGAGGATGCCAAAATGGCCTGGGAGTTTTTGTCGAGAGCGACGGCAGCGGTACACCCTATACCGTGACCGTGCAAAATTCTTCGGCATAACTATCAGAAGAACGGAATCACCGGGGACGGCTACGGCACTACCCTGAACATTCTGAGCAACAACATCCAGGGCTATGGGCCGACCGACGTCATCGCGCAGAACGGCATCCAAATTAGCGATGGCGCTACTGGGAAGGTTACCGGAAACACGGTCACAGACGACTTTTACACTCCCAATTCCTATTCCGCTTCAGGAATTCTTTTTTACGATTCGCTGAACGGTACCTCCAGTACTCCAATAAGTCAGAATCAGGTGGCCAACACCAACTTGGCGGTAGTGCTGTTTTACGACGGAAATAGCAACCCCAACTACGGCGACGGAGGACTCACGGTTGCGAATAACCGCATCTCGGGAACCCAGTATGACGGCGTCGATGCATGCTCGACCAACAATAGTATTAACTACAATAACATTACGAATAGTGGACAATCGGCGATCCACTTCGACACCACTTCTGGGGTGTGCTCCGGAACCGGCAATTCCGCGACCGGAAACACAATTACCGAAGCCTGTGTTGGAATCTTGCTTGGATCAAGCTCCGGAGGCACGTTTCAAAACAACTCCTTTTTCGACACAGTTTACAAAACCAGTAGCGGAGATGTTTGCCCAGCCCCGCCCACCTCAGCAGGTGCTCAGGTTGCGGGAAGAACGGCGAGGCATGCGTTAAGTCCGATCAAGCGACAGTAATTTCGACCAATTCTTCCGTGGGCAGCCGTTCCGACGGTTGCCCATTTTTATTTTGCGATGGGTTCGTTCCGATCTCATTGTCTTCCCATGCTATAAAAACCCATGCCAACGTTCAGCCTTCATTCTTTCCGCAAGCTAGTTTCTTGTTCTTTGCTTTCCAGCTCTCTTTTCGCACAATCCGGACCCTCGCCCAAAGCTCCTGTGCTGGCCCCTTCTACCGTCGCGACAATGCAGCAGCAGAAAGTTCTGCTGCCGATTTCATGGGATGCAAAGGCTGGCAGATTTTTTCTGGGCGTGCCACTGACTGAAAAGGACGGAACAGCTTCGCCCCAGTACATATTGTCCACGTCGCTACCCAACGGTGTCGGCCAAAACAATCTCGGCATGGACCGCGGTCAAATTGAGGTGATTTCCGGAACCAGCCTAACGGGAGGCCCGAGACTCGTCCATTTCGAACGCGTTGGACCAAAGCTCTTACTCGTGCAGGAAAACACAATGTTTCGCACGGCTTCGACGGACCCCGCTCAGCAACTCGCAGTGCGCCAATCTTTCCCCACTTCTAGTCTTGCGGGATTCAACATCGAGAGCGAGCTCGAGAACTTCGTCGTGGTGGATGCCACAGACTATTTTCAGCAGGACTTGCACGGCGTTGCGGAAGCTCTCTCCGGCGCGAAACAGGGAACATACCACGTGGATGCCAAGCGCTCCACGATCGTGCCCGAATCATCGAAAGCATTCCCCGAGAACACCGAGATCGAAGCTGAGTTGACTTTTGTCACCGACGATCCCAGCAAAGCGCAAACCCTCGCTGATGTCGCTCCTGACGTTCATGCATTCACTATTCATGAGCGCCAGAGTTTTCTAAAGCTGCCGGAACCGGGTTACGTCCCCCGGCGTTATTCACCGCGCTCTGGCTATTTCGACTCCAGCTATCGGGAGATGAATACTCCACTTGGCGTCGATATTAATCAGCGCTTTATCGTCAGGCATCGCTTGCAAAAAAAAGATCCGCGATGCCGCGAAAACTGTGAGGCCATCAAACCGATTCACTATTACGTGGACCGCGGCGCCCCCGAACCGCTGCGTTCTGCTCTCCTCGAAGGCTGCCGATGGTGGGACGAGGCTTTTCAGGCGGCCGGCTGGGCCAAGGGCACTTTCCTCGTTGATTTGCTGCCCGCCGATGCCGACCCAATGGACGCCCGTTACAACATCATTCAATGGGTACATCGCGCAAATCGCGGATGGAGCTACGGTTCTGTGATTGCTGATCCACGCACCGGAGAAATTCTTAAAGGCAATGTGACCCTTGGCAGCCTCCGAGGACGGCAAGACTATCTCATCGCAGAAGCAATTCTAGCGCCTTATGAAGATGGCATGGCCCCCGATGCGGGCCACGATAAAGCGCTAGCCATGGTACTCGCACGCATCCGCCAATTGTCGGCGCATGAAACTGGTCACACCCTCGGCTTAAGCCACAACTTTGCCGCCAGCACCATGCCGCACCAGCCCAGCCAGACCATGAGCGTGATGGAGTATCCGCACCCTTGGATCACACTCGATAACAATGGTGCACCCGATCTCAGCCACGCCTACCCCGCCGGAATCGGTGTCTGGGACAAGGTGGCAATCGACTACGGTTATCGTGAATTTGATCGCGAGGGAATGCCGGTCGAAGACTCAATAACGCTCGAGGGAATACTGCATCAGGCGGAATTGAGAGGCATGCGATACCTCAGCGATGGTGATGCGCGTCCCTCTGGTTCGGCAAGTCCGATTGCTCACTTGTGGGACAACGGTTCCAATGTGGCCGATGAACTAAACCGCATACTCAACGTTCGCGCCGCCGCCCTGAAAAGATTTGGCGAGGACACTATCCGCGACGGAACTCCAACCGCGCAGATGGAAGATACCTTGGTGCCACTGTACTTGCTGCATCGCTATCAGACCGAAGCGGCAACTAAAATCATCGGAGGACTCGATTATCGTTACACCGTTCGCGGAGACGCCCAGCCCGGACCCAAAGTGGTGCCGGCCGCTGATCAGCGAAAGGCAGTCGCCGCCGTTGTAAAAACGCTATCACCGGAAGTGCTGACCCTTCCCGAAGCCCTCCTGCGGCAATTGCCTCCTCGAACTCCCGAGCTCTCCAGAACAGTTGAGAGCTTCGCGTCGCATACTTCAGTCACGTTTGATCCAGTCGCTACTGCCGCAAGCGCGGCCGATTTGACTCTGGCCGTTTTGTTCCGACCCGAACGAGCCAATCGGGTTGTTGAGTACCACGCTCGCGATGCATCAGAGCCCGCCTTAGAAGAGGTGATTGACTCCGCAATGCACTCTATTGTTTCGGGGCGGGAGGAAGGGCTCTCCGGCCTGGTCACCACGGCGGTGGAAGCCCGTTTCATCGAGGCGCTTCTGCGCCTAGTCGCAGACCAGGACACATCGTTCGCAGCTCGCTCAGTTGTGTCGGCGCGGTTGCACTCGATCGCTGAATCGCAACCGCGAAATCCCTACGGGGAAGAAATAAAACGCAGGATTGAAGGGTTTGAGCGCGATCCAGAGAAGTTTAAGCCGGAGCCACCTTTGGAGGTTCCTCCAGGAATGCCAATCGGCGAGGAAGATGCGTTTTAAGAGGGGGGGTAGGCCCCCATATCACTTCGCTCACAGGCAGGTCCGCGCCAATCCTCTAGAACAAATTCCAAATGAACTGGTTGTAAACTTCGTGGTGATACTGCACTTCGGGGGCTTTTACGAAGGTCCCTAGCGCGCGCGGACAACGGTCGGCCGCGACCTGTTTCAACTCCGCGTAGCGGCCCTTCACATCTTCGCCAAGAAGTGTCGTCGCCCATTCCGATTCTTTGAACAGATCAAGCGCGGTGTAGATGTTATCCGGCAAATAACGCTCAGCTTGCCGGAGGTTCTTAATCTTTGAGGTTTCTCCAGTCAAGCCGCTCTTGAAAATTGAATAAAGCACCATATATGGATTTGCGTCAGGCCCCACCGAACGCACTTCCACTCGCATGCTCTTATCGTTTCCGATTGGGATGCGGACCATGGAGCCGCGATCAACCGCCGAAGCCTTGATTTGATTAGGCGCTTCGAAGTGAGGATCAAGTCTGCGGTAAGCATTCACGCTGGCATTGAGCAGCAGACAGATGTCGAGCCCGTGGGTCAGAATGCGATCCACGAAGGACCATCCCAGCTTGCTCAATTTTTCTTCGCCCTTTGCGTCCCAGAACAAATTCTTGCCGCCCTTGCTCACCGAAACGTTGGTATGCATCCCATTGCCGTTCACTCCTACTACCGGCTTCGGCAGGAATGACGCCGTCATGCCCAGATTCGTCGCGACTTGCCGGCATATCAATTTATAAAGCTGTATCTGATCCGCAGCGGCTACTACTTCGCCGTATCCATAGTTGATTTCGAATTGAGAGGGCGCGACTTCAGGATGATCTTTTTCGTTCTGGAATCCCATGGCCCGCTGAACTTCGGCGCTAGTATCGATGAATTTACGCAGGGGATCGCCCGGCAGGGAGTGATAGTATCCGCCGGTATTTACGTACTCGAATTTTCCGGTTTCGTGATAACGCTGTTCCGCATCAGTCCCTTGAAATAAAAATCCCTCGATTTCGTTGGCGGCGTTCAGGGTATAGCCTTCGTCTTTGTAAAGTCCCTGTGCGAAGCTCTTCAGCACTCCACGAATGTCGGCAGCGTAAGGCGCGCCGCCTTTATCGATGACCTCGCCAAATACCAACACTTTTCCCGAACCAAAAAAGTCGCCGGGGGCCCAATAGAAAGCCGACCAATCAATTCCTAATCGAAGATCGCTCTCCCGCTGCGCGGTGAAGCCCCGAATCGAAGAGCCATCGAAAGTAAGATTGTCCCAACTCTTCACCAGAAATTTCTTGTCGTAATCCAGCATGTGGAGACGGCCTTCGAGATCGCTGAACAGCACGGTCACCGCCTTGATGCGCTTTTCGTCGGTGAGGTATTTGAGCCGCGCCTCTTGAATTTTGTCGGGGGCCATGCGCTTCATGCGCTGCTCTTTGGCTTCGAGATTCAGGTCCTCGAGTTCGTCATACGACAGAGCTAAGAAATTTCGCAGTTCGGTGGGCATTGATCTCCTTTGATCTCGCGCATGGGTCGTCGGCGGTGGGCGACGAGATAGCGTACTTAGAGTTGGCTTTACGTTCAAATCGAAAGAGCTTATGAGTTATATCAAAGTTTTTTATGCAAATAGTACAATCGCCCCATGGGCGGATTCATGCAGCCAGCTCCCGCAGAACGCGAATCGATTTCGCGTCCCGTGATGCTCGGAATTGGCATTGTGGTAATCGTCGCCATCGCAATTGCGTTTCTCATGAAATCCCCTCCCAGGGCTCCCAGGCCGCCACAGCCTTATATTGCCAATATTTCCCTGACCAATTTAAAGATGGGCGAGGCGCAGAATTTTGTGGGCGCGAATTTCACCTATGTCGATGGGACGGTGACCAATGGCGGTGACAAGACGGTCACCCACATCTCGGTTCACGTAACTTTTCGCGACTCGATGGGGCAAGTTGCTCAAGCCGAAGATGTGCCGGTCTTCCTGCTTGACAAGAGCGGCCCTTATCCCGACACTCGCGATCTAATCAGGACACCGCTGCTCGCGGGTCAAAGCAAAGACTTCCGATTAACTTTCGAACACGTAAGTGCCGAATGGAACCGAGCTTATCCTGAGCTTGCAGTAACCGATGTTTCCTTGCAGTAGAAAGCCACTGACCAAAATGCACACCAAACCTGTTCGCCTAACCGAGACTGTCAAGGCGGGGGGATGCGCCTCGAAGCTTAGCCCCGCCATTCTTGACCGGGTCCTCTCCAAACTCCCCAAGCAAACAGACCCCAACGTGCTGGTCGGTTTCGATCATTCGGATGACGCCGGTGTTTATCAAATCTCGGCGGATATGGCTCTAGTGCAAACCGTGGATTTCTTCACTCCGATGGTGGACGACCCTTACACCTTCGGCCAAATAGCTGCCACTAATGCCTTAAGCGATGTTTACGCAATGGGCGGACGTCCAATCACGGCGCTGGCCCACGTTTGTTTCCCCGCTGACGGGGACCTCGAAATTCTCGAACGAGTCCTCGCCGGAGGCCTCTCCAAAATGATCGAAGCTGCGTGCACGGTGATCGGAGGCCACAGCATCCGCGACGACGAAATGAAATTTGGATATTCCGTCACCGGATTGATTCATCCCGGAAAAATTTTTTCGAATGCGGGCGCCAAAGCTGGTGATGATCTGGTCTTCACGAAGGCTTTGGGCACAGGCGCAATTTGCACTGCGATAAAAAAACGCCGGGCCCAGCCAGTATGGGAGCAAGCTGCCATTCAGTCGATGACCACGCTGAACAAAAAAGCCGCTGAGTTAATCAGCAATAAGGAATACAGAGTACACGCGATGACCGACGTCACTGGCTTCGGACTAGTTGCGCACGCCCGTGAGATCGCGCTGGCCAGCGATGTTTCACTACGACTGTTCTCCAAAGACATTCATGCATTGCCGGGCGCCCTTGATTGCATTCGCGCTGGGGACATTCCCGGCGGCCTAAAATCCAACCGCGAGTTCGCCGAATGCGTCGTAAGTTATGAAGGGGAGATAGCCGAAGATTTGAAAGCTCTGCTGTTCGATCCGCAAACCGCTGGGGGATTGTTGATTTCAATTGATCCAGACGACTCTGAAAAATTTGTTCTGGACCTTACTGACATCGACCCTTCAGTCCGCATCATCGGAAATGTAACCCGATCCTCAAAACCCCTAATTCAAATTTACTGAAACATTCAACTGGTTTGCCATGACTGACCATCCCGTCGCTGCCGATATAAAGAAGTCGGCCTCCGACGCGGGCTTTGAGCTTTGTGGAATTGCCCCGCTTCAGGATTATCCAGAAATTGGTCGTTTTTCCGAATGGGTGGGCGCAGGCAACGCCGGCGACATGGCATATCTCGAAAAGAGGAACGACACCGGCCGCTTACAACGTGCGTCTGCACAAACCACATTCCCTTGGGCGCGCAGCATCATTGTTTGCGCGATCAACTACAACACTGCCGCTGAATACTCCATCCATCAGAATCAACCTGATGCGGGATGGATTTCCCGCTACGCATGGGGCAAAGAGGACTACCACGACGCGGTGCTGCGCCGATTAAAAGTCGTGGAGGATTTTTTGCACGCCGCTGGAGGGGCCGACGTACAAACGCGCAGTTACGTTGACACCGGTCCCCTGGTGGAACGCGTTTATGCCAAATACGCAGGCGTAGGATGGGTCGGCAAGAATACCTGCATCATCAATCAGAAACTGGGATCGTGGTTATTCCTTGCAGTGATTTTGACATCTCTCGAATTGCCCGCTGACTTCCCCGCGCCTGACCGCTGCGGCAGTTGCACGCGATGTATTGATGCGTGTCCAACGGATGCATTCCTCGGACCGTACCAACTGGACGCAACCCGGTGCATCTCTTATTTGACGATCGAGAAAAAGGGGAATATTCCAGACGACTTACGCGAAGGGATGGGAGGGAATATATTCGGCTGCGACATCTGTCAGGATGTGTGTCCATGGAACCGGAAAGCGCCCGTCACTCTCGCGGCTGAGTTTCAACCCAGGGAGGGAATGGTGAACCCTGCACTGGACTGGCTGGCAAACATCTCGCAAGAAGACTTCCGGAAAAAGTTTCGGGATTCCGCAGTCAAGCGAACCAAGCGCAGCGGTCTACGCCGCAATGCATTGATTGCCATGGGAAACAGCGGAAACAAGGGCTTTATCGAAAGACTGAAAGAACTGAAAGCTGATGAGGACCCTACCGTCGCTGAAACTGCGGATTGGGCTGTAAAAAGACTTCAAGAATCGTAGGGAACCTCGGAGCGCGCGACGGCAGGTATGCAATCCAGATTTCCTTCGTTACCGTCGTCACCTTTCTATTTTTGGGCCGGGATTCACCTGCAATACAATGACTTAAGTTGATGTTAAAGTTTTCAGTCGCCTGGTCACTCCATGTCGAGCCCATTCATGAGGAACATAGGCTTTACGGCCGGATTGAAATGGGTTCTATTGCTATCGTTACCGAGCCTATTAGGGCACCCGTCCCTGGCCGACCAGCACGTCTCTGCACCCACTCTCTCCGCTGAAGTCATAGTTTCCAGGCTTGCGACCGCCAATCAGCGAAGGGCCCAGATGCTGCGCGGTTATCAAGGGAAGCGAACCTACAACCTTGACTACCACGGATTTCTTGGCAGTCACAAAGCACAGGTACAAGTGGAGGTCGCATACAGCGCACCAGACAAAAAAGAGTTCAAGATAGTTTCGCAGAGCGGGTCGAAGGTCTTGATAAACCGTGTGCTGCTGAAATTGCTGGAGAGCGAAAAAGAAGCGGCCCAGCAACAGAACCGCAAGCAAATGGAATTGAATAGCAAGAATTACACTTTTACTTCGATGGGAACGGAAACGATTTCGGGCCAGGATTATTACGTTCTCAACGTGCAACCGCACGAAAAAACCAAATTTCTGTATGCAGGCAAAATTTGGGTGGATGCGAACGATTTCGCCGTCACGCGAATGGAGGGTGAGCCTGCGAAAAATCCCTCCCTTTGGATCAGCCGCACCCGCATCGAATATATGTGGTCCAAGATTGGAGGCTTCTGGCTTCCCGCTCATAATAAATCCGTAACACAGGTGCGAATGGGGGGAAGTGCGGTATTGACCATTGACTATACCGACTACAAGATTACGGGACTGAATCGCACCGCCGCCGCTCGCGGGTCGGATAGGTCGGTTCTACCAGATCCTTCGTCAGTGACGCCGGACCAGCATTGATAAGGTGGCTGAGTAGAACTGGGTCAATGGTGCATCCAGGCGATATAATGTTGAAAGTCGGTTACCGCGGTCATACTGGAATTGAATATTTATGTCCATGAAAATTAAATCCGCCATCCTTCTTACCTCCGCAGCAATATTGCTTGTCACTTTTTTGGGAGGAACAAGTGGCGTTCGCGCCTCGAGCAACAATGACGGCGCTTATCGCCAGTTACAGGTTTACAGCGAAGTGCTTTCCAGGGTACGTAGCGAATATGTTGAGGATCCAAATATTCCCGGAGTCACGGATGGGGCGCTTCATGGGCTATTGGAGTCCCTAGATTCAAACAGCAGCTATTTGAGTCCCTCTGAATATAAGGACTATAAATCTCATAAGACTGAGGCCAAAGGGGACATCGGGGCGGCGGTGTCGAAGCGCTTCGGATATGCCTCGGTAATTTCGGTAATTCCCGGCAGTCCAGCTGAAAAGGCAGGGCTTCAGGACACCGACATTTTGGAAGCCATCGGGAATAAGAGTACGCGGGAGATGTCGCTGGCGGAGATTCATAATCTGATTTCAGGCGAGCCTGGGTCTACAGTGACTTTATCAGTAGTCAGGGCGCGGAAGGCAGAACCGCAAAAAACCGTCATTACGCGGGACATTGTCGCGATTCCGGCGGTGACCGGAAAGACAGTTGAACCGGGAATCGGGGAGATTAAAGTCGACGCTTTCACCAAGGGAAAGTCCGACGAGATCGCTTCGAAGCTAAGAGACTTAAAGAAGTCAGGGGCGAAAAAGCTGATTCTGGATTTGCGAAATTGCGCCGAGGGGGAGGAATCAGAAGGCATCGCGACGGCGAATTTATTTATGAATCACGGCACGATCACTTATGTGCAGGGACAGAAGTATCCGCGCCAAGCATTCAATGCAGACCCTTCAAAAGCGGTCGTGGACATGCCGTTGGTCGTGCTCGTAAACAAGGGAACAGCGGGACCGGCGGAAATAGTTGCAGCTGCAATTCTTGAAAACGCGCGTGGGGATGTTGTAGGGGACAAGACTTTTGGAAACGGCACGGTCCAAAAAGTCATCGAGATGAGAGATGGCTCGGCGCTGATTTTGTCGATCGCGAAATACTACACGCCCAGCGGCAAGGCGATCCAGGACACGGCGGTGACTCCAAATGTCCTCATCGCTGACATCGACGATGAGGCTGCGTTGCCCGATGAGGATGAGAATGCAACTCCATCCAATGAAGTCGAGAAGCCAGCGCGGCCGCAGGTGGATGAGCAACTTAACAAAGCCATCGAAGTACTCAAGAACCGGACTACGTAAAGAATGTAACTCGTGCCAAGCCCCACTCCTGGCAATGGTTTCTGGTACATCCCGCGGATACCGCGCGCGAGTATCGTCAGAATCCGGCGGGCCTCTCTCCAGACACTGCAAAACTTTTTTCGAGCGCAACACCCACTCGCCCGAGGGTGCCTTCGTCGAACAGTTTCCCTATCAGGGTAACTCCATGCGGCACTCGTCGCGGCGGCGAAAATTTCGGAAGAGGTTTTTTGGGGTCGGGTGCCCAGTCGCTGCGGGCCTCGGCCACCTCAACGAAACCCGCGCGCATAGTTAACGAGGGGTGTCCGGTAAAGTTCGTTAGCGTCAGCATTTCGTCGCGCAGCGACGGGACCACCAACAAATCGACACTAGAGAAAACGCGCGCCATTACCTCGGCGACTTTCCGGCGAAATCTGTCGGCTTGAACAAAATCGACCGCGGATAGAAAACGCGACTGGCGAAAAATATTTGGCCACGCATCCGGAACCTGCATTTTAAGTTTGTCAACTCCGTGGTTTAACGTCAGCTCCTCGAACGATGCCGCCGCCTCCGCGAACAAAATCAAATCGAGCGAATCATAGGGCCAATCGGGAATGCTCACTTCAACCGGGATCATTCCGACTTTCTTGATGGTCTCAAGCGCGGCGCGATCTACGTCGGTCGCCGGTGCTTCCTTCATCCACACAGGGAAGTATCCAACGCGTAGACCTTGCACGCTGGCGTCTGCCTCGAAGTCCAGTTTGCTCGGCACGCTCGACAAGTCCCCCGTGTCGGGGCCCGAAATTGCGTGCAGCACCAGCAATCCATCTTCAACGCTGCGCGTCATCGGGCCAAGTTTATCCAGCGACCAGCACAGAGTCATGGCACCGGTTCGCGGCACTCGTCCGTAGGTAGGACGCAATCCGGTTATTCCGCACCGCATAGATGGGCTTACGATGCTCCCCCCGGTTTCGCTTCCAATGGAAAAGCCCACCAATCCCGCCGCAGTTGCCGAGCCGGGCCCAGCGCTTGATCCTGATGAACCTTCTTCGGTGAGCCATGGATTCATGGTCTGCCCACCGAACCAAATGTCGTTGAGCGCAAGAGCCCCCAAACTCAGTTTCGCCACCAGTACCGCTCCTGCACGATGCAGGCGTTCGACGACGGCGGCGTTCTTGGCTGGAATGCGATTGCGAAATGGCTCGGCACCGTAGGTAGTCGCGATCCCCGCGGTATCCAGTAGGTCCTTTCCTCCCCACGGGATTCCATGCAGCGGGCCACGATATTTTCCGTCGGCGATTTCGGCATCGGCTTGTTTCGCTTGTGACAACGCAAGATCTCGAGTGAGGGTGATGACGCAGCGCAGCTTGGGATCGAACCTCTGCAACCGTTCCATATAAATATGGGTCAGCCGCGTGGAAGTAAGCTTGCGCTGTTCGATCCAGCGAGAAAGTTTCGTCACTGGGGCGAATGCGATGTCCTCATCTTTTGAGGGAATCGGGCCGGGGTCACCCTTGCTACGAATAAAGCGATCATCCTTCGGCAGCTTTTCTTGACCAGGTAATTCGGGATTCCATTGCGAGTAAGGGGCCGTCGCGGCATCCAATTTAATTTTGCGAGGGCCAGTCCTCATCTCATACAACGCTGCCATCGTGCTGCGCCAACTCTCAGCCGCAACTTGGCGCTCGCTTTCGCTTAACTCGAACTGCACTAACTTCTCCGCCTCCGCAAAGGTCTGAGGCGAGACCTCAGGGCCAGTTGCCGCAGTGGTACCGAAGGCAGGCGGCGCGCCCGGAGGCAAATCAGCGGGTGTCTGGGAAGCGCACCGGGACGCGGCTGCCAAGCCTATGAGTCCCAAGGAAGACTGCCTTAAGAATTTTCTGCGCGATTTGGACATGCATGCCTCCGTATGCATCTTAGGTGCGGAATTCTGAGTTAATACAATAGACTAAGCGGTCATTTAGAACATAGCCACGTCTTAGGCCTCGCAGTCCCATGTATTTATGACTTCGTTTCAGAGGACAGTAATTATCGAAAATGTTAAGCCCGCGGTCGACGGCGGGCGCTTTGCCAGTAAGCGCGTGGTTGGCGAGGAAGTGGTTGTCACCGCCGACATTTTCACGGATGGGCACGACATGCTTCAGGCTGTCTTGAAACATCGCGCTCCAGGGGTCGCTGACTGGGTCGAGATTCCTTTGCGCCCTGAGGTGAACGACGTATGGCGCGGCGAATTTTCGGTGTCCGCGCCCGGAATTCATCGATACACGATTGCGGCCTGGGTGGACCATTTTCAAACCTGGGCGCGGGACATAACGAAGAAGATCGATGCAGGCCAGGACGTTTCAGTGGACGCATTGAGTGGACTGCACTTGATTGGGGAAGCAGCAGCCCGCGCAATCGGAGAAGATGGCAGGCAGCTGACGTATTTGTCGAAGCAAATTCGCCAGCTTCTTGCAGTCGATGTTCTAGCGGCAATGACAAAAGCTTTGGACAGCGACCTGGCTGCGCTGATACTGCGAAATCCCGA
Organism: uncultured Acidobacteriaceae bacterium; assembly: GCA_963828635.1. GTDB lineage: Bacteria > Acidobacteriota > Terriglobia > Terriglobales > Acidobacteriaceae > PALSA-188. The sequence continues at coordinate 1,812,738 of CAWHFA010000004.1, read as the reverse complement.
CATGCGACATGTCACAAAATACGGCCAAGAACACAATGTTGTTGTTGATCGGGAACGCGCGCGCTTTAGCTCCTGGTATGAGATGTTTCCCCGGTCCTGTTCGGAGACTCCCGGGAAACATGGCACATTTCTAGACTGCACAAGGCGCCTTGAATACGTCGCAGAAATGGGTTTCAACGTGGTCTATTTGCCGCCGATCCATCCCATCGGATACGTAAATCGCAAAGGTAAAAACAACTCAGAAAAGGCCGTGCCGGAGGACTTTGGCAGCCCATGGGCAATTGGATCGAAAGAGGGCGGCCACAAAGCGATTCACCCGTTGTTAGGAACTCTGCAGGATTTTAAATCTGTGATCGTGCGCGCGAGGGAACTGAATATGGAAGTTGCGATGGACATCGCCTTTCAATGCGCACCCGATCATCCTTATGTGAACGAGCACAGAGAGTGGTTTCGCAGCCGGCCAGACGGGACGGTGCAATACGCCGAAAATCCACCCAAAAAATATCAAGATATTTATCCGCTGGATTTTGAAACCTCTGACAGCCAGAGCCTATGGGTTGAACTCGCGAGTGTGATTACTTATTGGGCCGAGCAAGGCGTCCGAATTTTTCGCGTGGACAACCCGCACACGAAGCCTTTTAGCTTTTGGGAGTGGTTGATTGAAGAAGTAAAAAAGCAATATCCTGACGCAATATTTCTCGCCGAAGCTTTCACTCGCCCGAAAGTGATGTATGAATTGGCGAAGCTTGGATTCACTCAGTCATACACTTACTTCGCGTGGCGAAATACAAAGCGCGAACTGACCGAGTATTTTACCGAGCTGACTCAAACGCCAGTCCGCGAATTCTTCCGTCCGAACTTATGGCCGAACACGCCGGATATTCTTCCTGAGGTCTTGCAACATGGAGGTCGAGCCGCTTTCATGACGCGCGTTATTTTGGCCGCAACACTTGGCGCGAGTTACGGAATCTACGGACCCGCCTTCGAACTTGCCGAGCACGTGGCTATCAAACCAGGCAGCGAAGAATATTTAGATTCGGAAAAATATCAGGTTCGACACTGGGACTTGAATGCACCCCATAGCCTGAAGGGTTTGATTACGCGATTGAATCAAATCCGCGTGTCCAGTCCTGCATTGCAAAGCGACTGGAGTTTGCGTTTTCATCCGGTTGACAATGAACAGTTGATCGCATACAGCAAGACCTCGCCCGATCGATCGAACCTGATTCTTGTGGTGGTGAATTTAGATTTGAAATACAAGCAGTCAGGATGGGTTGATCTTCCTTTGGCTGAGCTAGGACTTAGCCCATCGCAACCTTATCAACTCCAGGATCTGTTGAGCGATGCCCACTATTTTTGGAATGGACCACGAAACTACGTTGACTTGAGTCCTCATAGCATGCCGGCTCACGTGTTCCGCATTCGACAAGCCGCCGTTACCGGTCCAGATCTCGATTACCTCGCCTGATCAAAGCATGCGTGAAACCGAAATCGTCGAGGCCCTTTGGCGCGAGACCCCTGCGCGGCTTCCGGAATTCATTCGTGATCGCCGCTGGTTTGCCGGGAAAGCCAGAAAAATTCGGAGCGTGGAGTTGGTGGATGCCATTCCAATCGCACGTGCGGCAGTTCACGCTTTTGTTCTACTCGCGAAAGTGTCTTATGAAGTTGGGTCGGAAGAACTTTACGATATTCCGGTTGCCGAGGCACAACCCTCCGGCCTTGAATCTGCTGATGTTTCCCCGAGACTGAAGCTTCATTTGAGCAAACCGGATGGGGTCATCGAGTTCACTGACGCATTGCTGAATGCAGAGTTCCGCGAATTGCTTTTAAGCACGATCGTCGAAAACAATTCTCTCCCAGGAAGTAATGGCGAACTCCGCGCCTGCGCCGGAGATTCCTTAAGCGAATATTGGAATCCATCCCAGCGCCTGCCCACAACACTAAATCGCGGGGAGCAAAGTAATAGTTCGATACTTTATGGAAACAAATTAATTCTAAAAATATTCCGCCGGCTTGAATCAGGGGTCAATCCCGACATAGAAATAGGAACATTCCTCACCGACAAGACAAAATTCAGAAATATCGCACCCGTTGCCGGGAGCCTCGAATATACAGGCAAGAACGGGGAGAAGATGTCGCTTGGAATTCTACAGGGCTTCGTTGCGAACCGGGGAGATGCCTGGGAATTCACTTTGCAGAAATTACGGGAATATTTTTCGAGCGAAGTCATCGCAAAAAGCGACCTCGCCGATTTGCAGATGCCCCGAACGTCGTTAACCAATCTATCGGAATCCCCTATACCGTCGTCGGCATATCGCTTCATCGGAGAATATGTGAAATGGGCGGAACTTTTAGCAGAGCGGACCGCCGAACTACATCTGGCGTTAGCGTCTGCGGAAGACGACGAAGTTTTCAAGCCTGAGCGGTTCACTGCCGGCGATCAGCATGAGTTCGCCGCGTCCGCAAAGCAACTGCTGAAGTCCACGTTCGAGGTTCTTCGCGATCAACGGGCGACGCTCCCTGGGAGACTTGCAGGCGAAGCAGGAAAACTTATGCTTCACGCACAAGAAATACAAGGCAGGCTGCAAGCTTTTGGGCAGGTAGCAAATACAGCGTCGAAAATTAGAATTCACGGGGATTTCCATCTTGGCCAAGTTCTCTTCACCGGGAAAGATTTTGTGATCATCGATTTTGAAGGCGAGCCCTCGCGTCCGCTGAGGGAACGCCGCAAAAAACGCTCTCCGCTTCAAGACGTGGCCGGCATGCTGCGATCCTTTGACTACGCGGCTAATGCTCAACTGGTGGGGGATGGGGCCAGCCCCGAAAATCTTGCCAACGCCGCAACCTACTGGCAGACCTGGGTCTCGGCGGCGTTTCTTCGCAAGTACCGCGAGGTCGCGGGGCACGCTGGGTTCATGCCAAGAACCCTGGCCGAATTTGAAATCATGCTCGACACATACTTGCTGGACAAAGCCATATATGAATTGGGATACGAGTTAAACAACCGACCCTCATGGCTGGGAATCCCTCTTCGAGGAATTTCCCGGCTCATTGGAAAGCCCGCCTAGTACAGGCGTTTGACCCTCAACTGTGCGTCCCATAAACTCGGTTAAATATGGCAAACAGCATTCATGTAAAGCTTCCGGACGGAAGCGTGAAGGAAGTGCCTGTCGGCACCACCGCCTTTGATATCGCGAAATCAATCAGTCCTCGGTTAGCAGATGCGTCTTTGGTTGCGAAAAGCAACGGAAATCTGATCGACCTGACTCGCCCGCTCGAAAACGACACCGACATTCGCATTCTTACTGAGAAAGATCCCGAGTCACTCGAAGTGTATCGGCATTCATCCGCCCATCTACTCGCCGCGGCTGTGCTAGAACTTTTCCCAGAAACCAAACTTGGACATGGGCCCGCCACGGAGAGCGGATTCTTCTACGACTTTTACCGGCCAGCTCCATTCACACCCGACGATTTGCAAAAGATCGAACAGAAGATGCAGGAATTAGTGCAGCAAAATCTCCCCTATGCGCGCGAATTTATGCCACGCGAACAGGGTTTGGAAGAATTCAAAAAAGATGGCGATTTCATGAAATGCCATTTCATTGAGCAGTTCACCAAGCCCGATGAAAAAATCTCCATCTATCGCACGGGAAAGTTCACGGATTTCTGCCGAGGCCCCCATATCCCTTCGACTGGGAAAATAAAAGCCTTCAAGCTGTTCAACGTTGCCGGCGCATATTGGTTGGGGGATGAAAAGAACCCTCAGCTCCAGCGCATTTACGGAACATCTTTTTTTTCAAAGAAAGAACTAGATGATCACCTGCATAAGATCGAAGAAGCCAACAAACGCGATCACAGGTTGATCGGGCAGCAGCTTGATTTGTTTTCAATCCAGGAACTCGCTGGGCCCGGCCTCATTTTCTGGCACCCCAAGGGCGGAATCATTCGCAAGGAAATGGAAGACTGGATGCGTGCCGAATATTTGAAGCGCGGATATTCGCTGGTTTATACGCCGCACGTGGCGCGCCGCCAGCTATGGCAAACCTCCGGCCACGAAGGCTATTACGCAGACAACATGTTCGACGTAATGGAGCTCGATGACGCCGAGTACCGTCTGAAGCCGATGAATTGCCCTTTCCACATTCTCATCTACAAAGATTCTCTGAAGTCGTACCGCGATTTGCCGGTGCGGCTCGGTGAGTTGGGCACGGTTTACCGCTATGAACGCTCCGGGGTCATGCATGGACTGTTGCGAGTCCGCGGGTTTACCCAGGATGACGCCCACATTTTTTGCACGCCCGATCAAATTGAGGAAGAGATCGTCGGATGCGTGGACTTTGCTTTGGAAGTCCTGAAAGACTTCGGATTCCACAAATTTCAAACTGAGCTTTCCACCTGGAATCCCGAAGATCGCAAGAATTTTTTGGGAAGCGAGCAGCAATGGGACCTTGCCAATCGCTCACTGGAGAACGCTCTTAGGCGAAGAAACATCGAGTACAAAATAATCCCCGGGGAGGCAGCGTTTTACGGGCCGAAAATCGACGTGAAACTGGTCGACGCTATAGGACGCCTCTGGCAACTCTCTACCATTCAGTTCGATTTCAGTCTGCCAGAGCGCTTTGGCCTGGAATACGTCTCGGAAGATGGCTCTCGAAAACAACCGCTCATGGTGCATCGCGCTTTATACGGATCAATCGAGCGATTCTTTGGCGTGCTGATTGAGCACTACGCGGGCGCGTTTCCAGTATGGCTCTCCCCAGTGCAGGCGGTCATGATTCCGATCGCTGAACGCCATGCCAGCTACGCAAATAAAGTGGCCGCTCAGCTCAAGGAAGCGGGGGTGCGCGTCGAGGTTGACTCGCGCAACGAAAAAATGAACGCGAAGATTCGCGAACACGCCATGAAAAAGGTCCCGTTCCTGCTGATTGTCGGAGACAAAGAAGCAGCATCGGAGACGGTTAACGTGCGCACTCGGGGCAGTGAGAAAACGGAAGACGCCCTGGCATCCGACTTTGTAGAAAAAATCAAACAGTTAATCTCCGCTAAAAGTGCAGCGGTATAAGATTTCACGTTTTAATTCTTACAACTTCATTGCTTGAATTGTTCACCGACCCATTTGATGGTTGCACGATTCGCAAGGTAAACAGTTGCCCATGGCGACGAAACGCAGCTGGCCACAAGAGATTGTTTCTGCCATAATTGAGCGTGCAACCAGCCTGCACAAAATTCCAAAGACAATTTAAAGTGAGGAAGCGATGTCGGCAAAGTACATCTTTGTAACCGGCGGTGTGGTGTCTTCTTTGGGTAAGGGATTGGCGGCTGCATCCATTGGCTGCTTGCTTGAAAGCCGCGGACTCAAAGTCAACATCATGAAGTTCGATCCCTACTTAAATGTCGATCCCGGCACCATGTCTCCGTTTCAGCATGGGGAAGTTTTCGTCACCGACGATGGCGCCGAAACCGATCTAGACCTCGGACATTACGAGCGCTTCACTCACGCCAAACTTTCGCGCGACAACAACTGGACCACTGGACGCATTTACGAGCAGATCATCGCCAAAGAACGCCGCGGGGATTATCTAGGCAAGACCGTGCAGGTGATACCGCACGTTACTAATGAAATCAAATCCGCGATGAAGAAGGTGGCGCAGGATGTCGACGTAGCGATTGTCGAGATCGGAGGCACAGTCGGCGACATAGAATCTCTTCCCTTCATGGAAGCGATCCGCCAGATGAGGCAAGAGTTGGGCCGCAAGAATACGCTGTTTATGCACGTGACATTGGTCCCATTCATCGCTGCCGCCCAGGAACTCAAGACTAAGCCCACGCAGCACTCGGTGAAAGAGCTTCTTAGCATCGGAATCCAGCCCGACATTTTGCTCTGCCGCACCGACCGTTTTCTCTCGAAAGATATCAAAGGCAAAATTGCGCTGTTTTGCAACGTGGAAGAAGAAGCCGTAATCACCGCTAAAGACGTCGCATCCATTTACGAAGTGCCACTGGTTTTTTCTCGTGAAGGCGTGGATACGCTGGTGTTGCGCTATCTGCATCTTGAGCCTAAAGATCAGGATTTGAAACAGTGGGAAGAAGTCGTCCGCCGCGTTTACAACCCCAAGGCCGATGTCACCATTGGTATCGTCGGCAAGTATGTCGAGTATGAAGACTCTTACAAATCCTTAAAAGAAGCTCTAGTTCATGGAGCGCTTGCACACAATCTGAAACTGACGGTCAACTGGATTGAAGCCGAAGGCTTGGAAGCAGGCGATCGTGCCTGTGAAGAGCAGCTGAGCGACTACGACGGCCTGCTCGTCCCAGGGGGATTCGGTAAGCGCGGCATCGAAGGCATGCTTCATGCGATTCGATATGCCCGCGAGGGGAAAGTTCCTTACTTTGGAATTTGCCTTGGGATGCAAACCGCTTGCATCGAATTTGCTCGCAACGTATGCGGATTGACCGAGGCGAATTCCAGCGAGTTCGATCCCGCGACCCCACATCGGGTCATCTACAAACTTCGCGAACTCACCGGCGTCGAAGAACTGGGAGGCACCATGCGTCTCGGCGCCTGGACCTGCAAGTTCGAATCGGGAACTCTCGCGCACAAAATATATGGTCAGGATGAAATCAGCGAACGCCACCGCCACCGTTATGAATTCAATCGAGAGTACGAGGAGACGCTCACCGCAGCTGGACTGCGGATTTCCGGTTCCACTCCAGATGGTACTTATGTTGAAATGATCGAGTTGCCGGACCATCCCCACTTTGTCGGATGTCAGTTCCACCCCGAGTTCAAGTCGAAACCGCTGGAGCCGCACCCGTTGTTCAAAGCATTCATCGGAGCGGCCTATCAACACGGCCTCAAGCGCAACAGCGAGCGCGCGTCAGCAGCGGTGGAACTGTTTCATCGACCGCTCAAAATTGCCCAGTAGTCTTGTTTTGGATCGTTGATGCTGGATTCGGAGTCTGGCGCCATAGAACCCATTTGAGACCGTAACCAACAAATTGAAATAGAAAACTTGAAACTGCATTCCTTCAAGGCGGGCGATGTCACGATTGGCGGCGGGAGCTTCTTTCTGATTGCCGGCCCGTGCGTCATTGAAAGCGAAGAACACGCAATCCGCATGGCCGAAATTATCAAGGGCGTCACTCGGGCTCTGAGCATTCCTTTTGTTTTTAAAGCTTCCTACGACAAAGCCAATCGGACCTCAATCCGAAGTTTTCGCGGTCCGGGGCTTTCCGAAGGCCTGCGCATTTTGAAAAAAGTGAAAGACCAAGTAGGCGTCCCTATCCTCACCGACGTGCATCAAGTCGCTGACGTTGCCAAGGTCGCTGAGATTGCAGACATCATTCAAATTCCAGCATTTCTGTGCCGCCAAACGGACCTGATCGTGGCCGCAGCCATGAGCGAGCGTGCGATCAACATAAAAAAAGGACAGTTTGTCTCTCCCTGGGAGATGAAATCCGCGGTGGAAAAATGCACCACTGCGGGGAACCAGAAGATTTTTCTGACCGAGCGCGGATCGACCTTCGGCTACAACAATCTGGTTGTCGATATGCGCGCGCTTGCTATCATGCGAAATTTCGCTCCTGTTGTTTTCGACGCGACGCACTCAGTGCAGTTGCCCGCTGCCGCTGAAGGGGATCAAAACCGGGCCACCGTCAGCGGAGGCCAGCCAGAATTCATTCCCGTGCTTGCCCGCGCAGCGGTAGCAGCGGGGGTAGACGGAGCATTCATGGAGGTCCACGACAATCCTAAGGCGGCGAAGTCTGATGGCGCGAACGCTTTGGAATCCACGAAGCTGCGTGGAGTTTTGAAAGAATTGTTAGCAATTCAAGCTGCGCTTGCAACCGCCCGCCTGGCTCCTTAGGTTCCTCAATTCAGCAGAACCCCTGTTGCGAATCATCCTTGAGGATTATCTGTTACCATTCCGGCCGCAACATCATCTGATTCTGATGCGCCTTCTCCTAATTATGTTTGGGCTGGTTTTGCTTTTGGGAGCCCTGCTTGATGCTTTCGAAACCATTGTTTTACCTCGTCGGGTGCAACGCGGATTTCGCCTCACGACGTGGTTTTACCGCCGTACTTGGCGGCCTTGGAGATGGCTGGCCAGCCACATCAACGGAAATACCCGGCGCGAAAATTTTTTGGGATATTTCGGCCCATTTTCATTGCTAATGCTCTTGGGACTCTGGGCCGCCTGTTTAATCTTTGGCTTCGCGCTATTACAGGCTGGCTTTGGAACTCACGTTCAACTCGCAAACGAGAAGGTAAGTTTCGCAACCCTTCTGTACCTAAGCGGAGAAACTTTCTTCACCCTCGGCCTTGGAGACGTGCTTCCAACGGCCAGTCCCGCCAGAATCCTGACGGTTTTGGAGGGTGGTATGGGGTTCGCGTTCCTAGGGGTGGTGATCGGGTATATTCCCACCATATATTCCGCGTTTTCCAAACGTGAAATTGAGATTTCGCTTCTGGACGCTCGCGCCGGTTCTCCTCCCACCGCCGCGGAATTGCTGCTCCGACTGGGGGGATGCCCTGAACAGAAGGTACTTGATCAGATTTTCAGAGATTGGGAGCGCTGGGCGGCTGAGGCTTTGGAGGCGCATATTTCCTATCCGGCGTTGAGCTTTTTTCGTTCGCAGCATAGCAATCAATCTTGGCTGGGGGCGCTTACCGTCATGCTAGATTCGACGGCCCTGATAATCTCGGGGATTGATGGCACTCGTAACGAACAAGCGAAAATTACGTTTGCCACGGCACGTCACGTGGCGGTGGACTTAGCGCAGGTGGTGAATGCAGTGTACGCTCCCAATGATGGTCCGGGGCGTCTGCCGCCGCAAGAACTCGTGCGACTAATCGATGCTCTGGCCCTGAAAGGGTTGAAACTCAATCAATCGCCAGAGGCGGCCAAGAAGCTTATCCATCTGCGGTCGCTCTATGAACCATACGTAAACGCCATCGCCAGGAATCTGTTCATTACACTGCCCCCCTGGATTCATCCTCAAAAAAGAAAAGATAATTGGCAGGCTGGCCCGTGGGACAAGAAGATTCAAGCCGGCAACCCAGAATCAGGCCGGCCAGAAGGCGAAGGAGCCATTCCCACAGACGAGCACTTCTGATCAGCAGAAGTTGGTGTAAGTGGTCGCATCGGGTTTCGTTTGCGGGATCAGTAAAGCTCTTTTTCTCCAACTGGCCGCGTTTTCCAGCGGCGATGGATCCATAGCCACTGGTCCGGATATAAACGGACATACTTTTCGATAATTTTTGTGAATAGTTGCGTGTTTGCAACGATGTCTTTGTCACTATTCCCGGTGCGGATAAGTTGCGCAGCGGGATCGAAGCGCAGCCGGTATTTTTTTAGTGTAGGGTCCCATATCGTGAAGCCGGGCAAGACCGCAGCGTCCGTCCGCAGGGCGATTCGGGCCAACCCGCTAGCGGTGCACGCCGGTATGCCGAAGAAATCCACAAACACACCTTGCGGAGGAGTCATGTTCGTATCCATAAGAATACCCACCGTTTCTCCGGCATTCATTGCCGAAAGTAATCCGCGAACGAAATCGTCTTTGTCGACGGTGGAGTTTCCATGCATGGTGCGGTATTGGCGGGCCAGGCTATCGATGCGAGGGTTGTCCAGCGAGCGCATGACAATGTGAAGAGGATGTCCATAAAGCGAGTGGGCAAACGCTGACAGCTCCCATGCTCCGAGATGAGCAGTCAAAAAAAGCACGCCCTTGCCGCGAGCTAAGGCTCGTTCGAAGTTTTCAAATCCGTCGTATACAACGATGTCGCTCACATTTTCAGCTGTGTATTTGGGGAAAAGGCACAGCTCGGCGAGTTGGCGTCCCAGAGAAGTGAAGACCCCGCGTAAGATTGATGCGCATTGCCGCCGGGATTTTTCCGGAAAAGCGAATTCCAGATTTCGCATCCCAACCCAGCGTAGGCGGGGGTGAAGCACGTAGACCGCCTGCGCCAGGCCTATAGCTGCAGCCCGGGCGACGCGGCGAGGCAAGGAACCCACAGTCTTAACTATGACCCAGACCAAAGCGTACTCAAGGCGCTCACGCATGAGTGGGTGTAGTGTTCAAGCAATACGTTTGCGTTTGAGTGCGCATGGCATTCCACTTCTGCGGCTTAGGAAGGCAGCGCACCTAGACTATCTATTTGCTCGCCGTTTTTGCCCACTTCGATAGTGTTTGCAGGAACGGGTAAGCTCCAGCCGGGGCGTCTGAAGTTTCAAGCGAAGTTCTGAATGGGATTACCCTGCCGTAAAATTCTCGGGTACTGTCGCGGTCTTGTTTAATTACCGCGCCATTTAATTCAAGTCCGGCGAACGCTCCCCGCGCACGCGAATAGCTGAGAACCTGCGCTCTCATTTTCCAATCGGTATCGGCGGCAGCGTGGCGGCCGACCGGGCCAGCGGCTACGCTGGCATCTGCCCCTAGCTTGAACTTGCTGGATAACAGATTATTCATGCCCTGCTCATTCATAATTAACATGATTAAATCCACCGCCTGACCACCGATCTGCAATCCGAAGCTGCCGCCTTGCACGCTGAAGAATGCTGGTTCGCTCCACCCTTTGTGCGTGCGGCAACTCGCGACGCCTTTGCCGTAACGGGCCCCGACGACAAAGCCTCCCTTAAGCATGGACGGTACAACGGCCACACACTCCGCCGACCCCAAGACTTCTTCGGGGATGCCGTTATCAGGTGTGCCTTGAATTTCGTCAAGCACACGGGCTGCCGCCTTAAGTCGGTCTTGAGCTTTATTTTGATCGTCTTCATCCGCCGCGATGGCGGCAACAACCGAAAGAAACAAAACTCCTACTATCAGAACTTTTCTCATACTCCTCTTTTCTTTAAGTCAGCAGTGCACAACTGCACTTTGTCAAAAAGTTGATGCCCCGATTTTAGAGGATTTAACCCTGGTAAACGTATGTAGTTGTGTAATACGGAGGATAGATGTTGATTAGTTGGGCACAACAAAAATCGGGGCCAGTAATGGCGACCCTAAATCTCCATTACCGACCCCGTCTCCCAGGTTCTGTGGTAGGTGAATCGAGTATCGGGGAAGGCCCCAAGTGCGGCAAGATTACCGACGGTGTTGTACGAAAGTAACAGCGGGTAACATAGGCATTTTGGGTGTTATCCCCTTTTGTTCAAGGATGAGTTTCTGCATTGTTGGCACGGACAAACTTGGCGGAGGAACCGCCATGAGTAGATCCCCAGCTCGTGGCCGTCATTCCAATTAAATTTTATAGCGTACTTGCCGACCGGTTCGGCAGTGACGGGTTTAGCTGCAGCTTTGAACATGGGAAGAGTCGCAGCCGTTTGTGGCGGCTCCCCAAAAGCTCGGTTGGTCTTTTTTCGTTCTTCATCGCACAGCGCGCATGGACAGGCGTCACGAAGATAAGGGAAAGCATAGTGCGACTGGTGATTATCGGCCCACTCAATGTCCATGCCGGTCCCGGTGGTTAGATTCACTTTGACGGATTTTGGATCTGTTGATCCAGGCATGGAATGGCTATTATCGCATCAAGCACCTTACCCATCCTCAATCAGAACTCTCAAAAATGATCCTCAATCTTTGCCTCAGTAAAGGAAAAATCGCCCGTTCGCCGAGGAAGTCCGCTAAAATAACTCTTTACCCTCGATAGGAGCAGTCATGGCACAGATTTGTGATATTTGCGGCAAAGGGCCGCAGTTCGGAAATACCATCAGCCACGCGCACAACGTTAGCCGGCGGCGATGGAACGTGAATTTACGCCCTGTTCATGCCAAGATTAAGGGCGTGGGGAAGCGAATTCGAGTCTGCACTGGGTGCTTGCGCAGCGGCAAAGTGGTCAAGGCATAAGCTTCATCTTTTTTGCGTCAGCCTTTGAATTGCAGTGCGCCGTCCCATACCAACTGCACTGCTAACGCTAAAATCAGGAATCCAAAGATGCGGTTGATGGCCCCAGTTGCGCCCGGCCCCAGTCGCTTGACGAATGGGCCTCCTAAGCACAAGAACGCGAATACCACGAGACCCAGGGCGACAATTCCAATCATCATTCCGATGTAGGCCACCATACTGCTGGCGTGTGCGGCCAGGCCCATCACTACCCCGATGGCCCCGGGACCAGCGAGCACTGGCATAGCCATGGGAGTAAGCGAAATGTCCTCCTTGGTACTCGCCTCGTGGCTTTCCGCCGGAGTCATCCGACTGCTGGCGGTCACCATGCCCCACGCGGTGTTGGCGACGATCAGTCCGCCCGCAATCTGCAAAACAGGAAGCGAAATGCCGAAGAAGTTCAGCACGAAACGTCCGAAGAACAAAAACACAATCAAAATTCCCATCACATAGAGCGCGCTCCGCAGCGCAGTCTTGTGCCGTTCCGGCGTGGACATTCCCGAGGTGAGCGCAAAGAACATCGGCACGCCTCCGAAGGGATTCACGATTGGAAACAGAGCTAGAAATGTCGCCACTGCCGCGGAAGGAGTGTCCCGCAAGAAGTGTTGGACAACGTTGGCGGGGTTCATTCGAAGGAGAGTTTACCAGCCCTTATGGAACATTCCGCACATGGATTTCACGGGGACACGGAATTTTCTGCAACATTTGCATAATGCTTGTGTCCGGCCTATTCTGACCTCGATGCGCCTTTTGACCGCCAGGGTTTTGTTGCTGTTGTTGTCGGGGATTTCACTGGCTCAACCCCTTGTGGCTGTCGCTGCGCCAAATCCGCATGCTTGCTGCTTGCGGAAGATGCATCATCGTGTCTCAACCCGGGTTGAAGCGCACGCGTCGGCTGAATGTTGTGGACGCGATTGTTGCCGTCCGCTTAGAGTTCCGCAGTTTAACGCCGTTTTGTTCCGGCAATTTCTATACCCAATCGCGATTCAAGCGAATCTAATCTCATCCCCTCGCTTCGTCTTCGCCCCATCTGCAAGGTTTTCTGCCCATTTCGTGCGCGGTCCTCCCTGCGCTTGACGACTTAGCCAGCTCTGGTATAACGCGGTTCCCCCGGCGCAACAAAAGTTTTGGTCCGGTGGCGATTCGCGTGTATGCCGCTTAAGTAAAGCTGTGGGTCGTGCCCACTTTCTATTGACCATAAATATGGGGGGGGGTAAATTGCGTTACGTTTACGTCATAGCGTTCTCGCTCTCAAGTCTAGCCGCGCATGCCACAATTTTCGGATCAATTCGGGGAATCGTTCATGATCCGCAACATCGGCCCGTCGCTGGCGCGAAGGTAATTCTTAAAGCAACCGCATCGTATTTCACTCGCCTGGGCACAACCGATTCAAATGGGCGATTTGAATTCAATCCAGTGCCGGTTGGAGAATATTCAGTTGATGTGAGCAATCCTGGTTTCTCGAATGGCATCCAAAGGGTCATCGTCTACTCCGGTAGCGAACCCGTCTTGCATATTCCGCTCCAAGTGGCGCTTATTTCGGAGACCGTAAACGTATCAGCTCAAGCTGACGCCACAGCCACCGATTCCGCAACTCCGACCACCATGGTTAGCCGCGAGGACATTGCGCGCACCCCCGGCGCAGATCGTAGTAACAGCCTCGCCATGATTACGAATTACGTTCCGGGGGCTTACATGACGCACGATCAACTGCATGTGCGTGGCGGACATCAAGTCAGTTGGCTGGTCGACGGCGTACCCGTGCCCAATACGAACATCGCATCGAACCTGGGACCGCAGTTCGATCCGCAGGACGTGGATTACCTCGAAGCGCAGCGCGGAAGTTACAGCGCACTATTTGGAGATAGAACCTATGGGGTGTTCAACATCTCTCCCCGCACCGGATTCGAAAAAAATAATGACGCTGAATTGGTAACAACTATTGGAAACTTTTATCAAACCAACAATCATTTCAGTCTCGGGGGCCATACCGAACGCTTCGCGTACTACGCCAGCGTGAATGGAAACCGGAGCAATTTAGGAATAGAAACGCCAACCTCCGAGATCGTTCACGACGCCGAAAATGGCTATGGAGGTTTTGCATCTCTGATCTTTAATCTGAATCAGTCCAACCAATGGCGGCTCGTCACTTCTTTGCGGCGGGATTATTACCAGATTCCCTACGATCCCAACCCTGGCGATCCCGAGAACGTTGCGTACGACAGTTCAGGACTGCGCGACAGCAATCTCGAATCGGATGCGCTGCTGAACTTCTCCTGGGTGCACACTTTCAATCCGCATTTCGCGATTATTGCGTCGCCTTTCTACCACCACAATGACGCCGACTACAAGGGTGCGCCGCACGATATACCGATCGCGGCGGCTGACCAACAGAATTCGACTTACGTGGGCGGGCAGGTAACGGTTTCGGCGAACGCCGCTCACAACAACTTGCAAGCCGGTCTTTATAGTTTCGACCAGCACGATTCACGCAGTTTAGGCCTAGCGTTTAATGACGCCATCGGACAAGCGCCTTTTGCGGATCGGGAAACGACATCCGGAAACTTGCAAGCGGTTTTCGTGGACGACAAATTCTCAGTCACTCCGTGGTTGACCGTGATGGCGGGAATACGACCCACATATTTTTCCGCGGGAGTCACTGAATCCGCTATAAGCCCACGCTTTGGCGCGGCATTGGTCGTCCCCCATCTGCGATGGATCCTACGAGGATTTTACGGCCATTATTATCAGCCTCCACCTTTACTAACGGTTTCAGGGCCACTACTACAATTTGTCAGCGCGCAAAGTCTTTCCTTTCTGGCCCTTCATGGCGAGCGCGACGAAGAGCATCAATTCGGAATTGCAATTCCATTTCGCGGATGGACGATTGACGCCGATAATTTTCGCACGAGCACAAAAAACTATTTTGATCACAACAATGTTGGGGAATCCAACCTCTTTTTCCCTGTGACAATAGACCGTGCAGTGATTCGAGGATGGGAGGCAACGCTGCGATCCCCTCTGATTGCGGGGCGAGGCCATATTCACCTTGCTTACTCAAATCAGATCGCGCAAGGCGCTTTGCCAATCACGGGAGGGCTAATCAACTTTGCTCCTCCGACACCACTATTCCTGCTCGATCACGATCAGCGCAACACGCTGAATATCGGAGGCGAAACCACTTTGCCATGGCGAAGCTTTGCCTCGACCAACCTTTACTACGGCTCTGGCTTTACCGACAGTGGCGGCCCCTCGCACTTGCCGCAACATACCACCCTCGATTTCGCCATGGGGAAAGACTTTGGAAAGAGTTATTCAGTTTTGATCAATGCGTTAAACGTAGCGAACCGGCATTTGCTCCTGGATAACAGCCTGACTTTCGGCGGGTTTCATTGGAACAATCCGCGCGAGATTTACGTGGAATTCCGGTACCGATTCCACTATTGAATAAAAGATTTCCCAGAAAACAATCTATTTCTCACGTGAGTTTCAATTTCAGTCCAAATTGGATTGGGTTGATAGAATGAACTCCCAGATGCAGTTCACCGAAAACTTCGACGTTGTCGTGGTGGGTGCGGGCCACGCAGGTTGTGAAGCTGCCATGGCTGCGGCGAAAATGGGTCTCAAAACCGCGCTTTACACGCTAAATTCTGACCTGATTGCGCAGATGTCCTGCAATCCCGCCATCGGCGGAATCGCCAAGGGCCATTTGGTTCGTGAGGTCGATGCCCTCGGCGGAATCATGGGTGAAATCACCGATGCCGTGGGAATTCAATTTCGTCTGCTGAATACTTCTCGCGGCCCCGCGGTATGGTCTCCCCGCGCGCAATGTGACAAACAAGCCTATCGCCTAAAGATGCGCGAGGTCTTGGAATCGCAGCCGAACCTGAAAATTAAACAAGCCGAAGTCGCAGACTTAATTATTGAAACCAAGGTAGGGACGAGCGCGCCCGCCGATCCAGCATCGGATCGTGTCATCCGCGGAATTCGACTGCGCGACGGTCGCACGGTTGGCGCCGAAGCGGTCATAATCACAACGGGAACATTTCTGAACGGCCTCATTCATTGTGGCGAGCAACAATATCCCGCAGGGCGCTCCGGCGAACCCGCCGCAGTCTTGCTGGGAGAGTCGTTAAAACAACTGGGCCTGCGCGGATGCCGGCTTAAGACGGGGACCCCTCCACGACTCGATGGACGCAGCATCGATTGGTCAAAATTCCAACTTCAGCCGGGAGACGCTGACCCAACTCCATTCAGCTTTCGCACCAAGCGCGTAGCCCATCACGACTCCCAAGTGCCGTGCTACATCGCATGGACGACTCCCGAGACCCATCGCATCATCCGCGAAAATGTTCATCGCTCACCGATGTATAGCGGGCAAATTCAATCGATAGGCCCGCGATATTGTCCTTCCATCGAAGACAAAATCGTCAAGTTTCCCGACAAGATTACGCACCAGCTATTTCTCGAACCAGAAGGCGTTAATACCCACGAAATTTACGTGAACGGCATGAGCACTTCGCTGCCAGTGGAAGTGCAGATGGAGATACTAAAATCCATCCCGGGCTTGGAGTCCGCCGAGATGCTCCGGCCGGGATACGCAATCGAATACGACTCCATCGATCCGACGGAATTGGATCGGACTCTTGAGACGAAGAAAATTTCCCGCTTATTCCTCGCTGGACAAATCAACGGCACGAGCGGCTACGAAGAAGCGGCGTGCCAGGGCCTAATGGCGGGCATAAACGCGGCGCTAAAGGTAAAAGCCCAACCGCCCTTGGTCCTCGACCGCACCGAAGGCTACACCGCGATCCTTATCGACGACTTGATATCCAAAGGGACAAACGAACCATACCGGATGTTCACGTCTCGTGCCGAATTTCGCTTGCACCTGCGAATTGATAACGCTGACCGCCGCCTCACTCCGCATGGCCGTAAAGTCGGATTAATCTCCGACTCCAGTTGGTCCGAATACCTCGCCAAGCAAGCGAGAATGGAAAGCCTCAAACGAACTCTAGAAAAAACGAGGATCGCTCCAAGCATGCTGGAAGCCTTGACGGTCGAGACTGGCGTCCCCGCATCTTCCGCTGAGCAAAGCGCGGCCCCAGTTCTGGATCTTAATTCCGCGACGGGACAAACCTTGGCTCAACTTCTCAAGCGCCCGGAAGTGACCATAGAAGCTCTCGTGCCCTTGCTCAAAACGCTGAACGCCGAACTGTTTACCGAAGAAGAAGCCAATAGACCGCTGTCTTCATCTCTGCGCAACGAACTTAAAGCCGTAGAAACCGAGATCAAATACGAAGGCTATTTGCTTCAGCAAGACCGCTCGATCCAGCGGTTGAAAAAGGCCGAGCAGCGCAGCATACCTGACTGGTTCGATTATGCGTCGGTGAGCGGTTTGTCGCGAGAGATGCAAGAAACCCTGCTAAAAATCAGGCCCCGTACGCTGGCTCACGCATCGCGCATCCCAGGCGTGACGCCGGCAGCGGTCTCGCTGGTTAACGTCTTCATAGAAATCCAAAGCCGACGCAGAGAACAAGCTACAGCCGTATGAACATTATGGGGGACCAACGAAGGCACCCTTGTTCGTTAGGTAGGCGAGCGCAAGCGGGCTGTGTTACATTCCGGGTTTGCAATGAATTCTGATCAGGCCAACTCGAACGAACAACTCTACTGTCCGGAGTGCGCCGTTGCGGTTTCCGATCCGTTGACTTGTGGCGACTGTTCCGCCGTAATCTGCCGCCAGTGCGGAAGCCCGCTTGAGCCCGCGAGTGAACTAGGAATGGGATGAGTGCGGCGCAGAAAGAACCCATCCGACACGGTCTGCTGCTTTTCAATATCGGGCAACTCCTCACTCTCAGCTGCGGCCCAGTCAAGCCTGGCCCTCGGCGGGAACGCGATCTATCCAAGCTGACAATCATTAAAGAAGGAGCAGTTTTCTGTCTTGGCGGAAAAATCGTTTCGGTAGGAGCTGCGAAAGACGCCCTTCGCGACCCCTGGTTCAAGAAAAATCAAAAGAAAATCATCGAGATTGATTGTCGAAAGAAAGTCGTGGTACCCGGCTTTGTTGACTCGCATACTCATCCCGCGTTCATCTCCCCGAGACTCATAGATTTCGAAAAACGCATTTCGGGAGCCACCTACGAGCAGATTGCAAAAGCCGGCGGGGGCATTCGCTCCAGCACTGAACTTGTTCGCCAAGCCAGCACCACCCAGCTTGCGCAGCATATTTTGAAAGCGTTACAACGGATGGCCAACGAAGGTACAACAACAGTAGAAGCTAAATCCGGCTACGGATTGACCACCGCCTCAGAGTTGAAGTCACTGGAAGCGATTCAAGCAGCTGCCGCCCGGTGGCCCGGAACGGTGGTGCCAACCCTTCTCGGAGCTCATGTCGTGCCGCGAGAATTCCAAGATCGCCGCGAACATTATATTGATGAAATTTGTAGTCAGATGATTCCGAAGGCCGCGAAACGCAAGCTCGCGCGTTTCGTCGATGTTTTCACCGAGCGCGGCGCCTTTACGTTGAAAGAAACAGAAAGGATATTTCAGGTCGCAAAGAAACACTCCCTCGACACGCGGGCCCACGTGTGTCAATTGAGCCGCCAACAGTTACGCGGACTTTTGCAGTACCAACCCGCATCGTTCGATCATATGGACTACGTGAGCGACGCCGACATCGCCCTTCTAGCGTTGAATCAAACAGTTGCGACCCTGGTTCCGGGAGCGAACTACTTTCTCGGTCTAGACCATTTTCCTCCCGCGCGAAAATTAATAGATGCTGGGGTCCCGGTGGCGCTGGCTACAGATTACAACCCAGGGTCGTCGCCCACCACTAGCATGCCGTTTGTCTTATCTCTAGCATGCACCCATATGAAGATGTCGCCAGCGGAAGCGATTGCCGCGGCTACTATTAACGGCGCCTGCGCTCTTCGCTTGCAAGACCGTAAAGGATCCATTGAGCCCGGCAAAGACGCCGACATCGTAGCATTCGACTGCGATGACTACCGCGAAATCCCCTACTGGTTCGCGTCGAACCGCGTTGCATTTACCATTCTCGGTGGAACGATCACATCGTGCACGATGCCGAAGAGACCCTGAGGTTGGTTGTAAACTGCAAATTATTTTGCGTTTTGCGCCTAGTGGTGAAACTCGTCACATTATTTTTTCTGACTCTTGCCCAGATAATTCCCCTCTCAAACATCCCCAAACCCATATCCCGCAACTAATTGCCCGGTAACTAACGACGGTTAAGTGGAGGCAAAAGCATGAGCATTTTCACGATCATATTTATCGTGCTGTTGGTGGCTTGGCTGATGGGATTCACGGTATTTCATGTTGCCGGTGGATTGATCCACATCCTGCTAATACTCGCGGTAATTTCCCTGGTCCTGCACTTCGTGCGGGGTGGAACTCGGGCCGCGTAAAGCAGAACCATTGAGGTGCTAATTAACAAATCCAGAGAGGTGAAATGCATGAAACATAGAATCCTGAAAGCAACTGGCACGCAGTTGTTAGTAATGAGCTTTGCGGGATTTCTGTGGGCGCAAACCGCGTCCACAGACTCGCAAGATAAACCTGCGGACAACACCAAGGTAAATCAACGTGATCGCAACAAAGCCGAACCCACGGCTGATCAGCAAAAGGAAAATCGTCCGGATCGCGAAACAGCCCGCCAGATACGGCGTGCGCTGGTAAAAGACAAATCACTTTCCACCTACGCCCACAACGTGAAAGTCATCGTGCAGAACGGCGCTGTGACTTTGAAAGGTCCAGTACGGTCCGACGAGGAAAAGACGGCCGTGGAAGCGAAAGCAGCGGAAGTAGCCGGCGGCGCAGACAAAATCACCAGTCAGTTGGAGGTCGCACCCAAGAAGGGCGATAAACCTTCAGCGAGCATGGATAAAACCAACTAATAACATTTTTACAAAGGAGCAAAATTATGGCAGGCAAAAATACAGCAGCATTCGGAATCTATAAAACTCGTGCAGCCGCGGAAAACGCAGTCGAAGCACTTCGTAGCGAGAATTTCCGCAATACTGACATCTCGGTAATGTTCCCCGACAATCAGGGCACAAAAGATTTCGCCCACGAGAAGAACACCAAAGCTCCCGAGGGTGCCGCTACTGGCGCGGGATCAGGCGCGGTGATTGGCGGCACTTTGGGCTGGTTGGCCGGTATTGGGGCCCTGGCTATCCCCGGTGTGGGTCCGTTCATTGCGGCTGGCCCAATCATGGCAGCTCTGGCTGGCGCTGGCGTCGGCGGAACTGTCGGCGGGCTCACCGGAGCTCTTATCGGCATGGGCATTCCTGAATACGAAGCGAAGCGCTACGAGGGTCGAGTCAAGGAAGGTGGAATTCTTCTCTCCGTTCACTGCGACGATTCGAAGTGGACTACCCGAGCCAAAGAAATCCTCGAAACCACCGGAGCGGAAGATGTTTCCTCGACGGGGGAAGCTGGCGCGGATTTCTCGAAGACCGACAAGCCAATGTCACGGGCTAGCTAGTTTAATTCCTTTGAGAATGAGCCCCTCGCGAACCTGCGAGGGGTTTTCTTTTGAAAATGCGCTAACGTTTTCCCGAGTTGTCCGTATAAAGCAGTTGAGTCTAAAATCTAACCTGAAATTTATGTCCGTCGCTCCATAGTTCAATCGAGGTCTTATGAAACTTTGTCTCCTCTTTTCATGTGCCATTGCACTATCTCTGGCATCTTTCGCACAAGGCAACCCGCAGCTTCCACCCGGATTCAGCATCGAAAACCTCGATAAGTCCACTGATCCCTGTGTCGATTTCTATCAATACTCTTGCGGAAATTGGCTGAAGAAGGTGGAGATTCCAGCCGATCAATCCTCGTGGGGGAGTTTTGTCGATCTCAGAGAGCGCAATACCTCGATCATGCGCGACATACTGGAAAAGGTTTCTCGCGACGACTCCAGCCGCAATTCTATCGACCAAAAAATCGGTGACTTCTATAGCTCGTGCATGGACGAAAAAACGGTCAATGCTAAAAGTGTCGATCCACTGAAGCCCGAGCTTGATCGTGTAGCCTCGGTCAAAGACAAGAAAGCTCTGATCGATGCAATCGCCCACGACCACCTTCTCGGCACGAACAGCTTTTTTGATTTTGGCGCCGATGCCGACTTGCACAATGCAGGCATGGACATTGCCAACCTTGACCAAAATGGCCTGACGCTCCCCGACCGTGATTACTACATTAAAGAGACGCCTAAGATGGTCGAGATGCGAAAGCATTTACTGGAGTACGCAACCAAAGTTTTCACTCTCGTGGGGCAGTCTCCGCAGCAGGCGGCTGACTCCGCCCACATCGTACTGCGGATCGAAACCGCTCTGGCAAGAGCGGAAATGGATCGTACGTTGCGGCGTGATCCCAAAAACCGCGATCACAAAATGGAAACCGAGCAGGCCCGAACGCTGGCGCCTAACTTGTATCTTTCTCAATATTTAGAGGACGTCGGCTCTCCTAGTTTCAAGTCACTAAACATCCGCAATCCAGATTTTTTTCAGAAGCTGAATGGCATCCTGGATTCCGAATCGCTGGAAGCGCTAAAGATATACAGTAGTTGGCATTTGTTGAGCCTGTCGGCGCAATGGCTCTCCGATCCGTTCGTTCAAGCTAATTTCAAATTCCGTCACGACCTCACGGGACAAGCGGAAATTCAGCCGCGTTGGAAGCGGTGTGTTGCCGCGACCGACAACGCTTTGGGCGAAGCACTGGGACAGCGCTACGTGGAAGCAACATTCGGAGCGGAAGGAAAACAGCGAATGTTGAAGATGGTTGCTGCCCTGGAGCAGGCGCTTGCAGAAGACATCGACGGCCTCACATGGATGTCAGCCGAGACCAAAAAGGAAGCGCATTTGAAGCTGGCCGCCATCAATAACAAAATTGGATACCCCGACAAGTGGCGCGACTACAGTAAGCTGACCATCGCGCGCGGCGATTTGCTGGGAAATTATCTTCGCGCCAACGAATTCGAGAACCGGCGCGAAGTGAACAAAATCGAGAAACCCGTCGATCGCGGCGAATGGGACATGACTCCGCCCACGGTGAATGCTTATTACAATCCCTCTCTAAACGAAATTGTTTTCCCCGCGGGCATTCTGCAACCGCCCTTTTTCGATAAAGAGATGGATGATGCAATTAACTACGGAGCGATCGGACTGGTAATTGGTCACGAATTAACTCACGGCTTCGACGATCAAGGGCGTAAGTTTGATCCACAAGGCAATCTGCGCGATTGGTGGACTGCGGAGGACGGAAAAGAATTTGAAAAGCGCGCCAGTTGTGTCTCCAAAGAATATGGAAACTTCGTTTCCGTCGATGACCTGAAGTTAAACGGAAATCTCACTCTTGGCGAGAATACGGCAGACAACGGGGGCGCGAGAATCGCATTAATGGCCCTGCACAAAGAAATTGCGCAAGATCCAACCGCAAAAGCCGCGCAGCAAATCGATGGCTACACTCCTGATCAGCGCTACTTTCTAGGTTTCGGACGGGTATGGTGCGAAAAACGCCGGCCCGAAGTCTTGCGGATGATGGTCAGTACCGATCCGCATTCGCCAGGGAAATATCGCGTGGATGGCACTGTCCAAAACATGCCGGAATTCGAACAAGCATGGAGCTGCAAGGCGGGTCAGCCGATGGTTAGCGCGAACGCCTGCAGAGTCTGGTAGCCGAAATCTCTACGTAGGGACAGCCGCCCCGGCTGTCCCTTTGGAGAAGCCAAAAAGCTTTTCACTGCAAGCCCGACCGACTGTACCTACGTTAGCCTCGCACCGTACCGCTGCTTTTGCTAACATCCTCTCTCGCGTGAAATCCGTCGGAGAAAACGTAGTTCGGATCGAAGCCGAGGCATTGCGCTCCCTTGCCGACCGCATCGCAGGCTCCATGGGCGCCGCTTTTGAGCGAGCCGTGGAAATAATCTTTGGTTGTGCAGGCCGAGTGGTCGTGACCGGCATGGGCAAGAGCGGCATCATCGCACGAAAAATTGCGGCGACTTTAAATTCCACGGGTACGCCTTCCCTTTTCATGCACCCAGTGGAAGCACTTCACGGCGATCTGGGGATTTTGGTTTCCGGCGATGTGGTCATCACCTTGTCCGCGAGCGGAGAAACCGAAGAAATCCTCCGGTTGCTCGCCACTATCAAGAGGCTGCAAATCAAGCTAATCGCAATGACCTGCGATACAAGCGCTTCCACTCTGGCTGCCGTAGCCGACGTTGCTTTGGACTGCTCAGTGGCCCAAGAGGCCTGCTCTATGGGCTTCGCGCCCACTGCCTCTACCACCACTATGTTGGCATTGGGCGACGCTCTCGCTATGTCGTTGGCCGAGAAACGCGGGTTCAAAGAGGAGGACTTCGCCAACCTGCATCCAGGAGGCAAGCTCGGAAAGCGCCTTGCCCGGGTACAAACATTAATGCATAAAGGAGAAGACATCCCAATAGTCGGCGCTGACGCCGCGATGCCCGACGTCATTTACGAAATGTCGCGCAAGAAACTGGGGATGACGATTGTCGTGGAAGGGGCGAAGTTGTTGGGAGTGATCAGCGACGGCGACCTGCGACGACTGCTTGAACAACGCGGAAAAGATGCCCTCGACCTTAGCGCGGCAGAATGTATGACAAGAAATCCATCCACTATATCGCCAACCGAATTTGCTGGCACCGCGCTTGCCCGCATGGAAGCGAAAAAAATTACTTCATTGGTAGTTTTAAACGGAAGTGGCGAGGTTGAAGGAATTTTGCATCTTCATGACCTGTGGGGAACCGAAATGATTTGATGGAGTAAAATCGCGCCATGTATCACTACGATCCAGCCACTGCCCTTGAAGAGCTAGCCGAAGAGGCAACCCTGCCTAACCCTGTTCACATGCGAGATATGGTGTTGCGCAAGCATCTTACGGCAGATCAATCGCTAGAACTGAATCGCCTTTTCGTGGAATATCAAAAAACATTTGCCCAGGCGCAGAAATTAGGAAAGCTGATATTAACCGGTCTGACCGAGGTATGAATTCCATCGCCAACCGATTCCATCGCGCTTCTAATTGTTCCCTCCGGATGAAATCATCTGCGGTATAGTAACGAATTCGTAACCCTCCGATTTATATCGAGATATTAATCCATCAGAAGCCCGGACGGTTAATCCCCGATCCGCACCGAAATGTTCGTGTCCTCCATCGTGAAGAAGTACTACATCTCCACCGAGCACCCGGCGCGAAACTTTATGTTCGATGGCGTTGGCGGAGCGGGCGTTCCAATCGTAACCGGTCACATTCCACATCACGGGCAGAAGCCCCAATCGCCGCGCAATTCGCAGTACCCCAGGACGCCGCCCGCCGAACGGAGGCCGGAACAAGTTCGAGTGTTCGCTCAGAGCGTCACCAATTGCAAGCCCGCAGTCGGTCAACTGCTGCTTGATTTCCCGCGCAGTTTTAAAAATGAGCAAAGGATGAGAATAGGTATGATTTCCGATAATGTGTCCCGCTCCGGCCATTTGGCGAACAATGTCAGGGCGTCGCGCGACATACTTTCCGATTACAAAGAAGGTCGCGCGTACATCATGTTTTTCCAAAACTTCCAGCAATCGAAATGTATGGGGATCGTTAGGTCCATCGTCATAAGTCAATGCCAATAGTTTTGACCCGGAATGCGGGGCTCCGCTGAATGTTCTGCCATACCATTGGCCCGTGGGAGACATGGCTTGATAAGCCGCGCAGGCGGCAACCCCGACGCCGCTGGCCGCGATGGTTGAAGCAAGCATGGCAGGGATTGTAAATGTAAGAGACCCCAATTCCGGGAGGGACTTTAATTAACCTCACAATTGCGTCCTGCGCGGTTGCAAGATATCCTGCGATATCAAAGTTGCGATACACAATTCATGGCTAACCTTTTCGAACTTCCCAGATACATCGCAATTGAAGGACCTATTAGGGTCGGAAAGAGTACTCTCGCCCGCATTCTGGCTGACCGCTTAAACGCGCAGCGAGTCACGGAACCAGAGGAAAATCCATTTCTACGCTCATTTTACGAAGGGGAGCGGGGGGCTGGGTTTCAGGCGCAGTTCGCATTTTTGATCCGCCGCTTTGAACAGTTACGCGCGCTCGACCTTGTGCCCCAATCCCAGAAAACAATCATCACAGATTTTATTTTCGAAAAAGACAAACTTTTTGCCTGCCTAAATTTGAACGATCTGGAACTCGACACATACAACCGTTTCTATAGTCATTTTCGCGAACAGTTGCCGACGCCCGACTTGGTCATTTATCTGCAAGCTACCCCTGAGGTCCTGAAGAAGCGCTTGAAAAAGAAAAATGCGGTGGGCGAAAAAGCAATCAACGAAGACTATCTGGAAGAAGTGATCAAAGCGTACGAGCATTTTTTCTATCATTACACCTCTTCTGACCTGCTCATCGTCAACACTTCAGAAATAGATTTCGTAGAACGGAACCAGGATTTACAAGAACTTCTGCGAAAGGTCTCCACCCCAATCAAAGGTACGCAATATTTCCTGCCCCTCGGTGGCGAGGAGGCAGCTAGCGCCTGACTTTCCCCTCAGTAAAGAAAGCCTTTGAGTTCGTTAGTATTTCCAGCAATAGGGATTTATTTCTGGTTTTCCCTTTGAAGCCCAGATCGTGACCGGCAGATTCAACTCGGACTAGTAGCTTCCTCGCCGGAATCAATTCAAGTGCGGTGTTCATTTCCTCGATGAATCCAAAGGGATCCCGTGTTCCGTGGACAAACAGCGAAGGCGTTCGCATTTGAGGAAAATGCTGGGTCCTCAATTGCTCTACTTTCCGCGGCGGATGCAATGGATAAGAAAGCAAAATCAGTCCATCGGCGAGATTGGGTTCGCTGGCGGCCAGCATTGTGGATTGGCGGCCTCCATAGGAATGTCCGCCCAGGAAAACTTCCCCGCCGATGCACTTGCGGAAGGATGCTAATGCATTTCTTAGGCCTTCCCGGTCTCGGGCTGCGTCTCCTGGGCGCGGCGGGCCCGATGGGCGACCCTGACGGAACGGCAAATCGCATCGGAGAACGGTGAAACCGTCGGCGGCAAATGTTTCAGCGATTGACACGAGAAGCGGGGCATTGCAGGTTGACCCGGCACCATGCGTGAGGACAAGGCCGTCACTATTCGAAACCGCGGGACGATGAAGAAATCCGCGAACCGGGGGATTGTATGACGTGTCGTGGAAAATTTCTAAAGCTGGTTCCTGCCCCATTGAACGATTCTAACTTTGCGGTTGCCGCTGAGCGCAATGTCACTCTGCCTGGTGATCGCGCTGAAGATCAGAAAAAGTTATTGCTCATCAATTTCGGAGCACAGGTGAGAGCTTGCGGTTATTTCTTCAAGTTCCCAGCACCTACGATTTGCAGGCGCATGAAGTTGGTTGAACCAGTGGACATACGAGTGCCTCCGACTACGCCCATGATGTCGTCGACTTTTACTTTGCCTTGCTCCAGTAATTGGCCTTCGGCGGCGGTGACCATCTCTTCGACGGTCTTGGTTTGGGCGTGCGGGACGGGGCGAACCCCCCATAAAAGGTTCATCCGATTACAGACGGTGGGAACGTGGCTGAAAGCATGAATAATGGTCTTAGGACGGTACTTAGATATGAGGCGGGCCGTGGTTCCCGTGTCGGTGAAGACCGCGATGGCGCTCATGTGCAAGTCTTCCGCGGCATGAGCCACCGATTCGCAGATGGCTTCTGCGATGGACAGGCCACGTTGGTCGCGGCGTCTGCGGGGGGTGGCGTCTCCCATGCTGGATTCGGCTTCGACGATTATTTTTGCCATGATGGTAACGGCTTCGCGCGGATATGATCCGCTAGCGGTTTCGGCCGACAGCATGACCGCGTCGGTGCCGTCGAAAACTGGCGTTGGCCACGTCGCTGGCTTCGGCGCGCGTGGGGCGAGGATTTTCAATCATAGATTCGAGCATTTGCGTAGCGATGATTACCGGCTTGCGCCATTCGGCGGAGCGCCGAATTACATGCTTCTGAATGACCGGAACTTTTTCCGGAGGCATTTCCACTCCGAGATCGCCGCGCGCGACCATGACTCCATCGGACGCTTCGAAAATTTGTTCGAGCTGCTCCAACGCTTGCGGCTTTTCAAGCTTGGCGATCACTGGAGTGGTCAACTTTTTGTCCTTGATGATTTCTTTTACCAACTGCACGTCGGCGGCGGAGCGTACGAAAGAAAGCGCTACCATGTCAACCCCGGTGCTGAGGCCGAATTCCAGGTCTTTGCGGTCTTTTTCGGTCAGCGCTGGGATGGAAAGCACGGCTCCCGGCAGGTTTATTCCCTGATGCTCGGCCAGGAGGCCTCCGTTGATGACTTCACATTCGACATCGTCGCCGTGGACGCCGATCACTCGAAGTTCGATCAGACCGTCAGAAATTAAGATCCGCGCTCCCGCCTGAATATCGCGGGCAAGCGTTTTAAAGGTGGTCGAAATTAGAGTTGAACTTCCTTCCAGTTCTCGCGGGGTGATGGTAACTTGCGATCCAGTTTTCAGCGAAATGGGGATGTGGTCTTTCAAGCTCCCGGTGCGAATTTTCGGGCCCTGCAAATCCTGCAAAATACAGATGGTGCGATTTTCGGCTTCAGCCACGCGCCGCAGGCGTTCGATGCTGGCGGCATGATCTTTATGGGTTCCATGAGAGAAATTTAGGCGTGCAACATCCATGCCCAGGCGCATTAAGTCGCGCAGTGCATCTTCACTGTTGCAGGCGGGGCCAATGGTGCAGATGATTTTTGCGCGTCTGGAGGCGCGTGGGGCTTCGGATAGAGACATCGGGCTAAGAGGTCTCTGGGAATCTAGAGTCTTCTTCAAACAATCTTTCCTGATTTTAGATGGTGAGCGATTCGATTATAGACTGCGTGGTCCCGACGTTTAAGACCAATAACCACGGAGGTACACGAAGGAAAACCTCGCAAAAGTTTTTGGATTAATTGACTTTTCTTAGGTGGTGCTTCAGGGCAGTCATCTGGCGTAGTTCGCGTCCCAGAACGGTTCGCGGGAATAGCATGGCGTTAAATTCGGCGCCGATCAAAATAACTAGCGAGATCAAATACATCCAAACCAGAAGCGCGATGCCTACGCCGAGTGAGCCGTAGATCACGCTGTAATCCGAATAGGCCTGTAGGTATCCGCCAAACAGGGCGGTCGAGGCGAACCACATGGCGGTCGCCAGGGTGGCCCCGGGAATGACGGTATGCCACGGTTGGGTGCGCGGAACCGCGTAGTGATAGATGAGCGAGATGACGGCGATGCTGGTTAGCGTGGCGATGATCCAGCGAATTACCGCCCATAGCAGAACTACGTAGAAGCCAAATTCGCTGCCCAGCAGATACAGGATACGAAGCTCGATGCGGTTGCCGAAGGCGACCAAAATGGTTGCGAAGCACATCGGGATTCCAGCGAGAATCACTAGGAAAAATGCCATCAGGCGCTCTTTGACTAAGCCCCAAATTTTGGGAAGCTCGTAGGCGTGGCGAAAGCCTTCCATCCAGGAAATCATTACGCCGGAGGCTGTCCACAGGGTTATCAGCGAAGTGGTGATGAGCAATCCCGCGGATCGTTGTGCACTGTTGGCCTTCAGATAGTCGAGAGCATTCGTGCTTCCGGCGGGCAGAATTCTGCCGACCGCGTAAGAAATCTCGCGGAGGTACGCCGCAGTCTTTCTCGAATTCGCCAGCAGCGATCCGATGACGAGCAACGTGGGGAAGAACGTTAGGATCGAGGAGTACGCCGAAGCTTTGGCGACGGCGAACGCGTCGTGCTCAAACGCGCGCCAGAACGCAAGCCGCAACAACCGGGCAAAGCGCAACATGAATGGATTCAGACTATTGCGGGCAGGCGCAGGACGCAACTGCGAAATGCGGGCAGGCTCCTGAGGTTGCAATCGCTGGGGGCTAGCGTGCATGAACTAAATGTGGAGCGGACACTCCCTTCAACAAGCTCAGGGCAGGCTGTGTCCGCTGCCGTTGGGGTTGATGTTGCCGTGCTTAATGTTGCTTCAACTTAGCATTCAGCCTTCAGCACTCAGCCGGTTTCACTGAGTGCTGAAGGCTGAGTGCTTTTCTCACCACAACAAAGTCAAGGGCGGCGGACAAGAGTGTCCCCCCACATGATCTCTTCTTACTCCGCGGCCAGTTCTTCCGTCTCGCCTTCGGTACGCATCAGCTCGAGCGCGCGCTCGGCTTCTTCGTAGGCCTGCGAAACTTCTTCCTGAACCTTGGCGGCGGCCTCTTCCATCTCTGGCGAGAGACGCACGTTGCGGTAATATTCCATTCCCGTTCCGGCAGGAATCAGCCGTCCCACGATTACATTTTCCTTAAGTCCGCGCAGATGATCGACCGCTCCCTGAATGGAGGCTTCGGTCAAGACTCGCGTGGTCTCCTGGAAAGATGCGGCGGAGATGAACGAATCCGTGGAGAGTGATGCTTTGGTGATGCCGAGCAGCAGCGGCCGGCCAGTTGCTGGACGTCCACCATCTCGTATCACCCGCTCGTTCTCTTCGGAGAAGCGGAATTTGTCGACCTGCTGTTCCAGAAGGAACGTAGTATCGCCGACATCTTCCACTTTGCGCCAACGCATCATCTGGCGAACGATCACCTCAATGTGCTTGTCGCTGATGTTCACGCCCTGTAGCCGGTAGACTTCCTGGATCTCGTTCACCAGGTAAGACTGAAGTTCTTTTTCTCCGAGGACCGCGAGAATGTCATGCGGATTTAACGGCCCGTCCATGAGCGGTTCGCCCGCCTTGACGCGCTCGCCCTCCTGCACGTTTATGTGCACGCCGCGCGGAACCGAGTATTCCTTTTCGGTGCCGTTGTCGGCGATCACATACATTTTGCGCTGGCCCTTGGAAACTTCGCCGAATTTCACCGTGCCATCGATTTCGCTGATGACCGCGGTTTCATGTGGCTTGCGGGCTTCGAACAGTTCGACGACGCGCGGTAGACCTCCGGTGATGTCTTTCGTCTTCGTAGTTTCACGCGGAATCTTCGCCAGCACGTCTCCCGGATGGGCGGTGTCGCCGTCCTGCACCATCAAGTGGGCGCGTGACGGCATGAGATACCGCTTGCTGGTTTTGCCTTTGATGACGATCGCAGGCTGACGTTTTTCGTCCGGCGAATCGGCAACGACGTGACGGGAGAGGCCGGTAACTTCGTCAACTTCTTCGTGGAGCGTGACCCCTTCCTGCAAGTCCTTGAACTGAATGGTGCCGCCGATTTCGGTCAAGACCGAGAAGGTGTAAGGATCCCACTCGACCATGACGTGGCCTTGCTGCACCGGATCGCCTTCTGCAACCTTTACCTTTGCGCCGTAGACAACTGCGTAGCGCTCGCGCTCGCGGCCCTTTTCGTCCACGATTGCGATGGAACCCTGGCGGTTCATGACTACGAGGTCGCCGGATTTCGCTTTCACGGTTTGCAGATTGATGAAGCGAACCGCGCCCGCATTCTTGGCTTCGAGGCGCGACTGCTCGGAGACTCGTGACGCCGTACCTCCGATGTGGAAGGTACGCATGGTGAGCTGGGTTCCGGGCTCACCGATGGATTGCGCTGCGATGACTCCGGTGGCTTCGCCGAGTTCGACGAGGCGGCCCGAGGCCAGAGTTGCGGCCGTAGCACATCACGCAAACTCCACGCTTCGATTCGCAGGTCAGCACCGAGCGGATTTTCACCCGCTCAATACCCGCCGCTTGAACCGTGACCGCGAGCTCTTCGGTGATTTCCTGATTGATTTCGACGACGACGTTGCCATCGTAGTCTTTCAGTTTTTCAAGCGATACGCGGCCTACGATGCGGTCGCGCAACGGCTCGATCACTTCGCCAGCTTCGACGATTCCGGCGACGTAAATGCCGTCAACGGTGCCGCAGTCGTATTCGCTGATGATTACGTCTTGCGCCACATCAACCAGGCGGCGGGTCAGGTAGCCTGAATCGGCCGTCTTGAGAGCCGTGTCAGCCAATCCTTTACGGGCGCCGTGAGTCGAGATGAAGTACTGCAACACGGTCAGACCTTCGCGGAAGTTGGCCGTAATTGGCGTTTCGATAATTTCACCGGACGGCTTGGCCATCAATCCACGCATTCCTGAAAGCTGTCGAATCTGCTGTTTCGATCCTCGAGCTCCGGAATCCGCCATGACGTAAATCGGATTGATGAATCCTTCTTTATCGCGCTGCTGCATTTGTCCGAACATCTCGTCAGCAACTTTTTCGGTGATCGCCGACCAGATTTCGATGACCTTGTTGTAGCGCTCGCCGTTGGTGATGGCGCCGTCGAGATATTGCTGTTGCACGTTGACGACTTGCTTTTCGGCGTCCTTCACCAGCGTCTTTTTGTTGTCAGGGATGACCATGTCATCAATGCCGATGGAAAGTCCAGCCTTGGTCGCGTAACGGAAACCGAGGTCTTTCACTTCATCCAGCATCTTGACCGTCACTTCGAGGCCGAAGCGCAGGTAGCAGTAGCTGACCAATTGTCCGATGCCCTTTTTCTTGAGCAGGCCGTTGACGTAGGGCATGGCCTCGGGCAGATGGTCGTTAAGAATCGCGCGTCCCACGGTGGTGTTGAGGAACGTGCGCTCGTACTGCGCGGAGTCGGCATGAGTAATGTCCTGATCGTCGTAAGCATTGGTCAGGTCAATCACTTCGCCGGTGTAGCGCAAGCGGATGGGCGTAAGGGTTTCGACTTCTCCCGCTTCGAGCGCCATCAATACTTCTTCGATGTTAGCGAACGCACGGCCTTCGCCCTTCGCACCGGGCTTGCCCTTGGTCAGGTAATAAAGACCGAGCACCATGTCCTGCGTGGGAACGGTAATGGGATGTCCTGACGCGGGCGACAGAATGTTGTGCGACGACAGCATCAACACGCTGGCTTCTACCTGCGCCTCTGGAGACAGCGGAATGTGTACCGCCATCTGATCGCCGTCGAAGTCGGCGTTGAACGCGGTGCAAACCAGCGGGTGAATCTTAATTGCTTTGCCTTCGACCAATACCGGCTCGAATGCCTGAATGCCGAGGCGGTGAAGGGTTGGAGCGCGGTTCAGCATTACCGGGTGATCTTTGATGACTTCTTCGAGGATGTCCCAAACGACCGGCTCCTGCTGCTCGACCATCTCTTTAGCTTGCTTGATGGTGGTGCAGTGTCCCGTCTGTTCGAGGCGGTGATAGATGAATGGCTTGAACAGTTCGAGCGCCATCTTCTTCGGAAGTCCGCACTGATGCAGCTTTAGTTCGGGACCGACCACGATGACGGAACGTCCAGAATAATCGACGCGCTTACCGAGCAGGTTCTGACGGAAGCGTCCCTGCTTGCCTTTGAGCGTGTCGGACAGAGATTTCAGCGGACGGTTGTTCGCGCCACGAAGCACTCGGCCACGGCGTCCGTTGTCGAATAGGGCATCCACGGCTTCCTGCAAGCATGCGCTTTTCGTTGCGCACGATGACTTCGGGAGCGTGGAGATCCATCAACTTCTTGAGACGGTTGTTGCGGTTGATGACGCGGCGGTAGAGATCGTTGAGATCGGACGTGGCAAAGCGTCCGCCATCCAATGGAACCAGTGGGACGAAGCTCCGGCGGAATAACGGGAATTACGTCCAAGATCATCCAGTTGGGTTTATTACCGCTGCGGCGGAATGCTTCGACGACTTTGAGGCGCTTGGTGTATTTCAGGCGCTTTTGCAGCGAGGTTTCATGCTTCATCTTCTCGCGCAGTTCGACGGCGAGACCTTCGATGTCAACACGCTTGAGCAATTCTTTGATCGCTTCCGCACCCATCATCGCCTTAAAGCCGGCGGGACGGAATTGCTGATCGAGCTCGCGGTACTTGGCTTCGTCCTTGATTACTTCGTGATCTTTTACCGGAGCTTCTCCCGGCTCGACTACGACATAGGCTTCGAAGTACAAGCACGGCTTCGAGGTCGCGCAAAGAGATGTCGAGCAAGTGCCCGATGCGGCTCGGCAATCCCTTGAAGAACCACACGTGCGAACAGGGAGACGCAAGCTCGATGTGGCCAAGTCGCTCGCGGCGCACTTTGGACAAAGTAACTTCCACGCCGCATTTGTCGCAGATCACTCCGCGATGCTTCATGCGCTTGTATTTGCCGCAGAGGCATTCCCAATCGGTTACCGGGCCAAAGATGCGGGCGCAGAACAGGCCGTCGCGCTCGGGTTTAAAAGTGCGGTAGTTGATGGTCTCGGGTTTGGTGACTTCGCCGTGCGACCAGCTCCGGATTTTTTCGGGCGAGGCCAGGCTGATGCGGATAGCATCGAAATCGGCGACAGGGTTTGCCAGATCAAAAGGGCTCGAACGAAACAAGGTGTTCCTCCACTTCCTGCGGCCGTTCGCCGTCGCGGGCGGCTCCTGAAACATCAAGTATTGGCCGGAAGCTTGGGAGCGGCTGCCACCGGCCTATCTCGAAAATCTTTACTCGCTTACTCGATCATGCGTGAAGGGCCCGACTTCTAGTCGGGCTGAATCTTTAATTGTTCCGTCGCGGTCACGGCCCGACTTCAAAGCCAGTTCTTCCGGGGCCCTTCCCCATGTTGTCGCAAGCTGAGGCTACTCTTAATCGTTTGCCGCGCTCAATACCGGCTTCTTCTCTCCGGCTTTGATTAACTCCACATCGAGACAGAGCGACTGCAATTCACGAATCAATACGTTGAACGACTCCGGCACTCCCGGCTCCATGGCAGCTTCGCCTTTAACGATGGCCTCGTAAATCTTGGTGCGGCCGTAAACGTCGTCGGACTTCGCCGTCAGCAGCTCTTGCAGAATGAATGCCGCGCCGTAAGCTTCCAGCGCCCAGACTTCCATTTCTCCGAAGCGCTGGCCACCGAACTGCGCCTTGCCGCCCAATGGCTGTTGGGTGATGAGCGAGTACGGCCCGATGGAACGCGCGTGAATCTTGTCGTCCACCAAGTGCGAAAGTTTCAGCATGTAGATGTAGCCGACCGTGACCGGCTGTTCGAACTTGTCTCCGGTCATGCCGTCGTGCAGCGTCGTCTTACCCGACTCCGGCAGTCCGGACTGCTTGAACAGTGCTTTGATTTCGCTTTCGCGCGAGCCATCGAATACCGGAGAGCCGGTGAACACGCCACGCTTCAGAGTCTCGGCAACAGCCAGCAATTCGTCGTCGGGAATCTCGGAAATCTCCTGCGCCAGCGTTGTGTCCTTGAAAAGGGCTTTCAGTTCGCGGCGCACGGTAGCTTCGGTGGAGTTCTCCTCCATCATCTGGGTAATCTTCTTACCGAGTTCGTGACCAGCCCAGCCCAGATGCGTTTCGAGAATCTGCCCCACGTTCATACGGGAAGGCACGCCCAGTGGATTCAGCACAATCTCCATCGGCGTTCCATCTTCGAGGTAAGGCATATCCTCTTCCGGCAGAATGCGCGCGATCACGCCTTTGTTGCCGTGACGGCCCGCCATTTTGTCGCCGACGCTGAGCTTGCGCTTCATCGCGACGTAAACCTTGACCAGCTTGATGACGCCCGGAGGCAGTTCATCGCCCTTGGTCAGTTTGTCTTTGCGCTCGTTGACAATCTTCTTGAGCACATCGATTTGCCGCGACGTCATTTCTTCGATCTCGTCAATCTGCTCATTCACTCGCGGATCTTTGTCGGCATACTTAATCCGCTTCAGATTGCGAGTCGAAATGCGCTCGATGGCATCGCGATCGAGCACCACGTCTTTGGTTAAGAGACGCTTATTGGTGCGCTCGTCATGCAGGTCGGCAAGAACTTCTTTGCCGCCAAGAATGTTTTCGAGACGCTTCAGACGCTCATCAGTAAGAATGCGGATTTCGTCGGACAGATTCTTTTCGAGCTTGCCGATTTGCGCTGCTTCGATGGATTTCGCGCGCTCGTCTTTTTCCTGACCCTTGCGCGAGAAAATTTTCACATCGACGATCACGCCTTCGATTCCGGGCGGGCAGTAGAGCGAAGCATCGCGAACGTCTCCGGCCTTTTCGCCGAAGATCGCCCGCAGCAACTTTTCTTCCGGAGTCAATTGGGTCTCGCCCTTGGGCGTGACTTTGCCGACCAGAATGTCTCCCTGCTTGATGCCCGCGCCGATGCGAATCACGCCGGCTTCATCCAGATTGCGCAGCATGGTTTCGCTGACGTTTGGAATGTCGCGGGTGACTTCTTCCGGCCCCAGTTTCGTATCGCGGGATTCGATTTCGAATTCCTCGATGTGGACGGAAGTGTAGTAATCCTCTTTAACCAGTTTTTCCGAGACGAGAATCGCGTCTTCAAAGTTGTAGCCTCGCCACGGCATGAAAGCCACGAGCACGTTGCGTCCCAGTGCCAACTCCCCGTGATCGGTGCAAGGACCGTCGGCGATGACTTGCCCTTTGACGACCAGTTGTCCTTTTTTGACGACAGGCTTCTGGTTGATGCAAGTGTTCTGGTTCGACCGCTTGAATTTGGTAAGCTGATAAATGTCGCTGCCCACCTCGCGGGAAAGCTGTCCAGGATGGTGCTCGCCGGCGACTCGAACAATGATGCGCTCCGAGTCCACGGAATCGATCACCCCGTTTCGTCTCGCCAGAATGACTGCTCCTGAATCGCGCGCGGTAACGCCTTCCATTCCAGTGCCAACAATGGGAGCCTCAGCACGAAGCAGCGGCACTGACTGCCGTTGCATGTTCGCGCCCATGAGTGCGCGGTTCGCATCGTCGTGTTCGAGGAATGGAACTAATGACGCAGCCACCGAGACCAACTGCTTCGGACTCACGTCGATGTAGTCGATTTCATCGCGGCTGACCAGCACAAAGTTGCCGGCCTTGCGGGCATTAACGAGTTCACCGACGATTCGTCCTTTGTCGTCAAGCTCAACGTTGGCCTGCGCGATGATGTGCCGATCTTCTTCCCACGCCGATTGATAGAACGAGAATGGCTCAATCTCCGCGGCGCGTTTCTTGCGGTCTTTTAAATCCGCATTCAGTTTTTCCAGTTCGTGCTTCTCAATGTGGTCTCCCACTTTGAGGTCGCTGTCGCCGGCGTTGACGATGCTCACGAAATCAAGGACGCGGCCGCCCTTCACGCGACGATACGGAGACTCGATGAAACCGTAGTCGTTGATGCGCGCGTAGCAACTAAGCGATGAAATCAGTCCAATGTTCGGACCTTCCGGCGTCTCAATTGGGCAAATACGCCCATAGTGCGTGGGATGGACGTCGCGAACTTCGAACCCCGCGCGTTCGCGGGAAAGGCCGCCCGGCCCAAGCGCTGATAGACGCCGCTTGTGGGTGATTTCCGACAGCGGGTTGGTCTGATCCATGAACTGCGAAAGCTGTGACGATCCGAAGAACTCGCGAATCGCGGCCATCACCGGCTTGGCATTGACGAGATCGTGCGGCATCGCCGTGGACATTTCCTGGTACACGGACATTTTTTCTTTAATCGCCCGTTCCATGCGGACCAGTCCGATGCGAAACTGGTTTTCCATCAATTCGCCGACGGCTCGCACACGGCGGTTGCCAAGATGATCGATGTCGTCCACGGTGCCAATGCTCTTGCGCAGCTTGAGCAGGTACCGGATTGTCCCGTAGAAATCCGCCGGCTCGAGAGTGCGGTTGTCGAGGCTGGAAGCTTCCGCGTTCTCGAACAGCTTGATGTTGAACTTCAGGCGGCCCACGCGCGAGAAATCGTACTTGCGCGGATCGAAAAACATCCCGTGAAACAGCGCGGTCGCCGTGTCCAAAGTCGGCGGATCGCCAGGACGCAGCTTACGATAGATTTCAATCAACGCTTCCTGCGGAGTCTTCACCGAATCGCGCTTCAACGTCTGGCTGATGACCACGCCCACATCATCGCGCTCGGGGAAGAACAGGCTCATCTCGACCACACCAGATTCGAGAATCTTCGAGACTTTGTCGGCGGTAAGTTCGGAATTCGTTTCCAGCAAAACTTCGCCGGTGGTCGTGTCAACGACATCTCCGGCAACCCACGCGCCTTCGAGGTCCGAAACATCGACTTCGACTTCCGTAATCTTCGCCTTCTGAATTTCCTTCAATGTGGCAGCATTGATCTTGCGTCCCGAGTGGGCAACCTCGTCGCCAGACTTGTTCTTAATGCTGTGGGCCAGCTTCATCCCCAACAGGTTGGTTGGTTTGTCGGAAGCCGGGTCCAGAGTCCAGAACAGTTTATTGTCGCGAACGACCAGGCGATCGACGGTGTAGAAGGTGCGCAGAATGTCTTCGCCGGAACGCAGTCCTAATGCACGCAAAAAGATCGTGCCCAGAAATTTCCGCTTGCGATCGATGCGGACATATAGAACGTTTTTCTGGTCATACTCGAATTCAACCCACGATCCGCGGTAAGGAATGATCTTGCCAAGGAAGTAAGTGCGGTTGTTAGCTGTTTCGAAAAACACTCCAGGCGAACGGTGCAACTGGCTGACGATGACGCGTTCTGTGCCGTTAATAATGAAGGTGCCGTTCTGAGTCATCAGCGGCACGTCGCCAAAAAATACTTCCTGTTCTTTAATGTCGCGAATCGAGCGGTTGCCGGTCTCGGCGTCTTTGTCGAAGATGGTCAGCCGCATGGTGACCTTCAACGGCGCTGAATAAGTCATGCCTCGCTCTTCGCATTCCTGTACGTCATACTTCAATTGCAGTCCGACCGGATCGCCGCACTTGTTGCAGAAGTCAGGCGTATTCGCGTTGTAAGTTCCGCACTTGGTGCAAAGAACGTCCCCGGGATGAAACGGATCCGTGATGACAGTGTGCCCGCAATTCTTACAAGTAGTGCGCAGGTGATGCAGGCCTTTCAGGTGGCCGCATTTGCATTCCCAGTTGCCGATAGCGAAATCGACAAACTCCAATTGCGAGACATTACGGAAATCGCTGATGGGAAACACCGACTGAAATACCGACTGCAATCCGGCGTCATCGCGCTCGCTGGGCAGTCGGTCCATTTGCAGGAAACGCTCGTAAGAACGCTTCTGCACTTCGATCAGGTTCGGAATCTGGATGGTGGCTGGAATCTTGGAGAAATCGAAGCGGTGACGGAATCCATTGCTGCTTTTTGCTGCTGACATGTGTGCTCCAAACTTTTGTGCGCAGCTATACGCTGCGGCAAACTACGAAATAGTTAGGACGAACGCCGTGCGTTTGATGAAAGGAACCGCAGCCTGCCGAAGACACGGATACGCCCGCTGGGGAAAGAGGTCCCCGCGGGCGCCAATGATGGCACTTGATCTCGATTGCAATTGTGTCGTTTCCGCGCCAGTTCTTTTAGGCCTGTTCCCGTCCCGCTATCGCGGAACAGCTGCCAACCCGTGCTGCGTCCTCAAGCCCGTCTATTGGATCAATACCTTCAGAGGAGTGCAGTCACCGTGATGAAACAGGAAGCAGTGTGAATACTTAGATGATACCACTGTCTTCGACGCTTCAGGAAGTTCGTTGTCAAGAAAAATTTCAGGGTGTGACCCACTGTGGTCACCGGCCCTGACAACCGCGTTGCGCGGCCCCGATAACAGCAGATCCCTCGCTACGCTCGGGATGACCGCGGCGGGTCAAAAGGCCCGCCAAACGCGGTCATTTCACTTCGACAACGGCGCCCGCATCCGTAAACTTCTTCTGGATGGTCGTCGCTTCGTCCTTGGTCACACCCTCTTTAATGGTTTTGGGAGCGCCATCGACCAAATCCTTGGCTTCCTTCAAGCCGAGGCTGGTGACTTCACGGACAGCCTTGATGACGTTGATCTTGTTGGCCCCAACTTCTTTGAGGACAACAGCAAACTCCGTCTTCTCTTCTGCCGGAGCGGCAGCCGCGCCCGCGCCGCCTCCCGCCATCATTACCGGAGCCGCAGCGGCCGCCGATACTCCGAGCCGCTCTTCCAGTTTCTTGACCAATTGCGCCGCATCGAGCAGCGAGAGGCCTACGATTGATTCTTCCAGTTGCTGTAAATCTGCCATGTTGTTCTCCGCCTTTGATTTTTGGAAATTTGGGTGTCAGCTTTCAGCTTGAACCTTTTAGAGCAAAATCGCTTTTGACTTTCAATTACACACTTACTCAATTCCCCGACGACTCAATGCCTAGACTCCTGCCGGAGCGTCGTTCTTGAACTTTTCTTTCTCGACGCCCTGATTGATAACCACGGCCAGATCGCGTCCGATAGCGTTCATGACTGTAACCAAGCGCTGCGCCGGGGCCGACATCAGGAATAGCAGCTTGGAATAAAGCTCTTCTTTCGACGGCATGGTCGCCAGCGCCTGAATCTCGTTGATGGAGACGACGCGGCCTTCGACCACTCCCGACTTGAATGTGAATTCCGGATTGTCTTTTGCATACTTCGACAGCGCTTTCGCGAGCGCAACCGGATCGCCTTCGGTGTATGCAATCGAAGTCACGCCGGACAAGTTAGTTAGCGCTTCTTCAACCTTGGTGCCCTTAGCCGCGCGCTCCGCCAAAGTATTTTTCACTACGGCATATTTGGCGCCCGATCCGCGCACGGTCTTGCGCAGCTCGAAATCCTGCGCCACCGTCAGCTTGCTGAACGTAGTGACGATCAGGCTTGAAACTTTCTTAAGTTCCGCGCCTAACTTCTCCGCTTCTTCAACCTTCTTTGCCCGGCTAACCGCCATAAAAAATCCCCTTATTTATCTTTGTCATCCTGAGCGCAGCGAAGGATCCCTACTTCAAAAACCCTCCGCTGGCCCTGTTCCCGTCAGACGATAGGGGTCCTTCGCTACGCTCAGGAAGACAACTGCTCAGGTCGTATTTATGCCTTCGACGCCGCCTCAACCACACTGGTGTCAATCGAAATTCCCGGCCCCATCGTAGAACTCAAATAACATCCCTTGACGTACTTACCCTTAGCGACGGCGGGCTTGGCCTTCACCACGCTGGTTATAAGCACAGTAGCGTTCTCAATCAGCTTGTCCGGGGAAAACGAAATCTTGCCGACTGGAACGTGAACCAAGGCTGTCTTATCGGTACGAAATTCCACTTTGCCAGCCTTCACTTCCTGCACCGCTTTGGCAACGTCAAAGGTCACGGTGCCAGTCTTAGGATTCGGCATCAGCCCCTTCGGCCCCAGCACTTTTCCCAAGCGACCGACAGATTTCATTACGTCAGGAGTCGCGATCAGCGCGTCAAAATCCGTCCAGTTTTCTTTGGTGATCTTTTCCACTAACTCTTCACCGCCAAAGAAATCCGCGCCTGCCTGCTCAGCTTCCTTAATCTTGTCGCCGCTGGCAATCACCAGAACTTTCTTGGACTTGCCCAAACCGTGCGGAAGGACGACAGTGCCGCGAACCATCTGGTCGGCATGCTTGGGATCAACGCCCAACCGCAGCGTGATCTCGACGGTTTCGTCGAACTTGGTGTATTTAATTTTTTGCAGTAGTGGAACCGCGTCGGTGAGCGTGTAAGGACGGTTCTCCACCGCCGCACGCGCCTTAGTAATGTTCTTGCCTGACTTTTTCATAATCCTCGTCTCCCACCGCTCATCGCTACTTCGATGAGCCGTAGTGAATTCGACAACTCATTGAGTAATTTGGTAATCGGGGAATCGCGTAATTGAAAATCAAAATCAATGTGCCCTTGAATTCAATTACCAAATTACTCAATCGCGCAATTACTCAATTACTCAATGCTTCTATCCGACTACTTCAATTCCCATGGACCGCGCCGTACCGCGCACGCTCTTCACCGCAGCATCCACCGATGCCGCGTTCAAGTCTGGCATCTTTTGTTTAGCAATGTCCTCGACCTGCTTCAATGTAACTTTTCCGACCTTATCTTTATTAGGCGTGCCCGAACCCTTGGCAATGCCGGCCGCGCGCTTGAGCAAGATAGATGCCGGTGGAGTCTTGGTAATAAACGTGAACGTGCGGTCGCTGTAAACCGTCAGCACCACAGGGATAATTAATCCCTCAAGCTCTTTCGCGCCAGTTCGCGCATTAAACTGCTTGCAAAACTCCATGATATTGATTTGGGCCTGCCCGAGCGCCGGTCCCACGGGAGGCGCAGGCGTAGCCTTGCCCGCCGCAATCTGAAGCTTTACCGATCCTGTAGCTTTCTTTGCCATCTATCCCTCAATCTTTGCGCAGGGGTACTTTGCGTAGGGACAGCCGCCGTCCGCTGTCCAGTCGAGCAAAGCTCGACAAGTAATGACCTATGCCGACTTCTCTACCTGGCCAAATTCCAATTCCACCGGAGTGGACCGCCCGAAGATCGTGACCATCACTTTCACGGTCTCCTTTACTTCATTCACGTCGTCAACAATTCCGTCGAAAGTCGCAAACGGGCCTTCGGTGATTTTAACTTTCTCGTTCTTCTCAAATTTGACTTTAAGCTTCGGCTTGTCTTTCGCTTCGCCGACTCGGAACACAATGTGCTGCACTTCTTCTTCGGATAGCGGAGTAGGCTGCTGACCGGTGCCAACAAATCCAGTCACCCGCGGCGTCGATTTCACCACGTGCCAAACGTGGTCGTCCATGTCCATTTCAACCAGCACGTAGCCGGGATAAAACATGCGCTCCACGACATATTTCTTGCCGTTGCGGACTTCGGTGACGGCTTCGGTAGGAATCAGCACTTTGCCGATTCGCGCTTCCAGCCCGAAGGCTTGCACCCTCGATTCAAGCGACTCCTTAACCTTGCGCTCGAACCCCGAATACGAGTGGATGATGTACCACCGCATATTCCGATTGCGCGGAGCCTCGGCGATCGCTGCCGCGCCTGCATCCACAGGACTAGTGCCATCGCCTGAAAGTCCCGGTTCTGGTGGGTTTTTTTCTTCGTCCTGCATATGGTTTGGGAGAACTCCAACTTCTTTAGTTGCCATTTAGTGATGAGTGAAATAGCGAAACAATGAATCCACGCCTCTTCCAATAATGTTATCGACGGCCCAGAAGTATACCCCAAACAGAAAAACCGTGATGATGACGACTGCGGTCGTGGCTTGGACTTCCTTGAGGCTGGGGGCGGTGACCTTCTTCATTTCGGTGCGCACGTCGTTATAGAAGACTTTGGTGCGCTCCGGCCACGACTTCACTCTTCCGCCGAACCCTCCGTCCGCCACCGCTATTGACTTTGCCATTCTCTTGTCTCGATTTCCGGTCTCAACGCTCATTCGCCACTCCGTACCCCACCGTTCTCCGAAATATGGCAGGGGCGGAGGGATTCGAACCCCCAAGTTCGGTTTTGGAGACCGACAGTTTAACCGTTGAGCTTACGCCCCTAAATTCATTGGATAATTTTGTAATCGGGGAATTTGGTAATTGAAGAGCCTTTGGACTTCGCCTTTCAATTACTAAA
Organism: uncultured Acidobacteriaceae bacterium; assembly: GCA_963828635.1. Classification (GTDB taxonomy): domain Bacteria; phylum Acidobacteriota; class Terriglobia; order Terriglobales; family Acidobacteriaceae; genus PALSA-188. Next base: position 1,770,547 of record CAWHFA010000004.1, on the reverse strand, counting down.
TTACACAATTTCTAAATTACTCAATGCCTCATTTTACTTCTTTATGCGGCGTATGCTTGCGGCAGCGATTGCAAAATTTCTCCAACTCCAGCCGCTCCGTCATGGTCTTCCGATTCTTGGTGGTGGAATAATTCCGTTCTTTGCACTCACCGCATTGCAACGTAATGATTTCTCTCGGCATAATTAGTCCTGTCCAGCTCTTGTCCGTGTGGCGCGGACACTCTTGTCCGCGGCCTTGACTTAAATCTTAGCGCAGCCTGCTCCGCTCTGACCCGACACGATCTGCTACTGCACGATTTCTGAAATCGTTCCGGCTCCAACCGTGTGCCCGCCTTCGCGAATCGCGAAGCGCAGACCCTTTTCCATTGCCACCGGAGTGATGAGTTCGATCACCAGGCTGACGTTGTCTCCCGGCATCACCATTTCTGTGCCCGCTGGCAATTCTGCTACTCCGGTCACGTCCGTGGTCCGCAGATAGAATTGCGGACGGTAGCCTTTGAAGAATGGCGTGTGCCGTCCACCCTCTTCTTTGGTCAAAATGTAGACTTCGGCTTTGAACTTGGTGTGCGGAGTGATTGATCCGCCTTTGGCCAAGACCATACCGCGCTCGACATCTTCTTTCGCGATGCCGCGCAGAAGCAGTCCAGCGTTGTCTCCCGCCAGGCCTTCGTCGAGTTGTTTTTTAAACATTTCGACGCCGGTCACAACCGTTTTGCGAGTCTCGCGGAAGCCTACGATTTCTACTTCTTCTCCAACTTTTACCTTGCCGCGTTCGATTCTGCCGGTGACCACCGTGCCTCGGCCGGAGATGGAGAAAATATCCTCAATCGGCATCAGGAACGGCTTATCGAGTTCACGCGCGGGCTGCGGAATGTTTTTGTCTACCGCTTCCATCAGATCGTCAAGCGCCTTCTCCCACTTGGCTTCGCCATTCAGCGCGCCCAGCGCGGAAAGACGAACCACCGGAAGATCGTCTCCCGGAAATTGATAGGCCTTCAACAATTCGCGCACTTCGAGTTCAACCAGATCCAGCAGTTCAGGATCATCCACCGCATCGCACTTGTTCAGCGCGACCACGATGTAGGGAACTCCTACCTGCCGTGCGAGCAGAACGTGTTCACGCGTTTGCGGCATGGGACCGTCGGTCGCAGCAACGACGAGAATGCCGCCATCCATTTGCGCCGCGCCGGTGATCATGTTCTTGATGTAGTCGGCGTGGCCGGGGCAATCGACGTGCGCGTAATGACGATTCGCCGTCTCGTACTCGACGTGCGCGGTCGCGATGGTGATTCCGCGAGCCTTTTCTTCCGGAGCGTTATCGATCGAGTCAAACGACCGGAATTGAATCTTCGGATTATGCTTGGACAAAACCTTGGTGATGGCCGCCGTCAACGTGGTCTTGCCATGATCGATGTGACCAATCGTGCCAACGTTTACGTGCGGCTTATTACGATCAAATTTCTCTTTCGCCATTTTTCTGTTCTTTCTTTTCGGATTGTGCGAACCCTAATAATATTGATACAACTTCCTGAACTTGTGCCGCAAAGTGGGCTCAATCTCCTCGACCTTCGACAGATAAAATTCCCGCATCTGCGCTTGATCGGAAACTGTCAGCAACTCATAAAGACTCAGAGCACTCGTTCTGGGATTCTTTTCATCGAAAATCCCGTTCTTAAAAGCCGCTTCTACTTGTCTTACCCTGACGCCCTTCTTCTCCGCTCGCTTTAGAAAACTTTCCATCTGCTCAGGGGCGAGGGAACTGCGGATCAAGCTTTTCAGCTCTTCAAATTCTTTTTCTTTATCAATCTTTACCGCTGGTTGAACAAATGCCACTTATCGCACCATCCCAAATTTATTTTGGAGCGGGAGACGGGGATCGAACCCGCGACCAACAGCTTGGAAGGCTGTGACTCTACCACTGAGTTACTCCCGCCCTGTTAAATCAGCTGTCAGCTTTCAGCCGTCAGCTCTCAGTTCAAAACCGCGCTTTAAATCTGGAGCCGATGACCAGGATTGAACTGGTGACCTCTCCCTTACCAAGGGAGTGCTCTACCAACTGAGCTACATCGGCGTGTGTTCGCTCTCCCCGCTATCAACTTCTTTCAACCGGCCTGCGTCCTTGCGATGCAAGAGCGTCTTGACTGCGAACAGCGCTAAAACAGCTAAGGTCGCCAGCCTCATCTTCTGATCGCTGATCGTCTTCCACGATAAAAGCGCCAAAGCGGCAAAAGCAGCGAGCGCTAAATATAGTCGGTTCACTCTCAACACTGGTGCACAGGGAAGGATTCGAACCTTCGTACCTCGCTAGGAGGGACAGATTTACAGTCTGTTGGCTTTAACCACTCACCCACCTGTGCGAAATTGCCCGGCCACGGCGCGCTCCGGCAAACACACAGACACGCACACAAAAAAAACCTTTCGCACGCAATCACCACAATCGGAAATTATTCCTATGGAGTGCCGTTGGACGAAGTAACTATGCCGAGCCGCGCAATGCGTTATCTATACTGGAGCTGGCGAAGGGATTTGAACCCCTGACCCTCTGATTACAAATCAGATGCTCTACCAGCTGAGCTACGCCAGCAGTTGGGACAGAAGACCTTCGCAGGCACAAGCCATCCCCAAATCCCTACAAATGTCCGGGACAATTCTAAAAGATACCATAAGGGGATAGAGGGTGCAATGGCAGGTCGCGAAATGTAGATGTTCCAACAATTAGGTTGGCAATCATGGGTCAGAAAAGTTGCAAATAATAAACGCCACTGCAGCGGCAGAAGCGGCGATATCAATCTCAAGACGATGCCACCGGCCAGATTCTCTCCTCACACTTTCCAACTCGAAACCGAAAATACCGTCGGATATCTGCGCGCCATCTACGCGATGTTCTCCGTCGACGGCGTGCCCTAATCCTCCCGATCGTCACTCCATCTTTCAACGCAACGGTCTCGCGGCCCAGAAACCAAAAACCCGGATGTCCCACATCTGCGCCCTGCGTTGAGGTCACGCCGGGCCTTCCTCCTATCATTGTGTCCCGCGCGCTGGTTATGTCGCGTGACGACCGCCTGTGGGATAATCTAGTCACCAACCTAGGGGAGTCTTTCCAGCCCATGCCGCATCAAACCAGTGTGGATAAAAACCGGTTTTTTTTCGAGCATTATGGCCTGACCGAACGAGGCCTTGAAAGTTACTTGTCGGCAGCTCTGTCAGCAGGCGGTGACTATGCCGATCTTTATTTGGAGTATCTGTCCTCGACATCATTAAGCATGGACGAATCCATGGTGAAGTCCGCCTCGCAGGGCATCTCGGCGGGGTGCGGCGTGCGTGTGATTTCCGGCGAGCGCACAGGTTACGCGTACACCGATGACCTGTCACCGGAGCGCATCTTGCATGCGGCGCGCACGGCGGCCTTGATCGCTAGTGGCCCTGCTAAGACACCAACGGTGGGATTTCAAAAGAAAGAAGCTCGCAGCTTATATCCCATCACGCTGCCTTCGGTCGATGCGGAAATTTCCGCGAAGGTCGAATTAGTGATGCGTGCCGACAAGACCGCTCGCGCCTACGATTCACGAATCAAGGAAGTGCGTGCCAGCTATCACGACGAGTTGCGCAACATCCTGGTACTTGGCTCTGACGGTACGTACGCCGAAGATTCGCAGCCCTTGGCGCGATTAAACGTGTCTTGCATTGCGAAGACGGAAATTAATTCCGCGCGTGGCAGTTCCGGCGGCGGGGGACGCGTTGCTCTCGACTTTTTCTTCGGAGAAAAGACACCGGAATATTTCGCCAAAGAAGCCTCTCGCCAAGCGATTTTGCAGCTTGATGCGCGCGAAGCTCCAGCCGGAGAGATGGAAGTGGTTCTCGGTCCGGGATGGCCTGGCGTGCTTTTGCACGAAGCCGTAGGGCATGGGCTGGAAGCTGATTTTAATCGTAAACAAACTTCAGCCTTCGCTGGACTGATCGGCAGACGAGTGGCGAGCGAAAAATGCACAGTGGTCGATAACGGCACCATGCCGGGCCGTCGCGGTTCGTTAAACGTTGATGACGAAGGCGAGCCGACGCAAAATACCGTGCTTATCGAAAACGGGATTTTGAAGGGATACCTTAGCGACAAGCTTTCGGCGCGATTGCTGGGAGTCGCTGACACAGGCAATGGGCGGCGGGAGAGCTACGAGCACATCCCCATGCCGCGCATGACCAACACCTACATGCTGCCGGGCGACGATGCGCCGGAAGACATCATCCGTTCGGTCAAGCACGGGGTTTACGCAGTGAATTTTGGCGGAGGCCAAGTGGACATCACCAACGGCAAGTTCGTCTTCGCTGCATCAGAGGCCTACATGATCGAAGATGGTCGGATTACCGCCCCAATCAAAGGCGCGACGCTCATCGGCAACGGACCGGATGTGCTGACTCGGGTTTCCATGGTCGGCAATGATTTAAAACTTGATGAAGGTGTTGGCACCTGCGGGAAAGACGGACAGGCCGTACCCGTGGGTGTGGGAATCCCAACTATAAAAATCGACCGCCTCACGGTAGGTGGCACCGCCAAGAAAGACGTTGGCGGATTCATGCAATAGCACTTTCCGCGTAGGGACAGCCGCCGTCGCCTGTCCAGCGAAGAGAAGCTTTTCCCAAGGAAAAATGTCAACCGCCGAACTAGAGAAAAAGCACCCAAAAATAGAAACTGATCTCCGCAGCGTCGCTCAAGAAATTGTTGCCCGAGCGATGGCGGGGGGAGCGACTGCTGCCGAATGCGTGGTCCGCGAGGGGGACGAATTTTCCACGCTCGTGCGCCTCGGCCAGGTCGAAACCCTGAAAGAGTCGGGATCGAAATCCATCGGCGTTCGCGTGTTTCATGGCAAGCGCTCCGCCAGTACTTATTCCAGCGATTTCTCCCGCGACGGTCTTGATCGCATGTTGAGCTCCGCTCTTACCTTGGCCAAGATCACTTCGGAAGATCCCTACTCAGGAATTCCAGAACCATCGCAGTTGGGAATGCTGAAAGGCGATCTGGACCTGTATTCGTCCGACGTATATTCGCTGCCCGGGACGGAGCGAATTAGCTACGCCCGCCGTACCGAAAAGGCGGCGCTTGATTTCGATCCGCGCATCAAGAATTCGGAGGGGGGATCATTCGACGCGGCCACCGGGCATAAAATTCTGGCCAACTCGCACGGCTTCGTCGGCGAATACAAGCGGTCGTACTGTTCTATCGCGGCCATTCCCATCGCACAGTCAGAAAATGGGGCCATGCAACGCGACTATTGGTATTCGGTGGCCCGAAGCCTTGGCCGTCTCGATTGTCCGGAGCAAGTCGGGAAGATCGCTGCGCAAAGGACTCTGCGCAGGCTCGGCGCAAAGAAGGCAAAGACCGCACAAGTACCGATCGTTTTCGACCCCATGGTCGCGACCTCGATCCTCGAACACATTTTTGAGGGCATTAATGGGGACTCTGTCTATCGCGGAGCATCTTTTCTCGCGGGTAAGCTGGGTGAGAAAATCGCCGGCGACCACATTACGGTCGTGGATGATGGAACGATTCCGGGTGGATTCGGCACAAGTCCATTCGACGGGGAGGGGATTCCAACCCGCCGCACACTCGTCATCGAAAATGGCGTGCTGAAATCTTATTTGCTCAATACATACACCGCAAAAAAACTCGGGCTGGAAACCACCGCAAATGCCTCGAGGGGACTAGCGGGAACCCCAGGCATCGGTCCCGGTAACTACTTTTTGCAACCAGGAAGCAAGACTCCGCAAGACATCATTTCGGGTATCAAGGAAGGCCTTTATGTCACCGAATTTCTAGGCCACGGCGCAAACCTCGTCACTGGCGATTATTCCAGAGGTGCGTCTGGCATGTGGATTTCAGGCGGAGAACTGTCCTTCCCAGTCGAAGAAATTACCGTCGCAGGCAATTTGAAAGAATTGTTCTTCAACATCTCCGAAATTGGCAACGATTTGGAATTTCGGGGCGCGGTTGCGAGCCCAACAATCCGGGTTGATGGATTGACCGTGGGCGGAGAGTAGAATCGACAAAGACGAACGCTGTCTTGGAACCACGGTTTCGCTCTGGACGCCGATTTAGCCTCTTTTACTTAACTTTCTCACCACTATTATCTGGCAGTTGGGGGCTAAGTTGTGCCAATTGATTCTGCCTAAACTTCTTCCAGTCTTCGATACGCGACTTCGCTAGTTCAGCGGCTTCCTGGTACGCGGTCACCATCTGCGATGGGATTTCTCGGTCGCTAGTCTCAACCACCACGAGGACTGACGCCAAGGTTTTGTACGCGGCTTGCAATCCCTCATTCTTTCCCGCCAGCTTTCCTTTGCCATTTACGATGGCATCGATCAAAGTTTGCGCATCTGCCAGCGCGGATTTGAGGCTCTTGTTCTTGTCGTTTAAATTTTTATCCGCATTAAGGAGCTGGCTTTTCATCGAATCAATCTCTTTAAGCACACCGTGGATTGCGATGGTTTGGGCAAAGATTTCGCGGCCTAACTGCTGTTGTCGCGCCAATACTACGGACGTTGCCGTAGATCGCGGATCCATAACTACGTCGAGAAGTTGGGTTTGACTAATTGCATCCGCCGTCATTTTCACCTGATATTTTCCCGGCGCCACTTTAGGTCCGCTGGGATTGCTGAATGGTGATTCATCATCCTCTGGCGGACCGCCGGAGGTTGTCCATTTTAAGTCCCACACAAATCGATGCATTCCCGCGATTTTCTCCAGTGGGTGAGCAGGTGACAGCCATCGCCCCGCAACTGGCAGCTTTTTGTTTTCAGTTGGAGGTGGGTCATCTGAACTGAATGTTCGAACTAAATTGCCCTGTGCGTCGGTGATTTGTAGCGTCAGCGTATTAGCGGGGGCACTAAGGGTGTAGTCGATCATGGCTCCGCTGGGGGGATTTTCGGCGGTGGGTTCTTCAGGGGGCAACGGGGTTCCCGGAAAATCGTCGTTATCGATGCGTACCGCGGTCGCAGGTCGGAACAGGAAAAGATTCTGTTTTTTGGCGCTCTCTCGCGCTGGGCGTTGGCGTAGGGCCGTAATGTTGTCGAGAATCCAGAATGAACGGCCGTGGGTCGCCGCAATGAGATCGTCGCCATGAACTGCAAGGTCGCGGACCGAGGTTGAGGGCAAATTCAATTCCAACGAATTCCAGTCATCGCCATCGTCAAACGATAGGTAGACGCCGAATTCAGTACCCGCGAACAGGAGTCCCCTGGTTTGCGGGTCTTCACGGACCACGCGCAAGAAGGACGGGGAGAGAAGGCCTCGGGTGATTAGCTGCCACGATGCACCGTAATCGCGCGTGCGATAGAGATATGGAGTCTGATCGTCGAGACGACTTCGATCTACCGTGGCGTAGGCCGTCGCCGGATCAAAGTGCGAAGGCTCGATCAGTCCAATCTCACTCCACGCAGATAGGTTCGGAGGCGTCACATCTTTCCAGTTTCGGCCACCATCGCGAGTGAGGTGGATCAACCCGGAATCGCTTCCTGCCCAGATCAAGTTTTTATCGAGGCCAGAGGGCGCGATGGTTGCAATGACCCCGTAACCCCGTTGTCTGGCATTTTCCGGACTCACCGGCGTCTTACTATCGTCAGTGGAATCAGAATTAATTTTTGTGAGATCGGGACTGATTTGTTCCCAATGCAATCCTCCGTCCAGCGTTCGCATGACGTACTGCGTGCCGAAATACAGCGGGGAAGAAGTAGTGTTAGCCCGCTTTGGGGAAGTGTCCGACCCTTGATCGACGCCGGGCGGTGCGGGAGGAAACGCTAACACCGGGCTCCATGGCGCGCGATATTTTCTCTGGTTGATCTCGCCTTCAAACGAAACTATTCCTGGCGATATGTCCTGACTTAGTCCCGTACGCCGATCGAAACGGTCAACTTTTCCGTAGGGCTCAGTCAAATAGACGATGTTGGAATCATTGGGGTCAACGGCCAAGTATCCGCTTTCACTGGGACCGGCGGGAAACCAGGCGCGCGGCGTAATCTGCCCATGATCGGTGCGGCTGGGAACGGCCGCAGTACCACTATCCTGCTGGGCCCCGTACACGGCGTAGGGGAATAGATTATCGGTGGTCACATGGTAGAGCTGCGCCGTCGGCTGGTTATACCAACTGCTCCACGTCTTGCCGCGATCGAGGCTGATCGTCGTGCCCTGGTCGGTGCCGAGCACCATGGTAGCGGAATTTTTCGGATCGATCCAAATCTGATGATAGTCGTCTCCTCCGGGAGCGCCACGGAGAACCGAGATGGTCTTCCCCCCATCTTCGGAGCGATACAGGGCCACGTTCGGAATGTAAATAACGTCCTGATTCTGAGGATCAACGGTGACGCGGTTGAAATACCACGCACGACTGGTTAGTCGCGGGTCGTCGTTTTGAAGGTTCCAGGTGTCGCCGCCGTCGTCTGAGCGATAAAGGCCCGACTTCTTAGCCTGGATCAGGGCGTAAACCCGTTTGCCGTCGGCTGCAACTTCCACCCCGACCCGACCCCAGTCGCCTTCCGGAAGCCCTTTGCCCGAAAGCCGTACCCAAGTACTTCCTGCGTCCTGGGAGCGAAACAGTCCTCCGCCTGGGCCGTCAGTTGGGCCGTAGGTACTCCAGGGAGGGCGGCGCGCATTCCAGGTTCCGGCGAATAAAAGCTGTGAGTTGCCGGAGCAAATGGTTAAATCAGAAACTCCGATTTGCGGTCCCTGGTCGAGCACTTTCGTCCAATTTCCGCCCCCGTCGACGGACTTGAATACGCCGCGGTGTTCGTTGGGGCCGAATGCATGGCCAAGGGCACCGACATACACGACGTTGGGATCTTGTGAAGCGACGACGATGCGGCTGATTTGTCGCGTGTCATCGAGCCCGACGTGAATCCAGGTTTTTCCGCCGTCGCTAGAACGGTACACGCCGTCCCCGGAAGCCAGGTTGGAGCGAATGTCGGATTCTCCCGTACCCGCATAGAGAGTTTTGGAATCCGATGGCGCTGTCGCCAAAGCACCGATTGAAGCAACATTCTGCCCATCAAAAATTGGATCCCAGACCACCCCGGCGCTCGTTGTTTTCCAAATACCGCCATCCACTGCTCCAAAATAAAAAGTAGTGTTGTCGCCTGGAATTCCGGCGACCGCAACAGCACGCCCGCCGCGGAAGGGTCCAATCAATCGCCACTTCAAAGCCCCATAGGAATCGGGATGGGTAGTTTGTGCAATGGCGGATCCCGCGAGGATTAGAAGTAAGAGGCAATATCGGAGCTTGTGCTTCTGCATGGATTGATCCTCAAAATTGAGAAGCAAGTGTAATTGAAGGAGAGATTTTTTAGCTTTGCGTGGACTCGTTGGGCGAAGTTCGATGCGGGATCCCCGTTACGTCCTCCGGGAATTACGCGCGCAGTACGCTCTCGACCGCGTCGACTAGTGCATGGGAATCGGACTTGGAGACCACTCTAGTGATCCCGGCGGAGCGGACTTCCTGCTGGACGAACTGGTCTTCGGCGAAGTTGGTGAACATAATGATGGGCAACTGAGGCATCAATCCTTTCAAAATTTTCGCAGCCGCTATGCCATCCATTTCCGGCATCGACATATCGAGGACGATGACATCAGGTCTCAGCTGCTGGGCCAGTTCGATCCCTTCTCTGCCATCCCCGGCCTCACCGCACACGTCCCATCCTGTGGATTCAAACAGCTGCCGCAAGGCACGGCGAATTACCTTGCTATCATCGACAATAAGGATGGAGCTAGACAAAGGTGCGCCTTTTCCCGAGCTACTTTAAACGATGGACTGGGGAGGAAACATCAACAATCAGGTGATCAGGGTATTTCGAGAGTTAAGTAATCGCGGCGGCCCTTAGCCCATCAGGAGGGCAAAAAGCGACAAACATCATGCTACAATAGGCCGCACTCAACGGTACTTCGCAACAGCTTAATCAGCGGTTCCCCACATAATCAGAGATCCAATCAGTGCCCGAAAATTCACCGAATAACGCACCTGTCACCTACGCCGACGCAGGAGTCGACATCGACCGCGCCAATCGCACAAAGAAGCGAATCAAGTATCTCGCTCACAAAACCTTTAATCGGGGAGTGCTGGGCGAAATAGGGGGATTCGGCGCTCTGTTCGCGATCGACAAAAAGTACGTGAATCCCGTACTAGTTTCGAGCGTGGATGGTGTTGGCACAAAGCTCAAAGTCGCCTTCGAGATGAAGGTCCATCACACGATCGGGGCCGACCTGGTAAATCACTGCGTCAATGACATTGCGGTACAGGGAGCTACTCCGCTGTTTTTTATGGACTATCTGGCGACGGGTAAACTCGAGCCCGAAGTCGCCGAAAAAGTTGTCGAGGGATTAGCCGAGGCTTGCAAACACAACGGCTGCGCCCTTATCGGCGGAGAAACCGCGGAAATGCCGGGGTTTTACCCCGAAGACGAATATGACCTCGCGGGATTTATTGTGGGAGTCGTGGAGCGCGAAAAGCTGGTCACAGGGAAGTCCGTCGAAGTGGGCGATGTCATTTTAGGCCTGCCCTCTAACGGCTTGCATACCAATGGATATTCCCTGGCTCGCAAATTATTGTTTGAAGTCGCGGGGTACACTCCAGAATCCTACGTCAACGAACTGAAAGGCAAAGTGGGCAACGAGTTGATGCGCACTCACAAGAGCTACTGGCCCGCAATCAAACGTTTGGTGGATGCGGACTGCGTTACGGCCATGGCCCATGTCACTGGCGGGGGGATCACCGAAAACCTGCCGCGTATGTTACCGCGAGGAATGGCCGCTCTGATTGAAATGGGGTCATGGCCCATGATCCCAATCTTCGAGCACTTGCAAAAGCTGGGAAACGTGGCCCAAGAAGAAATGTTCCGCACTTTTAATATGGGATTGGGAATGTTGCTGGTGGTGCCTTCAGCCAAATTCAAGAAGGCCCAAACTGTGATTGAGCGGGCGGGAGAGAAGGCATTTACCGTGGGCAGAATCGTAAAGGGCGAGCGCAAGGTAGTCTATAGCTAGAAAGGCAGTCCCGGAGGACTGCCTTTTTTATTTTTCTACCGAACTAGGCGATTAAGCTGGCGCGGGACGCTCACCTTTTGCGATTCCTGGCCTGCCCGGTTCTGGCTTCAGCACTTGTTGCACTCCGTCATCCTTCGGCGGCGGAATTACCTTAGGCAACTCGCGTCCTTCGATAATCAGCTTGATTTCGTTGGCGTCGAGTACTTCGCGTTCGAGCAGTGCGAGAGCGATTCTCACTAAAGCTTCGTTGTTTTCGGCGAGAATGCCTTTCGCAGTGTTGTAACCTTGCCCGATCATGCGGCGCACTTCATCGTCAATCTTGATGGCAGTGGCCTCGCTGTAGTCGCGATGCTGCGCGATTTCGCGGCCCAAAAAGATCTGCTCTTCCTTCTTTCCAAAAGTAAGCGGCCCAAGATCGCTCATGCCAAATTCGCAGACCATCTTGCGGGCCAATTCGGTTGCACGCTCGATGTCGTTGCCCGCACCGGTGCTCATCTGGTTGAGGAACATCTCCTCGGCGATGCGGCCACCCATCATGATAGAGATCGTGGTCTCTAAATATTCTTTGGTGTAGTTGTGCTTGTCGTCGATGGGAAGCTGCATGGTCACACCCAGCGCCATACCGCGCGGAATAATAGTTACTTTGTGCAGCGGATCGGAATTAGGCAGCTTCGCCGCAACTAGCGCATGCCCAGCCTCGTGATATGCCGTGACCTTCTTTTCTTCCTCGGTGAGAATCAGCGACTTGCGCTCCACGCCCATCAAGACTTTATCTTTGGCCAGTTCGAAGTCGTACATCAATACAGCTTTGCGATTCTGTCGCGCAGCACTTAGCGCGGCTTCGTTCACCATGTTCGCCAAGTCGGCTCCGGAAAATCCCGGTGTTCCCCGCGCCAACACGGAGAGATCAACATCGTCTGCCAATGGAATTTTGCGGGTATGCACGCGAAGGATCTCTTCGCGACCGCGTACATCGGGGCGATTCACCACGACGCGACGATCGAAACGTCCCGGCCGCAGCAATGCAGGATCGAGCACATCAGGACGGTTAGTCGCGGCCATCAAAATGACGCCTTCGTTTGACTCAAAGCCGTCCATCTCGACCAGCAGTTGATTCAAGGTCTGTTCGCGCTCGTCATGACCACCGCCGAGGCCAGCGCCGCGATGGCGTCCCACCGCGTCGATTTCATCGATGAAGATGATGCAGGGAGCATTCTTCTTGCCCTGCTCAAACAGGTCACGCACCCGACTCGCGCCCACACCGACGAACATCTCCACAAAATCTGATCCCGAGATGGAGAAGAATGGAACATTGGCTTCTCCTGCGACGGCCCTTGCTAGGAGAGTTTTCCCAGTTCCGGGAGGTCCGACTAGCAACACGCCCTTAGGAATTCGTCCGCCCAGTTTTTGGAACTTCTGCGCTTCGCGCAAAAATTCAATGATCTCTTTCAGTTCTTCTTTCGCTTCTTCCACGCCAGCAACGTCTTTGAAGGTGACTTTCTTCTGCTGCATCGAAAGCAACCGGGCCCGGCTCTTTCCGAATGAAAGCGCCTTGTTGCCGCCGGTCTGCATCTGCCGGATCATGAAAAACCACAGTAGAGCCAGCAGGGCCAGAGGAGCCAATTGATATAGCCACGCCCAACTGCTATTGCTGACATCATGGATGGTCATGTTCACGCCCTTGGCTTGAAGCGTGTTGTAAATTTCGGGGTAATTGGCGGGCTGCGTGGTATGGAAGCCGCTATCGTTGCGATACTTGCCGCGAACTTCCATGCCGGTAACGGAGACTTCTTTGACCTGTCCCTGATTAACGTCTTGGAGGAACTGTGAGAAGTTGACTTCCTTCTCTTTTGGCCCAGCGTGGCTTTGGGTCACGACTTCCCAGAGCACAAAGGCCGACACGAGGATGACAAGCCAAAAAATTACGGTTTTCGCTGTTGAATTCACTTAAGAACTCCTAAGATCGGGCTCCGTTCAATTGCTTGCTTTTCTAATTAGATGCCGCAAGAAGCTTTTGGATATAAGAAATCCCAACACTCCGATTCTAACGCTTCGACTGCGGTTAATGTATGCCGACCCCGTGGTAACCAAAGTCATAAGTACAAACTTGGATTAACCATAAGCTCAACTCGCAATCGGCAAGTCGGCTATCGCCAAATAGGACAGGTTGCGTTCGGTTTGTTCTGGTGAGCCTAATCCGTATCCGATTAAAAAGGCGTCATCCACTAAAAACCCGAAATAATCTGGCTGCAATTGCACACGGCGCGCGGACTGCCGGTCCAACAACGTCGCGAGCTTTACCGACGCCGCGCCGCGGGCCCTCAAATCGCTCATAAGGAAATCGGTCGTCACTCCAGAATGAACCAATCCCTCTACCACCAGGACGTGCTGGCCGGAGATGTCAGGCTCGTGGCTGAAGAAGATTTCCAGCCAGTCACCGCGTCCACCTTCCTGCTGTTTTTCCTGCTGACGGTGGTAGGTCGGCTTTATAAATTGGCAAATGAGAGGCACCTCGAGCGACCGAACCAAGTCTGCAACAAACATGAATCCGTTTTCGAGGACTGCAAGCACATGAATGGTCTTGCCATGATAGTCATCCGAAATCTGCCGGGCCATTTCCCGCACGCGCTTCTGAATCTGTTCCGTAGCAATGATTGCCTGGGGCGGTTTGAGTGGTTGATTCATCAAGAAATTATGGTTTCCTGAATAATGATTGCGTCTTTCCGTGGATCGGATGGGCGCAGCGCCGACGGCGAACGAAATCCCCGCAGCCAAATCACTTCATCGCCACTGACCACGACTGGTACGCATTTTCGCTCAGCTCCGGTCGAGTGTACCTGTTGCAACAATTCCTTAATTTTTCTTGGGGCCTTACTATTTGCGGGCCAAAACTTGTCCCCGGCGCGCCAATTCCTTACTCGCAAATTTCTGGTGACCAAGGAAACATCAATGGCGTCGAGGGGATTATACGCTGATTGACCGCATGTCCGAGCCAGCAGGGCTTCAATGATGCTACCGGCTTCGGGTACCTCGATCCGTCCGGGAATTGGCAACTCGTATTCGTAGTCGAAGATCCGAACCTGATCTCCTCGTTGAAAAAGTATTCTCCTATCTCCAAGCTCGGCTTTCCATCCTCCGGGTAACCCTACTTTACCGCCGGACAACTGTGAGGCTGCGATATCCAAAATCTGCTGAACATGCTTAAAGTCTAGCTTGAATCCCAAGTGTTCGGCATGAGCGCGAACCAAACGGCGCTGCACCGCCAACGGTTGAGCCCGCAAAAGCTCACGATTTAGCGCGCTGTCATCCGAAGCGGAAGCCATGAATTCAGCAACTTTGGCGTTCCAATACTCTTCCTCAGCACGAGCGATTTCCGCGGTCTCTGCAAGAGCCTCGCGGATGGATGGATTCAAGCTGCCTTGCAATCGCGGAAGAATTCCATGACGAACCAGATTTCGCGAGTGCCTGAGGTCGCGGTTGCTCTTATCTTCACGCCAGGGCTGGTCCAGTTCGCGTAGATAAAGTTCAATATCCCGTCTGGAAAGCCCAAGCAGCGGCCGAATGATCGAACGGCCGGACTTATCGCTACTTAGAAGCGAAGCTACTGTCAATTTTGGATAGATCCCGCTCATGCCCCGGGTGCCCGCGCCCCTGGCCAATTTCAACAAAACCGTTTCCGCTTGATCATCCAAGGTATGCGCAGTGGCGACTGAATCCAGGCAGGCTTCTTGCATCGCGCGTAAGAAAAAATCGTAGCGCAGTGACCGTGCCCCAGCCTCAAGACTTAAATGCTTCTCTTTAGCATGTGCAGCCGCATCGGCACTTCCGCAAAGAAAATCCAACCCATTTCTCTGAGATAACTCTCTTACAAATTGTTCATCTGAATCGGAATCCTCTTCTCTCAACTTGTGATTGAAATGAAGCACCCAGAGAACTACACCGAGGTGCAGCCGCAAATCCAGCATCAACCGCAGCAGAGCGACTGAGTCTGCGCCACCGGACACCGCCAAGCCGATGCGGTCACCGGGACGGAGAAGGTCTTCCTTGCAGATGAACTTCGCAACTGCGTCTGCCAACGAAAGCACGCTACATGGTACAGCCGACCGTAGAGGTGGGACAGGGGCCTGGAAGTGGAGAACTCGAGGAAACCCCGAAGCTTTGCACCTTGAGAGTTCGGGAGACCAGATGCTCTTCTTCGTGAGTTCGTTGCGAACGCAATCTTGCGCCGTTATACTACGTCCAGCGCGTCTGGCCGAACTTGCAAGCTCCCAGACGAGGGAGGTTCGTCTTCAGCAGTACCGGGGACCTAACGCGAGCTATCGCGACCCAAGCCGCAAAGCGGAAGCGCACACCTGTCCCCTGGATTTATGGCATCGCCGAGAGCCTGTTCGCTACGATTTTTCCATCCGAGTGCCGGCTGTGCGACGCTTATCTAACGAATATTTCCCGGCTGCCGGTTTGCTCCGAATGTATTCTCTCCATTCAACCGACGGAGGGGGAATTCTGCGAGATTTGCGGGGAAGCTAGACAGACCCTGCTCCATGAAAGTAAAGGCGTTTACGGTGACAAAGGGGGGACGGTCGTCGACGCGGCCGGCGACAACTCTGAGCATAAAATTTGCGAGCCATGTCGAAACGAGAAACCGCCTTACGCATCCGCATCAGCATACGCCAGCTACGAAACCAGATTGCGGGACTTAATTCACCTCCTGAAATACGACAACGTACGACCAGCTTCGAAAGTTTTGGGCGCTATGCTCGCAACGGTTCTTTTGCGAATGCATCCTCGAATGCAGGATCAAAACCTGTTCGGTGAAACTGCAATATTGGCTGTTCCAGTTCCTCTGCACCGCTCCAAGATTCGCGAGCGCGGATTTAATCAGGCAGATTTGATCGCCCGCGCCGCCCTCAAGGATCCCGATCTGGCTAAAAGTTTCAAGCTTGAAGCGGGAGTGCTAAGACGGCGACGCATTACCAAATCTCAAATTGGCCTCACACAAAATCAGCGCAGAGAAAATCTTCGTGGGGCATTTATTGTGCCCAATCCGGAGAAAGTGTCAGGCCGGCGCATCTTATTAATAGACGATGTCTTCACCACGGGCACTACCGCTTCAGCCTGCGCGCGGGTACTTATGCGCGCAGGGGCAAGCCAGGTCTGGGTTGCGACGGTGGCAAGGACGCTGAAAAGAGTTAATCAGATGAGTGCGCAATTTAAACCGCCGATAGCGATGGCGGGATAATTCGACAGACTTCGCATGGCTGGAAAATGGAACAACTCGGCAGCGGCACCGGCTAGAACTCCCGCGTCTCCCTCAGGCGTCTTAGCTCCTGAGATGGAGACTACGGCATCAGGAAACGGCCACGCCCTGCACGCACCCGTGCTAGTCCTTAACACTTCTTATGAACCAATCAATGTTTGTGCCGCGCGCCGAGCCATCGTGCTGGTGCTCAAAGGCGTGGCCATGACCGAAGAAGAGAATGGACATTTTCTTCATGCGGCCCGCTTGGCGCTGCGCGTTCCCTCGGTCATACGGTTGCTTGAGTACCGCCGTATCCCTCATCAGACCAGGGCACTTTCCCGCAAAAACATACTGCTGCGTGACCGCAACACTTGTCAGTATTGTTGCGAGCTGCTGCCTTCTGGGGAGCTTACTTTGGACCACGTAACGCCGCGGTCGCGCGGAGGGGCCTCATCTTGGGAGAATTTGGTGGCCTGTTGCCATCCGTGTAATCGCCGCAAGGGAAATCACTCACCAGCCGAAGCCGGGATGAAGTTGTTGCGGGAACCCCGCGCCTTCAATCTTCACACGAGCCGCCACATCATGCGACTAATCGGCCGCTCAGATGACAAGTGGCGAAAATATTTGTTTTATTGAGTGCCCTGAAAGCCCATCGGAGCATAAGGACGTCCCTCTTCCCATAGTCATTTCTTCGCCTACGCATTCCTGCCTAACTCGTTACTTATCCGGCGTGTTCCCTTTATCGTCCGCCTTCGGAACTTCTTTTCCTTGGTAGGTGATCTTCGTCCTCGCCCCGAATCTTTTGTAATCCTCGTATTTGATGATCTCGCGAATATGGACATCGTTCATCTTGAAATGCAAAGTATCGTCCGCTTTAGTAAATGCGGGAAACCAATATTTATCATCCACTTGGGTCCGCCATGTGGTGAACTTGGGAAACAAATTTTCATTGTTTTTATGCCGGATGTCAGGCACGGTCTTGCCGAAGGTCTTCACAATTTGAAAGTCGTGGTCGTCTACCCAGATTCGCCCCTGAAAATAGCGTTTTTTGCCTTCGATCTTTTTTGGTGCGATATCGAACACGTAGCACTTGAGTTCGTCCTCCTGTTGCTGCCCTACATAGAGGATGTCATACTCGGCGATTTCCTCGGATGTCAGCACGAATGGTAAGCGGTGGCGAATGTCATCCAAATCTTCGGGGGACATCGATATGCCGCCAGCATCCAAGCTCGATTGCGGCGCGAACACTACATTCTCCAAATGCCGGCCCTTGTCATCATAGGTGACATCGAAGACTTCCTTGTATTCTCCCGCCACCGTGTCGCCTTCAAGGGCTTGCACCGTTACTGATTGCCGGAATGTGTATTGATCCCGCGCATCTTTGAATTCTTTCTCCTTGGCGGCGAATCGCTGGATGATTTGTTCCACGGTGATATTGGCAGGCTTGGCGGAGTTCAGTTCGCCTTCCTGTCCGAAGCTGTGCAGGCAAACCGATAGTGGAATGAGGATCAGGCACGCGGCCCAAGAAGCAAATTTCATGTTCATTAGAATAAACGAGGATTCCCTTTCGTCTTTAATTAGATGCAGTCGAGTCTCACATTAGCGCGTGAACTTAAAAACTCAGCTTGTAGGAAGCCGACAATCGGGCATCTCTAAGTCCCTGGGCCGATATAGTATGAGGGAATGCCTGCCCGAGCCCATCCTGGATTGCCGGAAATTGAGGCGGATGTTCGGGCCGAACTCGTCAGCGTCGCTGCCTTGCCGCAAGTTCGGAAGGCCTGCAATTGGCTGATTGAGCATGAATATAGGCTCAGGTCCTGGCAGGTCGAGTTGGCGAAAATTCCCGCTCCTCCCTTTGGAGAATCGTCACGGTCGGAATGGCTAGCCCGGCGTTTTTTGGAGCTTGGTCTGGAGGATGTGCACATCGATGAAGTCGGTAACGTTCTAGGCATCAGGCGGGGGCGACAAACCAACTGCGTTTCTGTTAGCGCGCACATCGACACGGTTTTTCCAGCCGGAACAGAGCTGGACATCAGCGAGCAAGGTAGCCGCCTTTTCGGGCCTGGAATATCTGACAACGCGGCGGGAGTCACGGCGCTGCTCGGTATAGTAGCAGCCCTTCAGTCAGAAGGTGTAACTCTCGATTCAGCACTTCTTTTTATAGGTAATGTAGGGGAAGAGGGCGAGGGAGATCTACGGGGGATACGCCATATTTTCTTTGAGTCGGCCTATAGGGATTTAATCACGTACAGCGTGGTGCTCGATGGCGCAGGATCCGAGACTATCGTGTGCGAAGCTTTAGGCAGCCGTCGATTCGAAGTTACTTTGCGTGGCGCGGGAGGCCATTCGTGGACCGATTTCGGCGTCCTTAACCCGATTCAGGTTCTGTCCCATGCCATACATCTGTTCGCCCAAACGAGCTTGCCCTCGCTCCCCAAAACGACCTTTAATATCGGAATTATCCGAGGGGGAACTTCGGTCAATTCCATTCCCGAATCCGCTTGTATGCGAGTGGATATTCGTTCTGCCTCCGTGTCAGAAATCGACCGGTTGGAAAAGGCACTCAGGGATAGTGTTTCATCTGCGATAGAAGTTGGGTCTCGCACGACTGCCAATTCCGGTCCACCAAAACCGCCGCAAAATTTAACTAGCGAGGTAGTTTGTATCGGTGACCGCCCAGGCGGCGAACTCAATCACAATGCCCACATACTCCAGGTTATTCGGGCGGTTGATTTCGAACTGGGCAATATCGCCACACAGCAGCGCGCTTCCACCGATGCGAACATTCCAATCTCGCTGGGACGTGAAGCCATTGCTATCGGTGGCGGTGGTTCAGGCGGTGGCGCGCACACGCAACAGGAATGGTTTGATTGCGAGGGGCGCGCATTGGGATTAAAAAGAGCACTATTATCTTTATTGCTGCTGGCGGGAATGGAGAATTGATGAACTTCGAAACGGCAGGAAATTTGGTGACAAACTTTGTTGTGATATTGCTGACTTTTGCGGGGCTTGCAACTGGGGTGGCGCAGACTGCGCCTGTTGCTGAAAATAACCCTGACTACTCCGGCATGTACGCATTCCTCCAGGAGGGCGAGTTTGTCCAGTTAACGGTCGAAGACCACGGCATGGTCACGGGCTTCGTCTCCCGGTTTAAAGAAGGGGACGGCGAAAAAACTTTTGTCGATCACTTTTTCAAGAATGGCAGGCTGGACGGGAAAAAACTGGTTTTCACTACCGAAGTGGCGCAAAACATATCGTATGAATTCAAAGGCACTATTGAACGCGGCGAAGGAAAGAAGCCTGATGAGGAAGGCTACTACATTCTGCATGGAACTTTGACAGAGTCAAAGGTCAGCGAAGATAAAAAAACTACAACCCAATCACAACCAGTCACCCTCAAGTCATTTCCACAGGATGCTGAAGTCAGCCCTCCGAAATAGAGCGCCATTCCGCTTGAGTAATGGACAAAATTGTAAGTGAACTGGATCGCTCTCTCCATGGGTGCCACAGCGAACGATGACGCGATCTCCTGGCGCTAGAAGGGGACGTCCAGGTACAAAAAACGACACGACAACGGCCTATTCCTCCATCAAGCGTTAGAATAAAAGGTGTAATCAACCGAATAAAAATATGATTCACTTCCCCGTACCCGAAGCCCTCACTTTCGATGACGTGTTGCTTCTCCCCGCGCGCTCCGATGTGATACCCGCCCTCGCTAACACTCAAACCCAACTGACGCGGAACATACGTCTGAATATCCCGATCGTAAGCGCCGCCATGGATACAGTCACCGAATCGCATATGGCCATTGCCTTGTCACAACAGGGAGGTCTGGGAATCATCCACCGGAATCTGACCATCGAGCAGCAGGCCAATGAAGTGGACAAAGTGAAGCGTTCGGAAAGCGGCATGATCGTTGATCCGGTAACCATGTCGCCGGACGATATAGTTTCTGATGCACTGGAGGTAATGCGGAAATACAAAATCTCCGGGGTACCCATTACCAAAAATAAAAAACTGGTTGGTATTCTAACCAACCGCGACCTTCGGTTCGAAACCCGCTTCGATGTGCCCATCAGCAAGGTCATGACCAAAGAGAATCTGATCACTGTCGCGGTAGGTACGACACTAGAAGACGCGGAAAAGATTTTGCACGAGCACCGCGTGGAGAAGTTACTGGTGGTCGATGACAATTACAACCTGAAGGGCCTGATCACGGTAAAAGATATTCAGAAGAAGCTGAAGTATCCCAACGCGGCAAAGGATTCTCATGGGCGCCTGCGAGTAGGCGCCGCCATCGGGGCAACCGGAGATTTCTTAGAGCGAGCGCAAGAACTCGCCGCCTCGAAAGCCGATCTGCTTGCTATCGACAGTGCCCACGGCCACTCCAGCCGAGTACTGGACGCCATTCGGTCCATTAAGGCGAAGTTGCCCGACGTCGAACTCATCGCCGGAAATGTGGCGACGTTCGACGGCGCATGCGAACTGGCAAAGGCCGGGGCTGATGGAATCAAAGTTGGCATCGGTCCTGGGTCGATTTGTACTACCCGAGTTGTCACCGGTGCTGGAGTTCCTCAAATTACAGCGATTGCGGAAGCTTACCGAGCCACGAAAGACGCGGGCGTTCCAATTATCGCCGACGGGGGCATAAAATTTTCCGGAGACATCACCAAGGCATTGGCCGCGGGAGCGTGCGCCGTGATGATTGGATCCATGTTTGCGGGTACCGATGAAAGCCCAGGGGAACTGATCCTTTACCAAGGACGCACCTTCAAGTCGTACCGAGGAATGGGATCGCTCGGTGCAATGGCCGCCGGCTCAAGCGAACGATACTTCCAGAATGTCGAAGGCGAAGCTTCGGCCGCAATGAGCGGCAACGGCGAAGAAGGAAACCGCATGCCAAAACTGGTTCCTGAAGGCGTGGAAGGCCGCGTCCCTTATCGCGGATCAGTCTCTATGATCGTCCACCAAATGGTAGGCGGATTGAAGTCAGGAATGGGTTATTGTGGATGCTCCACCATCTCGGAACTTCTTCAGAAGACACGCTTCGTTCGCATCAGCGTCGCCGGCCTTCGCGAAAGCCACGTTCACGACGTTATGATCACCCGCGAGGCGCCTAACTATGCGGCAGAGTAGCTGCACCGATTGAAGCCATCAACCGGGCAAATTTGGAAGGCATGGGCACCCGCCGTCGTCTGGCTGTGCATAATTGCGATTGAATCCACCAATTACCTGTCTTCCGCGAACACCAGCCGATTTCTGTATCCCGCGCTCCACTTTATTTTCGGGGTCTCCCCCGCTCGTTTTCCCGTCTGGCATCATTACATCCGTAAGGCGGGACATTTCGTAGGGTATTTCACCTTGAGCTGGCTGCTCTTTCGCGCATGGCGGGCAACACTTCCAGTCGGGGCCATAGTCCCATGGACCCTGAGGTGGAGCACGGTCGCCTATCTAATGACTACCCTGGTAGCTAGTCTAGATGAATGGCATCAGACGTTTATTCCTTCGCGTACGGGGAACATTCGGGACGTGGCCCTGGACAGCTCAGCAGCTCTGACCGCTCAACTGCTGATTTTTATTAGGCTTCGACGAACCGCGGGGCTAACGGACGTTGCTGTTTCGAAAGCTCACGAGTGACTGTGAGCGACGGTTGCGCGAGCACAACCTTCATGATGATCTTGGTCGGCGAGTCTAATACATCGCGTCGTACTTCGTGACTTTCCAACCGCCTTCTTTATTTGTCAGGGTCAACGATAGCAACTCTTCGTAGGTGTTCTTTCTTGTCGCGTCGCTGAACCTCTTGCCGCGGTATTGCAAGATGCGAAGCGGAGGTTGATCGTCCCAATCCACCAGCGTCCATGATATTAAAGGGTGTTGCATCTCCGAATCGCAGATGAATCCGGCATACTTTCTACGATAATCTTTTTCCATGTCCGCCAACTGAGACTGGCAGTTCCCGTCGCGCATAATTTTTAAATATTTCGAGGCTGCGTGTTCTGAGCCTCGGTCGCGCAAGGGGTTTAAGGAGATGGAATTTGGAACTCCAGAGAGTGGATCACGCTCGTCCGAACGCGACAGCACGGGGCCTTGTCCGTTCAGGTGGGTCAAGTATCCTAAAAAGACGAGCAACAGCAGGGCCCCCGCACCTGCGGCAATCGCCATCTGCTTGCGGGAGTCTTCCATACTGCCTTAGTTTACTGGCCTAGAGACCTTCCTCCCGATTACCCTGGTAAGTTTGGCTTGTCTAGCGGTACACGCCCTTCTGGGGGCTATCTCGTCAGCACTATCTCCAACGGGCCAGCTCAGATGTACATACAGTCTTTACTGTAGATAGAGAGTGAAGATGCTTTGAATTTAACCTTTTTCCTGTGAGATTGCTGTTGAAAATGTGCGTTTTGCAAGAGCGCAGCATTAGCGCTTGAAGCGCGACAACAACGGCCCCACCTTGTCAATGAATTCCTCAGCCAGAGCCGCGCCGCGCTCAAGGGCATCTCCAGCGAGGTCTCTCGCGTCGCCGGACCAGTCACCTACCGTGCCTTTAGCATAGTTGAATTGACGGCGAAGTTTCTTCCGCGCCTGTTTTCCCGTTCGCGGAGCATATACGTATCCCGCAAGCGCACCTGCACCCAGGCCGATCAACAGGAAGGTAAGGGCTACGCCCACATGCCTACTCTGTGTACTTGTATCGGCAGTTTCTTTTTCTGGTTCCATGATTCATTGCCTTTCGTTGAATAGTGTGAGGGAATGCTCAATTCTACGCCTCCAATCGTCAGACTCGGTTTCGAATACTGCAAGTTGGAACAGCCCGGGCGATGCGGTGAAGCCGAATTGGCTATACCCATGTTTCGAAGAATCCAAGCTTATGAAGCTTTCTGCTGCCGACCCGCCACCCACTCCGCATCTCGATGTTCTCCGTGACTAACGGCGAACAACACTAGCTCAACGCGGCTCGAAACCCCTAACTTATCGAAAATATGGAATAGATATTTCTTCACCGTGTTCTCGCTGAGGCTAAGTTCTTGTGCCGCTTCGCGGTTGCTGAGTCCGTCAGCGACCAACGCTACGACTTGTTCTTCTCGCGGCGTCAACAACTTTAGTCCCAGCGAATTCACCGTTCGCAACGACGGAACGTGGCTGACTTCCTCGATAAGTTGCTGAATTTGCTCAGTGTTCACCCAAATCTCTCCGTTATGTACGCAGCGAATGCATTTGCAAAGCAGTCGGAATGGATGCTCCGAGAAACAGAAAATTCCCCTGGCGCCGGAGCGGAACGCGCTGACCACCCTCCCGTGGTCGCAATCATCCAGCAAAAGAATTTTGGGGATTTGTGGGTGGGCAATTTGCAAGCGGCGCACGATGGCCATGTCCGGCGAGCTGTCGCGAGGGTGCTCGAGATTTAGAATAGCGACCTGCAGATTCCGACTTTCGATGGCCTCTACTATCGAGGCCATATTCATTTCGCAGGACGCAATTTCAAATTCCTTGCGCCGTCGGAGCGCGTTTACCAGCAATTGGGATTGCATCTGATTGGAATCGGCAACCAAGACCCGGATAATTTCAGTTTGAACTTGTTGTGATGGATTTTTTATTTTCATGAAAGATAACGCCGGCGTTAATAAAGAAAGTTAATCCTATAGCGGTGTCAGGCTCGGGTTTGTGACTAAGCTACGGGTCAAATTGGGATGCGACTAGTGGAAAAAGAGAGCGTTGATACAAATTGCCAGTGCCACTACGGGATTGAGCAGCGCCGTGGTTGCGGATTACGTGTTCCGAGGGTTCGCGGTACCTGCTTACTCTGAGATACACAAGGCTGCGCAAGTCCGCTTATGCGCCTGCCACGAAAGTAGATGAAGCGCACCGCGTTTCTGTTTAGCCTTTTTTGGACTCTCATTGCGTCGGCTCGCCGAAAAATAACATTTTAAGGCGCTAGATGCCGCGTACAAATCACCACGGGAACGCAAAGCCACTGCACGCCGCAACTCGACGCGATGGACGCGATGCAAAGCTGCATCGTCCACCATAGTAGGCGGAACTTCCCATGTCTTGTCCGCTTGCCCGGCTCGCATTACCTTCCATGCAGCAGTGAGAACAAAAATCCATCTCGCAATCATCGCCTGCGTTTTACTACAGGCCTCGATAGTGGCTGACGCCCAGGTCTCCCCGGTCCCCGGCAAACCTGGGAGAACACAGACCACATCCGGTGCGGCGGACGGCTCACGGAATCCTAGCTCATGGAGTCCAGCCCTGACGGGGGAGCGCCGTCCGCTTTACCGGCTACATAAGAGTGATGTAATTGAAATCAAGTTCGCATTCGAGCCCGAATTTGATCAAGTCGTCAGCGTTCAACCCGATGGCTTTGTCACACTAAAAGGCCTCAACGAACTTTATGCCGAAGGACTGAAATTACCGGAACTGCGCGAAGCAATTCGACAGGCGTATTCTCTGGTACTGCGCGACCCTGAGATCAACATCTTTTTAAAAGATTTCGACCGCCCATACTTCATCGCCGGGGGAGAAGTAGGCCGACCGGGCAAATACGACCTGCGCGCGGACATTTCCTTGACCGAGGCGATCGCGCTTGCGGGGGGTTTTAATGAGCGCTCAAAACATTCTCAGGTTGTGCTATTCCGCCGGCTAACCGCAGACGTCGTCGAGTCACATCTGATTAACGTCAAGTCCTTGCTGAAGTCGCGAGACTTGGGCGAGGACATTCACTTGGCGCCTGGCGACTTCGTCTTCGTCCCCCAAAACGCAATTTCCAAGATCAAAAGGTTCTTGCCGACGTCCGATATGAATCTCTACTCGACTCCAACTAAATTTTAGATTTCCTGTCATCTCCGAAGCCCATGACCGAAGACCTTGTTATATACCCGAAGATCGTGTGGAGTCCGTCTCCGAGCTTGAGAGACGTAGTGGCAATCTTTTTCCGCCAGCGCCGGATATGGACGTTCTCATTCGCGTTAATTTTCGCAGGAATCCTTGGTTGGGGAATTCTTCTGCCGTCCTATCAAGCGCAAATGAAAGTATTGGTTCGCCGGGGGCGTGTCGACCCTCTGCTGACGGCCACTGCCAGCCAGTCCCCGCTCATACAAGATGAGCAGGTGACAGATGAGGAACTGAACTCGGAAGTGGAACTCATGCAAGGGCAGGACATCTTGAACAACGTAGTCAACAATTCCGGACTTCTCGATGGATGGGCAATGCCGTGGGGACTCGGCGGCCGCGAAGAGGTAAGGAAAGCGCGCGCGGTGCGGCGTCTCGGAAAACAACTGGACATCGAGGCCATCAAGAAATCTGCCTTGATCACCATTAATTACAAATCTTCTAATCCGGGGCTGGCTGCTGCTGTACTGCGTAACCTCGCGACCGCATACTTCGACAAACATCAACAAACCCGGCGTCCTCTGGGTCAGTACCAGTTCTTCGATCAGCAGGTTAGTGAGTCGCGCCGGACACTTCAGGGAGCGGAACGTCAACTCATGCAGTTTACTCAAATCGAGGGAGTTGTTTCCGCCGCGCTCGAGCGGGACAACGAATTGAAGAAGGTCAGCGAAGCCGATGCGACCTATCGCGACTCTTCGGTGGCCTTGGCGGAGACGCGCCAGAAGGTACACACCCTCGAAGCCAACCTCAGAGTGCTGCCAGAACGTGCCACTACCATTATTAAGAGTTCGGACAATCCGCAATTGCTCGGAGAAATGAAATTAAAGCTTCTTGATTGGGACTCAAGCGCACCGAACTGCTATCCAAGTTCCAGCCTTCCTATCGCGTGATCGAAGAAGTAGACAAAGAAATTGCTGAAACCAAAAGGGCAATCGCTGCTGAAGATCACGCCCCGGTGCGGGACGTCACTACTCAACCCGATCCCACCAGCGTCTGGACCCGGGCCGAACTAGCCAAGTGCCGAGTTGAAGTCGCTTCGCTGCAGGTGCGCCAGGCAGCATCCGCCAATGTGCTCTCCGACTATAAATCCTCAGCTCGTCAGCTCGGGAACCAGGCCATCGAACAGGAACAGCTTGTGCAGGCGCTCAAGTCAGCGGAAGAAAAGTATGTACTGTACGTCAACAAGAGAGAAGAAGCGCGAATCGGAGACGCCCTGGATCAAGGTGGACTTTTGAACGTCGCTATCGTCCAGAAGGCCGAAGTCCCAATTCTTCCTGTCTGGTCTATAGGAATGTTAGGTGCGGTGGGATTGTTTGTAGGCGGTACCGTCAGCACCGGCTTGGCCTTCACCGCCGACTATCTTGCACCTGGATTCAGGACCCCCGAGGAAGTGTTCGCTTATCTGGGATCGCCGGTTATCGCGTCGCTCCCCACCAGTACAGATGAGGGCTAATACAAGTGCTTCAAAAAAGTTCCGAAGATTCTGAATGCGAGGTGTAAGCCATGAGTAATGCAGGTGTACTGAACACGATATTTGGTTTCGATGTGGCTGCGTCGGATACCAAAGGCAATCAGGAGCAAGCGACAGTACGCCCCACGCAGGTCCCTCTTGATCCCGCGCTATGGAACGTGAAGCGGTTCGGGCGGGAACAAATCCGTTCTCTGGTGCAGCAGGTGTTCTTTCCCGTGACTGTAAAAGCCCCAAGGCAGGTTGTGTTTAGTGCGGTCGATCCAGGTAGCCATGTGGAGGATATCTGTCTCCAAGTCGCACATTCTCTTGCTGCCCAAATCGTAGGAAGTGTATGCGTAGTCGAAGCTCTCGTTACTATAGACGACACATCTAAACCTTCTTCCCCCCCCATAGTCATCGACCTTCAGATTGCCTTCGAGACTCAGCTCTGCGCTTATCGAACAAGGTGTGGCTGGTTCCGGCAGATAAGTTCCTTGGCGAAGAAACGGTGCTCTCCACCGCCTGGCTGCGCCAACGCGTCGACGAACTCCGCCTCGACTTCGACTATACGATTTTTCACGCCCCCCCAGCGAGCGAATCTGCCGATGCGTCTTTACTCGGACATCTCTGCGATGGCGTTGTTATGGTGCTGACCGCGAATTCTACCCGTAGAGTTGCAGCGAAAAAGGTGAAAGAAGGCTTCCATTCGGCCGATGTACGCCTGCTTGGCACGGTTCTCACTGAACGTAAATTTCCAATTCCTGAGGGAATTTACAGGCGACTCTGACCTCCATCGGCGGGTTCAGACAACCATTTGGAAAGGACGAAAATGCAAAGTTCGCAACCTTCTCAACCAGCAAACGAGAAAGAAATGGCATTGGCCGCTCGCTTTCTAGTCATTCCCTCTCATAGTCCACAGAGACGGCGCAAAAAGCTTGAGTCTGCGGCGGCGTTCGTCGGGCTGTCTCTTCCGGTCTCAGCCTTTCGCCAATCGGTGGTCCAGACGGTTCACGCCCAACCGCAAGCAGTCCTTTTGAAAAGGACAATCGACCTGGTAAGTGCCACCCTGGGCTTAATTGCATTCTCCCCTCTGATGGTGCTCATTGCGGGACTCATCAAAGTAAATTCCCGGGGCCCCGTTTTCTACAGCGCCCCCCGGGCTGGAAAGAACGGACGCATCTTTACTTGCCTAAAATTTCGCACAATGATTCAAAACGCCGAATGCATGAAGGCCGGTCTCAAATCCCAAAATGAGAGAATTGGTGCCTTTTTTAAAATGTCTGAAGACCCGCGGGTCACTGGAATCGGCAAGATTCTTCGCCGATACAGTTTGGACGAGCTTCCACAACTCTGGAATGTGTTGCTCGGGGAAATGAGCCTGGTAGGGCCGAGACCGCATCCTCTTGACGATTTTGAATCTTACGTTCCTCTAGATTTCCGGCGCCTTGACGTGACCCCGGGTATCACCGGACTCTGGCAAGTCACCGCCCGCAGAGATCCCTCTTTTCAACGCAACATGGCTCTTGATCTCGAATACATCGAGCGATGGTCGCTGGCGATGGACATGAAAATCTTGTACAAGACGATCTTCGCAGTAATACGAGGTACGGGCGCGTGAGGCTAGCGACTCACAGTTCTGTCGGCGCAATGGTTTCGGTCCGGGATCAAGGAAACGCACTCCCCGACCGCAGCGTCTCCGAGGCCATCGTATTGTGCTTACTACGACCGTTTCACGTGCTGCTGGTTGCGCCCTCCCTGCTCTATCTTTTTGCAATGGCAGTTATGCTCTTTCGGCCACCCGACGTGCAGTTTTATTCTCTTGATCGAGTGGCCTTGCTAGTTGTGCTAGCCGCAGTAGTTTTAAGGACACTCTCTCTCAAGCAGCGTATCTGGATACCGAAACCAGTGACTGGGCCTTTAGCTGGCCTTGTATTAATTGCCTTTTGTAGTGTGTGCTCCGAGCCTTATTCTGCCGAGAACTGGAGTCTCTTTGCCTCTAAATGGGTTGTGCCGCTCCTCCTTCACTTTCTAGCAGGACTGGTATTCACCCACGATGCTTCTATCAGGCAATTCGAAATATTTTCACTCGCGGTTCTGGCCTACCTCTGTCTCATCGCAGTCTTCTTCCTAATTGACGTGCGCTGGCTCATCTATCCGCAGTACATCTTGAACGAAAACATCGGTATTCATTTCGACCGCGCACGGGGACCTTTCTTACAGGCTGTCGCCAACGGAGTGAGTCTAAATATTTTGGGACTAGTCGCTATCGACTCATTCCGCCGCTGCAAACTACGCACATCATTGGCCATAAGCTTCATGCTGGCGCTTCCTCTCGCCATTCTCGCCACAAAGACGAGAGCCGTCTGGGCAACTTTCGCCAGCTCAGTTTTCTTGCTGCCATTTCTAGCCTCCAATACGCGACTAAGGCGGGCCTGCTTTGCAGTGATAATTTTCTGTGCACTCGGTACCGTCGGCTACTTGTTACTGGGCAATATCAGCACCTCCTTAGGCGACCGGTTGCAAGAGACAAGTCCAGTCGAGTTTCGCGTGGGTATGTACGTAGCGGGATGGCAAATGTTTTTGGCGAAGCCTCTTGGAGGGTGGGAGGCCAATACTATCCAGCCCGAGCTAGGGCGCCGTATTAGCGATTTTCATCCGCCATTTTTCCTTTTCCACAATACCTATTTAGAGATTGCGGTCAAACACGGCCTGATTGGGCTGTCTCTGTATGCTTGGATGATCATCGACCTTTTCCGGCTGGGAAGGCGGAGTCAGTGCTTCAAGGCGCCGCCCAATGGCAATTTCCTCGATGCCGGATTTCGCAGGCTTTGGCCCCTGCTACTCATGGTGTACCTGGTCAACGCCACCTTTGTGGTTATGAGCTATCAATTCGTAAACGCAATCCTCTTCACGATCGCAGGGATGCTGGCCTCACAAAATTACCAGGCCAGGCAGGCAATGCATTTCGAAATCAGTTGAGTTGAGACAGTGTCGGATCTTACAGGGGCCTCCTGAGGTCAGCCGTTGCCCACGTAAGGTTTCACATGCAACGCTGCATCACAAGTGCTCGAACAATTCCACTCAAAGCAGGCGTTTGGCTGGCTTACCTTCGGGATGACTTAAGGCGGGGCGACACAAACGACTGAGATCGATCAGGAGACACTTGCGAAATATAGCCTACATCACGAATATGTTCCCTTCGGCTGCCGAACCTTACGTTATGGATGAGATCGCTGAAATTAGGCGCCGCGGTGTTGTCGTGATCCCGTTTAGTTCAAAGCGATCTAAAGCTCTCAACTCGTCCTTGAAAGCATGGGCGTCGGAAACCGTGTATCTGTGGCCGCTGGGATTGACCTTTGTGATAGCAGCCTTATGGTTGTGTATCCAGCACATCACTGTACTCTTCGAAATCCTTCGTGATGCTTTTTTTGCCGAGCACCAGTCAATCACCAGAAGAGCGAAGGCATTGACTCACAGTTTTCTGGGAGCGTACCTCGCGGTCCTTCTGCAAGCTGCAAAGGTAGACCACATTCACGTACACCACGGATACTTCAGCGCCTGGGTTGCGATGGCTGCCGCACGACTATGTCGGGTCCCCTATAGCATTACTCTGCACGGTTCCGATTTACTCCTGAACAGCGCTTTCATAGGGACCAAGCTGGCACACTGCGACTTCTGCACTACGGTATCCGAGTTCAATCGGAATTTCATTCTAGACAATTATCCGGCCATTCATCCCGCAAGAGTGCTCGTTCAACATATGGGCGTCGATACAACAGTCGGCTCACTGACAAGTCATGTCCGAGTCAACAAAGGCGCTTTGTTGCTACTTTCAGTGGGACGCCTTCACCAGGTCAAAAACCATGCCTTCCTACTCAATGCATGCGCGAGTATGAAACGGCGAGGCCAAAGATTCGCCTGTCTGATAGCCGGAGAGGGGAAGGAGCGAGGGCGGTTGAGTAGTCTGGTCCGACTTCATCATCTCGAGCACGAAGTAGTCTTGCTAGGCTACCTGTCTCCGCGACGGCTCGATGCCTACTATTCAAATTGCAATCTCGTTGTATTGACCAGCCACAGTGAGGGAATCCCGCTTGCGCTGATGGAAGCGATGGCCAGGAGAAGACTTGTTCTGGCGCCAGCCATCACCGGCATACCAGAGTTAGTCGTAGATGGCGAAACCGGGTTCTTATACCGGCCTGGCTGTGTTAATAGCTTCATCTCGAAGATAGAAGAAATTCAGAACTCCCCAACCGAACGCTTAGAACGAATCCTTAACGCGGCCCGCGTCCTAATTGTGGACCAGTACAACCGGAAGACAAACTTGTCGGAGTTCGCCAATTTGCTTTTACAGCGACTACCCATGTCACAAGAAATCAATCCTCATGAGAATTGTGTTTTGCAACAAATATAATTTCGCGTTCAGCGGTACGGAAGTCTACATGTTCGCGGCCATGGAGATGTTGCGAGCTCGGGGCCACGAGGTAGCGCTTTTTTCAATGGCCGATGACCGCGGCAAAGCTACGCCTTACGACCACCACTTCGTCAATCACGTCGATTTTAAGAGCAGCCGCGCTGGATTAGTGCGACGCGCGGCACAAGGTATTAGCGCGATCTATTCATTGGAAGCGCGTAGCAAGCTTCGCAATATGATTGTGGACTTTCGCCCGGACGTGGCGCATGTACGTAACATTTATCACCATCTTTCCCCTTCCATTTTATGGGAACTCAAAGCGCAGGCCGTCCCTGTGCTTTATCACCTGAATGATTTCAAAATGATTTGTCCAAGTTACAACATGGTCTCTCACTCCAAACCTTGCGAGAAATGCACCGGGGGCAAGTTCTGGAATGTAATTCTTGAAGGATGTTATCAGGGCCCTCCCGGCTCCGATTGGATGCTCGCGGCCGAAGCTTATTTTCATAAATGGATCCGCACTTACGAGAAGTGCGTGGACCGCTTCCTGGCGCCCAGCCAATTTGTAAAAGAAAAATTGGTCGAGACCGGTTGGGAAGCAAACAAAATCAACGTGCTTCAACATTTTCAAACCATTGCACCCGCTAAGCCGGGGGACTGCACTGAGCACGCGCCCATCGTTTACTTCGGGCGTCTCTCGCCAGAAAAGGGTCTTGAAGATCTGATACACGCGATGCAAAGGCTTCCGGACATACCCCTTATCATCGCCGGATCCGGACCGCAGCGTGCAGAACTCGAGCTGCTTGTCCAAACCCTGCGGCTCAAAAATGTAAGTTTCATGGGACACCTAGATCGCAGGGAACTGGACAAGCTAATCGCAATGTCGCGATTCTCCGTGCTGCCATCACGAGCCTACGAAACCATGGGAAAGAGCATCCTTGAGTCGTTCGCACTTGGAAGGACTGTCGTAGCTTCCGATTTAGGTTCACGACGCGAGCTGATTCAACATGGCAAAACTGGGATGTTGTTCCGGCCACGAGAAATCGACCACATGGCACAAATTATTTCGGAGCTTTATCACTCTCCAGAAACTGCGGCGCGAATGGGCCATGAGGCCCGTGAATTTGTTCGACAAAACCATACCCAAGAAAGTCACTACGAACAACTACTAACCATATATGAGGATCTGATTCGAAAGAGGAGGGTTCTGCGGCCGCTACGGGTCGCTTTCATAGGTGGCCGGGGCGTGGTTTCCAAATACAGCGGTATTGAAACGTGCTACGAAGAGACTGGAAAGCGGCTCACCGAGCTAGGACACAAGGTAACTGTTTACTGCCGGTCCTATTTCACTCCACCGAACACCAGTTTAAGCGGAATGCGAATTGTGAGGCTGCCCACCATTCGCACCAAACACTTGGAGACTTGGGTACACACATTATTGAGCACCATCCACGCGGCTTTTAGCGATTGCGAGATAGTCCACTATCATGCCCTTGGTCCTGCACTATTTTCGTTTCTTCCGCGCTGCGCCGGGAAAAAAACGGTGGTGACAATCCAAGGTCTCGATTGGCAACGCAAAAAATGGGGATGGATGGCTTCCAAATTCCTCAGCTTAGGAGAGCAGGCTGCCATCCGCTTTCCTAACTCGACCATCGTAGTCTCGAAAACTCTGCATCAACGCTATGAAACCCAATACCACGCGCAGACTAGCTACGTGCCCAATGGTACTTCGCTCCGCGTCCGCAATGGCCAGAGCCATCTGAAGGGCTGGGGACTGGAACCCGGCAGATACATTCTGTTCCTCGGGCGGCTCTCTCCTGAGAAAAACTGCCACTTGTTGATTCAAGCTTATGAGGAACTCCATCCTCTTATGAAATTGGTTTTGGCTGGAGGATCAACGTATGCCGACTGCTATGCTTCGAAACTGAAAGATCACGCCAGCAAACAAATTCTCTTTCTCGATTGGCTATCGGGAGAGCAGCTCAACGAAATCATCACTCACGCCTGTATCTTCGTTTTGCCTTCCGATCTCGAAGGCCTATCTTTGTCGTTGCTGGATGCGATGGGGGCGGGCGTATGCGTGCTAGCGAGCGACATCGCCGAGAACCGCGAACTGGTTGATGGCGCCGGATATACTTTTAAGAAAAATAACTTACTTGATCTGGAGTCAAAGTTGCAATCACTCATCGCAGATTCCAGCTTGCGGGAAAATGCGGCCATCAAAGCCAAAGAGCGCGTTTTGAAAAATTATCTTTGGCCCGAAATCACAAAACAAATCGAAGGAATTTATCTGGATGTAGCCCGCAGGCATCGACCCCTTGATGAGAGAGGTACCTACAACACTCCGCCCAGGATTTTAGCGGGCTGATATTCCAATAGGGGTCGTCTCACGCTAACTCGATTCACATAACTGGCTTTCCGAGGGGCGGGCCAAATCGGAGGAGGTACAACAACGGGGAAACCCCGGAGGCAGGGCTCCAGATAAACCTGGCCTCAACTGGGCACATGAACGGAGGCGAGAGAAACACAAAAATGGCTTTTCAGTTCCGCCGCAGCGTCTAGCTTCGCATATCATTCCAAAATGTGTGCCAGTTCGAAACAAATTGCTCTCAGCTTCAAAGAGGCTCGTCATTTGGTTGAGGCACATGCGTCCAAACTTCATCCACGAAGGCAGGAACTAACCTCTCTCGTCAGCAGCATTGGTCGAGTGCTCGCCGAACCCATCACTGCCGACCGCGACTTTCCCTCTTTCCCGCGTGCCGCCCGAGATGGCTACGCATTGCGCGCCGAAGACCTAAAACAACTTCCCGCTAGATTGCATGTAATTACCGAAATAAGAGCAGGTGCACCATCCGATCCCCGGTTGCGAATTGAACGCGGAATGGCCGCCGCTATCATGACGGGCGCCGCCGCTCCGCCCGGCGCGGACGCAGTCGTCATGGTCGAGCACACTTCGCGAACCCAAAGTCAAATAGAAGTGACAAAGCAGGTCGAACCGGGCGAGAACATCGCGCCGATTGGATCGGAAGCGAAACGGGGCGACCTCTTGCTGTCCCCCGGCAGAATTGTGGATCACACCGCTATAGCTTTGGCCGCCGCCGTAGGTAAGACCCACGTTCTGGTTTATTCCAAGCCGCGAATCGCCATACTCCCCACCGGGGACGAAGTTGTTGACATTTCAGCTCGACCATCCGCAAATCAAATCCGGAATTCTAATAGCTACTCCCTCGCGGCCCAAGTCGTGGAGGCAGGCGGGGAACCGCTCCTGCTCCCCATTGCACCTGACGAACCTACGCGGTTAAAAGAACTAATAGGGGAGGGATTGGAAGCTGACCTGCTGCTGATTTCCGGTGGCGTTTCCATGGGCAAATACGATTTGGTGGAAGTGGTCCTCGAAGAGTTTCATGCAGAATTCATTTTTACTTCGGTACAGATTCAGCCGGGGAAACCTTTAGTTTTTGGACGAATTGAGAACCCGGCCCTCGAAAAGCTTCCGCGAGCTCACAAATGTTTCTTCGGACTACCTGGAAATCCTGTCTCCACCATGGTGACTTTCGCATTGTTTGCGCGGACAGTAGTAGAAGGCCTAGCTGGCATGATTCCTAGGAAGCTGGTTTTTCTTCAGGCAAAAGCAAAAACAGAAATTAGAACAAAAACTGGCCTTACACGATTCCTTCCGGCGGTTCTTTGCGGAGAGTTCGATCAGGTGGAAGTGGAGCTGGCGGGTTGGAAAGGGTCGGGAGACATCGCGGCTGCATCACGAGCAAATTGTTTTGTCGTAATTCCCCCGGATACGGATAGGATTCCGGCGGGGGATTGGGTGAGCATATTGCGAAATTAATTTAGCGATATAAGGCACATTTACATCTTTTCCAACATGCATCACGAATGCCGACAACTTACAGATCATTTCAAGGATTTGTAAGCGAAAAATCATCGGTTTATGATTTTCGGCTCGCGCCCACCTAGCACTTAACCGAGAAACGATCGTACGAAAAACCCCATCCTTAGACCTGCGGGCTAAGTGAAACCTCTTAATAATCTTCGAACATTTGTTTGCCGGTTCAAACCTTGTTAGTAGCCTCGTCTCGGCCATCGATCATCCAACAGACCTGAAAAAAGGCTTGAGGCACGACTTGCTTGCCGGTCGACCTTATTCAGCAAAAATCAGCCACTTTAGAGGTCTCGTTATGAATTGCCGTGTCGCGTTTAAAAGTCTGACTCTGTTGCTTCTTCTGTCCCTCTTTCTCCCCGCAATTGCCTCGGGCCAAGCGGTCAGTTTCAACCAGAATACGATTGGGCAAAACATCATTGCCCACGCCGACTTCAATAACGATGGGCGAGAAGACTTCGTTGTGACCGCGCCCGGAAACTCTTCTCAGTTCGGAATCATGCTCTCTTCCGGCGATAATTTCTCTTATCAGCCAGTTGTCTATTACACCCTTCCTAGTGGTAGCCCTGAGTACTTTGCGATCGGCGACTTCAAAGCTGATGGGAATTTAGACCTCATTGTCAGTAATGGCACCAAAAACTTTTACGAGTACCTGAATAACGGAAAAGGCGCACTTCATCTACAGGGAACCTGGCAGACCAATGTCGAAGTCGATGCTCTTGCCGCCGCAGACGTCAACCATGATGGCAATATCGATCTTCTATTTGCTTCCTCCACGGATAACAGCTTGCATGTGTACACCGGTAACCCCGACGGCGGCTTCAATGTTGGCCCGGCTACCCCAATGTCGGTACTGGGTAGGATCTACATCGGTGATTTCGACGGCGATGGGAAAGCTGACGTCTATAGCGTCGATAACAACTACGGCAGTACCAACCAAATTTTGTACGGAGATGGCACTGGGCACTTTACCCCTGCTCCTAGCTTTGGAGAGGACGCATTTTTTGTGCCCTATGATCTCAACGGCGATGGGCGCATGGACTTGGTAGGGGCTCCATTTGACTTTTCCATCAATGGAAGCAAGTACTATAACTTGGTGCGGGTCTATTATGGCAACGCAAATCGCACGTTCACGAAGCGCGACATAACTCTGGCTAATTGTACCGGCTTGGGCGGGTTCCCTCCCATTGTCGCCGACTTCAACGGCGATGGTATCAACGATATGGCCATCGCTGAAGCTGCCGACTGTCAGGGAAATGGCCCTTTCACCATGAATATGTTGCTGGGTAATAGCGACGGATCTTATCAGCACGAGCAAGTATTATTTTCGAGTACCTTTCAAATATACCCAGTGGACACGATCAGAATCGATCGGGACAGTAAGCCCGACTTCGCCGTCACTTATGCGTATTCTCCGATCAATGCCGAACTCTTTGTCAACACTACTCCCGGAGGATTTCCTTCATGCAGTCCCCCGAACAGCGCCACGGGGATTACGCTCTGCGCTCCCACCAGTTCCGTTGATCCTTCTTCGCCTGTGACCTTCAGAGTGGGCGCCTCGAACCAAACCTCTGGACGAAAGGTGGAGGTGTGGGTCGACGGTAAGAAAATGAGCGAGCAACTTAAGCACACGTTCTCTTACTACTCATTCCTTGACGCAAGCTATAATCTGGCTGCCGGACAGCACAACGTTACCGTGTTTTCAGCCGGATGGGACAATCTGCTGGAACGTTACGATTTCCCATTAAGCGTGGGGACATCTTCGTGCCCATTGCCAACTTCGCCTGGATTAAACGTATGTAGTCCTCTCTCCAACTCAACCTTAGGTACGACCGTGCAGGCACTTGCGAGCGGGAAAGTAACTGGCACCATCGCCCGCATGGAAGTCTGGGTGGATGGGGTTAAGAAGTATTCAACTTACGGTAGCCCGACCCTGAACACGTCTTTAACTCTCACTTCCGGTCCCCATAAATTTGATTTTTACATTGCCAATACAACAGGCAATTTGTGGGAATACACGAAGTACGCGACCGTGCAGTAAGCTTATGTAACGCGAAAAGTCACCTGTAGTCTTAAGCGCGAGTCAGCGACTGCACTCGCGCTTTTTATATGTTGCTAAGATGGCCCAATGCCGAAAAAGCTTTCCCATTACAAGGCCTCGGGCCATCCGACAATGGTGGATGTTTCCTCGAAGCCATCGACAAAACGGACTGCCGAGGCCAGCGCCTTTGTACGATTGAAGCCAGAAGTTATAAAAGCACTTCCTCAAAATCTCAAGGGTGATCCGCTGGAAGTCTCGCGTCTGGCCGGAATCATGGCGGCCAAGCGCACATCCGATCTGATTCCCATGTGTCATCCTCTGTCGCTTTCGCACATTGATGTGACCTTGCGGCTATGCGAGAATGGCGTGCAGGTTAACTCCACAGTAACCACAACGGCCGCGACCGGAGTCGAAATGGAAGCGCTCGTGGCCGCAACCGTCGCCGCGTTGACCGTGTACGACATGTGCAAAGCTTTGGATAAAGGCATAGAGATCCGCGAGATCGTTTTGCAGCGCAAATCAGGCGGCAAGAGCGGCGGCTACATTCGCGCCAAAAATCAGCCCGATGACAAATAACGTCAAGCTGCTGATCGTTGACGACAATCCCATGGTTTTGGGAATGTTGCGCGACGCGCTCACTCCGCTCGCCATCGTGAGCACCGCCAGCGACGGCGCCGACGCTCTGCTCAAAGCGGTCGAGGATGTCCCCGACCTTCTGGTGAGCGACTACCGCATGCCCGGCATGGATGGCCGCCAACTGGTCGAAAAGTTAAAGAGCCGGCCCGCCACCGCCGGAATAGCTGTCGTTCTTGTCGCCACAAAGGTTGACATCACTGAACGCCTGGCCTCGCAGGAACATCCTGCCGACGACTTCATCGAGAAACCATTCTTCCTGAAAGAAGCCACCCACCGCATCAAGCGCCTCATCGACAAAATCGCGTTGGAGAAGATGGCGAAGACAACCGCCTCGGATGGCGTGGTGCGCGGCAATCTTTCGCAGATGAATGTGATCGACCTGGTGCAGTCTTTGGAAATGGGACGAAAGAGTTGCGCACTGACTCTGGTCAACGGAAAAGATAAATGCGAAATGTATTTTCGCGAAGGCCAGGTAACTCACGCGGCCTACGGAGACCTGGTCGGGGACCCCGCAGTTTTTAAGGTCTTAAAATGGACCGGCGGCAACTTCCAAATTAATTTTGAAGCCAAAACGAATCAGGAAACCACCACCCTGAACACGCAGGGACTACTGATGGAAGGCTTGCGTATGCTGGACGAATCCAATCGAGACAGCGACGAGTCCCAAGGCAAAAGTTCGCCGCAACCTCACCGCGACGAAGAAGAAGACGTGCTGCTG
The DNA here is from genome assembly GCA_963828635.1 of uncultured Acidobacteriaceae bacterium. GTDB lineage: Bacteria > Acidobacteriota > Terriglobia > Terriglobales > Acidobacteriaceae > PALSA-188. Next base: position 1,732,260 of record CAWHFA010000004.1, on the reverse strand, counting down.
GATTCGTAGCTTCATCCCCCAGACTGTCATGATGAGCGCACTAGCTGGTTCGCATAGCGAAGCAGTCAGGTAGTCGAACATCCCTAACGCGCTTGGGCAAATTCACCCCGGCGAGGTGTTTCTACGATGCGATCTAGGACGGCAACTTATTCGCTTGGACACTATACCGTCCGCTTACTGGTAACAACTGAACCCGCCAAAAAAAGGCGTGCCCGCAAAGGCACGCCTTCAAAGCAGATGCAGAGCTGAGCTACACGCCCTTCTCCACTATCGAAATGCATTCATCCAGCACATCCACCGCAACGTCCGCCTCCTCTTTGGTTACGATCAGCGGAGGCGCGATCCTTATCGTGCTCGGCCCGCATCCCAGAAATAAAATCCCGCGCTCGAACGCCAGTTCAATGGTCCGGTCGCGTTCGGCCGGGGCATATTCACGGCTGTTCTGATCTTTAACGATTTCCACTCCAAGCATCAGTCCCCGTCCGCGAACATCCCCGACCGACTTATGCTTGCTGGTCCAGGACGCCATCCGCTTCAGCATGTGGTTCCCCACGTCAGTGGAGTTCCGCATCAGGTTTTCGTTTTCGATCACGTCGATGGTGGCAAGCGCCGCCGCGATGCAAATCGGATTCCCGCCAAAAGTTGAAGCGTGCGATCCCGGCACCCAATCCATAATCTCGGCCTTGCTCATGGTGACGCCGAGAGGCATGCCGGACGCAATCCCCTTCGCCATGCAAACGATGTCAGGATGCACGCCGGTATGCTCGATTGCCCACCACTTCCCGGTGCGTCCCGCGCCGCTCTGCACTTCGTCAGCGACCAATAGAATTCCATGGCGGTCGCAGATCCTTCGTAGCTCTTGCATGAAGATGTCGGGAGCAATCACGTATCCACCTTCGCCCTGCACCGGCTCCACGAAAATGGCCGCGACTTCTTCAGGGGGGAGAGTGGTCTTAAACAATTTGTCTTCGATGAAGCGCGCGCAACCCAAAGCGAATGCCTCGGCATTCTGCGGACCACCCTCGCACCCGCGATAAACATCGGGATACCGCACGTGAGTCACGCCCGGCACCGGAGGCCCGAAACGCCGCTTCTGCTGCGGCTTTGAGCCGGTCAGCGAAAGCGCGCCCATGGTGCGTCCGTGAAATGCGCCGAAGAACGCAATCACATTCTGCCGCTTGGTGTGATAGCGCGCCAGCTTCAACGCGCACTCGACAGCTTCGGCACCAGAGTTTCCGTAGTAAAACTTGTGCGGGCCCGGCATCGGCGCAATCTTTGACAAACGCTCGGCCAGCGTCACCAGGCTCTCGTAGTAAAAGTCCGTGCCCGACATGTGAATCAACTGACCCGCCTGCTGTTGAATTGCGGCCACCACCTCAGGATGGCAATGTCCCGTGGATGTAACCGCTATGCCCGCCGAAAAATCAAGAAACTCGTTGCCATCCACATCGGTAACAACTATTCCGCGTCCCTGCTTGGCAACCAGCGGATAGGAGCGCGTGTACGACGGGGAAACATATTTTTCGTCGCCGTCCAAAATGCGTTTTGCTTTGGGGCCGGGAAGCGCGGTGAGAATTTTTGGTCCAACTAGAGTAGCGGTAGTCATGATTTCCTCCGGAGTCAGTTGCTAGCGAATGCGGCGCAGCCTGGCGAGGTCAGCTCAAATACGAACTTCGGCCTGGGCCCTAATAAGAAGGAGAAAAAAAACTAGTCGCTACCAAAGAGGCTGGGACGCACCTGGGAAGGAAGCAGTGCCAAATGCCGCCGCGGACAAACCAAAAAGTTCAGCCAGCAAGCAGGCAAGTGCGAATTGGGGGATTGATATTGCATCGATTAAACCTGCCCGATTATAGCTTGCTATGTTCCTTGGCGTAACCCCCAAAATTTCGCGCTAATTGCGACGACGGCGGCAAGCCCAACATGGAACTATGGCGATGCGGGGGGCTTGAGAATGCACGATTCAAGCCATGGGGTGATTTTCCGCAGTCGCCCCAAGCTGCGGCAATTCCGGGTCAAGCCTCTCGCCACTCATCACTCGTGAGACTCCGCGCACGATGCGGCGCATCGGAAGGGTTTCTTTGGCGTCAGCAAAGTAGATTTCTCCAACTCTGCGGCTGCGGTAGAACCATCGTCGGAGAAGCGCCAGATGCTCTGAGATTTCAAGGGCGCTATTCGCATCCGGTTTAGGAATCAACGATAGACTTTCCTGGATCCTGGCTTCCATGGATTGAGATTTAGATTGGTTGCCGGATTGGATGGCAAAACTCAAGGGTCCGCAGATTAACGCCCCCCGAATTTGAAATAAATTAATGCAGCCGGGAGCGGCGCTGGGCTGCAAAATTAGTCCATTTAGCCGATCGATGCGATGAACTATTTCAGGAAGTTGAAGCAGCAAAGAGTGCAATTTTTCGATCCGCAAATGTACAGCTGCGGCGCCCTCGAAATCGGTGTTCATGGACGCTTCGTCCCGTTGTACCGAGAACTCCCGCAATAAGGAGTGCCCTCGGCTCTCGAAATAGGATTGCACCCGCTGCGCTTCGTGCTGATATTGATCGTCAGCGCATCCCTTAAAACAGGGCGCTAGACACATCTTCATCTCCGAATAAATGCATCCAGGAAAAGCCGGGTCAGGGTGCAGATCCTCAATGCACCGCCGCATCTTAAAAAAGTCCAAAGAGTCGCTGGCGAACTTCTCAGCCCCGATTCTCGTTCCGAAGGGGCCATAGTAAAGGCACGGAGAACTCAAGCGCCCAATACGTCTCGTGATTGAGGCCCGGGGATAGTCATTATCCAGATGTAACTTGATCAGAGGAGCGAATCGAAGTCTTAGCCGGGCAGCATAGCTTCGAGGGAAAATCTCTCGTAGCAAACGGTACAAGAGAAATCCGGACTCGAAGTCCGATCCCGTAGTGGAGTATTCAATGGAGCGGACCAACGCTCGCAAATTTAATCGCTTAGTTTGCCCGGTCGGAATTCCCAGCAAACGCTGAAGCAACCGCCTCAGATTGGCCGTCTTGCTCACGTACGGCTGCGATTCTAAGTCTGCCCCCCGTAGTAAAAAAACTGCGGGCGATGGCGGAATTTGATCGAAATTCTCTGATTCGGGATCAAACTCCAGTAGCTGCGTTAACACGACTCCATTTTACCCACGCGTTGCAACAAATCTCGCCGAGAACGCCAAGATGAAGAAATCGATTAAAAGGACGGGAGTTTTTCGCAAGGAGGGGGGATGCTGACACTCTCAAATTAGTACGTAGCAGCTACTGGAACCTGGTTACGTCCGCGATTTCTTCTTGCGCACTACCACTACCTTTTCCCACGCACGCTTTGGCCGCTCTGTCGCAGGCTTGTCGCGGTCCTCTACTCGATCGTATTGATAAGAATCGCTGACCGTCCCCAGTGATTCGTTGTACAAACTGGGAAGCTGAATGCCCTCTTTTAATTCGCTAGTGAATTGTTGCAGCGCTTTGAGGTGGTCCGCGGTCGCTGCCACCTCCGTCTTCGATGTCTTCAAAAATTGCTGATATCCGCGATTGATGAGCTTGGAAATTTCGCCGGCGATTAAATAGCCCGGGTGTGCAAAAACTTTGATTCCATCCTCTCCATCTTTTTGAATTGCCGCGGATACTCCATACTTTTTCAGGAACACGCGGCCATTCGTACCAGGGGCTTCAATCAAGTCGAAACCGTGTTCTTTCAACCATGTAACCGCCTCGTCGTATGTCCGCTCCACAATTTTCGTTGCCATTTGAGCTCTTTCTAATCACCAATGCCTAACTAAGATTGCCCCATTGGATGGCCCGCCGCGAATGTATGCAGGTGCATCCGTCCATGGTCTTTTATAATCTAACTTGCTGTCTAAACCGCTCTACTTGAATTGTAAGGAACATTACTATAGTTCGCGGCCAGCCCACTCATGGCATCGGAATTTAATAAATCTAAACCTAAACACTTAGCCGCGAATACTACCACGCTAGAGGTTCCCCGCCCCGGCTCCATCCAATCCTCGCAAGAAATTCATTCGAATGACGATGGGAGGCGTTCATCCCTCGGTCTCACGACCTTAGACCGCGTTGGAAACACACCACTTCTCCGATTAGACCGCATTGTTCGCGACCTGCCGGGGGTGCAGTTATTGGGGAAGGCAGAATGGTTCAATCCCGGCGGATCAGTCAAAGACCGCGCCGCAGCCCGAATCATCGCCGAAGGCAGACGCGCTGGGAAATTCGCATCGGGAAAGACTTTGCTCGATTCCACCAGCGGAAACACTGGCATTGCCTATGCGATGTTCGGCGCCGCAGAGGGCTTCCCAGTTACTCTGTGCATGCCGGAAAATGTGTCCATTGAGCGTAAACATATCCTGCATGCCTACGGAGCCCACATTATTTACACTGATCCCGCGGACGGGTCGGATGGGTCGATCCGCATGGCGCGGACCCTTTACGCCGAAAATCCGGACAAATATTTTTATGCCGATCAGTATTCAAACGATGCTAATTGGCAGGCCCACTACTACGGCACCGCTGAAGAAATCTGGAACCAGACCGAGGGACGAGTCACCCACTTTGTCTCGATGTTAGGGACCAGCGGAACTTTCATGGGCACTTCGCGCCGCCTGAAAGAACTTAATCCGAAAATACGCTGCATATCATTACAACCTGATTCGCCATTCCATGGAATAGAGGGCGCAAAGCACATGGCCAGCGCCATCGTGCCAAGAATCTACGATGCAAGTTTAGCGGATGAAGATCTGGGCATTTCTACTGAAGAGTCTTATGCCATGGCTATTCAGCTTGCCCGGCAAGAAGGACTCCTGGTAGGTATCTCTGCCGCGTCGGCCATCGTGGGATGCCTTCAGGTTGCCCGGCGTGTCGAACTGTCAAACGCATTGTTTGTAGCCATCCTTCCCGACTCTGGGGACAAATATCTGAGCGAGCGTTTCTGGGAAGAAGGATAGGGAGATAATAATGAGAAGCGCGCCAGGCCCATCTTCGCCATTCCAGGGCTTTTCAATTCAATGTTAAAAATTTCGCAATCGAATTACGCTGCCCTGCGCCATCATGGCGAAGAAACATACCCGCATGAGTGTTGCGGGGTTCTATTGGGGCAGATCGAGAACGATATTCGCACTGTCACCACCGTGGCGCGCTGCGGCAACACGCGCACCGACTCCCCACAAAATCGTTACCACATCGATCCCAAGGAATTACTCCGAATACAACGCGAGGGACGCTCTCGCAATGAAGACATCATCGGCTTCTATCACTCCCATCCTGATCATCCGGCACGGTGGTCATCGACGGACCTGCAAGAAGCCCACTGGTTTGGCTGCTCCTACGTAATCACGAGCGTAGAAAAAGGTAAGGCCCTGCTGACAAACGCCTTCCAGCTAACAGGGGTAGATGAGAACACCAAGAAGTTAGTGGATGAAAAAATAGACCTGATTTAGGTTGAATTAAAACCAATCGCTTCGATACGCGATCCACCAACTCACGAATAACGCGGGAATAGTTGCGCCCAGTGCCCACCACAGGGGCAGAGTGAAATCCGCCAACAAACCAAGCAGGGTGAAGCAAATCCAAAATATCTTCTTTTCCATGTCAGCGCCTAACTGCATTCTAGTCCTGTGCTTTTCTTTCGCAGGACAAACGTATAGAAAGGTGCAATGCAGTTAAAAGCGCTCGCCGATTTGATTGCTGCCGAACTTATGGGAGATGGAGAAGTTCAAATCGGCAATGTTTCCAGCATTGAATCGTCATCGCGGGGTGATCTTGTCTTCGTCGAGGATGTCGAACGTCTTGCCCTGGCTCTTGGTTCCCAATGTTCGGCGATCATCGCCGGCTCCTTTGCGAAAATACAGAAACATTCGAAGCCGCTTCTGGTCGTAGAGCACGCTAAACTCGCATTTGCACTCGCGGCCAAATGCCTTCAACAACAACGAATCGGCGCCGGATGGCAACAGTCCCAGAGCGATCAACTTCCCTTGATTCATCGTTCCGCGGAGATCCATCCTTCCGCTCGCCTCCATGAAAGTGTGAAGGTTGGCGCTAACTCTGTAATAGGACCGTCAGTCGCAATTGCCCAGGGAACAAGGGTGGCGGGCGGGTGCGTGATCTCTGGGGACGCAGAGATTGGACGCGATTGCATGCTGCATGCCAACGTGACGATTTATCCACGAGTGCGCCTGGGGGACCGCGTGATCGTGCACGCCGGGGCGGTGCTTGGCAGCGATGGCTTCGGTTATGTCCGCGATGAATCCAATGGGAGGTACGAAAAGTTTCCCCAAATCGGCAAACTTGAGATCCAGGACGATGTCGAAATTGGCGCCAACTCAACCATCGATCGCGGCGCCCTCGACACTACCCTCATCGGCCGGGGCACTAAAATCGATAATCTTGTCCATATCGGCCACAACTGCCGTATTGGGAAGAATGTCATAATCGCCGCGCAAACTGGCCTTTCGGGAAGCGTTACGATTGATGACAACACAGTGATAGGTGGGCAGGTCGGCATTGGAGAACATGCCCGCATCGAAGAAGGAGTCTCGCTTGGCGGGCAGGCTGGAGTGCTTCCGGGCAAAATTCTTCGCGGTAAAGGCATCGCTTTTTGGGGCACGCCCGCGCGCCCGGTGCGAGAGTATTTGAAGCAATTGGCAAGCCTCGAACGCATTGCGAAAGAGCGTTGATGGGCATTATTGTGGTTGGCGGTCAGTCACGCAATGTCGGCAAGACCAGCGTAGTCGCGGGGATCATTACCGCGCTCCCCGATATTGCCTGGACCGCTCTAAAAATCACTCAGTTCGGGCACGGTATTTGTTCGCGGGATGGGAGCGCATGCCATTGTTCGACTGCGGACCACAGTTGGGCGATTTCCGAGGAAAAAAGTCTCAACGCCGATTCAGATACCTCCCGTTTTTTGGTTGCAGGCGCAAAGCGGGTTTGGTGGGTAAGGACCGAGCAAGGACGCCTAGCCGAAGCGATGCCTGCGGTCCGCCGCCGTATCTCCGAATCTCAGAACGTGATCATCGAATCGAACAGCATCGTAAAGTTCATTCGGCACGACGCGTATGTCACCGTCCTTGATCCTGCAACGGAGGATTTCAAACGCTCAGCCCAGGAATTTTTGGACCGCGCCGACGCAGTCGTCCTCCATGCCGGAAAAGAAATAGCGTGGCGTGGGATTTCGATGAAGGCAGCAAAGATGTGTCCCATCTTCCGTATCTCGCCGCCCCGGTACGTCACCGCGGAGTTGGTCGAGTTCGTAAGAAAAATAATCTTGTGCAGTAATGCAATCAGCGAATCCAATGCTGAACCGATCAGGGAGTTGTAATTGCCCTTAACCTGCTGAGCGTTTTTTCTCTTCCCAGCGCCATCATCACCGCAAAGAGGCTTGGGGCTACGCTCTGACCAGTTAGCGCCACCCTGGCGCCGTTGATCAGCGTTCCCGCTTTTACATTTTTTTCGGTCGCCAAAGCTCTTAATAGAAGCTCTGTGCTCTGTTCGGTGAAACCATCATTCCCCTCATAGCGATCTGCAAGGTCCCCGAGCATAGGACCGATCGAGCTGTCTTTCATAAATTTTTCTACCGCCGCAGGATCGAGCTGAAAATCGTCGGTGAAATAGGCTCGGAACGACGTGGCAAAATCTTTTAAATTGCGCGCACGGGGCTTGAGCAGGTCGATAATTTCGAGCAGCGATTTCTGGTCATGGATTTCATTTTTTACACTAACTTTTTTCCACTCTTCTTCGATGAGCGGCAACAATTTTTTTGCGTCGTAAGAGCGGATGTATTCGGTGTTGAACCAATCAAGCTTGATATGATCAAAGACGGCATCAGACCTGGAAATGGCACCTAGATCGAAGAGAGAAATCAGCTGGGCATCGCCCATAATTTCCGGCGTACCCGCGGGTGGGGTCCATCCCAGCAACGCGAGGAAATTGCGGAACGCTTCGGGAACGATTCCTTCGTCTTTATACGAGATCACGCTAGTAGCCCCGTGCCGTTTGCTAAGCCGCGTTTTGTCAGGCCCCAGGATCAACGGCACGTGCGCAAAGGTGGGCATCGCCGCGCCAAGCGCTTGATAGAGCATGACCTGTTTGGGCGTGTTCGAAATGTGATCGGCGCCGCGGATGACGTGACTGATTTTCATATCGATGTCATCAGCGACGACGCTCAGGTGGTACGTCGGCCCGTTGTCTGAACGCAGCAACACGAAGTCTTCTATTTCAGTGTTGGTAAACTCGACGCGTCCAAAAACTGCGTCATCAAAACCCGTCGCGCCAGTTTCCGGAACTTTAAAACGAACGACTGCCGGTTCTCCCGCGGCTTTGCGGTGCGCCGCATCCTCGGGTGAAATCTCGCGGCAGGTGCCTTCGTACTTAGGGGGACGTCCTTCAGCTACCGCTCGGGCGCGACGTGTTTCCAACTCTTCTTTAGAGCAAAAGCAATAGTAGGCGTGCTTGGATTCGATTAGCCCCGCGACCATTTCTCGATAGATGTCGGTGCGCTGACTTTGATAAAACGGGCCTTCATCCCAATCCAATCCCAGCCAACGCATGCCCTGCAGAATGCCTTCCACCATTTCTTCCGTTGAGCGTTCGGCATCCGTATCTTCGATCCGCAAAACCAGCGTACCGCCGAAATGCCGGGCGTAGAGCCAGTTAAACAGTGCAGTGCGGGCTCCGCCAACGTGAAGATATCCGGTTGGAGACGGCGCAAAACGGACGCGCGGGTGCTTATGATTAGTTACCTCAGTCATCGGAGGCGCGGGGCTGGAAGGCATATAAAGGTTGGAGACTCGCATCGTACGGGCGAAGGGAAGGTGCGTCAAGGAATGCCGCTCGAGGAACCGCATCAGATCAAGGGCCCCAGGGGATTGTTTTGCGTCCGGCAGTGTGAAAACATCAAGTGACCCAAGACTAATCAGATGAATAGCATAGCTATCGGAATGGTGATCGTGCCGGGCGTGGTCGCGCTCCTGCTATTCCTCGTCTTTTCGTATTTGTACGAACAGAGCCGGCAGTCGTATTTCCGCGCCTGGCAGCTGGGATGGGCCGCGTACACCCTCCACTTTGGGCTAGATGCTTGGGGCATTTTTCGCGGTTACACCGCCGCGGTATCTCTATTCAGCTCGCTGTTACTGGTATTGATGGCGCTTTGTATTCTTGTTTCGACGCGACTCATGTACCGGCCTTCGGGGTCGCAACGGCACGATAAATTCCGGCTGCGCTGGTATGAAAGTGCTGTAGCCGTGGCTGGCGCTGGTCTTGCCGGATGGAATTTGAGGCTACACATCGCGGCGGGAAATTACCAGCCGGGAAGCCTGCTTGCACCACACTTCCGAATCGAAATCGCACTGGCCGCAGTGCTCCTTTATTGTTCCTTCTACTTCTACCGCTTCGGTAGCCGTAAGAATTCGGTTGCGTTCTCGCTGCTCGCGTTGGCGCTCGCATTTTGGGCGATCCTTATTTCTTTTGGCGAGTTCCGGATTCCACTGGCCTCGGCATTCGGAATCACCGGTGACGTGCTTGGGCCCATACCACAGATGCTGCTGGGAATCGCGATGGTCATGGTGCTGTTCGAGAATGAGCGCGATGCCGTACAGGAAAATGCTCTGGCGTTCTCAACTCTGGGAGTCGATCCCAGTCGATTGCTGTCGGCAGAAGATCTCGTCCCGACCATGCAGAACATTCTTGATCGTCTGGTCGCGCCCCTGCCCACGGAAAGGGCCCTGATTTGCATTAGCGAGCGGTGGCGCGCGATTTTGCCTTCGGTACAGCGTGGATTCACAGCTGAATTCGTAGTTGAGCTGGAAAATAGCGGCGTGGGGGAATACATCCACGAACTCGCCTACCGACGCGGGGGATTCGTTGCTTTTCAAAGCATTCCTGAGATGGCCGAACCGCTTCCGGCCCTTCCCGGCGGCAGGTTTGGTGAATTTCAACGGGTTCTCGCGCAGCACAATGTTCGCAATCTCACCGCTGTAAGTTTGCAGACTCGCGAAAACAATTTCGGCGTGATTTTGTTCCCTCATGCCGAGCGGCGTGTCTTCGGATCTTCCAACCTGCGATTGCTCATTGGACTGGCACTGCAAATCGGGTTGACGCTGGAAAATTATGTGGTCATGCATGGCTCGCAGCGCCGTACCAAAGAATACGAACTCCTGACGCAGATTGGCCAGGTCATTAGCTCGCGACTTGATCAGGACGAAGTGTTGAGAGCGATCCAGGAAGAACTTGGGCGCATTTTCGATACCAGCAATTTTTTTGTCGCATTTCGCGATGGAGATAATTTGCGCTTCGAATTGGAGATCGAGAATGGCGTGGTGCTGCCCAAACGTTCGCGCAAAATGGACAACGGGCTGACCGAACACATTATTCGAACGGGCGAACCCTTACTAATTTGTTCGGAAATCGATAAGACGCGGGAACGCCTGGGGGCCACATTCGTTCCCGAGCGACCTTCGCGATCGTATTGTGGCGTACCCATCGTGTTTGGCGGAAAACCTGAGGGCGCTATGGTTGCCACCAGTCCGGATCGTGATTTTGTTTTTGAGCAGCGCGATCTCGAAATTCTTCAAACTGCAGCGGGACAAGTTTCGGTGGCGGTGGAAAATGCACGTCTTTTCGCCGAAGAGCAGCGCCGCTCAAGGCAATTTGCTTTCCTCAATAATATTTCCAAGACCGCCATCTCCAGCGAAGACGCGGAGCAGATGCTGGCTGAAATTGTTGGACACATTCAGCGGAATTTCAATTTCGATCACATTGGTATCGGCATTCTCGATTACGCCACTAAAGATATTGAGATCAAGGCTGAAGCGGGAACTACTGCGAAGGCGCTGGGAATGCGTATCCAACTCGGCGCTGGAATCCTAGGGCGGGTGGCTCGCACGGGAGAGACCGCTCTGGTGCAAACGACGGGTAACGGGCACCTGCATGGGATTTTGCCGGATTCACGCGCAGTACTCTGCATGCCCATAACTTACGGCGACAATCTTCTCGGAGTGCTGAATGTCGAAAGCCGCGAAGAGGATGCCTTCACCCCGCAGGATGTATTGTAATGAATACGCTGGCCGATTTGCTGGCAACCGCGTCTGCACAATTCGTTCGTATTCCAAAAACTTCAACAGACATCCATCACTGACGGACTGACGGGAATCAAGACGCGGCGATTCTTCTGGGAAGCGTTGTCTTCGGAGTGGAAGCGCGCATCCCGCTCGGGCCGCCCCTTCTCGGTAGTACTGATCGATTTGGACAAGTTCAAGGGCGTGAACGACACCCTGGGACATCTCGAAGGGGATTTAGTTCTGGCCCGCGTCGGAAGATTGCTGGAACAGAAATGCCGGCAATCCAATGTGGTGGCTCGTTATGGAGGCGATGAATTTATCATTTTGATGCCCGAAACCGGCGTGGACCAGGCGCAGATATTGGCAGAACGTTTGCGTTTATGGCTCGCAACCGACGCAATGTTGAGCGAGCATCACATCACCGGAAGTTTCGGCGTAGCCAGTTTTCCAGTGCACGGATTCACCGCAGAAGACATTATTCGCGTCGCCGACGCCGGAATGTACGTCTCAAAGCATAATGGAGGAGACCAAGTTTCAACGGCGGAACAATTCGGCGACGACGAAAACGGCGCGGTTCAGCGACAACTCATTTCCGGATATATCGAAGGCTTTCTCCAACGCGAGCACACCGGCCCCGAGCATATAGAAGAACTCATTACTACACTGCAAAAGTTTTGCGGCTCTGAGGATGTTTGTAATCAACAGTTGCTAAAGGAATCAATCACCGCATTGACCCGCGCCGCGGAACTGCGCGAGATGAGCGGCGCCGGCCATGGTGAAATGGTCAGCCATTACTGCGAAGTCATGGCCCGGGCCCTGGCATTTTCCCCAGAGGAAGTTGCTGAACTTGCATTCGCGGGGCGGGTGCACGACGTGGGTAAGATTGTGGTTCCGGAACGCATCCTTAATAAACTGGGGCTGCTTACCGATGACGAATTTTATCTAGTGAAGATGCACGCTCGCGTGGGATCGGAAATTATCGCTACTCTTCCGAGAAGCGCAATGATGGCAAAAGCAGTCGAATGCCATCATGAGGCTTTTGACGGAACCGGATATCCCGCCGGAATCAGCGGCGAAGAAATTCCACTATGGGGACGCATCCTCGCGGTCGCCGACGCTTATGCCAACATGACTGCTGACCGCACGTTCGCGAACGCCAAAACTAGCGACCAGGCACTCGTTGAGCTTGGAAAGATGAGCGGCATTCGCTTTGATGGAATGTTGGTGCGAATTCTAATGCGCGAATTAAGAGCTGAGAAGCTCTCGGCAAATCTCTAAGATCAATTCTTCAGGATTTCCTCAAATGAATTTGTCTCTATCCGGCAAGGTTGCCCTCATCACTGGCGGATCCCGGGGTATCGGCGCTGCTACCGTGCGAATGTTCGTGGAAGCCGGCGCGTTCGTCTTTTTCAACTACCAAAAAGCAGGCGTCGAAGCGGAGAGAATGGTTGAAGAATTAGGAACCCAGAGATGCTCAAGCCTCCAATGTGACCTCTCGGGAACCACAACCGCGAAGGATCTGGTGCATGCTGCGGTCGAACGATTTGGAAGGCTCGATATTCTAGTGGCCAATCATGGAGTTTGGCCCGCGGAGGACAGAGCCATAGACCAGATGAACGACGACCAATGGCGCAGCACAATTTCTATTAACTTGGATAGCGTTTTTGCGCTTATCAAGTACTTTGTCGCGCATATAAAGTCGCAAGAGAAATCCGCCGCGCACATCGTGTTGGTAAGCTCTACAGCCGGACAACGCGGAGAAGCTTTCCATTGCGACTACGCTGCCAGCAAGGGCGCTCTGATTAGCATGGTGAAGGGCCTTTCTACCGAACTCGCGCCGCATGGAATTTACGTTAATTGTGTAGCTCCAGGATGGGTTTATACCGACATGTCCGCTGCGACGCTCGACCGCCCAAGCGGGCGCAAGGAAGTTTTCGACACCATTCCCCTGGGGCGGGCTGGCACTCCAGAAGAGATTGCAGCACCGATCCTATTTCTGTGCACCCCACATGCTGGATTTATAACGGGTGAGGTTTTGAACGTTAATGGCGGCTCTGTCCTTGCTGGCTGAGGATAGTACTGGAAAGTTTCGGGACATGAGCGCACCGTGGCTATCTGCTTTCGTCAAAGCAGCTAGAAGCCGTGTAAAGGCGTCTAACTTTAGTATGAGGTATATTTGGCTGGTTGTTTTATTAGCCTCATCCGGGTTTTCACAGTCGACCGTGGCCCCTCCTTCCGCAGCTTCCATCGATCAGCAGAACCAGGCAAAGGCCCGCACAGTTCTTGATTCGGCCATCCAGGCGTTGGGCGGACCGGCGTATCTGAACATCCAAAATATTACTCAGGAAGGTCGAACCTATAGTTTTCATCTTGGAAATCCCACCAGTGCGGGACTCCTGTTTTGGCGATTTTACAAATATCCTGATAAAGACCGCATCGAACTCACCAAGAAGCGTGATGTGGCCGAGGTATTCAACGGCGAAAAGGGCGCTGAAATCACTTACAAGGGGCCCCGCCCCATGGACACGAAGGAGTTGACGGACTACCTCCGGCGCCGTCAATATGCGCTCGACCAGGTGCTGCGAAAATGGATTAACGAACCAGGCGTTGCGCTTTTTTACGATGGGCCCAGTGTGGCCGATCAGAAGCCGGCAGAGCAAGTCACCGTCTTGAATGCGCAAAATCAGTCGGTCACCCTATGGGTGGATGCAAACACGCATTTGCCGATTAAGAAGAGTTTTTCATGGCGCGACCCTAGCGATAAACAGCGCAACCTCGAAGAAGAAATTTACGACATGTACAGGCCGGTGGAAGGGGTCATGACGCCATTCGTGGTAACCCGTTACTACAATGGTGACATGTCAAACCAGCGTTTCATTACCACCGCCGCATACAACAAGAATCTTAACCAGGCGCTGTTTAACATCGAGGCTGATCAAATTGCCAAAGATGGCCTTAAGAAATGAACCAGATTTTGCCAGCTTTTAAAGCTAGTGTTTTCCTCTGCTTGCAACCGAATTCTCTGCTCCGCAGTACCTAATATTCCACTACTGTGGCTAATCCGCCACAGTCTATTTTTGCACAGGTTGTGTAGCATCGGTGTGCCGAGCCCCTATTTGAAGTTTGAGCACACAGTCCGCGCCGCAGCAGAGTGCAAGGGAATAGGCCTTCACAGCGGCGCCCCAGTCACTCTCCGGATCCTGCCCGCACCCGTGGGCAAAGGCATTCTTTTTCGCCGTACTGATCTAGACGGATTCGAGTTGGAGGCAACGGGCCGCAACGTCGCCCGCGTCAGTTACGCCACTAGTTTGATGAAAAAGGGCGTACTGATTTCCACTACCGAGCACCTGCTTTCAGCCTTGATTGGAGCGGGAATTGACAATGCAATTGTGGAACTGGACAACCTTGAATTGCCAATTCTGGATGGTAGCGCTCTGCCGTTCGTGGACTTGATTCAGACCGCGGGTATCCGTCAGCAAAAGCGCGAGCGCCGCTATCTCCGAATTAAGCGGGCGCTGGAACTGCGCGAAGGCGACAAATTTATTGGGATATATCCTTCCAACACCCATTCGGTTTCGTATGTCATAAATTTCGCGCATCCCATGATCGGGAAGCAGAGCTTTTGTGTTGATTTAGCGGATGGGAATTTTGTTCGTGAAATTGCCCCGGCGCGTACTTTCGGTTCCCGAGCCGACGAGCAGGCCATGCGCAATATGGGACTTATTCGCGGGGCATCTTCGGAGAATTGCATCGTTTTGACTTCCGACGGAATTGAGAATCCCCCCTGCGTTTCAAAGACGAATTTGTGCGTCACAAGGTTTTGGATTTGATTGGGGACCTTGCCTTACTCGGAAAACCAATTCTAGGAAGCGTCGTCGCTGACAGAGCGGGGCATGCCATGCATACAGCCCTGGTGTCCCGGCTACTTAAAGATCACTCGCTTTGGGAAGAAACTACGATGGATGATGGGACCCGCGTCGCCGCCAGCGGGTACCAACTGGTCCCGGAGCACGCTATTTAGATTCTGAAAACCTTCAATCAGCGGCGTGCGGGC
The DNA here is from genome assembly GCA_963828635.1 of uncultured Acidobacteriaceae bacterium. Classification (GTDB taxonomy): domain Bacteria; phylum Acidobacteriota; class Terriglobia; order Terriglobales; family Acidobacteriaceae; genus PALSA-188. The sequence continues at coordinate 1,717,141 of CAWHFA010000004.1, read as the reverse complement.
TGGCGTCAGTCCAATCCGAAAAAGATTTCTCTTCTATCAGCGACGCTAGTTCGGCCTTCGCCTTGGCCATTAAATCTGCTGCGTAGTTTTTGGTGGATTGTTGGCGCTCCATCGTCAACTCAGAAACGCGCCTCGCCAACAGCGGGGCATCTTGTTCCAGCATCCGCACCAGTCGTTCAACGCGGTCGATTCTTAAATGTATGGGGAGCATTTGGGATGCCTCGTAAAAATACTAAGATTGGTTGAAATAGGTTGCTAGAAAAAGACAGCCGCAGCAAGTTACCAGATGGATGCCTCTCAATCCTGACGAATTGGTCAATCATGGAAAGCTCTTATAGGTTCGCAAATGCGGTTCTTAGAAACGATCCCAAAGACCATCCATCCATATATTTAAACGGAGTTTCGCCGGTAGTGTAGTGCCCGCAAGGAAGGACTACGACTTTATGGTCCAACTTGGCCCGCTGGAATTCCCGGACCACGTCACGAGAAAATTCCGGCAGGAAGGTAAGGTCATATCTAGCGTAAACAATCAGCGATTTCCGAGGCCAACGGGCAAATTGCTTGAAATATGACATAGGACTGATGGCACTCCATAACTTTCGCAAGCGTTCGACATCAAGCGGCGGCTCCAGTCCTTCGCGAATGTGCCGGGTCGATTGGCCATGCCAAACCACATCTGCAAAAAAAGTTGATGCATGATTGAACGCCGCAACGCGTATGCGGGGATCGTGAGCCGTGGCCAGAAAAGCGTAACAGCTTCCCAGGCTGGTCCCGACAATACCAAGTTGACCGTAACCTTGTTGTTCGAGCCAATCGAGACAGCAGCGAACATCCAGCACGCCTTGACGAGTGGCGTCGATAGTGCGGCCAATGTTTGCGGAAACTGCATAGTCGGCCCGGCGAATTTCCGCGGGCATCCGTATGTCGTGATAGGGCATGCTTAGCCGCAACACCGCTATACCGAGGCGGTTTAGCATGCAGCACAATGCTGTATAAGCCAACGCATCGGAATTCCAGTGCGGAAGCAGGACCAGCGCGCGGTTTCCCTTTGCTGGAAACCAACGCGCATTGGCAAGATTGTTTTCTGGATACGGCGTTTCAACTGCGGAGGTGAAACGCAGAAAATCGGCGCGTGTACCGAGAACTTTAGCTTCGAGCTTAGGATCGGGAGTTTCACGGGTACTAAAAACTTTGACCTCGCGATTTTCTATACGAAAATCTTTCGGCGTCGAATGAGAAAAAAAATCATCGCTGGAGGCAACAATTCGACGGTTGTATTCCCTCAGATAGGTTTCTTCATCATGAATATGCCCGTCAGGCTTAGATCCGTTACTACACGGCCAATCACGCGTCCACTCAATCCCCCACTCCAGAGGACGCACCACCCGATGACGGTCTACTGACGTGAGGCGGGTTTCCCAGTCATACATCCACCGCGCGTAGCGTGAAGCCATCCATTCAGCATAACAAGCTGAATGTGGTGAGTCATGGGGTCTAGAGAGCACAGTTGACTTCCCCTTGCTCCCCAAGTAAATTTTCTGCAACAGTTTTGCTCTTTCACAACTATTTACTCTTTGGTTCGCGCGATCTCATCATCGCGATGAGATGGGGAAGCGGGTGTGAATCCCGCGCTGCCGCGCAACTGTGAGCGAGAACATTGTGCCGGTCACTGGGGAGAAATCCTTGGGAAGGCCGCTACAGATTCTTGGAAGTTAACTTCCTTACTCGCCAAGCCAGGATACCGGCGCGAACCTCCCTACCAACCCCTTTCGCGTGACAAAGGAGGAGTGTATGCGGTTATCCCAGTTATTTCTGCTTTTCGGATTGCTCTCGGTCGCATCGGCGGCGGAACTCAAAATTAAAGTTGTCGATCCTCAATCGGCCCCGGTTTCCGGTGCGCAGATCAGAATCTCCTCAACCTCCCAGAAAATTGAAGTCGTTGCCTTGACTTCTTCTGAGGGAATGGCGAACATCCCTATAGAAAATTTTGGGGAATACACGGTGCGCGTCCTCGCTCCCGGGTTCGCCGCCGAAACCGTCCACCTATCTTCGAATGAAGCCACCATTCAATTGCATCTCGCTTCGACCGCCGAAACCGTAGTCGTCACTGCCACGCGCACGCCGGTTCCAACCCAGGCAACCGGCGCCGATGTAGAAACCCTGAGCGCGGCACAACTGCAAAGCCTGAATCCGATCGCATCGGAAGATGCTCTTCGCTTCCTTCCCGGAGCCGTTCTGAATTCAGCCGGGCAGCGAGGAGGGCGCTCCGGACTCTTCGTCGAAGGCGGTGACTCACGCTATAACAAGGTCATCGTGGACGGAGTTGTCGTGAACGAACCTGGAGGCAGCTTCGACTTCGGAACGCTGCCGCTCGACGAATCCGATCGCGTGGAGTTTTTTCGTGGCGCCCAAAGCACCTTGTACGGTTCAGACGCCATGACCAGCGTGGTGCAGGTTTGGACGCGCACCGGCAACACCTCCGTCCCAGAGCTCCGCTTCGGTGCTGATGGAGGAAATCTCTCAACCGCTAATGGGTACGGCTCACTCGCGGGCGCAATCAGCCGCTTCGATTACAATCTCTTCGCCCATCAATTCAACACTTCCGGTCACGGGCCAAATGACGATTACTCCAATTCACTGGAGGGCGCGAACCTGGGCATAGCGATTTCCGATAAGGTTTCATTGCGCTGGCGAACGCGCCACGACAACAGCGTGACTGGAGTGCAGGGCGAATGGAATTTCGGCGGCCAGACTTTCGGATTGCTCCCCGACCTCGATCAACGGGCCCGGCAAAATAATTTGCTTTCCAGCTTGGAACTCACCGTCGCCAACAATTCGCGCTGGACGCACCAGATCACCGGCTATGAATCCAGCGAGAAGCGCACGAATGAGGACAACACCGCCGACCCCGGCCGCTCAATCTTCGGGTTCAGTATTGATTTTCCATTCCATGCCATCGGCAACTTCATCCGCGCGGGCTTGGAGTATCAAGGAACTTACGCGGAGAGAAGCTGGGCACAGGCCACCTTCGGATATCGCTTCGAAGACGAGAACGGATTCTTCGGCGACCTGAATTCCCCTCCAATTCTCCATGGCCTGCGGCTAAATCACGAGGCCTACGGCCAGCAAATGTTGACCCTCGGAAGGCTGACCGTGATTGCCGGCGCGCGCTTCTTGCACAATGGCGGGTTCGGCAACACCGGCGTCCCCCGCATAGCTCTGGCTTATCAGGTGTTGCGAGGAGGTGCTGTTTTCTCCGGAACGCGTCTTCGATTCTCCTACGCCACCGGAATTAAAGAGCCCCGCTTCGACGAATCTTTTGCTGGCCCGCCCTTCAGCATTCCAAATTTAGCGTTGAAGCCCGAGCGCAATAGGAATTTTGAAGCCAGTATCCAGCAGCGTTTGTTGGGCCCTAAGGTAACCCTGAAAGCCACATACTTCAACAATCTTTTCAGAGATCAGGTCGCGTATGGTACTGTCGATCCCGTCACTTTCGTTGGACAATATATCAATCTCAACAAGTCCTTCGCGCATGGAGCCGAGGCCGAAATTCAAGCGCAAATCGCACCGAAGATTGCGCTGAACACTTCGTACACTTACACCTCAACCCAAATTCTCGACGCCCCTCTTTGCACCCCCGCGAATTTCTGCGATCCCACGCTGGCCACTGGACAACCTCTCCTGCTGCGACCTAGGCACTCGGCTACCAGCTTGCTGACTTACTCCGGTCATCGCTGGGGCGCGAACCTCGCCGGGAGTTTCGTCGGCCGCCGTACCGATTCCGATTTCTTCGGCTTCGGAGTCGACCACGTCGCCGGATACGTCCGCGTCGATATGGGAGGATGGTACAAATTGACTTCACGAGTCACCGCCTACATTAATCTCCAAAACGCTTTGGATAAAACTTATGAGGAAGTGACCGGTTATCCTTCTCTAGGAATAAATTTTCGAGCCGGTGTGCGATTCAGAATTGGAGGAGACTGACCGTCTGAAATGAAAACTTCCGCCGTGCTGCTTATCTCGTGTCCCGACCGCAAAGGGCTGGTCGCGGCGATTTCCGATTTCGTTTTCCGGCACGGCGGCAACATCCTTCACGCGGATGAACACGCCGACGAAAGCTCTAATCTTTTTTTAATGCGGGTTGAATTCGATCCCGCGGAGTTCGATGTTGGCCTTGACAACTTCTCTCAGCATTTTTCGCCAATCGCCGCCACCTTCGAAATGGATTGGCGTCTGGCGCGCTCCGACCGCAAAACCAAGATGGCGATCCTAGTCTCTCGCTACGATCACTGCTTGGTTGACCTGCTTTACCGTCATAAAAGCGGCGAACTAAATTGCGAGATCCCGCTAATCGTCTCCAATCACCCGGAGAACGAGTCTATCGCCAATTTTTACAATATTCCCTTCTTCCCCTTCTCCGTCACTCCGGGGCAAAAAGAACAGTCCGAACGCGAGATCCTGAAGTTACTGAGACAACATTCTCCAGATTTGATCGTGCTCGCACGCTACATGCAGATTCTCAGTCCAGCCTTCGTCTCCGAGTACGAACACCGCATCATCAACATTCATCATTCATTCCTGCCCGCCTTCATCGGCGCGAAGCCCTACCATCAAGCGTACCAACGCGGAGTAAAGTTAATCGGCGCCACGAGCCACTACGTGACCGAAGTCCTCGACGACGGGCCCATCATCGAGCAGGACGTAATCCGCATCTCCCACCGCGACTCCATCGACGACCTCCTGCAAAAAGGCCGTGACCTCGAAAAAGTAGTGCTCTCCCGCGCCGTCCGCTGGCACATCGACAACCGCGTTCTCCTTTACGGAAACAAGACCGTGGTATTCCACTAAAAAACTGTGGCTTCCGAAGGGGCGGTCTGTAATGTAAGACAAACTGAAGGGGGTCACAAACTCAAACCGCCGGACTCTGACGGGTTCTTCAGAGGTCCGGCGGCGTTTTATCGCTACTTAAACTTTGCTTAAGTTTCGATAATTCGTGGAGTAATGAAGAAGATCAGTTCCTGGTTTGAGGTGCTGACCGTAGTGTGCTTGAAAAGGTTTCCGAGGTACGGAATGCTTCCGAGTAAAGGTACCTGCGAAACGCTGATGGAGTTATTGGTTTGGATGACGCCGCCGACTACAACGGTGCCTCCGTCGGTGACCAGCACTTGCGTGGTGGCCTGCTGGGTGATCAAGGTCGGGTTGCCCTGGACTTCGTGTCCGAAGTCAGGTGTCGTGTTTTCCACGTCGACGTTGAGGAAGATGGTGTTTTCAGATGTGATCTGCGGAATTACGGTCAGCCGCAAGAACGCATCAACGTAGGTGACGGTGGGCGGTCCGCCTAACTGCGCCTGGGTCACGATTGGAACCCGGACGCCCTGGCGTACCAGAGCTTGGATGTTGTTCTGAGTAACCACACGCGGACGGGAAAGAATCTTTAGCAAGCCGCGTGATTCCGCCGCAGTCAACAGCACGTCTAGTTGTACGTGGTTGCTGACGTTGACGAAGCTCAGACCGCTCGTTGGGCTGGTCACTCCCAGGTTAGAGAACAGAGGAATCTGGGTGGCACCGCCGGCCGAACCTGAAGACGTTCCAACCGTTTGGTAGAACGGGTTGATTCCGTTGACGGTGATGGGCGAAGCGCCTACTGCTCCGACGCCGCCGACTGCGTTGGCGCCGTTGCCCCATCCGAATCCGAGTTGGGTACCGATGTCGCGAGCGAAGCTGCGGGTGGCAGCAACGACGCGGGCTTCGATTTCAACTTCCTGGGTCTTGCGGTCAAGCTGGGTTAAGAGGCGATCGATTCCGGGCATCACATTTGGAATGTCCGAGATGATGACCGCGTTCGTACGATCATCGGAGATGACGTCGCCGCGCTGGCTAAGGAACTTCTTCACCGTGGGCACGACATCTTTCGAGTGAGCATAGCTAAGGAAACGGGTGACCGTGACTTTATCCACGGCGAGGGCTTCGGATTCCTGCTCTTCGCGGCGGCCATCGGCTTCCTTCTTCAAGGTTTCGACGGTGGCGATGCGAAGAACGTTGCCATCGAGCTGACGTGACAAGGTCGTTGTTCTTGAGGACGATGTCGAACGCCTGGTCCCACGGAACGTCGTCGAGGACGATGGTCAGAGTTTCCGTGAACGTTGGGATCGAGAACTACGTTCAGTCCGCTGATCTCGTGAATCAGGCGGAAGAAATCTTTCAGATCGACATCTTTCAGGTTCACCGAAATCGGTTCGCCGGTGTACTTAGGCCCGAGTATCGGAGCCTGCTGCTGCATCTGAGCTTTTTGCTCGGCGGCCAGATTGTTGGTGGCCGTCTTCGCAGGCGCGGCGCTGGACGATGTAGCGGAAGACTGCATCGAGGCGCTGGGCGCCGGCAGAATATTGGTGTCAGGGCGCTCGACGAATTTCGACGGCGGCTTGGACGACGCGCGCCGGAGGACCGGTTACAGTGGCGATCTCGTCGGCCTTCGCGGCTTGTAAGAAGGCTCCACGAAAACGAAATTGCTGGCTGATGCCGGCGCTTTTTGCGGACAGTGGGCGCCACCGAGCAGCGGTCTGAACTCTTGCGCCGGCGTCAGGACCGGGGCAACTGGCGCTGGTGTGCTGGCGATGCCTTCACCTTTACCGGAGCGACGGCTTTCGCGACCGTTGTGCCGTGAATGCAACTTCACCGTGAGGTTGCCATCGAGGCAGTGCACGATTTCATATTTGCACGCAATTGCACCAAGTCGATTACGACGCGGGTGGTGGCGAGACGCTGGCCGTCCGTGCCGATGCGCACGCCTTTCACGCCGTCGCTGCCCACATCGATATGGCTCACCGAGGTGGCCATGGCGGTGTTAGGCAGGTCGATGACGAGTCGCGCGGGCCCCTCGAGAGACTCGAGCTTGGGAGTCAGTTGCCCATGGGCAATAACTTCCAGGGTGATTCCGTCATCACCGCGCACCACGTTGACTTTCTGCAGCGATGCGTGAGGGTTGCCACTCACGCCCGTGCTCTGAGTCTCGGCCGCCGCCATCAGTACCATTGCCAGCAGCGGTAGAAAAACACCCAGCAGTTGCTTTCGCATTTCGCTTCTCCCTACGGGTTGCCCTTGCCGTTCCCGTGTACTTCGTGATCAGATTTTTACTTGCGCCGGAACTAAACAGCCGGGGTCGTAAATTTTCTTGGTGACTTCCCGTGTAAAAGGCTTGCCAAATTTTCCTGCACGTCTCCTTGAAAATCACGGAGTCCCGTGATGCGGACCACGTATCCGTTAAACACCGGATCGTTCTCATGGAGGAAATAAGCTTTATCGAGCGCGTTGACGACTACGGCGATCATGCCATCGTCGGATTTAACGACTCCGCGCAGATTGATTTGATCGATGGCGAGGCAGCGCTTGCCGGGCTGCAGCCCGAGCCGGCCATGGAGCGGCTTACGACCGGACTGATGAAAGGGTCGCGGCGGCCGGTGACGTTGATGGCGCGTGGCTCTTGTGGCTGATCCGGCGTAGTCGAGGCGTTCTCGACGCCGACGCCAGCGGAAGTTTGGTGAACCGGCGAATTCTTATGAGGCGCTGTCTTCGCGGAATTGTATGGCGACTTGGCCGACTGGGCGTTAGTTGATTCCCAGAGCCTCGTTGGAGTCAGCAGTTTTCTTCTGCTGTACCGTGTTCATCTTCGCCTGAGTGTTAGCGATGATGTTGGGATTTTGCGCGAGCGCAGATCCCGCCGATCATTCCTGCTAGCAGAATTGCGGCTATCAGCTTCATAGATTTCCCTACCTCTTGGCCAGCGTAGTTGCAGGCGCTGGCGTGTCGTGACTGAAAAATGTGGTTGCGGTGCAAGTGGCGACGATGCTCTCGCTCGGCGGCGTATTGATAGGTGTGCTTGGCTTTAGCTTCGCTAGGCTTCTTGGTGCTCGCCACCAGCAAGTCAGAGATATTCACTATACGTTCGAGCTTTCCGACGCGATCAAAGAAGTTCAGCATCGAGTAGTAGGGTCCATCCAATTCCATCTCGAAAGGCAGTTCGGTGTAGAACTCTTTGGAGGAGACGGGCTTTGCGGTGTAGCGGCGCACTTCGATTCCAGCCTTCAGGGCTTCGGAGTCGAGCATGCGCATGAAGCCGTCAACTTCCTTTTCGTCGGGCACGATGCGGCGCTCGATCTCAAGCTGTTGTTTCAAGCTTGCGACCTGGCGTTCGATCTCGGCCAGCTTAGGACGGTAAGCTTCCAACTCGGCGTTTTCCCGCATTTTCGATTGCAGGTTGACTTGCGCCGCGTCGTTGGCCGCACGTTGGCTTTTGAATACTGTGAAGTAGAGGGCCACCGTCACCAGCAAACCCGCTACGACCAGGGCCGCCCACTGCTTGAGACCCGATAATTCGCTAAAGTTTCCCATTTTCTCCGCCTTAGGCTTTCAGCTTTTCGCAGGTCAAGGTGAACTGAAATGCCTGCATATCTTTTAAGGTTTCGTCCTGATAGGTTTCTTTGATTTCGATGTTCTTGAAATATCCAGTCTTCTGAAGGTTCTGGATCAAGTTGGCAACGGCATCGGTGCTCAACGCCATGCCTTCGATGGCAACGCTTCCGCCCTGATCTTTCATGGTGCTCAGCCACACTGCTTCCGTCCCATTGACGGTTGCCCCAACTGTGTTCAGCAGGTTGACCGGACCCATTTGAGCGGCGCGCAACTGATCGATTACATCAACGCGGCGCTTATAGCTGTCGGCCTGTTTTTGCCGTTCCAGATATTTCGCTTTTACGTCCGCCAATTCGCGATTGTGTTGCTCGGCAGCCGCCATCTGGGTAGCGATGCTCTTGCCTTGTTTATCGAGGTTGTACCAGTAGGCGAAGTTGAGTCCGCCTACGAGAGCGAGGACGATCAGCAGTTTGAATTTTGGGGACCCAGCTTCCCCCATCTCCATGACTGCCGCGGTGGATGCACCAGCGCCGCGCTTGTTTCTCGGTTTAGAAGCTCCCAGCAGATTGATTCGGATCATAATTCTTCAAAGCTCCTTAATGCCAAACCCGACGGCGACCGCCAATTGGCCAGCATTTTGCTCGATCAGAGCAACTCCCGGCCCATCGACCGGAGGCGCAATCTTTTGAAACGGATTGAAAATTTCAACAGGCAGAGAAAATTCCTGCCGAAGAGCTTCGACTAATCCAGGGACTTTCGAAGATCCGCCCGCCAGGTAAATCTTCTCGATGTGTTCTCCGGAAGAGCTGGCACGGAAGAAGTCGAACGTCTTTTGAATTTCGAGAACGATGATTTCGGTGACCTGTTGCAGCACCGGAGTTTTGGCATCTTCGCTGACAGTGCCGACTTTGTTGCCGAGCTTGAGCGATTCGGCGTCTTCGAAGCTGAGGTCGAGTTCTTTCTGGAGGGAATCGGTGTATTGATGTCCCCCCACGCTAACGTCGCGCGGGAACAAAGGCGTGGTGCCCTTGACGATGTTGATGTTCATGACGCTGGCACCCAGGTTCAACAAGGCGACCACCTGGCCCGGCGCGGGATCGTAGTTGTACTCGTAGCAATTTTGCAGGGCGAGCGCATCGATATCCACGATAGCGGGACTTCGACCGGACATCGAGAGTACGTTGGTGTAGTTGAGAATCTTGTCCTTCTTGACGGCGACGAGGAGAACGTCCATCTGCGGATTACCAATGTCTTCGGAAAGAATTTGGTAATCGAGGTTCACGTCGGCGAGGTCGAAGGGAATGTGCTGCGCAGCTTCCTTCTGAATGGTTTCGGCGAGTTCCTGATCGCTCATGGAAGGCAGCGAAATTTTCTTGACGATCACTGAGTGCCCGCTGACTGCGGTGGCAACACTCTTGGTCTTAATCTGATTGTCGGCGAAGAGCTTGGAGATCGCGCTGGACACGGTGCCCGAGTCTACGATCATGGAATCAACCACAATATCTGGCGCCAACGGTTCGAGGCCGAGGTGGACGACTTCGATGCCGTTGCGTCCCTTCTTGAGCTCGACTGCCTTGATGCTTGAAGATCCCACATCCAGACCAACAATCGTCTTTGTTCCTAATCCAAACATGTGTCCGCCTTTACGATTGCCCGGCAGCTTTGGAAGCCGCCTTCGGTTTCTTTTTGGTATCTAACTGAGTTGATTTTTCTTCCATCCACTGATCGAGGCGCGATTTTTTGAAGCGCCAGCGATTGCCTAGCTTGAAAGCGGGGATTTTTTGCTCCCCAACGTACTTGTAAAGCGTGTCGGGACTCACTCCCAGGTATTGGGAGGCCTGGCGAATGTTCATAACCTCACGCGAATCGGCCATAATTTCTGAGTCCTTCTTCACACTCGCCCCTTTCGTAGCGGGCCAACCTTGGAACTAGTTCTCGAACCTTGCCTTCGCAAAACTACGTTCGAGTGAATTCAGTGGACTGAGCATATATCAGCCCCCATTTACAGCAGGTCAAAGCGAATTTCCGCGTTTTGCTGGGTTTTTTGGGGTTTTTGTGGAAAGTCAAGAGCTGGCAAACTTTTGGATTGGCTAGATGCTGTGGTTTCTTATCAGGCTTACACAATTAGTAGGAGATGAAGTGCGGATAGGTGGGGTCGTGACCGAAAAACGTAACCAAAGTACTAGTGAGAGTACCGAAGGTCTGTGTACAAGCGCGGGGATGTAAGGGATGGCAAGAGGTAAGTTGAGCGGGGCCCTCAACTTAGGGAGTCGATTGTAAGGGTTGGTCCTCAACTGCCCATTCAACTCTTAGTTAACTCCAGCTTGACCGCTTCACTTACTTGCTTGCCGTCAATGCGGAGGCCTGCCCCATTGAAACGGGCCATTACGTTCTTCATAACCGTCCCCATGTCTTTTAGTGTAGGCGATCCCATCTCTGCCATTACCGCTTTTACTCCAGCGATAATTTGGTCCTCTCCAGCAGCCTTGGGCAGGTAGGCCTCAATTAGGGCAATCTCCGCGGTTTCTTTGTCGGCTAATTCCTGGCGGCCGCCTTTGGAGAATTGTTCGACGGATTCTTTGCGTTGCTTGATGAGGGTGCTAAGAATTTGCTGCGATTCCTTGTCATCAAGAGGCGCCATTTTTTCGACCTCACGATTTTTTAAAGCGCTCTTTACCATGCGAAGCGTAGAGAGCCGAAGTTCATCGCGGGAGCGCATCGCATCGACGAGGTCTTTTTGGATTTGTTCAAGTAGGGACATGAGCGGAATTATATCGGCAACCCAGCCCTATAAGTGACTTGTCGCGAGAGTTTGACCGACGCGACATGCCCTTAGCAACAACCAAACGCGGAAAAACCTTTTCCGGGATAAACTAGACTCCATCTTCCTCGAAAGGGACAACTCCAAGATGCTGCTGAAGAATCGCCTTTTTACTCCGGGACCCACGCCCCTGCTCCCCGCCGCGCAGACTGCAATGGCCTCCTTTACCATGCACCACCGTACGGCTGATTTTCGCGCCCTATATTCGCGGGTGCTCGCTGACATGAAGGAATTCATTGGCACTAACAACGACGTGTTAATTTTGGCCTGCTCAGGAACTGGGGTGATGGAAGGATCGGTCTCGAACCTGACTTCCCCCGGCGATAAAGTTCTGGTCCTCACGGCCGGAAAATTTGGCGAGCGCTGGCGCGATCTGACCAAAGCTTTCGGGTGCAATGTCGAAGTGATCAGCGTGCCTTACGGGGAGACGTTTTCGCTGGATGAAATCCGGCAAAAGCTCTCGCCGGAAATTCGCGCCGTGTACGTGCAGGCCACCGAGAGTTCCACCGGTGCGCGACACGATATAGAGGGAATCTCCAAAATCGTGCGGGAAAAAGGGGGCGATACTTTATTGGTAGTCGATGCCATTACCGGTCTCGGAACAACGCATTTTGATGTTGATAGATGGGGAATCGACGTGATCATTGGCGGTTCGCAGAAGGCGCTGATGATTCCGCCTGGATTGGCTTATTGCGCCATTGGCGAGCGGGCGTGGAAGCGCATGGAGACTGCGAAGTCTCCCCGCTACTATTTCGATTTCCGCAAAGAGCGTAAAGCGGCGGCCAAGGGAGAGTCTTCTTACACCCCCGCCACATCTCTGTTTGCCGCGCTGGGCGCCGCGTTGGATTTCATCCGTGAAATGGGTCAGGGCGATCTAGTGGCGGGACGCAAGGCTTTGGTCGACAATGCGGAACTCGCGGCACAGATGACGCGTGCCGGGGTACAGGCCCTTGGATTGAAATTGTTCACGTCTGCCTCAGGGGCGGCGCTCACGGCGATTGAACCTCCAACCGGAGTTGACTCCAGCGCGATCGTGAAAGCTTTCCGCGAAAACTTTTCCGCCGTGGTGGCGAACGGACAAGGTGACATGAAGGGTAAGCTATTCCGCATCGCTCATATTGGTTACTACGATTATCTCGATACTATTGGAATTCTGGGGGCGCTTGAGCAGGTGTTGAGCGCAGTGACTGGGAAATCACCGGAGTTTGGCACCTCGGTGCGGGCCGCGCAGGAAGTTTTCGCTGCCAGTTTAAACGAGAGCAAAGTTGAGGCCGGGGCGGGAGTACGGTAACTCACTGTTACTTTGGGGGTAGGACTCAGAAAATCCCAACAGCAAGAAGGGGATCATCAATAGGGATCTTTCGACCCCGCTCGAGACAATTTTAATTTGTGTTCGCGGCTAACGCTGGTTCGCAGGCAAAGCCCATCGAACCAGTTCAACATCAGGAGGCGGTATGAATACGAGCAAGAGTGCTGGTGCAGTGTTCTCAGTTGTGCTCGCCGTTGGCGGCCTGTCGCATGCGGATTTTAAATATACGCAGCAGAGCAAAATGACCGGGGGCAGTCTGCTGACGATGACGAAATCGCTGGGGGTATTCAGCAAGAACGCGCGCCAGATGGATGAACCTCAGCTCTCCACAATTGCGGTTAAGGGAAACCGCATGCGATCGGAACATTCCGCAGGCACGGTGGAAATTATTGACCTCGACGCGCGGCGTTTTATCAACATCGACACTTCCAAGAAGACTTACTCGACCATGACCTTCGAGGAATTCAAGGCCAACATGCAGAGAATGGCCGCAAAGGCCAAAGAGCAGCAGGCCAAGGCCTATGAAAAACATCCAGAGGCCGCCAACATCAAAATTACTCCCAAGGTGCACAGTGAAGAGACGGGCGCTACCCGGACAATTCTTGATTTGCCGACGAAAGAAGTGAAGTGGCAAATTGAAATGCAAATGGAATCCACCGACCCCAAAGCGCAGGAGAAAGCGCAAAGCGCCTCGATGACGATGAATACCGACGCGTGGATTGCGCCCGATGTTCCTGGGTACGATGAGATGCGGCAGTTCTACATGCGCATGTCGAAAGAACTCGACTGGATGCCTGGAATGATGGGAAACATGATGGGTATGAATGCGCAGATGGGTCCCGCAATGAAGGAATTTCAGAAAAATATCGCGACTCTGAAAGGTATGCCATTGCTGCAAAATATGAGCTTCGGAATGGGTGGTGCCGGTATGACGCAGGGTCAAGCCGCGGATTCGCGTCCCACTCCCCCCCCGCAACACCAAGCGGATGATTCGGGCTCTGTTCCAACCAGCGCAAGAGACGCCATCAGCAAGGGTTTTGGCGGGATGCTTGGCGGCTTTGGAAAGAAGAAGAAACAGAAAGACGCGCCAGCGGAGACCGCAGACGCTCCTTCCTCAGATCAGTCTGCGTCGGCAAGCGGAGCGTTGATGGAGATGCGCACTGAAGTTACGCAATACTCCCGCGACTCCCTGGACAAACAACTGTTCGAGATTCCTGCAGGTTATACGCAGGTGCAGGCGGACCCCGACCAACCTTTCGGCGGAACGCGTAAACAGTAGTTCAGTTCACTGTAAAATTTATTGTGTTCGACGTGACGCCGTAAATGTTTCCGGCGGAGTTCACGTAAACCGGGACCGTCCCAGTTGTGACGATGGAAGAAGCGGGAATCGTTGCCATAAGCTGGCTGGTGGTCACTACAGTTGTGCTCATCGCGGCGCCTCCGAAATATACGATGGAGTTCGAGGCGAAAGACGTTCCATTGACCGTTAATGTGAAACCCGCTCCTCCGGCGGTGGCGGAACTGGGGGCGAGCGTAGAAATCTTTGCCGCAGCACCGGTGTTCATGCCACCGGTTTTTGAGTTGTAATTGGAGCCGTAACCGCATCCGAAAGTTGCGAGCATGATCGCGAACAGGCAAATTAGTTTCATGACTTCTCCTGAGCGAGCGGGAAGCTAACCGGCTCGTACAGAGAAGTGTAGAAATCGTTCGAGTTGCGACTGTCAGGGGAGTGTAACTTTCTTGTAACGCTTTCGTTTAAGCAAAATGTTGTCCCGGCATTATTCGGGAATATCAGATCACCTAACGGCTCACTGCCCAAAATTTTTTAACTACTAAAGGACTTATCCATCATGAAAATTGTTGTCGCTGAAAAAATGTCCGCCGCTGCGGTCAATCTTTTGCGTGAACCTGATTGGACGATCGTTACCCCTGAACAACTGGATGGGAATTTGGGCGCACATCTGGAATCCGCTGACGCCCTAATTGTGCGGTCTGCGGTGCAAGTGGACGCGACGCTGCTGGCAAACGCAAACAAGCTTCGCGTGGTTGGACGCGCGGGCGTTGGCGTGGACAATATTGAATTGGAAGCCGCCACCCGCAAGGGAATCGCGGTAATGAACACGCCCGGCGCTAACGCCGTAGCGGTCGCTGAATACACCCTGGGAGTCATGCTCGCGATGGCGCGCTTCACCTGCCGCGCAAATGAACTTATGCATGCGGGAAAGTGGGAAAAGAAATCCCTGCAAGGAACGGAGCTTCGTGGAAAGACAATAGGGATTGTAGGTCTCGGAAAAATTGGGATGGAAGTTGCCAAGCGTGCCCATGCTTTCGGAATGGAAGTAATGGGGCACGATCCCTACGTGTCGGCGGCGGTCGCGAAAGAAAACGCCGTTCGCACCGTAACTCTCGATGAACTTTATGCCGTTGCGGACTACCTTACTTTGCATGTCGGATTGACTCCGCAAACAACCGGCATGATTAATGCTGAATCGATCAAGAAAATGAAGCGTGGGGTTAGGCTGGTGAACTGTGCGCGAGGAGAGCTTGTCAACGAGCATTCCCTGGCCGAGGCCTTGAAAGAGGGCCATGTCGCCGCCGCGGCTTTAGATGTGTTCATTCAGGAACCGCTGAAGAATTCTCCATTCACATCGATGGATAATGTGATTTTGACTCCCCATATTGGAGGGTCGACAAACGAAGCACAGGAGGCGGTAGGGCAGCAGATCGCCATGCAGGTCAAAGAATATTTGAAGCATGGCGTGATTCAGAATGCGGTAAACGTTCCTTCGGTTTCGCACGAAGAGTATGAAGAACTGCATCCTTATATTGCCCTTGCCGAGCGCTTGGGATCGTTCCTCGCGCAGATCAGTTCAGGAACCATCGAGAAGATTTCACTAAGTTACAGCGGGCACATTGCGGAATGGAAGACTGAACTCATTCGTAACGCCGCCATCAAAGGAATTCTTAACGACACGCTGGAGGAAAAGGCCAACCTCGTCAATGCCGCCACTATTGCGGCGTCCCGCGGACTTAAGATCGAGGAGACGTTGAAGCCCAAAACTTCTAAAGGCGGCGCCGGAAGTGTGCTTTCCATCCAGGTTGACACGAAGGACGAAGAGCATGTTGTGAAGGGGGCGGTGTTGCGGGAAAATACTCCTCGCTTGTTGCATGTTGACGGAATCGATATCGAAGCGCCCCTGGAGCCGAATCTGATTTACTTGCGGAATCAGGATGTCCCCGGCGTCATCGGGAAAATTGGAACTGTCCTCGGCGCGCACAACATCAACATCGCTAATTTTTCACTCGGACGACGCGACTCCAAGCCGAACAATCCTGCCGAAGCGATTGCAGTTGTGCATGTCGATAGTCCGGTTTCAGAGTCGGTTTTGGCGGAGTTGAAAAAAATTCCTGCAATCGAGCAAGCGAAGGCCATCCAACTGTATTAGCGCTCCATGAGGACATTTGATGTTTAGACGAGTTGCGTTAGGGGTACTGCTTTTGACGAGCGCGGCAGCGTTTTCCCAGGAGGGCGGACGCTTCGACGTCGGTCTTAGCTTGCAAGGTTTGTGGCCCAAGCAAACCAGTGCAAATGGCATTGTGCAAACTGCGACGAAATCTGGCGGGTTTTTAGGAACGGCGCGGGTACGATTCAATGCGAAACATTCCATTGAAGCGAATTATGCCCGCAGCAATGACTCCCAGATTTTTACCACGGCGAATGTTTTTCGGATTCAGACAAACGTCACCGAACTCACGGGCGCGTATGTCTTCAGCCCGGTGGAAACTACGAAGTTCGAGCCTTTTGTGTTCGCAGGAGCTGGGGCGCTAGTGTTCAATCCCTTCAACACTTTCGTGAATAAGGTTCAGGTAAACGTACCTTCGGTGAGGCAGACGGAGTTTGCGGTCCTCTACGGGGCCGGGCTCGACTACCGCCTGTTTTCCAGCTTGCCGAAAGTTGGCAAGTCGCCGCTAACGAGTCATTTAGCTTTGCGTTTGCAATACCGGGGACTGTTTTACAAGGAGCCGAATTTTAAGAATCCAACCCTTTTTACCGGAAGACGTGGGCATTTGGCAGAAGCGGCCATAGGTCTGGTAGTTAAGTTCTGACGGGCATTTATGTGGCCCAGTGGGCACGCACCTTTTTTCACAAGATTCGAATACTTAAGCACTTGGGCGATCAGGAATTCATTGCTGCCTTTCGCAGCTTGCGGCTCTCTGCCAGCAGCGCCATCGAGTGCATTAAATTCTGCAAAGTGACAATCCCCACAAGGCGCTGATCTTCCACGATTGGAATGATGCTCAGGTTGCGGGCAGTGAGCTTGCGGAATGCAGACGCGAGGGACTCCTTCTTCTGCGCGACCTCAAAAATTCGATTCATGACCGCCTGAACGTAGCCATTTCCTTCGACTCTCAGCACTTGCAAAATTCGCTGGCGGGAAATGACTCCCACCATATCGCTGCCGCGTATCACCGGGAAATCGTCTTGCAATGAATGAACTGCTTTCTCCAGTGCATCTTCCAATGTGTCTGCCGGTGAAAGCGTGGCGAAATCGGTGAGCATGATGTCTTCAAGACGTACGGTTTCGAGCACCGACTGAAATACTGCGGATCGCTCTTCCAGTTGCGCTGCGAGAAAAAGGAAAAAACCAACGAGCGTGAACCAGATGTTCCACAACATCCCGGTCAGCATGAAAAGAGTGGCGAAAGTTTGTCCAATGGTGACTGCGCGCTTTGTAGCACTGATGGAATCCATGCGCCGAGCAAACATCGCCCGCAATATCCGACCACCATCCATGGGATATGCGGGCAATAAATTCAAACCAGCCAGCCAAATGTTCGCCCAAACAAAACTGCGGGCAAGGTTCGAAGAGTTGACGTAGGGACGCGTCCACACCATCACGCCAGGAAAAATCAAGTACAGAATTCCGGCGGCGATGGTTGCAATCGTCAGATTTACTAGCGGACCTGCTAGAGCCACCCGAATCTCTCTCTTCCAGTTTCCGGATTTTGATTCAAGCGGCTGCTGAGATTCGTCCAACAGCGTGATGCCCCCGATTGGCAACAGAATAATTGCTTTTGCAATTAGGCCTTCGTATTTTTGGGCGACTGCATGCCCCAGTTCGTGCATCACCACGCACGCGAAGATTATGGCCACCAAAGAGAAACTGCGACCGGGGTTGGTGGTCGCGGGCGATGCTGATTCGGTCAGCACAACAAAGACCAATAAAAAGACAAAGCTAAGGTGAATGCGCAGCTCCACCCCCAAGATGCGTCCCGCAGAAATTGACCAATTTCTCATAAAGAAAAAAGCTCTTCACTCATTCTATATATTTAGACGACGCGGGGTGCTGATGGGATGCGACAAAGGAAATCTAAAGTGTGGCATGTTTTGAGCACACCCTGGTTACAGGCATGCGTTGCTATCCACGCGCGACGCGGCGCCGAGAAATGAAGGAGACCGGGTGCGCGTGATCGCGGGGAAATACCGAAGCCGTCCTCTGCAAGCTCTGACCGGAAACGAATTGCGTCCCACTGCCGATCGATTGCGCGAAACGTTGTTCAACGTTTTTACCGCCCGGAATCCATCTGCACTTGAGGGAAAAGTGTGGATCGATTTGTATGCCGGAACTGGTGCTGTAGGTATTGAGGCGATTAGCCGGGGATGCCCAATGGTGTACTTCATTGATGATTCGGCCAAAGCGGTTGATTTAATTCGGCGGAATCTCAGCTCGTTAAAATTGCAAGGCGGGTTTGAGATCCTCAAACTGAATGCCGCCCACGGTCTACGGGCCTTGGAAGCTAAAGCGGTGTCCGCGGATTTTATTTTCCTTGACCCACCGTACTCAATGGAACAGGAGTATGAGCGCACGCTTATTTCGCTTGCCAACTCTTCAGTAGTCAAAGGAGAGGGCATCGTAATCGCGGAGCATACTAAGAGATTTGATCCGGGAGAGGAATTCGGTTTAATACGTCGATATCGAAAGTTGGTGCAGGGAGATGCAGCGCTTAGCTTTTATCGCAAGTAAGGGGAAAGGGCCAACTGTGCATGGCTGCGAAGACATTTTCCGGAGATGTTGAACGGGAAGGGCCCGACTTTACAGGCTGCGGAAAAATGAGGTGTTACCCTTCCATTTCATTCAATCTCTGAATGTTCCTCAAACCGTAGCGCTACATCAGAATGTTGTCGGCCCGCCTTACAATTGCGTGCTGCATTTCTTGCAGGTCATTCTTCACCATGTTCAAGCCATAGACGCACTGTTCAAAATTGCTCGAGAGGCGGGCGAAAAGCGGCGCGACCTTGGTGTATTCAAAGTCTTCAAATTTCGAGACGATGTAATAACTTTCCTTGCCGGCTTTTATCCAATCGATAAAACCCTCTGTGCGGTTGCGGCGCAAGCGAAAGTGATTGATGCTCTCGGGAAACATTCCGGTGAAGAACAAAGTGTAGTCGCCAATGTGTTTGCGGACTTGGCGTTCACGATCAAATGATGGGGCGGGCCCATAAACAGGATCGGATTCCACCAGCATTTCGCCGACATCAGTGAGGGGTTTTCCGGCGATGTTGTGGATCTTGTGAAGCTCTTCGACCTCACAAAATTCTGACAACAAGTGAGCGACGTAACCAACGATCTGGGGATCGCGTATGCCAATTTCTTCGGCATAGTGCCTTCCCACGAGATCAAGGAAGAACTGATGCAGCGGATGCGATTCCGGAATCATTTTCGCCCTCCCCAAAAGCCGCTTACAGCGCGGGGTCGCAATGCTTAGTTATCGCTTAGCCTTGGCCCCTTCACAAGTAACTTCCGTGCGGCGCGTCCCCCACGATGGTGCCAGCTATCAAATGTCGCACTAGTTAGAACACATAATCGCGACAAAGGTTTTATTGCTGCCGTGTTGGCAGCGCTGTTGCCCGTTTGCTAATTTCCGCTTCTCGTCCGCATATAATCTCGTCGTTGGAGGGAAAGCATGCAACGAACTAATTTTTCTAGTGGCACTCCGTGGGAACCGGTGGTTGGGTACTCTCGTGCCGTAAGAATGGGCAACCACATCTTTGTATCCGGCACGACGGCAACTGGGTCCGACGGCGCTATCATCGGGAAGAACGATCCTTACGCCCAAGCGATACAAGTCATCAAAAACATAGAGAGCGCTCTTGCCAAAGCTGGGGCAACTTTGAAGGATGTAGTGCGCACACGAATGTATGTCGCCAATGCCGCAGACTGGGAGAAGGTTGGGAAAGCGCACGGCGAATTCTTTCGTGATATTCGGCCGGCATCCGCGCTGATAGCGGTGAGCGCTTTCGTGGATCCGGACATGCTCGTCGAAATCGAGGCCGATGCCATGCTTAGCGATCATCAGGACAGAGGATAGCGGTGGCTTCGAAAAAGTGTTCAGTCGAAATTTTTATGACACCTATCTCGATAGGAGGGGTCGATGCTGCGGATGTTACTGCATTGGATAATTAGCGCACTGGCGGTTTGGATCACCGCACGTGTAGTTCCGGGATTTCACGTGGATGGTCCGGGGGCGGCTTTGATCGCGGCGATTGTGATCGGGTTGGTCAACGCTACCCTGGGGATTTTCTTCAAAGTGATCACCCTTCCGCTAACTATTCTCACTCTTGGTTTGTTCTGGTTCATTGTGAACGGGGTCATGCTGGAGCTCGCGTCGATGTTAGTTCCAGGATTCCATATCCGCAGTTTTGCGGCGGCCTTTTGGGGAGGCATTGTGCTGGGATTAGTGAACATGATTTTGAAATGGCTGGTGGCGCCGAAGAGAGCGGAACGCTGAAAGCTCACCATGGGACGCCCGATGCTTATCGTTTCAGGATTCTAGTTACTTTTACCTTAAAATTTTCTTTTTTCGCTTGACTGCAAATACTGCTCTCGGCAGACTTGTCTTAACGGATTCCCCGTCCGATTAGCAATTTTCTGGAGTTTTAATGAATCACCTGGGCATTCCTCTGCTTACGCAGATCTCGCTTGCTATTGGACTTGCTGGACTTCTATGGCCAGAAAAAATGATGCCGGTATTTGATGTGCTGATGTTTCCATGGCCTTCCACCCAACGCATGCTTCGCGCAAATAGTGTGGGGGCGATCGCATTCTCCGTGGTTATGTTCCTTGGGATGCTGGCGAAGTCGTTCTAGCCGACGCTGTGTTCGCTCTTGTGATTTACTGAATCCGCCACTATGGCGGATGAGTTCCCTATCCTGATTTCGGTTGCGCTGGAAGATTCCGGCAAGCGCCTGGACCAATTTCTGGCCTCGAAGATCCAAGAGACCAGCCGGTCGAGAGTCCAGCAATTAATCTCCGAAGAAAAAGTTCTGGTAAATGATTGCGCTGCCAAGGCATCTTTGCGGCTGCGGGGCGACGAGCGTATCGCCGTTTTGGGGCGAGTGCAACTCCCTCCGTTAAGGGCCATAGCTGAGCAGATTCCTCTAGACATTGTTTTTGAGGATGAGGATCTGGCGGTAGTCAATAAACCTGCGGGGATGATGGTGCACGCGGGCGCGGGGGCGACAGAGGCAGACCGGAATCGCGGAACTCTGGTGAACGCTCTGCTCCACCGGTTCGGAACGCTTTCTGGCGTGGGTGGGGAACTACGTCCGGGGATTGTGCATCGCCTCGATAAAGCCACCAGCGGCCTGATTGTGGTCGCAAAAAATGACGAAGCTCACCGGAAATTGTCGGCGCAGTTTGCGCGGCGAGAGGTGAAAAAAAAATACATTGCGCTGGTTCATGCGTGGGTGAAGTTGGATAAGGGGACGATCAGCAGTGCCATCAGTCGCGATCGCGTACATCGGACGAAAATGACGACCCGGCGCGAGGGCGGGCGGGAGGCGGTGAGCCATTACGTGGTCCAGCGTCGAATCGATTCTCCCTTGGGCAAGTTCACGCTTTTGGATTTGAAGATCGATACGGGAAGAACTCACCAGATTCGGGTCCATCTTTCTTCGATGGGGCATCCTGTCGTGGGGGATTTTCTTTATGGTGCGCCTAGGGTCTTGCGTGGGAAGAACAAGACCGTCGGATCACTTACGAGGAACTTTCTGCATGCGGCTGAGTTGCGGTTTCAGCATCCGCGTAATGGGGCGGAGTTGTCTTTTTCCGCGCCTTTGCCACCGGAACTGGCAGGATTTATTTCGGAATTGAGCCTGTAAGATTTAGCGCCGGGCGGCCTCTGCCATTTTCTGTATGTTTCGGTCTCAGTTCGCCGTTGATCCCTCAACTGGACAGCCGAGGCGTCTGTCCCTACGAAGGCAATATCTCGAGCGTTTATAATTGCGGGCGATGTCCTCTCGCTGGCTTTTGATTCTTGCGCTGATTGCTGGTGGGCTGACGTTAAGCAGAACGCAGGATTCTCCGCAGGTAGACTTGCCGTCTGCGCCATCAGCTACGTTGCAGAAAAAACAACCGGCTCCAGCTCCAGTTACCCCTTCTGTTCCGCGAGATCAGACCAACAAGGAAGGCGTCCCCCCAACGGCTTCGGGGGACTTGCCATCTATTAACTCTTCCGCACCACCCAGCGAAACTCCGGCATCGTCCGAGCCACCTCCCACGACTTTTCGCCGAACGGTAAATGAAGTCAATGTGGTCTTTACCGTCACAGACAAGCATGGCCATTACGTCAAAGACCTGACCCAGAGCGAAATTAAAGTCATTGACGATCAGAAGCCGGCGCTGGATGTTCGCAGCTTTCACAGGGAGACCGACCTGCCTTTGCAAGTCGGCTTGTTGGTGGACGCCAGCAATTCGATCCGCGACCGCTTCAAATTTGAGCAGCAGGCCGCAATTGAGTTCCTGAATTCGACCATTCGCCCCAAGTACGATCAGGCGTTTGTCGTGGGGTTCGACGTTACTCCCGAAGTCACTCAGGATTTTACAGATAATAGCGACGCGCTTTCGGTGGGGGTGCGCGGGCTTCGTCCAGGAGGAGGCACGGCGATGTACGACGCGATTTATTTTGCATGCCGCGACAAGCTGATGAAGGCTCCGCAGAGCGGTCCGGTGCGCCGCGCCATCGTCATATTAAGTGATGGAGACGACAATCAGAGCCACGTGACGCGTGAGGAAGCCGTAGAGATGGCTCAACGGGCGGAAGTCATCATTTACGCCATCAGCACCAACATCAACGGCAGCGGTAGCCACGGAGACAAGATTCTCGAGCGCATCGCCGATGCAACCGGAGGAAGAGCTTTCTTCCCATTTCAACTTCGAGAGGTTTCCAACGCTTTTGCCGAAATTCAGAACGAACTTCGCAGCCAGTACGCGCTGGCTTACACCCCTGCTGATCTGGCGCCAAATGGAAAATACCATTCGATAGAAATTTTGGCGCAGGACCGTAAGGGATTGAGGGTGCGCAGCCGCCACGGATACTACGCGCCGACCCACTAGCCATGCCTGGATATTCGGGAACTCCTTTACCCAAAAAGCTTGGTATAAAAGATAATTTTCGGATCGCGTTTTTCAATTTGCCCGAAGAAGTCGGGCTTGAACTTAAAGACGAGATCGCCAAATGCGAAATTTCGACTGCGCGCCTCGATTTCGCAATGATTTTTGTGAACACGCAGACCGAACTTCGAAAACATTACACTCGATTTTCCAGACAACTCGCGCCTGCCGGAATGCTTTGGGTTAGTTGGCCGAAGAAAAGCTCAGGAGTTGCCACCGATCTGAACGAAAATTTGATAAGAGACTTTGGGCTGACTGCGGGCCTCGTCGATGTGAAAGTATGCGCGGTAACCGAAATCTGGTCGGGACTGAAATTCGTAATCCGGATAAGAGATCGCAAGCCAGGTGACTCGTAGGGACAGCCGCCTCGGCTGTCCAGCGAAGCTTCGCAGTTGTTGTGGGAGACACCATACCGCCAAAGTTAACTTGAGCTTGCTCGACTAGGCAGGCGGGGACGGTAAAACTCCGTTTTGACGGTGCAATGGGGAAGGGCCCGACTTTCAGTCGGGCCGAACATTGGGTTTTGCGGCTGTTACGGCGCGACTGAAGTCGGGCCCTCCCTTCCTGTAGACACAACTGGGGCGGCTGTATGTACGTGACTCTTACTTGTCTGGCGCTTGCTCAGCGCGGGCGATTGCGGGTAACTCATCTCCGCGCAGGTACTTTCCCTTGGCCGCCTTCATCTCCGGCATCGCAGCGTAGGGCTTGCTGTAGTCGTTGTTGGCGTTCCAGAACAAGAAGCCGATCCCACCTTTGTCTTTTGAGCTTAAAACCTGAACCTCAATGTATTTTGGCGAATAAGTTTTCGTGCGCCACGCGAAGGCTTGCAACCAGGGGCGAATCACCACGCCACTGCCTTGCGTAATCTTTTCGAAGCGGACCATGGATTCACCAATGAAGTGTTCTGGGGCGTCTCCGGGATGCGCGATTCCATCCATTCCGAAAAAATGCGACGGGTAGATCATGGGCGACAGCACATCACAATATTTCGCCATGCCTACGATGTTTTGTCCGGTGTGGGCGAGGTCAACCGGACGCTGCCACGCCATGATTCCGAAAACATCCAAAGAGAGCAAAGCGCCGGTGGGATGAATCTCGGCGTAGGCACGCTTTAAAAAATCCGTGATGACGTCGGAGCGCTGCCAGTCTTTGTGTGCCGTCTGATATTCAAAGCTTGCGTCTTTTTGATCGCCCTCCGCAGGAAACCGCACGTAATCGAATTGAATTTCATCCGCGCCGGCCTCGACAGCTTTCATCGCGAGCGCGATATCGTAATCCTGAACCTTGGGTTGCGAGGGATCAGTCCAAACCAGCTTGCCATTTTCACGCCAAGGTTGGCCGTTGCGCTTCGATTTCACGGCCAGTTCGGGGTGCGTGACCACGAGATGTTCGTCGCGAAAAATGGCCACTCGAGCGATGGCATGCATACCTTGCGAATGGAGGAACAGGGTGAATTTCGGAAGATCGCGAATAGTTATGTGATGCGCACCCGCCAGAGGATGCTCGAACGGTATATTGATGGAACCATCGCTGTCTTTAACATCAAAGACGACCGCGTTCCCGCCAAGGTCGTGCCAGCGGCGGATTATTCGAAGGCCGTGATCGCTTCCGGCCATCAATCCCGTCAAGTAAATCGCACGCACCTCAAAGTCGCGCGCCACGGGGATAGATTTCTCAACAATGGGAGCATCCAGTATTCCCGGCACGACTACCGATTGTCCGAGCTTCAACGAATTTCCGTGGAAATCACCATTCGCTTTTCGAATGGATTCGATCAACTCTGTCGATGTGAGGTAAGAAGTCTGTGAGACAAAGTGGTGGGCGACGGTTGAAACTGTGTCGCCGCGGCGAGCGACGTACATGGTTGTCCCCACGGGGTGACTAGGTACTACTGAGGACATGTCTACGGGTTTTATCGCAGACTGCACGGTAGAGTCCTTCACGTTTATTGTCGAAGGAACGGCCTGCGAACGAGCGCGCGGCGGGGCACCGATAAGTAGTGAGATTCCCAGAATAACTGCTGACAGCGAGGCAGAACGGCTCAAAGTTTTCTCCGATAGGAACTTCTTTTTCCTTGCATGCTATCGGGCTGGGGGTCGTGCTGCCAGTTACGGCGGGCCAACGTCACTCGAACCAGTGCTGCCCCTCGGTTATAACTTTGCCTTTTCATGGGCAAAACTCTTTCTATTTCCACAACCTTAGCCTCCAGATATGTGGCTCGAAAGTGCCATACATCGCATCTAACGGCTGAAGGGCAAGGACACGAGAATGTTATACGAGGATGGCGAGGGATTTGCACTAAGTCATAGCGAACAGCCGGCTCCGAGGCGACATAATATGTCACCCGCGACTGAGAAGGCGGCTGGTATCTTCCCCGAACGCAAAAGGGGCAGGAAAAGAGCTATGAGGGCCCAATGCTTATGAAGTCCGCTGGTTGCACCACTCTCGACCCGACCCGCCGCAGTACAGACGCCCGGGATTTTGAAAACGCCCTGCGCCGGAAGATTGTTGGCCAAGATGCGGCTGTGGAAAACGTTGCGGAAATCTATCAGATGTTTCTGGCTGGACTAAATCCTCCTGGCCGCCCAGTTGGCAATCTACTCTTTCTTGGGCCAACCGGTTCAGGCAAAACGCGGGTTGTCGAAGCCCTCGCGGAGGCCTTATTTGGAGATTCACACGCCTGCATCAAGATTGATTGCGCCGAGTTTCAGCACTCTCATGAAATTGCCAAGCTGATTGGCTCGCCTCCTGGATATTTGGGGCATCGCGAAACTCATCCCTTGTTGACGCAGGAAGCTTTGAACCAATGGCATACGGAAAAATTAAAGCTCTCGATCTTATTGTTTGA
Source organism: uncultured Acidobacteriaceae bacterium (assembly GCA_963828635.1). Lineage (GTDB taxonomy): Bacteria > Acidobacteriota > Terriglobia > Terriglobales > Acidobacteriaceae > PALSA-188. The sequence continues at coordinate 1,691,300 of CAWHFA010000004.1, read as the reverse complement.
CGAAATCGAAAAAGCCTCGGACTCGTTGTGGCAATTACTGCTCGGTATTTTAGACAAAGCCACCCTCACTCTGGGCGACAACCGCCGCGTGGATCTGTCGCAGTGCATCATCATCATGACCTCGAACCTTGGGGCCTCGGAGATGACCAATCTGATGGATGGCGGGCTGGGTTTTGCTCCCAAGCCGATGCTGGTGGATTCGAGCTTCGACGACAAGATTGATCGCACGGCGGTCGAAGCAGCGCGACGCAAGTTTACGCCAGAGTTCATGAACCGCATCGATAAGGCGGTCGTATTCAAGACGCTGCGTCCGGAACATCTCGAGCAAATTCTGGATATTGAGCTGGGTATGGTGCAGCAGCGGATTCTTACCTCATCACCAGCGAACCAATTTGTATTCACGTGCACCCAGAAAGTGAAGAAATTCCTGCTTAGCGAAGGAACGGATCCGAAATACGGTGCGCGTCATTTGAAACGCGCAATAGAACGGAATTTAGTTTTCCCGCTGGCAAACCTGGTTGCTACCGGACAGGTGCGATTGGGAGATTTCATACGAGTGGACCTGAATCCGGATGGTGCGCTCTCATTTGTAAAAGAAGCCGAGAACACTATGCTGCCCATGATGGGAGAACGCTTCGGAGTCGCCGCTGCCGGTCCAACGCTTGTTGCCCGCGCCTCAAGGACAATCGCCCGCCGGGAATTCGGAGCAACCCCAACGGCAGACACCAAGTAGGTCGTGTGGGTCAGCTTGTGGGGGTCGGACACTCCTGTCCGACGCCTGCAACTACTGATAAGGGTGAATTGGTTTGGGGTCATCCGGGGAACCTGATCTTCTTCGCCTGCGAAAAAGATCCAAGTTGGAGTACCCTTACCCTGCTAATTTGTCCCGACTAACCGCCTGCTTTTAATTCCGTTAATACCTGCCGAGCGATCTCTTTCAACGTTTCGAAAACTCCCGTTCCCTGAAACGCTACCGCTTCAATCACAGGTTCATTCTTCTTACGCAGTTCTTTCGACAAAGTTTCGACTGGAAGGATGTTGGGCAGGTCGCGCTTGTTCAACTGAAGTACGTAGGGGATTTTATTGAAGTCGTATCCATGCTGCACCAGGTTTGCGTTGAGATTTTCCAGGGCTTCAACATTGGCGTCCATACGCTCTTGCTGCGAATCCGCTACGAAAACCAGGCCGTCGACACCCCGCAAAATCAGTTTTCTGCTGGCGTCATAAAATACCTGGCCAGGAACGGTATAGAGGTGAATGCGAGTCTTGAAGCCGCGAACTGAGCCGAGGTCCAAAGGCAAAAAATCGAAGAAGAGCGTTCGTTCCGTCTCCGTCGCAAGCGAAATCATCTTGCCTTTTTGCTGATCTGAGGTCTTCTGGTAAATGTGCTGGAGGTTGGTGGTCTTGCCGCCCAGTCCGGCCCCGTAGTACACGATCTTGCAATTTATTTCGCGGGCTGCAAAGTTTATGAAACTCAAAGACTTTCCTCAAGACATGCGGGACGAAATTACCCCCTCTACCAGGAGCAACGCGCCGCAAAGTTGGCCGCTAAATTTGTTGGTACTGCTGGTTTTATATCATAAGGAGTGACCTGGTAGTGGTTACCGAGGTTACTCTTCCCCGCTAAAGACGCGTCTTGCCGCGCTGCTAGCGGGATGCGGGCGGCGAGGGATAATACCCGTCGCGCGCGAACACCTTGACGTTGGGCCGGGTGACCCGAACCTCGATCTGGCGATAAGCGCTGCTGGGAGTCGCGCGGGTTATGTAGCCCAGCGTGTATTCGTTTCGAGCTGTGCTCATCGCTCGCGCGTAACTTCCCTCAATTGCGGTGCGGGAAAAATCCGTAAAGATTTCTCCAGCCGTCGCGCTCGAATACTTTGGGAGAATGTCGCTGTATCCGAATTTAGGCAGGTGGAGTCGTTCCAACTTGTTGTATCCCGGGATCGCCGAGTTTTCAACCGCAACTGCATACACAGCAATTCCGTTTGACAGTAAAATTTTCAGCACATCTTTATAGCTCGCCGTGCTGCGGTATTCACGGCCGTCGGTGATGATGAAGATAATCTTGCGGCGGTCTTTAGGCCGCTTGCTCAAATCGAGCGCGGCGCGAAGTATCGCGTCATTCAATACGTGCGATTCTTTAGGCGGGGTTATAACCCCGGGAGTATTAGGGTCGATTGGCTTGTTATTGACAATTGGACCGCCAGGACCGAGTGGGCCGCCAGTGACGCCGGGACCGTTATTTCGCCCACGCACGCTCTTAAGATCGATGAGACTCGCCGCCATCTGTCGGCTCGCAGCGCCGAAATCGGTTTGCCGCGAAACTGCCGAGCTATAGGTATAGAGAGAGACTTCGTCGTAACTACTGAAAGAGCTTTCCAGCGCCGGGAAGGTCTGGTTGATGCGTTGAATGGCGACGTCGGGCAATCCAAGATCGATGATGACTGCCGCCGACAGCGCCACCGGATCGCTGGTAAAGAAATTCATTGTCTGTTTTTTACTATCTTCAAAAACGGAGAAGTCGTTTGGAAGGAGGCCATCGAGTCTGGCACCAGAATCGTCGGTAACACGCACTGGAACTATTACCTCGTTAGTGGTGACCACAAACTTATAAAGATCATCCTGTCCCTTTGGTTTCTGTGCGGCTGAAGGCTGACCGGAGCTCGAGGAAGTGCGGCCGTTCGCTCCTGGCCATGGTGGGGGAGGTGCTTCCGGACTGTCATCGGTTCCAGCTTGATTTTGCGGCTGGGTCGGCGGTGGCGTATCGTTTTGTGGCGGATTCTCCTGACGAGGGTGATCTGGCGTTTCAGCTGGAATCGGCGCTGGCTGAGGCGGTCGAACCGCGGAGGGAGCATCTGGTATATCTTGCGTCTTTTCAGGCGTAGTTTGCGCGGTTATCACCTGAACTCCAAGCAGGCACAAGAGCACGGCCAAAGGAATCCTTCGACCTGGCTTAGACCGATTTTCCTGACGCAAAAGAGGCCTCTCTGAGAACAAAATGAGCTTCGCTACATTCGGATGGTAAAAATACGCCGGTTAGCGCATCTAACTTGTGTAGAACCAGACTATCAAAAACCAGACCATTAGAAACCTCAAGAGAGAATACTTTCATGATGAGAACGCGATTCGGGGCTATTGTCCCGCCCCTGGTATTCGTACTTCTTCTATTTGCAGCCGGGGCCGGTTCAGCGCAAACGCAATCCACGCCCTCGCCGGATGCGCCCAACTCCAACGACAGTGACAACCCGACTGAAACTCTGAAAGTCAGCGTCAACGTGGTGCAATTGTTTTTCAACGTCAAAGATAAGCGGGGAGCGTTGATTCCTAACCTGAAAAAAGAAGACTTTCAAGTCTTCGAGGATGGCAAGCCCGAGACCATCAAGTATTTCACTCCGGAATCAAATCTGCCGCTCACCTTGGGAATATTGATTGATTCAAGCGGCAGCCAAGGACGCGTTCTCGATATGGAGAAGCAAATAGGAGGGGCTTTCCTGTCTCAAATATTGACCGAGAAGGATCTTGCCTTCGTCATCGATTTCGATGTGAACGTCGATCTGATACAGGACTTCACGAATTCCGTTCATCTGCTGAAAGCGGCGCTGAACAGCACCCGCATCAACACCGGAGGTGGCGGCGGGGTGATTCCGGGGATGGGTGGCGGCCCGGTCCCAACCGCAAACGGCCCGCGTGGGACGCTTCTCTACGACGCAATTTACCTTGCATCACACGATGAACTTGCCCAGCAGGTTGGCCGCAAGGCGATGATAATCCTTACCGACGGCGAAGATCAGGGCAGCCAGCTCAAAATTCAGGATGCGATCGAGGCCTCGCAAAAATCGGACAGCATCGTTTACGTGCTCCTCTGCGCCGATCGCGGGTTTTATGGATTCGGCGGCTATTCTGGCGAAGGCGAAATGAAAAAGCTAAGCCAGCAAACTGGCGGGCGAGTCATTGACGTGGGGAATAATCCTGACAAGCTAAAACAAGCGTTTAATCAAATTGCAGACGAGCTTCGCAGCCAATACAACATCGGTTACACACCAACGAACGCCGTGAGAGATGGTAGTTTCCGAAAGGTAGAAATCCGCCCGAAAAGTAAAGACTATAAGATTCAGGCGCGCAGCGGGTATTACGCGGTGGCCCCGAAGAATTAAAGCTTTGCCGAATGGGAAGCGAAAACGGCGGTTCTGCGCGCTTTCCGCTGTTCGATTTCGCTTCTTCTCTTTCACCATTTATACTTTTTGTACGCCGCATAGGAGATCATTCCATGGCTTTACAAAAGACGGGCAAAATCTGGCATAACGGCAGGCTCATTCGCTGGGAAGACGCCACCATTCACGTCATGTCCCACGTCGTGCACTATGGCTCGTCCGTGTTTGAGGGCGTCCGGTGTTACGACCTGCCCAGCGGTCCAGCCATTTTTCGCGCTGAAGAGCATGCTCAGCGTCTATTAGACTCTGCCAAAGTCTATCGGATGGATTTTGAGTTCTCCCGCGACGAAATCATCGCCGCCATGATCGAGGTGGTGAGCGCTAACGGTGTGTGGCCTTGCTACATAAGGCCGGTGGTGTTGCGCGGCTACGGCGACGCCGGCGTTTCTCCGACCGGTTGCCCCGTCGAGGTTTACGTAATCAATTACCCATGGGGAAAGTATCTGAGCAAAGATGATTTGGGAGTCGATGTCTGCGTCTCCTCATGGACTCGACTAGCGCCCAATACGCTGCCTGCCATGGCTAAAGCCGGCGCGAATTATATGAATTCGCAACTGATCCGCATGGAAGCCACCGCCAATGGCTATACCGAAGGCATCGCCCTCGACGTTAACGGTTACGTCAGCGAAGGTTCGGGTGAAAACGTTTTTGTGGTGCGCAACGGAGTGCTTCAGACCGCGCCGCTGGGGAATTCAGTTTTGCCGGGAATCACTCGCGATTCGGTGTTGAAGATTGCACGTGATCTGGGAATTCCAGTGCTTGAATCGCCCATTCCTCGCGAGATGCTCTACATCGCAGAAGAGGCATTCTTCACCGGCACCGCTGCGGAGGTCACTCCCATTCGCTCCGTGGATAAAATCAAAGTCGGTAAGGGTGCCGTGGGCCCGGTCACGAAAGCAATCCACAAAGAATTTTTTGCCATCGTGCGGGGAGAAAAAGCGGATCGCTTCAATTGGTTCACTCCGGTTCCGGTCGGGAGCAAGCAACCAGTCGGCGTATAAAAACTATGTTCCGCACCATACGATCTCAACGGGATACTTTGCGAAGGCGCGATCCGATGTGAGAATTGCCATTTCCTCGGCGATCGCCTGGGCGATGATAAGGCGGTCGAATGGATCATTGTGATGCGGGGGTAGGTGATAAACCTTGAGGCTGTGACTCTGAGTTATTGACAGTGGCCGAATGCCTTGCTCGGCCAATCTTGTTGGGACATAGCGGTTAGGCTCATCAGGTAATTCGAATTTCCCTAAGCGCGTTTTCATCGCTATTTCCCACGAACTGGCAGCTGAAAAATAGATTTCTTCTTCCCCGCTACCGAGAATATCGAGTCCAGTCCTGCCGATTTTTTCTGACGATCCTACGCTCCACAACCACACAACAGTGTCGAGCAGATACTTCATTTCTTCTTTCGACGAACCACCTTTGGAAGTTCGCCTCCATAAAATTCTTTAAGCAAGTCGTCGGGAAGCGGTGCGTCAAAATCATCAGCGACCCAAACGTTACCGCGATCCATTCCTAGCGGACGAGTCTGAATGTTCTTTTCTACAGCCACTAGCTTTGCTACCGGAACACCCGCACGGGCGATAATCACTTCTTCCCCATCTGCAACCCTCTGCAGAAGCCGGGATAGATGTGTCTTCGCTTCGTGAATGTTCACTTCCATAAATTTCATTGTGGACTAAGGGAATGGACTAAGTCAATTAACAAAAGACCGGTCGCTGTCCCTCCCCCGCGCCGACCACAAGGTCCATTACCAAGGTCATCTTGGGAGAAGTCACTTTTCAGTCCATCATACAAACAGGTTTTGGGGGGAACGTGTCGAATGAATATTGATGATCTGCTGCGAATTGCGATGGAGCGGCGTGCCTCCGATTTGCACCTTAAAGTTGGTAACTATCCGCATCTCCGCATTGACGGCGAACTTACCCCGCTGACCGATCAGCCTCGTGTCAGCGCAGAGGACATGCTGACCATGGCTTTCAGCATGATGTCAGCCCGCCAAAAGCAAAAATTCAAGGAGACCACCGAAATCGATATGGCCTACGGCGTTGCCGGATTAGGCCGCTTCCGTGTCAACGTTTTTCAGCAACGCGGCAATGTGGGATTGGTTCTGCGTATGATTCCCACCAAAATTCGCGCGCTTGATGAACTTTATTTACCCAAAATCGTCGAACAAGTTTGCGACATGCCGCGAGGATTGATCCTAGTCACAGGCGTGACCGGTTCCGGTAAATCCACCACGCTGGCGGCAATGATCGATCGCATCAATTCGACCAAAGCCGAGCACATTATCACCATCGAAGACCCCATCGAATTTCTGCATCGCGACAAAAAGGGATACGTAAACCAGCGCGAGATCGAAGTCGACACCCCTTCGTTCTCAGCGGCGCTGCGAGCTTCTCTGCGTCAGGATCCTGACGTCATTCTGGTCGGCGAAATGCGCGACATCGAAACGATTGGCACCGCGCATTCATGCCGCAGAAACCGGCCACATGGTTTTCTCTACTCTGCACACACTGGATGCAGTCGAAACCATTAACCGAATCATCGCGGTATTCCCGCCGCCGGAGCAGAAACAAATTCGCCTGCAACTTGCCGCCGTTCTGCGTGCGGTCATCAGCCAACGCCTGGTAAGACGATGCGACGGCGAAGGACGAGTTCCAGCGGTGGAAGTCATGATCAACACTGCCTACATCCGCGAATGCATTCTGGTGCCGGAAAAGACCCGCGCGGTCCGCGACGCCATTTCCGCCGGAACTTCGCAATATGGCATGCAGACCTTCGATCAATCGCTTTGGGATTTGTTCCAGGCGGGACTCGTCAACTACGAAACCGCTCTGGAAAATGCCTCGAATGCCGACGACTTCAAATTGCGCATGCAGGGCATTTCTTCATCGAGCGACATGTCGCGCAACTCAATGCAAGCCGCAGGCTTCGGCTCGCGATAACTTGTAGCAGTTGGAAGAGGGGCGGGACGCCCCTCCCCTCGATACCTACTTATTGCTGCTGTGTAACCCGCCCTGCAAGTTGTGTCGCCGAATCTGCTTGCAGCGCGTACCCGTCGGTATTCGAAATCATGTAAAAAACTAAATCATTCGGATTGACCGAAAGACTTGTAACGGTCCCCGTGACTCGCCCGTTGGGAGAAACAGAATAAGTGCCTGTTAACTGGCCGGGGGAATTTACGGTGCCCGTGTCGTTGACGACTTCATTCAATTTCAGATTACCGGCTCCGTCCCACTGCAAAGTTCCTACTCGGTCGATGAAAAAATTCGGATTGAAGCCATGCATCATCAATGCGAATTGACCATTGATCGAAGAATTTGAAAACGTCGAAGTCTGTTGCAGATCCGCCGTCCCATCTTCGATCAGAGTGCTATTGGATGTGTCGCTGGAAGTTAGAAAAAACGCCCGCGTTGGAGTCACGAGCCAAAAAACCTTATTCGATGTGCCCGTTGGGGATACAAAGCTCGCGGTCACGCGTCCATTGGCAGACACCTGATAAGTTCCGGACGTGAACGCGACATTGCTCTGAGGCGTACCGTCGGCAACCGAATCGTATGTGCCGGAACTGATTGTCCCGCCCGCCGCAGTAAACTGGCCAACCGTGTTTACCGAGCCAATTCCGGTGGCGTCATCGCCGGCGCTGCTAAAAACATAACTTCCACTGAAGGACGAGGCCGAAAACGGCCCACCAGTTTGCAATTCAGCTACGCCTTCTCCGCCGATGTTGGAGCTCGCATCGGTCGAGAGCAATCGAATATGGTTTGAATCCACGATGTAGTAATTGAATGAGGAGGTAGCACCCGGTGTCTCAGTGAAGCTACCCGATCCGCGACCGTTGACCGTGGGGGCGTTGAACGTAAACGCCGTCAAGGTCGGCGAAGACGCTACGCCCGCCCGATTTACATCAACGCTGCCGCTTTGAAATGCTCCCCCCGAAACCGTCACTTGACCGACCGTTGCGGTCGAACCTTGCGCTGAGGTGGTGTGCATTCTAAAAACGTAAGTGCCGCTAGGAGCGGCAGTGATCGCGCTCGCGGTTTGCAGCTGCGCCACGCCGGAGGCGTCTAGCGCGTCAGCCTCGATCAAATACGCTCGCGATGAACTGACCAGGGTCACAGCCAAACTAGTGCTGGTGAAAGCGGTACCAGTCAGGCTAATGCTGCCAGTACCGTCAGCGGAAATCGAGTACGTCCCCGATATGGAATTCCCGAGAGATATTGAAGTGCCCTGAGTGGCATCATCAACTCCCCCTGTAATGTTTCCATTGCCGTCGGCGACAAATACGCCTGACTCCTCGTACAGCGACCCCGAAGAAGATACAGTCCCAGAAAGATGATAGACATAAGAACCGTTGAGGCTGGCATTGGAATAATTTCCGGTCACTGGAGTGATGCCCCGAATTCCGGGCCCATTGCCACATCCGACACTTGCAACTAGCAATGCAAAAACCGCCGTTAAAGAGTAATTTTTCATAAAGGTGAGATGGAACCGGGGCTGACTCCTTATCTATTCAAAAGCCTGGTGGTGATATTAGCGATGCAAAGGTTCTAGTGCTAACACAGATTGATGCGGAAAGTTGTCAGCAAGTGGCCCGTTGTCGACATATGCCGACTTGGAGGACGATTCGATTTCACTAAGCAGAAACTGCCTTTGGTGCAGCCGGTGAACTGTTCTTGGAATTGAGCCAGATTGCCATCCGGTAACCCAATAAAATTAACAACAGGAATCCGTATTCCAGCGGTTTTGTCTTGTCCGCCTTGACCAGCCACAAGTAATGTATTACCCCCGCAGTTGCGCTTACGTAAATCAACCGGTGAAGGGCTTGCCAGCGCTTGCCTCCAAGTCGGCGTATCCAGCCCGCCGTCGAAGTAATAGCCAGCGGGATTAGCAAAATAAATCCCGTAAATCCCACAGTGATGAATTTGCGCTTCAATACGTCCGCCCAAATTTCGTGAAAGTCAAAAAACTTATCCAGCCATATGTAAGTAAGAAAATGAAGGCAGACATAGAAGAACGCGAACAACCCGAACATTCGCCGGAACCGAATGAGCCAGGGCTGCTTCAGTAACTTTCTCAGGGGGGTGACGGACAGCGTGATCAGCAGAAACCTGATCGTCCAATCGCCGGTAGCGTGAGTAATTACCTCAATGGGATTGGCGCCCAGGGCGTGCTTATAAAACCTCCATCCCAGGCGAATCAAGGGTATGAGACAAAAAAGAAATACAAAAAATTTCACCCAGCGGATTTTTGCCGGAGTGATCAGAAATTTTTCTTCAGGTCCATTCCGTTGTAGAGATTCGCGACCTGATCGTATCCGTTAAACATCAACGTGGGGCGCTTGAAAAATTCTCCCAACCGGCGTTCTTTGGCCTGACTCCAACGCGGATGGTCAACATGAGGATTCACGTTGGAATAAAACCCGTATTCATTCGGGGCCGACCGGTTCCAAGTATTTACCGGTTGCCTGTCGGTAAAGCCGATACGCACAATGGCCTTGGCGCTTTTAAAACCATATTTCCATGGCACCACCAGCCGCAGCGGAGCTCCATCCTGATTGGGAAGCGCAGCGCCATACATGCCGAAACACAAAAGTGCCAGAGGATGCATCGCTTCATCCATGCGCAACCCTTCGACGTAGGGCCAATCTAAAACGCTGCCCCGTTGTCCCGGCATTTGACGCTGATCCAGTAGGGTGGTGAACTCAACAAATTTCGCTTTCTCGGTTGGCTCCACGCGTTTAATCAAGTCGCTCAAGGAGAATCCAACCCAGGGGACCACGATCGACCATCCTTCAACGCAGCGGTGACGGTAAATACGTTCCTCGGGCGAAGCCATCTTTATGATTTCGTCGACATCGAGAACTTGCTTTCTCTTCACCATCCCATCGATAGTGACCTTCCACGGGCGAGTTTGAAAGTTTTTCGCGAGTCCCGCAGGCTCATACTTATCCGTGGAAAATTCGTAGTAGTTGTTGTAATTGGAGACGTCTTTAAAAGGCGTAACCGCCTCTGTTGTGGAAAATGCACTCTTGCCAATGCCTGGAATCGGCGTCAGATTTGAGCCGCTGTCCGCACTGACGACGCCAGGAAAAGCCAGAGCGCGCCCGCCCAAGCCAGAAACCGCGGCTGCCCCCGTTGCAGCTAATCCGCTCAAGAATTTTCTGCGATCGAGGTATAGTGACTTCAGCGTAACCTCGGACCATTTAATTCCGAACCCTTTTTTTATTAACATGGAGGTACTTCCTAAAAAAAGTACGTTGGCAAAGCTCGTCTGGATTGCGCTGTACTATGTTTGCTAGATGCAATCAAAAACAGGGACGAAGTTGCAATGCCTCGACTCCTGACCGAATCCCAATATTAAACTCCGAAGGTCACACGGTGCCCATTTAATTCTGGACAGTTGTTGCCGCGCGTGACCAACCCGTTTTTGGTGCACAGAATTTTCACTTGCCAGAAGTTACTACTCTGGTTACTATGCAGTCCATCCCCCCGCGACTGTCGGCTTGATTCAAAGTATGAACATCGGCGAGACCATAAGAAATTACCGCCTGCAAAAAGGCATGTCGCAAGGCGACATCGAGAAGCGTACCGGCTTGCTGCGCTGCTACTTGTCGCGGGTAGAAAACGGCCACACCATTCCTTCGCTCGATACGTTATCGAAAATCGCCGGGGCAATGGCCCTTCCGCTTTGGCAATTTTTTTCGGAAGAAGGGAACACCAATGGCTCGAAGGGATTGCCACAACTTTCGGACGACGAAGTTCGTTTTCTGAGCCAGGTACGCCGGTACGCGGTCAGCTTAAACGATAGCGACCGAAAATTGGTGCTGGCGATGGTCAAAAAAATGGCGGCGAAATAGCGGACTATCGGCTTCGGTAACTTTTGTTCTATCCCTCTCGTGTCCAACCGACACCTCGCTTCGGCTTGGGTAACCTCCTAAACTGATCAAGGAGAGCCCTTGTGACCATTGATGAGGAATTGACCCTTCTCGAGGCGCAGTTGCGCCGGTTGAAGATCGAGTACGAGGTATTCTTCAGCAATCCCACCAAGAAGCCTCCGACTGACGTGGAGTGGAAGGTCCTCAGCCTGTTGCGAAAGTTCAGCGATGGCGGCGGGCGCATCAGCTTTTCGCAACGTTATCGTTATAACGCCATCGCCCAGCGCTATGCGATTTATAGCGATCTGTGGCGCAAGAAGGCCCGCATACGCGAGGAAGGTTACCGGCGCCCGCAAGATGCCTTGCTTTCAGTGCAGGGCGTAAGGCCAGAGCAGCATGAGCCCGAGCATAAGGTTTACGGAGTTTCGCAGGCCGCGCTTGCAGTGGTAGCGGGCGCGTCAGCAGCTGCTGCTATCGCGCCAGCAAAAGAAGAGCAGGGATTTACCGTGCAATGTTCTGACGCGCGCGCGGAACGCGACAAAGTAGAAAAACTATACAAAGCTCTCACCGAAGCCAAGAAAAAAGCCGGCGAAGAAGTTGCAGGAAACATGGACAACTTCTCCTCGTTCGTGCAGAAGAAAACCGATCAGATACGAAAGCAATATGGCTGCCACAGCGTGGAGTACACCGTCGAAGTCCAGGACGGCCAAGTCAGGCTCAAAGCCAAAGCAAAAATTTAGCTCTCCGCTTCTTTTACGCCTCGCGCCACAAACGCCAGTTGGTAGAATCTTCTCTCACCATGCCCATCACCCGCGCCCTTCTTAGCGTCACCGATAAAACTGGCCTCGCTGACTTCGCCCAAAAACTTTCCAGCATGAATGTCGAACTTATTTCGACTGGAGGCACGGCGAAACTTCTTCGCGATGCCGGGATTCCTGTGAAGGATATTTCCGAGCTCACTGGCTTCCCCGAAATGCTCGATGGACGGGTGAAGACCTTGCATCCCAAGGTCCATGGGGCCATCCTGCACCGGCGCGAAAATGCTGCCCATCGTAGCGCCGTTGCCGAACATAACATCCAGCCCATCGATATGGTTGTGGTGAATCTTTATGCCTTCGAAAAGACGGCATCAAAACCGGGAGTGCCGTTTGAAGAGATTATTGAAAATATCGATATCGGTGGCCCTTCGATGATTCGCTCCGCGGCGAAAAATTTTCAGGATGTCGCCATCGTTACATCCCCGGCAGACTACGACGCGATTGCCGGGGAAATGGCGGATGCGGGTGGAGACCTCTCGCGCGAAACCAAATGGAAGCTGGCCCGGAAGGCTTTCGCCGTCACCGCTGCATATGACGCCGCCATTGCTTCGACGCTTGAGCGCATCAGCTCGCATGACCAGTTTGCTCTTCAAGACAATGTCGATTTCCCACAGACGCTGCGTTTGTCCTTCAACAAAGTTATGGATTTGCGCTATGGAGAGAATCCGCACCAAAAAGCTGCTATGTATTCCGATGGCACCCGGGGTGGGGCTGCCAATGCTCGGCAGATTCAAGGCAAAGAACTTTCCTACAACAATATTGTTGATATGCAGGCAGCGTGGGAGTTAGCCCAAGAGTTTCAAGAACCTGTTTGCGCAATTATCAAACATACGAATCCATCCGGTGTCGGGACGGGCAAGTCTCTGGCCCAAGCGTACAAGAAGGCATTGGAATGCGATCCCGTATCGGCCTTTGGAGGCGTAATCGGGGTCAACCGGCCCATCGACGGCCAAGCTGCGGAAGAGATGTCCAAGCTGTTCCTTGAAGTGATTGCCGCCCCGGCCTTCGACGAACATGCAAGGGCTAAATTGGCCGGCAAGAAAAATCTGCGCCTCGTTGAGATTGAGGCAGTGCCCTCCCGGTGGGTTTTGAAGAACATTTCAGGAGGCCTCTTAGTGCAGGACGCAGACTTACTGTCCGCACAGGAGAAAGATCTTAAAGTAGTGTCAAAGCGGCCACCGACAGATGAAGAAATCCGCGCGTTACTCTTCGCCTGGAAAGTCTGTAAGCACGTAAAATCCAATGCCATCGTGTACGCTCGCGAAGGCCAGACTGTGGGTGTGGGGGCAGGCCAGATGAGCCGCGTGGATTCCTGCAAAATCGGTGCGCTCCGAGCGGTTTTGCCTTTGCAAGGTACGGTTGCCGCGTCGGACGCCTTCTTTCCCTTTCCCGATGGAGTGCAGGAAATAGGCAAAGCCGGTGCCACGGCGATCATTCAACCCGGAGGCTCACTGCGAGATCAGGAAGTAATCGATGCCGCCGACGCCTTGGGACTGGCCATGGTATTTACGGGAGTGCGGCATTTCAGGCATTGAAAAGGTCAAAGTACTTTCGCGGTTTACTCCTGCTATATAATTTATGCGATTTGTTATAACTCCCATGCTAGAGGCCTCTCTTGATTGATGAAAATCAAAGTCCGGGCTGGGTAGGTCATTATCACGCAGCCTTGCTCGAACTTGATTCCCAAAGGTTGAAGGGACGAATTCAAAAAGCCGAGACTGAAATTAAGAGTCGCCTGGACGCGCTGGCAGCTAGCGGTGAGGGTAGCGGTGAACGTCGCGCGATTCGGGATGCCCTGCAAAACTTGCGCGTTTTGGAACAGGAATTAATGGGTAAGCCTTCGGCTGCCATAACCAAGCACCACCATCCCGAAGTTAGCGGCGATTACGTCGTTTTCGTTGACGCCAACCGCCGGTATGTAGATATGACAGACGGTGTCTGTGAGCTTCTGGGATACAGCCGAGAGGAGCTCTTGGACAAGACGATCGATGACATAGCTGCCCCTCATGTAAAGAGCACGGTTTCTGACACTTTTCAGCAATACGTGGAAGAGGGGGGAATGTCAGGGCAATTCGTTCTGCAAGCGCGCGATGGACGCCCCATTCCCATTCGATACGACGCCAGAGTTTTTCCCGATGGCTGCTTGGTCGCCTGTTGGAAACCCCTTGAATCCGCTGCCTGATGCCCGTTTATGGCCGAACCGACACGGCCCCTCTGCGGTAAGTGCCCCCAACAGCGCCGGTACCTTCGGTGTCACGAATCTTCTATTGGCTTTAACCTGGGCTCCAGGTTCCAGCATGGGCAGGTTTACAATATCTGAGCACCCGCTTCTCTTGCTTTGGCATCCAATTCGTCTGAGCCTACTCATCCAAAGGTCCTAATGAAAATCGTTTACCGGCTATACATTCTCTTTTCTCTCCTCACTGTAGCTTTCGCTCAGACCGCCTCGAAGCCTGCGCCCACGGCTCATAAAGTGGACAAGAGCACTGCGTACTATCACTACGCCATGGCCCACATGTATGAGGATCAATGGTCTGTTTATGCGCGCAGCGATTTAGCTAACAAAGCGATCGACGAATACCGCCTCGCCATCGAGGCTGATCCTGAATCCGAGTATTTGAATGCGGGTCTGGCTGAGCTTTACGCGAAAACAGGACGCATCCGCGATGCAGTGCAGGAAGCTCAAGACATCATCAAGCGTGATCCCAACAATCTCGAGGCGCACAAGCTCTTGGGGCGTATTTATCTCCGGTCATTGGGAGACATGCAAAGCGGGTCCGGCTCTGACAATGTTTTGAAAGCGGCAATTGACCAATACGAACAGATTTTGAAAATCGAGCCGAACAACGCTGACAATCACTTGTTGTTGGGACGCCTCTATCAGCTGAATAAAGACTTGCGGAAGGCTGAGGCCGAATTTAAGACCGCCATCAAATTGCAGCCTGATTCTGAGGAAGCGATTACAACCTTAGCTTTGCTCTATAACGATGAAGGCGATGCCACTCGCGCCGCGCAGACGTTAAGCTCCGTCCCGGATACTGCCCGTTCGGGGAAACTGTATTCCGCGCTCGGCTACACCTACGAGCAACAGAAAAATTACAAAGGCGCAATCGACGCCTACAAGCACGCAATTGAACTTGACCGTGACAATCTCGACGCAATCCGCGGCCTGGCGGAAAGCCTGCTAAATGACAACCAGACTGATGCCGCGCTGGAACAGTACAAGATTGTGGCCGAGGCCAATCCTGAAGACGCCAAGACGTACATAAGGATCGGAGAAATCTATCGTCGCAAAGGCAAGTTTGACCTGGCACTGGAAAACTTGAAAAAGGCTGGATCCATGGTCCAGGATTCAGCCGAAGTTTCCTACAACATGGCGGCCGTCTATCAGTCCCAAGGACGTTACGACGAAGCGGAGAAAGTCCTGCAAGACTTATTGAAGAAAACCGAAAAGGCCGACAACTCCTACACGCAGGAAGAAAAGGACCGCCGCGCGGTTTTCCTCGAGCGCCTGGGAACGGTGCAGCGTGAAAGTAACAACGATTCGGCCGCATTGGATACTTTCCGGAAAATGCTGCCCCTGGGAAACGAGAACGCCGCCCGCGGTTATCAGCAGATCATTGACACATACCGCGAAGAAAAACAATGGCAGCAAGCGACTGATGTGGCCAAAGAGGCGGTGGACAAATTGCCTAAAGACCGCGATCTGAAGATGGTTTACGCCGGTCAGTTGGCAGACATGGGGCAAGCTGACGCAGGATTGCAGCAAGTCAAATCACTGCTGAAAGGCAGTTCCGACGACCGCGAAACCTACATCACTCTGGCGCAGATGTACAGTCGCTTAAAGCGCTGGCAGGAAGCCGATGACGCGCTGGCAAAGGTCGATCAGTATTCCACGAAGCCAGATGAAAAACAGTACGTTAACTTTTTGCGGGGATCGATTTACGAACACCAGAAAAAATATGCGCCCGCTGAAGAAATGTTCCGCAAAGTCCTTGCCAGCGACCCGCAGAATGCGATGACCTTGAATTATTTGGGATACATGCTGGCTGATCGCGGAATGAAACTTGACGAGGCTTTGGGCCTGATCAAGAAAGCCGTAGATCTCGATCCGACAAATGGCGCATACCTTGACTCCCTAGGATGGGCTTATTTCCGCATGGGGAAATACGATCAAGCGGAAGATAGCTTGCTTAAAGCCTCGCGATCCCAGCGCATGGGCTCCGACCCAACGGTACAACAGCATCTCGGCGATCTTTACGGGAAGACGGGCCGCCTGAAGCTAGCCGCTGCGCATTGGGAACGGGCCATTGAAGAATGGAATAAGACCGTCCCCGCAGAAGTAGATCAGGACGACGTTGCCAAAGTCCAAAAAGAATTGGAATCGGCAAAAGTAAAATTGGCTAAAGAAGACTCGTCACAAAAATAGAGTTGATCAGAGACGGGCATCCGCCGCCCGTCTCTACCAGCCCTTCCATGCTTTAAGATTCCTCCCTCTGCTAGACTTTTCACATGCTCGCCGAATACGCGGTGCACTCCTCCCGCGGTCGCCATCACCCCGAGCTTCCTCATCCTTACAGAAATGATTTTCAACGCGATCGCGATCGCATCATCCATGCTCGCGCCTTTCGCAGGCTCGAGGCCAAGACTCAGGTATTCACCCGCCGCTACTCTGACCACTTCCGCAACCGGCTCACCCACACCATTGAAGTCGCACAAATTGCCCGCACCATCGCCACGCAGCTGAACTTGAACGTCGATCTGGTCGAGGCCCTCGCTTTGGTACACGATGTCGGACACCCGCCCTTTGGGCACGCTGGCGAGCAGGCCCTCGACGCTGCCATGCGCGAGCATGGATCATTCTTCGATCACAATCTGCACGCACTCCGCATCGTCGAAGATTTTGAACTGCGCTATCCATCGTTTCGCGGGTTAAATCTCACTTTTGAAATTCGCGAGGGGATCATCAAACATTCGCATGATTATGCCGCTGGAGAAAATCCCGAGCTATCTGAATATGCTCTCGATCTGCGTCCGCCACTCGAAGCTCAGCTGATCGATCTCGCAGACGAGATTGCCTACAATACCGCCGATCTTGACGATGGCTACGAGTCCCATCTTCTTGGCCTCGATCAGATTGTCGATAGCGTTCCCTTTTTCGCGAAGTTCTATCACGAAGCCGAAAAAAGTTATCCCGAGGCGATTCCAAAATTAAAATTCAACGAAGCGCTGAGGCGCATCCTCGATCGCCTAGTTTCTGAATTAATCGAACAGACCAAAACTCAAGTCACCGAAGCCGAAATCAACACCGTTGATGACGTTCGAACAAATCCTCGACGCCTGGTGACTTTCGGACCTGTGGTTGAGGACGAGAGACGGCAAATAAAACAATTTCTCCACACCAATCTTTACTTCAGCAAGACTCTTGAGCCCGACAAAGCCGATGCCGAGCGGGTCATCGGTGATCTCTTCGCGTTCTGGATGGCGCGTCCCGAAACCCTTCCCCTGCAGTACCAAGAGAAGGCCTGCACCGAACCCCTATTCCGAGTTGTCTGTGACTACATTGCCGGCATGACCGACAACTACATTCACGAGCAACATGATTTGCATTGCGGGTAGACGCAGCTGTTGGCCCAACACGCGAACGCAGGGATCAGTGCGCCTCTTCGGTAGCTGGTGCGGTGTCAGGCGTATCCACTTGTCCTGCCGATGGATTTGGGGGTAACTCAGGAGGAGGCTGAAACTCGCCGGCATCCTTTCCAGCTAATGCCACCTTCATGAAGTCAATCCATATAGGAAGAGCGGCTACGGCTCCGGTCTCTTTCGCTCCCAATGTTTTTTTCTCGTCAAACCCCACCCAAACTCCAGCGGTTATTGACGGAGAAAATCCCACAAACCACGCGTCCGTAAAGTTATTGGTGGTCCCCGTCTTTCCTGCCAGCGGATATTTCAGGCTGGCAGCGGAAATCGCGGTTCCATGCTGCACAACTTCGCGGAGCATTTGCGTCATCAATCTCGCGGTGCGCGAGCTGACAACATCTTTCACGTCAGGAAAATCTTCTTCCAGAACATGGCCTTCATAGTCGGTAACTTTTGTGATGTAACGCGGGGCCACCCGCACTCCATCATTGGGAAAAACACTGTACGCCGACGTTTGCTCCAGCACGGTGACTTCGGCGGAACCTAAGGCCACGGGCAAGTAAGGCGGCAGGTTCGAAGTAATTCCAAACCGATGCGCGTACTCGATCACCGTCTTAATGCCCAGCTGATCGGCAAGCTTTAACGCGGGAATATTTCTGGACTGAGCCAGTGCCCGCTGAAATGTGATCGTGCCCTGAAATTTTTCGTCGTAGTTATGCGGCGTGTAAGGGCCGGAAGCGGTCTGAAATGTGTATGGACCATCGAGGATAGTATCGTCGGGCCGCGATCCTCGATCAATCGCGGCAGTGTACACGTACGGCTTGAATGAAGACCCAACCTGACGCAGGGCCTGAGTCGCGCGATTAAATTTTGAAATATTGAAATCGCGTCCACCAACCATCGCCTTGATGCCGCCATTCGCATTATCGATAGCGATCAATGCGCCTTGAGCCCCCGAGTCCTCTTCCAAACTCAGCTTGAGCTTCGCGCCAGGGCCGAAAGAAACGATTTTCACGTAAATAACGTCCCCGGGTTTGAAGAGGTCTTTAATCTGTTTGCGGGTCCATGCGACATCGGCTTGAGTGAGAAGCGTCCCATAGCGCCCAATCCGAATCTGCGCGCCTGCCGGGGATACCGCCGCTACTAACGCGTGCATATATTCGCCGGCTTCGGGATCATCCTGCCAATCTGGATGCTGATAGCTGGCTACGGTAACTCCGCCGGTCAGCACGTTTTCAAGGTGGCCACGCCACCCATGACGGCGTTCATAAGCCGCAAGGCCACTGAGCACAACCTGATAGGCTGTGCGTTGCAAATCCATGTTTAGCGATGTGTAAACTTTCAACCCCCCTTCGTGCACCTGATCGCTACCATATTTACCTTCCAGATATCGCCGAATTTCCTCGACGAAATATGGCGCCAGCGAATTGGAATCGTGCGCAACATTCAACACGATTGGCTGAGCTCTTGCCGCAGCCGCTTCCTGCGCGGTGATGCGTCCGTCTTCCAACATCGAATTAATCACGAGATTGCGCCGGCGCAGCGCGTGATCAGGATGGCTTATCGGCGAATAATAAATCGGCGCCTTGGGCAGTCCCGCCAGTAGCGCGGCTTCATCAAGAGTGAGTTGCCGCGCCGGTTTGCTGAAGTAGTAGCGCGAGGCGGCCTCGAACCCATAAGTTCCATGGCCAAGAAAAATCTGGTTGGCATACAGCGTGAAAAGTTGCGGCTTGGTAAACCGGCGTTCCATTTGGATGGCGAGCAAACTCTCCTGGATCTTGCGGTGAAATGACTTGTCAGGAGAAAGAAACAAATTCCGCGCCAGCTGCATAGTCAGGGTCGATGCGCCCTGCGCGCTGCCGCCCGACTTTATGTCGCGATAGGCAGCTCCCGCAATTCGCCAGAAGTTGATTCCAGAATGCCGGTAAAAGTCCTTATCTTCGATGGAAACCAGAGCGTCGCGTAGCACCGGAGGATAATCTTCATAAGAAGCGACGACGCGCCGTTGTAGCGCGAATGACCCAATGATGCGTCCCTCATCGTCGTAAAGTTCGGTGATAGAACTTGGCCTGTAGTGCTCCAGTTGCTCCACCTGCGGCAAATCTGTCGAATAGACCAGCACCAGCCCCGCGCCAGCGCCCACCATTGCGGCAACGAGCACCAGCAGCCCAAAGAAGAGGCGGCTGAAAAGGTTCTTTCCCGCAGCTTCCGTGTCAGGAAGCCGCTCTGATAACAGAGAGATCATCTGAATTCAGATCAGGATATCAGGGGTCCTTCAGAAATAAGTTGTCCTCCTCAGCGCTGCCTGGGAATAAAGTCATAGCGAAGGTATGCCTTCATGCACGCGGGCGCACGGCGCAGCCTTTCACGTCCTTTGCGAAGGCGGGGATTTACTCGCGCCTACAAGATACTTGATGTGCTCGCAACGACAAATATTGGGATGATAAGGCCCTTGCTACTCTCCGCCGTGAGGTCGATATATTGGAATCAGGGATTTAGAGGGCTCGAATATATTGGAATCAATAAGTTGCGGGTAAAATCCGCGCCATAAAGGAGTTACGGGTGCGATGCGAATTTTGCCTGGGAAAGGAGCATTTTGGATCCCTTTCTGGGTGCGTCCTTAGCTAGTTATGGGGATTTGAAAAATGAGGTCAAGAGAAAAAAGCGTGCGGGCGAAATAAATTGGGAAGAAGTTGTCACTAAAGGTGACAGTTTATGTATTGGTGGGTGGTTATGTAGTGAATCGCAGGGGGCTTCAGGCGAGAGAAGCAGTGATGCGGAGGCATGAATGCCCACCCGTCGAACACCGCAGATGGAACTGCCCGGATTAGCTACGGCAGAACTGTATGAGTCAGACGCGAGCTGCGCGGCTCGACTGCGAGCGTATCTCAATGAACTTCATAAATTTGTAAGGCTAGTTTCGCGTCCGGCTTGCCTTTGCCCGAAACCGCGACATAGAGGCGATTTAACTCGCTAACGAAAATAGACGATTTCGCACGGTACGCCGTTGGAACTTCCGTGACGTGCTCATAGTGGTCAGCATCTTTCTGCTGGATTACCGAGGCCATATCGCTTCCTGTAACATAAATTCGTTTGCGTGAATCATCAAACCACATATCACTATTAACCCCAACGCAGGTAAGAGAAGTTATCACTTTTCCTGTGTCGCTATCGAAGACAATGAACTGTGCAGGCTTGCGGGTGGCGATAAAAAGGCGGTGGTCTCGTTCATCAAGCGCGATTGCGTGCGCTTCGTGCGCCCCGGGTAAAGGCCATCTGGAGACTAATCGATTGGTCTGAAGGTCCACGACTCCAACCTCATCCGTTCCTGTGAGGTTCACATAGAGCTTTCTAGCAGCGCGGTCAATTATCATCCCTTCATTGGAAGTTCCGGGCAGGCCTGGGATATCCCCTATTTGTGCGAATGATTTTGTATCGACGATGCTCAGAGCGTGGGTGGAATCGCCAGAACCATGTCCACTTTCCACGTAGTAGTACCTTTTTAAGGGGTTGAGTACGCCATGATCAACCTGCCCGGCCAATTTCACGGTTTTGATAATCTTGTAGTGTTTGCACTCCACAAATTGAACCGCACTTTCACCACCGTCGGTGACCACCAAGTAATTCGACTCTGGCAGGTAAGCCATCATGAGTGGGTGCCCGAAACCCTCAATGCTATGACTTCGCTTCCCGGTGCGAAGATTAAATACCTCGACCGTCTTGTGATCTTCCGCTGCCAGAAATAACCGGTTGCCCTTGAGGTCTAATCCAAAATGGTCGAAATCTCCAGTGAAACCCGGCATCGCTATTGTCTTGATCAATTTTAAGGGCGGTTCTTGCTGTGCGTTTGCGACTATGACCAGAGTCAGCCCCATCACCAAAAAGCTTAACGATTGCCGCACCCGTTCCCCCTTAAATTTAGTACGAAGTATAATTATTCCGCCCAGAAGCTGCCATATCCGACAGGGCAATATGTTCGAGCCGTGCCAGGAGAACCCGCAGCTGAATGCTTTTGTGCGAGGCGTCACCGCAGCCGCGACGGGAGCCATTGCGGGAGCGGAGGAACTGAATTCTGAGCGCGTTTTGTGCCCACCCACAAAGTTCGCGCCACGTATTCTGCCCAGGGTGCAACGAGTTTTGACCCGTGCGAGGCTAAGGGTGGGCCAGCCCGCCTATTTCAGAGTTACTTCGCGGGCGAGTGAACTGCTGAGAGTAGGTGCCATTTCGTTGCGCTTTTTTGCAGCATCCATCATAGCCTGGCGGCTGCCATAGTGTTTTTCCGAAATCGCGGTAGCTTTTTCCGCCATTTCGTCCAGAGTCCCCCATGTCTTGTATTCAATCGCTATGGCAACGCTCCAGTCATCGCGATGCTGCGTGACAGGGTTTGTGTAGAACTTGTAGTCCACTACCCAGCCCTGCTTTTGAACTCGTCGTAAATTGGTTTGAAATTCTGCCGCATGTCGGTCCAGAAAGCGTCACCCATGCCCGCTTTCACGTCAACGTAAATGACACGCCAAATAGGTCCGTTATTGTAATTCGGATTCTGCGCTACTAGCGATGGAACCACGAGTAAAAGAAGTAACATCACAGACAAAAGCCACAGAGCACGCATTTTCATTTAGGTCACTCCTTATGCCTACGATTAGGCCCGCGCCCAAATTCGCCCCCGAAAACGGGTAAACAGCGTACCACGAAACGGCGCTTTCCCGGACTGGTGTATGGCTCACAGACAGTTGTGAAAAATCGGCGCAATGCCGCATTGAGGGGCCCAGCCGGCCAGGCTCTTGCCAAAACCGCGCAGGCTGCGCTATCCCATTCAACGGGGATGCAAGGTGGCCCCCAGGTCCCACTCATTCGCAAAGTGGGGCACTCGGCAATCTTCCGCGACCGATCAAGTTCAAGGTGCATCTCAAATGCGGAAAGGAATCTTAACCGTGCAAAAAGATAAAGCCCTTCGGGAACATCTTGTTGAGCTTCTAAAGGGGGGTCAGGCTCACGCCGACTTTGAGACTGCGATAAAGGACATGCCCGCGAATCTACGAGGGAAAATCCCGGAAGGCGCCGAGCATTCGCCATGGCAACTACTCGAGCATATGCGACTGGCGCAGTGGGACATCCTAGAATTCACCCGAAACCCCGACCATGTCTCGCCTAAATGGCCAGAAGGATACTGGCCGAAATCTCCTACTCCGCCCACCAAAGATGCCTGGGACAAGACCGCCAAAGCCTTTCGCGCCGACCAAAAAGCTTTGATCAAGTTGGTAAAGGATGAAGCTACCGACTTGTTCGCCAAAATTCCCTACTCCCAAGGCCAAACCGTTCTGCGCGAGGTATTGCTGACCGCCGATCACAGCGCCTACCACCTGGGAGCTTTGGTTCTGTTGCGCCGCATGCTTGGAGCGTGGAAAGGCTGAGACATGAACGTGGATGGGTTCGCTTCGGTGGTATCCCGCGACGGGTTCGATGGTGGCCGGTTAACGGACGGCATCGCTAATAGCGGCGCCTAAGATTCGCCCTGGACCTGGTTGTTGAACGAACGAAATCAGCCGGACGTTGGCCAAGTCCACTCCTACGGGCAGCTTTACTTCTAGCTTGCGGCTGAAATTTTTCCCGCGCTCGATCCTTCCTACTTTCGTCAAAGAGCGCACCACGTTCACGTGGGAAAGATGCCTGCCGGAGTTTTCTCCATGTGCGACTTGCGAGTCGGTTCGGCGCGTTACGAGCGCTACATAAACTTCGGCGTCGCCAGGGCCTGGAGATTCGGGCATCTCATCCACTTCAATTCTCGTGGCCAGCTTGTCTCCGAGGAATTTCGGAGAATCGAGGCGCATCCGCATTTTTGGCTCTGCGCTCGACTTCTCACAGGCCCGCTTCGCCTTCGCGTAGTCGCTGCCCACGAATTGCGAGGAGCCATCCACGACCATCTGCGGCGTGTAGCTGCTATCGATGCCGAACCGCTTCACGTAAGCAGCCTGGCGATCGGTGAACTGGGGGGAGGAATAAGCATCGACCCAGCCGCCATGGTTCCAGTAAGTCACGTGCTCGCTGAGGACGATCAACTGCGCTCCCGCGATTGGCTGCGAGCGGTCAAAATTCAATAGCAGCGCGTCTGCAGGCGGGCAGCTCGAGCATCCCTCGGACGTGAACAGCTCCACTACCACTGGAGAATCATTGCCCAACGCCAGCAACGGGAGAAAACAAAAAACCAGGATGAGAAGCAGCTTCATAAATAGAAGATACTTCGGGCCGACAAAAGATACATGGCTTGATCTTGGCTTAAAACAGTACGCGGCCCGCAACCTTTGCATCGAAATATTACCTCAGGAGAAATTATGCAGAAGCGAACACTGGGAAACAGCGATCTCGAAGTCTCAGCCATTGGTCTCGGTTGCATGGGGTTGAGCTTCGGTCTCGGCCCGGCAACGGAGAAGTCTGAAGCGATCAAGCTCATTCGAGCCGCGGTTGAACGTGGCATCACTTTTTTCGACACCGCTGAGGTCTACGGACCCTATGTCAACGAAGAAGTCGTCGGTGAAGCTCTCGCGCCTTTTCGGAAAGAGGTAACCATCGCGACCAAGTTCGGCTTTGAGCCCGATCCTCGCAACGAAGGCAAGTGGACAGCGACGAACAGCCGCCCCGAACACATCCACCAGGCGGTCGAAGGGTCGTTGAAGCGCCTGCAGACCGACCAGATCGATCTCCTCTACCAGCATAGGGTCGATCGCAACACTCCGATCGAGGACACGGCCGGTGCCGTAAAAGATCTCATCCAGGCCGGCAAGGTGAAGCACTTCGGCCTTTCTGAAGCTGGCGCGCAGACCATCCGTCGCGCTCATGCGGTCCAGCCGGTTACCGCCTTACAGAGCGAGTACTCACTCTTCTGGCGCGAACCCGAAGAGTCCGTCATGCCCACGCTCGAAGAACTCGGCATCGGCTTCGTCCCGTTCAGCCCGCTCGGCAAAGGATTTCTCACCGGCAAGATCGACTCCTCAACCAAGTTCGACAGCACCGATTTTCGCGCCATAGTTCCTCGCTTCAGTGAGGACAATCGTAAGGCGAATCAGGCGCTGGTCGAGGTCATCACGAAGTTTGCGCAGCAGAAAAACGCTACGCCTGCACAAATCGCGCTGGCATGGCTCCTTGCCAAGGCTTCTTGGATCGTTCCGATCCCAGGCACGACCAAGCTTTCGCGACTGGAAGAGAATCTTGGAGGTGCAACCGTCGAGCTCACCACGGAAGATGTGCGCGCGCTCGAAGCAGCCTCTTCGGCGATCAAGGTTGAGGGCGAACGATACCCTGCAATCCACGCCAAGCTGATCGATCGGTAGCTCAGAAGTGGGAGGCGTATCAGGGATGCGGAATGAGATCAAAAGCGTTCGGGACAAAGTTTGGCCCGCCTCATTATGGCGCTGATGAATTGAGGGAGCGTCCCGACTGTCCCCAGCATTTGTCCAAAGCGATGATGCTTCGTCTGTAAACATTCCCAGCCTTCGCAAAACGCGAAAGGATCGCGCACCCGGCCGAGCTCATGCCTTCTACAAAAATGGCCGGAGCGCGCAGTCTAGTGCTAACTTCTTTCTGCGCAGAATTCCCTGCTTACAGGGAACAATACAGGGGAATTCTCGTTTTCGGAGCACAAAAGCGCCACGGTAGCCTCCTACCGCGCTCACGATCCTTGAGTTCTGTGCGCGAGGTCCTGAAGTCGAACAGGGATATTTTTAGGAGGTATCAGGGAAGGACTTTCCCTTCAACCAAAATTTCCTACAAAGATCGGCTGGTATCGAGCCGTATTCTCCGCTCCGGGATTTAGCAAGAAGGGGCGTGATTGCGGCGGTTTCCGGCGATTCTCATCGGAATGCAGCTGGGTTTCTCTGCAACCCAGACTGCGTGGCGGTGCAGGCAGTCCGGTGCTAACTTCTCTCCCAAAGGCAATTCCCTGATAACAGGGAAAAATACAGGGATTCGCGCAAATGGATGGGAACAAAGTCGACGCCTTCCCCAGGTGAAAGGGGCTTTCGCTGGCTTTCTTGAATAACAAGAACAGGGAATTAACTGAACCTTATCAGGGAATTTAAGTCCTCCGCGATAAGGGAAGAAAAACAATCAGACGTACGAACCGGTATATGTAGCACTGCATTGCTGAATAACCCAGGTGCTGGGAAACGGACCTAGCGGCGCTCTTCTTTTTGTAAGGCCCACGCTTTGGTCGGCGCTTTCAAACTGATACATTACCCGATTTCACGGACCAGCCAGATCGAGACTATCCCCAGGCAAAATGTTCCGGCAATTTCAAAATAATTCATCGCCCTAACCTCCTATTTGACGTTCTTGCCGGAAATTGTACGATGGAGGAAACCCCGCCACAAGCAAATGTCTCAAGACCGCGCCGCAAAAAAAGCAGTAAAAACACTCTGTGTTTATGCCGCCCGCGAGAAACTATCAGTTTAAAAATTCATTAGTTGATTATCAACTAATGTCCACGAAAGGAGAAAAACGCCCTGGATCGGGCAAAATCGGCCGCCACTCTCGAAAAAGAAATGGTGTTTGCCGAGCTTCGGCAGCGCATCATGCGAAACGCCCAACGCATGCTGGATTCTCCGCTCTCATTGGCCAAGGGCCAACCGTTTTTATACAAGATCGAGAAAACGAAAATTGTCGGGATGAAAGGAGGAATAACCTATCGCCCCGAAAAGCCGAAGCTCCTTATTGTCGTCCTTTCGACCAGATCCGCGGAGGGCGATCAGTCCCGGGAAAGGCTCCCAGTTAGACGCCCTGGCAGTGGAAAATTAGATCTCACTACCACCCAGCTCCTTCGGCGGCCTCCCAAAAGACGCTCCTAAGGCACTCCCGGGTATTAATGAATTGCAAAATAAATCGCCAATAGAGTTGAGAGATATATGATCGATCATAATTCGCGTTTTACTTGACAATTCCTCATTATTTTACGTACTGTTCACTTGATAATCGTTCATAAATATTAGTTCAGGAGACAAAATATGACCCCATTCCGGCGAATTTTGTTTTTGATTTGTTTGGTTCTAGTCGCCGCGACTGCTGCCTTGGCGCAGGAGTCGGGGATTGTCGGTACAGTTACCGATTCGTCCGGAGCAGTGCTGGTCGGGGTTACGGTGACTGCAAAAAACGTGAATACTGGCGAAACACGAAAGGTTAGCACCAACAGCGTAGGACAATACGCGATGCCCAATATGCATGCTGGAACATATGAGGTGGGGGGGGAAAGGCAGGGTTTCCAGCGCAAGCTTGTTGATAACGTGGCACTGGAAGTACAGGCGGTGAGAACTATTGACTTGTCCCTGCAGCCCGGAACTGTTGCGGAGCAGGTCGACGTTACCGCGTCTGCAACGGCACTTGAAACAACCGAATCTTCCGTTGCGACCCAGTTCGAGGCAAAGCTTGTTAGTGAGTTACCCCTGAATGGGCGTGATTTTCTCCAACTTCAACTACTTGCGCCAGGGACAACGTTGGCAAGCGCCGGAACCTTTACCGCAGTTCAAATTGCCTCCCAAAACCTGGACATCGGCGGCGGAAATTTTTCCGTTAATGGAATGCGAGATGTCTATAACGACTACATTATTGATGGGGTCTCTTTTAAGGACTGGATGCACGGCACCAACGGGCTGAATCCCTCCGTGGATGCTATACAAGAGTTTAAGTTACAAACCAGTAATTACTCGGCTCAATTCGGCGCCAACGCCGGGGGCCTAGTCAATATGGTGACTAAGTCGGGGAGCAATCAGATCCACGGAAGCATTTACGATTTCCTAAGGAACGACAAGTTGGATGCGGCAAACTACTTCACCGACCAAGCGGGGGCCCAAAAAACACCTCTGCACCGCAACCAATTTGGCGGTACGATCGGGGGCCCCATACGCCGTGATAAGACCTTCTTCTTCTTCAGTTATGAAGGGTTTCGCGAACAGAGCAGTATGACGCAATTCGATAACTTCCCAACCCAATTGATGCGAAGTGGCAATTTTTCGGAACTCTTAAGCCTGCCGACTCCAATTGTGATTAGCGATCCGAACACGGGTCTTCCCTACCCCGGCAACATCATACCTCCGAACGAGGTTTTGAGCGTCATGCCTGGCTACTTGAATAACTACGTGCCGCTTCCCAATCGGCCCGGATTAGTAAATAACTATGTCGTACCCGGCGCGCATAGCAACGACGTAAATCAGTTTATCGGGCGGCTAGACCATAGGCTGAAAGAGAACTTGCAACTTTCTGCCCATTACATTCATGACGCAATTCATGACGCACCACCTACTACCAATCCACACTTTTCCGTCAAGCAGCGCAATGAGGATCAAAATGTTAGCTTGAATCTGACTGACACCGCAAGTCCTACCACCGTATTCGAACTACAGGCTGGATATAACCAATTTAAGCAATTCGTGGTTCAGAGCACGGCGAATACTACGCCGAACATCGCCTCGGACATTTTGGGAATCCATGGAGTAGCCACAGACCCGCGTTCGTCGGGCACTCCCATTTTCATTACCCCTGGTTTTGGGGTTATATCAGATCAAAATTCGGCGCCACGGCAGTGGATTAGTGAACGATACGAGTATCAAGGTAGCGTGAGCATAGTGCGAAGGAACCACTTTATCAGGGCAGGACTTCACACAGTTCGGCACCATGAGACCTTTCAGGAAACCTACCTTCCTGATGGTTTTTACGTTTTTGACGGCAGCCTGACTGGCTATTCCATGGCTGACATGTTGCTCGGAATACCGGCAAATGTTCAGCTCTCACCTCAATTGTTTGATCCCCAATATCGTCAGTGGGAGATTATGCCGTGGGTACAGGATGATTGGAGAGTCACCCCGAAGCTGACCGTAAATCTTGGATTGCGCTACGAATTCCGTCCCTGGCCCGTATCCAAAGACAATTCGATTTCAAACATTCTATTGCCCCCGGGGGGGGGCAAGCGTCTCTTGTGCTCGCGGGACCTTGCATGCCTATAGGAATTCGGGACTGCGCAACCACTTTGAACACTTCGATTTCCCCAACGCGAAGCACTCTGGCCAGCACAGACAAGAACAACTTCGCCCCTCGGGTTGGTTTTGCGTATCGCATTGGGAACTCCGGTCGGACCGTGATGCGTGGTGCCTACGGAATATTTTATCAAGCGGAACCGTTTAATCAGTTTGTATTCCTCAGTATCAACCCTCCTTTTACCAGCTACTACAACCGTTTTATCAACACTAGCAATTTTCAGAGCTGGGACTGGTTTCATCCCCAGGCCGGATTACCGCCCGGAGGCGTGCAATTTACTTACATCCCTTCGAAATCGCGCACTCCTTACCTTCAATCCTGGAACTACGGCATTCAGCGTGACCTTGGGGCTGGTTTCGTTCTCGATGCTACCTATGTAGGAAACAAGGACTCTAAACTTTGGGCACGAACGTGGCCTAACCAGCCCCGACCGGGTCCCGGCGACGTTGATTCCCGGCGCCCATATAGAAACGTTTCGACCATTGCCGGTGATGAGCCAATAGGCAACGCCAACTATAACGGGCTGCAGATTCGTCTAGACAAACGGTTCTCGCAAGGGCTGTCTGTGCTCAGCGGGTATACCTGGTCGAAGGCAATTACTGATACGCAGGCGGCGGAAACAGGGGCTTTTGTGCCGGACTTGCAAGATAATAATAATCGGAGGGCCAACCGGGGGCTGACAGCCTCGGATACCCGCCACCGGTTTACCCTAAGTTCCGTATATGAGCTTCCCTTCGGTAGTCATAGGCGATATCTGTCGGACGTAACGGGCGTAGTCGGAAAAATTGTATCTGGATGGCAAATGTCTGGAATCCTGACTTTACAGAGCGGTCAGCCATTTACTGCCACTTTAGCTCTCGACAATCCCAATGTTGGCGAAGGGGCCAAGTTGCCCAACTTGGTTGGCAACCCGAATAACGGGCCAAAGACCGTAAATCAGTTTTTTAACACTTCAGCTTTCGCTTTGCCGTCGGCGTACACGTTCGGGAACGAAGGGATCAACGTCATTACCGGTCCAGGAGTGAAAGATGTCGATTTTTCACTGACTAAGAACACGCCAATTAAAGAACGGGCGAACTTGGAGTTCACGTGCCAAGCCTTCAATATCGCCAACCACCCAATATGGGCGCAACCAAATTCGACTTTTGGAACGCCGCAGTTCGGCGAGATAACCAGCACACGACTAGCCAATCGAGAGATTCAATTTGGCCTGAAACTTTCCTTTTAAAGCGGTCTTGAAGGATAGGCGCTCCTGATTTATTTCGCGATGGCGCTCGTAATCAATTCACCATGCTTTCGATTGCTTCCGCCACGGAGATTTCAGGCTGGTGGGTGTTAATCGAAATCAAATTCCGAGTTATTTTCTCCCATCGGGCCGCCGAAAGTTCAACAAAATAGAAACGATACTGCGGAGAGTAGACCGTCATGACTTCATTCCGGACTTTGCGACTGGCGGGTGTTGCTCTCGTCTTGTTTCCTGTACTGACCGTCGGCCTTGCGAAAGCAGCTTCCGAAACCCTCTGGCAGATTGGAAACTTCGATGAAACTTCGATCGAATTCGAAAAACGAATTGATTATGCTAAGCCCGCAGACGATCCCGTATACGTTGTAGGCAAAAGTATCGCGACAAAAGATTGGCCGGCTTATCAACCCGGGTCCGCCAATGGCCACGCAGGTTTCCGTCCGCATCCGTTTACCATTAAGTTCTTCTTACCTCAAAGACCCAGTGGCTCGTATGTTTTGAAAGCCGCCGTGCTCGTGGATACGCCGCGAATCCCACGCTTGCAGGCTGAAATAAATGGCCACAAAGGCTGGATCTATTCGCACCCAAAGTTGAATTATCGGGCGGGCGATCCCACCGGCAACAGTCCGACTTACACCAGTGAAACCCTTACGCTCGAACTGCCAACATTATTTCTGCATCAAGGAACCAACAAGTTGGTCTTGACTGCGATCGACGAACCGGGTGAACGGGATGATTCGGTACCTCCACCTGGGAGGCTGGGTGACTCTGGATTCTTCTATGACGCAGTTGGGTTAGAACATGATGCCGGAAAAAAGTTTCGCTCCGAACGGATCGGGGCAGAGGTTCTTCCCACCATTTTCTACACGGCGAAATTAGGCAAACTGTTTGAGATTGTAGAAGTATACGTGCAGTTTACTGAGCATTTGCGAGGCAGCGTTAGCTTTACCGCCGGAAGTTTCACCTCGACTCAGGAATTCAAGCCCGACCGCGATTTCGGGCAGAAAAAACTGGTATTTGAAGTGCCGGAGTCACAACTTCCTGAAAAAGGAGAAGTGGTTATAGCCACGAATGGCAAATCGATCTCCGTTCCAATTCAGCTTTCTCCAGGAAAGAAGTGGAATGTGTTTGTAGTGCCGCACGAGCATTTGGATATCGGATATTCGGACTATCAGGCCAAAACTTACGAAGTGCAAACCCGCGCTCTGGATCAGGCGATTGAAACGATCCAAAAACATCCGTCTTTCCGGTACACGCTCGACGGCAATTTTGTGGCTGACCAATTTCTGAAAACTCGCAGTCCAGACCAAGGCGAAAAGTTTCTTCGACTTGTGCGGCAAAACAAAATAAACGTTCCTGTCAATTATTTCAATGTGTTGACCGGGTTCGCATCATCGGAAGAATTGATTCGCTCTTTGTATGCGGGGCATCGATTTAATCAGGAGCATGGCGGCGGCTTTGACTACGCCAGCATTACCGATGTTCCTTCCTACAGTTGGTCGTATGCTTCGGTCCTGGCCGCAGCAGGAGTGAAATATCTGGTGGCGGCCAGTAACAATGAGCGAGCGCCCATTCTCCGCTTGGGCCACCTCAATATGCGGTCCCCGTTTTTATGGGAGGGCCCGGATGGCGGCAGAATTCCCATGTGGTATACGCAGTCCTACCAACAGCTTCCGCATATCTTCGGATTACCGCCGCAAATAAGCGCCGGCCGCGATACACTGCCGATTTTCCTTCAACATTACGGCAACCAGGATTACAAATCCGACGGAGTGATTGTCTATGGCACACAGTGGGAAAATACGGCGCTCTATACCAGCCAGGCGAAGCTCGATGAGGAGTGGAATAAAACCTACGCGTATCCGAGAGTAAAATTTTCGGGCTTCGCCGAAGCGATGGAATATATCACTGGCCAGGCCGGTGATATGCCCGTGATTCGCGGGGACGGGGGACCTTACTGGGAAGATGGAATCGGTTCGGACGCCTACTTTGCTGCGATGGACCGGCAGAACCAGCACCGCGCGCTCTCTGCTGAAAAGTTTGCGACCATTAGTTCCTATGTAAATCCCAGCACTCGTCCTGATCGCGAAACGCTAAATTCGATGTGGGATAATTTGCTGCTTTTCGACGAACACTGTTGGGAAGCGGACCGGAGTATTCAAGACCCGAAGAGTCAACTCAGTATTCAGCAGCGGGCAGTCAAGGATTCCCATGCCATCGAAGGGAAGCGTCTTATCGATCAAACCCTTGAGCGCGGTATGTCGGTGATTGCCGATTCCACCGATAATCCCGCGGGGACAGTACTGGTGTTTAATTCCTTAAATTGGACACGAGGCGCCCTAGTCGAAACTGATCTCGATAAAGGCCTCGAACTTGTGGATCTCTCGACGAACCAAGTCGTACCGTACGAGGTTTTGTCGCGAGGAAACCAATTTATACGGATTCGTTTTTGGGCCGCGGATGTCCCATCCGCGGGCTACAAAAGCTATGCGTTGCGACCGGAGCACGCACACAACGCCGACGACGCCACAATCATAGCGCCGGTTTTGGAAAATACTTATTACCGTGTGCAACTCGATCCTAAGACTGGCGCAGTCCAGAGCATCTTCGACAAGGAACAGAACCGAGAACTGATTGACACCTCGAGCCTCTACGGTTTCAATCAGTACGTTTATGTCACCGGGGCAGATAAGGAGCCGAACCGGCTGACTCGTTACGCTGAAGTTCTGCCGGTTCCGCACATGGAAACGCATGAAGCTTATAATGGCCGATTGGTTTCCGTTACCAGGACGGCTTTCGGCACGGTGGCCCACTCATCCAGCTCCGCGGTAAATACACCGGCGATCGAAACTGAGATTATTTTGCCAGATGCGACAAAGACAATCCTCTTCACCAACCGGGTACACAAGAACAAGGTGTATACGAAGGAAGGCGTTTACTTTGCATTTCCTTTTGCGTCGAAGCATCCAGGATTCAGCTATGAAACCCAGAATGGCTACATCAATCCGGCCAGAGATTTCTTGCCCGGGGCCGGCGAAGAGTGGTTTTCAGTGCAGCATTGGATCGCAATAAGAGATAAAGACGAGGATGCGACTGCCGCGATTGTGCCAGTAGACGCGCCTTTGGCAGCGTTGGGCGATATCGTACGGGGGACATTTCCTAAAGAGTTTGGGGACCGTCAGGGAACAATTTTTTCTTATGCGATGAACAACTATTGGACTACGAATTACGTTGGTGGGCAGGGTGGAGACTTCGTCTTTCGATATGTCATAGCTAGCGGAAAAAATCTCAGCCCTGCGAGGCTCAGTCGGCTGGGATGGGAAGCCATGACGCAGTTGGAGGTAGATGAAATATTTCCTCAGGACAGAGTCGATGACTTAACTCGCCCTCTACCTGCGGCGCAAAGCAGCTTCCTGCAAGTCGATCGAACGAATATTGTGCTGACGGCATGGAAGGAGGCGGAGGACAAGAAGGGAACCATTCTACGATTTACGGAGCTCAATGGCGAGTCGAGCAAAGTGAAAGTCATGACGCCGATTGTTGACTTGCAATCAGCATGGATTTGCAACGCGGTTGAAGAATGCAAAGACCCTTTGCCGGTTTCGCAACACGGCTTCACGTTTGATATCAAGCCGTTTCAGATTTTGACGTTGAGGATACAGGGGAAGTAACAGCATGGAGTCTTTACGCTAGTGCAAGAATGAAAACCGGCTGGCGGAGTCCATAATAGGACGCGTTATCACCGGTTTATATTTTTCACAAGTGGATTTCTCTGAAATGAACTTCAGGCTGCCGCTCAGGCGCGCGCGATGCTGCCTATGTCGAGCGCGCCAAGGATGCAATCGAAAAATTTAACGCAGCATCGAAGAATGGAAGACCGCTTGGGAAAGGTTGAATCTGACTCTATAACAATCTGTATGGTCTTGCGCTGCAATCAGCGGGACGCCGGGCCGATGCACGCAGGCAATTTCAACGAGCGATTCAGCTGACCCCGGATTTTCCGGATGCCCTTTAAACCTTGCATAAATTTCTGGACAGACAGGATCGCAACCAGTCCGATAAATCCGGGGAAGCCGCCAGGTTGTTGCCGTCAGACAGCGAAACTTGAGGTGGAAAATTACTCAGTGCGAACGCGAATGAATGATGCCAGACGAGAACTGGAACGGGCGAAAGCGCTCGATCCGAAGTTGTCCGAAAATCTGTATCTCTAGCAGGCTCTGCTAGAAACTTCGCGAGACAGATCGCGCCACTAGCACCATGAAAGAATTCCGTGGGGCGACTCCTCAACAGCTGGCGAACATTATTTTGTTGCTGGCAGCACTCCCACGCTTGTAAGAAAAGCTTGAACGGTCATCCATGCATGAAGGTCTTCCACAGGATTGAAATCACCGTGACCCTTTCCGGGGATGGTGAGCAACTGGTTTTTCACTCCCGCCCTGTTGAGCGCTTCATGCAACCGTACGGCTTGTGAATACGGTACGTAAGCATCCTGGTCGCCGTGAATGGAGAGGATTGGCGGCAGGTCCGCGCGTACATAGGTGAGCGGAGACATTTTTCGCGCCATCTCTTCGCGCTCCGGCTGGCTGGCAAGCCACGTCACAGCATAAGCCTTGGTGTTCGCGCCATGTAGAAGTTCAGCCACATCGGTAATACCGAACCAATTGATTACTGCAGCCACTTTAACGCGATAATTTGGCCATAGCCCGGCGCCGCCTTTGTAGTCATCGTCATTCGCGCACTCTGCCTCGAAGCCTGCCGAAGTCGGAATCATGGCGGTAGTTAATGCCAGATGTCCTCCTGCGGAAGCCCCGGCAACAATCACCTTGTCGGGATCCAAGTTGTATTCCTTAGCGTGCCGACCTACCCAATGAAGGACACAAAGACAATCCTCGACGGCCGCTGGGGCGGGAGAAATCTTTGCCAACCGATATTCCACATTGATTACAGCGAAGCCCATTGCCATGAATGGGAGTGCATTCATCGCAACGTCTTCTTTCGTGCCATTGACCCAGCCGCCGCCGTGAATGTAAATCACCGCCGGAACTGCTGCGTTTCTTACCGGCCGGTAAATGTCGAGTTTCGCCTGATAGTTCTGAACAGTTACGTAGGTGATGTTTGATTCCGCAATAAAACCGTCAGCGAGACGGACGGCTTCGCTCAGTTGGGTGGCGGTGAGTTGAGGCGAGCGCACCTCTGATGTCTGGCCAAAAACCTTGCCCGATAGACCTACCGACATAAGGGCGATAACTGCCAGAGACCGAACCATAATAATCCTTCAAAATGAATGATGATCGAGCGTATTATCTGCTATTGTCTCCAACAATTAGTGCAATTGGTAGTTCATTTTAATGGATTATTGGGCACCATTCTTGCTGATTGAACCCGTAGTCGGCCGAAAAGCGATCGCGCTTTGCGCCCTCGTTGTTTTTCCTTTTACCCTTCTCGCGTCTGGTACGCATGAACCTGCGGCTGTCAATGCGCCTTTCGGACAGCAAATATCCTTGAATGGCTCGTTAATTCTGGTCGATATCCATGAAGCTACGTACGTCCAGTACGCGGCGAAAGATTTGAGTGGATACCTCAGGGAAGTTACCGATACTCCGGTGATCGTCGCCTCAACGATAGCTGCCGCCCGGCAGGCGCCGACCGTGATTGCGATCGGAGAAAAAATGGCGCTTGCAATGGGGGCCAATTTGAACTCCGCCGGCGAACTCGGTGATGAGGGATCCCTGATACGGTCTTTCGACAGAGCAGGAACAAGAATCGTGATTGTCGCTGGGACCAATCCTCACGGCACCAACCTGGGTGTGTCGACTCTGTTACAAATGGTCCGACTTAAAGGCAAGTCCGCGTACTTCGAAGGCCCGCTGGACCTGCATAACAGGCCGAGCATTCGGATGCGCGGCTTTCACATGAACGGCGGATGGCAATTAAATCATCCTTACGGCTTCCGTACGTGGACGGAGGATGATTGGAAGCGGTTTGTTGACATTGTTTGGGCGGAACGCGGGAATCTAATTTTTATCTGGCCGTACGTCGAAACCATGACGGTTCCGCTGTCAACCGCCGATAAGGCGTACTTGGAGGAATTTCGCAGGCTCACCGAATATGCGCAGCAACAGCGCGGAATGGAAGTCTGGATTATGCAGTCCGCCAATCGCGTTGCTCTCACGGACTGCGATGTTGCAGATCCGACGTTGCGTCCTCACTGGATCAATGGTTGCCAGAAAGATATGGACCCGGCCGACCCACAACAATTCTCGAAGATTGAAAAATCCTTTGAAGCTCTATACCAGGTGGTCAACAACGCAGACGCCTTCTGTCTGATTGACTCCGATCCTGGCGGTTGGCCCCAAAGCCCCATCAGCGATCAGCTTAAAATTTTCCTTGCGGCACGAAAACTTCTCGACCGCTACAACCTCCGCGCAGAAAAAACTAAGTTGGTGGACTGGATGTGGGTTGGCTGGGGACGCCATAAATTCTTTACGGCCACAGACCGACTTGTGACCGGTTTCGACTTAACGGACAATTTGAACGAGAACGACGCTAGTTTCATGCGCAGAACGATACGCAACTTCAAAGACAACTTACCAGAGCCCTGGGAATTGGTCGCCGGGATGTTCCCATATCTCGAATCCTCCAAACAGGAATCGACGCTGACGAAGACAACATATCTTCCTTACGGAACGATTGAGATGGAGCCGGCATTCCCCTCTACGAATATGGGGTTTGAATCCGTCCGGAAAGTTCTCGATCAGGCTGAGGTTTATCCCGAACTTCGTGGTTGGATGGGCAATAACGAACTGA
The DNA here is from genome assembly GCA_963828635.1 of uncultured Acidobacteriaceae bacterium. Classification (GTDB taxonomy): domain Bacteria; phylum Acidobacteriota; class Terriglobia; order Terriglobales; family Acidobacteriaceae; genus PALSA-188. The sequence continues at coordinate 1,654,682 of CAWHFA010000004.1, read as the reverse complement.
TGCTGTTGCAATTTCCGCGCAGCTATTACTACATGAATAGCTTGTGGGACCCGCAATTCAGGAAGCGAAGCGAAAGGGAAGCAGTGCAGGAAATTTCGCGCCATCTTTATCCTGATGAACAGGAAATCCTAGCCGATTCCTTCCTCGCGTTGCGGGAAGAAGATCCGCAAAAAATCGGGGCAGCGCTCGCTCGCCTGGAAAAGTTACTTCATTCGCAGATTCGTCCTGGAGCCATTGGCCGTTTTCTTTTTCCCGACCGTCATATCGTCGCTAGAAACTTGCGGATGCAGCTTGAAATCCGAGAGTCGCGACAGCGTCTTCTCAAAGGTCTGCAAGGACGGCCGGATGTAAATGAATGCGCAAAACTCGTCGAAGACTATTTCGACAAACTCCTCGCCTGGAACACAGAAACCGGCTGGTACAAGACCATCGATATATCGATATGGACGACACCGATTTATCAAGATGGAAAAGATCTTACCGAGGCGTTGTCGAGGCTGAAACAAATTCTTGGTAGCGGTGCTCCATACACGCGTTATGCCCAGGTCGATGTTTTCTTTGATCGGATCGGCAAAGATCTTCTAAGAAAATATGAGCAAGATTCGGTGATGATCGGCTGTATAGAACCGTTTAAACTCGCTGTCGTCCAAACCCAATAAAGGCGCGCTAATGAACAAAAGTTACCGTGTACGCGTTGGAGTCGTTGTGAAAGGGGCTGTGTGGACAATTTTAATGTGGGCCCCGATTAGCTGGGGCACTCTGTTCGCCCGGGAAATGTCTCAACGGATTGTCTTGGACCAGCCGGTTATTCTCGTCGACCAGGCCGAGGTTTCCTACATCCATTATGCAGCCAAAGATCTTGGCGCCTATCTGTCGGAGATCAGCGGCGAGCCCGTAATCTTCGGCGCTTCGTCGAGCGTGCCTCCAAAATCCAAATTGATCATTGCTATCGGACAGAAGATGGCGCATTCCGTGGGCGCTGATTTGGGGGGGACTGGCGATCTGGGAGATGAAGGTGCGGTGATTCGTGCTTTCAAAAAAGGCGGCATTCAGATCGTTGTTGTTGCCGGAAGCAATCCTCGCGGCACCAACATGGGAGTGGCAACGCTAATGCAACTCATTCGTTCCGAGAAGAAGTCTGCTTATTTGCAAGGGCCGCTGAATTTGCGAGACAAGCCCAGCATCGCTGTCCGCGGGTTGCAGACTGGCGCATGGCCCATGAATTATCCGTATGCAGCATGGAAGCAACAGGACTGGGAACACTTCATCGATATGGCCTGGACGAATCGGATGAATCGGCTGCTGCTGGCCCCTTGGTTTGAGATTCTGCCGGTTCCGCTCTCGCACGAAGACGAAGCTTACGTGCAGGAGGTCCGGCGCATCGTCGATTATGCGCAGAGCAAACGCGGCATGGAAGTATGGATTGGAATGCCGGCGAATCGCATCGCGATCTCGGACTGTGGAGTTCGTAATCCGCGCCTACGTCCCTACTGGATCAACGGCTGTCAGAAGGACATGAATCCAGCCGATCCCCAGCAGTTTGACAAGATTTCAAAGGCAATCGAGCCTTTTTACCGCATCGTCAATAACGCGGACGGCGTCTTAATGGGTGACGCTGATCCTGGCGGTTGGCCGCACAGCCCGCTGGGTGAACAAGCAAAAATCTTTCAGTCTGCACGGAAATTGTTGGACCGTTATAACATTCATGGCGAAAAAGCCAAGCTGGCCGATTTTATGTGGATCGGATGGGGGCGGCACAAATTCTTCACCTCAACCGACAGGCTGGTAACGGGATTCGATTGGACCGATAAAAATCCGGACGAGAGCGATGTGGCGTTCATGGCGGAAACAATACGAAACTTCAAGCAAAACCTGCCGGAACCGTGGGAAGTTGTCGCGGGAATGACGCCGTATTTGGAATCTGCTAAGAGAGAGTCGGTATTGAATAAGACGATCTATTTTCCGTACGGCGCTATCGAAGGAGAACCAGCGTTTCCGGCAACGAACATCAGGTTGGAACCGGTGCGAGAGGTCCTCGACAAAGAGCAGGAGTATCCCGGATTGAGTTCGTTAATGGGGAATAATCAGATCATGCTGCTGCAGCTTCCACTCACGTATTACTTCTTTGCTAGCACTTGGGACAGCGCGAACAAGAAACGATCTCAAGAGGAAGTACTATTGGGAGCTTCCGAACAGATTTATCCTGAGCGTAAGGAACTTTTGGTAGATTCCTTTCTTGCCCTAAGAGAAACCGATCCCGACAAGATTGCAGCTACGCGCTCTCGTCTCGCGGTGTCGCTAAATGAAGGCAACATGGGACGCCTCGGAGTGATCGGCCGACACCTTTTTCCCGACCGACTTACTGTAGCGAGGGACTTATTGAAACAATTGGATATTCGCGCGTCGCGCCAATCTCTGCTTAGAGCACTGCGCGGTAAGCCTGACCTGGAAGAATGTTCGAGGTTGATCGAGGATTATTTTGACAAACTCCTGGCCTGGAACCAGGAAACCGGGTGGGAGAAGGTTATCGACACCGGCATCTGGACCCAGGCAATCTACGAGCAGGACAAAGATCTTACCGAGGTCTTGTCGCGGCTCAAAGAAATTCTGGGGCGTGGGTCTCCCTACACCAGCTACGCTCAAGTGAGTTCCTTTTTTGATCGAATTGAAAAAGAACTACTGAAAAAGTACGGGCAGAACTCCGTGATGCTTGGCTGCATTGAGCCGTTCAAGCTCGCAGTGGCTCAAACCCAGTAGCGAAGGTTGAGAGAGAGGCTTTTCAATTAAGCGCGCGCGAACACTGAATAAACCACCGAGGAGTGATGATCGATCATGCTTGAAGTTACTAGTTATCTCACGGCATGAATAATCCCGACCGAGCCAGACACTATTTAAGTAGCTTACTTACTTAATTTTAAACGAAAATATAGGAACGGCGAATGCCTATACAGGACATTCTTCCGCCGAATATTGAGTTGACCAAATTCTGTAATTGAAATATCTTATTGATCGATCATTAATATCTAGTGCGCATATATATATGCGCAGCCTTATGGAGCTAAGCCGCGACGCCAATACCGGGGAGCCAGCTGCACTTAACATAGTTTTTCGGAAAGAATCATGAAAATTACGCAAATCGACTGTCATGTGCTCTTGGATCCCGGTTATGACGTCGGCGCCACGAGTTCGTCGCAGGACGACATTGTTGTGGAGATTCATACCGACGAAGGCGTAACCGGCGTTGGTGAGACAGATGTTAACCCGTGGATCGCTCGCGCTTGCATTGAGGCACCGGGTACGCACACCATGGGATTGGGTCTTGCGGAAATGTTAATTGGCCAGGATCCGACGCAAGTCGAGGCATTGTGGGAAAAGCTCTACGTGGGATCGGCGATGAACGGGCGGCGCGGCGCGGTCATCCATGCCATCGGTGCTTTGGATATGGCGCTCCACGATCTTCGCGGCAAAATTTTAGGAAAACCCTGTTATGAGCTGCTGGGGGGCGCTGTGAGAGAAAGCATTACCCCTTATGCGTCGCTTCAGCCAGAGGTAAGTTCGTTCGTGGCATATCGGCGCTCCATTGTGGATTGGGCGCTGCGAGCAAAGGGATTGGGATTTCGTGCAGCGAAAGTCGAAGTCACTCCGTGCGGTCCTTACGCGCATAAAGGTCTTAAGGCTTCACACGAAGAAATGACAGAGGTGATTGGCGAGGTCCGGAATGCGGTTGGTCCGGAATTTACTTTGATGGTCGATGTGCAATACGCATTCCCAGATGCTGCCACTTGCCTGAAAGCGATTCGTCCCTGGGTGGACTTCAATTTATTTTTCGTGGAGACGCCACTGCCGTCGGATGATCTTGAGGGTTATGCGCGCCTGTCTTCGGAACAGCCTATTTCCATTGCAGCCGGGGAATGGCTGGCGACTCGTTTCGAATTTCTGGACTTAATGGATCGCGGTAAGGTCAGCGTTGTGCAGCCGGACGTGGGCAGAGTGGGAGGATTCACTGAAGCTAAACGGGTATGTAATCTGGCGGAGCAAAGAAAGTTGACCATCGTTCCGCATCTCTGGAAGTCAGGAATTTCGATTGCCGCTGCGGCTCATCTGGCAGCGACGACCGCTAGGTGTGCGTTCATTGAATTTCTGCCAGATGAATTGTGCGAATCTTCGTTGCGACGCGACTTGGTATCCAACGAACTTAAGATGATCAATGGAGAGATTGCCCTACCGAAACGCCCGGGTCTGGGAGTAGATCTAAACCGTGAGGCGCTCGAGCGATTCAAACGCGAAGCCACCGCCGCTGTTTCGACGCTATCGATCTGCTAGGAGTTTTCATGACGGAATCTCGAGTAGCGGTGGTGACTGGCGGGGCTTATGGCATTGGCCGCGGCATAGTGCATGAGTTTGCGAAGAAAGGTGAACCTGTCGTCATCGCCGATCGTGACGATGAACGCGGAGCCATGCTTGAATCTTCCCTGCGAAAGTCTGGGGCCCAGGCCCTTTTTATCCATGCCGATATCCGCGTCGAGAGTGAAGTACAAGCCCTGATAACGCAGACTTCGGACGCTTTCGGACGTATCGATGTGTTGTGCAACAACGCTGGGATTGAGCGGTATCGCACCGCTGATGAATATACGATCGATGACTGGAACGCTATTTCCGAGACGAATTTGCGTGGCGCCTTTCTCTGCACCAAATACGCATATCCACTTCTGAAAAAATCCAAAGGATGTGTCGTCAATATCTCTTCCGTGCAGGCGTTTGCCAACGAGCCGAAGATTTCCGTGTATGCCGCGACTAAAGCCGGATTGCTGGCACTTACCCGCGGCATGGCATTGGATTTCGCGGCCGACGGGGTACGCGTCAATGCGGTTTGTCCTGGGGCAATCCAGACCGGGATGATGGAGCCGTTCATCAAAGACCAGCCGGATCCTGTAGAAGCGGTCAAAGCGATCGGACGCACGATTCCTTTGGGCCGAGTGGGCCAGCCGGAAGATATTGCCCAAGCTGTTTATTTCCTCGCATCACCCGCAGCTGCTTATATTACGGGCGCGACGCTTGTTGTCGACGGCGGTTTGCTGGCCAGGCTTTCCACATGAGAGTGCAGGGGAAAGCCGGATGGATCAATTTCGCAGCCCTCATCCTAGTGAATCTGATGTGGGCTGCCCAGTACCCTGCCTACAAAATCGCCGGCGACTCCATGGGAGCGGGCGCATTGAACTTCTGGATGCTGATATTCGCTTTAGTTCTGCTCACTCCATTGTGGCTGCGGGAGAGACAGAAAAGTAAGAGCGAGCCGAAGCCTCTCGACTGGAAAACTGTACGGGAATATTTGGTGTTGGGATTGGTAGGAATTATTCCACCGTCGGTGATGCTTTCCTGGGGGATTGCCCACTCCTCCGCATCGAATGCGGCAATTTTGTCGCTAACCATCCCGGTTTTGATGACCGCTTTAGGTTTTCTGATGTTGAAGGAAAAGTTGACTCTGATTCGCATTCTTTGCCTGTGCCTGGGCTTGATCGGCACTTTGCTGGTTTCTACCAGCGACCTGGCGCAGGCTTCGCTTAGTCGAAGTCTGCTGTTGGGAAACTTTGTCATCCTGATTGCGGGAGCCGGCAGCGCGTTTTACAACACCTACAGCAAAGATTTGTTGTCACGCTATTCGGAGTTGGAAGTCCTGATTTATAGCTATGTAGTTGCGACGGTTGGATGCGCCGTAATCTCGCTGATTTTTGAACCAAGACCCTTGTATCGCATTACTGGGTATTCCGGCGCAACCTGGCTGGCCATTGCTGTCCTAGGAATATTGTCCTGGGGACTAGCAATGATTTTGTGGATGTGGGTATTGAATCGCCTGGAAGTGGGGCAGATTTCAACATCGATCTACTTGCTTCCGCTTTTCGGACTGATCCTTTCGGTATTGACTGTTCATGATCGGATTACGCTACCGCAAATCCTGGGAGGAATACTGACCGTAGTGGGGACTGCAACGCTGACATTATTTGAAGGACGACACTCGGCCCAGGTGACGGAGTCTCACTCCAGTTAATTTCCGGAAAAACTCAAATGTCAGTTTGCACGCTCATCGACGATGGAAATCCGTGTGGCGAAGCACCGATCTGGGATGCAACCCAGCAATGCCTCTACTGGACGGACTGTGCCGGCAAGTTCTATCGCTACGACTGGAAGACCAGGCGGAGAGAAATCGTCATGGAAAATTTTGAGATCACGGGGTGCGCCCTGGATGATTCCGGGGGATTTATGTTCATTAATAGTGGCGGCGTTTGGTTTTGGAATCGGAAAGATGAACCGTCGCCCATCGTGAGTGAGATTGGCGGCGTCAAGTTGCAACTGAACGATTGCATCGCCGATCCCGAAGGCCGGCTGTTAGCGGGTTCGTGCTTTTACAATCCGCAGGCAAAGTATCTCCTGGGAAAACTTTTCTGTGTTCAAACCAACGGTAGCGTCCAGATACTGGATGAAGGGATACATCTTGCGAACGGTCTTGGATTCGCGCCCGACAGAAGGACTTTGTACTTTGCGGATTCAGTGGCCCGTCTGATTTATGCGTATGAATATGATTCGACAACGGGCCGGGTGAAGAATCGGCGAGTGTTTGTTAGAGTCCCTAGCGATTCCGGATTGCCTGATGGACTAACAGTGGACACGGAAGGCTTCGTCTGGTCGGCGGAATGGTATGGAGGCTGTCTTTGCCGCTACGATCCCGACGGGAAGCTCGAACGTCGCATACAAATTCCGGCGAAACAGACTTCTTCGCTCGCGTTTGGGGGACCGCAAATGAATGACATTTTTGTGACCTCGGCTGCGAGATCAGAACCGATGCCGGTGATGCCGCCTGGCTATGATCCGGAGTCCGGGTACTTTGGCGGCGGTCTATTCCACCTGAACGCCGGTATTGCTGGGACCGTAGAATATCGAACAACATTCAAGCATTTGAAGAATTTACGGGCTCCACGATGAGTCCACGACTCGCAGGAAAGGTGGCCCTGGTTACCGCTGCCGGTCAGGGCATCGGCCGGGCGACCGCGCTTGCCTTTGCGGACGAAGGTGCAACTGTATGGGCAACGGACATCAACGAGGCAGCACTTGAAGAAATCGCTGCCGAGCGCGCGCTAATCCACACGCGGCGACTCGATGTTCGTGATAATCAGGCAATTGAGGCGATCGTAGCTGAAGTTGGCACGGCGGATATCCTGTTCAATTGCGCAGGTTGGGTGCATCACGGAACGATTCTTGAGTGTCCGGAAAAAGACTGGGATTTATCTTTCGAGACTAATGTGAAATCCATGTATCGCACTTGCCGCGCGGTTTTGCCGGCTATGCTAAAAAAAGGACGAGGAAATATCATTAACGTAGCATCGGGGGCATCGAGCATAAAGGCAGCGCCAAACCGGTTTGCCTATGCCTCGACAAAAGCGGCGGTGATCGGATTGACGAAATCCATTGCCCTCGATTTTATCCGTGGGGGAATTCGCTGCAATGCAATTTGCCCGGGCACCGTGCAATCCCCGTCGCTCGAACAGCGCATGGCGTCGCAGGGAGATTTCGAAAAAGCTCATGCTGACTTTGTAGCCCGGCAGCCGATGGGAAGATTAGGGCGTCCGGAAGAGATTGCCGCCCTCGCCGTTTACCTGGCCTCCGATGAATCAAACTTCACCTCAGGACAAACTCACATAATTGATGGTGGGTGGACGCTGTAGAAATAATGCGCAGAGCGAACCAGGTGAAGCGATGAGTTCAAAACTGCCAGGCGCTGGCCGCTATAAAGATCTTCTTCGGAATCTCTCCACGAAAATCCCGGCAGCACGCCTTATTCGCGATCCGCTACGCACTTTTGCATACGGCACTGATGCTAGTTTCTATCGGCTCATTCCCAAGCTGGTGGTTCGCGTGCAATCGGAAGCAGAGGTCGTTTCCGTAATTCGCGCCTGCGGCCGCCTGAAAATTCCGTATACCTTTCGCGCCGCCGGCACCAGTCTTTCCGGCCAGGCCATCAGCGACTCGGTCCTCATTCAACTTAGCCGTGTGTGGAATGGGATCCATCTCAGCGACGATGGGACTATCGCGCGCTTCGACCCTGCGGTGTTGGGCTCCGAAGCCAACCGGGCCCTCGCTCGCTTTCAAAGAAAAATCGGGCCCGATCCGGCTTCGATCGATTCTGCGATGATCGCAGGGATCGCGGCGAACAATTCGAGCGGGATGTGCTGCGGCAACGGGCAGGACACCTATCACACCATGGCGTCGGCGCGCCTCGTATTCGCCGATGGTTCGATCCTCGATACAAGCTCGCAGGAAAGCTGGCAACGATTTGTTGCGGAGCGAGGGGATTTGGTAGGCAAGATTGATTCGCTGGCGCGTCGCGTGAAGGCCGACAGAATTCTGACTGAACGTATTCGTCATAAGTTTCGGATCAAGAACACTACCGGATATAGTTTGCACGCCCTGCTTGATTTCCAGGATCCACGACATATCATCTCGCGTTTACTCATTGGGTCGGAAGGCACATTGGGCTTCATAAGCGAAATCAGCTATAACACTGTCCCTGATCCGCCGTGCCAAGGTACAAGCCTGGTTTTATTCCCGAGCATTCACGCCGCCTGTGCCGCTGCCTGGCGTTTGTGCAAAGGGCCTGCAGCCGCGGTGGAGCTGATGGACCGGCAAAGCCTGCGCTCGGTCGAGAACAAGCCTGGGATGCCGGAATATTTTCGCGTGCTGGACGAGGAAGTTACGGCTTTGCTGATCGAAGTGCGAGCGAACTCACCAGCGCTCCTGCGACAGCAAGTTCACGACGTTACAACGACATTAGGGAGCTGCGGGCCTCTCGAACCGGTTTGCTTCACGGAAGATCAGGTCCAATGTAAGCGGCTTTGGGAAATTCGGAAGGGGTTGTTTCCTTCGCTCGGTCAAGCGCGGGAAAATGGCGCGACCATCATTATTGAAGATGTTGCCTTCCCTCCCGAGCATTTGGCGGATGCGGCAATCGATCTACAGAATCTCTTTGCTCAACACGAATATACGGGTGCCGTGATTTTTGGTCACGCGCTACAGGGGAATCTCCATTTTGTTTTTTGCGCAGATTTCAATCGGGACGAAGAAGTTCGCAAATACGCGGCTTTTATGGAGGACTTTACCAGGCTGGTGACGGAGAAATACGATGGATCGCTGAAAGCGGAGCATGGCGCCGGCAGGAATATGGCGCCATTTGTCGAACGCGAGTGGGGCACCCAGGCGTTCGGTATCATGCGCGAAATTAAAGACATCTTTGACCCCGGCCATCTGATGAACCCGGGTGTTATTTTTAGCGACAATCCGAAGATTCATATTTCAGATCTCAAGAAGACGCCCGTCTCTGACCCGGTGATTGAAAAATGTACCGAATGCGGATTTTGCGAACGCACCTGTCCGTCAAGAAACTTGAGCCTGACTCCGCGGCAAAGAATTGCGGTGTGGCGCGAAATCTCAAGGCTGACTGAGGGAGGGACAGATCCAAAGCGGCTTCGCCAGCTCCGGAGGGATTTTAACTACCAGGGTGATGAGACTTGTGCCGTGGATGGTCTTTGCTCCACGCTGTGCCCGTTGGGCATTGATACCGGGAAGTTCATCAAGGAGTTGCGAGCTAAACACCATTCCCAGCTTGGCCGCCTCTTAGCGGATACCGCTGCTGAAAATCTTGATAGCGTGCTTAAGTTGTCGCGCCTGTTGCTTCGCGCCGCCAGTACTGCGCACTCCGTCCTTGGCAGCACAATGATGGTCCGTCTCACGGGGCTGTTGCGAAAACTTTCCATGAATACAATCCCGGCGTGGAACCCGTGGGCGCCAGGGCCGTCTTCTCGTAGCCAGACATCTAACCAAAATTCGAAACAGGAAAAAGTCGTGTACTTCCCGAGTTGCGTCAGCCGAGTATTCGGCGCTTCCGCAAAAAGTCCGTATCCAGACTCGCAGAACGCGAGAATCGGGGGTTTGCTGGCCAAGGCCGAATACACTGCTTTGTATCCGGATGGCCTCGAAAACCTTTGTTGCGGGATGGCTTTCTCCAGCAAAGGTTTTCCGCAGCATGCTGATGAGAAATTGGAGGCGTTGGCGGCAGCCCTTGCCAACGCCTCTAAAGGCGGAAAATATCCAATTCTGATGGACACGAGCCCTTGCGCTCAGCGATTGAAACAATTTCAAAATCAATACCCCAGCCTGCGCGCCTACGACATCGCTGATTTTTTGCTGGAGTTTGTTGCTCCACGACTTAGGTTCCAGAAACGACAATCCAGTGTTGCTGTGCACGTGCCGTGCAGCCTGCGAAAAGGCTCCCAGGAAGGTAGCCTCATACGTTTAGCAAAAATGTGCGCGAACGATGTTTACTTGCCCGATTCCACGCCATGTTGCGGATTTGCGGGAGATCGCGGCTTCACTACTCCAGAGCTTCCGGCATCTGCGCTGGTTAGTTTGAAGACGGACCTGCCGGCGGATTGCAATTCAGGTTATTCGACCAGCCGGACCTGCGAAATCGGCGCTTCGCTGCACGGGGGAATCAGTTATCAGTCAATTGCATATTTGGTTGACGAATCAACTACGGCGCTTAACGTCGGAGAAAGGGAGTAGGAACTAGCTGGCGGTGACCTGTTCACTCTCTCCCGAATAAAGATGCGAAGCCTGTTCACTCCAGTCGGACATCGCGGTGTTGAAAGCTCTGACGGGTTTGCCCGCGGCCATCGGCATCCAACAGTATTCTGTAACCCTGGAGATGATTGGTCAGGTTGAACCCAGGTTGCATTGCGACGCGAATTGCGCTGAATTCGAACATCGGGCCACGATGAGGCGAAGGCATTCCACCAGAGTGTCGTTGTGGGTCGTCCCCACATGGAATGTGCCAGTTTAAATCGCCCTATATTTCTGGAACTCACGCGCGCGGGCGGCAGCCTGCGATTGTTGAAAAAGTTTCTCAAGCCGTTGAATGTCCGCTTTGGTCGATTGCGGGGCGGCCTCTTCCACAGCGAATCCTTCGAGCACGACCTAGGGCAATTGTGTTCTCCAGGTCACACTGGCTGAAATGGGTCACGAACGTGGCTGAATTAGGTTCCTGCTGACGCTGTCCTTCCAGCTCGAGCTGAATCAGGGCCTCGCAGATTGCCGACTGGCAGGTTCCAAGCAATTTCGCGAGTTTACGATCGACCAGCCGCTCGCTGCCTGGGACGAGCAAGCCATCGAGATTCGATTTACGCACTCTGTCCGCGACCTGATGCCGGGCAGGTTGGGGTATTCAGTTTAGTTGACCCAAGCGGCATGGCAATTTCGTGGCGTGGGGAATTAGGCTCGGATGGATTGCATACGATCAAACTATTGGTACATGAATAATGATCGATCAACCTAAGATTATATTAATTGACAATTCATGTGAATGTACTCATATTATCACCTGATCATTGTTCATAAAGAGTTGGACCTGATTACAGGTCGATGTGAAGAGTCAACACAGTTCGCTCCTGCTAATCGTTGCACGGCGACGATAAATCTCAGAAAGGGAGAGCACGTGGCACAAGCGAAGTCATTATTTTTGGCGGGTGCGGCAGAGACCGTTATTACACCTCCCCCGGGATCTCCGACGCTGGGAACGATCCAGCGCAGTACCGGCGTGCATGATGAATTGCACGCGCGTGCCTTGGTACTGAACGACGGTTGCCAGCGCTTCGCAATCTTGTCCCTCGATTTGATCGGTACAGATTTCAGTCTGTCCGACGAAATTTGCACTGCGATTCGTGAACGGACCGGCATCATAATCGTGCTGGTTCACTGCACTCATAATCATTCCGCACCCTTCACTATCCCCTGGAGCGTAGTGGGATCGCGCTGGCTGTCAGGCCCGGGCAAGAGTTGGCGCGACGGCTTGCCGGTCCGGCTGGCGGAGCTCGTGTTTCAGGCGGAAGCGAATAGCGCGCCTGCGATCTTGCGAGCTGGACGAGCGCCCGTGCACATTGGAACCAATCGGCGGCTGCCATCGGAGCAAGCGATTGTGATGAAGCCGAATCCGGATGGCCCGGTTGTGCCTTGGGTTGATGTCCTCCGCGTTGATGGTGCCGATGGAAATACCATCGCCGTCTTGTTCAGCCATGCCGCTCACCCTGTGATTATCCATGGCGCAAGTCGCGAGATCAGCGGGGAGTTTCCGGGTTTTGCCGCCGTGAAGCTGAAAGAACGCCTTGGCGAAAGCGTGATCACGATGTTTGGGCAGGCGTTTGCCGGGAATATCAATGGCGATCCTTTGCGGGGAGGCATCGCGGCCGCTGAACAAGCAGGCGAAGTTTTGGCCGAGGCTGCATTCCAGGCAGCGTCCAATAGCGTGGCGTTACCTTCCGAGGAGTTTAAGATTAGCTCCATTCATTGGGAGATTCCCTTGCAGCCTCTGCCTACGAGAGAAGATTGCGTTCGTTTGTTGCGGGAAGCTGAAGAGCGTCTAGCGCGACGGTACGGAAAGACTGCTTTCAGCGATGAACAATTGTGGGATATGCAGGACGAAGCTGACACCGCCAAGAGTCAGAATGAGTCCCAGGCTGTCGATGATGTGCAACCCATGGAAGGTAAGGCCTGGTGGATGGTCGACACGGTGCTCTGCCTGCGCGATTTGTTGAATAAAATCGAGCAGCGTGATGAGTCTCCGTTGCGCTTTGATGCGCATTTGATCCGCATCGGCGATCAATGGTCACTGCTCGCCGCGACCCATGAATTGTTCGCCGAATATCAATTGATGTTGGATGATGCTGCCCCAGCGGAGTACAACATGATGCTTTCCTACACCAATGGTTGCGAGAGCTACATCCCCATGGACGAGGACCTCGCTCTCGGCGGATACGAGGCGGCCAGCTTTCCCGATGATGGAGCAGCGCTGCGTTATCGGCATCGAAGGGCTGTTCGTTCAGGGTTCGAAAAGCAATTGGTCGCACAGCTCCGATCGTTGTGGTCCTAAGTCTTTCGCGATAAGGGAATTTGCTCAACGCCAATAAAAGAGGAGAGAGGCATGTTCATAGGATATTTATTCGCGGTCCTCGCCATGCTGAGTATTGGCGTGCTGGGAATTCTGAGTAAACTGGCGGACCGTCCGGATTGCACGCCGCTGAATACCACGCTCGTGCTTTTTGGGGGATCGTCGGTGATCATGGGTCTCTATGTCAGGTTCATCCAGGGCGAAACGCTGAATCCGCCAAAGATGGTTAGTGGCACTGCGATATTCTTTGGTGCGCTGGCGGTGTTGGCATTTTGGGTATTTCTGTACGGGCTCCAGTTCGGAAAGATCACTACAAGCTGGATCTTTATGAATCTTTCGGCTATCGTGCCCGCGGCGCTTTCCACGATTCTCTACCACGAAAAGCTGGGTTTCCTGAAAGCCCTGGTACTGGGACTTGTGGTGCTTTCAATTTTTCTTTTGTGGAAAGACAAGCAGCAGGAAAGTGACCAGGTTCTAATTCAGAGCGAAGTCCCCGCGCGTGCGAATGTAAAAATTTGGATCACAGCCATGCTCTGTGCATTCCTGCTGAATGGGATTTGCCCGTTCGGTCTTCGCGTTCTGGCAGGCAGGGGACTCGCACAACAGTACACGCCCGTGTATCTCGTCTATTGGTATCTTGCCGGCTTTGCTTTTGGGTTGCTGGGTCTGTTCAAGAGTCGGCAAAAGCTCTCCCTGGCAAATTTAACGATCGGATTGATCATGGCTGTGGCCAGCGTGGGTGGCCAGTTCTTCATGGGACTGGCTTTGTCGCATGGAGTGGCTGGAAGCGTGGTCTTCATGCTGGGTATGGGCGCCAGCATGTGTGTCGTCGTTCTGGGCGGATTGATCTTTTTCCATGAGCGTGTGGGAACGTATGCCAAGCTCGGGATCGTGATTGGTTTGGCGGCGGCGGTGTTGCTGGGAGCCACCGGATAAAGATACCTTTCTATTGTTTCTTATCCGCACGATAACCGTCTTGATCTCATAAGCTCCCATCGCCATAGTAACGCTGCGCGCAGTAGAGTCCACAGCCGAAACGCGATCTCCCAGGGCTGAACCGAGATAAGCCTCTTCAAGTTTGACTGTTGGAAATTGTAGATTCGCAGTCACCGGATCGGGAGTTGCGTTCTGGACTCGGAGCAGGTAAGCGTCGTCGTGATCGAGGGCACGAATCGTTAAAATTGTCACGCCAGCCGGCGATGCGTCGAGAAACCCTGCTCCCCTATCGGATAAAGTTGGCGACCATCCCATGTTGTAGTGGCGAATTGCGGTCAGGGGAGAGCGCTGTTCGCTGGTTAAAATCTCCGTTTGAGTTGACGATACTTCCTCGCCGCTGGTCAACGCATAGCGGAATGTAAAATTTCCGCCCTGTTGCGCAGGAGTATCGGTATACCAATAGTTATTCATCACGTAAGAAAATACAGTTCCGTTGCGAACCTGTATCGATTCCGGCCAGAGACCGCGGTTGATGTCTTCAAGTGTGATCAGCGGAGCATCGACAGATACCCATGCCACGTTGTTGTCTGCACCCTTCCCGAAGACTCCTCCTTGAGTGGTGAACCACTGGCGGTTCGCGCCGGGAAGCATATCGACTACGGGGTTGACCCAAGCCGTGGCGCCTTGATATTTCATTTCTGGATTTTTCAATGCGAAAGGAAATGCGAAGTAGATTCCTTCTTTTTTTAGAGTCGCTGTTTTCTGAACTTCATTTTGGATGTTGATCTGCTTTTTCGTGTCCAGCAAAGTAATCGTCGAAATAATTTCGGCAGTGTTCAAAGCCTTTGAATGAATTGTCACCACCGTTCCCCACGGGAAGCGTTTCGCCTGCGGTATGTCTATCAAAGACGCGTGGTGAATCTTCAACTCTGGCAAGGGAAGCGTTACGTCGGCACTAAGAATTCGATTGTCTTTAACGCTTCCCTTAATGAAGCCGCCGGGATCGCCACCGCTGACGTATAGGTATTCGTTCATTTGATAGTCGCTGCTGGATCTAACCAGATCCTGATTGTTGGATTTGTCGAAGAGGTGGGATATGGCCCCGGTTTGCGGATCGAATACCAGCTTGTAGAATTTATTCTCAGCCATTGGGGCGGCGGGATCAAGATCGAGAGGCTCCCCTTGAGCCGCTGTTCCTTTTGCAAGCTCGTAGAATTTGTATCCGGTGGCAGGTATTTCCGAGGCCCAGCAGCGCACATCCTGATATCCGTTTTGCGATTTCATGACGCCGCAAGGAACCACATCTCCGGTTGCTGGGTCAAGAAGCGTTTCGTTCGGTTCCAGTTCGAAGTCGAAGAAATCACTTCTCGGCCAACTTTCCGGATTGAAAACGACTGTACCCTGTTGATTGGTGGCGACCAGCTCAGCAACCTTGTCCATTGCAACCAGGCGCAAGTCGCTGGTTTGTTGCAATGCCGCCTCCGCCCAGGCGCGGTGGGCTGCTTCCCCACCACGAGTGCGATAACTTTCCGGTCGTCGAAAAGAGTTTGCGTCGCTCCACACATAGGAATCAGCCAGCAAAATGTTTTTCCACGCAGTGTCAAACGGAGGGCGATCGTATTTCAGGTGGGGCTGCAACCAACTTGCGATGCTTTCAAACTTTTCCGCTGCCGCCAGTTGGGATTGCGACGTTCGGATCATGGCCGCGGTTCGAGCATCCGACCCGGCTTCGTCTTCCCAATAAGCGCCGCCGTCCCCGCGATAGGTCTTAATTTTGTCACCAAAAATTGACGTGATGTGGGTAAAGAACTCGCGCTGGGTAGCGGGAATGATTTTCGGATACGCATATTCCTCGTTCCAGGCTTCGATGACGTCAGCATCCCCGGCGTGCCGTAGCGGGATTTCATCATTGTGCAATCCGAATAACATCACTGCGTCAAAGGGAAAATCTTCGCGTTCGAACTGCGAAAGAAAGAGCGGCAGGGAGTGGCTCAATCCGAAGGTGGAAGGCGAATATTTCCCGCTCTTCACCGAGTCAGCATTCCATCCGCCCCAGGTCATGTCGTCAATAGCCGTATAGGAAACGCCGCTCCAAACCAGGACTTTCGCTCCAGTAGCGGCTTCCCAATAGAACGGCGAGTGGAAGTTGAGATGACCAATTGGATTGAACGCGCCGCGAATGGGATCGCTGCCGTTGGTGAAATATTTGATGCCGGCGTCCGCCAGAACTTGAGGAAGTCCCCAGGTCAACGAAGGCTCGTCTGTCTGTGATGCGGAATCAACTGGGAAGTCGTGCTCGCGTCCGGCCCGCAGCGAATAATCGAGTGTGCGAAACAATTCTTCCGGCGTCGAAAGCCCGGTGAAGAAATTCGTATAAAGCGCATTGATTCCCCACTTCCCGGTGCGCAGATAGTCAAGCAATTGTTTGCCCTGCCGTTTATCACGAGTGGCGAGGTAGGAGTCGAGATTTGCCGCCGCGTCTAGATTGAATGAGTAAGAAGGATATTGTTTTTGAATTTCCAGCGCTTTATCGGTAAATCGGTTTTCCCATTCCAACGTCCGGGCGGGAAGATCGTTATAGCCAAAGTCTGCCTGCTCCATGGCCACCGCATAGACTTGCCAGCGTCGCAGCGGCGTGAAAATTCCTTTATAGACTGGATCGCTGATTCCCGATACTTGCAGCGTGGCTGGCAATGCTTTTTCAGACGCGGGCACCTCGATGGTTGTCTCAATGTCCCCTGCTTCGTCTTGACTAACTTCACGCTGGATGGATGTCACCCCAATTGAAACCTGCAAATTCACGCGGCCAAGAGGTTTGCTGGTGCGCAGTCGCACTTTCGCTAACTCAACCAAACCGGAAGGACGAGTCTTGTAAAGCACAGTCGGTTCGACGAAACCCTGCGTAATGAGTGGTGGGTCTGCGGTTGGATTGTTCGATAGCGTCAGATCATCGTAGAAAATTCCGAAACCTTCCAGACATTGCAGCGATAACGTGTTGCTGCCGACACTGAAAGCTGATGCAGGGAGCTGCATGTCAAGAGATTCGTATCCAAAATATTGCATGTTGCCATCGCTCTCGCCGCCGTTTGACCACCAAATGTCCGGCGACGGATGCGGAGACAGTTGATAGCTCCCCGCAGGTTTTCCATTGATCGAGACCGCATAACGCGGCGGGGCTGGGCGACGGTATCGAAAGATTGCATCAAGGTGAAGGATGAAAGTTCCCTTTGGCCACGATGACAACTTGAAAATAACCTGAAAGGGCGTAAGTGAGGGGTCAGAGGCGGGAGCTTTTACGCTCATCCAATCACGCTGCATCGTACTCCGGCCGACCGACGAATTCAGAGGACCCGGTTGGTAAGCGTACCAATCTTTCTCAGGCAAACTCTCCCCTACTCGATAGTTCGTTCCTTTGTCGGGTTCGCGATTATGGATGAACTCTTTGAAGGAACTATCTTTCGTGCCAATAGCGAAAATTTGTGTGTTCTGGCCATGGGCCATGATCGACGCCACCAATGGGAAAAACATGGAATAGGCATAGATGAGGTTGCGACTTTTACGCATTGGGCAACTCCTAGCGTCAATCATTTGTTGAGTCGAACTTCACTATTCTCCACTCTCCAAGCCTCATCGCGACCCCAACCACTTGACCGATTATTTCGGCTTGCTGCGGATACTTTAAGACTCTGGCAGCGACCGGGGACAATGGATGAGAATGCAGAATGATTGCATCTCCATTCAACGTACACCAGCAGCAAATGTGCCCTCCCCTGGTTTCTACGAAGTAGATAGGGCGCTCATACTCAGAATGCCAACCTCCTTCAGAGACTTCGTTTTGCGATTCGTCCACTTGTACGAATGTACCTGGAGGGAGGAGAGGATACATGGTCAAGTCCTCGCTCCCGATGTAGCCGTAGGTGTATTTTTTCGTGGAAAATTGCTCCAGATAAGCCATGGGCACAACTCCCCAGCGTTCGATCAACCGACTAAAGTTTGCGGTGCGCCGTATGTCGAAACCAGGGTCAAGACGCACCGGCATATTGATAAGAGAAACATTGGAGGGCGATTGGGTGACGTGGGACTTTGTTGGCAGCGAAACATTGCTGTCGTTGGCGATCTCATTGTTATCCACGCCAAACCATGAAAGCAGCACGAGGATGTCCTGTCGATAAACCGCCGCCAGAGAATAGAAACGAAAAATGCTGGGGATTATCGCTTTGGTCTCGATATCAGAAAGACGGCTGGGAGGAATTAAAAACTCATCATTTTCGTACTTCTTAGCGATCTTTTCGCTAGCCGTTTCCACATCGCGCATCGTTAGCCCAATGCGTTCTCGTAATAGTCGAAGCCTCTGACCTCCGGACAGCACGATTCGCCTTTCTTCTAATGGCTTGTTGGTTTCGATTTTTCGGTCTAAAACTCGTGGGCTCGTCGATAGGATTGAATCCGAGCACAGTTCTCAATGGATAGCGTTTGCTAATTTCGCTCCAATAAACACGAACCATTCCACGCATTTCAGCGACAGAATGCCGATATACCGCCACAATGAACAATGATCGATAATATATCAGAAAATCCTTTACATCTTTCGCAGGCGGCAATAAGATCCACTAGTTCGAAAATTCCGACGTCGTTGATAGATTTTGAGTAAACCCTTCAATTGCAAAAAACTCAGCACAAGGAGACCCATTGAGCGAGAAGGTGCGAGAAAACATTTCCGGTAGGGTTACCATTCTCATTTTGTTTCTCGCATGCTTTGGAACGGGCGTATCGGCGCAACAGAACGTTGGTCGGGTCTCTCTAAGTGGTGCGGCCATTCTTGTCGACAACAGCGAGACTTCTTATGTGCAGTATGGAGCCCGAGACCTTGGATCTTACTTAACGGGGATTACCGGCGAGACAGTCACTGTCAGCTCAATGAGCGATGCGACGCGAAAGGCTAAAACCGTTATCGCGGTTGGAGAAAAAGCAGCCATGGCGATGGGGGCGACTTTGCCATCTGCCGCAGATCTTGGCGACGAAGGCGCAGTACTTAGACTTATCAATAAAGCGGGAACCACCGTCCTGATCATCGCTGGAATAAATCCGCATGGCACCAATGCGGGGGTTGCCACATTCATGCAAATGATCCAGGCGGAGGGCAAGTCTCCCTATGTAGACGGGCCGCTTGATCTGCTCAGCAAGCCAAGTATCGCGGTACGCGGAATTCATTTAAACGGATGGCCGCTGAAATATCCCTACGCTTTCCGTTCCTGGAAAGAAGAAGACTGGAAACGCTTTATCGATATTGCATGGGCGCAGCGTATTAACCTCTTCTATCTGTGGCCGTTCATGGAGATCATTCCCCTTCCGTTGTCGGCCGAAGATCAAGCTTATTTGCATGAAGTCCAGCGCGTGATCGAATATGCACAGAACCAGCGCGGCATGGAAGTGTGGATCATGCAATCGGCGAACCGCGTCGGAACCTCCAATTGCGGAACGCCTGATCCGCGCTTTCGCGCCTATTGGATCAACGATTGCCAGAAGGACATGAATCCCGCTGATCCGCAGCAGTTCGCGCGGATTCTCACATCGTTTGAAGCTTTTTACAAGATCGTCAACAACGCCGATGCTTTTTGCATGATCGACTCCGATCCCGGGAGTTGGCCGCAGAGCCCACTCAGCGATCAGGCAAAAATCTTTCAGGCCGCGCGAAAGCTGCTCGACAAATACAGCGTTAAAAGATCCAAAACCAAGTTAGTGGACTGGATGCACGTTGGCTGGGGCCGTCACAAGTTTTTTACTTCTACGGATTCTGTGGTCGCCGCATACGACTGGACAAGTAAGAATCCTGATGAAAGCGATGTCGCCTTCATGGGTGACACCATTCGCAACTTCAAAAACAATCTCAGTGAGCCGTGGGATTTAATTGCGGGCCAGCCGCCGTATTTGTCTATCGTGCAGAGCGAAGGGGTGTTGGGCAAAACGGTATACCTGCCTTATGGTGCGATCGAAAGCGAGCCGGCATTTCCCGCCACGAATGTTGGTCAGGAATCAGTCCGCAAGGTTTTCGACAAGGCGAGTCAGTATCCGGGCTTGGGCGGCGTGATGGGGAACAACCAATTGATGCTGTTGCAATTTCCTCGCACCTATTACTTTTTTGAAACTGCGTGGAACAGCGAATACGAAAAGCGTCCGGAAGCCGAAGTGATGGCGGATCTGGCTGCCCAGCTTTATCCGGACCACAAGCAGCTAATTGCGGATTCGTTTTTGGCATTGCGCGATACGGATTCTGTGCGGATCACCGTGATGCTCTCCGGCCTTGAACAAATGCTGCATGAGGGCGCGGATCGTCCTGGGCCGCTCGGACGTCTCCTCTTTCCTGACTCGCTGGTGGTGGCAAGAAATCTTCAAATGCAACTCGAGATTCGTGCTGCGCGGCAGTCTCTGTTGAAGGCGTTGCAAGGCAAGCCCAATATCCACGAATGCTCCCGGCTGGTCGAAGCATACTTCGACAAACTGCTCGCCTGGAACCAAGAAACAGGATGGGACAAGATGATCGACATCACAGTCTGGCCATCGCCAATCTACGAAGAAGGCAAAGATCTCAGCGAAGCCCTTGACCGCTTGAAACAGATCCTGGCACAAGGGGCTCCTTACACCAGTTATGCACAGGTAAGTAGCTTTTTTGATGCAATCAGAAAAGACCTTTTACCAAAGTACGGAGAAAACTCCGTGATGATTGGATGCATTGAACCCTTCAAACTCGCCGTCATCCAAAGTCAGTAGGTTGTCTTTTTTGAGTTTTCTATGAAGACTGAAAACCCATTGTTCTGCAAGCTGGCATCCTGGCAAGGCCGCAAAGGCTATCTCGTCGGGAACAACGTCATCCGCCTTACGACTCTGACCGGGGGCGGACACATTGCCGATCTCCATCTGGAAGACTCCAAAGGATCGAGTGTCAGTCCCTTATGGATTCCTCCGTGGCGAACCATTAATCCCGAGCAATATCGTCAGGAAGATCACGCTTCCGAATACGGGACCATCGCCGAAGGAAAGCTGCTCTCCGGCTTGGTAGGCCATAATATTTGTCTGGATTATTTCGGCTCACCTTCAATGGAGGAAGCGAAACAGGGGATGTCACAGCACGGCGAAGCGCCTTGGTCGAAATGGCAGAAGACCGGAATTTCCTTAGGCCCGCGAAAAGTGAAGTTGGTTCTGTCGGTGAACCTTCCTATTTCGGGACTCAGATTCAGCCGCGAGATCGAACTTCGAAAAGATGAACCCATCGTCTATTTCAAAGAAATGGTTCGCAATGAAAGAAAAGCGGACCACTTTTTCCATTGGACCCAGCACATCACGTTAGGCTTGCCGTTCCTGTCGGCCGACGATGCGGAAATCGCAATTCCCGGAACCAAAGGGCTCACTTACCCGCACGGATACGACGAAGGTAAAGCTCTGCTGGCTTCCAACCGTGAGTTTCGCTGGCCTAACGCTCCTCTTGCGAAAGGTGGGACGATTGATTTGACTCGGCCCTTTCCGCAAAAGGGACTGGGATTCGTCGTGGCCCTGCTATTGGATAAGAAGAAGAAGTTGGGTTTCGTAGCTGCATTAAATCGCAAGCTCGGATTGCTTATCGCTTACTGCTTCAAGCGGAGCGATTTTCCTTGGGTCGCGATTTGGGAAGAGAACCTGGGGATCGCCGCTGTTCCGTGGAAGCAGCGAACGCGTGCCCGAGGCCTCGAGTTCAGCACCACTCCGCTCCCGCTCTTGCGGCGAGAAGCTTTTCTTGCGGGAAGACTCTTTGATGAACCGACTTTGACCTGTGTGCCGGCGTTGGGAAAGAAAACGGTCCAGTATGTGGCGCTTCTTACCAGGATCCCGAACGGTTTCGACCGCATCAGAGGCATCGAGCTCCTGGAAAAGCAGTTCTTAATTCGCGGCGCAAAGAAACAAACCCTGACCGTACCTGTTTCCGGCGCGGAAAATTTATTGGATTAATACGGTTTCATCCTTTTATATATATGCGGAGTGCGCAACGGCGAATTGCGCCCTGGTTTCTATTCGATAGATTCCCACGCACTCAGGAGGAGGCGGAGTCGTTAGATTTTTGTTTTTGGCTGAGGAACGGGCCGAAAACGAAACCCACGCCTAATTGTAAGGTTCGATTGGTGGTAAGCCAGAAGTCTTTGCTCCAGCTGCTCGCTGGACGGCAGGTATGGCCCAACTGTGGCGCAGGTTACAGCCGTCATTTGCGTCCCGCGTGGTTGCGTCTATATGTGATATTGACGGTATGCCGCTGATTATTCGTGGCGACGATCGCGCAGCCGACCTTTTCGAAAGAAAGAGAGTCTGTGAAAGCCAAATCATTGCCATCCTTGGCCACTATCGAAACGCGAAGCCTAGCTGGACCGGGACTGGTTTAGGGATTTGTGCATACCAGGGCCACATGCGCTGCCAAGCATTAAAGCGTTCCTATTCCTTCTGGCGGGGGATCGTTCCACGACACCGAAACGCAGCCATACACTTCCAAAGGTTTTCGTTTTACCATCAAGGGAGACGCGATTTATGAATTGGGCTGTGCCCGCAACCCGTGAAACGGTGATTCATTCAATTCGAGCCAGCGGAATGGCTAAAGTCGAATCAATTTCATTGCTCGGCTCCGAAGGCAATCTCAAATTTCAACAACAATCCGACGGCCTCCATGTTCAACTTCCAGAAACACCCGCTAGCAGCTATGCTTATGCGTTCAAAATCATTCTTCATCAGTAAATATCCGAAGGTGTCCAGCATCTGCAATCTTTGGCAGACGTGTCTTTCCAATACTCTTAGACCATGAAACTGATCCGATTCGGTGACCCCGGCAATGAGAGACCAGGTGTTCTGTTGAATGACGGCACGCGTGTTGACGCCTCCAGTTTCGCGTCGGATTACGACGAAGAGTTTTTTGGTAGTGGCGGCACAACCGAACTGCGCCGTTGGATTGACGACAAGTCGTCCCGTGCACCGCGCGTCGATACCTCGTTGCGCTTGGGACCTCCGATTCACCGTCCCAGCAAAATCGTCTGCATAGGATTGAACTACCGCGACCACGCCGCCGAAACCAAGGCGGATATACCCAAAGAGCCCGTCATTTTTTTCAAGTCAACCACTTCTTTGGTTGGACCAAATGACCCTCTGCTAATCCCGCGAAACGCTAAAAAAGTGGACTGGGAAGTGGAACTGGCCGTGGTCGTCGGAAAAAGAGCGCTTTACGTTTCCAAAGAAAACGCGCTCGATCACGTCGCGGGCTTCGCGCTGCACAACGATTATTCCGAACGCACCTTTCAATTGGAGCGCGGAGGCCAGTGGGTGAAGGGAAAGAGCGCCGACACCTTCGCACCCCTAGGCCCATTCCTCGCAACCAAAGATGAATTGACAAATTTTGCCTCCCTCCCCATGTGGTTAAAGGTGAATGGTGAATTCCGGCAAAAAAGTTCCACCGCCAACATGATCTTCGACATCCCCACGCTGGTGTCGTACGTGAGCGAATTCATGACGCTGCTTCCCGGCGACGTCATCAGCACTGGAACCCCTGCCGGGGTGGGCTTGGGCATGAAGCCCCCAACCTATTTAAAGAGCGGCGACCTGGTGGAATTGGGAATTGAGGGCCTCGGAGAATCCAGCCAGAGAATCACCGGACCCGCATGAAAGATTTTCGGCTCGATGGGAAAGTGGCTGTCGTCACAGGTGCAGGAAGCGGCATCGGTCGCGCGATTGCATTGAAATTTGCGGCCCACGGTGCAGCACTACACAATCTCGACATCAATCAAAAAGACGTCGAAGCCGTCTCTCAAGAAATTCTTCGGCCGGAGGCCGCGCCACCGCCCATTTTGCGACGTGACCCAGCAAAAAGCAGTAGACGCGGAATTTAACGAGATTTTTGGCCGCGAACCAGTTCATATCCTGGTAAACAACGCGGGTGTCTCGCACATTGGCACGGTTGAGACCACAACCGAAGAAGACTTTGACCGCGTCTTGCGCGTAAACGTAAAAGGTTTTTACAATTGTCTGCACGCGTGCGTTCCGCATATGAAGGAGCATGGCGGAGGTGTGATTCTAAACATGGCCTCCATCGCGGCGACCACCGGACTCGCCGACCGTTTTGCATATTCAACTAGCAAGGGCGCGGTCGTCGCCATGACTTATTCCGTCGCAGAGGATTGCTCACAACATCCGTGCAACTGCATTTCGCCGGCTCGCGTCCGTACGCCCTTCGTCGACGGATTTTTTAAAAAGAATTATCCCGGCGCGAGTCGGAAATGTTCGAAAAATTATCGAAATCGCAAACCCATCGGGAGAAT
This sequence comes from uncultured Acidobacteriaceae bacterium, assembly GCA_963828635.1. Taxonomy (GTDB): domain Bacteria; phylum Acidobacteriota; class Terriglobia; order Terriglobales; family Acidobacteriaceae; genus PALSA-188. The sequence goes on along the minus strand of CAWHFA010000004.1, from coordinate 1,630,436 downwards.
GGCCGAGCCCGACGAAGTCGCATCACTTGCGCTTTTCCTATGCTCAGACGAAGCATCCTTCATTACCGGTGCAGATTATCCGTTAGACGGTGGCTACTTTAATCTTCGAGGTTAAGTGTGGACCTGCAACTCAAAGGCAAAGTTATTCTGGTGACGGGTGGGGCCAAGGGCATAGGCGCCGCCATCGTTCGGGCATGCTCTGCGGAAGGCGCAATCCCTGTAATCGCGGACCGCGACGCCCGTGCGGGAAAGGAGTTGCAGGCAGAGTTGCATGGCGACTTCGCATGCGGATTCTTAGCCACTGATCTCTTGAGTTCAGGAGCTACGATCGCAGTGGAACAAACGGTAAAAAAATACGGAAGCCTTGATGGACTTGTGAATAACGCCGGCGTCAACGACCGGGTCGGCCTCGAAAGCGGAAATCCAGAGGCCTTTGTGGAGTCGCTGAAACGTAACCTGGTTCATTATTTCGCGATGGCCCACTACGCGCTCCCCCACTTGAAATAATCCAGAGGCGCGTTTCCAAAACTGCCGTCACCGGACAAGGAGATACCTCTGGCGCGCCGCCCTTTACAAGGCCGTTGCAGCCCGCCTTGCTGATAGCGGGTCGCATACCTTAGCTATAGACGCGAAGCCGCGTGACCTATAATCATTCAAAAATCTGATCGAAACAACTTGACTTAAGGAGTAAGTGGTGCCTATAGTGTCTGGTCTGCTTGATGATCGGTCATCGCGCCAATCAGAGTTTCCCGGTGTGCTGTTGTGATGCGGGCGGGCGTCAATTTGAGGGGGGTTGGATATGTTCTCAGGCAAAGTTCTCGTTCCCTTATTTCTTCTCGTGGGCATCTCTTTTGTAGCGCAGGCTCAGCAGGCCGGAATTGTCGGCACGATCACCGATCAGTCTGGCGCGTTAGTCTCACAGGGCATGGTAACTGCGAAAGACTTGGCGACTGGGGCGACCCACCAGGCCACTACCAATGACGCCGGTCAGTACACACTTTCCGACCTGAATGTGGGGGTCTACCAAGTCGTGGTTGAGAAGACAGGGTTCCGTCGGGGTGTTGTCGACCAAGTTAGACTTGAGGTGCAACTGATCACCCGCGTTAATTTCACCCTACAACTCGGCCAACTCGCGGAAGAAGTCAGGGTAACAGCAAATCCGGGCTCCCTTGAGACCGAACAATCGTCCATTGGGACGCTCCTGGAAAGCAAGATGGTGGCCGAGATTCCCCTCAATGGTCGAAATTTCCTTCAGTTGCAGACCCTGCTGCCAGGCGTTACTCCCGGTCGAAACGGCTTTTTCTCCGCCGTGAAGATTGACGCCCAGACGACTGATATCGGGGGAGGAGCTTTCTCAGTAAACGGCCAGAAACCCATCTACAACGACTTCCTCCTGGATGGGGTTTCTTTTGAGGAATGGGAAAATAACACAAACGCCTTCAACCCCTCAATTGACGCAATCGAGGAGTTCCGAACCCAAAGCAGCAACTACAGCGCGGAGTTTGGCATCAACGCCGGCGGACTGGTGAATATGGTAATGAAATCGGGCGCCAACCAGTTCCACGGAAGCGCATACGAGTTTATTCGGAATGACAAGTTTGACGCAGCCAATTACTTCACTAACTTCTTCGGTCAACCGAAGCCGCCGCTCCGACGCAACCAGTTTGGAGGCACTCTGGGCGGCCCGCTAATTCACAATAAGACATTCTTTTTCGTGAGCTATGACGGGTTCCGTGAGCTACGCGCCCAGACCCTCACTGGCACCTACCCCACAGCAGCAATGAGAACGGGCGACTTTTCCGTGTTACTAACACAACCGAACCCCATCACGATCAACGACCCGGTAACCGGCGTTCCCTTTCCAGGTAACATCATTCCGCCCAATCGTATTTTGAGCTTTTGGCCAGCCTACTTGTCCAAGTATGTGCCGCTGCCCAATCGCCCCGGCCTCGACCAAAATTATGTCACAGCCCAAACTCACCACAACAACATAGATCAAGGGATGCTCCGACTCGATCACCGACTCTCAGAGAAACTTTCCCTTGATGGCCATTACGTCTATAACTTAGTGACGGATCTGCCCGTGTCACTCAACCCCACATTCGGCGCGTCGCAAAACAGCCGAAGCCACAATATTATGCTGCACGCGGAATACGTCAAAAGCCCAACTACAATTATTGACTTCCGTGTTGGCTATTTGCGGTTTTGGCAGGATCTGCGAGGCCATTTGGAGAACACCACGCCGTACATTGCGCGTGACGTCATGGGGATCCAGGGAATACCGGACGATCCCCGCTCCTCCGATGCACCGTTTTTTAGCGTGGCTGGCTTCGATGCCCTCGGATCCTCCAATATTTCGGAGCCTCGGAAATGGATTAACGAACGCTATGAGTACCATTTTGGCGTCTATTCACACCACAATCAGCACGACCTGCGCTATGGTCTTACAGCGACGCGTCTGCATAACACCTTTCCAGAGAGGATCATACCGAACGGACTCTATTTCTTTAACGGTATTTTCAGCGGGTACGCAATGGCCGACATGCTGTTAGGTATTCCGAACACCTGGATAGGTGCGCCGGATCTATTCGACCCCAATTTGCGTGCGTGGTCGTTTTCGCCGTGGGTTCAGGATGACTGGCGTGTAACTAAGAACCTGACTTTAAATCTGGGATTGCGTTATGAGTGGATTGGAAATCCATATTCGGTAACTAACGAGATCTCGAACCTGCGCTTGCCGCCGGGGGGCGGACTCGCCACGGTAGTAATGCCGGGCCAATGTTTACCAGCTCTTCCGAGCCACCAGTGTTTTCTTGGAGGTCTGCCGACGATCAAGCCCTCAAATCCTAGCACCCTCGATAATAATAATAAAAACTTTGCACCACGCATCGGTTTCGCCTATCGCCTCGGAGACCGTACGGTAGTGCGATCGGGATACGGTATATTCTTCCAGAAGGAGTTCATGGGGCGGAGCACGATATTAGCAACTAATCCTCCATTTGTTGGCTCTTTTACCGTGAACAACACCCCGCAGACGTTCCAAAACTTCAGCTTTACTAATCCCTATGCGGGCCTTTCGCAGGGTGGCGAGCTGGGGTTTGAATATATTCCTCAGCATACTCCGAACGCATATTTGCAGTCTTGGAACCTTGTTGTACAGCGCGCGTTGGGCGCAGGGATCAACCTTGAGCTAGCTTACGTCGGCAACAAGGGAACTCACCAGGAATCGAATACCGTTCCTAACCAACCACTCCTCCCCGGCCCAGGGGCCCTCGATCCAAGACGACCTTACACGAACGTATCAGGAATTGCTGGTGAGGAGTCCATAGGGAACTCATCCTATAACGGTCTACAGGTTAAGGCAGAGAAGCGGTTTTCGAACGGCCTTTCATTCTTGTCGTCGTATACCTGGTCAAAAGCCTTTGCTTCCGGCTGTGATTTCCAGTTTACTGCGACGCCCAGTGGCGGTTGTGTTTCCAATCAATACAACCCGCGATCCGCCCGGGGCTTGGATCAGAACGACCAGCGGCATCGCTTTGCACTTAGCTGGTTGTATGCGCTTCCTGTTGGTAAAGGACAACTTTTTTGGTCGGATGCGTCGGGCGTCGTCGGCAAGATAGTCTCTGGCTGGCAGCTGGGCGGAATAGTGACCGCCGCGTCTGGGCAGCCCCTCACCCCCGTTCTCACCTTTGACAATCCAAATGTTGGTGCTCAAGTCGCCCTCCCCGATGTCGTTAGGAATCCGAACAAAGGGCCCAAGACGATTAATGAGTGGTTCGACACAAGTGCTTTTCAGACTCCAGCCCCATTCACTTTTGGAAACGCTCGCATCGCCAGCATCACAGGGCCCGGGTCTGTGGATGTGGATTTCTCGATCTTTAAAAGCATTCCCATCACAGAGCGTCTGAACCTTCAGTTTCGCTCCGAATTCTTCAACCTGCTGAATCACACGAACCTCGGAGACCCAAACACCACGTTTGGCACGCCGCAGTTCGGAAAGATTTTTGGCGCGGGACCTAGCAGGGAGATCCAATTCTCACTTCGGCTGCAGTTCTAGTACGGGGACAGCGTGATTGTGTAGTCAAATGTGCGCGTGTAATCCATTGCATGGCAAACTATGCTGATTCATACGCCGACTCCAACCCGAGTTTTTCTCCGTAGAGAAGCTCGATCCTGCGTTGGCAGACAGGAGCTATCGTTACCGTCAAGTCCAGACATCCCCTTCCGGTTCCTCTAGCGTTTGACAACCGCAAGGTGGGAGAAGGGGAGAAATTACCAAATCTGCTGCGCAACCCCAATCCCGGCCCCAAAAACCGTGGACGAGTTCTTTGATACGTCAGCGTTTTGCTGTGGTGCCGCACCACACCTTCGTGCATGAGGGTATCGGTTCTGTCACTGTAAGTCTCCCCGACGTGAGTTTCTCGCTCGCTGAAAGCACCGGAATCACTGAAGAAGCGAGGTTGCAGTTCCGTGCTGAGGCGTTGAATATTTTCACCTCATCATGGGGCGCCCAACACGACTTTCGGTACGGCATTGTTCGGGCAATCACCCGTACCCGGCTCGATATCGCGAACTGATTTCCCTTAAGGTTGCTATTTCGATGGACTCGTCCGAGACGGTCGGATCTTGTTAACCGTGCCATGCGCAGGCCGCTATCAGGTAGCCTTGAGAGTGGGTAGTGGACGATCCAACAAAGATGGCATCGGTTGTTCCACGCAACGCGTGCAAGTGAGCTCGAACTTGTCTCAAACCGGCAGCGCTTGGCGACTGACCCGCTACAGAGAGAGGGTGTCACGGATGAACAACACCGCAGCGTTGGTCCTCTTGTTGATGTTCTTCATGCGACTGCCTGCGTGGTGCGCAGAGCCTGACGGAGAGTATCGACTCAAGAGCAAGTTCGGGCTCGAGTTACTGGTGCAGCCGAAAGCAGGTGAATATTTTGTCTCCTACGACGGTGGCTCCTGGCTTGGACCCGGCACCGTCAGTGTGCTTGTGGACAAGCATTGGTATCGCAGCGGGAACTCTCAGGTTTTTGGGATGATGCAGAGCAGAAGGCTTTCGGTTTCTGATATCAGGACCGGCTCGGATCATGACGTATCAGGCAATTACCAGTTCGTTGATCTTTATTGGAGAGTGGAAGGAACGGAGACCAACTTCATCACCAGCTTACGGCTCTACCAAGATCATCCGTACCTTATTTTTGTGCAAAAATTTCCGAAGGGTTTCAAGGGCTATGCCAGTGGGGATTGGACCGTGCCGTCCGTAGTCTTCCCCCAATTCACGTCACAAAATTGGGGGTTGCGAAACAATCTCTATTCGTGGACGAGCGTCGGCATATGGTCGCACCGACTCGCCTACGGCGACGCCTATACAATTCAGGGTACCGTCGACTTTCTACTCCTCGCTGATCGCTCGTACAACGCTCTCATTCTGTCACCCTTCAGCAATTACCTTGTGGCTACGCAGCAGAGCGAGCCTCAGTCCACACTCAACGCCATTTCCAGGGGTAGCATAAATTGCGGCATCGAGGGACTGGTCGAGGATCTACCGGCTGGGTTCGAACACAAGCACATTATCGTGGCGGGCCGCGGAATCCATAACACCTTCCAGGAATGGGGCGGCGCGCTTCTCGCAAAAGCCGGCAAGAGAGTCCCATCAAAGTATCAAGATGACACTCTCAAGTATCCCGTGTACATGGACGACAACGGTGCGTACTACTACGATCACGACTTCAAGGAAAACGGATATAGATCATACGAGGACATCATCCTTGGGGTGGAGGATGAAGCTAAGAAGCACAGTCTCCGTATCGGCACATACCACGTCCTGGACCTAGAACAACAACGTTACAAAGAGGGTCTGTTCGAGCCCAGGAGCGATTTGTTCCCTCATGGTTTAACTTGGCTGCACGAGAAGCTGGGCAAGCCGCTCCAGTTGTATTACGCATGGCTGCGGCCCGGCCCCTATCGAAAGAAATATTCCTTTTTCGAAACGGACGCTGGCACTCCTCCTGGAGACTCGATGGGTGACGTTTTCTCTTCGCTCGATTATTGGCGAGACACGGCTAAAAAGATCTCTTCTTGGGGAGGCATACTGCTGCAACACGATTTTCTAAGTACGTATGAGGGCAACACGGTGATGATGTCCGACCTGAACCGGATGAATGAGTACTACAAAAACATGGCCAGGGCGTTGGGGGAGCAAAGTATCGACATGCAGTACTGCATGCAGCTGCCGCGAAACGTCATGGAGTCGACCGAGAATCCTAATCTGGTTTCACTCCAAGGTTCAGACGATCATTTTGTTCCCATGGCAGAAAAGAAGAAGCACCACGATGACACCAAAGACCCGGTGGACTGGAAGCAACTGCTCTTCACGAGTGCATTCTATGGGGCGGTTGGCATTTGGCCCTCCCGCGACAACATTCAAACTGTGGCCGACCCGAACGCCGAAGAAGATACGCTAATCGCAAACCTTCTGGGAGGGGAGATCCAACTAGGTCATCGAATTGGAGAATGCAACTTCGATCTTCTGGCCAAAACGTACCGGGCGGCAGATGGACTGATCTTAAAGCCGGATCAACCCATCGTGCCGCTCGATCGTTCCTATGTAGAAGGCGGAGCGGTTGGATACACCCAGTCAAACGTAAGCGGCCAGTCCTGGTACTACGTATTGAGCCTCCCCTCAGCAGGTTACCTTCCTGAGTTCGCGCCTTCGGATTTGGGCGTAGACGGTAAGTGGGCCGTTTACCGCTATGAAACAAAGACTGTTGCCATTCGGAGCGCGGACTCGATGATCAAGCTGGACAAGGACGTGAAGCATGAGTATTTCGTGCTTGCGCCCGTGCTGACTAATGGCATGGCTGTGATTGGCGACGTCGACAAATTCGTGACGATGGCGGATATGAGGATCGCTTTTGTGGAGCCCGAGGGAAGACAGGCGCTTCGGGTAGGCGTCATATCAAACCAGGCGGAGAATCCTGTCGTGACGGGGTATTCATCTGTGCGCCCAGCTTGGGTCGGGTCAGGGGGCAAAGATCTGCAAGAGGTTAGTAGCTTAAACAGGCTTGCCGAAGCTAAAGAGGGCTGGTTTTGGGATTATCAAAAGAATCTCTGGTCGGTGAAGGTTGATTTCTCCGGCCAAAGCAGCATGAAGACACTGTCCTTTGATATTCGATGATCCGCGAGTTCTGAACATGGAAAGCTTGTTTACGCGCCCATTGCAGCGGACCGGTGAGTGCAAGTGAAGGAAAAGGCGGGCGGGATTGCTGAGATCGTTTCGTACGATTTCCGGTGGCATGAGGGCCGCCTACAGAGGGATAAGGATCAGGAATGGACCATTGGACCCGAAAGGGAATGTCCAATGAAACCTGCAAAAGCCAAGTCGGGTGTATGAGTCTTGCTATGAAGGACCGTACCAGTGCTTTATGACCATGATGGGGGCAATTTAGTGAACTCGCCGTTGGGTCCGCAGGTGAGCGAAACCAAGCATTCTGAAATTATGCTCAGCTCTTTTAGCGCGTTAGCTCGTGGCCCACTGTGCGCGGCAGCCCTGCTTAAAGCGGCTGGGAATTAGCGCGTAAGGGAAGGTACCGCCAGTATCTTCGTCAGCCGGGACTGTTTTTCGCCCGAGAAAGAAACTCTCGCGAAAACCGACGACCATAGAGACGATCAGCCCTGCGCAAAGCAACGGCTCCTCGCTTCTCGCCTAAGGTTGTTTTCATTAGTTGCGATTTGCCGCGACCTCTCTTACCAACCTTGAATCAGGGCGAGCTCAAATGGGTCGATGCAACCTATCATCACGGAATCGCGCCCATATTTTTGAAGCAGCCGCTTGCTTATTCCATCGAAAAACTCGTGGGTTTGCGTGTAACTGGTGTAGGAATTGCCATGCGCGATAACCTGTTTCAATTCGGTCATGGCCTTGGACAGATCTTTCCCATCCTCGTAAATCGGTGTTCGCCAGATCGTGATGTCGATCATCTTGCTCCAACCGGTCTCTTCGTTCCAAGCTAGAAGCTTGTCAAAATAGCTTTCCAACAGCTGCGCGCTCTCATCGATTTTCGGCTTGCTGTGCATGGCTTCGATGAGACGTTGGCGTGCGAGACGAATTTCGAGCTGCTGTTGAAGATTGTGGATGACAGCCAACCGATCAGGAAAGAGGTATCGGCCGATTGCCCCGGGGCGACCTGCGTCTCCGCTCTGAACGATCTTCGAAAGCTCCGCGAGTACCGGGCTTATTCTGTCCGGATCGGCCTCGCGCAATCGTTCAAATGAATTCGCGATGAGTTGCTTGTGGTCAGGATAGAGTTGCTCAGCAAGATCCAACAGCATGTCCGGTTGCCGGCGCGTCTTGTATTGGCCGTCCCACGCGCGGTTAAAAAAATAAAACGTGCGCGGAAATTGTAAAGCCATCAATTCATTATTACCCATGATTCCCCGGAGGTCAGGGTATCGGGAAGCGGTATCAAAAACTTCCTGCATTGGTTCCAGCCCAAGATTGGTTGCAGGAAAAGCTGGCTCTTCCTCAATTGCGCCATAGTGAAGATAAATCGTCTTATCCAGGACGGACTCGTTTTTGGCAGATTCGAGGTATGGCGACATTCCAGAAATTAAACCCCACGGCTCGACCAGGTGACCTTTGAAGTTGCGGATGGTCTCTTGCATTAGTGCAACGGCCTGCTTTCCGCTTTCTTCACCGGTTGAATGGCGTCCCCATCCTAGCCACATCCAATCAATCAGCTTGGTTTTTTCTCCATGAACGTTGTACCTGTCCAGCAGTTTGCGAGCGCCGTTGAAAATTTTGGTCTGATCGGTCAAAGGACTGCCGGGCCAGCCGCCCGGGTCAGAGTCGATGAAGGTGTATCCATCCGCATTGTCGACGATTCTGTAGAGCGCTTCAAAATGCGAGAGAATATTGTCGAACTGTTTCGGATCAGCAGGGTTCATATCTTCCTGACAGTCTCGCGGCACCCAATAGATGCGAAACCTAGGATCCTTACTGCCACAGTCAGAAACTGCGACACGGTTCGCCGACTGCATAATCCAGACTTCCATGCCACGCTGCTTTTGTGCATATTCCACTACACGCTGCACCTCCTGCAGATACGCTTCATCCTCCGCGGACAACGGCACGGGTATGATTTCCATGAATGGCCATAGGAAAAGCAAATTAATGCGCTGCACCCATGCAATATCAACGAAGTGCTTCCAGTCTTCCTCTTTCCAGGAGCGGAAGGCGTAAGGATATTTTAGTGGCCATCCATTGAGATGAATGCCCCGAACCGAAAAACTCGGCTGGCTGCGAAGATCAAGCGGCCCCTCCAGATAAGCCGACTTTCCCTCGGCGCGTATCATGTGCAGCAAGGTTGCGACTGCGGCATTCGTGCCGTGCGGCCTCAGGCCGGCGATAACGATGACATGCCTCCCCTCCTGATCAAAACATCGAATCACCGAACCTTCATCACCGAGATCCGCCGCCAACGGCAAAGCGATTTTCATAGCCCGCGCCATTGTCTTTCCGACGACGAGAACGGATTTGGCTTTCTTGCCATCTCCATCGACGGTGCTCACTCTAACCGGCTTGCCGCTGATTTCGGTCAAGTAATTTCCTAGATCTTTGGCCGCATACTGAATGTAAGAAGGTTCACCGCTGTCCACCAGGATCACGACGTCGTCAAGCGAAATGCGTTGACGATTGCTCTGCGCAGCCGCCACCGAGATTGTCAGCATTTCGAGCAATAGAACCGCGCAATTCTTCGGAGTTATCCGCCACTTTCCGCCCACTGAGATCTCCTTGATACTGGGTTCCGCGTTACGCAGCGTTAAAGAAAAACGGCTTCTTACGTGGGGCCAGCCCTCTGATTCCTCGGTATCCCGATTCGTTATCTTGATCTCCGCCGCCCGGGCTTTTAGTTGAGGTCTGCGGCACCTGCCCTGCTCAGTTCAAGTCGTTCTTTTGCCAAGCCAACTCAAGGCTTTTCAGCGCGGCATCCCAATCATGGCAATGTCCCGTCGCCGATGAGGTATCTTTGATTACCGATTACAAATCTGTAGAAAAACAGACAATAGCAGAAAGATGAATCAAAAGGTGAACATTTTGATCGATCATTACTCATTCCTAGCTGCCGTTGCTAATACACAACACTCGATTATAATCAAACAGTCAGCGGGGAATGATCATCGCCAAACCCCCTACAGGCCGAAACAAGATTTGGCGTAATGGATAGTTCTGCGCGATGTAAGGAAATAAAGTAAAGATGCCATTAAACGCAACCAAGCTGAATAATCAACCGGCACGCCACCAAGTTGCTGAGAAGATTCGAGAGTCAATCCTTGATGGGTCGTTGATACCAGGCGAGCGACTAGTAGAGCGAAAACTTGCCGAGACGCTCGGCACAAGTCAATCAGCAATTCGGGAAGCCTTGATCCAGCTTGAACTCGAAGGCCATGTTAGCAAGAAACCAAATTCAGCTACTTTTGTCACGGATTTCAGCCAGCGCGATCTCGAGAATACGATCTCAGTTCGACGAACTCTGGAGTGTTTCGCAGCCGAAGAGGCAGCGCGCAAAGCAACGCCTGCTGATATCGAGAAACTGGAAGAACTCTATCAACGGTCCCAGACAGCGGCGCGTGCCAGAGATTTTCAGAAATATATCCGCGGCGACTTGAGTTGGCATATTGCCATGTGGGAAGCGACCCACAACGACTGCTTGGTCGAATGCTTGCGCCGTGTGGTTGTTCCTCTTTTCGGCTTCAGTGCAATCCGCGTCGCTATGCAGCCAGGATTCAATCTGGCAGAGGATCTTCAGGACCATCGGGTTTTGTTGGATGCAATCTCCGCTGGAGAGCCTGAGAAGGCCAAACGCGCTTTCCACCTGGCAATGAAAGATTGGGCGGAACAGGCTGTGCACCTGTACTCCCAGGAGAACGAACCCGCGTCCTGATGTCTCGGCAGACAGCACCGCAGCGGGATTGTGGGCGTTCCCCGATTTTAGGGAGAAATATAACGGGCCAAGAAGGTCGTGGCGAAAGAAATATAAGCGAAGTCCACTGTTCGTGATCTTTCTGCTTGCGATCTGGCTTCCCTTTCTTCCACATAGGAGGGGTCCCCGAGAGTTGCCGGGTCGTACCGTCTTAGTCTCAGGGCTCTTCCCAGGCGGTGAGCGACGTCAACTCGTCTTTAATTTCATGTAATCTCTGGAGCCGTCTTTCCTGCTCTCCTTGTCCGAAGGCGTCTTTTCGGCCACTCCGAAGAAAGTCACTGCTCTCTTTGCTAATCTCAGCTATTTCCCGCCGCAGCTCGTTGACACGTTCTGCAACTGATAGAGTCATGCCAATTAGCAAGACACCGTGATCCGCAGAATGTAGCTCCTGCCCCGATGCCGCAGCAAATAGCGCGGGAACGCGTCAGTACGAGCGCTCTCCTCGCTCCTACTCTTGATTGTTTCGGCGATGGAAACCGAGCAATTTACGTTGCTCTGCCCAATCAAGGGGCAAGGGTTTGCGAAGAAATTCCGACGTTAGCGTGGCTGGCTGACGTCCGGCAAGAATAGCCTCTGTGATGTCGGGCGCAAGAAACGCAGCTTGCAGTATGCGGCTCACATAGCGTTCGTCCATGCCAGTTGCTTGTGAGATTGAACGTCTGCCCGACGCTGACCCTTTGATGATTTGCTCGTACCAATTGTGTCCACGCGCAATGGCTTTGATCATTGACGAGTTGTGATGGTGATTACTGAATTCATTCTCTGCCCCATGAATGACTAGTCTGACCTCCTTACCACAGCGCTTAATTGTGGCCTGAATCCTGATATGCAAAAACGCTTCAGGAAAATGAACTGACTCACTATGTTCTGATTGCGCCTCCTGCAATAGCAGTTCGCGCAGCTCTGGTTTTGACACCAATACTTCTAAACTATCCCCGTGAATCAGGACTCGCTGTACCAGACTCCTGACAGTGTCTTTAACCTTAGAAGGCAGCGCGAATCCCTTTGAGGCGAGATCTTTGGCCGACGCTAGCAGGCGCTCAAGTGTTTTTGCCTTATCGCCGGGAACGGCTAGTTCATTGACCACATCAATCTCCGACAACAAGAATGTGCGGAGTGCGGAAACAACCTGGACTTCAATGTCGTGGGCCGGGATCCTTAAAGGACGGGCGCTCCCGCTCGGTTGACGGGAAGCGCCCGATCGGCTGATGTAATAACGATATCTTTTCCCCTTCTTTATCGTATGAGAGGGCGTCAGTCGGTTCCCGTCCGAGTCGTAAAGTAAGCCCAGCAATAAACTTTCCGACCGAGCATTGGGTCGTTGCCGAGTCCCTTGCATGTTGCTCTTAAGTTGAGCTTGCACTTTGTCCCAAAGATGACGGGGGATGATGGCATCATGGTGGCCGGCGTAGATATTTTCGCGATGCGCGACCTCTCCGACATAAATATGGTTGCTGAGAATCTGATACAGCGCTCCGCGGGAATAGCTCATTCCACCAGTCTTGATTCCGGATGCATTGATACGAACCTTGCTCCTGACCTGTTGAAGATCGAGGCTAACCTTCAGCTTCGCAACGCAACCCTGTTTTAGATAGGACTCGAATATTCGGTTTACAACCTTCGCCTCTTCCGGTTCGACTATCAGTTTGCGGTCTCTCAACTCATATCCAAGCGGCACTCTTCCGCCCATCCACATCCCCTTTCGCTTCGAGGCGGCAATCTTGTCGCGAATCCTTTCGCCGGTAACCTCCCGTTCGAATTGGGCAAAGGATAGTAAAACGTTCAGAGTCAGTCGTCCCATCGAACTGGTGGTATTAAACTGCTGGGTTACGGACACAAATGAAACGCCACGAGCGTCGAGTGCTTCGACGATCTTGGCAAAGTCTGCAAGGCTGCGGGTCAGGCGGTCAACCTTATACACAACTATGGTGTCGACCTTGTGGGATTCGATGTCTTCAAGTAGGCGCTTGAGTGCGGGCCGCTCCATGTTGCCGCCCGAGAACCCTCCATCATCATAGCGAGCAGAGATTAGGCGCCAGCCTTCCTGGCGTTGACTAATGATGAAGGCTTGACACGCCTCCCGCTGTGCATCGAGAGAATTAAAGGACTGCTCGAGACCTTCTTCCGACGATTTGCGGGTGTAGATAGCGCAGCGAACGGTGGACTTGGGATCGGAAGTCACCGTTGCCTCGCGAGGGCTTTTTGCTCTTTAGGCCGCTTTTCGTTCCGAACTTTGGCGTGGCTGTCCTTGAGCCCGAAGAAGAGTGGTCCTGACCAGCGAGTCGAGGTAATCAGGCGGGCGATCTCAGAGAGACTTTCATACAGCACGCCGCGATAGGCGTAGCCGCGTTCTTCCACATTTACCACATGAACTTGTTGTTTCCACTGACGAACCAGGCGAGTGCCCGGGTTGATGGGCAGACGGTGGGAGAGATTGGCGTCCGGATTGGCTTCGAATGCTCTTGACAATTCGCGAAGTCGGCGGCCACAGGCCGCGCTCAGTCCACCATATGCTTCTTCCTGCAAACGAAACGGACGTGTGCCGCTGTGTTGAACTCAGCGTCTGTTTTGATTTGGGAAAAGTCGCGGAGTTGACGGTCTAACGTTTCGAAGACCCTACGCCGCACACCATCAGAAGAGTTCGGGAGGAGTTGAGTGATGCGGACGAGGGTGTCGAATTTATCGAGACGTTCAGTCGCATTCATCAGTCCGCTCCAAGGCAGCGAGTAGCAAACGTCGCCCTGAACTTGTGAAGCCAGAAGTCTTCTTTCTTGAGTTTTGCACGCTCGGCGACCGCCTTGCAGCAGTCCAAGAAATCTAACTTCGGCTTACAGCCTGCTGTCGGGAATATCAACGGACATCCGTCCGACTTCGCCTGAAGTTGCTTCAGTGAAGTCATTAGGGTCTTGGGGACTGGAATCTCCCGTTCTTTGTAAGCCTTCGGCGTCCACCCGTAATCGGGCTTGTGGCTCACGCGGACGGTGCTGGCGGCGAATTTCACGTCCCTCCAACACGCATGCATTACTTCTTGTTCACGCATGCCAGTCATGAGAAAGAACTGAAACCACAGCCGCTCTTGGGACGTACACGCATCAAAAAAGATTTCCAGTTCATCCTCATAGACTTCAGGTTCTTCCTCCACAAACCTCGGAGCATCGCCTGTTTCATGAACTTTAATCTTGTTGGCTCGAAGGAAAGCGACCAGACGGGCGAACTTGTTGAAGACTGTTCTTGGGGAGAGTTCCAACGTGTCGCGACAGTAGGCACTGAACGCTAGCAAGTCTTTCCGCGTGACATCGCTGAGATACTGCTTTGGGCAACTCTGCTGGAAATATCTCAGAGCCGTGTCGTAGTCAACATGAGTCTTCTTCTTCCGCTGAAGAGCCTTCTCTTCGAGGAAATCGCGAATTGCATCGGCTAACAGAACGGCGTGCCCATTTTGACCGTTAGGAGAGACGACGGTGACGCCGTTGTTTCTGGCGTTCAGTTCAGCTTCTTTTTGAAGACGGCGTGCAGTAGCGGTGGCGGGGTCTTTGCCTATCGAAAGACGGACCCGTTTGGAGCCTTCCCGCCATTCCAGATAGTACGCACCTTCGGGGTGATGTTCGGCCTTGCCGTTGACGAGCACGACATCAGGCTTGATGCGGCCATTCGCAGAGAGGACGACACGGCAATACCGCCATCCATGCGGCGTTTCAATCCGTTTAGTGAGATTGCATTCGCGATTCATTGGTGACCCTTCCGCTGATTTAGGTATCAGTGTAGGTATCACCACCTTGCAAGTGCTAGATAACTAAAGTACTGGCGGAGGGAGAGGGATTCGAACCCCCGGTACCCGTTAAGGTACAGCAGTTTTCAAGACTGCCTGTTTCAACCACTCACACATCCCTCCGCGCGGGGACTTGTTTAATACCTTACCAACTACGCAATTATTCTGCCTAGGGTGTCTTTCAAATGGTGACCGTGCTAGGGGGTGGAGCTTCCCACCGCTAATCGACCTAACAAGCCTTGACCTTGCTCCATATTTCTGCAAATATAGAAATATGGAAACTGGTCAGTCGCAAGAATCCATTGAACAGGTGGTCAGATTCGCCGATATGTTTTCTGCGATGGGAACGGAAGCCCGGTTACGAATCATGCAGGCGCTCCTGTCAGCGCACCCCGATGGATTAGTGGCTGGCGAGATTCAGCACCAACTGGACATTCCAAGCTCCACTCTGTCGCATCATCTCGACAAGCTCAAAGCCGAAAACCTGGTTCAAGTAAGGCGCGAGGGAACATTCCTTCACTACACCGCAAACACCGAAGCGCTTCAGCAGCTTCTTCGGTTCTTATACGCCGAGTGCTGTACCCGTAGCGGCGCCGTCAACCCAAAAACGATAATTCAAGTATGTAAATAGGAGATTGAACATGCCAGATATCAAGGAAGTAGTGAAAGAGAAATACGGACAGGCTGCCTTACGCGCGGCCGCAGGAGGTAGCTCGTGCTGCGGAGCTGCGGCGGCGAGCGAGCTTTCCTGCGACCCAATCACATCGGACCTCTACGATGCCTCGCAGGCAGGACAAATTCCCAAGCAAGCGCTTCTTGCATCACTAGGATGTGGTAACCCTACGGCCCTCGCAAAACTGAATCCCGGCGACATTGTTCTCGATCTTGGCTCTGGCGGAGGCATCGACGTACTGCTGTCTGCCAGACGGGTTGGACGGACCGGCAAGGCCTACGGCCTCGACATGACGGATGAGATGCTGGCGCTCGCGAAGCAGAATAAGCGTGAGTCCGGGATTGACAATGCGGAATTCCTGAAAGGAGAGATTGAAAACATCCCGCTGCCTGATAATTCGGTGGATGTCGTCATCTCCAACTGCGTGATAAATCTTTCGGCTGACAAAGATCGCGTTTTGAGCGAGGCTTTTCGGGTGCTGAAGCCGGGAGGACGTTTTGCTGTCTCTGACGTAATCACACGGGGTGAGATGCCCGCCGAAATTCGCAAGAGCGTTCTGCTTTGGGTGGGGTGCGTCGCAGGTGCATTGCAAGAGAACCATTATCGTGACAAGTTGTCCGCCGCAGGTTTCGAGCAGATAGAGATGGAACCGACCCGGGTCTACCGAATTGAAGATGCGCGGGAATTTCTCTCCGGACAGAACATCGACGTCGATTCAATTGCCCCACAGGTGGATGGAAAATTCATGAGCGCGTTCATCCGAGCCGTGAAACCAAGCTCAAACGAATCTTGCTGCGATCCGGCTTGCTGCCAGACTTAAGATCGAGATTATGTTGGCAGAAAACCGCACTCGTTAGATCCGAGAAAAGTCGATATAGCCGCGCTGAACCTCGGTTCGGGTTAGCTTCACCCTTAGCTTGTCTCCCACATCGAGGCCACCCTGTCCTTCCGCAAGCAATCCCTCTATGCGGGGCTGCATTACGCGGACAAAAGTGCCTTTCGGCGTCACTCCCGTGACGATCGCGTCGAAAGCCTCGCCGATGCGGCCGCTCATTGCGACAGCGGCCATGCGTTTCGCCATTTGGCGCTCGACCTTGCGTTCGGCCTCGCCTTTCGCCGTGCAATTACTAGCGATGGGTTCTAGTTCGCTATCGGAATAAGGCGAAGGCTGTTTCGAAATCATCGCCTTGATGATTCTTTGGGTGACGATATCAGGGAAGCGGCGATTCGGAGCGGTAGAGTGAGTGTAATCCTGCACGGCGAGTCCGAAGTGGCCTTGCTGTTGGTCTCCCGGGCGCTCGACGACGTATTCACCGGGCCCGATCAACTTTATTACCGACAGCGATAGGTCGGCAAAGTGATCTGGATCCGCGGAACGGCGCTGGATCAGGAAATCGTTCAGCGCTTTGGAATCAGGATCAGCGGGAAGTTTCCCTCCCAATCCGGCCGCCAGTTGCACGATGCGGTCCCAACGTTCTGGCGTTTTGACGATGCGCCGCATGGACGAAACTTTTTCAAGCATTCTTGCGACCACGCCGTTGGCCGCGATCATGAAATCTTCGATGAGGTCAGTAGCGCGATTCTTGTCTTGCGGCGCAATATCTACAATCGTTTCGTTGAGCATCACGGGATGCACTTCAGCAGTATCCACGTCTAGCGCACCATTTTGGTAGCGGCGCTTGCGCAAAGTTTGCGCTGCCTCGTCTTGCAACTTCAGTTGCGCCTGAAGATCGGCGGAGGCTTCCACCTTCGGCGGCGCTGGAGAGGTGCCTTCGAGCCACCCACCCACGGCCCGGTAGGCAAGTTGCGCCTGGTTCCGCACTAGCGCACGGTAAACGGAACTTGAAGTTACGTTTCCATCTTTACCAACGACGTATTCGGTTACCACGCTTAACTTGTCTGCACCCTCAAGCAGTGAAGTCGCACCTGTCGAAAGTTCTTCCGGCAACATGGGAAAAATCCGCACCCCGGTATAGACCGTCGTCGTCTCGCTAGCGGCGTGTTTGTCGATGGGCGAATCTTTGGGAACGAATGCGTCCACGTCGGCGATGGCGATCATGACCTTAATTTGTCCATCTGGCATGCGCTCGGCGACCTCGATCTGATCCAGGTCCCGGGACGTATCGTTGTCGATGGACGACCACAGCAGATCGCGGAGATCGCGAACATCGTTCCCTGCCGCGACATTGGGAGGGTTCGATTTCAGCTGTGCCAGTTGCTGCGCCACTTCGGGAGGAAAGTCGGGATGAAAGCCGTACTGCATCATCACTTGCTTGGCGACCGCCTGAAGATTGACGTTAGGATTAGAGAATGAATTCATGGTTTTATGAAGATGCGCCGGAGAGATTATAGGGGATCAATGGGTTAGCGCCCGGGCGATTTCCTCTTTTGCTCCGAAACCTGTTTAAATTCCCAAGTGGAGCTCGCGAGGATCTTGAGTCGTGTTTGACGTTCACTGCCATATTCTGCCGGATGTTGATGACGGGCCAAAGTCATGGGAGGCAGCGGAAGAAATGTGCCGCATGGCCACAGCGGACGGCATTCAGCACATTGTAGCCACTCCGCATGCCAATGATCGCTATCGCTACGACCGCCGCTATCTTTCAGGATTGCTCGACGAACTGCGCCAGCGCGTGGGCAGGTTCCCGAGGTTTAGCCTGGGCTGCGACTTCCATCTTTCCTATGAAAACTTTCAGGACTTGATTGCTGGCCCCCAAAAATATTGCATCGAGGGGACGCACTACGTTCTGGTTGAATTCAGCAATTACAGCATCCCGGCGCAGATAGATGAAAGCTTAATTCAAATGCAACGGATGGGAATCGTTCCCATTATTACCCATCCCGAGCGGAATCCCATTCTTCAACAGGACCCCGAGCGCGTGCTGCGATGGGCGGCCATGAGCTGCGTTGTGCAGGTCACTGCTTCTTCTATGACGGGATTCTGGGGGGAGCGTGCGTGGCGCGCGGCGCTGTGGCTGCTAAAAAACGATGCAGTCCACGTGCTGGCTAGTGACGCTCACGACACTAAAAATCGCGTCCCCAACCTGTCACACGCCCGCGAAGCGGTTGAAGAAATCAGCGGTCACCTCGCGGCAAGTGCGCTCGTAGACGACAATCCCAGGGCTATCGTGAACGGAATGCCGCTGCCTTACTTCCGAATCCCTGCAATCAAGTGAGCCCGTTGATAGAGCCAAGTTCACGCTTCCAAGAAATGGCGGATTTGTCGTGCTTACTTGCGCTGGCCGGATGTTTCTGGCGCTCGTGGTGGGATCTGGGGGGCGGTAGTCATGGCACTTTCGGGATTGAGCAGATGTTCGTTATCTGGCCCTAGACCCAATTTAATCAGCGCACGTGAATCGGGAACCACTTTGGTCTGCCAACCATTAGAGGCCTGATACCGCACCATGGCTTTTTGGCTCGAGTCATCCCAGACGCCGGACGCTTCTCCGCTCAGATAGTGCTCGCGAATGAGAGCCTCTTGTATCTCTTGGGCGCGCTGCCGATCAATCTTTTGCTGTCCGTGAGACTTGGCCACGTGCTTGCGAGAGTGCCGCGTGTGCTTTTGGGAGGAGTTACCTGACGGGCTGGCATAGGCAGTCGCGACTCCTATTACTAAGATCAGGAAGGTGCGGATCAATCTGCCAGATTGATAATTGAATCCCAAATCTTCACCCCGTCCGTTACGTCCGTTAGATAATCATCCTCTGAATCACGCCTGAAAACCAGCCCCCAGTACCGAGTTTCGGGGTTACGGAAGTGTACCTGCCAGGAAAATTGTACCGTCCTGACGGCCAGCCCCTCTTTGGCGAACCAGGAACACGACATCCTGCCCGCTTTTCAAGGAAGATTGAATACGGTTGAATTCCTCTTCGCTATTGACCGGCTGTTTATTGATCTCGAGAATTACGTCGCCCCGGCTTAAACCCGTGTCGTCGGCAAAGGAATTCGGTTTGACGTCCTGCACGATCACACCTTTTCCCGCGGGGATATCCAGGCGCTCGGCCATGTCGGAAGTGATTCCGTGGACGGTGATCCCCATGCGGCTCTCTTTAGGTGTTGTTTCTGATCCAGCCTCATCCTGATCGCCGCCACGCGAAGCGAAGAGTTTTGAACGGTCTGCAACGGTTACCGACGTCTCTTGTTTCTTGCCATTGCGTACCAATCCCAGCACGACTTTCGATCCGGGTTTGCGGCTGGCAATATCGGCCACGAGATCATCGCCATTTTTTACCGGCTTGCCATCGACGGAGGTGATGGTGTCCCCGGTTTTCAGTTCGGCCTTCTCTGCCGGACTGCCAGCAACCACGCTAGAAACCGTCACCCCACCAGACTGCACTCCGTAAACGCGTGCGATGGCAGGATTTTCCTGCGCATTAAATTCGATTCCAATGGAGCCGCGGGCAACGCGGTGCTCCGGGCCGATCAACTGGTTGTAGACCGAAGCAATGGTGTTCGAGGGCATGGCAAAACCAACCCCCGCGTACTGGTTCGTGTCCGTCAGGATGGCGGTATTGATGCCGATCACTTCTCCGGCCATGTTTACCAGCGGGCCGCCAGAGTTCCCAGGATTGATGGCGGCATCCGTCTGTATAAACGACTGGAACTGGCGGTTGGGAACGATGCTGCGGCCCTTCGCGGAAACGATACCGGCGGTGACTGTTGCCTGCAATCCAAACGGGCTGCCGATCGCGAGTACCCAGTCCCCAACCTGCATGCTCTCCGAATTGCCCAGTTTCGCGACTGGCAAAGCATGATCGACGTTAATTTTGATGACCGCGAGATCGGTTTCCTGATCTTCGCCAACCACCTTCGCATCATGCAAAACGTTGGGCGGTTCGCCATCAATTTTCACCCGTATGCGGTCGGCTTTTTCGACCACGTGGCGATTGGTGAGAATGTAGCCTTTGGAATCGACGATCACGCCTGACCCTAAAGAATGTTCCCGCACCGGACCGGAATTGCCGCCTTGCCCTCCAAAGAATTTGTCAAAAAAATCGTCGAAAGGATTCTGGCCCTCTCCGCCCTGGTCATCATCATTGGGATTGGCCCGGCGACGGGGCATGCGTGGGGCCGGTTTCATAGTCGCCTCAGTATTGATGTTCACCACGCTGGGCTCTAGCTGCTTGGCGATCTGAGAGAACTGGTTCGACAGTACCTGCGGCGATGGAATAGTTAGGGGGGTAGCGTCGATCGACGAAGACTTTCTTCCTTCCTGCCCTTTGACTCCATAAGAAATAACGGTCCCAATCAAAATGCCAACGGTGAGAGTCACCAAAATCAAAAGTGTTGATGCCAGGCGATTAGCCTTTACTCGCGTCCAAAAAGCGTTAGCGCGCGGGTCCGTCATTAAACTGCCTCCGAGAATTGTGAACTCTCAAATTATACCTGCCCAGAAAGTTAGAGGAACCCGAGGAGCAAGCTCCAATTTCGTCCCCCTTGGGCGGGGTCTAATTTATGAAGCTCACGGGCGCTTCTTGGTTGGCCACTTATCCCGAACATTCTGGATTTTGAGAGTTGATCCAACGGCTTTAAAGACTAGAGCGATGAAAACCGTCGGTGTTAGGGGACAACGTTTAATTCAATCCGCGAAATTTGCACCCTGCCCGCCCGGATCTGGCAGGAAAGGTCAAACCATATTGCCTTCAGATTCGCATCGGCATGACGATGTAGCGGTATTTGTAATCCTCGTTTTCGGCGGGGCGTAGCTGGCCTGCGGACTGGGAGTCTTTTAGTTCGAGCTTTACGTCGCCGTTGCCGACGGCCTTCAGGAATTCTAGAATGTATTGAGCGTTGAAGCCTATTGTCAGCGGCTCGCCGTTGTAGTCGGCTTCGATGGTGTCTTCGGACTCTCCGGTTTCGGTGGACGATGCGGAAAGTTTCAGTTCGCCTTGTTCCAGCTTGATGCGCACGGCGCGCGAGCGTTCGTCCGCGAATTGGGCTACACGGGAGATGGCGGCGCTGAGTTCTCCTCCACGCAACGCTATGCTCTTGCTGTTGTCTTTGGGGAGCACGGCCTCGTAATTTGGAAACTGGCCGGTAAGTTGGCGGGATGTCAGTAGTCGCTGACCGACGCGGAAGAATAGCGTTGATTCATCTTTGGCGAACTCTATTTCTTCGGCATCGGTCGAATCCAGCAGCGTCTTCAGTTCGTCCATCGCCTTTTTGGGGACAAGGGTTTTGAGCTCGCCTGAGATGCCTTCAAATTTTTCTCCGCCGCGCTCAATGTGTGCTAGACGATGTCCATCGGTGGCAACCATGACTATGGACTCGGGTTTCAGCACCATCAGCGCACCGTTCAGCGTGTAGCGCGATTCTTCATTTGCAATCGCAAATCCAGTTTTCGCGATCATCGAACGCAATACTTGCGCAGGTATTTTCACCACCCCGGAAGTCGGAAACGCGGGCAAACTGGGAAAGTTTGACTTCGCCATTCCCACCATTTTTGTGTTCGAGCGACCGCAGCGAATGCTGACCCAGTGATTTTCCAAAAGCTTAATAGTGATGTCGGCGTCGGGAAGCAGTTTGACGTAGTCGTAAAGTTTGCGGGCGGGGATGGTGCACGATCCCTCTTTTTTTACTTTCACCGGGCACGAGGTCCGCAGGCTCAAATCCAGATCGGTCGCGGTAAGCGAAAGTTTGTCGCCGCCGGCTTCGAATAAATAGTTCGAGAGAATCGGGATGGTGGTCTTGCGTTCGACCACTCCCTGGGTCGCGGTCAGTTCGCGCAACAACTCAAACTTGCTGACCGTGATTTCCATGGTGGCAGTTCCGGTTGCGATGGCTTCTACCGGCATACTCTTGTCTCCCGTGGCGCGGCGCTACTTAGAATACGTCTCTATATTAAAACAAAAACAAATATAACCAGCAGAAGCAGTAGGTGGGCAGGAAAAGTGGAAAACTCGTCCAGTCTCCATCGCTGCACTGACTTAGAATTGCTAACTTGGTGTCCAAGATCAGGCCCGTGCGACTGAAGCATTGATGCAGGACTGGATCAATAAATCTATTCCGCCCTATTGCTGCACAGCTTCCACATGAACTTCACAAGCATTCGTACGGAAGACCTGGTTTTTAAGTGCAAATGTGGACGTTAATAGCATTTCACCCACCTAACTGCTCAGTCATTTTGTTCAGCAGCCTGTTTAAATCTTTGTCGGTCTTGCGAACCGTGTCGATCTTTTCTACGGAGTGCAAAACAGTGGTGTGATGCTTGCCGCCAAATTGCCGTCCGATTTCAGGTAGCGACGCCTCGGTCATATGCTTCGCTAAGTACATCGCGATCTGTCGCGGATACACAATTGACCGGGAATTATTTTTTGCCTTGATCTCAACCAACCGCAAGCCGAATTGCTCGGCCACCGCTTTCTGAATAGATTCAATCGTGACTTTGCGGGCCTGCGAATCGATGAAATTCTTCAGCACCTGCTGGGTGTATGCGAGCGTGATCTCCGCGCCGATCAGGGAAGAATGCGCCACCAGTCTGATAAGGGCGCCTTCCAACTCGCGCACGTTGGAGCGGATGTTCGACGCAATGTATAAAGCAACATCGGTTGGAAGGGTAACTTTTTCCTGCTCCGATTTTTTCTGAAGAATCGCAACTTTGGTTTCGAGATCGGGAGGCTGTATATCAGCGATGAGTCCCCATTCGAAACGGCTCCGTAAACGGTCCTCGAAGTCCGCCAATTCTTTGGGAGGACGATCACTCGCGATGACAACCTGCTTCATCGATTCATGCAGCGCGTTGAACGTATGGAAAAATTCTTCCTGAGTGCGCTCTTTCTGCGCCAGGAATTGAATGTCGTCGATGAGCAGAACATCCACGTTGCGGAACTTATCGCGGAAGCTGGTCATCTTGTCATAGCGCAACGAGTTAATCATCTCGTTGGTAAATTTTTCGCTGGAGATGTAACAGATGGCGGCCTGTGGCAATCGGCGCTTTACTTCATGGCCGATGGCCTGCATCAAGTGCGTCTTACCCATGCCAACGCCGCCGTACAAGAAGAGCGGATTGTAGGCCTTGGAAGGACGCTCGGCCACAGCCTGGCAAGCGGCGTGGGCGAATTGATTTCCGCTGCCGATCACAAACGCATCGAAGGTGTAACGCGGATTCAATTGCGCCGCTCCATCCCAATCGAAACGCGATTGCGCAACCGCGACGGGAGTAATTCGCGGCGACAACCCCCCATCGTGCCTCACCGGCGTGGCTGCGGGATCGTCTTCGGGGGTCACAAATTTAACATCCTCATATTCCATGCCGAGGTTGTCCAGTGCTTCTTGAATGAGGTCCCCGTATTTATCTTCGACATGACGAAATTCCGGCGTCGGCACGCGGACGAACAAAGTTCCCGCGCTGGAGTGACTATAGCGGGTGGGCTTGAGCCATGTGTCGTATGAATGCCGGTTGATTTTTTTTTCCAGGGCATCCAGGATTCGCAACCACGGATTAGGTACCAGACTTGGACTAGGAACCGACATAATTGAGGTCTTCTGGGAACCGTTGCTGATCATCCGGTACCCTTATAAATAACGCAGAAAAAAATAACTCATTTTTCAGCAAAGCTGCATCAGTCTTGGCTAGGCGGTTGCGCGATGCCGGAAAAAAATAAAAGCAGAACAGTCCGGCATACTAGCACAATTTTTTTCGAAGCGTGGAAGAGTTCTGCGCCACGATTTTTTGTTAGTGCGATTCAACACGCGATGAAAAAGTTCTGTCAAGTAGCAGCGTTATAACTGCCGCAACCATGGTGCAAAAGTTTGCGAAGCGAGAAGTTTTGAGTTTTGAAAATATCATGAAACTAAGTTCGATTTTATAAATGACTCTTTTCGTTGGAGGGCACCGCGCTGTCATGATCCAGAGCAACCATTACTTTGACCGCGCATCCATAGACGCTATTCAAGGGGAGGAGCAAATGAGCAAGACAAAGGAAAGCGTTCCCTAGTGGACCCTTCGCGGCTGAAACTCCAGGATGAAGAGGACAAGCAGATTCTTCAGGTGATCATCGAAACGCCCAAGGGCAGCCGCAACAAGTATGCTTCGATCCTGATCAAAAAATTTTCGCGCTAAAGAAAGTACTACCTGCAGGAATAATCAAGGAAGGAATGAAGAAAAAATAATTGTATGGTTGTCTTCTTGAACAAGCTAGCAGTTCCGGGGACGTCTGAAGCGCTCTTACTCAGTCTTCCGAAAACTTCTTGACGGATTCGATGTGAATTGTGCCGTTCGATTGATCGAGCGTGCCGGTGATCTTGACCCTTTGATTTACAAGTTTCCGAACTCGTGGCGAGCTGTCGAGCTTGAACTCTACGTCGCCGTCGCGCAGCTTGTAACTGTCGCCCTCGTGCACTACGGTGCCGGTAAACGGCTGCGAGCGCGAAGCTATGGCTTTGCGCGACGATGAGGTTTCCGTCCGCGTGTCCGATTTGGGGAAAGTGGGAGGGATGCCCTGCGGTTGGGTCGCGGGCGCTTGAGCGGTTGGGTCTTGGGGCTCCGAAGGAGCGGTCGAGTTTTGGCCAAATGCACAGCTCACCAAAATCGCCGCTAACAAAGAGCTACCCAAGACCTTGTGCACTCTCATAAGGCTCCATTGTCGGGCTGTTGCTGAGTCGTACGGGTGAACCCCAGCCGGAAGTTTACCAGCAGCGGACCACCCTTCATAGGCTAGGCGCCGTAGGTTCCGGTGACAGATTCAGTCTCGCGAGCGAAACGTTCGCGAACTTTTCCACCCAAATCCTGCACTTTTTCGGCGATATTGTTGCGGGTGTCTTCGCCACTGGCGGGGGCCAACAACATGCCGACTCCCACTCCAATCCCGATTCCAATGAGCAATGAAGCGGCGGTGCTTAGCACCGAGCCATCATCACCGGTGATCACGTCAGAAGCGCGGCTGACGCGATCGGTAACGTCATCGTAGCTGTCTTTCGCTTTGCTCTTTAGATCGTCGAAACTGTCTTTGCCGCGGCCCTTCATGTCTCCAACACCGTCGGCGATGCGGTCACGCACCGAATCCAGTAGGTAGAGCCCGGTCCCCAGCAGTACATTCAGCAAAATGTTTTCCTTGCGTGTTTTCATCGGTTTCTCCAGGGCGAGTGGACTCGCCACTATCAAGATGCAAAAAACTGGCCATGCGTTGGCGCGATGGCCTACCTACTATTATAAGGACACTTCGCCGCCGGCTGCATGCAACATCAGGCGAAACCCAGCCCGAATCCTTTGTGGGAATCTCAGCGAGAAAAAGTTACGTCAGTTACTGCTTGAGGCTCGGGGTGGCCTGTAGCATTCAGCCATGGACTTCGATCAGCAGGTCGCGGAAGCAGACATGATTTCAGCCGAAAACCTGACCACCGCCATCAGCCTTACCAATCCACGAATACAGGCCGATGACATGCCCGAGGCAGAATTGGACAAGCTCCCATTCGGGGCCATTCAATTGGATATCAAAGGGAATGTCTTGAAATATAACGACTACGAATCCCGCCTCGCTAACGTGAGGAAGGATACCGCGCTCGGGAAGAATTTTTTCACCGAAGTCGCTCCCTGCACCAATGTAAAAGAATTCTATGGAAGGTTTAAGGCGGGAGTGGAAAAAGGCGTACTTCATGAAAAGTTCCGCTACCACTTCTCGTTTAAAAAGAACCCAATGGACGTTACGGTGACGCTGTTTTACAGCGACGTGACCAAGAGCGTGTGGGTGTTCGTGCGTCCAGTTTAGGAAATTTTAATAACTATAAGGTCTTCTCAACATCTGCGATACTCCCGTATAGCTTAAAGAAGCTATCCACTCGAGTCACCTTGAGGACCCGTTCGCTCACGCCCACCAGGGCCAGACTTCGGCCATCTTTCGAATGGCTAACATGCGCGCCGACCAACGCACCAATTCCAGCAGAATCGATATAAGACACACCGGAGAAATCCAAGACGAGTTTGGGGATGTTATTCGATCGCACCAGCGATAGAAACTCGAAAAGATTGCTGATCAGGATGGGGCCGTTCAGGCGAAGAATGCGCAGTCCATTCGCATGTAGATCATCAATCAGAGGGGCTCTTGCGGCATCGTGGAATTTTAGCTCGGAGCGCGAGATCGATTGTTACAGTCAGGTTAATTCTGACCCGCCCGGGACGCGGGTTTACTCAACAACTGCCCCGCTACTTTGGCGATCACCAGCAGTGTAATTGAGGAAATAATGCTGAGCGATGCGGCGCAATATATGCACCACACTCCCAAAACGTGGGCTTCAATATTGGCAAGATACAAAGAAAATGCTAAGGCAACCAGCGTTGCGGCCAGCAAAACTCTGTAGGCCCGTATGAACGCCAAGGCTGCAATCAGAAGGTAACCTGCAATTCCGATTACCGCCACGGGAACGGGCCCAACCACCGCGTAGATCGAATGATTGACGATTCCACAATCCCATTTCTCATTTATATCGCACGGTGAGATGTCGGTTCGATAGTGCTCTCGCAATGCTAAAGCTGAAACGAGCATCCCGAGCATAGCAAGCACAATAAGGGTCGCTCTCATGAGGTTGCTCTAGCTGGAAGGTGTGTTTGAGCACTGGGCTTGCCAGTTGGGGCGTGCTGCAACACTGTGACATTCTCCAGCCAGCTCTCATCGCCTTTGACTATGATATCGGCCCCGATTTTGTCACCGACGGTGAGCCGATCAAGAAGTTGACCGTCCTTCACGTCGTAGGGCATTTGCATGGCCGACATGAATCCTGGAATTTCATCACCGTCCACCGTCAACGATTTGTTAGCTTTGTCGATGGCGGCCACGCGACCTGTCAACCGATACTTTTTTAATGAGAATTCGGGACCTGGCGCAGAATGCGCACAAGAAGAAACAGCGAGCGTGAGAGATAGCGTTAAAGATACAGCGAAGAGCTGGGCTTCCTTTAAATTCATTTGCGGCGTAGGCCTGGCGACGATGGCGGCGAACTATATCACGTCAGAAAATTTTAAGATGAATAGTTAAATATTTTTTGGGGTCCTGGCGCACGGCCTTTATCAAGTCTCTCGTCTCCACTAGCATTTGGTTGGTGTTATTGAAGACGGACGGATCGCGAACAAACTTACCTATCGTGCCCTCGCCGGCATCGATTCTATTGGTGAGGTCTGAGACTTTCGCCATGGTGTTTTTCAATTTATTGGCGAACTCCTGGTCCTTGGCGAGCGTGCCGAGGGTCCCTTTGCCGGCATTTATGTCATCCGTCAAATTCTTGATGTTCGCAACGCTTTGATTTGCGGCGTTAAACAAAGAGGGGTCCTTCAACAGCTTTCCCGCCGTGCCTTTGCCAGCGTTAAGGTCGTCGACAATGGCATTTAGCTTGTCCACAGTTCCCGTAGCTTTTCGGTAAAGCTGGTCATCGTAAAAAAGTTTGCCGAGAGTTCCGTTGCCTTCACTCAACTGGTTCACGACTCCCTGAAATTCCACGACTGTAGTATTGATTTTGTTGTAAAGGCTGGGATCGTAAATGAGTTTGCCGATGGAGCCTTGGCCGCTCTCGATGAATGCCACTATCCGGTCAAGACGTTTCAGAAGAGCATCCATGTTTTGCAGGGTTCCCTGGCTGGCGCGCACCACGTCTTGAATGTCGGGCGTATCACGCGTGGACAGCGTGTCTCCATCCTTGGCTTCAGGGCCCCGGGCCAAGGCGCTATTGATGTCAATATAGGTTTCGCCTAGCACGCCAGCCGTGGCGAGCGAAGTGACCGAATCGCTGTGCAAGTTACTTCGATAAGCGGTGCGCACTTTCATGGTGACCTCGACCGGCGTGAGGCGTTTACTGGCGTCAGAAACAATTCGGATTCCAGTTATGCTCCCAATGTCGACGCCTTGAAGCCTCACCGGAGCGCCTTCTCGCAACCCTCCAGCGTTGTCGAAGTACGATTTCAACACAATCTTCTTGGTGAAAAAGCCGCCGGTTCCGGTCATGAGAAGGATGAGCACCGCGAGAGTAATGCTGGCAACCAGCACCGTCACTCCGACCTTCAACTCAGACCACTTCAGTTGCTTTTGACTAGGCACGCGCTCCCCCAAGCAGTCTTATATAAAGCTCAAGCTGAAGTACCTCAGGAATTTGCTGATGATAACAGACGGCTCAACGGCAATTGAAACAAAGGCGCACTTCACGGCTGAGCGCAGACCGTTCTGGATTTCTGGTTAGGGAGCAGGTGCTGTGATTCCGGGCTTTCGGAGGTGCCGAACCGAGTTTATAAGAGCAGGTCGCCCCGATAGATCAGTTGTCCATTGATCAATCTGGCTTCCGGCATCAGGTGATGGGACCTCGTGGGGCCAACGCCATCGATATGCAAGACCAAGTGTCCTTTGGCGACCAGCCAATCTGAAATCATCATGCGATGACAGCGGAAATAAACCCGCTCGGCGCACATGTAAGCTGTTCTCGCTTCTCCCCCTAACGTTATAAGTTTGGCCGCCGCTTCCTGAAATTCCTGGCTGAGCATGTGATCCGCATAATTCCGAAAACTGGGACTTCGCAATGCAATGTGGGGAGAGTCCTCGCGAGTTTTCTTGCGGCGGCCCCCAAGCTCTTTCATCCAAAGGTAGTTAATTCCTTCGGGTGAGAGACTACTCTCAAGCGCCTCTCGATTGAAATGAGGAAGCCTGCGAGACATTGGAATGGACCGGACATCAATAAGGTTCGCGATGCCATGCGTCCGAAGAGTTTCAAGGAATTCTTCCAGCGATCGAGTGGAGTGCCCAACAGTGTAAAGAGTGGCCACACCTTAAAGATGCTGGTTTGGGTCTGGCGGCAAAGTTAAATCAAGAAATTTTCAAACAAGTGCGCCATCAGCGCTTCAACAGGTCAACCGGACCTTTTACGTCGTGCACTCTGAGGTATTTAGCAAGAGTGGGGTATTTATGCGCGACCGCTTCGTACATTTCATAGGCGACGTTACGATAAGAAAAGTGCCCTGCCGGTCCGGTACGTAACTCTGAAATATAGGCGACTTCAGCGAAATCCATTTTGAAAAGGGTGCGCTTACGAAACCCAAGTGGGATAGCGTACTGAGCGTCCTGCGAGGTACTGAGCTCCGCCAACTTTTTGACGGCTGAAGCGCAGCGCTGCATGGCGGTCTCGTAAGTTTCGCGAAGGCCAGCAACTTCCAGTTCAGGGGGAGTGTCGTAGCCGTGCACGGTAGTGAAATCTTGCCCGATTTGGATGCACCTGCGATGGCGGTGCATGTCGCGAAAGCCGCCAATATCCATCAGGATGTCAAAAATAAACTTTTGTCCAGCGCAGAACGAACGGCTCATCTCGTCGTGAGGACCTCGGTGCCGCAATCCTATGTCGATTATTTCTTGCCGGACCGTTTCGCCGGCGCTCTCCACCGCCTCTCGAATCTGACGATAGGGATAGTGCGTGTGCTCATAAACCAAAGTTGATGCAAGTTCAATCTCAAAGGGCCCTTCATTTACAAGGTCTACACTGGGAACATTTGCCATCGGAACGCTTTCCATTAGCGTCGCTGCCGCCTGGCCCAG
Source organism: uncultured Acidobacteriaceae bacterium (assembly GCA_963828635.1). Lineage (GTDB taxonomy): Bacteria > Acidobacteriota > Terriglobia > Terriglobales > Acidobacteriaceae > PALSA-188. The sequence goes on along the minus strand of CAWHFA010000004.1, from coordinate 1,600,509 downwards.
ATCCCGACGGGTTTGAATCTCATAGGCGCAGGGATTGGCGTATTTGACCAACGTTGGAGCTACCCTGACCTCGCGCAACAACTCCTGCGCGGCTTGGTCCCCCAATTCCGGCGCCACCGCTTTTATCTTTTGGACCAATGCGTGTAACGATTCGTGATGAACGTTGTAGGCGGAAGTAGTCGCCGCCTGTTTGAGCAGATCGCCTAACGTGCGGATTTCGGCCTGAGGATGCGAGAGTATTCGCGCGATTTGGGTTTCCAGGGTCCTGGCGTTGACGATTTGGCCCAAAGACGTATTGGCCGCCAGGGGCAGCAAATATCGCGAAAAGTCGAATGCGCGCGCGCGTAGTGTGCGCTCGTATGCGTCCTGTTTCATCTCCTCGGGTTTGGGAGTGGTGGTGGCGAGATACTGGAACATCCCCTCCGAAAGCGCCTCATATTCCGCAAACAAATCGTCGATGGTTGAGCGATACAGGCTCTCCAACTTGTCATCGGTTTTGAAATCCGGAGAGTAATATCCTCCTTTCTTGAAGTCCTGATAGCGAGTCGAACGTTCCTGTCCATCCCAGCGCTGTTCGTCGGCAACGGCAATGGCCGCGAGAATCGAGAGACGCTCAACCGCCATCGCGACGTGCGCCAAGTCAGCGATCGAACGGTGACCATACTGAAAATAAAAGGTATTGAGAAATTTCTCCGCCTTCTGCTGGCTGATTTCCTTTAACGACTCTTTCATTGACAAAGACGAGCGGGAGTATTTGGCCATGGCGTACGCCAAGACCTCGGGCTCAGCGCCGAAGACGGCATAAACTTCGACCGGGTTGTGGACGGGTAGAGGGGGGACTTCGCTCAAAGGGGAAGTTGTAACTTCAGCCATGTGATTCAGATTAGAGTCTAAGGTGAACCGAAGATCTTTGATCTAAAGAGCTAATAACTAGCAGAAATTTCGAAGCGTCACTTTTCTTTGGGTTTCCGACCTTGGAAGCCTCGACAGTCTCCCCCTGTCAAGGATGATTATTAGTGACTATGCAGCCAAAGCTGACTCAGTTCGACGCTGCTCGATTCCGTCAAGAGCATTCCAGAGGGCTTTCGCGGCATTTTCCCCTGCGGCCAAAGCCCGGTCCGCTTCCTGCGGATTCTGCTCAATAGATTTCGCTAACTGTTGACGCCATATTTGGGCGTGAAATATGTCCGCGGTCGCGTGCAGAATGAAATAGCCGCACGTTTTTTCGTCAGCGCTGTACATTTCTTTCAATCCGCGGGCCTTTTCCGTTGCAATTCTAGGAACCTGCGACTCATAAGCGTAAAAAGTTGCCAACGCCTCGGCAGGACTGCCATCGCTGGCGGTGGAGTGAAAAAACGCGGTGAGGGCCTTCACGGCTGGGTGCGGAATGTGTCGCGGTAACTTGCGTTGGGCTTGCATGCCCTCTACAAAATCCATCCACAGTTCAGAATGAGGACGCGATATTTCCCCGGAGGGATCCGCCATGCCTTCCTCGTCCGCCAGATTTGCCAGAACCGCCCGGCGCAGTTCAGACTCATCGAGGCGAATAGCAAGCTCTGCAAGATAGGTCGGGAACGCCGCGACGTGGTGATAATAATCCTTGCCGTACTCCTGAAGGTCTTCGCGAGTGAGCTCGCCAGCGGCCCATGCTTTATAAAAAGGGTGACAGAGCAAGTCAAACTTCGAGATACGAGTGTCGAGCTGCTCAAAAAATTCCTGGGTCGTCATTGAATATCTACCTCCGAAAATTGGGTCGCCACATCATACGAGGTTTAGGTGATACCCACAAAGAAATAATAGCGCGGGAAAAGCGTGTTCGTTGTGACTCGCCTCACCTTGCGAAGCATTCCAGATCACAGGCCGGGAGACCCGATCTGGGAAATGAACCATTCTTTATTTCTAGAAGGCCAAATTCTATTGTTGGCCGCGAGATAATTCCGGCTAAACATGCTGATCGTTCTACAAAGCAAAATTATTTGGCTTTTGTCTCGCCCTGTTCCGACGGTTCTTTTGCTCCTGGCTGCTAATTTAGGCCAATTGCAGAACACTCAGGATGCTCTGCAACTGCCCGCCGAGGTAAAGTTCAAGCGCGGATACATAAACAGCAATCCTGCGCCGTCAGATTTCAGGTCTGCCATGCTCTGGGGAATCGCCATCGCCGATACGCGGGTTCCCGGCCACGAATCCGCTGTCGTAGAAATTGCCTCGTCTCAACTGTCGTGCCGGGTGGATGGCAAGGATGTGGTCTTAAATGATGACGGACCGAAAATTCGCGGAGGCCTCTACCAGCGGATGCCCTGGTTCGCGACTGATCGACACGAACCCATCCCTCTCGCATATTCAAGCGACGGGGCGGTGGAGTTGCGCGTAGGACAACGTCCGGGTCAGATCTGGCATTTCTGGAGCTTCTCGCCGCGATCCGCTATTCCTGAAGGAAAACTGGAGGGCTGCACGGTCAAGGTGGGAGCAAGAATTTCTTCGGGTGCATTGCTTCAGATTGGAATGGACTACTGGCGGTCTTCAACCGTCCCCTACGGTGGCGGGGGAAACAATCACGAAGCCGGTGCGAGTGATTGGTATTTTCCTTCTACACAGTGGCAGAGCCTGACATTTACGGATCGGCGTGGGGGTACGGGCCAAGCTCCGAATCCTTAAAAGAAAAACAGATTCGGGTTGGGATTTTCAGCGTACTTCGCGGCCGCTAGCGGACAAGAAAAAGTTATCTTTCCATCGCTCTGCGGTACGCCGCCACGTTTCGGTTGTGTTCTTCCAAGCTCTGCGCGAAGCGGTGGTGTCCATTGCCGTCAGCTACAAAATATAGATAGTCCGTGACTGCGGGGTGCATGGCCGCCTCAAGCGCAGCCTTGCCTGGATTCGCGATGGGACCCGGGGGGAGCCCAGTATGTAGGTAGGTGTTGTAGGGGGAGTTGAATTGCATGTCCTCATGGTGTAGCGCACCGCTGTAACTGCCCTTCAACAGTTCGGCGTAGATCACGCTGGGATCTGCCTGTAGCGCCATACTCTTGCTAAGCCGGTTACTGTAGATGCTCGATACCAACGGCGCCTCTTCCGGAACGGAAGTCTCTTTCTCGATGATCGAGGCCATGATCACGGTTTTCTGTATGTCCCCCGTTAATTCAATTTGCTTCGCCACCTGATGAAACTGTTTGACCATGGCCGCCAACATGTCTTGAAGGCTCTGAGTGCGGGTGAACTCATAAGTGTTCGGAAAAAGATATCCTTCCAGAGTTTTGGCGTCGGGCGCGAGGTCATGCACCAGGGATGCGCCCTTCATTTCTGCGTCAAGAAATTCCTGGCGTGCACATAAGCCCGCGTCCTGCATGGCTTGGGCGATGTCGAAAATGTTAAAGCCTTCGGGGATGACCACGGTGTGAACGTAAATATCTCCGCGAGCGAGGCGATCATGGACCTCCAGGGCGGTGGCAGATTTTTCGAAGAGATATTCGCCCGCCTTTAGCGACTTTTCGTGGTGAAGATAATGCCAGAGCAGAAAACTGTCAGCGCTGCGAATTACTCCAGCAGACTGCAACTCTGCGGCAATGCGCCGGGTTGAAAATCCAGGTCTAAGTAAGACAAATTTTTGCGTAGCCGGTGAAACTGGCAGCGCAAGAGACCAGGCAAGCCACCCAGCAGTGGCAAGCACCGCCATGAGAAATAAGGTAAAGAGAGTTCGCAAGATGAACTATTTTAGCCGAGACGATCTTCCCTTGGCGGTGCAGTATCCATCCAACTTTGCAAAATCAAAACCGCTGCTAATTGGTCAACCACTTCACCTCGACGCTTGATGGACATTTCAGAATCCCGTAGAACGCGATTGGCTTGCGCTGAGGTAAGGCGCTCGTCCCACAGATGCACCGGAATGCGGAAGTACTTCCGCAAATCCTCAGCGAAGATATGCATTTTGTCAGACTGCGTGCCTTCGGCTCCGCTCATCCGGAGCGGCAATCCAACGACGATTTGGGTTACTTCATATTTCACAATCACTTTTCTAAGCTCGGCAAAATCCCCACGCTTATTTTCCCGGCGAATTGTCTGCAAACCTTGCGCCGTTATGCCAAGCGGGTCAGATATGGCCATGCCGATGGTTCTGGAGCCCACATCCAGGCCAAGCACGCGGGGATACAAAACGGTCTCCACTGCCGCCATATCTGAGGTCACGCACCAATTATATGTGGCCCAAATTTCGGGGAGTACACTACGATATCGAATATGGCAACGGAGACCATAGTCCAGCCCGCAAGCGCTGCCACGCCGGCAGTCACGCTCGAGCTGCCGCGACGGAACTGGGCCCAGAATTTGATTGGGGTAGGTGCCATTCTCGCGCTGTGTTATTACTCCGAAATCGTTCTTGCGGTCCTGCTGGTGGCTGTTCTTATCTCATTTATCCTCGCACCCGTGGTGGATGCGCTGACGCGCGCTCGTATCCCTCGGCCATTGAGCGCGGGCATTGCGATCTTGTTACTTCTAGGCGCGCTGGTGGGGGTGGTGTATGCGTCTTACAACCAAGCAGCGACCTTGGTGCAAGACTTGCCAAAGTACACTGGCAAATTGCGCGACGAAGCCATGCGCTTTCGCCGGCAAGCGGAAAATTTGGAAGTATTGAATCCGCAACACGAAAAAGGTGTGGTGAGCGTTCGTCCCGCAACGGATTGGACTGACGTGCTGACTCGCGGCGTGGGATCGGTCAGCCAGGCGTTTTTCGCGGCCTCGTTTGTGCCCTTCCTGGTTTACTTCATGCTGACCTGGCAAGAGCACGTTCGATCGGCGACGGTCATGCTTTTTCCCATGCATAACCGGCACACGGCCTATGTGACGCTGGGATTAATCTCGGCGATGATTCGCAGCTTTATGGTTGGCAATTTGTTAATTGGCTTGTTTATGGGGGCTATCAGCACGGCCATCTTCTGGTACATGCATCTACCCTTCTTCTATATCGTGGGATTCCTCAGTGGCTTCCTGAGTCTGGTTCCATACATGGGCGTGGTGCTGGCGATGGCTCCGCCTATCTTCGTCGGCCTTGGACACATCAACTCCGGCGGATTCGTATATATCATTCTGACCGTGTTCGGGCTGCACATCCTTGCCTTGAACGTGCTGTATCCGAAAATTCTGGGAAGCAGATTGCAATTGAATCCGCTCGCGGTAACCATGTCGCTCTTGGTGTGGGCGTGGTTATGGGGAGCGGTGGGGCTGCTGCTGGCAATTCCAATTACAGCGGCCATGAAGATCATCTTCGATCACGTGGACACGCTAAAGCCCTATGCCGTGTGGTTAGGAGAGTAAAGCGAGAAGTTAAGCCGCGAATTCAGCAACATCCGGCAGGCGGAGCTTGCTTTTGGCCAGAGCGTTCCCCAGCAATTCTTCAATCTCGGCTTCAGAACAGTTTTTCGACATCGCCATTTCACTGACCAGCAAATAGCGGGCCCGCTCTAACATCTTCTTTTCGCGAAAGGATAGAGCTTTTGCCTGATGCAGAATCAGCAGACCCTTCAATACAGCTGCAACTTCGAGCAGCGAGCCGGTACGCATCTTGTCCGAATTCTCTTTAAAGCGGAACTTCCAGTCGGCATTGCTCTCGCAATCACCATTAGTCAAGTAATCCACGATCTTCTGAATTTCGCCGTTGCGAATCACGCGGCGCAGTCCCACCATCCCGACATTGTTAAACGGGACCATGACTTTCAAGCTGTTGGATTGAATTTTCAGAAGGTAAAACTGCTCGACGGTGGCGCCCATAGTGCGGCTACTGATCTGTTCGATAATTCCGACGCCGTGGTTGGGGTAAACGACTTTGTCGCCTATGTGGAAATTTTCAGCATTGAGCATAGTGAATCCACCTAGGGTGCAGCCAAACCGACCAACTGCACATCTCTTAGTTTATCCCAAGCTGGGAACAAAGACAATTTGGACCGCTAACCTCAGCCAGAAAGGTGCCAGAGCCCCTCACTGACTCAGGCTCTTGAAACGGCCCCCGGCGATTGGAAAGGCCAGCAGTCTTATCTATTGATAAATCCTTTATAATCTCGAAAACATGACTGACATCGGTAGAAAGAAGCTGCAGGAAGAGATCAATCAGTTGGAACATGAGCTGATTCACGAGCTTCCCAAGGAAATCAAGAAGGCCGCAGCGCTAGGCGATCTTAGCGAAAACGCGGAATATCACATGGCAAAGCAACGCCAGGAATTTGTGAAGGCACGTATCCGCCAATTGGGCAAGCGGCTAGCGGACTTTTCGCTCATCAACATGAACGACATCCCCAAAGATAAAGTGGGATTGGGGTCTACCGTCCGCATCTTTGACAACAGCAAGAATGAAGAAATTGAATATAAGCTCGTCACCAGTGAAGAGGCCGACTTTGCCGCTGGGAAGATTTCAACCACGTCCCCCATTGGCCGCGCGCTGCTCAACAAGAAAGTTGGCGACACGGTGCAGGTCATTACTCCCAATGGCAAGCGCGAGATGGATATTCTGACCCTGAGCACGATGTTCGACTTGGCCGAGGCTGAATAAGCCGCCGATCCGATGCATACACAACTTGCGACCAATCGAGAGCAGACGACCTGGACGAGGGCCTTTGGACGCGCCTGTGGAGTGCTGCTTGACGCCATTGTCGGTTGGTTGGCGTTAGCGCGGATCAATCCCAACGTCCTCACTTTCATGGGCCTGGTGGTTAACATTGTGGCCGCCTTTCTCTTTGGGTACGCCCGGGCAGAAAACCAGGCCAGACTATTTCGTTACGCTGGACTGGTAATAATCGGCTCTGGATTCTTTGATCTAGTGGACGGGAGAGTCGCTCGCGCCAGTAATCAGGTCACTCGCTTCGGCGGGTTCTTCGATTCCGTGGTCGATCGCTATAGCGACGCTTCGCAGTTCCTGGGACTGCTGGTCTTTTATGCGCGCGGCGATCGCTTCTTTTATGTGGTGTTGGCCGCGATCGTGATGATCAGCGCAATCATGGTCAGCTACACCCGCGCCCGCGCGGAATCGCTCATCGGCTCCTGCAAAGTTGGATTTATGGAGCGTCCGGAACGCCTGGTCCTGGTAATTATCGGTGCGCTTTTTAACCGCATGGCACCGGTGCTGTGGATCATCGCTGTGTTATCGACCATCACGGTTATTCACCGCATCCGCTACACCTGGACCCGTACCGAAGGCGTGGACGCACCGGCGGCAAAAGCCGGACAGGCGGCTTAGACTGCTACCGATTATTTTCTAGGTTGCTCTTCTTAAGTGGGTGACAGGGATTCTTCGCTTCGCTCGGAAAGACCCCGCCAAACTGATTTAGTGTGCGAATCCTTGTGTCCATAACCTTTCGGAATGCTACCGCGTTCGAGAACCATCCCAACAATGCGACCGTCCGACCTATGATAAAAAAAGTAAATCATGGTTCGTAACCAATCCGCTGTCCTACTTGTTCACGGCGGGGCATGGGCAATCCCTGACAACATGGTCGAACCACACCTGCAAGGCGTGCGCAACGCCATGAACGCGGGCTGGCAGGTTCTGGCGCGCGGAGGGACAGCTCTCGATGCGGTTGAAGAAGCAGTCGTCATCATGGAAGACGATGAGACCTTCGACGCTGGACGGGGCAGCTTTCTAAATAGCGAGGGCAAAGTACAACTCGATGCCCTGATTATGGACGGTGCCACCCTACGCGCCGGCGGCGTGGGATGCGTTGAGCGTTTGCGAAATCCAGTTCGCGCCGCCCGCAAGATTCTTAGCGAGAGCCCGCATGTTTATTTTGTGGCCGAGGGCGCCGAAAAGTTCGCTGCGCAGCATGGAATCGCGCTATGCGACAACGTCGAGCTCATTATCCCGCGCGAACTCGAGCGCCTTCGCGAATTCCAGGCCCGAAGCTCGGATGATTCGTCGGAAGATCCTAACGACCTTTTCGCTCCGGCGATCTCTCACGATACGGTTGGGGCCGTTGCCCTAGACGTCCAGGGGAACATAGCCGCGGCTACCTCCACCGGAGGCACCTTGAATAAGGCCCCGGGCCGCTTAGGCGATTCATCACTCATCGGATGCGGCTGTTACGCCGACAATAAGTCCGCTGCGGCCTCCACCACCGGATGGGGCGAGCCTATTATGAAACTGGTGCTAGCCAAATGGGCTGCGGATCGCTGTGCTGCAGGCAACCTGCCCGAATGGGCAGCAGAAGAAGCAATTAATTATTTGGAATCTCGGCTAAAAGGGCACGGCGGCATGATCCTGCTGGACTCGCAGGGTCGCTACGGAATCGCCCACAATACCCCGAGGATGGCGTGGGCCGTTAAATCCGCCGAAAGAGAAAACGTGGAAATTCAGTATTCGAGGAATGGCTAAAGGGTCGGCAGCTATCCCATCATGTTGGTGTGCTCCGGCTGGATCTTATAGATCACGCGCACTTCCCCGGGCTGGCCATAAGGATATTTGTCCACTCCAAGATATTTTTTGGCTAGCTTGTCAATTGAGGCGTCGGCGCCTTCCTTTGTAATTTCCACGACTCGTCCTCGAATCTCCAAATAGCGGTAGGGATTATCCGGATCAATTACCGCTAAAGACACGCGCGGGTCACGGCGGATGTTGCGGTCTTTCTGTCGGCCTTCTGCGGAATTGAAAATCACCAAGTCGCCATCGAGGTCGCACCAAATCGGCGTGACTTGGGGACGTCCATCTGGCATCAACGTCGCTAGGCTCGCAAACGCGCGTTTGCTAAAAAGATCGCGGTATTTTTCTGGAATTGCTTCGGGCATGATTCCTCCGGAATAGAAAATTGATTATAGATGCATTGCGGAATTTCTGGGATGGGGTCTATATCTTTTGACGATGAAGTCAGCGCACGTCTCGGGATATTGGCTTCGTAATTCGTTTCATGTTAGCGGCCTGAATTCCGACCTCTCGCAAACGATGCGAGAAATGGGGCACCCCCGATCTCGTGTGCATACGAAGGGGAAGATATGTTCTTGGAACCCTTGATGGTGGCGGATTGCGAGGATTATCCACAGTTGCATTCGCGGTTACCCCGGCTCTTATGTCTAAAACCGACGGGAAACAGGATTCCAATGTCGCGTTGCGGTAACATGTGCACGATTTTCTGGGCACACCCCTGTGAGCGTCCCGCACTCGATTGCAAACTAAGCACATACGCGAATGTCATTTCTGTTGACTAAAAAAATAATGAGAGTACAAACATAATCGTTCTTTGACACCTTCTGATGTTTACCCAGTTGGGGCGGCGTCCGGGGCTCAAGCGAGGTCACTTTCAACATTGCGAAATGATTGAAGGAGGGCAAGCAAGGGTCTATAGCAAAGCGCTGGTTGAGGCGAACAGGAAGACCCGTTAAAGGCAAGATAGAATCCCGAGGCGTTGGGTTGGTTTTTCCGGTTGGCGGTAAGCCCGGAGCCCGAGCAACAGATCGCGCGTAGCTTTCGCAAGGAAGCAACGATGGCAGGTCGGCGAGGGTCTAAAGCGAGCTACTGGCCGAGACGAATGATCCTAACACCACCTCGGGATTCTTATTTCCATCCAGCGCGGTCAGCGGAACCGCGAAGGCGGCCCTCCCCCAAAGAGATCTCCGCTGGCCGCTTGGGGGAAATACTCAGTAGAATCCTAAAATTTCCTTACTATAACTGGACCTGGCCTGCCGGAGTTCGAACCACCGGTTAAGGGCTTTGCAATATTTTTACGTTTGAAGCTAGCTTCGCGCGGAAGATGCTGTTGGTCGCATCCGCTTCCGCCACCACGTCCACGTTAACGCTATAGGCTCCGTTTGTTAGATTTTCTCCAAACGGAATCTCGAAGTCGATGGTGTTTTGCTTCAACGGAAAGCGCTGATACCCAATAGCGGTGGCACGTCCAATCTCATTGATCGCAAGCACAACCATGGTGAGATCAAAGTCTTCGCCAGTCTGATTGGACACCTTGATTGCTCCGTCCACCCGTAGGCCATTGACTTTCGGCGGACGGCTCCAGCGCACGACCAGCGGGGTAACGACAAGAAGATGAAACTCCTGAGTAACATGTTGTACAGGGATACCGCTGTCCGCCAGGGTCGCAGAGAAAGAAAACTCGCCAGTCTGAGTTGGGACACCAGCTATGACACCATCCGAGCCCAACGTTAAGCCATTGGGAAGAGCGCCGCTGTTTAGCGACCACTTCAGTGGAGTGATCCCTCCCTCTGCGCGTATTTCAAAATGGTATTGCCGTTGTAGATATCCCTTATCTGGTTTGGAAGTTTTTATAACCAAAGGCGGTCCGGTCGCGGCACCCTGTTGCGTAAAACAAACCGTGTTCGCCGTGAGCAGGAGAAAAAGCACGTAATTTAGCGTGCGCATTTGCTGAGAATTATAAGCCCCCGTTTGGGGGAAGAATCAGTAAGTGAGTTTCAATTGTTAGAAGCGGAATGGGACGATGACTTACTTGCCTAGCCCGGCGCCGAGGGGTGCGATATCCGGAATGGTAACCGGCAGATGTCCTCTCATCGGTATTTCTCCAAACAACGCTTTTACAACTGCAATGTCAGAAATACTTTCGTCGGAAAAGCTGCAGACATACGTTTGAACCGCGGGAAAATCCTGAGCAAGATACGGGTTGCCTCCCGCCACCACAACAGTTTTCGAGGCGGCGTGTTCCAAAATTTGGTGTAGCAGCGAACCGCTGCCGCTTTCCAGTGCAACCGAATTTTTGACCTCGCCGCCGGGAGCTCTCGTCGCCTTGCCTGCGGTTGGAATCATATATACAGCCGCGATCACTGACTCCCCCTCATCAACGGCCTTTAACACCGCATCAGACATGGCGTCGGCGGTGCGGGAATCCACGTAAATCGTATTCACGTCCGGAACGCGCCGGCGAATTTCTCGTTCCAGGGTGCGCCCCGACGCAGTGCGCATGTCTTCCGAGAAAATAATCAACACGCATTTGTTCCCCACCTGCGTCACCTGCTGGTAGGGCAGGCCAGCCTGCACCGCTCGTGAATTCCTCAGCGGCAAAATAGTGGAACTGTTGCGAACCAGCGTGATGGCTTCCTCCGCCACTTTTTGCCCCAGCGCGACGTTCTCCGGATTTCCAATGAGTTCCGATAACTTGTCAATGTCTGTCAATCGCGCTTTTTGCAGGCCCATCGCCGCTTTAGTTTGCAGAATCTTTAGCACGGATTCACTCAAGCGGTTCTCGGAAATCTCGCCACTGGCAACGGCTTTAGTCATTGCTTCAAAAGAAGCGCTTAAGTCCGCCGGAATCAGCAACACATCGCTCCCCGCCTTAAAGGCATCCACTGCGGCGCGTCCGATATCGTTTTTGTACAAGTTTGTGAGCCCGGCCATGTCCAATGCGTCGGTTACTACAATCCCTTTGAAGCCCAAGCTTTTTTTTAGCAATTCGGAAATGATTGTGGGTGAAGTGGAGGCGACGTGATTTGGATCTTCGTCCAGCGCCGGCACTGTGACATGGGCGACCATCACTGAATCGACTCCCGCGTCTATGGCCTTCCTAAAGGGAGTTAATTCCATAGAATTTAGCCTTGCCATGTCACCGGTGACGGTGGCAAGGCCCAAATGCGAGTCGGTCGCTGTATCTCCGTGCCCGGGAAAATGTTTTGCGGTGGTAAGCATCCCGCTCTGGTGCGCGCCGCGAATGTAGGCAGCGTCCAATTCCCCGACTTGCTGGGGATCTTCTCCGAATGACCGGGTGTTGATGATCGGATTCGCCGGATTGGAATTGACGTCGGCCACTGGAAAAAAATTCCAGTGCACTCCGATCGCTCGGGATTCCGACCCGGTGATCCGTCCGAAGGCTTCTGCATATTCAAGCTTTCCAGCTGCCCCGAAGGCCATGGCATGAGGGAAACTTGTGCCGCCTTGCATCCGCATGTTTACGCCCCGTTCAAAATCTGCCGCAACCAGCAAAGGGAGTTTGGAACCTTGTTGCAACCTATTGAGCAGCATTGCCGCTTCGTAGGGCTGAGTCTTATGCAGGAAAGGTGGATCGTAGGGTACGGACATGGCAAAAGAACCAATGTGATACTTCTGCATGTTTTCGCGCAGTTGTAGATACTCTGGGCTGTTCACGTTTTCAAATTCAACTCGCACCCAGATCATGAAAACCTGCCCGATCTTTTCTTCCAGTGAAAGTTTGCGCAGAGTGTTTTGCGCCCATTTTTCCCCCGCGCGATCGAGATGAATGGGGGCTGCTTGCTGAAATTTTGTTTTGCTGAGCAACGCCGGAACCAGCAGCAGAAAACACAGTGTGCAGAATAGAATTTTGAACATCTCGCCGAAGATACCACGAAAGTTCTTGCGCAAAGTCAACACTTGGGAACTCGAGTGGCTAGGTGTTTCTTGGGCGACGCGAACTCATTTATTGCCCTTATCGCCTCTTTTTGAATCTCCTGGGAGTCACCAAATCCTTTGAGCCAAATCACGTCCGGCTCGCGGCGAAACCACGTCATCTGTCGCTTCGCATAATTTCGGTGCGCCTGTTGTGTCGCTTTAATTGCGGAGGCAAGGTCGATCTCGCGGCGAATAAGTTGCCCTGCTTGTTTATATCCGAGCGAATTTATCGCAGTGGCCGCATCCCCATACCGCCCAAGTAAACGCCGGGTTTCCTCCACCAGTCCCGAATCGAACATCCTCATAGCGCGACCATTAATGCGCTCATACAGCGCGTCCCGAGGCGGATCGAGTCCCAAGCGCAATATGCGAAACCCTTTTAGAGGTTCCCGGCCTGCCTCCCACATTTCACTGATCTTACCCTTCGACAACACACAGACTTCGATGGCGCGAATGAGCTTTGGAATGTCGTTGCTGTGGATCTTTGTCCCAGTTGCGGAATCCAACTTCAATAGCAGCCGATGCAGGTAATTCCCACCTTTGATATGCGCCCTCGTGCGCAGTTTCTCTCGCAGCTGATCTGATCTCTTTGGCCCCGGAAACAGCCCTTCAAGAAGCGCTCTTAGATAAAGACCCGTGCCCCCAACCACGATAGGTAGATTGCCTCGCGATTTAATCTGATCAAGCGCTGTCCGCGCTTGTTGCACGTACTCCCCTGCTGTTATCTGGCTGGTGGGTTCCACGAAGTCGAACAGATGGTGTGGGACTCGCTCTCTTTCGGTGAAGGAGGGTTTCGCCGTCCCGATATCAAACTCGCGATACATTGCGACGGAATCGCAGTTAACGATTTCCCCATGAAAGTGTTCTGCGAGCTTGAGTGAGAGCGCGGTTTTTGCGCTTGCGGTGGGACCCAATAAAACCAGCAACAGCGGATCTTCGGCCAACTTATCGCAGACTCCAGGAGATGACGTGCCAATAGCGAATAAGAATGACCCCAAAAATAATCACGGCAATCACCAGGATGCCAGTTGTTTCTCTGCCGTACTGCTGTAGTTTCGATCGGCGAAACCTTGCAACTTCGTCTGAGGATGGTTTGAAAGACACGCCAATATTGTAACCGTGATGGCTAACGTCGATGGAGAGATGGTGTCGGGTCGAAATTAACGCGCCGCTCGCGGACTATTGCAAATCGGCTTTGTCGGGGTTGTAGTAGAAGCGGAACCGGAGCGCCAGATACGGCCCGTTAAATTCAGCTGGCAGGGGCGGAAAAGGATTCGAAGCTGTAATGCCGCCATAAGCCGCGCGGTCAAGCGCAACGTCGCCGGAACCATCGACGTAGTGCATCCCGGCAACTTTGCCGTCTTTCAGAATGACAAACTCAATCCCTACTTTCCCTTTCTTCATGATTGGCGCGCGCGCGGCTTCCGGTATGAGGTTGTACCAATTTTGCCGAACGTCGTGCAGTACCCGCGCTAGATAAGGGCCAAAATCAACGCCCATGGTATCGCTGAGGACGTCTAATGGCCCAACAACTTGAGTAGGTTGGGCTCCGGGATGCACGCCGTAGTCACCGTTGTCCCCGGAATATCCTCCGCGATTTGCTGCCGCCGCGCGAGACGCCTGCTCGATTGCGCTTCCCGCGGACATCGGTCCGGTGTTGAAATTTGGCTGCGGGGGACGCACTGGCGGGGCTTCGAGTTTCGCCGTCTGTTGCGGCTGCTCATGAGCAGGTTGTTGCGGTGCCGGTTGCTGTGACTGTTGTTGCACCTGCTGAGGCATGGGCGGACTAGGTTGTGCCGGCGGCGCCGGAGCCTGCTGGCCCGGCCGTCCAGGGCGCGCTCCTCCAAGAATCTTTTTCAGATCGTCGCGGTTCAGTTTCGGCGCGCGAGACATTGCATTCCGCTGCTTATCGGAAATGATGGGAGTATCTGGACGCTTCGCAGCTCTCTGCGCGTCAGGCGGCAGTTCAAGATAAGTAAGATCTTTTTGATGCAGCAGATCGTTCGGACTAACCACCATCACTGGCCGTCGCGGCAATAACCGTGCCAACCTCACCGAATTTGCAAACAAGATCACCAGAAATAAGTGGACGATGATCGAGATCCAATAAGCTTCGCGCTTGCGGGATTTAGAAACTTCATCCTGAAGTTCGAGCAGAAGGGTCGGCACCTGATACATCTGCCGGTAGGCTGACTCCCAATTCTGCGCATCGTAAAAATCTCCGCCATCCTGCCGTGGCGGCAATGGATCGGTAGAAGCTGGTGCTACCGGCGGAATTTGCGTCGTGGACATTAACTAGCGGGCCATTCCAAATTAGAGACGGCGATCAACTGATCAGTTGTAGCAAAGCTGACATTTCCTGCAATGCTTAAGCAGGTCCGATTCGGAGAGCGCATAATCGGAGCTCCGGTAAGCCCTTTTATTGTCGCATCTTTCAGGCAGCCCGCGAAGACCTGAGGTATCAGCACTTAGGAAATGCACTGGTCACGAGTCTATAGGGGCCTACTGTGAAGGGATGTCAAGAAGTGTAAATCGAACACCCGGTGGACATGTCTCTAGGCGGGCTCTGGCTTAGATGGCTGGATGTTCTTCAAATTCGTCCGCTCGCTGTGTTCATGAATTGCTGCAACGATCTCCAACGCTAACCCGAGCGCCTGTTTTCCAGCTTCTAACGAGACCACAGGCTCCGTTCTTTTTCGTACGCACTCAAGAAACGACTTCAGTTCCGCATGCAGCGGTTCTTCCGCGACCACTGGGGGTTTGGTGACATTGATCTGCGGATTGGCCGAGGGCGTTCCGAAGTCCTTTCCTTCTCGATCAAGGCCAAAAACCAGAACATCCTGGCGCGCGTAATCCAGCGAAACGTACTGCCTCGGTTGGAAGAAGCGCAGCTTTCGCACCCGCTCCGTAGAAACCCGGCTCGCGGTGAAGTTCGCCACGCATCCCGATTCAAATTCGATGCGGACGTTTGCAATATCGACCTTTCCGGAAAGAATTGGTAGTCCAACCGCGCGGATTTCTCTCACCGGAGATCTCACAAAGGACAACACCACATCCAGGTCGTGAATCATCAAATCGAGCACAACGTCGATATCGAGCGAACGCGAGGTAAAGACACTGAGTCGATGCACCTCGAAAAACATGGGCTGAGTGACTATAGGAGTCGTTGCCCGCACCGCCGGATTGAATCGCTCCAGATGCCCCACTTGAGCAATTCGGCCGAGCTTGCGCGAAATCACAATTAATTCGTCCGCCTGTTTCACCGAAGTGGCGACGGGCTTTTCGATCAAGACATCAATGCCCGCTTCCATCAACGTCCCGGCGACTTCCCGATGAAGGCTCGTCGGGACCGCGACCGATGCCGCCTGCACCTCGCTGTGGGTGCTCGTCAATTGCTCAATAGAACCAAACCCGCGACATCCGAACTCTCGAGCGACTGCGTCGGCTCGCGAAACGTCGGGATCGACCACTCCGACCAATCTTACGGAATCATCTTGCTTCGAGAGTTCGTGATAGACCCGCGCATGGTTACGTCCGAAGGCGCCAACGCCAACCACCGCAATGTTGATAATGTTTTTTGTTTGCAGGATTACACTCCGTCGGGGTTCGATGCCTCAGTGGAACGACTCAGTCCGTGCTTTCTTCAATATCGCGATTTGGCCGGCATGGTAAATGGCATGCTGCACGGCTCCATGAAGCATGAAGTGCACATCATAGTCTTTTCCGGGTACCGTCTCTGACAGCCGCGAGTCCGGCATCGAGGAAATCTGGTCCAACAATTCGCGATGGCGCTGCCGCAGTTCATCAACCGCTTTTTTCCATGCCGACTCGCTCGAATCTAGGACGGAAGGAAAGTTTTCTTCACCTTCCAATGTTGTCGCCTCTCCTCGCACACGCCGGAGAACGGCTCTTTCCCAGGCGGCGACATGCAAAACTAATTCCCATATGGAGTGAGCGTCTGCGACAGGTCTTCCAGAGGCCTTTGCGGCATCGACATCGCCAAGTATCTCGAACAAAGCCGGACCATGCCAAGCTTCGCCTTCGAATCCGCGCCGAAGCTGGTCGATGATGAAGGCGGTCCGGTGGGCCATAAAATCTTCCTGCAAGCAGAAGAGATTGTACCCAAACTTGCCCGCGTGGGTCGCACTCTGCCCTGAGCTTGTCGAATTGATTGTCCGACCCACACGAGCTAGTCGCCCACGACTGTGATTGCCGCGGCATTCGCGGCCACGACGACGGACTCTCCATCCAGTAACAGACATCTGGCGGCATCTACTGATAGGCAGGTTGCCCCTGCTTTGCGCATGACTTCAATCGTCTTGAACCCAATCACTGGGACATCGAACCGCATATCCTGATTCGGCTTGGCGATCTTTACGACAGTCAGGCCCCGGCTTAGGGTTGAGGCATCAGCGTCGAATGAGGCCATGATTGATCCTGCGCGGTCGATGGCCGCATCGGTGCCTTCCATGGCCTCCACCGCCACGCACGCGGCGTTCGCGACGACCACAGTTTGCCCAATGTCGAAGTCAGCGAGGTGACGTGCGACCGCCCGTCCATATTCAATGTCTTTGCGCTCTTGTTCGGATGGCGACCGCTCAGTTAACACTCCGGACTTCGCAAGAAGCGGCTCCAACAACGATGTGGAGCTTTCCAAAGTTATGCCCTCGTCGGCCAGAACTTTAGCGATGGCTCCTAACAGCGAATCGGTATTGCGGGTGGTCAAAGACAGCAGCAGCTTCGCCAGCTTCCAATCCGGACGGATCGACGAAAAAATCTGCTTATGCTTCACCTGTCCCGCCATGACGGCGCGGGTCACGCCTTCCCGCTGGAAAGTTTCGATGAGCTTGGAAAGTTCGCCCAACGACAGCCAATGCACAGCAGCACCGCGTGACTCGATCTGTGGGGAAGTTTCCTCTTTGATCGCCGCGACCACAACTTCAAACCCTTGCGTACGAGCAGCATCGAGGACTAAGAGTGGAAAGCGTCCGTTGCCAGCGATGAGACCGAGTTTGGGTTGATTGGTCAAGCGTTGATCGGTCAAGCAAAGATGGTTCAAGCAAGGATTGTAGCTAAATTAGTTTCAATCACCAGAACCAGGATAAAGAGCGGTTTGCCGGTAAGGTCGACCTCGTTTATACTTATCGCTTCGCAGTATCAGCCTATTTCATCCTAAGTACACTGTCAGGAGCAGCTATTTTTCATGCCCAAGCGCACATTCCAACCTAACCGGCGCCACCGTTCGAAGACGCACGGATTTCGAACGCGTATGAAAACCAAGAGCGGACGGGCAGTGATTTCGCGCCGGCGTGCCAAGGGCCGTAAACGGGTCGCGGTGAAGCCCGGTTTCCGCGAGTAGTGGAGTTCCTGATAACGATCCATCTGCAGTGCAAATAGTGGCTGCCGACAATCTTAAGACTACCGCCAATTTGTCCAGCAAAACTAAGCCAGCTGGTTTTCCAAAGTCTGCACGGCTTTTACGGCATGCGGATTTTGAGCGGGTTTACAAGCAAGGCAAACGGCACTTCGCCGGACACATTACGGTTTTTTACTTGAGGCGGACGCCTCCAAACGGACCTCGCATCGGATTCACAGTCAGCCGTGCTCTGGGAGGTGCAGTGGACCGCAACCGCATGAAGCGACGGCTGCGCGAAGCGGTGCGAAAGCATTATCCGGGAAACGACCTACCGGTCGATGTGGTGATTAATCCTAAGAAGTCGCTGCTAAAGGCGGATTTTTCGGAGCTGTTGAGTCAGATCGAACGCGCCTTTGAAGTAATTCGGAACTCAAGCAAGGCGATGGTAGTAATTTCAAACCCATGAGTAGATTCGCGAAAAATATAATTCTGCAACTTTTGCGAGGCTACAAATTAGCCGTGTCGCCGTGGGTGGGAAGCGCATGCCGGTTCGTCCCGACATGTTCGGAATACGCGATGGAGGCAGTTGATGTGCACGGAGTGGTTCGGGGCGCATTTATGGCGATCGCCAGAGTGGCTCGGTGCCATCCTTTCAGTGCCAGCCGATACGATCCTGTAGCCAGAAATTTAACTGCATCGCGAGAGCATTCATCATCGATGAAAATTAAGACTGAGTAGGAATCTTGGCCGACTTTCAAAATCCCCAACAAGAACCGGGCATGGAGCGACGTTTGCTTCTTGTGTTCGCTCTAACGTTTTTTGTCATCATCGTCTTTCAACCTTTACTAAAGAAATATTTTCCGCAGGCTGTTCCCGCTCCCGCAACCACTCAGGTTCAGAATCAACCGACCTCTAATCAATCGGTAAATCCGGCAGCGATTGCCCCGGCTCGAACTTCAGTTATTCGCAAGAATGCAGAAGCGGGGAGCACCAAGCAGGCCCCGGCGGAGTCAGAGACAGTAGTCGAGAATGACGTGTACCGCATCGTCTTCACCAATCGCGGGGCGCAAGTCAAATCGTGGGTGCTGAAAAAATTCGACGACGAAAATAGAAAGCCGTTGGAGTTGGTGAACGGTTCTTCTCAGGTGTACGGGTATCCGCTGTCGCTGTGGAGTTACGACCAGACGCTGCGTAACAAGTTGAATTCCGCGCTCTACACCGTGACATCAAGCAATGATCAGCACGATGCCCGCACGATAACTTTTGAGTATGCCGATAACGACCTTTCGGTAAGTAAAGTTTTTACATTCAATCTGTCGCCTGTGAATGCGAAGGCCAGCGGCAACGGTACCTCGTACTTGGTCGGTGTGCAGACCTCAGTCACCTCCGGCGGTCGTCCCGTGTCCGCCTTTCCGGTATGGCCGGCAGGATTCGGCGATCAGATAAATCTTGCTGCCTATCACGCGACTGAAATTGAATATCAGAACGGCAATGGCACCGAACGCCTGGACATCAAGAAGATAAGCAGTGGGAACACGCTGGCTGGCCCGTTTTATTGGGCTGGGGTTAGTGATCAATATTTTGCCGCCGTGTTTATGCCGGACGATACACAATCGGCGGTGGCGATCACGCTGCGGAATTCCATTGACGTACCCAGCGATATCCGCAAGCCTCAGGAAACATCGAAGGCGGACATTTTGGGGGCGGCTGTGGGCGTGCCCAACGGCACTACTAACGCTCGTTTATATGTAGGCCCGAAATCGCTTCAGACCCTAGAGTCTGTGCCGGTGCCAACGGTCGTGGGTGCTTCTCCCGACTTGCGCGGCTTGGTAAATTTCGGCTACCTCGGAATTATCGCGCGTCCGTTGTTCATATGGCTGCGATGGACTTACGAGCATGTCGTCCCTAATTGGGGATGGGCGATCGTTTTACAAACCCTGATCATCTCGCTTGCGCTCTTGCCGCTGCGCATTTCCAGCATGAAGTCCATGTTGAAGATGCAAAAGATTCAGCCTCAAATTAAAGCAGTGCAGGAAAAGTATAAGAAGTACAGCATGAAGGACCCGCGCAAGCAGGAGATGAATAAAGAGATCTGGGACATTCAGAAGCAGGCTGGGGTAAGCCCCGCTGGCGGCTGCTTGCCCATGCTGATTCAGATGCCGTTTCTGTTTGCTTATTACCGCATGCTGGGCGTTGCGCTTGATCTGCGACATGCGCCCTGGCTTTGGATTAGCGATCTTTCATCGCGGGACCCTTATTTTATTCTCCCGGTGGCGATGGTCATCACCATGGTGGTTTCGCAACGGATGACGCCGCAAGCTGGGATGGATCCGTCGCAACAAAAAATGATGAACCTCATGATGCCGCTCATGATGGGCTTCATTTTTTATAATCTGGCCGCTGGTTTGAACCTGTATTATGCCGAGAGCAATTTAATTTCAGTAGCGCAGCAAGCCATAATGAACCGCACCAAGTTCGGCCGCGAAATGCGCGAGATCGCGTTGAAGCGTGCGAGGAAGAAGAGCTAGCTGAAAGCTGATAGCTTCCTTATGCCCATCCCCGACAAAATCGGCGCGGCAAAAAAGATCGACGAATTCCTGAAGAACGTTGTCACCAACGGCGGACTGCATCTGCGTTATCGCATTACCGTCGATCCGCCGCTTCCGGATGAGCGCGACTGGGAGCGTCCCGAGATCATGGTCGAGCTTTCCGGACCAGATTCACTGTTGGTGTTGGAGCGCGGTGGAGAATTGTTGCGCTCCTTGGAATTGCTGGCGATGGAGATGCTACGCCTCCCCGGGAACGAACACGAAAAAATCCGCTTCGATTGTATGAATCAACGGGCGCTGCGACTGGAAGAGCTTCGCATTGCCGCGGATGTGGCGGCAGAACGGGTACGAAAATCCGGCGTTCCGTACGAGTTTGCCCCCATGTCATCACGAGAGCGTCGCATTGTGCATCTCGCGTTGCGCGATCATGCCGATCTCCGGACCGAGAGCCAGGGCGAAGGCGGAAGGCGAACCCTGGTCGTCTATCCCAAGGACTACAAGGCCGCCCCAAGATCGTCCGCCAGACGAGTTCTATAGGGATAAGCGACTCTTCAGCCTCTATCTTGCCTCTTTCAATCCGGGTACTGTAACGTGAGAACTAGTGGAACATCGCTGCTATCAGTGTGACGCTGCCGTCGAAGACGGAGTGGCGTTTTGTTCGCAATGCAAAGCGCCGCAGATTAGAGTGGTGACCGCCGAGGCGCCTGCCAGCCCTGAAAACCCAAGTCTGCCAGCTGCCGAAAAGTCTCAGTACCCACCGTTGCGCCCGCAGTCGAGTATGGCGTGGGCGCAGGCTCTGCCTGCCGCCTTTTTGGGTTTATTGATAACAACGCTGCTGTCATCGGTGTTACGCGGAGCGCTTGGAGTTGGGCTGTTAGCATCAGGATTTTTGTCGGTATATTTTTTCCGCAGGCGGAATCCCTTCGCCCGCTTAACCCTGGGGCTAGGGGCACGCCTGGGCGCATTGACCGGCATGCTGGGATTTGCGATTACTGCCATCGCGACGGCGGGCGCTATCGCAGTTCTGCACTCCGCGGGAAACATTCATTCATTAATGCTGAAGGCCATCCAGCAATACGGTGCCGGTAGCACCAACCCACAGATGGCTGAAGTGCTGGAGTTCTATGCCAGCCGCCAGGGCTTCGTCGTCATGCTGGCGCTAGGTTTTATTATGATGCTGATTCTTTTCCTCGTGGTCTCTGGCGTCGGCGGCATGCTGGGAGCGGCTGCCCTAAAACGAAAGGATTCCATCTGACCTGTGAGTATTGCCCGGCGCGGTGCGTCCCACGTATGATGCAGCGTTCATGACTCCTGCCACCAATCCTAAATCGAATCTCAAGCAGAAGGCGCAATTGATGTCTGCTTCTGAAATCGAACGAACCCTGGTGCGTTTGGCGCACGAGATCATCGAGAAAAACGATGGCGCAACGGATATAGGCTTGGTGGGCATCCGCCGGCGCGGAGTTTTTCTTGCACAGCGCCTACAGAAAACGATCCAACGCATTGAAAAGACCCCAATCTCGGTTGGGACCCTCGACATCACCCTTTATCGCGACGATCTTTCCACGTTGGGGCACAAGCCGGTTGTTCAAAAAACTGAAATGGAATTTTCGATTACCGGGAAAACGATTGTGGTGGTGGATGACGTGCTGTATACGGGTCGCACCACCCGGGCCGCATTGGACGCGCTCTTCAGGCACGGCCGCCCAAAGCGCGTGCAGCTCTGCGTTTTGATTGACCGCGGTCACAGGGAATTACCGATAGAAGCAACGTTTGTGGGGCGCAAATTGCAGACCAGTTCGCGGGAAATAATTGAAGTTCAACTTCGAGAATTGGACGACGCGGAAAGGGTCTTGCTGGTTGAGAAACCACCAACTGCTCCAACAAAAGAAACATAGCCCTTTTGATGATTTCGGCACTGAGCTGTGATCTTTCCTTATGATGGCCGCCAAAAAACCTACAAAGATTAACGCTGCTGAACGAACGATTGCTCGCGGCTCAATTCTGGGCGTAGAGCATATGGGCGCGGCGGAAATTCTATCTTTGTTAAAGATCGCTGCGCGGATGAATCCGCGCCGCAGCGGGCCTCTGTTGCGGGGGAAGCGCGTCGTGTTGCTTTTTTACGAGGCATCGACCCGTACACGTAGTTCATTTGAGATCGCCGCGAAGTCTCTGGGAGCAATGACCACGCTCATCCAATCGAGTGGATCGAGCGTGGAAAAAGGCGAGTCGTTGATCGATACCGTTTACACGTTGCAGGCGGTGGGGGCTGACGTACTTGTTATTCGTCATCCGAACGCGGGCGCTCCGCTGCTGGCCGCACAGCATTTGGATATTCCTGTCATTAACGCAGGTGACGGAATGCACGAACATCCGTCACAGGCTTTGCTTGATGCGTACACCATTCTTCGCCATCGCAAGACCTTGAATAAATTGCGTCTTACGATTGTGGGCGATATTTACCATAGTCGCGTGGCCCGTTCCGCGATTCATTTGTTCAGCAAATTTGGGGCGCAGATCACGCTTTGCGGACCGCCGGAATTTTTGCCGGAACTTGCCGGCAGCCTCGCTCCTACCCTCCGTTTGAGCCGTTCTGTCGAAGACGCGGTGCGGGGTGCGGATGCAGTTATGGTGCTGCGAGTGCAGAAAGAACGGTTGGCGGGGAAGAGTCTGAGCCTTCAGGAATATATTTTGAAGTTTCAAATTACTTCGCAGCGCCTCAGGTTGGCGAACAAAGATGCATTGCTGATGCATCCCGGACCTATTGTGCGGGGGTTGGAACTGACTTCAGAGGTTGCGGATTGCCCGCAGTCTGTAATTGTGGAAGAGGTGCGCAACGGCGTAGCGGTCCGCATGGCGATCTTAGCGCGAGCTTCCGGCAAGGGTCGCGCATGAATCAAAAGCTAGCAGCAAGTTTACTTATTCGCGGTGGCCACCTCATTGATCCTTCGGCGAACATCGATGGGCCCATGGATGTTTTATTGCGGGATGGCCGGGTTGCTGAAGTTGCGCGGCCCAACAAATTGCGCGATTCCAATGTGGAGACCGTTGACGCCAGGGGTCTGATAGTGGCGCCAGGATTTATCGATTTGCACGTTCACCTGCGCGAACCGGGGCAAAGTTATAAAGAGACAATCGCATCGGGCACGGCGGCTGCAGCTGCGGGAGGCTTTACCTCCGTCTGCTGCATGCCGAATACGTTACCGATCGTGGATTCTCCTGAGTGGGTAACGTGGCTGCAACAACCTGACCGTCGCGCCGTGGTCAACGTGTTCCCCGTTGCGGCAGCGACCCTTGCTAGCAAAGGTGCGGTGCTCACTGATTTCCGAGCTCTACAACGTGCTGGGGCGGTAGCCATTAGCGATGACGGACGGCCTATTCTCGCCGATGCGATCATGCGCGAAACTCTGCGGCTTGCCTCGGAGATTGGCCTGCCTGTAATTCAACACGCCGAAGACACGCGCCTCACCGAGCATTGTTCCATGAATGAGAGTCCCACGTCATTTCGTTTAGGCTTGCGGGGCATGGCGGGCTCGGCCGAGGCGTCCATCGTCGAGAGGGACTTGCAACTGGCGCAACAATTTACTGGTGCCCGTTTGCACGTGGCCCATACCTCCACGGCTGAAGCGTTGGAAGTTATTCGTGGGGGGAAACGTAGCAAGATCCGTATCACCTGCGAGGTGACACCGCATCACTTTTCACTCATAGATGAAAACATTGGAGATTACGACACCAATTTCAAGATGAATCCGCCGTTGCGTTCCAGCATAGATCGAAAGGCGATGATTGCCGCCCTGGCCGACGGTACGGTGGACGCCATTGCCACCGATCATGCACCTCATGCCGCTCATGAGAAAGTTGTCGAATTTGAACGCGCGATGTTTGGAATCACCGGCCTAGAGACGGCTCTTGCGCTTGCGATCACCAAGCTGCATCGCGAGCATAGAATTCCACTCACAAGGATTGTCGAATTGTTCACTTCGGGTCCGGCCCGCGTAATCAATTTGAAAGGCCGAGGATCTTTAGCGCGCGGAAATCATGCGGATGTGACTATCTTCGATCCTAAAAAACGATGGACGTTCGAAGTCGGAAAATCCAAATCCAAATCGCGCAATTCTCCGTTTGACGGTTGGCAACTTACGGGAAAAGTGTTCGCGACGATTGTTGCCGGAAGAATTGTTTATCGGTAGTGCGACTTATCACTGAGAGTCCGGGCCTAACTTCGTAGCTTAAGGAGGTTCGGTGGGGGGAGCTTCCGCCATGGGGAGCTCACTTGCTCATGAGGACAACTTTTCTGGCTATTTTCCGGCAGAACTTAAAATCCCCATCTTTTTACCTGCGTTCTTCAATACTTCCAGCGCTTGCGCAAGCTCCTCTTTCGTATGGGTTGCGGTGACGATGGTTCGGATGCGCGCTTTCCCTTCGGGCACAGTTGGAAAAGCAATCCCGGTCGCTAACACACCTTCTTTGAAAAGCTCGCGAGAGAAATCCATGGTGAGTTTTCCCTCGCCAATAATGATAGGCGTGATGGGAGTTTCGCTCGTGGGAGTGGATATTCCACCAACGTCGAATCCCAACAGGGCCAGTTCTTTCTTCCAAAAGTTAGTGTTGTCCCAAAGTTTTTCAATCCGTTCAGGCTCATTCTCAAGGACATCGAAGGCGGCGATGCATGTCGCGGCCACCGATGGCGGATGCGAAGTTGAGAACAAGAACGGACGAGCACGGTGATACAGAAAGTCGATCAACTCGCGAGTTCCACAAACGTAACCTCCAAGGGTGCCGATGGCCTTGGACAAAGTTCCTACCTGGATGTCTACCCGTCCATGAACATGGAAATGATCGACGGTGCCCCGGCCATTGCGGCCCAGAACGCCGGAGGCGTGGGCGTCGTCCACCATCATGATAGCGCCATATTTTTCGGCGAGCGCGCACAATGCCGGAAGCGGGCCGATGTCACCGTCCATCGAAAACACTCCATCGGTGATCAGCAACTTTTTGCCAGGAGCGTCTTTCACGCTCGCCAGTTGTTCTTCGGCGTGAGCAATGTCTTTGTGGCGGAATACTAAAATCTTCGCTCTTGAAAGCCGCGCTCCATCGATGATCGACGCGTGGTTCAATTGGTCCGAGATTATGTAGTCGTCCTTGCCTAGAATTGCCGAAACCGTCCCGGCATTCGCGGCGAATCCGGATTGAAAAACCACACAAGCTTCCACATTTTTGAAGCGCGCAATTTTTTCCTCCAGCTCCAGATGGATCTTCATGGTGCCGGCGATGGTACGCACCGCGCCCGATCCGACTCCGTATTTGCGAGTGGCTTCGAGTGCCGCATCACGCAGTTTCGGATGGGTTGTCAGCCCTAGGTAATTGTTGGAGGCGAGATTTATGACTTTCTTGCCGTCAAAAGTGCAGACCGCCGCTTGCTCGTCATCGAGCACCCGCAATCGGAAGTGCGTCCCTTTAGCTTTGAGGTCGTCGAGTTGGGCAGCAAGATAGGAGAGAGGATCAGCGCGTGAAATGGTTTTCATGCCCAAGCGATTCTACTTGGTATCAATCCGCAGAATTATGTTCACCTGCTTGCGGTCGTCGAACTGGCTCACCGTTTTAGTGTCGCTTTTTTGACCGTGATACTGAGCATAAACTTCGTAATCAACGTTGGGAGAAAGCGCTGGAAAGTCGTACGAGCCGTTTTGCCCGACGATGTAAGTCTTGACCGCCCGAGAACGGGCGTCGGATAGGTAAACCACAGCGTCGGGAAGGGGATTGTCCTGACGGTCAAGTACGCGGCCAGCCAGGAAGCGCCCCGCATTGTTGGTCTCTTTGTCTTTGGCGAAGGCCGCTGCGTTAAGAACACATGCGACGGCCAAAATTGCTCCGAAAATAGTAAAGGTCGTCGAAAGTCGATGCGTTTTCATGGTGGTCCTCCCGCTCTCCTCCCTTCTATTGTAGATGCGCAGGGGAGGGCGAATGGTGAAGTTTCCCATCGAGCTTCAGTAACCCGGGGTAGTTTGCAACTAATAGGCAGCTACAGTGTTCATGAGTTACAGGAGGTCACTTGTCGTCGTTCGCCAGCAGACAATAAATCAGGAAAAATCTCCATCTTCGGCTTCTTCTTCCTCTTCCTCTTCGTAACCTTCTTCTACAGGCTTCAGCTCGATCGGATTGATGGTCACCACTTCGTACTCAGTGCCACACTCGGGGCAGGAAACGACTTCGCCCTCATCGATTTCTTCTTCTTCCAAATCCAGGTTGGTGTCGCACTCCGGACAGTAAACCAAAACTAGCCTCCGTTCTCGTGATTGGGCCTTTGTTAATATTTAGATTCTTCCGTGGATAAGGTCAAGCGCTATCCATATTGTCGGGCTTCGGATGAGCGAACCTCAAGCAAGGCTGCCCAGAGCTGAAATAAATATGCGGATACAAAAGACAGTTCCGAGAAACTCGCTGCTGATGCTAGCTCTAATATCGTCTGGCGTTCCCGCGATATCGCAGGACCTAGCCCCTCGGGCCGATGCACAGATTGCCGCGGCTATGGAACAGGTCTCGGCGAAGGCAGTTGAGGGCACCATTGCGAGGCTGGTAACTTTTGGGACGAGGTCAACCCTGTCCGCGCAGGACGCAACGTCTCTGGAAGCCGGCCACGGCATTGGAGCGGCGCGCGAGTGGATCAAGGCTGAGTTTGAACGATATTCCCGCGATTGCGGCGGCTGCCTCGAGCTGAAGACCGACAGCTTCGTCGAAAGTCCCACGGACCGCATTCCCTCTGCGACTCAGATCACGAACGTCTACGCGATCTTGCATGGGACTGATGCGGAAAGCGCGAAACGAATCATTCTGGTCACGGGACACTATGATTCACGTAACAGCGACACCCTCGACCTGTCGGGAGCAGCTCCGGGCGCGAACGACGACGCCAGCGGCACCGCCGTAAGTCTTGAGTGTGCGAGGGTGTTAAGCAAGATGAGATTTCCCGCCACAATTATTTTTTTGACGGTCGCCGGCGAGGAACAGGGACTGAATGGCAGCGGCCATTTCGCCAAGCTCGCGAAGTCTGAGGGATGGGACATTGAGGCGGTATTGAACAATGACATTGTTGGCGGTGACCGGAACTTTAAACAAGATTCCAACGCTGTTCGCGTGTTCTCCGAGGGGCTGCCAGATGCGGCTTCAGCGGCCGAGATTCGCCAGATTGCAAGCCTAGGCGGCGAGAGCGATTCGGCGTCTCGCCAGTTGGCCAGATTCGTCGCTGAGGTTGGGCGGACCTATGGTAATCCGGTGAAGCCGTTATTGGTTTTCCGGGGGGATCGTTATCTTCGGGGCGGTGACCATCTTTCATTCAATCAGCAAGGATATGCAGCGGTGCGATTCACCGAATTCCGCGAGAACTTTGATCATCAGCATCAAAATGTCCGCACTGAGAATGGGATTGAATTCGGCGATTTACCGAAGTTTGTCAACTACGAATACATTGCGAATGTGGCGCGCTTAAACGTGGCTACGCTTGCGTCCTTAGCGTCCTCACCCAGCCCTCCGACGCGCGTTCATTTGCTCACCCAAAAATTGAGTAACGATTCGACTTTGACTTGGAGAGCCTCTGCCAGCGCTACGGGATACGAATTGTTATGGCGCAATACATCTAGCCCGGATTGGGAGCACGCTCAGACAATCGGAAATGTGACGACGTTCACTTCGCCGCTATCGAAGGACAATGTGATCTTCGCGGTCAGGGCCGTGGATGCCGCAGGTCACAAGAGTCTTGCCGTCGTGCCGTCACCAGAACACGGAAATTAACCTGATAGGATAATCGACAGGAGTTTCGATAATCACGTGGGACAGCCGCCTTCGGCTGTCCGGTTTTGTGGGGTTTAGTTGCTGTCGAGCTTCGCTCGACTGGACAGCCGGGGGCGGCTGTCCCTACGTGGGTTTCACGCGGGTTTCGCTATGGCGAGAGATCTCTCTTCCGACATTGGATTGCCGCCCTTTCGCGGGGCAGTGCGGCAGATCATAATCGCCAGCGTCGCGATTTATGTGGTGATCCTGCTGCTGATGTCTTTCGCCCCGGGCAGTGGACAGGCTGTACTCTCGCTCGGCATTTTGAATCCTGCGCAGGTCCGGCAAGGATGGGTGTGGCAGTTCGTCACCTACGCGTTCATGTACGTGGACCCGCTGAATTTTGTGATGTCGCTCATCGGTCTCTATTTTCTAGGATGGTCGGTCGAAGAACGCATTGGGTCGTCAAGATTCTACGGACTTTTCTTCGGCAGCATCGTTCTTTCGGCGGTCGCTGGCTTTGCGTTGTCGTTGACGCAGGTGATCGCACAAGGGCCAGCCCTTGGGTCGGGAGCGGCCGCGAACGCGATTTTGATGGTTTTTTATTTGTTTAATCGGGGCGCGCCGATCATGCTGTTTCCGATTCCCATCCGCATTCCGGTGAAATGGATTGTTCTCTTTGTTGCGGCCATCGAAACTGCTTACCTGTTGCTGAATCACTTTGCGCTCTTGTATTTTGTGCAGTTGCTCGGGCTTGGATCGGGCTATATCTGGTACACGGCATTCTTCGCGCGTCGCGGACCGGTCTCGGTCTCAAAGCCTTCGGGCGGGCTGCGCAACAGCTACTTTCGCTGGAAACGAAAGCGCGCCGCCCGCAAATTTGAAGTCTACATGCGCAAACATGACCGCAAGGTCACCTTTGACGAGCAGGGCAATTACGTGCCTCCGGAGGAAGATCAGGGCGGGAAGAGGGATGGCGGCTCGAAGTCTGGCTGGGTGAATTAAAGCGGCATGGCGTCAGAAGGGCGGACACCTTTTGAACGCAACATTTAATCCATCGGCATTAAATCCTTTGGTCTCGCGCGTTTTTTTTCCGAACGCGCCAGAAGGAAGTGAAGCCGAACCATCCGAACATCACCGTAAAGCAAAATGCGAGCACCAATCGGTTGGAGCTGGTCCGCGCAACTTGATACTTCGCCCATTCGTGTGCAAAGGCGAAGGCGCCAATGGCGGATAAAACCAGGAAAACAAACCCCGTAATCTCCAACCACAGCTGATGGAATACGCGGCCGAAGTGAAGCCCAGTAGCGCGACCAGCTTTAACCGCGGCATCATAAGTGCGGGTGCCGCGAAATTGCCTGCCTATGATTCGGGCGGCTGTGCCGAGTTTTCGCGCGGTTGAAGGGGGGCTCATTTAGCTTTGATTTTAGCAAGTTCAGGTTACAATAGCGCGGCGGGATTGACTCGGGAACCGCTATCAGCTTGGCTGCATCTAATCGCGTAGGATGTCGGCAACTTTCTTCTGAACCACTCAGGAGATAGCGAGCTGCGCTGGCGAAGGGGGTTCTGTGGATCAGCAATTAAAACAATTAATGAAGGAATTGGGGGAGGCCATCAATGAGTCTCTTGCCGATTCCGACCAGATCGCCGAAGTGGTTTCAAAGATAAAAGACGGCGGTTATGACATATTTCTGGTGCTAGAGGCCACCATTGGTGTGAGCAAACCCGGCGAGAAGTCGAGTGATAAAACCTCGATGGTGACTACGCTTTCGAGTAATCCTGAATTTAAAATCAGCGATCAAGACCTGAAATTTTTGAAGTCTCTTCGGATAAAAATCGACGACGCGGCTTGAATCCCGGAGCCGTCTGTGATGTGCGAAGGCCCTTTCTCTCCACTCGAAGATCGCGCCGAAATCAGCCTCGATGCTGGGGACAAGCTCCGCGAGTGCTGACACCAATGTGGGGCTTGTCCTTTCTAGACCCCGATCGCAACCTCACAAGTGGCACCAACAATCCTGAAGTTCCTGGGACTCTCGCCGGAAGAGCTGAATTCTGTCCGGTTAGAGCATACCGACGCTCTGCCGAGTTGGGATTAAAACTTTCTTCCCCAATTGTGTTACGGCCCGTCTATCGCATCAGCGAAGGCGGGCCTTTTTGTCGACAGCATTTCTACGTGCTGGGTAATTTACCTGTGGCGGAGTACTCCGAACTACGCCTCCTTCATGCTCACCTTATAGGCTTTACTGGATTCCCAATTGCTCACGCTCGCCGTAAAGTCGAGCTGTTAGTAACCAAAAAAGCTAGGATGGTGATTATGAATCGATTAAGCATACTTTCTTCACTTGTTCTTGCAGCAAGTCTTATTATTCCGGCAGGAGCGCAAACGGGTGCCGGGACAGGTGCGGGTGCAGGGGCTGGGATGGGCGCAGGTGCAGGCGCAGGGACCGTCGGGACCACCTCCGGAACCGCTGGATCAACATCTCAAGTCGGCTCATCTGGGTCGACTTCTAACGGTACCGCTGGGACCACCTCGAGTGGACAGCCGGGTACTTCGACGTCTGCTACGCCGTCTTCAAACGCTTCTGGGTCAGTTTCGCAGAATTCGGGGACGTCAATGCCAAACACTGGATCGACTTATCCGAGCAATGGTACTGCCACCCAGAATCCCGGTACTGCGGCACCCATGCCGCAAAGCGCTACTCCAACTCCGAGCACGGCTCCAGGCACTGCGTCCCCGGGAAATTCGACTACTCCAGGAACGCTTCCTGAAACCACTCCAACGAACTCCGCTCCACCCCGAGGTTAGTAGCAAAAAACTTCCTCCAAGGTCCGCTTTCGTAGCGGACCTTTTTCTTACGGGGGTAATTTCATGATCCCACGGACATGAGATAATTTTTTTATGCCTGAGCACAAAGTTTTCTGCGCCAAGCTGCACAAAGAACTTCCAGGGTTGGACGAGCCTCCCTTCGATACGGAGTTAGGAAACAAGATTTACAACCAGGTTTCACGAGAAGCATGGGCCGGCTGGACCGAATTCTGCAAAATGCTTCTGAATGAATATCGGCTGAATCCAGCGCGCCGGGAAGATCAGGAGGTAATCGTCAAGCAGATGGAGCAGTATTTTTTCGGCGAAGGTGCCGCCCTTCCAGCGGAATATGTCCCTCCGGTCGAAAAATAGATTCTACTCACGGGTTGAAGCGCATCCAAGAAATAAAATCAGGAGGATCCTACCCGATGATTCGCCACATCTTGCTCAGCGCACTACTTGCCGCCTCTTTGCTAAGTTCAGCTGCCGCGCAAATCCCCACTAAGGGAAATGTTTTCTTTGGATACTCCTACCTTAGCAGCGACCTGGGGTCGGGCAGTCGCGCAGGTCTAAGTGGCTGGAACGGATCGCTCGAAGGGAAGATATTCCCGTTTATAGGCGTCGTTGCTGATTTCAGTGGTCACTATCCTTCCGAAAATTTTCCCGTGTCTTGCGGCGGAATTTCGTCCGGTTGCGTCATCAGCGCCAAGGCGCATGTTTATAACGTCCTCTTTGGCCCGCGGGTTTCTGTACCCATCGGGAAATTTACCCCCTTCGCCGAGGCGTTTGTGGGTGCATCTCACATCAGCGGCAGCGCGGCCGGATTCTCTAGTACGAACACGTCGTTTGCTGACGCCCTTGGCGGCGGCCTCGATTACCGGATCATTCACGCTCTCGGCGCTCGCTTCGAAGGCGATCTGGTGCAGAGCCGGTTTTTTAGCGGAACTCAAAACAACGCCCGCCTATCAATTGGGTTAGTCTTGCAATTTTAGGCGAGAGCGCCGGATAATTTCATGACAATGGGCGACTTATCCAACAAGCAAGCTGCTCTAGATCGGAGTATCCGAGCTTTAGGGCGGACGTTGGTTGCGTATTCCGGCGGCGTGGATTCAGCGTTTTTAGCTTGGGCGGCACATCGAGTCCTCGGTAAAAAAATGCTGGCCGTGATTGCCAATTCTCCCAGTCTGGCGCGGGCGCAGTTGGCCGATGCGGTTGAGTTCGCCGGTGAGATGGGAATACCCCTCGAGGTGGTGACCACATCGGAGTTGGACAGTCCCGATTACGCCCGCAATGATGCTTCTCGCTGTTTTCATTGCAAGGATGAATTATTTACGGTGATGGAGAAGTTTCGCGATGTCCATGGTTTCGATTCGATCGCTTACGGAGTCAATGTAGATGACCAAGGCGATTTTCGTCCGGGTCAAGCCGCGGCCAAGCGCCATCACGTGGCGGCACCCCTGCTTGCAGCAGGGTTGAGCAAAAAAGATGTGCGAGAGATGGCGCGCGTGGCTGGGTTGCGAGTTTGGGAAAAACCAGCCTCCGCATGTCTTTCGTCGCGGATTGAATACGGACGCGCCGTGACCCGCGAAAATCTAAGCGTGGTGGAGCAGGGCGAGGACGCTTTGCGGGAACTGGGGTTCCGTCAGTTCCGCGTGCGCCATCACGGTGACATCGTTCGTATCGAGATTGCCAGAGAAGAATTGCCGCGAGCCCTTGACCCCGAGATGGCGATGCAATTCACAAAGCTTTTCAAAACCCTCGGCTTCAAATTTGTGACGCTTGATCTTGAAGGCTTTCGCTCCGGATCAATGAATACCCTGCTCTCCGTCGATCAACTCTCTGCCGCAAAATAATCAAGCCCAGGCTGCGTTCACTCGTCCGTCGGGCGGCACTGCATCTCCCGTGATTTCTCCCAGGCGTGCCCGCAAGCGCACCACCGCGACCGAATGAATTTGCGAGACTCGCGACTCCCCGACCCCCAGCACCGCGCCGACCTGCTTCATGGTTAGCTCATCGTAGTAGTACAGCACCAACACTTGTTTTTCCTTTTGGGGAAGGGCCTCGATCGCATTGGCCAGCAACTGTTTCATTTCAGATTTCAAGCATAAAATCAGCGGAGTTTCGTCGGCTTCGTTGGGCAAATATTCGGATAGGTCCTCTTCCTTCCCATCACGTTGGGACAGCACGCGCAAGCTGCCAACTTCCAGTCCATCGATCTCCCCCAACAGCGCTTGAAGGTCACGCAAGCTCATACCCAACTCCACCGCCAACTCCGGCTCATTGGGATTGTGACCAAGTTCGCTGCGAAGTTTGTTATAGGCTTCCTCCAACCTGCGTCCCTTACGCCGCAGGTCGCGAGGACTCCAATCCATTTCTCGCAGGCTGTCAAGGATAGCGCCACGTATGCGGAATTTAGCGTAAGAACCAAATTGCACGTGTTTCTCGGAATCGAATTTTTGCAGCGCGTCGATCAGGCCCAGGACTCCCGCATGGACCATATCGTCGAGCAGCACGTGACGAGGCAAGCGGTCGTGAATGCGGCGCGCAATATAGCGCACTTGCGGAAGCTGCTGTATCAGCAGGCGCTCTCGTTCCTGGTCGTCATCCCACATGTTCGCGGACGTCACTGGTTTTGTGTGCACTTGTCCTCCCCGAGATGAAGCAGTTGCCATCGCCTTGGTGAGGCGCTCGCATGCTTTTGGGGGAAGGACTCAAAGCAAAAAGGCGGGCCGACGACAACGCTGTGTATATTTGCGATTAAAATCCTGGAAGCTTGGAAGGACATTAAAGCCGGATTAGATTCGGCTCATTGTTGCGGGAGGTTCCCGTAATGGCAATGGCGGTCACCGCTAAGACGACTGTAACTCTGCGCGATTGCTCAACTCGTACCCAACTCCGCGCACGGTGTGAATTAACGGACTGGGAAAGCCCTTGTCCATTTTGCGGCGCAAATAATTTACATAAACGTCAACGATGTTGGTGGAAGTATCAAACGATAAATTCCACACGTGCTCGATAATCATGGCGCGGGTTACCCGCCTGCCGGCGTTGCGCATCATGTATTCCAACAATGCGAATTCTTTGGACGTCAGATCAATACGCCTTCCCCCGCGTTCGACCCGCCGCTCGATGCGGTCTAATTTGAGATCGGCCACGGTGAGCGTCGAGGTTTCCGACAAGTGACTTCTTCGCAGCAGTGCCCGCACGCGCGCCGATAGTTCCATGAACGAAAAGGGCTTCGTCAGATAATCGTCGGCCCCCAGATCGAGGCATTGCACCCTGTCTTCGACCCGGTGCCGCGAAGTCACCACGAGAATAGGCATTCCGGCTTTATGTTGTCGCAGCGAACGCAGTACGGTGACTCCATCCAGGAGAGGGAGATTGAGATCGAGTATGAGCAGATCGTAGTCGAGTTCCGCAGCCATGGCCCGCGCCTGTTCGCCATTGGGAGAAACGTCCACCGCGTAATATTGTGCTTCTAGTCCTTTTTTTACGAAGCTGGCCAGTGCCGGATCATCTTCTGCAATCAAGATTCGCATAAGGTTCTTCTAATTGGATTGTTGACTAGCGAGCGAATGACGAGACCGAATTGCGACATGCACAAAAGTTTAAGAATCCGCAAAGGGGAAAAATTACCAAAATGGGAATCGTGCCTGCCACTCGTCGTTATGTCTCCGGCAAGAGATAATCTACCCAAGCAAATATAGTGACGGGGCGCGCTCGCGCGACCGGTTGAGCAAAAATCACACGTCCGGCGACAGTTGCGCGACGCAGATCCTATTCTCCATGACTTTCAGGACCCTCAAGTCGTTCGCCGTACCTGGCGGCGTTCTCCTGCTGTGCACGCTTTTTTTAGTCGGCACTGGGCTGCTAAAGGTGTCACTTACAACCCTCCAGGTTTTTTATTACGTAACCTCTTTGGCCGGAATTTTACTCGCGTTACGTTTTCACACGGCTCGCATCATTTTCGCGCTACTTACGATTTTGCTTGCATACCGCGCCATAGACTTTTTCTCGCCGCACGGTGTGACTCCATCCGGCCCGGGACATATTGCTTTGGAAGCCATCGCAGTCCTTGTCCCGCTCAACTTTATTTTGATTTCCTTCTCGCAAGAACGCGCCCTGGCGCTACCTAGTCTTGCACCGCCGATCGCAATCGTCTTTTTCGAGTCGGTATTCGTGGCGGTCCTGTGTCGTCCGGGTGCGCGCGTGGCCCCGGGTTTTATCCACAATCCCTTAATTGGACACGGTGCTTGGGGTGCCATTCCACAGGTGGCTGTTTTCTTATTCGTAGCAGCCGTGATCGTACTTGCGGCAAAACTAATTCGCTATCGCCAACCAGTGCAGAGCGGATTGTTCTGGTCTGCCGTGGCCACCCTCTTCGGCCTGCATGCCGGCGCCGTCGGCAACGACGGTACCGCATACTTCGGCACTGCAGGCTTGATTCTGGTGAGTTCCATTATCGAGAATACTTATGCTTTGGCGTATCAAGACGAACTCACCGGATTGCCGTCCCGACGCGCGTTCAACGAAGCACTTTCGGCTTTGAGTGCGCCTTATTCCATAGCAGTCGTCGACATCGATCACTTCAAAAGTTTTAACGACACTTACGGACACGATACGGGCGACGAAGTGTTGCGCCTGGTGGCACGTAAACTCGCCGATGTTACCGGAGGAGGTCACGCCTACCGCGTGGGGGGAGAAGAGTTCTCGATTTTGTTTTCTGGGAAAGCGATGGCGGAAGTCCTCGACCATTTGGAAGCGTTGCGCGCGACCATTCAGACTTCGACGTTCCGGGTGCGGGGCGCGCCCGAACGGCGGGCCGAATCGCGAGGGCCGGATCGGAGAAACGCGGACCGTCCGAACAGCTCAAAAAAGCCGCGGCCCAAAAAAGTCGCCGCGCCAACCCCGGAAGGCGAGCTATCGGTGACGGTCAGCATTGGAGTTGCCGAACCCTCCTCGAAAACTTTGAGTCCGGAAGAGGTTATCCATTCTGCTGATAAAGCTCTTTACCGCGCTAAACATGGGGGGCGCAATCGGGTCGAAGCTTTCCGCAGCACACGTTCTCCGCGTCGGCCTGGGCGTAGTATTGCATCTTGAGGCCCCCGTATTGGCCGTTAGTAGTTCGTCGTTAGCAAACCCAGAATGCCTAAATAAATTGATCTCGACGACTAACGACCACTGACCCCCCTATGACCAGAATTCGATCCAGTGCACTGAGCGAACCAGCAGCCGAGGGGGTTCCCACTCTCGCCATCGTGGGGCGACCCAACGTGGGCAAGTCCACACTTTTCAATCGCATAGTCGGCTCGCGCCGCGCCATCGTCGGCGACGAGCCTGGCATCACCCGTGATCGGCTGTACGGGGAGGCGCAATGGCGCGGCATTCGACTGCGCATTGTGGATACTGGCGGCATTATTCCCGAAGATAAAGACTTCATTCCGGCAGAAATTTTTCGCCAGGCTAAGGTCGCACTCGCGGAATCAGACGCCGTCATTATGGTGATCGACGGACGCACCGAGATCACTGGCCCCGACCTCGAATTGGCCCGATTGATGATTCGAGGCGGCAAACCACTCTTCCTCGCCGTGAACAAAATTGACAGTGCTAAACAAGAGCGCTTGGCAGATGAGTTCCACCGGCTCGGCGTGAGCAAGTTATTTCCGATTTCCGCCGAGCACGGACGCGGCGTCGACGACCTGCTCGATTCGATCTTCACCTCGCTGAAGCTAGAGACAGCCATTCCCGACGCTAAGACGGATTCGCGAACTCCGGAACCGGAGGCAGAGGCCCCTAAATTCGATCCGGATGCCCCGCCCGAGCCAGAGAAAGAGACGAAGGTCGCGATCATCGGCCACCCGAACGTTGGAAAATCTACGCTGCTGAATCGACTTACCGGAACCTCAAGGGCGATTGTCTCGCCCATTCCCGGCACCACTCGGGACGCAGTGGATGAAATTGTCGAGCGTGATGGTCAGCGCTACCGCTTCATCGACACCGCCGGAATTCGCCGCAAAGGCAAGACGCATCTGATGGCGGAAAAACTTTCCGTGGTCATGGCACGCAAGCACCTTGAGGCCGCCGACGTGGCCATCATGGTCATCGATGCCACCGAAGGGGTGAGCGCGCTCGACGCCACCATCGCCGGCTACGCCCACGAAAGCGGGCGCTCGGTCATCATCATCGTTAACAAATGGGATTTAATTATCAGCGGAAAGAAAGGCGCAGCCAGCCAGTCGAAGGCGGGACGCATGCAGGAAAGCAAACGTCCCGCGGATCGCGAAATGTACGAATACAAGCTCCGCGACTCGCTGAAATTTCTAAGCTACGCCCCGGTGCTATTCGTTTCCGCGTCCACTGGAGTGGGAACCGATAAGATTTTTCCTACTTTGGAAAAAGTGGCAACCGAGCGACGCAAGCGCATTGGTACTGGTGAAATGAACCGCTTCGTGAAGAAGGTAGATTTCGACCGCGCCGCAGTCCCAGCTCGCCAACAGGTCAAGATTTACTACATGACGCAATCGTCGGTGTCTCCGCCAACATTCGTGCTATTCACGAATAGAAAAGTGCAACTACATTTTTCGTACCAACGGTTTCTGGAAAATCAAATTCGGAAGGCGTTCGGATTCGTCGGCACCCCAATCTGGATTAAGAACAGGGCGAGGGATTGAGCAATGAGAGCAAGACTCGTGTCCGTAACGGTGCACTAGAATAAAACCGAAGAGTCGTGTATGAGGCGAGGACGAGCGCTGCAATTCTTCTCGCAGGCCGTATGGCATATTTGATAAGAGTATCCTTACCCAGGAGGAAAATTTGCGAGATGTTATTTCCACAAAAGACGCTCCGCAGGCCATAGGGCCTTATTCGCAGGCTATCCGCGCTAACGGATTTGTGTTCGTCTCGGGACAGGTAGCGATCGATCCTGCGACTCAACAGGTCATTTCGGGAGGCATCGCCGAGCAGACTGAGCGCGTTCTCAAAAATCTTTCGGCCATTCTGGCGGCAGCGGGAAGCGGATTGGAGAAAGTGGTGAGGTCCACTGTCTTTCTGCAAGATATGGGATATTTCGCGGCCATGAACGAAGTGTACGCGCGTCATTTCGCGTCTAGTCCACCGGCCAGGTCGACCATAGAAGCAGCGCGGCTGCCCAGGGATGTAATGGTGGAAATCGACGTAATCGCACTGGCTTGAACTTATAAAAACTCGCTTCGCTGGATTATTCGTAGGCCAAAGCGTCAATAGGGTCTTTTTGCGCAGCCTTGTAAGCGGGATACAGTGCCCCACCGAGTGCGCTCAAAACGGCGATGATTGCGGCCTTGCCTACCCAACTCCATACGGGAACTAGTTGTAGCGTAGGCAGCCGGTACGCGATTCCCACACTGGCTGCCAAGCTGAACCCGATCCCAACGATGATGCCCGCAATCGCCAGCAAGATGGTTTCACGCAAAATCGCGTTCACGATATAAAATTTTGACGCGCCGATGGACTTTAAAATTCCGATTTCCCGCGTGCGTTCCATCACCGCCGTATACATGGCCTGGAAAATAACCAGCACGCCGACGATCACAGAAATCCCAATCACCGTGTTGATGAAAATGGACAGCGCCGGAATATTGCTGGCGGTCATCATGGAAAGATACTCACGCATGGACCGCACCATGTATTGTTCCATCCCCGGAACGGTTTTGATTTCGCGCACGACCTCGTCAGCACTATCAGGCGAATCGAGTTTCAAGTAAAAAGCAGATGCCTTATCTTTCGCTCCCATCAAATCTTGCAGCGTAGTAATGGGAAGAAATTTGCGCGCGCCTTTGCCATGAGCGACGATCCCCGCGATTCGGAACCCTTTATTGAGAATTTGAGTGGTCTCTCCGACTTTCGCGTGTTTGGACTGCGCAAAAAAATCATCCACCAACACATCATTAGGACCTTGGAAAGGACCGCCCTTCAAATAGTGGAAACCGCCGCCGAGCGCCTCAAAGGATGGCAAGTCGATTCCGTATAAGACTTCGACCGTGCCCACCGTCGAGAGTTGCATGATGACTGGCGAAACCGTTCGCACATGGTCAAGTTTTGCCAGGATGCCCGCGACTTTGATCGGAGCCGGCGCACCCGTTACTCCAATGATGTTGGACGATCCCGGAGGCAACACGATTACATCAGCGCCAATCCCCTGCTGGCGATTGCGGGAATCATTAAGTATGCCCAACGAAAGCCATACGATCAGCAAAATCAAAGTTACCTCAAGCGCAATCGCAATAATGCTGATAAGCGAGCGAATCGGCCGATGCACCAAATTGGCAACAACCATTTTGTTCATTGATAATTTCTCGCTGCGATCAAATGATGAGCTAACAATCACGGCCACAAGCGAAGTGCTACTTTTTCGGCTGATCCAACCGAATTACTTCTGCGTCCGGAGGCTGCTCTAATTCGAACTTGTCATCAGTCAATCCCAGATTCAAGTCCAACTTTACGAAACTGAGCACGATGTCGTATTCCTCCTGTGGGCGTGAAATTTCTATCCGCGAAGGAAACCTCAATCCGTCGTACCCTTTGTACGCCTCATACCGGGCATTGGTCGCGAGCTCTCCATCTTCGTTATAGATAAGCTGGCTCGCGGGTAGTAGATCAGCGCGATTAAAAACGATTTTGCGGCTCAAGTACCAACCCTGAGAGCCTTTGCGCAGGACATCGACGATGTAGTTGGAGTTGACAATCTTTCTACCCTTGGTGTCCGTAACCGTGTCAGAAACGATTTCCCGCACAGCGATATCGTGCTCTGGATCTATGGGGCGCAGAAGCAGGGCATCGTAGATAACCTGCGGCCGCAGATTTTCCAGAGGTTGCTTGGGATTTTCCGCGACCACATCGTTGCGTCCGATCACAAAGCGGTTCTTCGGAGGAATCCACAATTTGAAATTCTGCCCGTCGCTTACCATGTCAAACGCCCGATTCCGGACAATAGGCATCAGTCCAATCATTCGTAACATGGCAGGATCGCGCGCCAAAACGTATCCGCGAATCTGCTGGTACTCGACGACCTTCCCTTTCTTGGCTCCCCCAACGGTGGTATCGATATCAACGGTGGCCTGCATGGTATGAATTTTGGCCGCCTGGCTATTGATGAGATCAATCAATTGCTGCTGAGTTGCAGTCTTGAAAACCACTGTCGTGGTAGAAGGAGTGACAGAGTGCGATCGGAAAAGGCATCCACTCAACGGCCAAACCACTAGCAAGATTAGAGATAAGCAAAACCGTCGGAGCAAAGGCATGAGTTTCGATTATGCAGGCTTTGATGAGTATAAACAATTCAAAGTCGCATCCGCCCTGCGCAAAGGACATAACGACTTTCTTGTCGAGCAAAGTGCTTCTGTCAACCTGTTCTTCCTCCCGATGTCCCGGAAAACCTGTAGAATCGCTCCCGTTCTCAACGCTTTCTTTCCGACGGGGAATTATGAACAAGCACCGGGTTCACTTTGTGGTAGCAGCCTTTTCCTTGATGCTGATTTCTTTTTATAGTTCTGCACAATCTATCGCTGGCGAAAATCAGGAGCGGCCCCCATACCTGAACCCGCAGCTTCCTGTGAATCAACGGGTGGATGATCTCGTCGCGAGGATGACCACCGAGGAGAAGGCGTCGCAGGTTGTTCACATGGCAGCGGCAATCCCGCGGCTCAAAATCCCGGCCTACAACTGGTGGACCGAGGCTTTACACGGCGTCGCAGCCGGGCAGGCTACTATCTTTCCAGAGCCGATAGGATTGGCCGCTACTTTCGATGCGCCCCTGATTCACGATATGGGTGTTGTCATCAGCACCGAGGCCCGCGCCAAACATCATGAGGAAATCCGCCATGGGAATTTTCTTGGTGTCGGTCTGGATTTCTGGGCCCCGAATTTAAATATCTTTCGCGATCCGCGCTGGGGACGCGGGCAGGAAACCTACGGCGAAGACCCGTATCTTACCGGCCGCATGGGAGTCGCTTATGTCACCGGAATGCAGGGCGATGACCCGAAATATTTGCGGGTGATTGCCACGCCGAAACATTATGCGGTACACAGCGGACCAGAGCCATCGCGCCACACCATTGATGTACCGGTTTCGAAGCATGATGAAGAAGACACCTATCTGTGGGCATTTCGCGCAGCCGTGACCGAGGGTAAGGCAGGGTCGGTCATGTGCGTTTACAACAGTGTGAATGGCGAGCCTGGATGCGCGAATCAATTCCTG
Source organism: uncultured Acidobacteriaceae bacterium (assembly GCA_963828635.1). Classification (GTDB taxonomy): domain Bacteria; phylum Acidobacteriota; class Terriglobia; order Terriglobales; family Acidobacteriaceae; genus PALSA-188. The sequence goes on along the minus strand of CAWHFA010000004.1, from coordinate 1,559,469 downwards.
TTGTCAGATCGACTCCGCGACAAATGGAAGTTTCAGGGATACGTAGTCTCCGACTGCGACGCAGTTTACGACATTCAACGCGGCCACCACTATGTTAAGACGCGTGAAGAGGCGGTGGCGGTGTCAATGGTCCGCGGTACCGATCTCGATTGCAACGATCCCGGCAACGACTACATGCCGTACTTAAATGCCGTTAAGCAGGGATTGCTTCCGGAAAAAGATCTCGACACGGCTGTCAAGCGGTTGATGCGGGCCAGAATGTTGTTAGGAATGTTTGACCCACCAGAATCGGTGCCGTACGCGCAGATTCCATTCAGCGAAAACGATACTGCCTCTCATCGTGAACTATCTTTGCGAGCCGCGCGGGAATCCATGGTGTTGTTGAAAAATGACGGCACTTTACCTCTCAGCAATAGCGTGAAAAGGATTGCGGTCGTCGGACCGCTGGCTGATCAGACGAACGTTCTCTACGGAAATTATCACGGGACCAACCCCCGCATGACCAGCGCTCTTGAAGGGATAAGGAAGCAATTTTCCGGAGCCCAGATTTCTTTCGCGCCCGGAACGAAGGTATTGCGCGATGCGGCAACGCCAATTCCTTCGTCGAATTTGCAGAGCGTGACCGGGCCGCCGGGCCTGCAAGCCGAATATTTTAAAGGGACCGATTTGCAAGGAACTCCGGTTCTGAAGCGCGTCGACCAGACGATTGACTTCGATTACGTCGCCACCGCACCCTCGGATGAAATCGGAACCCAAAACTTTTCCGTGCGATGGGCTGGATTCGTTGTCCCTAAGAAATCTGGTGACTATGATATTGGGTTCACTGGCGACGACGGCTTTCGTGTATGGGTCGACGGAAAACTAATCGTTGAAGACTGGACCACTCACGGCGCTGAAACTAAATCGGCGAAGGTCCCGCTCGAAGCTGGCCATAAATACCCCGTCAAGCTGGAGTATTTCCAGGGCGGGGGAGGAGCGATCGCAAAATTTGTATGGTCTCTCGAAGACAATTCTCACCCTCTTGATCTCGCGTTGGCGGACGCTAGACATGCAGATGTGGTGATTGCCGTGGTAGGAATCACATCCGATCTCGAAGGCGAAGAAATGTCGGTCAACCTCGAAGGCTTTAAGGGAGGGGACCGGACCAGCCTTGATCTTCCGAAGGAAGAAGAAGAATTGCTGAAGGCGATGAAATCAACTGGCAAGCCCCTGGTGGTCGTGCTGATGAATGGCAGCGCACTCGCAGTCAATTGGGCCAAGGAAAACGCAAATGCGATTCTAGAAGCGTGGTATTCGGGCGAAGAAGGCGGGAACGCGATCGCTGAAACCCTGGCCGGAGTGAACAATCCAGCAGGCAAATTGCCAGTGACTTTTTATAAGAGTACGGACCAACTGCCGGATTTTACGGATTACGCCATGAAAGAAAGGACCTACCGTTATTTTCGCGGTGAGCCGCTTTATCCATTTGGTTTCGGATTGAGCTATTCAAAATTCGAGTTCAGCAACCTAAAACTTTCTTCTTCAAAGTTGAGCGCCGGCGATTCTCTCGAAGTGGATGCAGACATAAAAAATCTAAGCGAGAAGGATGGGGATGAGGTTGCGGAACTTTATCTCAAGTTCCCCGAATCAGCCAACGCGCCGATTCGCGCACTGCGAGGATTCAAGCGCACGCATGTTGGCGCGCAACAGGCCGCGCACGTGCATTTCACCCTCAATGAACGTGATTTGAGCGGGGTCAATGAGGCGGGGGACCACGTAGTCTCACCAGGAATTTACAAAATTTCCGTAGGAACTGGCCAACCTGGGACTCAAGCGGCATTCGCGGAGGCTACCTTTGCGATGGAAGGGGAAAGGAAACTTCCCGAGTGATGGGGCGCTGATGCTAATGCGACTTTTTGTCGCCCGCTTCCAGCTAAGTTTTGCGCGGCCGTTTCTTCCCAATTTCTGCAATGCGCTCTCCAATCCGCTGCTCCATTCCTTCATTCGTGGGATGGTAGTAAACCCGATCTCGCAAATTATCCGGCAGGCATTGCATGTCCGCAACCTTTTCTTCCAGGTCGTGAGCATACTGGTAGCCTTCGCCATAACCCAATCCCTTCATAAGTCCAGTGGGAGCGTTGCGCAAATGAAGCGGAACCGACTCCGCCGCGGTACGTTCAACGTCACCTTGTACAGCTGAATATGCCGTGTACAAAGCGTTTGATTTGGGTGCCACGGCAAGATACACAACCGCTTGAGCTAGCGCTAGATTGCCTTCGGGCATTCCGATGAAGTCGACTGCATCCCGTGCGGCCATGCAGAGCGCGAGCGCATTCGGGTCGGCGAGTCCAATATCTTCAACTGACATGCGCACCACGCGTCTCGCAATGTAAAGCGGGTCTTCCCCCGCCTCGAGCATGCGGCCCAGCCAGTATAGCGACGCGTTGGGATCGCTATTGCGCACCGACTTGTGCAGCGCTGAAATCAGGTTGTAATGTTCTTCACCGCCTTTGTCATAGAGCAGGACACGCTTCTGGACCGCGTCCTGAACTATCTCCGTAGTAATATTCGCGCCAACTTCTTTACCGTCATGCTCGCGCGCCAGCGTGGCGGCAACTTCTAGCACGTTGTAGGCGCTACGTGCGTCTCCATTGGAGTAAGAAGCGATGCGGCCGAGGGCCTCGTGATTCGCGGCTAATTTCAAAGCGCCTAAACCTCGCGAGTCATCTTCCAACGCGCGTTCTAATAACGAAACAATCTGCTCTTCCGCCAAGGGCTTGAGAACATAAACACGGCTTCGGGAAAGCAGCGCCGAAATAATTTCGAAAGAGGGATTCTCGGTGGTTGCGCCGATCAAGCGTATGTTGCCTTTTTCCACGTGCGGTAGAAAGGCATCCTGCTGAGCCTTGTTGAAGCGATGTATCTCGTCGATGAAAACAATGGTGCGAGTGCCGTATTGACGTCCTCGCTCGGCTTCCGCCATGACCTGCTTGATTTCTTTTATCCCTGTGAGCACTGCCGAGAATTCGACGAACGTCGCCTTGGTCATGTGGGCGATGATCTGCGCCAAGGTGGTTTTTCCGGTTCCGGGAGGCCCCCAAAAAATTAGCGAGCCGGTGTCGTCGCGCTCGATCTGAGTACGCAGCGGTTTCCCCGGGGCGACCAGGTGCTCCTGGCCAACGAATTCGTCCAGAGTTCGAGGACGCATGCGGTCCGCAAGAGGACGGCTTCTGTCCACTAGATTTTCAGCAGCAGGCGTTTGAAACAGTCCCATGGTGTATTAGATGTAGAAATGTAAGTGGTGAACACTGAAACGTGAGAATCTTCGCCGAGCGCAACTGGTTCATCGAACGGGGATAAATTCTCTACGTTGCCGCGCTAGCTCGTACAAGACAATGCTGGCGGCGACGCCAGCGTTTAGCGATTCCACGCTTGGGGAATGGGGAATCGCGAGCATTTCGTCCATCTCCGAAATTAGTTCTTTGGGCAATCCCGCTCCTTCGCTTCCAATAAAGATGCCTATCGGGCCATCGAACTTTACTTGGTGGACGTATGCTCCCTTATGCGATGAGGTCGCGTATAGCCGCAAGCCCGCCTCACGCAGTGACTCCAAATTGGCCGCCAGATTGGCTCGAACCAGAGGCAGACGAAAGACCGATCCGGCCGACGCGCGCACTACCTTGGAATTGAAGGGATTCGCCGTGCCATCGCCGAGGAGGATACCGCATGCGCCGAAGGCTTCGGCTGAGCGCAGCATGGTGCCGAGATTTCCTGGATCCTGTAAGCCTGCAATTGCCAGCAATGGGCCAGTTTGCACCTTAGCCAAAATATCTTCCAAGGTGAATTGCCTGCATTTCACCAAGGCGGCCACCCCTTGTGGAGTTTCGCTCGGCACCGCGCTGGCGAATAGTTTGTCTGGAAGTAAAAGCGTTTCGACGTAGGAAGCGAGTTGCGGCAGCAATCTATCCGATTTGTTTTCCCCTGACTTACTGAAGAAAACCGCTTTAAACTTCAGGCCGCTGCGAATCGCTTCCTCAACAATTCGTACGCCTTCGATCGCACAATGGCCGTCCGCAGTCAGTTCGCCATGAGAGAAAGCGGCGCGCAATTCCTTGACCATCGCGTTATGGGTGCCTTCTATCAGGCGGAGGCGTCCGCGTGGGTTAGGGGCCTTTGGGTGAGGAGCGGTCATCGAGCCCAAATCATACGCGGTTTAGTCTGCATCCCGTGATATCTTAAGTTTCTTAAATTCACTATCTTAATTTCAAAACATTCAGGATGGGAGTTTGGTGCGCGCAGAAATAGTCAAGATCAACAGTGACACCCCGGAAGCTTCTCTGATTCGTTACGCCGCCGATCAGATTCGTGCAGGCGAGGTATTGGGCATGCCCACGGACACGTTTTATGGGCTGGCAGCGGATCCTTTCAATCTGCGCGCGGTTGACCGCGTTTACGAAATCAAATCGCGCTCACGCCACAAGCCATTGTCACTCTTGATTGAAAGCGTGGAACAGGCCGAGGAATTGGCCCGGCCCTTGCCGGAAGAATTTCACGCGCTTGCCAAAAAGTTCTGGCCCGGGCCCCTGACCATTATCGTTCGCGCCGCTTCTCGCCTGCCTTTGAAAGTCACTGCCAACACCGGAAATGTCGCTTTGCGTATTCCAAGTTCCGCCATTCCGCTCGCCGTAGTCCAAGCAGCGCATATCGCCATCACCGCCACGTCTGCGAACCTCAGCGGAGAATCTGAATGTACCAGCGCGGAAGCGGTGCGCGATCAATTGCAAGATCGCATCTCGATTATCGTGGATGGAGGTCCATCCCCTCGGGAAGTGTCCTCAACCATCATCGATTTGACCGACGAAGAGGCCCGCTGGAAAATCATGCGGGAAGGCGCGATTCCCGCCCAGGAAATTTCTGAGTTCTTTGCACGAGGATGAGTTCTTCTCCAACCCGACCGCCGCGTCGAAGGCATTGGTTAAAAGCGTTTCTTCGCGTGGTCCTCTTCCTCGTAATTTGCGTGGTCGCGCTCTTGGCGCTCATATCTTTAAGAATTGTTACTGAGGCGTCCGGGCACGATCTGCATCCTGCGGATGCCATCGTGGTTTTTGGGGCCGCGCAATATGATGGTCGCCCTTCGCCGGTTTTTAGGGCCCGCCTAGACCACGCTTTCGAATTATTTCAGCGGCACTTAGCGCCCACCGTCTTGACCACTGGAGGACCCGCCGCCGATCCCTCCTACAGCGAAGGAGGCGTTGGCCACGACTATCTGGTCAATCGCGGAATTCCAGAATCCAGCGTCATTGCCGAAACTCAGGGATCCGACAGTGCTCAATCAGCCCAACGTTTGGCTGTAATTATGCGCGCCAATGGCATGCACAGTTGTATCGCGGTCAGCGACGCCTACCATGTCTTCCGAATCCGCAAACTGCTCGAGCGCGAAGGAATCCAGGTTTATGTTTCCCCACGCCCGGACTCCCGGCCGCATACCTTATTACAGCGCACGGTGTCCCTCCTGCGCGAGAGTGCAAGCTTCATGGTGTGGAAGCTGCATCCAGTGGACTGACTCTAGAAGACTGACTCAAGTATTTCGCGACTAGGTTTCGATCCGCCGCGATGTCCGCTCTCCGGGTGGAGATTGTGGACTGGGCCCTAAAAAGGCACTACTTTGTGGAGGCCCTTCTTTTTCTTCTTTTTGCTGGATGAGACATAAGTTTCATCGGCGGTGTCCTGAGAAGTGTCCGCAGGCTTCGCCGCTGCCGGGTCACTGCTGGCTTGGATCTCGTTCACTTGTTGAGGTGGCGCTGTCGGTGCATTGTCGGCTGCGACGTTGGGCTTAAGTTCATTTGGGTCAGGCGCCGCGTTCGGCTGCAGCTCCGCAGTTGCGGGCTGAGGCGCGGCAGCAGGAGTGTTGTCGGCGGGAGGCCCGCTAGCAGTTGGGCCATTATCCAATGGGGAATCTGAGCGCGGCGCAGGTTGGTCAGCCGGGGGCGGGCCGGTTTTTATGGTTTCTACCGAAGCTTTCTCCGAGTCGCCTACCGCCGCGCGATTGGCCTGCTGCACTACATCTTTCGCGCTGGTCTGCTTTGGACCCACCAAGGTGGGATCCCCCACACTGGCAGCTCCTGCTGTGCTTGGCCCTTTTTCAAAAGTTTTCACCACTTTGGTCAATGTCGGGTCTTCGCGACGGCTCGACTCTTCAGCCTTGTTAAGGGCCACTGCGGCTTTCGTCGGTTTCGGCACCGGTTGATGTAAGGCCAATAACCGCTGTTTGGCGTCATCTGCACGATCCATAAGTGGATAGCGGGTGATGATTCTTGAATAAGCATCGGCAGCGTGCTTGGTGAAATCCTGAATCATTCGGGCTTTAATGACTTCGTTCGCGGCCCGCGAGCGCAGCACGGTAATTTCTCCTTCGTACGATTGACCAAGCAGAAACAAGGTTTCATCGGCTTTGCTGTACAGCGGATATTGATCTATCAGCGATTGCAAACGCGCAATCGCCGCTGGATAAGACTGCCGACTGTAATAAAAGCGCCCAACTCGATACTCGCGCTCTGCGATTACTTCCTGCACTTCAAGCAATCGCTTCTTCGCATCCGGAACCAGTTTGCTGTCGGGCCATTGCAAAATCAGTTTCCGATATTCATCCTCGGCCCGCATGGCATGGGTGTAATCGCGATCAGGCTTTTCCATCTCCTTGTAATGGATGTTGGCAATCTTCAGCTGCGCCTCGGCCGCCTCCGGCATGTTAGGGAAGAAGGTTTCAAAATCCTCATACTCAGCTTCCGCCTGCGCCATGTTGGCGGTACCACCTTCGGCATACCAGGAGTCAGCCACCGCCAGCTTTGCCCGCGCGATGTATTCAGAATCTGGATAGGTATTGATGAGCGTCTGCATGTCGAGACGGGCCACGTCGAACCGGTTGTGCTTCATCGCGTCCATGGCGCGATCAAACAAAACTTTGTCAGGCTGCTTGGAGCCGACACTGGCCAGTGGATTGCTGACTTTCTTGTTCGAGCAGGCAATTGCGAGAGTAAGGGTCGCGAGAAGAACAACGAGTGAGATACGACGTGACATGAAATCCTTTTGCTGCGGTTGATCACTCTTAAAAAGAGCGAACTAAGCTTTAAGCAGCGTTGCCTCTTGGGCAGCCTTCAATAAATTTTGTGCGTTACTCTTTGGATCGCCTTGACCGAACATGGCGTTGCCCGCGACCAGAATTTCCGCGCCCGCCCGCACCACTTCGGCTGCGGTGTCGTGAACAATTCCTCCATCCACTTCGATACGGAAGTTCAGCCTGCGCTCCCGGCGCATCTCCGCCAATCTTCGAATCTTCTGCACAGAGTTCGCAATGAATTTCTGCGCCCCGAACCCAGGATTCACCGACATCACCAAGACGTAGTCCACAATGTCGAGCACTTCGGTTAGGAGTTCCACTGGGGTGGCTGGATTTATAACCACGCCAGCCAGACAGTCATGACTCTGAATTAGATGCAGGGTGCGGTCCAAATGCCTGCACGCTTCTTGATGAACGGAAATCCAATCCGCGCCGGCTTCGGCGAATCGAGGAATAAATTCGTCGGGATTTTCGATCATCAAGTGACAGTCAAGCGGCAGTTCGGTGACTTTTCTCAGCGATTGCACCACCGGAGGCCCAACCGTGAGGTTGGGTACGAAATGACCGTCCATGATATCGACGTGGATGACGGTAGCTCCACCGTCAGCGGCACTGTGAATCTGCTCCGCCAAGTGCGCGAAATCCGCCGATAAAATCGAGGGCGCTAGCTCAATCAAATGAGTTCCTGGGAAAATACTTAGCGAAATTCTACCATTTAGTTCACGCATTTCCTTGAGTTTCAGCGTGATCATGCTTCTTAATCGTCAATCTTTCCTTGTGATAATCTCTGTCACCGCGCAAACTATTGTCTCTCACACTCCAATTCGCGCCCGTGATTTTCAGCCTCGCCGCCGTTGCGTGTTGGGGGGCCAGCGATTTTATTGGCGGATATGCGACGCAGCGCGCCAATGCGTTTGTGACTGCGGGCATTGGACATGCGAGCGGATTGGTATTCGTCCTGACTGTGGCCATGACCGGACACTATGGAATCCCGTCACATCGGAGCGTGGAATGGGCGCTAGCGGCGGGACTCTGCGGGGGCGGCGCCTTGGCGCTGTTTTATCGCGCGCTTTCTACTGGTCGCATGGGTCTCGCCGCGCCGGTTTCGGCGGTGCTAGGCGCGGCAATTCCAACCGCATTTGGATTTTTCTCGGAAGGACTTCCACACGCGCTCCAGATTGCGGGATTTCTCCTCGCTGGACTCGGAATTTGGATGGTCTCCCGTCCCGAAGGAGGGGCAGCGCCAGAAGGAATTGGACTGGCGGTATTAGCTGGAATTGGCTTTGCTGGATTTTTTCTTTGCATGCGGCAGGCTGGCAGTGGCTCGGCGTTTTGGCTCGCGGCGGCTTCCCGAACGGCATCCCTAATTCTTAGCAGCATAGTAGTGCTGGTTTCCGGAACGTTCCGCCATACCGACAGATTCAGGGCCGGTTTAGGCGCATTCGCGGGTTGCCTCGACGTAAGCGGGACCGTCCTGTTTGTCCGGGCCAGTCAAGCCGGACGATTGGATGAAGCCGTGGTACTCACGTCGCTTTATCCCGTGATCACAGTTCTCCTGGCAAGAGTTTTTCTGCACGAACACTTCACGCGCTGGAAGGCAGCTGGGATGGTAGCCGCGCTTTTGGCTGTGCCAATGATCTCAATGCGATGAGAAATTTTGTTGGCGAGGCGGGCGTTGCTTGTCCTTTGGCGCAGACCCTGATTTCGGCTCAGGATTTTGCGACGGTTCAATGCTTTCCGCCGCGTTCGGCGCTTCCGCAACCAGCTTACGAATGAAATTCAGCGGCACTGTCGCAGTGAGCACCGAGCGGTCTTTATGCTGCTCGACTTTCAAACTGGAGACCAATTCCTTCACATCGGCGTCTGCGACGTCTGCGACCGAGGTTTCTGCCGATCCGAAAACAGCTAACAACGTTTTTATTTTGTCCGTGACTTGCTGCGCGGCCTCCTCGCTTCCCGTGAACGCTTCAGCTTTCAGGTGAATCGTGGCGAGATAACGCACAGACGCGACAATTACAGCAGGCTTCGCGAATAAGAACGAAGAATCCAACGCGAAGGGCTTTGCGTCCGAGGAAGTGCCATCACTTGAACCGCCGGTACGCAAAATCATCCATCCCAAACTGGCTAGTGGGACATGCTTGTAGTACTGCCGCAGCAGCGCCGGGCCCCCGAAAGGCGAAGCCAGCTTTCGCGAGCGCGTAACGATTCCCCGAATCACTTCCGGATCGTCATTATTCGATGCCGCTACGGTGTCCACACCGAGGATTGCGACTCGCAACGTTCGTCCTGCCAAAGGGATGTTGTAAATATCGTTGGATCCATAGCTTTCTATCGCTCCCGAAATCTTGTTGAGATACGCACGCAGGCGGTCTCCATCTATCTTTCCTACAAAAATTTCCGAAAACCGCGTTTCCTTGGAAGAGCCCGCGGGACTATGAGGATCAGGGTAGTGGATTGCGAAGGCCGCGTGATCGAGATCGCGCTCAAATTGAAATCCCGTCTCCTGAATGAATTGTTCGTAGTCAGGATCGTGCGCGACAGAGGGTAGCTTTCCGGTGATGTTCGACAGCCGTATCCACTCCAAATTGATGTAGGCAAATCCGTCAGCGGTGGGAAGAAGGCGGGCGGGTTCCGGTGGAGCATGCTTACGAAGAAAAACAATAAGCGCAACCGCCGCCATGACTATGATCACAGCGAAGAAGAGAGGGAGGCGGCGTCTTATACGCATGAAGAGGGCATTGAGTAATTGGTTAAGTTTGTAATTGGGTAATTGAAATCCAAAAAATCATCTACTGTTTCAATTGCTGGTCAGAAAATTACGCAATTACCAAATTTTTCAATAGGAAGGAAACATATTAGCACCCGCGATGTTGCGTGAAAGCGCCGAGAGAAGGCGCGAAAAGATGCACGGTGCAACAAAAAGGTTGCAATTATTCGGACTCCGGTAGTACAGTAGTTCATGGACGCGGTAACTAGCGTTCATCTCGTCCAATCGCACTGCCCTTTCTTCCTAGGTACTTGGAGTCATAAACGAGCTATCCCCCGTTCGAGGTAAGTACTGCCTTGAGCCAGGTTCGGAGAGACCCTATGTCGTGGTACGCGTATTGCCTCACGGAGCATCAAGCCCTACAAAATGGAGCCAAGAGCCGTCGCCCTTTCTTGATGGAAGGCATTCAGGGCGTGAATGGCGCGCCCGTTCTTAGCTATCCCAGCGGAGATTTCGCTGTGATTGTCACGGAATATGACAGAGCGGCGGAAAATGGCCAACTGGAAGAAAAGCATGTGCTCGAACACGCCCGGGTAGTTAGCGTTTGTTTTCGCAGCGGGACTGTCCTTCCTTTCCGCTTCGGCACCATTTTCGATTCCGACGACGCTCTAAGGCAAGCTGTCCGCGCCAATCGCAAGGCTTTCGGCGAAAGCGTCACCAAGCTGCGCGGCAAAGCCGAAATGCACCTGAAATTGCTGGTTCGCGATGGGTCGCTGCGACCCCCGGTGGCCGACGTTCCGCTTCCAGATACGGTTGGCGGCGATTACCTGATGAAATTGCGCGATAAAGCTTTCAAAGACCGCGAGCGCCAGACTAAAGCTCGCGCCCTGTCGGTGCAGGTACACAAACTGTTCAATCCGCTGGAAGAAGAAATAAGCTGCAAACGGGTGAACACCAACGGCATGCTGATTGACATCGCCCACCTCATCGATTCCAAAGCCGTCGAAAAGTACCAAAACCGTTACAGCAGCGCCGCCAAACAACTTAAAAACTGCGAACTTGTAATCAGTGGCCCTTGGCCTCCGTACCACTTCATGCCGGGCAAGCTGAGGACCGTGGCTGGAAATTCTTAGAACTTCGAAGACTTCGCTCTTGTCCCGCATTGGGCAAATGGGAAGCGGGTCGCCCATCGTCAGGCGTGCCGACAGAAGTTCATGGCGTAGGAATAGTCCCTGAAACTTATTCGCCGCACCCACCATCAAATAAACACCGATTTGACTCAATGCGCACCCGTACTCGGCTGCGCATTGACTCGTGTATAATTCGAGGTTTGCGCCGATGAGCAGTTCGCCATCTTCCGCTCCCACCGTTTTATAAAAAATTTGCCACGTCCTTCGCGAGGACGATGAGGATACTCCGTTTTGGCTCTTGAAGATAAATTCGACGAACTTAAAAAGCTAATCGATACGGGCAAAGAGAAGGGATATCTGACCTACGACCAGGTCAATGACCTAATCCCGCACGATGTGCATTCTCCTGAAGACCTCGACGATCTGCTCACTACCATCGGTACCCAGGGCATTGATGTGCTCGAAGGGCCGAAGCTTCCCTCGTCCGCGCTCGACAAAAAATTTGATGATGAAGAAGTCGGGGAAGACGTTGAGCTCGATTTAACTCCCGGCGCGCTGGAAAAGACTAACGATCCGGTAAGAATGTACTTGCGGGAGATGGGCACGGTCCCGCTGCTCACCCGGGAAGGTGAAGTTGAAATTGCCAAGAGGATCGAGCGGGGCCAACTGCGCGTTCTGAAGGCAATATCGCGCTCTCCGATTGTCATAAATGAACTGCTGGCTATGGGTGAGGACCTCAAAAAGGGCGTCCGCTCCATCAAAGAAGTGGTCACCTTCGACGAAGAAGAAATCACAGACGAAATTCTGCAAAACCGCCTCACCGAATTTACCGGAAAAATCGACGACCTCGCCAAGGCCTACAAAAAGGCCACCCAAGTATTGGAAAAGTTCGCCACTGTATCGCAGAAAAAGCGCCCAAAGGATTTCCGCCGCTACCGCATTGCTTCGGCACGCGCTGTCGTCAAAGTTTCGCTGTGCGTCCGTAAGCTCGGATTCACCAACAACGAACGCAAGCGGCTAATTGAGCGGGTCAACAAGACAGTTGATTCCATGCGGTCGCTGGATCGTCAAGCGCTCAATCTTGAAAAAAAGGCCGAAGCTACCCGCAGCGAAGATCAGCGCAAGGAATATAAGCGTCAGGCGCGCTCCATACAGGGTGAACGCGAAAAGCTGGAACAAGAAGCTGGCGTAGTCTTCCAGGAGCTCAAGCGCACTCAGCGCGAGATCATCCAGGGGGACATGGATGCTGAGCAGGCCAAGCGTGAGCTTATCGAAGCCAACCTGCGTCTGGTCGTATCCATTGCGAAGAAATACACCAACCGCGGACTGCAATTCCTCGACCTGATCCAGGAAGGCAACATTGGTCTGATGAAGGCAGTGGATAAATTCGAGTATCGCCGCGGTTATAAATTTTCCACCTACGCGACTTGGTGGATTCGTCAGGCCATCACTCGTGCCATCGCCGATCAGGCCCGCACCATTCGTATTCCGGTGCACATGATTGAGACGATCAACAAGCTGATTCGCACCTCGCGCCAACTGGTTCAGGAACTAGGACGCGAACCGACTTCGGAGGAAATCGCCAAGCGCATGGATATTCCAGTCGCAAAAGTGCGCAAGGTTTTAAAAATTGCGCAGGAGCCGATTTCTCTAGAAACTCCAATCGGCGAAGAAGAAGACTCGCATTTGGGCGACTTCATCGAAGATCGTGCAGTTGTCTCTCCCGCGGAAGCGGTTATCAACGTCAACTTGAAAGATCAGACTTCTCACGTTCTTCGCACCCTGACTCCGCGGGAAGAAAAAGTTATAAAAATGCGTTTCGGCCTCGAAGATGGAAGCGAGCACACCTTAGAAGAAGTCGGCCAATCATTCGCTGTAACCCGCGAACGAATCCGCCAAATCGAAGCCAAGGCTTTGCGAAAGCTCCGCCATCCATCCAGATCGCGAAAGTTGCGAGCATTCCTGGATGGAGTCAGGGATTAAGCTAAACAATATCGAATCATTGAAGCTCCGAATAGCAAACGGGGCTTTTTTATTTCGAGGCAGTAATAGCGCCTAGGATCTTGGGCAAAAAGTTAGCTCACTGAAGAACGCACAAGCGAAAGCAATAATTACACGGCATATAAGGTTCCGCGGCTTCAGAAAAAACGCAAGCTTTCCGCGGTTTTCGCGAGCGAGATAACCCGCAAGCATCAGAAGAGTTACACCAGTCCACCGTCTCACTGCGGCGCCGCCGCTGCATGCAGCAATATCGTCAATGGTGGGACGTGGTCCGGTTTCACATAACGATTTACCAGGAACCGTCTTCCATCTTTGGCGACATCGTAGGTAAAAACGTCGGTGGAAGAGATGGACGCCCGCCCATGAATCTGGAAGAGCGGCGCAGGAGTTCCGCTGGAAAAGCTGTTGTCGTTGCTCACCGGAACCGCCATCAACATGCCGCTGGGAGAAATGTAAAAAATCTCTTTTCCGTCTGCCCGCCAGCGTGGCTCGCTCCCACCGCCGCGAGAGACTTGCCATTTTCCGCTAGCGCCGGGAAACGAGCTGACATAAATCTCCCAGACACCCGATTCGTCGGAGGCATAAGCGACCCATCTTCCGTCGGAAGATATTTGTCCATTGGTCTCGTTGCTTTTGCTGTTAAATAATGGAACCTTCGCCTGACCGCTTCCTGCCCGTGCGGTTACCAGATAGGAACGCGATGGGCCCTGATCTGTCGACAGAAATAGCTGCCCGTCCGCAGACCATGAATTGGGAAGGATGTCATCGGTTGCGCCGCCACTGCGAAGGATGCCTTTTCCTTTTTCCAGCCCGCTGACCGGTTTAACTAATATCTCGGCCGAGTCGTCGGTCAACTTCGTGCCGATGGAGCGGTATGCGATGGTGCTGCCGTCGCGCGACCACACTGGGTTAGTTTCTTCAGCGGGATCGAACGTAAAACGCGAATTGTCGGATCCATTCGTGTTCTCAATCCATATATCGACGTTGCTTGCCTTCAGGTCGGCGATATCAATACTTACCCGCCTACCATCTGGCGATAGGCTTGGGTTAGCAAGAATCGCCGGTTCGCCAATGTGGCCTAGTTCCTTGCCAGCCCGATCCTCCCATGTGAGTTGCGACAACGCGGCGCCCACACCTGTGTTGTAAATCACTGTCCCGTTGCTCGCCACCGCCAGTGCTGCCCAGTATGTGGATGGCTGATAGCCGACGGCCCCGGTTATCGGCGTGCTATTTCCCGAAACCTGACCATTGGCGGGATCAAAGGTGATGCTGACCAACTGCTTTTGATCGTCCGCGTAGTAAAGATGCCCGGAATCGTAGCCAAAACTGGAATGACAAAGCAGGATCAGTTTTTGCTGCTTATCATCCAGAGATTGAAGATAAATGCCGCTGATTTTGTCATCCTTGGAGTTCGAGAAATTGCCCGCCCAATATAGAAAGTGTTTGCCATCCGGCAGAAAAACGGGCCACCGGTGAGTCTGTTGCCTCGGGTTTGCCGTTAGCATTTCCTGCGTGAGCGGAGTTGCGTCGCTGCCATCGGCGTTAACTCGCCAGATTGGGCTGGCGGGATCCGGAGAATAAATGATTACGTTCTGCTTACCCCAATTTCCGCCGCGGGATGCCATGGCTGTGGCAAGAACTTGCGGCATGCCTCCCCCGACCGCAATTTTCTGTAGTTTCGCGTGGGCGAAAAAACCTACATAAGCCCCATCTGGGGACCAGAAAGGGAAACTCGCACCCTGCGTGCCCGGCAAAACTCTCGCGCTGGGCGAGCCAATGCGTTGCACATAGATTACTGGCAACCCCGTGCTGTCCTCGGGCGACACCAGTGCCAACGTGGAACCGTCGGGCGAAATTGACATGTGGCTAATACTCAATTCATCAGATCCGGGCAAAGAAAATTGCATGCGGCCGGTGGGTTCGGGCCGCCGCGCAACGAACCATGTCGCTACTGCAACCGCCACCATCGCCAATGCCGCGGCTGCCCACGGGAACAGGCGCGTCCGGCCACCCGCGTCTTCTGTGAGGGGACGCGACCTCAAACTCGTGTCGCTTCCCGATAGCGCGCCGAGAGCGAACCCAAGATCACGCGCCGACTGGAATCGTTCCTCCGGATTTTTCTCCAGGCACCGCCGCACGATGCGATCAAGAGTAGAGGAGACCGCCCGAACCGGTCCGGACAACTCGGACGGATCTTCCTTCAGCACCGCAGTCATGGTTTCCGCAGCCGTGTCCCGGCCAAAGGCCCGCGTGCCCGAAAGCATTTCATACAGCACAGCCCCAAAAGCAAAAATGTCGCTGCGCGCGTCAACCGCCTTGCCGCGCACCTGCTCCGGCGCCATGTAGCTCGCCGTGCCCATGACCACACCGGCTTGCGTGTGCAAAGTGGCCAGAGTAAGTTCGTCCGGAGTTTGGGTATTGCTTTGACTTTGGGCTAGCTTCGCCAGGCCGAAATCGAGAATTTTGGCGCGTCCATCTCGGGTGACGAAAATATTTTCTGGCTTCAGGTCCCGATGGACGATGCCCTTTTCATGCGCTGCCGCCAACCCGTGTGCGATCTGCACTCCGTACTCAATGGTCTTGCGTAATGGCAGAGCCCCGCGCTCCAGGGCCGCCCGCAGGCTTTCGCCCTCTAACAATTCAGAGACAATGTAAGGTACTCCGCCTTGCGCTCCGATATCGTGAATGGCAACAATGTTGGGATGATTAAGCGCGGCCACCGCCCGTGCTTCCTGCTCAAAGCGACGCAGTCGCTCGCCATCCGCAGCGAATGATTCCGGTAGAATCTTCACCGCAACATCGCGCTCCAGCCGGCCGTCGCGCGCGCGATACACTTCCCCCATTCCGCCCGCGCCCAGCGGCGAGAGAATTTCGTAAGGTCCAAGTTTGGTGCCACAGGTAAGAGCCATTCGTGGGCGTGATTATAGCGTGTTTACCAAGTTGAGAATGATGGCAGGTTTTTTGCGTTCGTGATCCGAAGCGGCAGGCTCTGGTACTGTCAGCAAGTGAACAACCAGCATTCTCGTTTGTGCCAAATAATTTTAACGATGCGGGAGTGCTAACTGTGGATCCGAGTCGTCGACGAACCGCTCGCCCCTCCATCTATTTGATATCCCCATTTTTTATTCGGTTCTGCTCCGGTATCCACAAGCAACTTGGGTCCTGCACAGCTTCTCCACACTCTAAGGCTGAATTTCTATTGCGCCGCAAGTTGACACTGCAGCAAAGTGCTAACAGTGCACGTTGAGATGTCAGGAACAACTTGAGCGCAATGTTCGTGAGTGTGGCGGTTTCAGGAAATCGCTACAAGTTCCTAGATCCACTTCGGCGGATAGGAATTTAAAGTTACAGCCTCCTCAAAGGGTCCTCCTCCAAGGCTGTAATTTTGCTGCGGATGCGGCAATCGAGCGCATCACTTTCCGGAAACGGAATTGGGAGACGATCACGTTAAGATTCGCTTTTCTAAAGATTGCGATTCATCGTGGACGCGTCACATTTGAGTGATGTTCCGTAGGCATCTCCAGAAACACGGTTCGGGTGGCTGGCCTGGACCGTGTTCCTATCTAATCGATTCCTTGGTCCACTCTATTCGCTTTTCATTTGCCCTATAATGATCCTGAAATCACGTTGCTAACAGCATGTTGGCTGCCATGAAAATCCGTCGCAGGCCCGATTTTCCGCAGAGATACTTTCCGTCCACATCCATTTCTCACGTTATGCTTCGTTTAACTCACCAGCGGTATTTTTCACCCAACTTTTTATTCGCTTTCCAAGTATCTAGATAGAACTCATGGCCACCGCCGAATACAACCTCGCAAGCACTCTTCCCGCCAACGTCGAAGCTGAACGCTCCATCCTCGGCGCGATTCTGCTCGACAACTTCGCTTACAACGAAGCCGCCGAGCACCTTCGCCCTGAAGATTTCTCGCTCGATTCGCATCGCCGAATCTATACCCGAATCATGGAATTGATGGAGTCTTCTCGTCCCGCTGACTTCATCACCCTGATCGAAGAACTCAGGCGCAGCAAGGAACTCGAAAGCATCGGCGATGTCGGTTACATCTCCGGTCTGATGGATGGCGTCCCCGACCGCCCGAGCATTGAGCACTATATAAAGATCGTCCGCGACAAGTCACTGCTGCGCGGACTGATTCACGCCGCCAATGCCGCCATCAACCGCGCCGCGGACCAGGGCGACCCCGCTGAAGAAATCCTCAACGATGCCGAGGCGGCGATTCTTCAGCTCTCTGAGAAGCGCATTGGACGCGGCTTCATGGGCGTGCAGGAAATCGTCAAAGAATCGTTCGGCTCCGTCGACGCCCTTCTGCAACGCGGCCAGCGCATCACCGGTCTGGCGACCCACTACACCGATCTCGATGAAATGACCAGCGGATTCCAGCGGTCAGACTTGATCATCATTGCCGCCCGGCCCTCGATGGGGAAAACCGCCTTCGCCATGAACATTGCGGAGAACACCGCCATTGAAGATCAAAAAGTCGTGGGCATGTTCTCCCTGGAAATGTCCCGCGAAGCTTTGCTGTTGCGATTGTTGTGCTCGAAAGCCAAAGTAGATTCACACAAAATGCGCACCGGTTCGCTCTGGCGCGAGGACATGGCAAAAGTCGTCGAAGCCATGGAAAAACTGGTGCAAGCACCAATTTTTATTGATGACACCCCGGGGATCACGCTCAGTGAAATGCGTGCCAAATCGCGACGCCTTCAGCAATCGCAAGGCAGGCTCGACCTGATCATCGTCGATTATTTGCAGTTGATGTCCGGAGGCGGCCGGCGTTACGAAAATCGTACTCAGGAAGTCTCTGCAATTTCGCGCGGCCTCAAAGGCCTCGCCAAAGAATTGAAAGTTCCCGTGATTGCTCTCTCACAGTTGAGCCGCGCTCCGGAAAGCCGCGGCGGAGATCATCGTCCTCAACTCGCCGACCTGCGCGAATCAGGGTCGATCGAGCAGGATGCCGATGTGGTCGCTTTCATCTTTCGCGAAGAAGTCTATAAGCCGGACGAACCTGAACTGGAAGGCGTGGCCGAGATCATCATTGCCAAGCAGCGCAACGGCCCTACGGGCAGAATCAAGCTGGCGTTCCTAAAGAATTCAACCCGCTTCGAATCCATGGCCAGCGGTATGGGTTCGGTGGAAGATAACTAGACTTTTCGGGCTTTCTTCTTATCCGGGCCTGTGGAAAATTCTGTGCAAGGTTGGATGAGTCTATTCTTGCCGATGGTTTTGGGCCAAGTCCCAAAACGACTCATTAACGGAAGTGTTAACAACCATCCTATTTACTAGAAGTTAAAGGGGATTCGGTTTAGGGGTTCTGCCAATCGCGCGTATTCCGGTAAAAAGGCAACCTTCGAGATTTGCACATTCCAGAGGGCAAGTTCCTGTGATCGGGCTTCACGTGCGGACCTCGGCTGGCCAATTTATTCCTGCTGCCATTTGAAGTGATTCAGCCAACTTCGCATCAACTGCGAATGGAATCCTCTCCTCTCTACCCAGTTCGAACTCGATGTATTGGCGAAAAAACACTTTGAATCGCCGTCGAATCGTGACCTCGTGCCACGGCACGAACAATGCCGGATGCCCCATCCGAAACAGGAATGCCATCGCCATCGAGAGCCCCGCTTGATCGGCGCCTATCTTGAGGCAGTTGTTGTAGTTCATTTTCCAGCGCATTCGAGCGCTCTTCCACCCCCAGGATTGACCCGTAAATGTGGAAGTTTCCCGGAACCTGCGCGCGAGAATTGTCCATCCGCTGAACCGTGCAATCAACAACGGGACAAAAGAGGGAATGGCAATAAAAAGGAGAGGGAAGATGAAGAAGCGAACATCGGGAGGAAGATGGACATCAGTACGCATAGATCAATCCCCCGTTCGTATAAAGCTTAGCAAACGCGAAAGGGAGGAGTTCACCAAATCGCGCGCACAGCTTTGGACCTGCGAATGGCGTCATCTGCGGTGATTAGCGGAATCCCTTCCACCAGGGCAGTTGCTCCGATAATTCGATCGGCTGGGTCTTTAGGATAAGAACCCGGGAGGCCCACGGCAGTTACGCAAACTTTACCCGTTATCGGTAGCACTACAAAACGGCTTTCAATCTCAGCGAGAAATGTCTCCAGGGTGGGGCTTAATTTAATTCGTCCTTTGGATTCGGCGATTGCAATTTCAAACAAACTAATGACGGATATCGCGACGCCTTCATTGGATCTCCGGATTGCTTCAATAGCCGAGCGGGCTTTTTTTGAGACCTTCGCCGGTTCCAGAGCTAGCCAAACCACAACGTGGGTGTCAACTAGTATCAATCCAGGTTGCCCCATTCCGAAGCCGAAAGAAAGGGCGAAACGATATCGCCGCTGACGGAGCCTTTGCCTTGGAAAAAACCGAATAAGTCGTCTGCACCCCCGGTATATGGCACAAGTTTCGCCACCGGTTTGCCACGCTTGGTGATTACTATCACGTCGCGCTTGGTTTGTACCTCGTCCATCAGCGCAAGGCAATTTGCTTTAAATCGGCCAGCTGCGATTGTTTTCATAGAACACCACTATGGTCACTATACCATGGTCACTAAGGCTTGCCGACCCTACGGTAGAGGCCAGGGCTGGTTCTGCTTGGCTACGGGCGCTTGCATTGCCAAATGAAAGGTAACCGCCTAGTTAGAGTCTTCCCCGACTTTAAGCACCGCTAGAAACGCTTCTTGCGGGATATCCACCCGGCCGATGCGCTTCATTCTCTTCTTGCCCTCTTTTTGCTTTTCGAGGAGCTTGCGCTTTCTTGAGATGTCGCCGCCGTAGCATTTGGCGATTACGTTCTTACGCATGGCATGGACGGTTTCACGAGCGATGATTTTCGCCCCAATGGAAGCTTGTATCGCGACCTCGAACATTTGCCGCGGGATCAGCTCACGCATTTTTGAAACTAAAGCTTTGCCCCGTTCGTAGGCGAAATCGCGATGGACGATGATGGATAAGGCATCGACCGGTTCGCCGGCTACAAGGATATCCATCTTCACCATCGGAGAATCCCAATACCCGGCTAGGTGGTAATCGAGCGAAGCGTACCCGCGTGAGACGGATTTGAGGCGGTCGTAAAAATCCAGTACCACTTCGTTGAGCGGCAATTCGTAGTGCAGCATGACGCGAGACGAACTGACGTATTCGAAAGTTTTCTGTTTGCCGCGTTTGTCTTCAACGAGTTTGAGAATGCCCCCAACATATTCTTCGTTTGTCAGAATCGTCGCGAGGATTACTGGCTCCTCCACCTTGTCAATCTCGGTGGCAGCCAACCAGCGGGAGGGATTATCGACCTCGACTACTTCTCCATTCGTCTTGGTAATTTTGTATCGCACCCCCGGCGCGGTGGTTATCAGTGACAAATTGAATTCGCGCTCCAGGCGTTCTTGAATGATTTCCATGTGCAGCAGGCCGAGGAAGCCGCAACGGAAGCCGAATCCGAGGGCAACCGAACTCTCAGGCTCGAAGAAGAAGGAGGAATCGTTAAGCCTGAGTTTATCGAGGGCCTCGCGCAGTTGGGTGTGCTCGTGGGCATCGACAGTGTAAAGTCCGGCAAAGACCATGGGCTTGATTTCTTCAAACCCAGGAAGTGGTTCGAACGCGGGATTATTTTCTTCGGTGATGGTGTCGCCGATCTTGGTGTCCGCAACGTTTTTTATGTTGGCGATAAGAAATCCAACCTCGCCGGCGCGGAGCTCGTCGATTTCTACTGGCTTGGGAGTCAGTACGCCCAAGGTCTCCACGTCCAGAACTTTTCCATTCCACATCAAGCGGATTTTTTGGCCCTTGCGAAGCGTGCCCTGAAAGACGCGAGTGAGCACGATTACTCCGCGATACGGATCGAACCATGAATCAAAGATCAGTGCCTGCAAGCGGCTATTGGGATCGCCTTTGGGCGGTGGAATGCGCTTCACAATGGCTTCGAGAACGTCGGGGACGCCTTGGCCGGTCTTCGCGCTGATGAGCACGGCATCGGTGGCGTCGAGGCCCACCGCGCCTTCGATCATCTCTTTAGTGCGCTCCACATCGGCGCTCGGCAGGTCGATCTTGTTGATGACCGGGATGATTTCGAGTCCGTTGTTAATCGCTAGATAAGCGTTCGCCAGCGTCTGCGCCTCAACTCCCTGCGACGCATCCACGATCAAGAGCGCCCCTTCGCTCGAGGCCAGGGAGCGAGAGACTTCATAAGAAAAATCGACGTGCCCGGGGGTATCGATCAGGTTCAGCTGATAAGTATTTCCATCCAAGGCCGAATACATCATTCGAACTGCGTGCGCTTTGATGGTGATTCCGCGCTCGCGTTCAAGATCCATGGAATCGAGCACCTGAGCCTGCATCTCCCGCGCAGTCAGCGATCCGGTAAGCTCCAGCAAGCGGTCCGCCAGCGTAGATTTCCCATGATCGATGTGAGCGATGATGGAGAAGTTGCGCAGGAAGGCGGCGTCCATGGGGGCTGGGGGCATGGGTAAGAAAATCTATGGTTCAGTTTGGGATTCTGCGATTCGAGCTGCATGCTGATTCTAACAGGGTGGAAGCGCAGTTCTCAGTTCCTGAGATGTAGTTAGAATTGCGAGATGAGCTTGATTCTTGCATCTGCTTCTCCGCGGCGATCGGAGCTTTTGCGTAATGCGGGAATTGATTTCTTTGTCGATGCGGCGGGTATTGGGGAAGATTTGATCGCTGGTGAACGACCGCAGGAATGCGCCCAGCGCTTAGCTGCCGAAAAAGCCAGGGTGGTTTTTAAGCGGCATCCCGATAAGTTCGTGTTAGGCGCGGACACCATTGTGGTTGTGGACGGCGCGATCCTGGGGAAGCCCCCAGACAAAGAGGACGCCAGTCGAATGTTGCATTTGTTGTTAGGCCACGCGCACGACGTGATTACTGGAATATGCCTCATGGGCCCGCCGCTCCGAAACAACTCGCAACCGACCTCTGGTTTCGAAGACGTGCGATACGAAATCACCAGGGTGTTCATGACAGAAATAGCAGAAAAGGAAATCATCGACTACGTGGAAACGGGTGAGCCCATGGACAAGGCGGGTGCATATGCGATCCAAGGCAGAGCTTCGCGATGGATAACCCGGATCGAAGGCGATTACTTCAACGTGGTGGGATTGCCAATATCACTGGTCTACCGGATGCTGCGACAAAACGGCGCGATTTGACTAGGATTTCTGCTCCGGCTTTTTTTCTTCTTCCTTCATCGCGGACTTAAAATTTTTGATGCCTTCGCCCAATCCCTTGCCAAGTCCTGCGAATTTACTAGGGCCGAAGATGAGGAGTGCGATCCCCACGATCAACAGGATGTGCATCGGCTGAAACAGTCCTTCACCCATAGTTCCTCCTCCAAGTCTAGGCAAATTCTAGGCTTCGTTGACTTTAGAGTCAAAGACCATTCGTCAGACTGAGCACTAAATCGTTTCGATCAGACGAGCTAGCAACGCGGCCCGGCGCGGCAACTCAGAAATGATCACTGATTCGTGGCTGGCGTGAGCGCCTTCGCCAACTCCTCCGAGACCATCGAGCGTGGGGATGCCGAGGGCAGCGGTGAAATTTCCGTCCGAGCCTCCACCGGCGGCGGATTCCTCGAGAGTCCATCCCATCTCGCGGACAATATTGAAGGCCTTCTTACAGAGTGCTGCGATGGCGGGACTGCGCTCCATGGGGGGACGATTCATTTCGCCCACGACCTCAACCTTGCAATTGGGATTTATGGGCTTGAGGTTGCGAAGTTTCTTGTCGATGGCTTTGGCATCCGTGGCGGTAGGTACCCGGACATCGACCAGCGCCGACGCTTCCGCGGGAATGACGTTGGTGCGGGAGCCTCCGCGAACAATGCCGCAATTCAACGTGATTCCGCGTTTCAGATCGACCATATCGGAGATAGTTAGAATTTGCCTGGCAAGCTCGATTACCGCGCTCTCGCCGTGCTCAAAATCGAGGCCGGAATGGGCTGACTTTCCGGTGATTTTGATTCCATATTCGGCGATGCCTTTGCGGGCGGTCTTGAGGGCGCCTTTCGAGCCGAGAGCGGGTTCGAGGACGAGCACGGCTTCCGATTGGCGCGCAAGTTCCTCGGTAAGCTTGCGTGAGGATTCGCTGCCGACTTCCTCGTCCGAGACCAAAAGCACGCGAACGGGCCTGGGTACCCGGTCTGCGTTCCATGATCGCAAAGCTTCAATGGCATGGAGCATGAGCGCGATGCCGCTCTTCATGTCGAGGACACCAGGACCATAGAGGCGCCCATCAGCAATGCGACATGGCATCTTTGAAATGGTTCCGATGCGATAGACGGTGTCTAAATGTCCTAGCAGCAAGATCGGTTTGGCGTTTGAGGCGGCGCGAAAATCGACTTGCAGATGTTTGCCGAATTTCTGGGACGAGTGAACGGTTATCTTGCCGCCGATGGCTTCGAATCTTCCCGCCACGATCGTTCCCAGACGGTCTACCGCCTGCTTGATGTCGCTGGGAGATTCGATCTCGACGAATCGCTGAGCCGTCTCCACAATTTCGTTTTGAATGTCCTGGAAATTCCGTAGATAACCTTTGCCGTCCGCGGGTGCGGGATGGTGGCCTGACTTAGTCGGTGAGCTTTTCTTCTTCATCTTTCCTTTTATGCGACCATCTCGCGAGCAACTTCCGGAGCGGGGTACAGTATAATCTTGCTCTTGTTCCCCGCAGGTTCGATCACCAAAGAAAGATAAAGAAAGAATGACTGACACTGCTCAAACCGCGGTCGATGATTCAGCTCCTGTCACGACCCTGAGTATTCAGGACATTTTTAATATCCTTCCCCACCGGTATCCGTTCCTGCTGATCGATCGCGTCGTGGAACTGGTTCGCGCGAAACGCATCGTAGCTATCAAAAACGTCACTATTAACGAGCATTTTTTTGCCGGGCACTTTCCCAATCTGCCGATCATGCCCGGGGTGCTCATCGTCGAGTCCATGGCTCAGGCTGGCGGAGTTTTGCTGCTTAGCGAGTTCGAGGACCGGAAGGAAAAGCTGGTGCTCTTTACTGGAATTGAGCGTGCTCGCTTTCGCCGACCGGTAGTGCCGGGTGACGCATTGCGGATCGAGGTCAACGTGAAAGTCTGGCGCGGGGACGGTGGCCGTATGGAGGGCATCGCGTACGTGGATGGAAAAAAAGTTGCCGAGGCAACCATCAGTTGCAGGTTGGTTGCAAGAACGCGGATGAAGCCCGCATGATCCGACGTAGGGACAGCCGCCCCCAGCTGTCCAGTCGAGCGAAGCTCGACCAGTCTTTACTTTGAAAATGCCTGGGTCTGCGGCCCACGGACAGCCGAGGGCGGCTGTCCATACGCAATGTGAATGACCATTCATCCAACCGCGATCATCGATTTAAAAGCGACCATTCATACTTCCTGCAAAGTCGGGCCTTACTGTGTGATCGGCGCGGATGTCGAAATTGGAGAAGGCTGCACTCTGCACTCACACGTCACGATCGAAGGCCCGACGAAAATCGGTGGTGATAATTCTTTCTTTCCGTTCTCGTCGATCGGACTGGCTCCGCAGGATATTTCCTATGCCGGCCAACCTACACGTCTCGAAATCGGGGACCACAACGTGATTCGCGAATTTGTCACGATCAATCGCGGCACGATCAAGGGCGGCGGGCTCACCCGCGTAGGTAGTCACATCCTGATCATGGCCTATGCGCACGTGGCGCATGACTGCGAAATCGGCGACCATGTAATTCTCGCCAACGCCGCGACTCTAGGCGGACACGTCACCGTCGGAGAATGGGCAACGGTGGGAGCGCTGTGTCCCGTGCATCATTTTGTTCGCATCGGCGCTCACTCGTTTATCGGAGGAGGCACCACCATCACCCGCGACGTGCTTCCTTTTTCCAAAACCGTTGCCGCCCGCGACACCCATGCCTACGGACTGAACTCCACTGGCCTCGAGCGCCGCGGTTTCACCAAAGACCGCATCCGCAAGCTTCACCATGCGTATAAAGTTCTGCTGGCGTCCAAACTGAACACCACTCAGGCGCTCGAAAAATTAAAGTCAGAACAGGGTCAAAGTGAAGATGTAGAGATCCTGATCCGGTTTATCGAGGAAAGTGAGCGGGGAGTGATTAAGTAGGGGGGGTGTAATCGCCTGCCTACGTCAGCTTTACCCTCGGATGACGCCAGTTATTCCTGTTCGAAATCCTCCTTTAGGCCGCCAAGATAGAGCACAGCAGCCTCCAATCCGTCGAGGTAGTCTGCCATCCTCTCCATGGCTTCTCCGAAATACCGGAGGTTTATATGTGTGAAGTCCTTGCGCAACGAGGGGTCGCCCTTCGGCGAATGCATAGCGCAGACTTTGGGGGTCGGGGTCAATCTTGGTGATCTGGCGAACGTGGAAAATATCGAGGATGAGACCGCCTGGAAGGGAAAATTGGCGCGCACACAAGACAAGCTGCGAGGCCTCGCCGGCGAAAGCCCGGCGCGGACACCAGCGTGACGAGACTGATCCCATTGATGAAATCTTGTGATCGAATCGCGGGTTACGCGTTCGTTCCGCGCCCCTTTTTCCGTTCTGCCCAATGAGATTCAGGCCCGGGCGCGCCGGGCTTATCACCTTTTCCGTGACCACCCTGAGCACCCGAGCCTGCGATTCAAGAAGATTGCCCAATTGGAGAATGTCTATTCAGTGCGCATCGGGCCACCGCGCTCTGGGTGTCCTTGAAGGCTCGACGGTGATTTGGTTTTGGATTGGCTCTCATGCGGATTATGACCGCTTGATTTGAACTTCCGAGGGTGCCCCATCCAAGCTTTGCTTAAGCGGGTTTCTCTGCAGTCAGGATGCTTCCACCATAGTGAATGATTTCGCCGCGCATGGCCGGTGTGGAACATGCAGATATTCTCATGTGTGCCTATTCCATGCGGGTCGCTGTGATACATCTAGGTCTTGAATCTCGGACAAGCCATTTTGCTGTTTGCAGCGGGAATCCTTGGCGGGATTTTGAATGCTGTAGCCGGGGGCGGCAGCTTCATCGGTTTCCCCTCGCTGCTTTTCGCTGGCGTTCCGCCCATTCCTGCGAATGCGACTAACACGGTGGCGTTGTGGACGGGGGTCGTGGCGAGCGGAGGAGCCTATCGCCATCGCCTCGACGTGCCTGCGCGGGTGCTGCTACCGCTTCTTATGACGAGTTGCATCGGAGGCGCAGCCGGGGCCCTACTGCTTCTAAAAACTCCTCCCCACACGTTTATGAGAGTGATTCCATGGCTGATGCTCGCAGCGACCCTACTTTTTATATTGGGCAAACGCGTGGGACCGCGAAGCCGTCTTGACGTAGGGGCCGATGCGAGCCTGGAGGGGATTATCCTGGCATCGCTCCTGGAACTTGGGGTCGCCTCCTACGGCGGCTACTTTGGCGGCGGAGTTGGAATCGTGAACCTGGCTTTATTTGCAGCCCTGGGCATGACCGATATTCACGCCATGAATGCGCTGAAAAGCGTGATGGGAACGGCGATTAATGGAGTCGCTGTGTTGGTCTTCGTAATTTCCCGCGCGGTTTACTGGCCACAGGCTGCGGTAATGATAGCGGGATCGGTAATTGGAGGATATTTCGGCGCCCACTATGCTCAACGTTTGCCCCAGCTATGGATCCGGCGGGCTGTTATTTGCGTGGGCGTGTGGATGACCATTTATTTCTTTGTAAAAGCGTATGCGGGATTGCCGGCGTGAAAACAGCGCCCCGGCGTGTCCAGGAAGGCAGTCGAAATATATTTCCGAACGGCGCCCGGGCACCAACGTGCGGGGGACGCCACGTTCACTCCCTCAATGCCGCTTCTTTCAATAGGCGCTTTTCGCGAGCGCTGGAGATTTTTCTGGCGCGGATTAATTTACGCAGGCAAACCGAGTAGATAAACCATAGCAGGGATGCGGCCACGGCCGCCAACAGAGTTAGACTCCAAACATTCGCAATGTTTTTTAGCAGGTCCACCATGGCCGGCGGCAGCGCGAGTGTACAAGAAAAACTATGCTTTCAATTTCTGGTCAATACTTTCGCTCAACGAATTTTTGATGGCGATTGCAATTCTATCGGCGAGAGCTTTCATCTTTTCTTCGGATTCAGCTTCCACCATCACCCGCGCGAGCGCTTCTGTCCCCGAATAGCGAACTACCACCCGCCCGTTGCCATTTAGTTCCTCTTCCACAGAATCGATTGCACGTTTTACTTCCGGGATTTCACCAAAGGGGACCTTCTCCTGAACGCGAATATTTTGAATAGTCTGGGGAAAGATTTTCAGGTCAGCGACCAGTAGAGATAACTTCTGTCTGCTTCGTACCATAATTTCCATCACCCGCAATGCGGTGAGCAATCCATCACCGGTGGTGGCTTCGCCGTCGCGGAAAATGATGTGACCTGACTGCTCGCCGCCCAAGAGGGCGCCCGTCTTCAGCATCTCCGCAAGCACGTACTTATCTCCTACGTCGGCGCGCAGCATGGTGACGCCCAACTTTCGCAAGGCAATTTCAAGGCCCATGTTTGACATGGTGGTCGACACCACCGTCGAGCCGACAAGTGTTCTGCGATTCTGCATGTCGCGCGCGGCGAGCAACAGAACGCCGTCGCCATTCACTATGCGGCCGTGCTCGTCGCTAAAGAGGGCACGATCCGCGTCTCCATCGAAGGTGATTCCCAAATCAAACGCGCCTCTGGATTCGGCAACCGCCGCCGCAATTCTTCCCGGATGCAACGCTCCGCAGTCGTCATTAATATTTCTACCGTCTGGACTTGCGCTTAAAAACGTAGCTTGGATCCCGCAAGCTGCGAACATTTCCGGCGCTTCGGCTGTGGCGGCGCCGTTCGCGCAATCCACCAAAACTTTCAAGCCGCTCAAATCGGTGTTTATACTTCGCGCCAGCCATTCGATGTAACCGCGCCGCAGACTTGCTTCTCCGGGAAGACTGGGAGCACCCACCGCGATGTCATCGGCGTGTGCTCCGCTTTTCTCCAATAACGAAAAAATTTCACCTTCGATTTCGAGTTCATCAGCGTCTGGCAACTTGAATCCGTCACCGGAAAAAATCTTGATGCCATTGTCTGTCCACGGATTATGCGAAGCCGATATCACCACGCCCGCGTCATATTTTTTCGAGCGCGCCAGGTAAGCAATCCCGGGGGTCGTAATCACTCCGGCGCTGTCAACTTCGACGCCGGCGGAAGCGAGGCCCAGCGCAAACCGCTCCGCGATCCACGCGCTCGATTCGCGCGTATCCTGGCCAATGACCACCCGTCCGCGAGGTTTGCGTCGGTTCAAATCGTGGGCAAGAGCGCATCCAATCAAGTAAGTGCTCTCGTGAGTCAGCGGGAACTCTCCCGCGACCCCGCGAATTCCATCTGTTCCGAATAATTGTCTTTTCCTGGGAGGCATGACTGTCAGTTCTTCCCGCTGGGCGCGGGTTCTTTCTCGACATAAACCGTCACCTGCACCGGTTCTGGGAAGCTAACCTGGACTAACGGATCGGCGACGTAAGCGTGTCTGAGCACGGTGATTCGGTCGATCACCCCACTAACATCAATGGGATCGGTAATCGCTGAATCCACCGCTTCTAAGTGTTTCTGGGGCCCGGTAACTTGTAACGTCCCTGGGTTTGCCACAATGCGCGCAAGGCGATAACCCTGGGCAAAGGTTCCAATCACACGCGGACGAACTTCCACCTGCCGTGTCATGCGAGCGTCAAAGCTCACGCGAATTTGACTCGGAACTACCTGAACAACTTCCAAGCCTAGCGGCTGATGAATCTGGCGGGAAGTAATATCAAAAGTATGATCTCCAGATTTCTGCCCATCGAGTTCCAGGGCCGCGTATATGTCCGAGGGTTGTAGTCCCCTAATGGCGCGCTCGGGTCCACGCAGGCGAATCTGTATTCGAGGAATGGTCTCGGTACTGATCTCGAGGTTCTGCGGCACGTTATTGAACTCAACCGGAACTTCGACGGCCACTACGGCTTGAGGATCACGGGCCACCGCCATCCATAGTACGATTGCAAATCCCAAAGACAACAATTTCAATCCCCAATTTTGTGCGAGGCGTTTGGGAACCGATTCGGCCATCAGCGGCCTACCTTCGATTCCGATCCGGGGTTTCGCAGTGCCGCGCCATGAGAGATGCTTTCTTCGGCGTCATTTAAAGTTTCGGTTTCGTTGCTGATGACGGTGGGTAAAGTTGAGTGAGGAACGTACCGCCGCAGCAGTGCGCCTAACCTGTCGCGCAGTCCTTCCACCGTGAGATCGCGCTCGATGCTTCCGCCAACCGCGAGGCTGATTCCACCGGTTTCTTCGGAAACGATCACGGCGATCGCGTCCGTTTCTTCGGTCACTCCAATGCCGGCGCGATGCCGGGTGCCAAGTTGCGTGGAGAGAATTGGATTCATCGAGAGCGGCAGGAAACAGGCCGCGGCCGCAACCCGGTCCTTCTGCACGATCACGGCCCCATCGTGCAGCGGAGCGCTAGGACGAAAAATCGTCGCTAGCAAGTCATAGGAAATGTGCGCATCCAGCGGCACTCCGCTCTCAATGTAGGTGCGTAATCCTATTTCGCGTTCGATCACGATCAGTGCACCGGTTTGGTTTTGCGAAAATAAATTCGCGGCCAGCACAATATCGTCGTAAGCGTCCGCCTCCGATGTTTGTGCCCGGCTCAGCGTCAGCTTGCGTCCCATGCGGGCCAGTGCCTGGCGCAATTCCGGAGCAAAAACCACAATCAAGCCAAACACGCCGTAAGGAAGAAACGTGCTGATTAACCAGTTAAGAGTAGGAAGATCGCCAAGCCGTGAGAAATAGAACGCGAATCCAACGACCGCCACGCCTACCACCATCAATGCGGCGCGCGTTCCCTTTATCAGTACGAAAAATTCATAAATGACCAGAGCCACCAACAGGATGTCAACGGCGGCAAGCACTGACAAATGCGGCCATACGGCTGTAATGCGTGGCACCGGAGGCCCCTTTCCACGGATGAAGCTGTTCCCCTCTGGTTCAGGCTGCTAGCTACATGCCAGCTGCGTCCTTCCCCCGCAATTGTAATTCACGGCGGGAAGGCTGAGCGAGCACCAAGCACCGATTAGGGAACAATAGAACTGATGTCTTTAACGGTAGCGATCAAGGTACCCCGCGAAAGCCGGGCCGTGATTTCCGATTCAGGGTTTACCTGCGATGCATCCTTCACTAGCTTTCTCGAGGAATCAAATACCAGTGCGTAGCCACGTTCCAGGATGGCCAGCGGCGAAAGCGCTTCGATCTGATGCGTAACTCGATCCAGATGGGCCCGCTGTTGCAGCAGTTGATTGCGAGTGGCCGCAATCATGGCGGCAACGCTCGAATCCAATTCTTTGCGCACCCCCAAAAGCACGCGGCGCACGTCGAAGTGCCGCACCGCTGCTGCAGCTGCGTCCGACCTCCGGCGTTTTTTCTCCAGGATTCTACGTTCTGACTGCTCTAGCCGGTGAGTGAACTCATCCACGCGCTGCTCGCGTTGATTGATGAAGTCCATCATGCGGCCAAATGCGCCGTGTTGTGCCAACTCAGTTAACGCTTGCCTGCCCATGAGCAAGCGATACCGCATGGCTCGCGCCAGCCGCAAGCGAAGTTCCTGCGATTGCTCTTCAATTCCTTGACGTGACCGAATAACCAGTTCGGCAGCTGCGGAGGGTGTGGGCGCTCGCAGATCTGCCACAAAATCGATTATGGTGAAATCGGTTTCATGCCCAATGGCAGAAATTACTGGGATTGTTGAAGACGCAATGGCCCGCGCCAAACCTTCATGATTGAACGCCGCAAGATCTTCAGCCGAACCGCCTCCCCTGGCCACAATAATCACATCGACATTTCCCGCTCGATTGAAATAGCGGACGCCGTTCATGACTTCCAATGGCGCGGCATCGCCCTGTACTTGCGATGGGAAAATTACGATGTTCGCGGTGTGGTGACGTCTTTGCAGGATATTTAGAATGTCGCGCAACGCAGCCCCTTGTGGGGAAGTCACGATTCCGATTCGTCGGGGTAATGCGGGAATCGTTTTTTTATGCTCCGGGCCGAACAGTCCCTCAGCTTCGAGCTTTGCCTTGAGTTGCTCGAAGGCAATCTGCAAAGCGCCCGCGCCCTTAGGCTCCAGATACTCTGCGATCATCTGCAATTGGCCGCGGTCTTCGTAGATCGAAACTTTGCCTCGTGCCACGATTTGCATTCCGTTTTCCGGGCGAAACCGCAGCAATTTAGCCTGCAAACGAAAAATCACTACGCTGAGTTGTGAATTCTCATCTTTCAGCGTGAAGTAAAAATGCCCGGAAGATTGGGCGCGAAAATTTGAAATCTCACCCTCGACCCAGGCGTCGCCATACTCGCGCTCAATATGAGTGCGTACCGCGGCAACCAACTCCCGCACCGACCAAATACGCCGGTCCGGCGCTTTAAAAGCGAATCCGAGTTGATCAGCAAAAGCCATCGAGATGTTCCCTAAAATGGGGTACTCGCGTTTCGCAATTTTTCTTAAAACAATCTTTCCTGACGCTTCAAATTTCCAAACGCTCCAATGTTCGCCAACGCGAATGTAAACCGAAATTGGTTTTCATTTCGTACGGAACCCAAAGCGAATCGCCGATATTCAATATCAAACCCGCAACAATCCCAATTGTAAGCAGTCTGTATGGATCCATACTGCAACTGATTCAAGTTCGCATCGAACCCGATATTAGTGGCCCCGCTGAATCCGCGCTTCCCCATATGTCCATAACCGAGCACAACGCGAAATTGATTGAACGATTGCTCGAAAGCGGATGATGAAGTTGTAGCGCCAGCGCCTCCCACTTGCGTGCCAGTCGCGACCTGAAGGAAGGCGTCGCCCCCACCCACGGTAAATTGTCCGAAGCGATAATTGAGGAGGGCGGTGCTGGTATTGATGCGCCGCTGCTTGAAGTCATAGTCGATGTCCCATTCAACATCGGTATGGTCGGTGTTTTGGATGCGTAGGCGGGAAATCAAAGGAGAAAGCCTACGGGGCTGAGTTAGAAAGGCAATTCCCGTCAAATCCAGGGTCGTGCTGAAAACATTGGGACGCCCTGCCACCAGCGCTCCTCCAAACGTGGGATCAATGAAATATTTTTGCGTCACTTCCCAAGCGACCACTTCTCGAGTCTGTTGATGAGGCTGGCATTCCGTATCGACCCCTGCCTTCCGCGATTCCCAGGGCAAGGAACTCGTCCCTACCGAGCCTCCGACCATGAGCGCAGGCATTCCTTCCGTCACGCAGCTCTTTTCGTCTTTGTCCTTCGACTTCGCATACAGGCGATGGATCACGGAATATTCAATTTCGTTGGTATTGCTTAAAACGTCGCGCTCGTCGAAGCGCACGATCCTCGAGAAATTATTTATTCCCGTGACGTACCTGTAGGTGATTCGCGGTTCAATCACGTGCTTCCATTTTCTGCCCAGTATTTCCCTGTCGAATATTTTCTCCAAATAAGGAGGTCTGATATCCACGGAACTCTCGAAAGACTTGCGGTCGATCACACTGGATTTTGGCGTGCCAACTTCTCCGAAAGGAAGCAGTTGCGTGGTGTAAATGGTGTTGCGTATTGCGATATCCGGACGTATCGACCATCCATAAAATCGTAGCGGCAGAGAAATGTTGGGGGCCGCATCGAACCGCCCTACCAGCGGCGCTGTATGAAAACCCGGCTCCGTGCGGGAAAGCCCGCTCGCAGCACCGTCATATGACCAATAAAAAGGAGACTTCCAAACTTGATGATCCACGCTCGACAACTCCACTCCTGGCGCGTGGAGAATCGTGATGTAGTCCCCCAGTTTTGTGCTCTCGAAATTTTGATAACGTCGCACCGACCCGTTATAAAAATACCCGCGAGTGGAGTTCGAGAGGAATGCGTTGGATTTCACCTCCGAATTTACCGCTTGAGTGAATACATCGTTAAAAGCAAGGCGGAATACAAACGAACTCAGGTAATCGATGTCAGCCACGCCGCGAAAATGATGTGCGAAAGCATCTTCCGCATTTAGCCGCACTTCCGCTCCCCCTTGATCGACTCCTCTAACTCCGCGATCCAGCACGCTAAAAAAAGTTAAGTTCAAAAAAGAATTTTCCGTGGGACGCGCCCGGAACTCGCCCTGCGGGGCCCACCCTCGGGTGGAGAAATATTCAGCCCCAAGAGTGAGATCCGTGCTGCGATTGATCGCCAGAAATACCGAGTCGCCGAGCATGTTGCCCTTCGTGGAAGAACGCCCGATGTTGGGCACTAAAAAACCCGAGTGCCGTGGAGTTCGCTCGATGGGGTGGGTCGCATACGGAAAGTAAAGAACGGGCACACCCTCAATACGGAAAGTGCTTCGATAGATGGTCGCGTTGCCCCCGACCTCGACCACGATTTTGTGTGCAAAGAACTGCCACTTCGGACTCGGTAATTCGCAAGTCGTAATCGAGCCGTCATACACTAGGTAATGGTCCGGCCCGGTCTTTCGCACCGATCTCCCGGTAAACACGAACGGCGACGCCGAGGTGAGAATCAGCCGCGATCCTTTTACTTTCAATCCGGCTGCACCGTGCACGTTTTCAAAATTCCCAACTTCAGAATTAAGGTTGTAAGTCCCGCGGCTGGCAGTGATGTGCTCCTCATTGGCTCCACCATCGAGCACCACGTGCCCTTCCACCTTTGCATCTCCGGTGTCTCGGTTGAAGGTCATTTCGTCGGCGCGCAAAGTGAACACTCCGTAATGAATTTGCGCGTCCCCGCGAAGCGTGATGCTGGGCCCATTCAATTCTTGGGTGATCGCACTCCAGGAAATTTCCTGATAGGTCTTATTCGGGTCGTTGGGCAATTTTTGCGCGGAATCTTGACGATCTGACGCTACCCGCAACTGGCTGGTAACTAGCGGAGGACGCACTAAGACATGACAAACTAATACTGCCGTGATAAGGAATCTAAAGCGGGACTTCATCCCTAACGCGAAAGCTAATCGAATAGATAAAGGGAAGGACAAAGGTCGCAATTGCTGACCTTAGCATGTCCGTGACGCCTCGGCAAAATGACCAGGAGTTCGAGTCCGTTGCGAGAGATTCATGAAATTTAGATTTGAAGTCGACGGGCAGGATGCAGGTGAGCGGGGAAATGCGGGCGTACCGCCTATTCCGCCCGGAGGGGCCCAGCCCGCCATCGAAAATCCTCAGGCGTGCGCCCTTAGTCACCATATTGATGCTGACCTCTACGATGCCAGCCAAGACAGCTTGCTCATAAATGAGAAACGTCGAGCAAGTCCACCGCGTTTTGTCGTCCAGGAGTCCACTAATTTTCAGACCTCTTCAGATGATTGCGAAACTAATGACCGCGAAATTAGTGATTACGAAACTAATATTTCCGAAATCGAAGACGAAAAAGTTTCCACCAGTGCTGAGGCTTGCGATCCCGCTCTTCTCGCATTCTCACAATCGCAACCACCCTCGCAACCGAAGCAGTCGGATAGCTCTTGGCGCAACGAGGTGAGCGACCGGTTGAGCAAATATCAGGCCCGCAAGCGGCCTCGCGAGCCGCGGTATCCGTCGTTGCAGCTGAAATTTGAGCCCCAGGAAGCTTGGCGTAATCCTGCATCGTCCCCTGCGAATGTGAACATCAGTTCACTGGCGATATCGCCGCCGGTTGAACCTGAAGCCGCGCCGGCCCGGCGTTCGTCAACATCTGCTGAATCGACGGCGCGAATTATCGAATTCCCTCGCAGCCTAACTTCGGCTCCGGTGCCCTTGGACGAACTGGCGGAATCCGTTTTCGACCGTCCCCGCATACTGGAGGCCCCCGAAATCGTTCCTGCGCCCCCGGCTCTCGGCGGCATTCTGATCGAGCAAATCGAGGCCCCAGCCGCCGAACGACGCCGCGGTTTCGAGATGCCGCTACAGCCTGCACGAATGGTAAGGAGGCTGGCCGCCACTTTCGTGGATGCTTCCATCGTGCTCGCTGGAGTTTTGATATTCGCCTCCATCTTCTGGCGCATCACCAGTTCGATTCCACCGCTTCGTGCGGGCGCTGCGATGGCCATCGCGACAGCAGTAGTTTTCTGGTCAAGCTTTCAGTACTTCTTAATTGTTCATTGCGGGACGACCCCCGGCTTGAAAATAGCGAGACTTCGCTTGAGCCACTTTGACGGAACTTCGGTCCCACGTCAGCGGCGGCGCTGGCGCGTCCTTGCTTCCGCCCTGTGCGGCGTGTCTCTTGGCTTGGGATACGCATGGTGCTTTCTCGATGAAGACCAGCTTTGCTGGCATGATCGCATCACTCGAACCTACATAGCGCCCGCGGATGCGATAACCGCAACCAATAGGGATCGACGTCCCGGTCTTTCCAATTGAGAGAAGCTCCACGACGCCTCCGGTTCCAAATCCGAAGTACCATCATCAAACAATAGGCGATCGCACGGCAGTCCGAGCGGCCCTCCTGTGTAACCCCGCATGATCAAGCGCCGCATCCTCATCACCGGATCTTCAGGTCTCATTGGGACCGCGTCAATCCCAGCCCTCGAAAAAGATGGAATCGAGATCACCCGCTTCCTTCGTCAGCCCCCTTCGGAACCCACGGGCTCGTTCCTTACTGGGCCCTTAAATCCCGAATCCCTGTCAGGTTTCGATGCCGTGATTAACTTGGGAGGGGAGCCTGTCGCAGGCCGTTGGACTCCGGCTAAAAAGAAGCGCATCCTTGAAAGCCGCATCGCTGGAACACTCCAGCTGTCCTCAGCGCTGGCCTTGGCGAACCCCATCCCGCGCGTAATGATTTCAGCCTCGGCCATTGGATATTACGGTGATCGTGGCGACGAAACACTCACGGAAGATAGCCGTTCTGGCGATGGTTTTCTCGCTGAGGTCTGTCGCCAGTGGGAGTCCGCGACCAAATCGGCGAGCGACGCGGGAACTCGCACCGTGCAAATGCGTATCGGGGTAGTGTTGTCGGCGCGCGGCGGCGCGCTTAAAGAAATGCTGCTTCCATTCAAATTTGGATTGGGCGCAAAACTGGGTTCCGGCAAACAATGGCTGAGTTGGATCCACATTGCCGACTTAGTTGGAGCCGTGCATCATATCCTCGACAACCCCATTAATGGACCAGTCAATTTGGTCGCACCCAACCCGGTGACTAATGCGGAATTCACGCAAACATTGGGTGCCGTATTGTCGCGCCTTGCATTCTTGCGCCTGCCGTCGCCGGTAGCTCGGGTGATCTTCGGGGAGATGGCGGATGGGGTCTTGTTGGCCGGCCAGCGCGTAAAACCCGCGAAACTTGAAGCCTCCGGGTACCTCTTCCAATATCCTGAATTGCGCCCTGCATTAGAAGATTTGCTGCACTCTGGGAAGGGTTAAAACTTTTGAGACGCTCGCGCATCCAATAGCTCAATGGAGGATACGATGGCCAAAGCAACATTTGCGGCAGGGTGCTTTTGGGGAGTAGAAGCTGCTTTCCGCCAATTGCCCGGCGTAGCCGCGACCCGTGTAGGATACCTGGGCGGCAAGACCGTCAACCCTACATATAAAGATGTTTGCACCGACACTACCGGTCATGCCGAGGCTGTCGAAATCAATTACGATCCGGCCAAACTGTCGTATGACCAGTTGCTGCAAGTTTTCTGGGAAAACCATGACCCCACTCAATTGAATCGCCAGGGGCCAGACTTCGGAAAGCAATATCGTTCGGCGATCTTTTTTCACGATGCCGAACAAGAAGCCGCCGCGAAGGAGTCTAAGGAGCAGTTAGAAAAGTCGCGGCGATTCAGCAAGCCGATCGTGACCCAGATTGTCCCCGCCGTTACTTTTTATGAGGCAGAAGATTATCACCAGCAGTACCTGGAAAAGCGCGGCCTCGCGACCTGCCACATCAAATAATCGTTATCTGCTCCAGCCTTGTCTTGTTGAGCGTCGTGAAACATCCCTACGTATTAAGGGCATGCTGGATAAGATCTTCTGCCAGTGCTCCCGGAATTCAAACCATAGCGCACTGTCTCAACATTAAGACAACCTTTACGGCGTCATCTTTCCGCTTTGAAGATAGTTTTGCGCAGGGACACCGAACGCATCTGCTACCCGGTTAAAAAAAGCGAACATCGCGGCTATGTAAACCGCTTCCGAAATTTGCTCTTCCTTCCATCCGGCGTTCCGCAACTTGGCGACGTCCTCTGCGACTGAACGGTATGCCGCCTCCGTGATGAGTTTCACGTACTCCAGCAAAACCCGTTCGGCCTCGGCAAGGCCGGCTTCCTCAAGCTTGCCTTCGAGTACGGCTTCTACGCATTGATCTGTGGCTCCCTGAACCCGCAGGAAGTAGGCATGGCTATCCAGTCAATATGGACAGCGGTTCAAATACGAGACGTAACTCGCGATCAGTTCTTTGTGGCGGCGCGAAAGGTGCCCTTCAGAAAAATGAATCGTGTTGGAAAAATCCACGACCTGCCGCAGGAAGTCTGGACGTGCTCCAAAACATTTAATGATGCCGGGGACTTGCTGTCTGCCTGACCCAGCACGCCAGTAGTCGTAAGCAGCGGCGGTTTCGCCTGTAGCTTCAGCATCTTCTGTAATTTTGATTTTCGTTGGTGAGGGTCGAGGAGTTCTCGTCTCCGCCAGACTATCCGGGACGCCCATCGCTTTACCCTCGTCATTGTTATCCCTGCTCATAAGCGCTCTTATTTTATTTTATTTGCAAGCATTAGTCGCTGGAACACGTAATAGACGGGGATTCCGGTTAGAACTACCGCCGCGCCTAAGAGCGTTTGTCGCGGACTATGAAGTCCCACGAGCGCCAAAAGAATAATAACCAGAGCGATAAACGCTATCGGCGTGCCGGGATAACCCGGCGTCAGAATCGCGAATCCTGCATCTTGTTTCTTGCGCCGGAAAATAAATAATCCCGCAACCGCCAACCCCAAAAATACGACCGCACTGAAAATAAAGTACGCGATGATTTGCTGAAAATTTCCAATCACCAGCAGGAGAGCTGCGATCACGCCTTGAATGGCGATGGCGACCGCCGGGGTGCCGAAACGCGGGTGCAATCGTGCCACGGTTCTAAGAAACAGGCCATCTTCAGCCATCGCGTAATAAACCCGTGGCGCGGACATCATAAAGGCTGCCAGACTTCCGAGGACGCACAAAATTACAATCCCAGAGAAGACAGTTCCGCCAGCGGGACCAAATAGCACCGCTCCCGCCTGGGCCACGAAGGTTTCATCCGACCCGAATCTTTGTAGAGGTACCAAATACAAGAAGACCGCACTGATGACGATGTAGATTGTAGTGACTGCAAGAACTCCCAGCACCATGGCGCGAGGTAGGGTACGCGCGGGGTCACGCACTTCTCCCGCGATCTTACTGACGTCCCACCAGCCCCCGAAAGAAAAGAATGCTCCAACCATCGCTAAGCCCAGGCCCTGCCCTAAAGGCAGCGATCCCGAATGCTGGGAGGAAAATGGAACGAAATTCGACCACGACCCGAGACGAAAAACTATCGCCCATACCGTGAGCAGGCCGAGTACGCCGAATTTAAGCCAGGTGATCCAGCGCAAAAAGCTCGCACTTACACGGATACTCACCACGTTCATTAAACAAAGCGCGGCGATCAGAGCGACGGCAACGGCTTTCGCCACCAAAGTTCGCCAGTGAAATATGTATGCAGCGTACCCCGTGATTCCCATGGCCAGAGCCGCTGTCAGTCCAGGATCAAGTACCAGCAGGCACATCCACCCATAGAGAAATGCGATGCGGCGGCCATAGGCTTCCTGTAAATAAACGTACGTTCCCCCCGCCCGGGGAAAACGCCCTGCGAGTTCGCCGTAGCAAAGCGCGCCGCTGAGGGTCATTGCACCCACGACTAGCCACACTAGCAGCAGCCACAGCGGCGATCCCAAGGCCTTCGCCATTCCCGCCGGAGTAAGAAAAATTCCGACGGCGACACATTCTCCGGCTACGAGCGCAGTTGCCGAGGCCAGTCC
Source organism: uncultured Acidobacteriaceae bacterium (assembly GCA_963828635.1). Classification (GTDB taxonomy): domain Bacteria; phylum Acidobacteriota; class Terriglobia; order Terriglobales; family Acidobacteriaceae; genus PALSA-188. The sequence continues at coordinate 1,520,530 of CAWHFA010000004.1, read as the reverse complement.
CAGCTCGCGGCGCAGCGGCGCGATGGCCGGTCCCGCGCTCAGAACGTCAGCTTCGCCGCAAGTTGGAATGCACGCGGGCCACCGGAGCCGAAGATTCCGCCCGCCTGACTAACCGGAGTTCCAAAGGCCGAAGAGACTGCCGGATTAGCACTATCTGGCACCAGAGCGTTGAAAAATCCCGAGTAGTTATTCTTGCTGGTCCCCAGAACATTGGTCTTGTTAAATAAGTTGAACGACTCTGCAATGGCTTGCAAAGTGAATCTTTCGCTCAGCCGAAAATCTTTCGAAAGACGCAGATCAAACGAATTGAAAGTGTTTCCGAAGCGCGCTCCCGGTAATACTAAGGGAAGAGAATTGCCGTTCACGCCGCCGTTCGCGTTGACCTGCGTGATAAACGCGTTCAATTCCCCCGCATTGTGAAACTGTCTGCTTCCCGCGTTGCGTCCGAGCTGCGGAATCCGGTTGCCACTGCCATCCCCCAGCAAAATGTCCATAGGCACGCTGGAGGCGTAGGTCCACAACGGAGATAGCCGCAAACCCCAAGGCAGATCGGCGGTGCCTTGCAGGACTAGGCGATGTCGCTGATCGTTCGGAGCGGGTCCGTATTCGCGACGCAGATTCGTGGGATCAATCGGCGGATATCCGAAAGGAATTTGGTCGTAATTTGCGTAGTCGAGAGCTTTCGAAAGTGTGTAGGCGCCATGGAATTGAAAATGGCGTTCGAAACGATGGTCGACCGTGACCCACAATCCATCGTAGTGATTGTTTACGCTGGACTGTAAATCAGTCACAGTTTCCGGACCTTGCGAGGCGGGATTGAAGACCGATCCCACCGGCACGCCAATAATAAAATGTGTGCCAAAGTCGTGGATGCCGTCGATTTTTAATATCCAATTCTTCGCGAACTCCGACTGTATGCCAAGATTGAATTGCTGCACCATGGGGTTTTGCAGCTTGTTATCGATGATGTTAATTCCCTCTGAAGCGCCTCCCGCCCCAGGAATCACCGGGCCGCTAAAAGGATCGGAATATGTCGGCGTCAGGCCAGGGATGAAATTTCCACTCGGGTCAAGAAAGCTGGCATTTCCGACAGTGACGTTAATCGGCAGAGCACGGCCATCCAGTCCACGCTCAAGAGATTCAATTTCGAGAGTCACGCGATCGTAGTAAATACCATAGCCCCCGTGAACGCTGAATGTGGCTGACTTCGTCGCCCAGTTAAATCCAACGCGTGGCCCAAAATTGTTGGTGTCCTTGTGGCGGTTGCCATGATAGAACGCTTGCAATATAGGATTTATCTGGCTGTAATGCCCCACGTCGTTAGCATCGGAATCGATCTCATAGCGCAGTCCGAGATTCAGCGTGAATTGAGGATGCACTCGCCAGTCATCCTGAAAGAATCCGGCTACATAATTATTGTCAGCATTGGGAATAATTAAATTCCGGTCGGGAGTGCCGCTGCGAATTGCCACCGCAAACAATAGATCCTGATCGTTGATCACCCCGTCGCCGTTGCGGTCTTGATTCGCGAAGTTTTGTATGAACTCAACTGCGCCGCTGCGGAAAACGCCTAGATCAAAATCCGCCCCGATGCGTTGAAATTCTCCGCCGAAATGCAGGTTATGTTTTCCCTTGACCCAATCGATGCCATCATTCCATTGCAACCGTTTTTGGCGCGTGAGTTGCGGAGAGTCATAAGAGGCGCCATCCGCGAGGCTGGGAAAGTCCAGTTCCGGCCCGGGATTCACCGGATTGATGGTGTTGATGAAATTGTTGAAGCTAAAACTTGCACGGTTCAACAAGCTCGGACTAAGCACCCGGGTCCACGATGCTTCGAAGGTCTGAAAATTATTATTCGACCCTTGCTGTTGCGAAGACGAACCAATTGGCTCCCCTGCCAGAAACGGAGTCACGCCCGTAGCATCCTGACGTTCGATTCCATAATGCAGCGAAAGCCGATCTTTATCGGTGAGTTGCCAATCCCCGCGAAGCGTTCCCATGGGGTCCTTTAATGGCTCGCGTGAGTAGTTGTAGTTGATCGTGCCGCCGCCTCCGTTGGCGTTGGGATGGCGCGTGCCGGTCAATAATCCGCCGATCTGATCTCGATATTCGAACGCGGCAAACCACCACGCTTTGTCCCGCACAATAGGCCCGCCTAATGTGCCCGCATATTGTTGCCTGCGAAATGGAGGAGTTGCCCCTCCCGTGGTCGTTGCATCAAACGTCGCCGGCAGCGCTTGCAAGCTCTTGTCGCGCTCGTAAATTGACGCCGAGCCATGCAAATCGTTCGTCCCCGACTTGGTAACCACATTCACCACCGACGAAGATGACCGTCCCAACTCGGCCGAAAAACGTTGCGTCGCCACCTGAAACTCCTGTACCGAATCCTCAGGGACATTCAGCAGCATGCCTCCCACCACATCATCGTTATCGTCCATGCCATCGATGCTGACGTTGCCGCCTCTTCCCAATTGCCCCGCGGATGAAATCACGACCGTGTTCGACTTGGTCGGATCGAAGTTCGGAGCAATCGTGTTGCCGGGCATCAGTAGAGCTAGCTCAAGGAAATTGCGCCCATTCAGTGGAAGGTTGTCGATCTGGTGCGCGTTCACCACTCCGTCCACGACGGAAGAAACCGTATTCACTTCTAGGCGCTCTGCCTGCACGTCCACCGTACTCTTGGCCGATTCAAGACCGAGCATCGCCTTCAACTTGGGCTGCTGGCCGACTTCGACCGAAACGCTCGCCACGAAGCTGGAAAAACCCGCGGCTTCCACGCGCACTTCGTACGCCCCGGGAGCGAGATTGTTAAACACGAAGACCCCGTCGTTGCTGCTGTCGGTCGCTCGCTCAATGCCCGTAGCATTCTGGCGCGCGGTCACATGCGCCTGTTTCACCACCGCACCCTGCGGATCAGTGACTTCGCCATTGAGTACCCCGGTTCCAAGTTGTTGTGAACGCCCAGCGACGGTCAGCAGCAGTACGCTAAGAACCAAAGCTGCACTTCGCAACTGTATAGCTACTCGTGAAAGACCCAAGGGGAACGCTCCTATTTTCAAGAATTGCAAGACAACTTGTATTCAGGATTCAGGTGCAAAGGTAGGAACAATCAATTCCAGCATAAAAATTTTCAAGATTCCGTAGCTCGTGGCCAAATCTATGTGTAAGAGGCACAGACAAGTGCATTAAAGTAACGTCAAAATAGTCACAATCACGCAGTGGCACAATAGTGAAAAAACATTAGAACTACGGAGTTCAACTTGAAAAACTCATTGCGCCGCATGCCAGCCTTTTGTTAATCTCCGCACGACTCAGCGTTGGAAGGAGAAAACCATGGCATTTTGCAAATCCTGCGGCAAAGATATTGGCGGGGCAAACTTTTGTCCGGCGTGCGGGACCAATCAGAGCGCGGCGGTGCCAGTTTCCGGCGCCGTGGTGGGACCATCCACCGATGGCCTGACGGAGAATGTCGCCGGAATGCTCTCTTACCTCCTGGGCTGGCTTACAGGCATCATCTTCCTGCTGATCGACAAGCGGCCATGGGTGCGATTTCAGGCGGCGCAATCCATCGTTGTGTTTGGTGGCTTGTTTGCGATTCGAATCGCGCTCGGCATCATGAGCGTGTCTATGGGCGGACTCGTTGGTTTCGGCTTGATGGGAATGTTAGGCATTCTTGTGGGCTTGATCACGCTTGTCCTCTGGATACTTCTGATGGTCAAAGCCTACAAGCACGAGACTTTCCGCGTCCCAATTGCAGCCGGGATCGCCGATGGCATCGCGGGTAAATCAGCTTAAAGACATCCCCTGATTTTTTTTCAGATCACATCCTGGTGCAGCGCTTCGCCCACAGCTCCCCCTCTCCAGTTAAACTTAAAGAATGGATAACGTCCGCAACGTAGTAATCATAGGGTCGGGGTGTGCCGGCCACACCGCCGCCCTTTACACCGCACGCGCCAATTTGAAGCCGCTGGTGCTTGAGGGACATGAGCCCGGAGGCCAGCTATCGCTGACCACGCTCGTGGAGAATTTTCCCGGTTTTCCCGAAGGAATCCAGGGGCCTGAATTGATCGAAAACATGCGCAAGCAAGCCGGACGTTTCGGCGCGCAATATCAGCTCGGGCATGTTTCCAAGGTCGATCTCAGCACTAAGCCGTACGCCATCCATCTCGGGAAAGAAATTATTCACACACGCACTTTGATCATTGCCAGCGGCGCAACTGCGCGATGGTTGGGCCTGCCCAGCGAGCAGGCGCTGATCGGCCATGGAGTTTCATGCTGCGCCACTTGCGACGGTTTCTTTTTTTCGGGGAAGGAAATTGTGGTAATTGGCGGCGGCGATTCGGCAATGGAGGAGGCAACCTTCCTCACCCGATTCGCTACCAAGGTTACGCTGATTCATCGGCGGGAAGAATTCCGAGCTTCCAAAATAATGTTGGATCGCGCCCGCCATAACGACAAAATTCATTTCGTTACCAACACGGTTGTCGAGGATGTCTACGATCCGGCACACAAAGAGGTCACCGGACTTAAGTTGCGCAACCTGAAAACAAATGTCGTGTCCGATTTTCCTACGAGCGCAATGTTTCTTGGCATTGGCCACATACCCAATACCAGAATCTTCGAGGGCCAGCTTGAAACTGATCAAGACGGATATTTGGTGACCAAAGACTATGTATTTACCAAATTTCCCGGCGTGTACGCCTGCGGAGACGTGCAGGATAGGCGTTATCGCCAGGCGATCACCGCCGCCGGTTCCGGGTGCATGGCGGCACTCGAAGTCGAGAAATATCTGGAAGACCAAGACGTTAATCTTCCTTGAGCAGTGCTGACGAATCGGTGGGCGTTTCCCACACAACGAATCAAGAGGTCATCGATGAAATATCGCAAGCTGGGCAGGACCGGAATCGAAGTCTCCGACATCGCTCACGGGCTTTGGGGAATGAGCGGATGGAGCGGGTCCGAAGAAGAGAAATCACTTCATGCGCTGCAATTGGCCGTGGATTTGGGCTGCAACTTTTTTGACTCCGCTTGGGCGTACGGCAACGGAAACAGCGACCGCCTTCTCGGGCAGATATTGTCTAGCAATCGCGGAAAGCGCTTGTATGCAGCTTCGAAGATTCCGCCAATGGATGGAAGATGGCCCGCCTCCGGTGACGAAAAATACTCAAATGTTTTTCCCTCGAAACACGTGTTCAGGTACACGCATATGATTTTGGAAAAATTGGGAACGGATTCAATAGACTTGTTGCAATTCCACGTCTGGGACGATAGCTGGGCCACCGAGCCTGAATTCCGCGAGACGGTCGAGAAATTAAAGAGCGACGGCTTAATAAAATTTTTCGGACTTAGTCTCAATCGCTGGCAGCCCGAGAACGGCATTCAGGCCTTGCACACCGGCCTGGTGGATACGGTTCAAGTCATATACAACATTTTTGATCAGAACCCGGAAGACAAGTTATTTCCGGTTTGCGAGCAGCTAAACATCGGAGTCATCGCGCGGGTTCCTCTAGACGAAGGTAGCCTCGGTGGCAAGATGACAGCGGATACAAAATTCCCTCCCAATGATTGGCGCGCAAAATATTTCGGGCCGGAAAATCTTCCGAAGACTTTGTCTCACGTCGAAAAGCTAAGAGCGGTGGTTCCAGACTTGATGACCATGCCTGAAATGGCGCTGCGTTTCATTCTTTCTCATCCGGCCGTGAGTACCACCATCGTGGGAATGCGGGAACCAGACCACGTCAGAAAAAATATTGCGGCGTCAGATGCGGGTCCGCTCGATTCCCAGGTGTTGCAGACTCTAAAGGCCCACCGCTGGGAGCGGACTGCGCAACGCTGGTCTGATTAATTTCCGCAAAACAAAACGCTCCGAGATGAGTCGGAGCGTCTTATCTTACGTTCTCGCTTTTTAGTGGTTGTCGCGATCGTGGTCGTCATGATCGTCGTGGTCTCGCCAGTGGCCGTTGTCATGATCTTCACGGTCCCAGTGGCCTTCGTGCATTTGCCAGCCTTGCTCATAGTGGTCGTAGTGAGGATGGCTCCAATACGCGCCCTCATATGGCCGTCGCTCCCAGTGTCCACGCACCCACTTGTAGTGACGGCCTTGCGGGGCCCAATATCCTTCCTGCCAGATGTAATCTGGACCGGGCGCGGCAACGCGTCTCTCATAGCGAATTGGCGGAGGAGGACCTCCAACGTAAACCGAAACCTGTCCAAATGCGGGGAGCGCTATAGCTCCAGTTAATAGAGCGGCACAGATGCGAAGCGATTTCATAATTTGTCTCCTCCGACTCTTCAGGTTTAAACCCGAAATTGATGGAAAAGTTGCCAGCGTCTACACCCTTGAAATTTGAGTGAGATGGAATGCTATCGTCCTTTCACTCTTCCGGCAATTGCTTCTCTAGTTTCCTTGTCGGCGGTGCGGCGGCGTTCGGTTTCCCGCTTGTCCCAAAGTTGCTTGCCCTTGGCGAGTGCCAGTTCCAGCTTGACCCTGCCGTTTTTGAAATACATCCGCGTGGGAATTAAGGTCAGCCCTTTCGCCTGCGTCTTCCCGATCAGTCTGCGCAGTTCTTCTTTGTGAACCAGCAATTTTCTTGTGCGCAGTGGCGCATGGTTAAAAATATTTCCGTGTTCGTAGGGTCCAATGTGGCAATTCAGCAGCCAAAGTTCGTTTTCTTTGATTAATCCATAGGAATCCTTGAGATTAGTCAGTCCCGCGCGCACGGATTTTACCTCCGTACCGCTTAAAACCACTCCCGTCTCAAATTTTTCCAGCAAGAAGTAGTTGTGGGAAGCGATCCTATTAACAGCAGCGTCACGTTCGCCTGCAGCTGTAGGATCGCGCCGGGGATTCTTCGCCGGATTAGGCTTAACGAGATGGGAGCTCTGACGCGCCATACGGTCTGAATAGGTTACCGCATAACCAGTCATTGGAGCGTATAGCCCATCACCGTCGAAAGAATTGTCCAACAATGAAAAGTAGCAGGCTGATAAGTAGAGGCCACATCCGCACAATGTCGTCACGGAGTTACCGATATTGAATACTTTCTACAGCAGTACCAAAGTGTCTAAATGTAATCAACACAGTGATTTCGGTAGCTTCCGAGCCGATGCTATAATCATCCAGCTCACGTCTTCATTCAGTAAAAAGTTGGGATGCCCGATCTCGAGCTATGCTCGCGCCACGAGGCTTTCTATACAGCACCGCTCTGCGAAAAAACAACAGAAGACTGTCCTGCGAGGAACCAGTGATTAAGAGACTATTTCAATCGGCCATAGTGGCCCTGCTGGTACTGGCCGTGACTCTGCCCGCGGCCGCCGATAAAGCTAAATCGTTATACCTGAGAGGCAAAGAGGCTGAGGCGCGCCAGAATTACGAACAGGCCTACGACCTCTACAAAGAGGCCTACGGCCTAAAGCCCCAGGATATGTCCTACCGCGCCTCGTATGAGCGCTTGCGCTTTCTGGCCGGAGCGTCCCACGTTCATCGCGGACAGTTGTTGCGCGAGGCGGGACGGCTGGATGAATCTCTCGTTGAATTTCAGAAGGCGGTCGATATCGATCCTTCGAGCGCCATCGCCCGCCAGGAAATTCTGCGCACGCAGATGATGATCGACGAAGCGAAGAACGCGCGTCCCCAAGCGCATGTGGGAGCGCCGCCCATCAATCGAAGGCTTCAAGAAGCTGCGGGTCCCGTTGAACTGGCGACCATGCCAAACATTCCCATCAATTTAAAAATCACTGAAGACACCAAAGTGATTTATGAAACCGTGGGCCGGCTCGCCGGATTAAACGTGTTATTCGATCCCGATTACACCTCGAGGCGAATCAAAGTTGAGCTCAATTCCGTTTCTCTTGAAGAAGCGCTTGAAATCATCGCCATGGAGTCCAAAACTTTCTGGCGTCCGGTGACACCTAATACTGTCTTTATAGCTGCCGATAATCCTGCCAAGCGCAAAGAAGTGGAACAGAGCGTCGTAAAGACTTTTTATCTGGCAAATCTTTCTCAGCCCACAGAACTTCAAGATGTAGTGAACGCATTGCGTCAAATTTTGGAAATCTCGCGGCTGCAACCGCTGCCTTCGGAGGGCGCCATCGTTGTGCGCGGCACGCCCGATCAAATAGCGCTGGCGGAAAAACTCGTCAATGATTTGGATAAATCCAAGCCGGAAGTAATCGTCGATGTGGCGATCATGCAGATCAGCCGCGACAAAACGAGGAACCTGGGCATCAACCCACCCACCAGCGCCACCGTGCAATTGCAGCCTAATATCAATACCACGACGACATCCACGACGGGCACTACAACAAGTACCGGCAGCAGCAGCACCTCTAACGGAATCACGCTGAATGCTTTGGGAAATCTGAACGCGACAGATTTTCAAGTGACCATCTCTCAGGCCACCGCCACGGCACTGTTCAGCGACAGCAACACCAAGCTCATTCAAAATCCGCAAATCCGTTCTCTTGACGGCCAGAAGGCCTCGTTGAAAATCGGTCAACGTATTCCGATTGCGTCCGGTTCGTTTCAGCCCGGCATCGGAGGCGTCGGAATTAATCCCCTGGTCAACACTCAATTTCAATACACCGATGTCGGCGTTAACATTGATGTCACTCCGCGGGTTCATTCCGACGGTGAGATTTCCCTGAAGATCACCATGGAAGTCTCAGCCGTAGATTCGTTTTCCAACATCGGAGGCATCAGCCAGCCCGTCATAGGACAGCGCAAAATCGATCACGAAGTCCGGCTCAGAGAAGGGGAAGCCAACCTGTTAGGCGGGATGCTCGAAGATTCCAGCTCGCGATCTTTGAGTGGTATTCCCGGACTGTCGCAAATTCCAATATTAAAATATCTGTTCGGACAAACCAACACCGAGCGCCGCCAGACCGAAACGGTCTTCGTGCTCATCCCCCACGTCATTCGCGGGCAGTTCGTCACCGAGCTCAATCGACGCGGTCTAGATGTTGGCACCGCAAATTCCATCGGATTGCGCCGCATGACTCACGTTCAGGAGGCACCCACGCCTTCAGGGCCCACTACAGGCGCATCACCGCAAGCTGCCGCCCCTTCCGCTAGCCCAGTGTCACCAACTCCTGCCCCGGTGCCAGGCGGCGCGAGTTTCGCTTTTGATCCCCCGGCGGTGACCCAGGCTCCGGGATCGACGTTCGCCGTGAACCTGATGGTCTCCGGAGTGCAAAACGCCTATTCGGTGCCATTACAGGTGAATTACGATCCGAAAATCCTGCAAGTAGTGAATGTGTCCAATGGAACGTTTTTGTCGCAAGATGGACAACCAGTCGCTCTGGTTCACCGTGACGATGACACAACGGGCGCGCTACAAATTACAGCGACCCGTCCGCCCGGAGCGGCCGGAGTGTCAGGACAGGGAAGCGTAGTCACGCTGACTTTTAAAGCCAAGGCCCCGGGTCAATCCACGCTGGCTATTACGCGTGGAGGCGCGCGTGATCCCGCCATGCAAGCCCTTACGGTCGCAGGTGCGGTTGCGCAGGTCACGGTGCAGTAACGATGATGTCGACACACAATGCGATCAAAGTGCGCGGATTCACTCTGATCGAGCTAATCGTTGCCACCGCGATTCTGACTATCCTTACTGGAATGGCGATTCCGCTGGTGCGCGTAACCATCAAGCGCCAGAAGGAACATGAACTGCGGCAAGATCTCTGGGACCTGCGCGACGCCATCGATCGCTATAAAGATGCCGCCGACCGGGGAGCTTTTCAAATTAAGGTTGGATCAGAAGGCTACCCTCCGGATCTCGAGACGCTAGTCAATGGAGTCGATGTCCAAACCAAAAAACTAAAATTTTTGCGCAGAATTCCGATTGATCCTATGACCAACAAACCTGACTGGGGAATGCGCTCCATGCAGGATGATCCCACTTCAGATTCATGGGACGGAAACAACGTTTTCGACGTATTCACCAAATCACAGGACACAGCGCTCGACGGCACAAAATATAAGGATTGGTAATGGCAAGGCCCCCAAAAAAAAACGAACGCGGATTCACCTTAATTGAGTTAATGATCGTCATCAGCCTGATCCTCATTCTGGTGTCGGTTGCAGTGCCTAATTATCGCGCTTCTGTAGTGCATGCCAGAGAATCAGTTTTACGTCAGAATCTGTTCACCATGCGCTCTGTGATTTCGCAATATACCCTCGACAAGCAAAAGGCCCCGCAATCCCTCGAGGACCTCGTCCAAGCTGGCTACATAAAAAATATTCCCACCGATCCTATGACCGCCAAACCCGATTGGACTGTGGATCAGGAAGATTCCACTCTAATGTCCGTCGATCAGCAAGAATCTGGAATCGACGACGTACACAGTTCCTCGGCCGCCCTCTCAAGCGACGGTACCGCATATAACACCTGGTAGAACTTAGAACTAAAACTTGAGGACCCTTACTTCGCACCCTCTCGTTGAAGTGTTCCGCTTGTGCTACTAACATCTAGCCATGCCCATCGAAACGCCGATTGATCCCAGCACTTACACTCCCATTCGCGCCGCCCGTGGAAATCAATTGACTTGCAAGGGATGGCAGCAGGAAGCCGCAATGCGGATGCTGATGAACAACCTCGATGAAGAAGTTGCGGAGCGTCCAAAAGACCTCGTGGTTTATGGAGGGACTGGTCGCGCAGCCCGCAGTTGGGAGGCTTACCAGGCGATCATCAAGTCGCTCAGAGCCCTCGAAAACGACGAGACCCTGCTGGTGCAATCCGGGAAGCCGGTCGGAGTTTTCAAAACTCACGAGTATGCTCCCCGTGTGCTTATTGCCAATTCCAATCTGGTGGGACATTGGTCCAATTGGGAGAAGTTCAACGAACTCGAACGTGCCGGCCTGATGATGTACGGACAAATGACAGCCGGTTCGTGGATATATATCGGGTCGCAGGGAATTGTTCAGGGCACATTTGAAACATTTTCAGCGGCGGGCGAAAAACATTTTGGCGGCGATCTCTCCGGCAAGCTGATTGTCAGCGGGGGAATGGGCGGGATGGGAGGCGCGCAGCCTTTGGCGGCCACTATGACCGGGGCCGCATTTCTTGGCATCGACGTCGATCCCGAGCGAATCAAAAAGCGCCTCAAGACCGGCTATTGCGACTTCATGGTTACCACCCTGGATGAGGCGCTTCGCATCTTGAAAAATGCGATTCGCAAGAAGGAAAATGTTTCCGTCGGCCTCGTCGGAAATTGTGCCGACGTGGTCCCCGAGCTGGCCAGACGCGGGGTTGTCCCCGACATTCTCACCGATCAAACTTCCGCGCATGATCCCCTGAATGGGTATGTTCCCAACGGAATGACACTGGCACAAGCGTTGGAACTCCGGCAAAGTTCTCCCGCTGAATATCAGGACCGCTCCCTTGATTCGATAGCGCGCCACGTCGAAGGGATGTTGCAACTCCAAAAGATGGGATCGATCACATTCGATTACGGCAACAACATCCGTACCTTTGCGTTTCAACGTGGGGTCAAAGGCGCTTACGATTTTCCCGGATTCGTTCCCGCGTATATCCGTCCGCTGTTCTGCGAAGGCCGCGGACCTTTTCGCTGGGTGGCCTTATCCGGCGAACCGTCTGACATTCACGCCACCGACGACCTAGTGCTAAATCTTTTTCCAGACAATCGCATACTTCGCCGCTGGATCGACTTGGCCCGCAAGCGAATTAAATTTCAAGGCCTGCCCGCGCGAATCTGCTGGCTGGGATACGGAGAACGCGCGCAATTCGGTTTAGCGATGAACGAAATGGTGAAAAATGGCAAGCTAAAAGGCCCTATTGTGATGGGACGCGACCACCTCGATTGCGGATCAGTAGCTTCTCCCTACCGCGAAACCGAAAGCATGAAAGATGGAAGCGATGCAATCGCCGATTGGCCGCTGTTGAACGCTTTGCTTAACACCGCCGCAGGCGCATCTTGGGTCTCCATCCACAACGGCGGCGGCGTGGGCATCGGTTATTCTCTGCACGCCGGACAAGTCACAGTCGCCGATGGAACCGAAGCTATGGCAAAACGAATCGAGCGAGTGTTAACCACTGATCCGGGGATGGGCATCATTCGTCACGCCGACGCAGGTTATGAGGAAGCGCAGAATTTTGCGAAACAAAATCGCGTGAAGTTGCCTATGGGGTGACAAGAGAGGGGCGTGATGAGAGATGCGCTGACTGAAAGATAGGCAAGATGAAAAACGCTAGCGATCCCAACAATCGCCTCCGTGCATCATCCTTGGGTGCGGTCTAAGAATTCCGCGTGCCATGCCATCTGCACGGTCTCCAATTTACCCTCGGTCGACTTTTTTGGATCACCCTTGAATTCGGGAAGTTCGGTGACGTATCGGTGCAGGTCCGTGAACCGCACTTCCAGGGGATTTACCGTGGGATGTTTTTCCGATAGCAAAATTCCGAGGTCGTCAGCGTCATCCCAGGTGAGGTCTTTCGGCATTGCTTTCTCCTTGGTGCTAAGTTGGCGACGGAATAATTATCTCCGAAAAGCAAGGAGGCAAGGGGATTTATTGCGCATACCAGGAAAAAATTGTCACCTTGAGCGGAGGCGGAGATTCGCTTGCGAATCCCCACCGCAGTCGAAAGACCTGCTGCTCTTTGACACGCCGGTCGATCAGGCCACCGTTCCTGCAAAGGTCTCTGGATTTCGCTCGAGATGACATTTAGGAGCGGATTAAAACGTATCGCCTAGTGCTCTTCGGAAACGTAATTACGATTCCAGGCTGGAATCTCAACTACAACTTTGCCGGGCTTGATGATCGTCGCCTGACATCCCAGCCGCGAATTTAGTTGCAGATCAGCGGCCATGTCGAGGCGGTCAGCTTCGTCATCGTCCATTTCGGAGAGATTGCTCGCCCCTTCCTTGACCCAGATGTGACAAGTAGTGCAGGCGTTGTTGCCTCCGCAGGCGTGGTCGAGCTTGATGGAGTTATTCAGCGCGACGTCAAGGATTGATTCTTCTTTACCGTGATCTTTGTAGGGCAGCTTGCCATGCTCGAATTGGACAACCTTGCCTTCGGGAAGGAAGGTCACTTCGACGCTGTTTTCGCCTAAAGTCTCTTCGGTCATTGTCGCTGTGCTGCTGTCTTTTTCATTCATTCAAAATCCGCCTTCGCTACGGGATGGGCCGTGGTGATTCCTTCCGCCATGTTTTCCTGATCCATTGATTTGCCTTTAAGAGCGGTGGTGACGGCTGTGTTCATCATCAATTCAGCCAGCCGCATGGTGCCTTGATTTAGTTCGTCAATGGCTTTGCGAATCGCGTTGTAATCGTCTTCGCTTTTTACTTTGGTGAGAATTTTTTCCTGCTCGGCGATGCGATCCTTTTCTATTGTAGTGAGTTGCCCCCAGGCCGGACTGGTGCGTCCTTTTTCGAGCGCGGCAAGGATGGTGTCGGCTTCGTTGCGGGCTTCAATCACTTGCCGCTGCCGGAAGTCGTCTTCGGCGTAGTCGAACGATTCGAGGATCATGCCTTCGACTTGCTCGTCAGTGAGTCCGTAGCTGGGCTGCACTTCGATTTCGGATTCTTTTCCACTGCGCTGTTCCCGGGCGGAGACGTGCAGAATGCCATTGGCGTCAATAAGAAATTTTACTTCTATGCGCGCGAGGCCGGCCTGCATCGGCGGAATGCCTTTCAGGTCAAAGCGAGCGAGCGAGCGGCAGTCCTTGGCGAGTTCGCGTTCCCCTTGCAAAACGTGGATGGCGACATTCGCCTGTCCGTCAACCTGCGTGGTGTAGTGCTGCGTCGCCGATGCGGGGATAGTGGAGTTGCGCAAGATGATTTTGTCGGTCACGCCACCCGCGACTTCGATTCCGAGCGACAGTGGAGTCACGTCGAGGAGCAGCATGTCCTGCGTGGCTTCAGATCCGCCGGAAAGAATGTTGGCTTGCACTGCGGCGCCGAGAGCAACTACCTCGTCGGGATTGAGGCCGATGTGCGGCTTGCGTCCAAATAATTGCTCAACCAATTCGCGGACTTTGGGAATTCTTGTCGAGCCGCCAACCAGCACAACTTCATCGAGTTGGTCAGGCTTCAGTCCCGCATCTTTCAACGCTTGCTTGCAGGGGCCGATGGTTCGATCGATCACCGGTTGAATTAGCGTTTCGAACTGCTCCCGCGTGATCTCGCGCAAATAACTTTTTCCTTCCGGAAGTTCGATAGAAAGCTTGCCGGAAGTTTCCGATGACAGCGCGATCTTCGCTTCGATTACAGCTTTGCGGATGGTGGCTACGACTTCGCCATTGCGCGAAACGTCAAGACCCAGGTCGCCTTTAATGTCGGCCACTGCAATTGCAATCAGCAGATTGTCGATGTCGTCGCCGCCGAGATGCGTGTCTCCGTTGGTGGCAATGACTTCAAAAATTCCATCGTGCAGCTTGAGGATGGATACGTCGAAAGTTCCGCCGCCGAGATCGTAGACCGCGACGATTCCGTTTTGCTTTTTGTCGAGTCCGTAGGCGAGCGATGCGGCGGTGGGTTCGTTGACCAGGCGAAGCACTTCTAATCCGGCAATGCGGCCAGCATCTTTGGTGGCCTGCCGCTGGGCATCGTTGAAATATGCGGGGACGGTGATGACCGCCTGCGTTACCGGTGCGCCGAAGAAGCGCTCGGCGTTGCGCTTAAGCTGTCGCAGGATGAACGCCGAAATCTCCGGTGGGGTGAAGGTCTTTTCCCCGAGCTTGATACGCAAAACTTCTCCAGTTTCGAGATCGTCTGCGAGATGAAACGGGAAGAGTTTGAGTTCTTCGCGAACGTCTTCGATGCCGCGCCCCATAAGGCGTTTGATCGAATACACCGAACGTTCGGGAGTTTCGATCAAATACTTTCGCGCCGCGTTGCCGACGATAGTGCGATCGTTTTCATCGAGAGCGACAACGGAAGGGACGAGATTCACTCCGTATTCACCGGGAATTACGACAGGGGTTTGCCCCTGCATGAACGCCACCAGGGAGTTCGTGGTTCCGAGATCAATACCAACCACAGTCATTGGTAAGTGTGTAATTCAGTAATTGGGTAATTAAAAATCTGAAGCGATGGGGTTGGAATTAATTTTCAATTGCCAAACTACCCGCTTGCCCAATTACTCAATGCTCCAGTGCTTCGTTCACGTCTGTTACTAAATTCCGGATGTAACTGCGGCGATTCAGCAAGTCCGCCATTTTGCTGAGCGCAGACCTTTGCCCTTCCGCCGAAATCGCACTGTCCCAATCGTTCCAATACGTCCTTAGTTCGTCCGAGAGCGATTGGTATTTTCCCTCCAGCGCTGTTTTGTGCGCACCCAGTTGTTGAATCAACGCCGGGTCGGCTTCGCCCGTCTTTTGGTTCATGCGCAGTTCTTCGAGTTGCATGTTCAACTCGAACACTTCTTCGAGTAAATCCTCCGGGACGATTTGTTTCTTAGCTTGCCCAGTGGCGCGCGCCGCTTCCGTAGCGGCTTTCGACTGTTCTTCTAATTCGATTCCCTCTAGTCTCAGCAAATATTCGGTTCGTTTAATGGGGTCTTTCAGCGTGCGATAGGCGTCGTTGAGTTGCGAACTCTGTTCTAGGCTCCACTCGCGCTCTCGTTCATCCCGCGTGGCCGATACGTCGGGATGCAGCTTCCTGCTCAGCTCGTAGAAATCTTTTTCCAACTGCGCGAGATCGATGTTTAATTTTTTCGCTAGCCCGAAGAACGCAAAATAATCCACTGGCTGCGGGGCTTGCACTTTGCCGCAGGACTTGCAGAAATGCGCGGCGCGCATGTCTCCACAAGACCAGCAACTAGAAGTGACTTCAGGATTGCTGAGCACAGCCATCGCGGAATGTTGGGAGTCAGTCAATTTGATTTATGTAGGGCGGACACTCTTGTCCGCCGCTTTTGAAGTTCAAATAGAACGAAACCTTGCGGATGCTGCCTCGCGGGCGAGGGCGCCCGCGCCACACAATCAAAACCAGACTCAACTCGAGAACGAAGTTCCGCAGCCGCACGATTTAGTCGAGTTTGGATTCACGAAGACAAAGCCTTGCTGCATCAGCGTTTCTTGATAATCCAGCGTCATGCCATGCAGATAGATGAACGACTTCGGATCCACGAATACGCGCACATCCCCGAATTCGAAAATGCGATCGCGTTCTCTAGGCTGGGTGTCGAAGCGAATGTTGTAGCTCAGGCCTGAGCATCCCCCGCCCTGTACGCCCAGACGCAGTCCGCCCTGCTCTGGTGAAATTCCCTCTTTCACGATCGCGGTGCGAATTTTTCCCAGCGCTTTGTCCGTCACCAGCACGCCGCCTTTCGGGCGAACTGCTGGCGTGGAAACCTTCGAGGTATCTTCGGTCAGCGTTGTCATCGTCTCAACTCAACAATTACTGAACTGCAACCGCAGCGGTCAAGGGCGTCCCAGTTTCCTGCTTCTTTTTCCAGTCCTGAATCGCAGCGCGGATGGCGTCTTCGGCCAACACCGAGCAATGAATCTTTACCGGCGGCAGCGCCAGTTCTTTCACGATTTCGGTGTTCTTGATTTGCAGCGCTTCTTCGACCGTCTTGCCCTTCACCCATTCGGTGGCGAGCGAAGACGATGCGATGGCAGAGCCGCATCCGAAAGTCTTGAACTTGGCTTCTTCAATGACATTGGTCTGCGGATTGACTTTGATTTGCAGCTTCATCACGTCTCCGCATTCGGGAGCGCCAACCAAGCCGGTGCCGACTTCAGAGCTGTTTTTGTCCAATGACCCGACGTTGCGGGGATTGGAATAATGATCGAGAACCTTATCGCTATATGACATTTTTTCTCCTAAAGAATTCGGATTCTAGTGCGCTTCGGCCGCCCACTTTACTGACTTGATATCGATGCCCTCTTTTGCCATTTCGTAAAGCGGAGAAAGTTCGCGCAGGCGCGAAACCGTCTCCACCACACGATCTGCAACGTAATCTACTTCGGCTTCGGTGTTGAAACGCCCAATGCCAAAGCGTATCGAACTATGCGCCAAGTCGTCGCCTGTGCCGAGCGCCTTCAATACATAAGATGGCTCCAGTGTCGCGGAGGTGCAGGCCGATCCGCTGGATACCGCGATGTCATTGATGCCCATCAGCAGCGATTCGCCTTCAACATACGCGAAACTGATATTCAGATTGCCCGGCAGGCGATGCTCCATGTTGCCGTTGATGTAAACCTCGTCGAGGCGGCCCATAATTTTATCTTTCAGCCGATTGCGCAGTCCGGCGAGATGGCAAGCTTCTTTGGCCATGTCTTCCGATGCGATCGCGCAGGCCTTACCCAGTCCAACGATTCCTGCCACGTTGAGAGTTCCGGAACGCATGCCGCGCTCATGGCCGCCTCCATCGATGATTGCGGAAAGCTGTACTCGCGGATTCTTCCGGCGAACGTACAAAGCTCCAACCCCTTTCGGCCCGTACATCTTATGCGCTGAAATCGAGAGCAAATCGATGTTCATCTTGTTGACGTCCACCGGTACCTTGCCCACTGCCTGGGTGGCGTCGGTATGAAAAATGACCCCGCGCTCGTGACAAATCTTTCCAATTTCCGCGATCGGCTGAAGCACTCCGATTTCGTTGCTGGCAAACATTATGGTGACCAGAATCGTCTTGTCATCGATCGCGCGCTTCAAATCTTCGAGGTCGATCAGCCCGTCTTTTTGGACCGGCATGTAAGTTACGCGATATCCATATTTTTCCAGCCGCTTGCAGGTATCGAGCACTGCCTTGTGCTCGGTGACGGCGGTAATGATGTGGTTGCCTTTTTCTTTGTACATTTCGGCAACGCCCTTGATCGCAAGGTTGTTGCTCTCGGTCGCGCCCGATGTAAAAATAATTTCCTTGGGAGTTGCGCCCAACAATTTCGCGATCTGCTCCCGCGCTGTGTCCACGCCTTCTTCGGCGGCCCATCCGAATGAATGGTTGCGGCTGGCCGAGTTGCCGAATTTCTCCATGAAGTAGGGCAGCATCGCTTCGAGCACTCGCGGATCCATGGGGGTGGTCGCGTGGTTGTCCATATATACCGGCAGCTTTACGCCATGAGCTTCGGTACGCTGTTCTTGTAAATCGCTTCTTACTTGTGTCGCCATTAAATTTTCTCCGTTATATGTGACCTGTGGCGCGGACACTCTTGTCCGCGGCTTTTGACGTTCCAAGATTTACCGCAAATTCACCAACTCCAGGTTTTCTTTCGGAGTCCGCTGTACCTCATCGCCTTCTTCTCGCATATCAGCTATAGTGATGCGCCGCAGTACCTGTTCGATGCTGTCGTTCACTCGCCGCAAAGGTTCACGAATGGTGCAGCGCTCGCTCTGATCACATTCCCCGCGCACCGTAATGCACGACGTTATGAATAAAGGACCATCAATCGTCCGAATCACCTCAAATGCCGAAATCATTCGCGCACTTCTGGCCAGCGTGTATCCACCCTTCGTACCGTGCTGAGATAACAAAAGGCCAGCTTTTGCGAGCCGTTGCAATATCTTCGCCAAGGCCTCGACCGGAATGCCGTACGCGTCGGCGACATCCTTAGCGCTGCACGCGCCGTCGTCTAAGCGTTCAGCCAAGTGCTTCATGGCCATGAGGCCGTAGTCGGCTTTTTTGGTCAGTTTCAGCATTTAATAAATACGACTATTTTAGTCGGATATTGGTAGTTTAGCGACTAACGTCCTTAAAAGCAACCGATTGCAGCGGATTGCGAGGCACATCGGTTGAAATGCGAGAAATGTAGGGCGGACACCCCGTCCGCCACTTTTGACTGAGATTTTTGGCAGCTGACCACCAAGGTCACAGGCGTCGGACATGAGTGTCGGATCCACATGAAGAAAACGCACCCTACCAAACCACCAACTTCAGTAACGCACTCTTGGTGCTTGACAACACCCCCCGGAGACGATAAAACTTGTGAAAATTCCGGCGTAAATGAGTACTCCCCGTACTCGACGCTAAACCCGGATTTTATGAGCGCTATCAATTCCGATCAGCCCCCCGAGAAGAGAAACAGCATGGGACAATGCAAGCACCCGCGCGTGCAGATCGTGGCCCGAGAAGAGGATGCCGAATTCGTAGAATGCCTGGAGTGCCGGGAAATCTTCGAATCCAGCGAATTCCGCGACATGGCCATCGAAGACACGTCGCTTGCCAACGAACTCTAACCGCAGGACAAACTCTCCACCAAAGTAATCGCGGCGAGCCCCAATCCCCTTGTGAGCCGACTTGACAGTTGATAATGTCGGCTTAAGGAACGTATGCCGGTGGATGTAAAACGTGCAGTTGCGGCACTGGTAGTGGACGATTCGATGTTGATCCGCCATACCGTTTGCCGCTTTCTGGAAGACCGAGGCTTCTCCGTCGAGTCCGCCTCTAACGGTCTGGAAGCCCTTGAACACGTGAAGCGCCGCACCCCCGACATCATCATCACCGACATCAACATGCCGAAGATGAATGGTACTGACATGATTACGGTGTTAAAGAACGATCCCAGCACGGCAGGTATTCCGGTGATCACACTGGCCGGCAAAAGCAGCGGTGCGTCTCAAAGTGGCGAGCAGCGCGCGAACTTGGCAGTCTTTAAAGACATCGATATTGAAGACCAACTCGCTAGAGCCTTAGAATCCCTGCTGGGCAATCGCGCCATGGGCAAATCCAGCGGAGTTTAAGAACTTACTTCAGCGCCAAGCCCGGTTCGGCGGAAAAATCTTCCCTGGCAAAATCCTTTTCTAACCACTTGGGAAAAGCTGCTGCGGCTATCATCGCGGCATTGTCAGTCGCCAGAGAACGCGATGGAAAATATACATTCATGCCCACCTTGTGTGATTCCAATTCAAAGCGCTGGCGAAGTTCGTTGTTAGCAGCGACGCCTCCGGTCACCAACAGTGTTGCCGCCTGATAATTTTCGCAAGCCTCTAACGTCTTCCGGACCAAATCATTAACCATTGCCCGTTGAAAGGACGCGATGAGGTTGAGAGTTGATTGCGGACATGCAGCGCGGTAATCCTCCAACGTCGGACTTGCGATGGAGATTATTCGCTCCCGCCGCGATTTGATTTCCTCCTGCAACTTATTGGTTTCCACATAACGAAGAACCGAAGTTTTTATTCCACTGTAAGAAAAATCGAACCGTTGGCCTTCTTCCGAGATTTTTTCATTGCGATCGCGGTGCTTGAGTTGCGTGGGAGCGAACTTTACAGCAGAGGGGTCTCCAAATGCCGAGAGCTTATCGATCAGTGGCCCCCCAGGGTAGCCGAGTCCTAGGAGCTTCGCGATTTTATCGAAGGCTTCGCCGGCGGCGTCATCTCGCGTGCGTCCGATGTTTTTGTACGACCAGCTCTGATCGCGGGGCTCCGCTAAGTAAAGATGCGTGTGTCCCCCTGAAACCACCAGAGCGACCACGGGGGATTCGATGACGTTATTTCCGTTTTGACGTTCCTGAAGCAAAACCGCGTGGATGTGCCCTTCCAGGTGATTCACTGCGATCAAAGGTTTATCAAGCGCGAACGCCAGCGCTTTTGCATAACTGATGCCAACCAGCAGCGCCCCCGCCAGCCCCGGTCCTTGCGTTACCGCGATCGCGTCGATGGACTGGTAAGTTTGTCCGGCGTCGCTCAAAGCTTTGCGGACGACGGGTACGATCGCGCGCAGATGCTCGCGCGATGCCAACTCGGGTACTACTCCGCCGTATGGCTGATGAATCGCGATTTGCGAATAGACAACGTTGGAAAGAAGTTTCTCGCCCGCCCAGACCACCGCGGCTGCGGTTTCGTCGCAAGAGCTTTCAATTCCGAGAATAGTTCCACCACTATCGAGTGCCATTTGGATAAAGCAGAATCTTGCTTGCCTCGCCCGTTTTCAAGCGGTCCATCCCCTTGGAAAAATCGCTCATCGGCATGCGGTCAGTAATTACTGGATGTAAATCCAGTTTCTGGTTTTTCAAAAGAGCGCTCATCTGATACCAGGTTTGATACATGCGGCGTCCATTGATGCCCTGCACCGTGATGCCCTTGAAGATGATATCTTCTGAAAAATTTAGCGAAATCGGTTTCGAGGTCAGTCCAAGAAGAGAAATCCGCCCGCCGCGCCTCACGATATCGAAGGCGATGCGGATCGCGCTGGGATTTCCCGCCATCTCGAGCACCACGTCTACGCCAAGACCGCCGGTCTTTGCCATGACCATCGCTTGCACATCTTCGGTGGAAGGATCCAACACAAAGTCGGCATGCATTTCCTTGGCGATGCGCCTGCGATGTTCGTTTACCTCGATCGCAAACACCTGCGATGAGCCTAACGCCCGAGCCACCGCAATTGAAAATAACCCAATGGGGCCGCAGCCCGTGATGGCCACCGTTTTGGCGGCGATCTCTCCTGCCAGAACGCAATGCACCGCATTTCCCAGAGGATCAAGAATCGATCCGTATTCCGTAGGAATTTCCGGGTCAAGCTTCCATATATTTGATTCTGGAATGACCACGTACTCGGCAAAAGCCCCGTTGGAATCCACTCCAATTATCGTCACATTCTGGCAGATGTGGGCCTCGCCGATGCGGCACTGCAAACATTTTCCACACGCCACGTGCATTTCTGCCGATACAAAATCGCCTTCCTTTGTACTGGTGACTTTTTCCCCGCAGGCAACCACGTGCCCGCAAAATTCATGTCCGGGAATGAGCGGAGGGTGAATTCGGTTCTGGGCCCACCGGTCCCATTCATAAATATGCAGATCGGTCCCGCAAATCGATGCCACCTCGACCTTCACCAGCACTTCGTTTTCTGCGAAGCGGGGAACCGCAACCTCCCGAATTTCCACGCCGGCAGTGGCGTTCTGCTTTACCACCGCCTTCATCGAACTTTTCATAGAAAAGGTTCCCGTCCGCAAAGTTTCCAGTCTAGCACCGAGCTTCGCCGTTCCGCGTGACCGCGAGCGCCGAACTTGGGGTGCCCCAGGTCTCGCCGCTTTTGCGGGACCTCGGAGTCACGAGACGATTCTCGCTACTGGTTACGAGTAAACATCCGTTTTCGAATAGCAATTTTTTCCCGCAACGAAATTACTTTCTGGAATCCCCATGACCGAAACTCGCCGATTTATATTGACAGTTACATTACTAGGCATCAATATCTTGGGGTAGCAAAGTAGCTGGTACAAGTGCTGGACTGGAACACGCTTCAAGGGAAAAATTGCTACAGGAGGAAATAAAATGGCAACCAAGAAAAAAGCAGCTAAAAAAAAGAAACATTAACCGCAAGCGAGAACATACTCGCAAAGCAACATCAAAGAGTCAGCCTCTCGTGAGAAGCACCTCCCGGGGGGTTTTTTGTTGGACTTAATATTTCAAAAGCCTTGTACCGCAAGCCCCGTCATGCTAAAAATCGGGAGTCGATGAAACTGACGAATCGAGCCGCGGCCAAGTCAGCGCACACCGCCGAAGTAATCGTCCCCGACAAACTCTACTTTCGCATTGGTGAAGTTTCGCGACTCTGCGAGCTCCAGGCCTACGTGCTTCGTTTCTGGGAAACCGAATTTCCGCAGCTCAAGCCCATCAAGAGCAGTACAGGCCAGCGTATGTATCGCCGCAAAGACGTTGAGAATGTTTTGAAGATAAAAAAGCTTTTATACGAAGAAGGATTCACCATCGTCGGTGCCCGTCAACAATTGCGCACTGAGTTAAAGACCGACAAAAAACAAAGCCCGCTGCCGTTCCCCTCGCACTCCAACTCAGAGTTGAAGTACATCCGCCAGGGATTGAAGGAAATTTTGACTCTGCTTTCAGTTCGTCACGCCTGATCTGCCTTATGCCTTCGAGGCCCGAAGTTTGGGTCATCGCAGCTTCTACGGTATTCTTCCTGTTCACTTCGCTAGGAGCCACGTATGTCATTCAGTCTCGAAGGCCGCACCGCCGTCGTATTTGGAGTCGCAAATAAACGCAGCATCGCCTGGTCAATTGCGCAGGGATTGCATGTTGCGGGAGCGAAGCTCGCCATAACCTATCAAAATCCTCGATTAGAAGCGGAAGCCCGCGATCTGATCCTGTCGCTTCCGGGGGCGGAAGCGTTCATGTGCGATGTTTCGAGCGATGCGGAAGTTGACCAGCTTTTCGGCAAACTGAAAGAGCGTTACGGCAAGCTGAACGTGCTCGTGCACAGTGTCGCGTTTGCGCCGGCGGAAGAATTGAAGAACGATTTCGTCAACACTACGCGTGAAGGTTTTCACATCGCTCATGATGTCAGCGTTTACTCCTTGATCGCACTGTCACGCGCCGCCGCTCCTCTCATGGAAGACGGAGGCAGCATCATCACTATGAGTTATTACGGCGCGGAAAAGGTGGTCCCTCATTACAACGTGATGGGCGTGGCGAAAGCCGCTCTCGAATGCTCGGTTCGGTATCTCGCTCAGGACTTGGGGAGACGCAAGATTCGCGTAAACGCTATTTCCGCCGGGCCGATCAAGACCCTGGCAGCGCGGGGAATCGCCGGATTGGGTGACATGATGAAATCTCATGCCGAGCGTGCGCCGTTGGGACGCAATGTGGAAGTGAGCGAAGTCGGATCGACCGGAGTGTTTCTGGCCTCGGACGCGAGTTCTGGAATCACAGGAGAAGTTATTTACGTGGATTGCGGATACAACATTATGGGGTTTTAATAACCCAAATAAATTGTCTGGGAAGGGCACGACTTCAGTGGTGCCGAATGGCCTGAGTCGAGTCGTCCGCACGGCTGGCAGCCGTGCTCTTCAATTGGCTAGAAACAGCCCTGGCCTTCATTTCCCGTTACCTTGATCAGCCTTTCGTTCTCGCCCGCCCTATCAATTGCAATTTCAATGTCTCGTTCGTTTTCGAATCTCGCGAATTTTTCTCCCCATTCGATTAATAGGATGCTGTGTTCCGTCATCATATCGTCGATGCCGAGAGTTGCCAGTTCGCGCTGCGTGTCTACTCTATATAGATCGATGTGATAGAGAGTGGCTTTTGGCCCCCGGTATTCGTGTACGAGGGTAAAGGTGGGGCTGGTGACTTCGTCTTCTGCGGCCGCGTGAAAATGCCCCGCGATGCCTTTGACTAATGTGGTTTTTCCCGCGCCAAGATCGCCTCGCAGCAAAATTAGTTTAGGGGGAATAATGCTTGCCGCCAACTTCCGCCCTAAAGCAGTAGTTTCTTCGGCTGAATGGGTGACGAATTCCCTGGCTTCCATCGCGCTTCATTTTATACGTCGGCAATGGATAGGCAGGCACGCGGTTCAATTGCACCGAACAAAAATGAAGGAGAGACATGGTGAGCGAAAACTAGCTCTTTGCCAGGTTGAACTGGTTCGAGCGAATCCCCATGAAACTGTGATCGGAGACAGCATCTACCACCATACGCAAATTGCGGTGATCGTCGTCCCCTAACGCGATAAAGCGAAACGGCTGTAACACCCCATCGCGGGCTTTCATCATGGGATCGAGCATTTCGGCCATGCCTTGCACCGGGCCGGACTGCGTTTGAAAAGCGACTTCAACGAAATCACCCTGATGAAGCGCCTTGGCCAGCCTGAGCAATCCTCCGGTGATGGATACGGTTTGAAGTTTGCCCTTGGCGCGGTGCCCGTCTTCCAATGTTACTGAAGCGGAGATTGTGCTTCCAACTTGAACTCGCGTGGCGCGACGATCTGCGTGCGGTTGGGGGAAGTGAGTCATAGCTCGACAACTATGCCATGGGAGGGTAACGGTGGGGAGATTACGGAAGCGCGTGTCCGGATTCGGGGTCCTATGTGGCGCGGACACTCTTGCCCGCGGCCTTTGAACTTGCTAAAACACTCGGGTAAGAGCGTTTATCTTAAGATTGTACCGGCTGGCCCTCGCGAACCCGGCGGAAGGCCACCGGCAAAGCCTTAATCAAGTCGGTTGCAACCATGCATTGTTCTCCCATGCTTTGCTTTGCCACGTCGCCGGCCAGTCCGTGAAGGTAAACTGCTGCAATTACCGCTTCGAAAATTTGCTGCGGATGCTGCCCGATTAACCCTGCAACCATGCCGGTGAGTATGTCCCCAGCCCCCCCGGTAGCCATGCCCGGATTGCCTGTGGTGTTTACCCAAGCTTCTCCATCGGGCTCCACGACGATGGTGCGGTGGCCTTTGAGCACGACGATCAAATCGTGATCGCGAGCGAATGTGCGGGCGACATTCAAGCGATCGCGTTGGACATCGCCAATGCTGCATCCGGCGAGTCGGGCCATTTCGCCAGGATGTGGCGTGATGACAAGCGTGCGATTCTTGCCCGTAAGTTCGTCGCCGTGACCTTCAAAGGCGTTGAGGCCATCAGCATCCAGAACAATGGGTGCTTCGATTTTTCTTATCAACGTACGAACCAATTCGGTAGTTTCGGAATTTCGCGAGAGTCCTGGTCCGATCGCGAGAACACTTCTAGTTTTCGCGAGGTCTTCGATCTGCTTCGATGCACTCAATGCAATGGTGCCCGCTTCGGTTTCCAAGAGCGGTTCGGTCATCAATTCGGGATGAAATGCTGCGACCGTGGGTAAGATGGAGCGCGCCGTCGCGACCGTTGATAATCCGGCGCCAACTCTGAGCGCAGACATCGCCGCCATGGCCGCCGCTCCGGATTTTCCCAGTGATCCTCCGATTATGAGAACGTGACCGAAGGTGCCTTTATTGGAGTCGGCCGGGCGGGGGCCGACTAGAGGAGCGATGTCGCGAGCGGTAATGACATTTAGGTTCATTGAAGAGATGACTGCCTCGTCGGGCGATCCGATGGATGCGATCACGGTTGGCCCGGTTGAGAGCTCACTGAAAATATGTGCGGGACGCGGCGCAGTGAAAGTTACGATTGCGTCGGCGCGCGCGACCAGGCCTGTCTGCTTTTCGCGTTCATCGGCCTGAGCCCCCGATGGAATATCTACCGCGACCACATTCGCGACTGAATGGTTGATTGCAGCAATGGCTGCTGCATACAGTTCATTGAGAGGTGGACGGAAACCCGTTCCAAGTACCGCGTCGATCAGCACGTCGCTTTGAAAAACCGCCTTAGCTTTTTCGCCAGCCAGATCATCAGGGGATCGAACCGTCAAAGGACGCATCGGAAGCTTCGAAAACATACTCGCCGCATCACCGCGCAATTCCGAAGAGCCCGTGAGTAAAAGAAGCTCGATCGAAGGCTGGCAGTCCCAGCCCTGCGTGTCTGCAGTCTCTTCATCGAACGCTTCGATCAGTTTTCGCGCCGCGACAAAGCCATCGCCGCCATTATTCCCCTTGCCGCAGATCACGCCAATTGACTTCGCCAAAGGATATTCCCGCAGCACGAAATTTGCCACGGCGCTGCCGGCGCTTTCCATCAAAGTAAGCGATGGAAGTCCGAACTCACCGGTGCTCACGCGATCGATTTCGCGCATTTCGGAAGAGGTCACGATTTTCATGGTCTTTGTTTACGGTTTGCCCTTCGCAAATCAAAAGCCCTCCGCTGGTCGGAAGGCTTGGCACACAATGGTAGTCACCATCAGAGCTCACACCGCTCTTTTGCCCTCTAACGCCTGCTGTACTTTACTGTGTTTTTTGCCGTAGGTGAAATAGACAACTAGTCCGATGATGAGCCAGATCACAAGCCGTGCCCAGTTGACCCAACCCAGCCGGACCATCATATAACCGTTGAAAATAATGCCGAGTATGGGTACCACCGGCACCCAGGGAGTGCGGAACGGTCGCGGCTGTTCGGGATTACTACGTCGCAGAACCATCACGGCGATGCAGACGATTACGAACGCCAGCAGGGTGCCGATGTTTACCATCTTTCCGATGTCATCAATTGGCGTCAAGCTGCCGACGATCGCGGCCAGAAGTCCCACCAGGATGGTGTTCTTCCAAGGAGTACGCCACTTTGGATGTATCTCCGCAAAAACTTTTCGCGGCAACAATCCATCATTTGCCATTGAGTACAGCACTCGCGTTTGTCCCAAAAGCATCACCAGCATCACGCTCGTCAGACCCGCCAGCGCGCCCAGGGTAATGATGTGCGAAGCGGTGCTTAAACCGCGGTCGGCAAAGGCGCGTGCAATCGGAGCTTCGATGTTCACATCTCGCCAGGGAACCATTCCGGTGAGAACTCCCGCAACGAGAATGTAGAGGGCGGTGCATATCAAAAGCGAAAGAATAATGCCCAGAGGCAGATCGCGTTGTGGATTCTTGGCTTCCTGAGCCGTGGTTGAAACCGCGTCGAACCCGATATAGGCGAAAAATATGTAGGCCGCCGCGGCCCCGATTCCGGAGAACCCATACGGCGCAAAGCTGCTCCAGTCGTGGCCCCAATTGGAAAAGTTCACATACTTGAATCCCAGCGCAATGACGAAGAGGACGACCGCCACCTTGATGACTACGATGGTGGAGTTAAAGCGCGCACTTTCTTTGATACCGATCGCGAGGATGGTCGTGATCACCATGGCAATCACGAAGGCGGGGACGTTGATACCAATCTCAGAACCAAAAAGATGGGGAGCGTTCAACAGTTCGTGCCCACGTTGCACCAACTCGGCAGACTGGGCGCTCATGATGTCCGCAACCCTGGTCAGAAACGCCTGGGTTCCGGGGACCAGCGAAGAGTCAGACGCCAGTGCCATCTGGCGCGCGATCGTTCCTTCAGCAATGCGAAGGCCGGTCCAATGATCGTAGGCCAACCACAATGGCATCTTCACGTGGAAAATGTTCAGCAACTCGATAAAGTGGTTTGACCATCCTGAAGACACAGTACTTGCGCCCATCGCGTATTCGAGCGTGAGGTCCCATCCGATGATCCATGCGAAAAGCTCGCCCAAGGTCGCGTAAGCATAGGTATAGGCGCTGCCGGCCAAGGGAATCATGGCG
The DNA here is from genome assembly GCA_963828635.1 of uncultured Acidobacteriaceae bacterium. GTDB lineage: Bacteria > Acidobacteriota > Terriglobia > Terriglobales > Acidobacteriaceae > PALSA-188. The sequence goes on along the minus strand of CAWHFA010000004.1, from coordinate 1,492,707 downwards.
GCGAACTCCGCGTAGCATAGCGCGGCGAAGGCGCATCCCGTGCCTGAGAGAATGAATGACAGCATGAGCCCTGGCCCGGCCATGCTTGCGCCTAGGCCGGACATCACAAAAATTCCGGCGCCGATCACCGCTCCTACTCCCAGTGCGGTGAGTTGGAAGGGCCCCAGGGTCCGCTTCAAGCTGTGCTCGCCCGTCGCGCGGGCTTCTTCCAATAATGCGGTGAGCGGCTTAGTCGCCAGTATGTTTGCCATCAGTGAATTGCTCCTTCGCGATTATGCGTTCCCATGAGCGTGCTTGGCCGAACCGAAACGTGACCATCCGAAATATACAGGAATGCCCAACAGCACGATGATCAACCCGGGCCAGGTAAACTGCGGCTTGTATCGCAACAAGACCAGATCAATGAAGACCGCCATCAGGATATAAATCGCGGGCAGCACAGGATACCCAATGGCGCGGTAAGGCCGCTCGGCATCGGGACGGGTGCGCCGCAGCACAAACAGGCCAATAATTGTAAGCACATAAAAAACCAGCACTGCAAATACGATGTAGTCGAGCAACTGTCCGTAACTGCCGGAGAGGCATAGTACGCAGGTCCAGACCATCTGTACCATCAACGAAACCGCCGGGGTCTTGTGCGTGGGATTCAATTTTGCGACGGAACGAAAAAAAAGCCCGTCCTTCGCCATGGCATAGTAAACGCGGGCTCCGGCGAGGATGAGTCCGTTGTTGCAACCAAAGGTGGAGAGCATGATGGCGGCCGCCATTAGCAATCCCCCGGTGGCCCCAAACATTTGAGTCAGGACTGCGGTGCCGACGCGGTCTTCTGTCGCGTATTTAATTCCGCGTTCGAGAATAGTTGCGCCGTGCAGGATGCCATCAAGTGGCAACACATTCAGATAAATAAAATTGCACGCGATGTAAAGAGCGATGACCGTGCCGGTGCCGAGAGCAAGGGATAGTGGAAGATTGCGTCCGGGATTCTTTACTTCGCCGGCAGTGAAGGTCACATTGTTCCACGCGTCCGCTGAAAAAAGTGAGCCCACTTGGGCGACGGCAAGTATGGTGAGCGTGCCTACCATCGCGGTTGGGCCGCCAACTCCGACCTGAACGGCGTGCTGCGTGCTAAGTCCGGCGTTGTGCCAGAAATTTCCGTGGAAATTTGCCACCAGCGCTTGCGCGTTTCTTCCTAAAAATATTCCCAGGAAAGCGAGTCCCAACAACGCCGTGACTTTAGCAAAAGTAAAAATGTTTTGAATGAACGCTCCGGTTTTTACGCCAAAGATATTTATCACCGAGAGCGTTATCACCATCAACACGGCAACTAAGTTTTGAGTATTCAGGCCGACGTCCATGTTGCCCAAAACCATCGGACCCACGCGGATGGGCGGTACTTTCCAGAAATGCAGAATCCAATGAGAATACGAAACCGCGGGAAAGAAAACTCCGAGGAATTTGCCGAAGGCCACACCTACCGCGGCGATGGTTCCGGTCTGGATAACCAGAAATAACGTCCATCCGTAGAGAAATCCCCAGAGAGGGCCTAGCGATTCGCGCAGATAAACGTATTGACCTCCGGCGCGCGGCATCATGGCTGCCAGTTCGCCGTAGCTTAGGGCACAGACGATGGTCATGAATCCCGTGACCAGCCATGCGCCGATCAGCAGAGCTGGGGAATCCACTTCGCGAGAAATTTCAGCCGCGACGATGAAAATCCCCGAGCCGATCATCGACCCCATCACCAGCATCGTGGCGCTGGTGAGGCCCAGCCCTTTGATTAGCTCTTTGTCTTGACTAGTGGCGGGGTTATTTTCAGTGCCCATTTGATCTGATAAGTGAACTGTCATCTCAACTGCGGTCGAGAGACCCGCTTGCCGCGGAAGCGAAACTACTTCTCCGCTGGTGCAGCGAACAGCAGGTCTTTCGACCTGGGCCTGGCACCCGCTTTGCGAGTTCCATGCCTACGCTCAAGATGACAGTGTAATGAATAGAAAGAACATTCCGCGCCCTGACTTTATCCTAAGATGCGAAGAAATTCTTCTACAGATTTGCGGGGATCGGGCAACAAGTCGGATATTACCGCCACTGCATCAGCTCCTGCGTGAATGACCGAGCGACAATTGCCGCGAGTGATGCCACCAATCGCGACCAGAGGCTTTCTCGTCAGCGCCCGCGCTCGGCGAACGCCTTCCAAACCCACCGCTGGGTCAGGATTCGCTTTGCTCGACGTCGCAAACACTGGCCCGATCGCAATGTAGTCGGCGCAGGTTTGATCCGCTACTGTCGCCTGCTCTGGATTGTGTGTCGATAATCCAATCCATCGATTTTCACCAACCACAACCCGCGCGTCCTCGGGCGACAAATCATCCTGCCCCAAATGGACGCCATCAAATCCGGCCGCGACGCTGAGATCAGCGCGGTCATTCATGATTAGCTTGGCTGAGTTTCCGAAAATATTTTTTAGGATTCGGGCGTCTTCGAGCATTTGGCGAGAGGTTCCGCGTTTATTGCGGTATTGCAGAAGCCTAAGCCCGCCGGAGGAAAGTTCTCTCGCAAAATTCACTAAGTTTTCAGTGGGGAGAGGGGCTTGGTACTTGATTAAATATTCAGCATCGAGAATTGCGTACAGCGAAGGAAGGGCAATCATGGTCGAAGAACAATATCCCCAAGCTGTCCGGGCAGCATCGCTTGCTAGGGACTTAACCACAGAGTCTTAACAAACTTCGGAGCGGACAGCCGAGGGCGGCTGCCCTACGCTCGCTCAGGCTGCAGGTTTCCCGACCCCATTCTTCGCCAGGAAACGCTCGATAAATGTTGTGTCCACATTCCCTGCGCGAAAGTCTGGGTCGGCCAGGATTTTCCGGTGCAGGGGGATGGTCGTAAATATTCCCTCGACAATGAACATCTCCAAGGCCCGCGCCATGCGCGACACCGCTTCGGCCCGATCTTTGCCACGCACAATTAATTTCGCGATTAGCGAATCGTAGTAAGGAGGAATTGTGCCCTCGGCGTAGGCGGCCGTGTCCACCCGCACCCCGGTTCCTCCGGGAGGATTGAACGCGGTGATCTTCCCGGCCGAAGGAGTGAACTTTTCCGGATGCTCGGCGTTGATGCGGCACTCGATAGCGTGCCCGCGATGCACGATAGGCCCTTGCAGCACGCTCTCCAGCCGTTCTCCGGCGGCCAGCAAAATCTGGCTCTTTACCAGATCAACGTCGGTGACCATTTCGGTGACGGGATGTTCGACCTGAATCCGGGTGTTCATTTCGATGAAATAAAGTTTGCGATCTTCATCCATCAGAAATTCGATGGTGCCGGCATTCACATATCCAATTTCGGAAAGCGTCTTTACTAGCATCTTGCCGATTTCCTCCCGCAATTCTGGGCTCACTTGTGTGGAAGGCGATTCTTCCACCAACTTCTGGTGGCGGCGTTGAATGCTACATTCGCGCTCCCCCAGGCTGACGACGTTGCGGTATTCGTCAGCGAGCACCTGAAACTCTATATGCCTCGGACGCTCGATAAATTTCTCCATGTAGAGGTCGCCGTTGCCGAAAGCCGACGACGCTTCGGACTGCGCTGCCTTAAATAGCGCAGGGAGTTCCGCTTCACTGCGAACGATGCGCATCCCGCGTCCGCCACCGCCTGCCGAGGCTTTGATGATTACGGGGAAGCCCACCTGCCGTGCCCACTCGATTGCCTCGCCGTCACTTCCGAGAATTCCTTCCGATCCGGGGAGAATCGGCACGCCTACTTTTTTCATGATGGCGCGTGCTTTTTCTTTCTCTCCCATCAAACGGGTGATTTCGGGAGGAGGACCGATGAATTTGATGTTGCAGGTTTCTGCGACTTCGGCGAAATTGGCGTTCTCCGCCAGCAGGCCATACCCCGGATGGATGGCGTCCACATTAGCGATTTCAGCGGCACTGATGACGGCCGGAATATTCAGATAGCTCAATCCCAACTGAGGAGGGCCGATGCAAATCGCCTCATCCGCAAATCGGACGTGCAGCGAATTACGATCGGCTTCGCTGTAAATCGCGACCGTACGGATGCCCAATTCCTTGCAGGCGCAGATCACCCGCAGAGCGATTTCCCCACGATTAGCGATTAGGACTTTATTGAACATCGCTTATTGAAAAATGAGCGGCAAGGAGCGGCCTGCTTCCAGCCAAGAGTTGTTGGTCACTTTCGCGGACGGATGGCAAACAGCTCCTGTCCGTATTCAATGGGCTGTCCGTTGGCGATTAATTTCTTCACCACTTCTCCCGCCACATCCGACTCGATTTCGTTCATCAGCTTCATGGCTTCGACAATGCAGAGAAGTTGGCCGACTTCAACCATGTCGCCAGCTTTCACAAATGGAGGCGACCCGGGAGACGGCGATTCGTAGAACGTGCCAACGATGGGAGAGCGCACCATGTGGACTGGCTCTTCCGGTGCAGGCGCAGGCTCTTTTACGACTGGCGGCGCGGACACTACCTGCAGAGGTGGGGCCTCGGAAGTTGACTGCGGCGCCGCATGCACCGCGAAGTGCGGCGCCGGCGCGTGCGCCGGTTCGCTGGCACGCTTGATGCGGACCTTAACGTCGCCGCGTTCAAGTTCGAACTCAGCGATATCTTTCTCAATCAAAAATTCGATCAGTTCTTTGATTTCTTTTTGATTCATGGGTAAGGTGGGTTCTTTTACCGAGGCAAATTACCCCTAACAAACTAATGCTTTCGCGCGGGCCGAGTCAAAGCGTTATGAGTTCTTTACCGGTGGGCGTCAGCACTTCGCATCCGGTTTCGGTGACCAGCACCATATCTTCGATTCTTATCCCGAATTTCTGGGGAAAATAAACGCCCGGCTCTATGGTAATCACCATGCCGGGAAGCAAAACATCAGACTGCCCGGCACCCACCCGTGGGGCTTCGTGAATTTCCAATCCCACCCCATGCCCTGTCGAATGGCTGAAATATTTACCTAAACCCCGCTCTTTTAAGAGGTTGCGGGCTGTTGCATCGATTTCACTGACGCTGACGCCCGGCTTAACTGCCCCAATCGCTGCCCGCTGCGCTTCCAGCACCGCTCCGTAAACGCTCCTAGCCTCTGTGGTGGCAGCACCTATATAAACCGTCCGCGTCATGTCGGAACAGTAGCCCGCGAGTATAACACCGAAGTCGCAGACCACGAATCCCCGGGAGGGAATCTTCGTCGCCGATGCAACCCCATGCGGCAGCGCCGATCGCTTTCCCGAGGCAATGATTGTGTCAAACGACATACTTTGCGCCCCCGCCTGGCGCGCCGCAAATTCCAATTCTGCCGCCACCTCATTTTCGGTTAACCCTGGCCGGATCGAGTCGAGGACAATCTGGAACAATCCCGATGCCATGTTTACCGCGGCTTTAATCAGCCGGATTTCTGCCGCGTCCTTGATTATGCGGGCCTGCTCTATCAGCGGAGGGGCTTCTTTCACCCGAAAAGCCGTCCCTAGCTTTTCGGCAAGTCGGACACGCCCTGCAACCGACAGGTGCTCGCCCTCTATTCCAACAATAAGGCGCTGTTTGGCGTGACGATGCCCCGAGGGACTTCCGGAGCAACGACCGCTAAGCCACTCAGCAGCTGAAACTAACGGCGAGTCCCGCCCAATAGCGATCCGGGCGCCCTCCACCTCGGCATTCGCCTGATCACGATAGCGCCCATCGCTAAAAAACACGCTGCCGGTTTTTCTTAGGATCATGCCAGCCGAGCTTCCGGTAAAACCGCACAGATAGCGAATGTTTGGAAGGTGGGTTATTAGTAGCGCATCGATTCCTTCTCTGCCGAGGATCGCCCCAGTCCTCCGCTGGCGGCCTAAATAGTCCATGTCACAGTTTACCAACTACATTGGAAAGCCTCCCCGAAGGCCACACCGCCGGCAGCCGCAATTGAGTTGCGCGGCCGAGGGTCATGCCGCTATAGTGCCGTGAGGTTTTCCCCCATGCGCAGAGCTTTGACGCTCTTGTCTGTCGTCTTCATGGTTTATCCACTGGCCTTCGCGGTCGATGCCCCCAAAATCGTACAAAAAGATGGGCGTTGGGCATTGTTCGTGGAGGGACGGCCTTATCTGATTCTCGGCGGACAAATTCACAATTCCAGTTCATGGCCCTCCGAACTGCCACAGGTCTGGGCGTCTCTTGATGCTCTGCATGCCAATACGGTCGAGGCGCCGGTCTATTGGGAACAGATCGAGCCGCAACCTGGCCATTTCGATTTCTCCAATGTTGACCTCCTCGTAAAAGGTGCTCGTGAACACAATCTCCACGTCATACTTCTTTGGTTCGGCACCTGGAAGAACGGCAACATGCACTACGTGCCCGCTTGGATAAAGACCGATCCCCATAAATTTCCCAGGATGATCAATTCGAGCGGCGAGCCTCTCGATGTGCTTTCAGCGAACTCGCGGTCCAACATGGAAGCGGACAAAGCTGCATTTACTGCGCTGATGCGGCACCTCAAGAGCATCGATGCCGACGACCACACGGTTTTGATGGTGCAAGCGGAAAACGAATCCGGGAGCATTGGCACGGTTCGCGATTTTTCGCCCGATGCCAATGCATCCTTCGCTGCAGCAGTCCCTGCCGATCTACTGGCCGCAGTACACAAGAAAGCCGGTACTTGGAGTCAGGTGTTCGGGGGCGAAGCTGACGAAACCTTTCAGCTCTACCAGCAAGCCCGGTATGTGAACGAAATTGCGGCGGCAGGCAAACGCGAATTCTCTATTCCGTTTTATCTCAATGTATGGATCAGCTACCCACCCCAGGAACTGCCAGAGCGGCGCATCCCCATTCCCGGCATTCAATATCCGAGTGGCGGGGCAGTGCAGAAATTCGTGGGCTTATGGCGCACCCTTGCGCCCGCCATCGATTTGATTGGGCCCGATATCTACAGTTCCGATTCTGATTTCGCGCAGGAAGTAATGCACGCGTACGCGCGCCCTGATAATCCGCTGTGGATACCGGAGACCGGACGCAGCGACAACTTTGCAAAACTTCTTTTTTACGCCTTGGGAGACGGAGCTATTGGATTTTCGCCATTCGGAGTGGATCCCAACGGCTGGAATTCCACGGGGGACGAAGCAGTCAAAGCTCACGCCAACAACTTCGCCCTCTTGCGACCCCTTGACCGCGAAATTGCACAATTGAATTTTGCAGGCAAAATAAAGACCTCGGTGGAGGAACCGGGGAAAGAACGTCAGGAATTAGACTTCGGCTCCTGGCAGGCCACCGTCTCTTTTGGCTTTCCTCAGCACGATGGCCAGCGTCCCCCGGGTACCAAAGACGCGCATGGGGAAGCCCTTGTCGGCCAACTAGGCCCTGACGAATTCCTTGTGACCGGAGTCGATGCCAGCGTGAGCTTCCACGTCCCCGGAAAGTTGCCGGGTTTACGTATGCTTATTTTGACTGCTGAAGAAGGAACTTATGACAATGGGGTTTGGAAATCTTCGCGACTTTGGAATGGCGACGAGACCGATCGAGGATTGAGCTTTCATCAAAAGCCCACTGCCGTGCGCGTGGTTCTCAGTAGATTTTGATTTCGCACGCATGGGAAGGTCCACATCATCGAATGCAGCGCTGGTGTTCCTTCAAGATGCAGCGGTCCATAACTACATAGATCCCCGCCTTGCGCGCTTTTTCGGCGGCTTTTTCATGCACGACTCCTTCCTGCATCCAGATTGCAGGCACTCGCAATTGAATCGCCTGATCGACGATCGCCTCGACGTGTTCCGGTCGGCGGAAGATATTCACGATATCAATCTTTTCCCGAACCTCAAGCAACGATGGATAAGACTGCTCTCCCAAAGCCTCACGTATCTTCGGATTCACCGGAATTATGCGGAAACCGTGAGTTTGCATGTAGGCCGAAACCCCATGGCTCGCGCGCAACGGACTGTCCGACAACCCCACTACCGCAATAGTTTTAGCTTTAGTCAAAATTTGAGCGATCGGGTCGCATGTGGGCAAAGACGCCATAGCGTCAATATTGTAGATCAAAAGAACACGGCAAGGACTCTAGTGAGACCGGAACTAGGAAGGAAAACTGGCCCCTACTTGTCAGCCGTTAGTTTCTGCTTAAACATGCGCAGCGCGCTCTTGCGCACCGTCTCCGATACCTCTTTATTCCCTGATAGATTTTTAAGATCGGCCACCAAAATGTTTTTCATGAGCGTCAGAGAAACGTCAATCGGCGTCCGCGGATTGAACACTAAATTTCGCACCACCGCGTACTGCTTCATATAGCGCCGTCTCAACGGAATGGCGCGTAGAACCGCCTCCAGCACATTCTTCTGCGAGGCAAACTTTTCGACTTCGCTGTCACTGATTTTCGGCGAATCGAGGACTGCAAGCGCGACGATCTTCGTGCCGTCACGCACCAGCAAAGCCCGCTCTTCCTTGCTGCCCTTCATGGCCAGTTGGATTCGTCCCTTGACGTCCAACTTCGAAATTCTCTGCAATGCGCTCCCGCGAGAATTAAACGCAGGTGCAGGCTTCGCCGCCGCCCCCGCTCCCGTGGATGCCGACGCCGCCGCAACCGGAGGTGCGACCGCTGGGGCATCCTCGGTGCTTCCGCTCGATTCCAACAACGCCAATTCTTCGATCCCTCCAACCGCATGAAATGTTTTTTCCGGATCAGATTCAATTTCAGCCGCATGTGCTGAAATATATTTGGCCACTTCCTCGTCCCCCTCTGGATCATCCTGTGCGGGTTGGCTCAAAAGCTCTTGCGCTTCAATATCAAGAAAGGGAACTGGTTCCGCTGGCGCGTGCGTGCGCTGAAGTAGGGCAAGGCGTTCTTCGATAGTGGCGGATTGAATCCCGTTCAGGTTCGAATTTCGTGACATTGCCGCCAAAATCGCTTCCGAGTGAACCACCCGCTCATTACCCAGGGCGCTTTCCACTAACTCACGCGTCAACGAGGCAGCCAATTCCGCCAGGGACTCCTCAGGTAGTGATGGATTTGCCAGCAAAGCGTCGAACAGAACCGGCCTGAAATTCTCTGGCGACGAAAAATACGCCAAAACGGCGCGAGGGGTACCTGAATTTGAAACCGCCGCACGGCAGACGTTCTCGTCCCATCCAGCCAGGGTCAGCCTAGCCTGATCGCGAAAAACTTTATTTTCAGTTGCCAGGTACACCATGATCTCAAGCAGTTCCAGAGGAGGCATGGCGAGCCCTCCCCTGGCGGCCGACTGTACCAAATTCGCCGGGACCGCCGACGCGCGAATAAGATCAATCATGCGCGGCATTTACGTGATCTTCTCCATGCGTAGTTCTTCAAGCTACAGAATGACGCATGTGAGCTGGGGTTGGCCACAGTTTTTGGTGCGGGGATGGTTACTGAAGAGACTATAAAGTTCGCTTGCGGAAACGACCTAAACCGCCGCCGATTTCTCCCCCCGTCGCATCTGGAGATAGGCTCGAATAAATGGCTGCAAATCGCCGTCGATCACCTTATCTACATCCCCGATCTCAAGCTTGGTCCGGTGGTCTTTTATCAGGCGGTAAGGCTGAAGTACATAGGATCGAATCTGCGAGCCGAAATCGATATCCAGTTTAGAATCCTCAATTTTCCGCGTCACTTCGCGTTTCTTCTCCAGCTCATGCTCGTAAATTTTTGAGCGCAACATGCTCATGGCCCGCTCTTTGTTCTTATGTTGCGACCGTTCGTTTTGGCAGCCTGCGACAATGCCGGTGGGAAGGTGCGTAATACGCACCGCGGAATCGGTGGTATTCACGTGCTGCCCGCCTTTGCCGCTGGAACGATAAGTGTCGATGCGAATATCTTCGGGCTTGATGATCACTTCGATGCTGTCGTCAATTTCCGGAGAAACAAATACACTCGCAAACGAAGTATGCCTCCGCTTCGCTTGATCAAACGGAGAAATTCGCACCAGCCGATGCACTCCAATTTCGCTGGTGAGCAGGCCAAAGGCGTATTCTCCATTCACCGCGAACGTGGCTGACTTTAAACCCGCTTCTTCAGCCCGGCTGATAGTCGTAAATGACCGTTTCAAATCCTTGGCGCTCGGCCCATCGCAAATACAACCGCATCAGCATGTCGGCCCAGTCTTGGGATTCAGTGCCTCCTGCTCCGGGATGAATCGTGACAATCGCATTACGAGCATCGTTTTCGCCGGAGAGCAGAGTTTCAGTTTCGAGCCGATCAACAACCTGGCGAAGCGAATCAATTTCACGGCGCAGGTCGGCATCCACATTCTCGCCCTCGCGCGAAAGATCGAAGTAGGCGGTGATGTCGCCGTCGCGCCGTATCAGATCAGCCTCGTTGGCCAGAAGATTTTCAATGCGCTTCTTCTCGCGCATCACCATGTTGAGATTTTTGCGGGTTCGACCAAAGATTGGGATCAGCCGCCTGCTTGTCGATTTCGGCTAATCGCGGACGCAGATTGCCCGCGTCAAAGATACTCCCGAAGTTCGTTCACTTTGCTTTTCAGCGCTGAATACTCGTGTTCTATTTCGACGTTCATGCCCGTTCCTTTGCAAAAAATGGCAAACGCAACAGCAGTGCCACTGCCGAAATTATCGCACACAAGTAAGCGAACCAATCCCCGTGCCGGGTGTAAAAAGTGGTTTCGTTTTCTAGCGCGTAAGGGGCTTGCAAAGCGGCCCGAACTTTGCGTGGAATGCTCGCGACCACTCGTCCGTAGGGATCAATCGAGGCCGTCACTCCCGTGTTGGTGTCGCGCAAAAGCCAGCGCTGGTTCTCAATCGCTCGCATCCGCGCCTGCTTCAAGTGTTGCGCATACGCGCCGCTGTCCCCGTACCAGCCATCGTTCGAAATATTGACGAACACTTCTGCACCGTTGGCCGCCAGCTGACGAATTTCATTCGGAAAAATCGATTCATAGCAGATGAAGACGCCTAATTTGCTGCCCCCAGCGTCGAGCGGGTCGCGGGATTTGCCCTGGGAAAAGTCTCCAACCTCTTTGGTGAGGCCTCCCGCAAAAGAAAAAATCGTTTTGAAAGGCACGTATTCGCCAAAGGGCACAAGGTGAATTTTGTCGTACCGACGGACGAGCTCTCCTGCCGGATTGAACAGGGCGCCAGAGTTAAACAACTGGGTTGGTCGCGACGTAAGTGGATTCGCATTCCTCATTCCGATAGTGCCGGCGAGAATCCATGAATTGTTTTCACGAGCGAGCTTACCCAGCGGGTCACGAAAAGCCGGATCATTGGTATAGAACGGCGCAGGATTCTCCGGCCAGACGATGAGGTGCGGCGTGCTTGAACTGGGAACCGTATTCGCACTGAGGGTCAACAAGTCCTTCAGTGTGGTATCAAAATATTCTTTGGTCCAATCGGCTCCTTCTACCACCGGCACGTTTGCCTGAACCAGCGTCGCTGCGCGGTCTGCCGGAAACGCGGCGGCCGGGGCAAGGCGTCCTGCTTGCAAAATTAAAGCCGCTCCAGCGGATGCCAGAAGCAGTGTTTTGCGTTTTCCTCGATTCGCTTTATCGCGATGCAGCAGAAAGCTCGCGGCGAACGCCGCATTGACGATCATGATTTCCAGAGACAGCCCGTACACCCCAGTTACGGTCGCAAAGCGCGCGAGTGGGATATTGTCGACTTGAGCGATTCCTAGAAGGTCCCACGGAAATCCCGTGATTCGCGTTCGCGCCAGCTCCACCGCGACCCACACCACTGGCGACAGCAACAACGCCCTCGGGGTAAAGAGTTTTCTTTCCCCCAGCAGGCTCATCAGCAGCCCAAACGCGCCGTGATAAAGTCCGAGGTACAAACAAAACAAAAACAAGATTCCGATTGCGGCGGGAGCGTTGACCCCACCGTATTGCCGCATCGTGCTGTAGATCCAGTAACAGCTTCCCGCATACCAAACGACGCCACAGCAGTACCCCATGATGAATCCCTGCCAAGGCGATGCGGGAAGAAGTTTGATTCCTTCTGTCAGTTGCAGAGTGTTTGGTTGGCGTGCACGAGAAAGCGCGATCAGCAGCGGCGTGACCGCAACCCAGCTAAGAAGATAAAGATTGGGCAGCGGGAAGACAACGATCTGCAACAGGGCCGATACGAAGACCAACAACCATGCGCTTTTATGGATGCCAAACACTAAGAAAGAATAACAAACGAAAAAACGGCCCTGGTAGTGCTGTAAGAATAAAAGGGCTGCACTAAGCGTTCAAACGGCGCTCGCTGTTTGGCTTTGATCCACTGACGGCAAAGTACAAAATGTACAGGTAGCACACTGCCGCGACGATCAGCGCGTAATGAATTCCCTGGCCCCAGATAGCGCCGCCGTAAGATTTGGCGTTAATCATGTCGCCAATTCTTCCAACTATGTAGGGAATTGCCGCTCCGCCCACGATTGCCATGATCATGACGCCCGAACCATCCCCGGTGAGCGGCCCCAGTTCAGCGACACCCAGGGTGAAGATGCTGGGAAACATAATGGAATTGAAAAATCCAACTAGCAAAATGGTCCACATCGCAACCGGACCGTTGGTCATAACTGAAATCGTCACCAGTAACGCCGCCATAATCGAACAGATCGCAAGGACGGGCCCGGTCCGGACTTTTTGGAGAACGGCAGCGCCAATGAACCGGCCCACCATAGCGCCTCCCCAATAAAGAGAGATGTACTTCGCGGCCGCGCGCAGGGCTTCGCTGTATCGAATTGCAATGTCAGGAAACGTTGAGGCAGACGCCAGGTGCCCGATGTTATCGAGCGCAAGATAGTTGGCGATGGAGCTTCCAATGGCGACTTCGGCACCCACATAAACGAAAATCGCAATCGCCCCAAAAATCAAGTTGGGATGGTTCCAGATGGTGTCGTCCACCTTCTGGCCGATCTGATGTTGGGCCGATTCGATTTTAGGAAGTTTGAAACTTGCGATTGCAACCGCCAGCAGCACCAGAGCAATACCTAAAAAAACATAAGGCTTAATGACAGACGCGGCTTGCTGCGCCGGATCTTCGGCCATCGCGGTGCCTGCAGCGGTCAGAATGAACAGGCCGCCTATCCACGGGGCGATGGTGGTTCCAAGAGAGTTGAAAGCCTGTGTCAAATTTAAGCGACTAGAGGCCGTCTTCGGCGGGCCCAACACTGTCACGTACGGATTAGCGGCCACTTGCAAAAGCGTAATGCCTGCCGCCAGAACGATCAGGGCAGTCAGGAAGAGAGCAAACGATGGCACCTTGGCTGCGGGGACGAATAGAAACGCGCCCACTCCCATAGTTAACAGCCCAGTCACCATTGCTTTCTGATATCCGATCCAGTCGATGATCTTTGCTGAAGGAATGGAAAACACGAAATAAGAAGAGAAGAATGCCGTTTGTACGAGCATGCTTACCGCGAGTTTCAAACTAAAAACATGCTGGAAGTGAGGGATGAGAACATCGTTTAGCGAGGTGAGCGATCCCCACATGAAGAACAGTGTGGTCACCACCGCAAGCGGCCCGGCGTAACCGCGAGGGGCTTCGTTCACGACTGCGTTGGACGATCTGACAGGAGCTAACGCCATTGACTCACCTCGAAATAGGGTCTCGGCCCGGTATGTCTTGGTTCTGACTCCCGCACATGGTACAGCAATTTTCAACGCAGAGTGCCATCCCCTTTTCCATAAAGCGCCCTCGCACACTGCAGACTTGACCTTTCGGCACCACGATGCCGAGGGTGCCCCATCTTTCGCGTCTTTTGCGAAAGGTGGGAAACTAGACAACTGCCACCGTTCGAACCCAGAATGGATGGGTACTCTCGGCAGGGAGGCATTGACCTGACCCGAGACGAACGACTTCGGCCCGAAATTCATGTCACGTCCCTCCACGCAATCCGACCCATTAAGACTGCTATCTGCGGACACTCCGCCAAACTTACTGCGCGTCGTGGTCGAGGAGGTCGTAAAACTCGGATTCTCCAGGGCCCTGGTTTTGGACGTCGATCCCCACGCCGAGCAACCCAGGCTGCTCGCATCCCACAAATGCGACAAGCGTTTCTTATCGCAGTTTTCAAAAGTGATCAAGAAAGACGATGCACTTCGCCAGGCAATTGCAAGTGCGAAGGCGGGCATGTTGCCCCGGACCACCTTGAAACAAACTTTCTACGCCTGTCCCTTGGTGTTTCCAATCAAAGTTCGTTGCCCGGAAATAAAAAGGGATAGCAATGAGAGATGCCTGGCACGCCAGAATAGTAGTCGTCTCCACTCGCTGGGAAAAACATGCCAGACCTGCGGAATCCAGGCATTCGCGAATGTTCTGCTGGTCGAAGCCACCAATAAAACTAGTGAAAGCAAGCTGCGTCTGGTTAAGTCTCTGATTGATCTCTGCAACCTGCAACTCATTCTCCTCCTAAAGCTCAACAGCTACGGACGCATGCGAGAGATTGAATCGAGTCCAGTACCTGACGAAAGCCGAGATCGCGAAGACCTTGAAAGGATGCGGACCGCCGAAGAATTGGTACGCCAGGAGCGCGACCGGCTAAATCTTGTCATTGAAAATGTCGGAGACCCAATTATCGTCGCCGATAACACCGCCCGAATCGTAATGCAGGATTCAATGGCACGTGAGCTTTTTGGCGTCGCCAACGAATACCGTGAACCTGTAATCGCCGGCAATTTGGCGAAGCTCGAAGCCTTCCTTACCTCTTTTACTTTTTCATTTGTTGATAAAGAAAATAAGTTGATCCACCTGCACCATCCGGGGACGCGAACTGAAATTGAATATGCAGCGCGCTCAGGCAAGATTCTCGACGATCATGGGCGCTTGGCTTATACCGTCACCGTGCTGCGCGACTTCACTACTTGGAGGAAGCTCGAACAGTTGCAAGTGGAACGGCGCATGTTAGAGATGGAAAAATTTGCGGCAACGGGGCGATTGGCGGGCACTATCGCACATGAAATCAACAATCCGATGGAAGCCATCAAGAACGCAATCTACTTACTAAAAGGCAAGCTCGACGGACCCTCGATCCCTATCTACGAAGTTTTGAAGAATGAGACCGATCGGGTCACGCGCATCGTCCGGCAAATGTTGGGACTGTACCGAAATGCTGCCCAACTCGGAACTTTCGATCTGAATTCCGTGCTGGAAGATACCTTGGCGCTTTTTGCCCGGCCCCTCGCAAAATCTGGAATCGTAGTCGATAAGCGACTCGGCAACCTTCCAATGCTGAAGGGTTCCGCAGATCAATTCCGCCAATTGTTTTCTAATCTGGTGGTGAACGCAAAGGACAGCATGAAAGATGGCGGCAACCTAATCCTGCGTACCAAACACGTGCACGGACCAGATCGACTCAAGGGGATTGTATCCATCACCATCGCCGATCAAGGCTCTGGAGTCCCCCGAGAGCTGCGAGCATCGATGTTCGAGCCATTCGTTACCACGAAAGGCGAAAAAGGCACCGGCCTCGGGCTTTGGATTGTAAAGGGGATCGTCGAGAATCATACCGGTCGCATCCAGGTTAGGAGTGCCTTAGGCAAAGGCACAATATTCCACATCCGCTTTCCCAGTGAACTCCATTTGAACGCTTCCCGAAAACTAAGTTAGTTACCTTAATAAATTCTTTAATCGGTAAAGATAACCGGATACTGCAGCCGCTCATCCAACCCAAATCTCTCAGAGACAAATCATGGTCAGACAGGGCGAGTTACGAGGCACCGTTTTATTGGCGGAAGACGAACCTTCTATTCTTTATACATTCACCACAATTCTCGAAGAAGCGGGCTTCGACGTCGCTTCAGCGCAAAATTTTAAAGTTGCAAAAGAATTTATTCGACAGAACGATTACGACGCAATCATCACGGAATTCAGCCTAGACCGCGAGGGGTTGGGTCTCGAGCTTGCGCGCGAAGCCAAAAAACGAAAACGCGCACCCGCGGTGGTGGTGTACACCGGTAATCCGACGGTGGAAAGATTGCGGGCCGCTTTGGAGCTTGGCGTCGATTATTTCGCAATCAAACCAATGGACCTTGATGAGATGAAGTCCGCGCTTTTCCGGCTAGTCGCAGCGCGCGCTGCCAGGCTCCTGGCGATCGCCTAATGGAAGCGGCCATGCGGCGGGGCCCCGTTAGCGGAGTTTTTTTCTTGAATCGGGCAAATGGCTAATCGGGTGGTATATTTTGAGTCGCCGCAGAAGGTTTTTCTTTCATGACATGGAAACGTTCAATCCTTCTTGTTGACGACGAGGCCAGCATCCTGCGGACGTTGCGTCTCGTATTCGAGCATGAAGGATACGAAGTCGAAACTGCCGAAAACTCGATCGAAGCCCTTGAAATTCTCACTCGGAATTGCCACTTCGACGCCGTCATCACCGATTTAAATATGGAACAGGATGACGTGGGACTGGAAGTGGCCCGCGCAGCCATGAATTGCAAGCCGAAACCGGCGGTCGTGATTTGCACCGGATTTGCCAGCACTGACAATTCCCGCGCTGCGCTAAGAATGGGCATCGATTACATGGCCTACAAGCCCGTGGAGCTTACGGATCTCATCGCGGCCCTAAATCGCTTAATTTCCAGATATCGGACTTCAGGAGACCGGCAGTAATGGCAAAAACGTCTTCGCCGCCATCGCCAAAACATCCCCGAATGGCGCTTGTCGTTCACTCCGACATGGGTGTGCTTTCAAATCTGCAATCCACGCTTTCGGAAAATGGATTCACCGCAATTATCGCGCGCGACCTTCCTACCGCCTTGCTAGCAATCACCCATCATTATTTTGACCTTGCGATCGTCTCGTCGCAATTGCGCGAAGGGGGTGACGGCTGGCCCCTCGCTGGTGTGCTGCACCTGGTTTTTCCCAAGGCGTTTGTCTCCGTGCTCGCCCCGTCCGACGGCGATGTCTTGACTTTGCAGTCTGCAATTAACTACGGCGTGAAGGAAGTTTATTGGGAAAATACTCCCGCTCGAGAAGTCGTTGGCGCAATCCTGGCTGCGGTTGAGCAGAGTTCGAAGGACCCAGGAAAACAAGTACAATAATTTGTCTGCAACTTTAGTTTCCTCAATCCCTTCGGGGCACATCTCATGGCGAAGAAATTGCCGACCATTCTTTGTATTGACGATGAAGAGCCAGGACTTAAAGTCCGAAAACTTCTGCTAGAGGCTTCCGGCTACCGCGTGCTGACCGCGCTCTCCGGACGAGAGGGCATCAAAGTATTCAAATCCGAAGCCGTCGATGGAGTCATTCTCGACTACTGGATGTCCGGAATGAACGGGGTTGCCACCGCGCGCGAATTGAAGCGCATGAATCCTTCCGTGCCCATCATTATTCTCTCTGCCTACGGCACGCTTTTGGACGAAACTTTGGGAGTTGCCGACCTCTGGGTCCGCAAAGGCGAAGAAGATCCGCAATATCTCCTGGGCGAGCTGGACATGTTGCTTCACGCCCGTACTTCATAGTGATATAGGGTTACTTACCCGCTTCTCTACGCTGAACTTGGTATGGAGCCAGATCAGCCATCAGAGTCATGCTACCAGTACAAATATTTGGAGGGAGCCCTTGATGATGAGTCATGATTTGTGCGGACTTTGCTTGTGCGGAGTTTGCTTGTGAATGATGTGAACGAGTTAGTTCCCCCTCTCGAGCGAATTCCGTCGGGTTGTGCAGGACTGGATGAAGTGCTCGACGGTGGGTTTCCAGCCCACCATTTTTATCTGATAGAGGGCAACCCCGGGGCAGGTAAGACTACGCTCGCTCTCCAATTCGTCATTGAAGGTGTCAAGTGCGGCCAGAAGGTCCTGTACGTCACGCTGTCGGAATCGAAGCGGGACTTGCTTAGCGTGGCACGGTCGCACGGCTTCCCTACAGATGGAGTCGTGATATATGAACTGCTTCCCGGCGAAGAAGAGTTGAAGCCAGAGGGCCAGTACACAGTATTCCATCCCTCGGAAGTTGAACTAAACGACCGCATGCAGACGATTTTCAAAGAAGTCGAGCGCGTAAACCCCGATCGCCTGGTTATTGATGCGCTCTCGGAACTGCGTATGCTGGCCCGCGATTCACTGCGTTACCGTCGTCAGATATTGGCCATGAAGAATTATCTGTCGACTCGAACCTGCACAGTCCTGCTGCTCGACGATCTCAGTACCCGTGACCGCGATCTGCAACTGCACAGCGTCGTTCACGGAGTGATTTCGCTTGAAAAGATGAACCGCGAGTACGGCGATGCCCGGCGCCGGCTTGAAGTCTCCAAGCTCAGAGGCAGCAATTTCAGTGGCGGGTTCCACGATTACGTCATTCGCACTGGTGGCGTTATCGTTTATCCCCGTCTTGTCGCCGCACAGTTTCGCGGGGAGACCGAAACCACTACCGTCTCCAGCGGCATTCCAGAGCTCGATAACCTTACCGGAGGAGGCTTGGAACGCGGCACCAGCACTCTTTTACTCGGCCCTGCTGGATGCGGAAAGACTACAGTGGCCGTGCGGTGGGTAGTGTCGGCTGCCGAAAGAGGCGACAAGTGCGGAGTTTTTATTTTTGAAGAAGGCCGTCAAACGTTGATCGCGCGTGCTGCCGGTTTAGGAATGGATCTAGGCCCTCATTTGGAATCCGGCCGTATCACCCTTGAGCAAGTCGACCCTGCCGAGATGTCTCCCGGAGAGTTTGTCATGCGGGTTCGCACTTGCGTCGAGCAATTTGAAGCCAAAGTTATCGTGATTGACAGTCTCAATGGTTATCTGCAATCCATGCCGGGCGAGAGATATCCTGCAAGCCATTTACACGAACTGCTGTCGTATCTCAACAATCGCGGCGTTCTCACCATGGTCATTCTTGCTCAATCGGGATTGGTGGGTCACATGGATAGTCCCGTCGATGTCAGTTACCTGGCTGATAACATCTTGCTTTTACGCTACTTTGAGGTCCACGGCGAGATACGGCAGGCTATTTCCACCATGAAGAAGCGCAGTGGGGGTCACGAGCATACGATCCGGGAACTCAGCTTGGGACCGGACCGAATACGCGTCGGGGATCCCCTGCGAGAGTTTCAGGGGGTGCTGACGGGTGTCCCCCAGGTTCGAGCTTCAGCCGCGGAAGGCAAATTTGCCGGCAATGGAAACTGACCAGATTTCAAAATTCAAGGTACTGATTCATGCCCCATTCGGTAAGGACGCCATCCTCATCGCTGAGGTATTGAAAAACTCCAATGTGTCCGCTCAATCCATCAAAGGGGCAGCGGAACTCACGCGCTGTATTCATGAAGGATGCGATACCGCAATCATCACCGAAGAGGCCCTGAACTTGGAATTGACCACCGCTCTCGCCCATGTCGTCGCTTCCCAGCCTCCCTGGTCTGACTTTCCTCTCATCATTTTGACCGGCGGAGGGGCCAGCACCCCGCTGACCGATATGGCCGTAAGATCGCGTTCTTCTTTAGGCAACATTTCTTTGTTGGAAAGGCCCGTGCGCCCCGCAACCCTCATCAGCATGGTGGATACAGCTTTTCGGGCTAGGGCGCGCCAATATGAAATACGCGATCATTTGGAAGAACTGAAGCAGGCGCATCACGCGCTGCAAGAGGCCAACGATCGCCTGGAATCGCTGGTGGAGCAACGCACCAGCGTCCTGCGAAAACTTTCCTCGCAACTCATGCGCGCCCAGGACGACGAGCGCCGTCGCATGGCCCGTGAGCTTCACGACGGCTTAGGCCAGTCGCTGGCCGCCGCCCAGATAAATCTCGGAATGATTTCCATTGCGGGCCCCAATGATCAGTTCTTAAACGAGGCAAAGACTCTGCTGAGCCAGTCGGTTTCCGACATTCGCACTCTTTCTTATCTCCTGCATCCCCCTTTGTTAGAGGAAGCGGGGTTTTATTCCGCGGCGGGATGGTATATCGACGGGTTTTCCAAACGCAGTAAAGTAAAAGTGAATGTTGAACTGCCGCCAAAGCGCTTAAGGATGCCGGATATTGTTGAGCTCACCTTGTTTCGCGTACTGCAAGAAGGATTAATCAATGCGCACCGCCATTCCGGTAGCGACCGGGTAGACGTCAAAGTCGAAAGCGGAGACTCAAACATCTCTATGCAGCTGCGAGATTATGGAAAAGGTCTAAGTAAAAACCTTATGGAGCATTTTCAAAAAACCGGAAGTGCCTCGGGCGTAGGGATTGCGGGAATGCGTGAACGGGTCAAGGAACTCGGCGGGAAGTTTAGCATTCAGTCGGGGGGCTCGGGCACAACACTAAGCGTCGTGATTCCGTTGGGCGACGAAGCGAGCAAAGATCACGATAAACAGAGGCCTGATGGAAAGACACTGGAGCCGGCTTAGGTTCGAGGCATGGTTTATCTGCGTTGGCATCGTGATCAGTACTTCCCGGTTGCAGCACAAATTCGAGTTGTGCTGCCGCGCTTCTATCATTTGACCGATCAGGCTGTGCTTGCGCAAAACTCAAACTGTCTGACGCTCAAGAGTTGATTGCGAAGAAGGCTGGATTTGAGAATGCGGGGCGTTCCTTAGAGGAGTCCACACGGTGAATAATAAGCCTGCTGAAACTCAGTTTAAGCCGACGCTTCTCACCGCAGAACCGCAGCTATTTGTAGCCGACGTTAGAGCCTCCTGTGAGTTCTATACCAAGAAGCTAGGGTTTAGGGTTGCCTTTACTTATGGTGAGCCACCCTTCTACGGGCAAGTGTTTCGGGATGGAGCTAGATTAAATCTCCGACACCTAGACAAACCGGCAATCCGTCCGGAACTTCAAGACAGAGAGCATCTCCTCTCCGCTTCCATTACCCTCGATAACGCCAAACCGCTATTCCGGGAGTTTCAAGCAGCAGGCGTGGTCTTTCATCAGGTACTCAAGACGGAACCGTGGGGTCCCCGCACATTCATCGTTCGTGATCTCGACGGGAATCTAATACTTTTTGCAGGGCAAGAATAGTGGTCACGTTTGGTTGGGCGACCTTGCTATGACCTTCGAGTAATTCAATAGTCATCTGTATCGGGGTTTCTTATCCGTTTTTTGGGTTCCCCATGCGTTCAGCATTCGATACGCCGTAAGTTATAATCGTCCTTCCGCCTCATTTCTGGAGCAACCTCAAAATGATTCGATTTCTGCAAACTCCCGGGCCAATCAAGAAGATCGTGCTCGGCGGCCTATTAACCATAATCTGCGTCTTCATGGTAATCACCCTTATTCCCGGATTCGGCAGCGCCGACTTTCTTGGCGGAGGCACACCCTCTCGCGGCGTTGTTGCCACCGTCGCGGGGGAAGACGTGACCACACTCGAAGTACAGCGCGAAGCCCGTCAAATGCTTCAGCAACAATTCCCGCAAGGCGGCGAACAGGCCTCCATGCTGCTACCGTTTTTTGCTCGCCGTGCCGCTGACAGCCTGATCCAGCAAAAGGTAGTGCTTGCTGAGGCCCATCGCCTCGACCTTCGAGCCACCGACGAAGAAGTCCGCGATGAACTTCAGCACAATCCTCAATATGCAGGGGCCTTTTTCGTCGACGGAAATTTTATCGGTCAAACCAAATACGAAGAATTGTTGGCGCAGCACGATCTTACGGTTCCCCGTTTCGAGCAGTTGGTGAGAAACGAAATTCTCTTTAATAAAGTACGGCAGTTAATTGGCGGAGGCGCGGTGGTTTCCGACTCCGAGATTCAGCAGGAATTTCTCAAGAAGAATTCCAAGGTGAAGTTCGACTACGCCGTGTTGCGAAAAGACGATGTGATGAAAGGCATTCATCCCGCCGACGCCGAATTAAAGGCCTATTACGACCGCAACAAAGCCAACTACACGAACTCCATCCCGGAGAAGCGGAAGATCAGCTACATCATGCTGAACACTGCACAGCTCGAGGGTCAAGCACAGGTCACCCAGCAGGACCTTGAAACTTACTACGACCGCCACCGCGACGAGTTTCGTACTCCGGAGCAGGTCAACGTTCGGCAGATACTAATCAAGACTCCTCTTCCTGGGGCAGATGGAAAGACCGACCCCAAAGCTGTGGACGCGGCCCGCAATAAAGCCGAAGACGCCCTCAAGCAGTTGAAAGCGGGCGCCAAATTCGAGGACTTGGCAAAGAAATATTCTGAGGATCCGAGCGCTAGCAGTGGCGGATCCATTGGATGGATCAACCACGGAGGCTTTCCCGTCGCAGAAGTCGACAAAGCCGCTTTCTCGCTTCCTAAAGGCGGTACCAGCGACGTGATCAACGCCGGCTACGCCTTCGTAATTCTGCACATCGACGACAAGACCTCCGCGCACGTGAAATCACTTGACGAGGTGCGATCCCAGATTGAGCCCACCATCAAACAGCAAAAAGCGGCTCAGATGGCGGACACTCAAGCCAACGCTCTGCTCAGCCAGGCCCGAAGCCAGGGATTGGAAAAGGCCGCATCCGCAAAAGGATTGCAGGTTGTGAACACCGACTTCGTGGGCCGCACCGATTCGCTGCCGGGGATCGGCAACGCGCCTCAATTCATGGACGCGGTTTTTGGCGCCGCCGATAAGGCGCAAGCCGACGAGGTTGCATTGCCGCAGGGCTTCGCAATATTTCGAGTACAACAAATCAAGGCCGCATCCACGCCGACCTTCGAGGAAATCCGCAGCCGCGTTGAAAGCGAATTTAAGAACGAGCGGGCGGCAAGTTTGCTGACGCAAAAAACGCAAGAGTTGGCCGACCGCGCCAGAGCCGGTCACGATTTGAAAAAAGCAGCAAAGGAATTGGGCGCAGCGGTAAAGACGAGCGATTTGGTTTTGCCCGACGGCCAAGTGCCCGATATCGGAGCAATGACCGGACAAGCCTCGGTGGCCTTCACTTTAAAACCGGGCGAGGTAAGCGGTCCGATTAACAATGGCAATACCGGGGTGGTCCTATCCGTCGTGGAGCGGGAAGCGCCTGGATCCGAAGAGTTGACCACGAAAAAAGACCAGCTCCGCGAAACTCTGTTGCAGTCGAAACAGAATGAACTCTTTGAAATGTTTGTAGCCAACGCTCGGGCCGAGATGCAGAAATCCAGAAAGATTCAAATGAACGATCAGGAACTCAAGAGCCTGACCAAGGGGCAAGGACAGGAAGGCGAATAGAATCGTTCGATAAGTAAATATTTTTGACCCTGGCTCATCCTTTCAGCAAGAGTTAGCCTCCAAGACAGATCATGTCATTCCCCCGCCTGAGTGGAATTCTTCTTCATCCAATCTCCCTTCCGTCGCGTGGTGGAATTGGCGATTTCGGACCTGCGGCGCATGAGTTCGTCGACTTCCTTGCCGAAGCGGGACAGGGACTGTGGCAGGTGCTTCCCCTCGGACCCCCGGCGCTGGGAACGTCGCCATATTCGTCCACGTCTGCCTTTGCCGGGAATCCTTTGCTTATCAGCTTAGAGCGTCTGGCTGAGAATGGATGGCTGGACAAGAAGCGACTCGAAGTTGTCCCCCAAGATGTCAAGAAAATTGATTACGACGCGGTGGCGAATCTAAAGTTTCCAATGTTGACTGAGGCTGCAAGGAATTTTCTCGCCCGTCCCAGTTCGAAGTACCAAAAGTTTTGCTCAGAAAATGAATGGTGGCTAGAAGATTTCGTCCTCTTCGACGCGCTGCGTCAGCAGTATGGCAAGCAGTCGTGGATGCACTGGCCGTCCGGCTTGGCGCGCCGGAATCCTGAAGCTCTAAAGGAGGCGCGCTTAGAATTAAAAGACCAGCTCGATGTCGAGCGCGCAATCCAGTTTTTCTTTTTCGACCAGTGGTGGGATTTGCGCTCCTATTGCTCCGCTCGATCGATTCGCGTGGTTGGTGATATCGCCATCTTCGTGGATTACGACAGCGCCGATGTTTGGGCGAATCGTGGTTCATTCCGCATCGGTGAAGACCTGTGTCCCACGGTTGTCTCGGGGGTTCCTCCCGATGTGTTCAGTGCCTCGGGGCAACGCTGGGGAAACCCGCTCTACAACTGGGAAGCTATGCGCGCGAATGGCTATGAGTGGTGGACTCGCCGCTTGCGATGGGCGACCCAAACCTGCGACTACATGCGCCTGGACCACTTCCGCGGATTCGCTCAATTCTGGGAAATCCCCGCTAGCGACTCTACCGCCATTAACGGAAAATGGGTCGATGGCCCTGGCGACGACTTATTTAACCAGCTGAAACAATCGCTGGGAAGCCTGCCATTTTTCGCCGAAGACCTCGGCGTCATCACTCCAGACGTCACAGCGTTACGTGAACGTCACAAAATCCCCGGCATGGCCGTCCTTCAATTCGGCTTCGGAAACCCAGATGCTCACATCTATCTTCCCCACCGGCTGACCTGTAATCACGTGGTCTACACCGGTACTCACGACAATGACACCAGCCTGGGGTGGTGGAATTCCCTCTCGGAAAAAGAGCGGCGTGCGGTGGAATCACTCACTGGCCGCTGCAACGATGGCGTCAACTGGTCTCTAATCCGGCTGGCTCAAAGCTCGGTCGCGGCCTTCGCCGTAGCGCCGTTGCAAGATGTACTTGGTCTCGGCAGCGAAGCACGCTTAAACACCCCAAGCACCACCGACGGAAACTACCATTGGCGTTACCAGTCCGCGAGCCTCACTGCCAACCTTGCACAGCGCTTGCACGATCTCGCTCAGGTATGTGATCGCCTTCCAGCCGCAGTCTCTTAGGTTCGCCTTGATACCGCCTTGACTTTCGCTTTATCGGATGATAAACAGGGCACGCTGAATTAACCCGTCTGTTAAGACTCGGATCAAGGAGAAAATAATGTCGATTTTAGCGTGGATCGTTTTGGGGCTGATCGCAGGATTTATCGGAAGCAAGTTAGTTAATAAAAGTGGCGAGGGAGTGATCTTAGACATCGTGCTCGGAATTATCGGCGCCGTGGTGGGCGGCTACCTGTTCAACATGTTTGGAGCGCACGGCGTGACGGGCGTCAATCTCTACAGCCTTCTGGTAGCCGTGGTTGGGGCCGTTGTGGTTCTGGTTCTCTACCACGCAATCCGAGGCGGGGCCAGACGAGCCTAAACTTTTCTTCGGTGAGAGACCTCTCTCACCTTTTACTCTTCCCCCTCTGACCCGTCGAAGGTTGTGGTGCCGGAACGGGGACTTGAACCCCGATGGGCCGGAGCCCGGCGGATTTTGAGTCCGCTGCGTCTGCCAATTCCGCCATCCCGGCGTGGGTTTATTTTATCCGAAAAAATCGAATCGGAGGCGCCCGACCAGCAATAGACCAGCAATGTCTGATCTATCTCTGTTCCACGGCGATTTCTACTCCGTAGGGGGGGAGATCTACGGTGGTGGCCTGGGTCCCTGATAGCAGCAGTCTCATCGGGTGCGGCAGGTGGATGGTGCGGGGTTCTTTGGCGAAATTTATCAGCACAAAAACTTCGTGACCGTTGCCGGAACGGCGGCTGACTTCTACCTCATCTGGAACCGGGCCGAAGCTCGGCGTCACACCGCTTTGCTGGATCGTCCATTGCGCGGCGTTGGCCATGAGTTTGTCGTCCAAGATTGCGCCGATATAGGTTATGCGGCCTTTGCCATAAGCGTGAGTAATGGCGGCGGGCTGATCGTCGAGCCATCCATTACTCTTTCCGTATTTCAGCAGCACTTCGGTGTCGGGCGTGAACGTCTTTAATTGCTCGGCCCAGATGCTGGTTTGGCCGTCGCCCCACTGTCCGGAGGCGGGGAAGTCTTTTTCCAACGCGTAATACTGCTCCACCCTTCCTCCCAAAGGCTCAGCTAAAAATCCGGGCTGGCGCTGCTTGAGCAGAGAATTGAATTGGTCTTTCAGGCCGGAGCGTGGGCCGAGGACCAGATGTCCACCATTCTTCACATAGTCGATCAAGTGCTTCGCCAGGTCTTCGGGAATTACGTTCAGGCTGGGCGCTACTACCAGCTTGTAGCTTCCGAGCGGGGCGTAGGGACTGACTACATCCACCGACTGCGATAGCTTGCGAAGGTTGTGATAGTAGCTTTGCAGGACCGCGATGTCGTCGTAGGCGTCCGTGTGTTTTTGAAACTGGATGGCCCAGTGGCTGTCGTAGGAATAAAGCAGCGCCACTTGCGAGACGACCCGGGTGCCTTTGAACGCGTCCTGCACTTTCTCGAATTCGTGAGCGGTTTGATTTACTTCCTCATAAAAAGGCAGCGGAGTTCCGTCGGCACCGAGAAGGCTTCCGTGATACTGCTCTTGCCCATTGAGGGCGCTGCGCCATTGCCAATAATTCACATCGTCGGCACCGTGGGCGATGGCTTGCCAGGCCATGGCTCGTCCTTCGCCGCGATTTAAGAAATTGTTGAGCGAAGACCAGTTGACCATCCCCGGCTGGGTTTCCATGACCCAGAAATTTTCGCGCTTAAATCCCCGCGTCAAGTCGTGAGACAAACCGTTGTGATCGGGATCGAGATGGCCTTTGCCGACGTAGTCGTCCCATGACGCGAAGGTCAGCGGAGCGGTGATGGGATAGTGGTCAAAACCGTCGAAGAATCCCATGAAATTTCCGGTGATGAACTGACGGGGATCCGCATGGCTGCGGATCACATCGATCTGATTTTGCTGATAGTCGAGCCATTCATGAGTGACAAAGTGCTTCCAATCGAGCCGCAGTCCGGGATTGTGGGGGCCGACAGGGATGGGGATTTCGCTCCAGCTATCGTACGTCTCGCTCCAATATGCGGTCGTCCATTGCGCGTTTAAGTTGTCGAGAGTTTTGTATTTTGTTTTGAGCCAGTCCTGAAAGCTACGCTTCGTTCCGTCGTCGTAAGACATCAAGGCATAGCCGTATTCATTATCGATTTGCCAGCCAACAACATTGGGGTTCCGGCCGAAGTGAGTGGCCAAACGCTCAGCGATCTGCCGGCAGAAATCCCGATAGCGCGGAGAACTGACGGAGGCATGAGCGCGGTTCCCGTGGGTTTCGCGGCGGCCATTTTCTTGCACGCGCAAAACGTCGGGATATTTCTGCGTGAGCCAGGCCGGCGGAGTGGCGGTGGGAGTTCCAAGCACGGTGACGATGTGATGTTTGGCGGCGAGAGCTATGGCGCGATCCAGCCAATCGAAATCGTAGTGGCCCTCGGATGGCTCCATGCGGCTCCAGGCAAACTCACCCACGCGCACGACCTTCAGGTTCGCCGCTTCCATCAGCTTGAGATCTTCTTCCCATCGCGCCTCGGGCCATTGCTCGGGATACCAGGCGGTGCCCATAAGAAGCGCGTCCTGGCTCGGAAGCTGGGTCGGGACCGCAGTGGGCGTAGCTTGCGCGGCACCGAAAATATTCAGCAGCACAGTAACCACGATCACCACGGCGAATGGCGAAAAGGCGCGATGGATTTTAGGCATAGTCATGGTGGTGGATCGAGCACACCTTTTTACCGCTGTCCGCCGGGAATAGCAATGGTGAGCCGAGTTCCAAATTTCTCGAAACCCGTGGTTTCAGACCCCATCTAAGTTTCGCAAACGACGCAAAATTTAGGATGGGCACCCGGTTTCAACCTTTCGCTTCGCTCAGGGCAGGCTCGCAGGAGTGTCCGCCTATGCCATCGAAGGCGGGATGCGCGTTCAGAGTATTTGCGCTGGATGCTTCATTTCCGCATAGCAGGTGCCACGCCTCTTTGTAGATCGCGTGCTTAGAGGGTCCGGGGAGCGGCGAAAGGACTATGTTTCGGGCGTGGATAGAGACCGCGGCGACGGGAAAAATGAACCAGATGTTTTTAGGAATTATGTAGATGGCCAAGAAGTCGATTTCATCGCTGGTATAGGGACGGCCATTGACATGGTAGACGTATGATTTCCGCTTTTGACAGGTGGTGGATTTGACCTGAACCCGAAGGAACTTTCCCTGGCAGTCGACGATGAAGTCATAACGGGCGCTTTCTCCCCAGGGTTTGCTGACGCCAAGTCCGTACTCGAAGGCGCGGGCCATGAAATGCAGTTCCGCCCATTCGCCGCGTTGCTTGGCGGGCTTGATACTTTCTCCATTGACGATCATGAGGCCTTTCGTTGCAATAAAAACGCGGCCCGGGAAGGGGCCGCGTGAATAAAAGTGACTATATTTCAAGGATAGCAGGTGCGTAGGGGTGATTGCGCCACGGTTAAGGAATCTTTATTAGGCTTAGTTTGATCGAGTTGCGGAAAAGATGGGGCTGCGGGGGGCTTGACAAGAATTTGACGCGGTTAAAGTTATAGATGGATTCCGGCACTTCCCCAAACAGATTTGCCATCCTGAGCGAAGTGTCCATGCATTGAAGGGTCCATGCATTTTGCGGCGCGGGGGTGGCGACGCGCACCGGGAGATGGAGTTAATCCTGTGCATTCGTTCCAAATGCATTTTCCATGAGCATTGATATATTCTTCGCCGGATGGAACCCCTTGAGAAACTCATTCGACGGCTGCTGACGTTCGTCGTCATGATTCTCGCCTTCATCGTCGCAATGGTTTTCGGGAATACAATCGGGGGATGGGCTCGCTCGGAGTTCTAATCTTTATCATTGGCGCGGCCATGGGAGCCCTGTGCACGCACCTCTGGAAGACGCACATTGCGCAGATTGCATGGTCTTTCAATTAATTTTTGCAGGAATATCCTCGAACGGATGCTTTGTGCATTACAGCGCAATCGGTCTTTTTCCGACCTATAACATCATCCTCTCCGACTTTGCCGGACAAAAGGGAGCCCGCCAGATCTGGGCTGCACGGGGCGTGCCCGCTGACAATTTGGAGCAGTTGAGGTCTCGAATCGCAGAGGGAAAGTTTCACACTGTTCCAATCCATCAAGCCCCGCGGGACTAGAGACAATGTCTCGAAAGTCGAAGAAAGTTAGCGTTCCGACGGGGTAACCGTCGAAGCATTTGTAATAAAAATGGGGGAAATTTTCTTCCCCCATTAACGAATCAAACTACTTGGTTAGAATCCAGGACCGGAGGAGCTGGTCGTAGATCCGGTTGCAGTAGACCCAGTGCTACCCGTGCCACTGGTTGTGTAAGCTCCATTTCCCGCATAGGTCCCGGAAGTCTGAGCATTCTGATCGAGGACCGTGCGGATTACCTGAGACAAAGATGCGGCGCTGCCTTGACCGTAAGCGTGCAGGAAGAACAGTCGCGGATTCTCGTTCAGGAAATGGTTGTGCGCAGCACTTACGCGGAAACCTGCTTCGCGCAACTTCTGTATGGTGGGTTGCACTTCGGTCGCTAGCAGAGCGAACTCGGCCACGACGTCGATGCTGCCGCCGCCTCCTCGCTCGAACATGAACATGCTGGCCGCGCCAAGTTCGGCGGGGAAGGCCATATCCGTGGTGCTGGAAGTGGAACCGCTAGTCGTGCTGCCGGTTCCCGAAGTTGAAGTTCCGGTCGTGCTGGTGGTAGTGCCAGTGGTGCTGGTGCCGGTCCCAGTGGTGCCGGTGCCAGTGGTGCCGGTACTGCCACCCGACGCGGAACCCGTGCTATTTGTGGCTTGCATCGCATTACTGAGGCAAGTGTTGGAAGCCGTCAGAGCGGGACCCATTGCCGATCCGGTAGTGCCAGTGGTTGATCCGGTAGTGCCAGTGGTTGATCCGGTAGTGCCAGTGGTTGAACCAGTAGAGCCGGTTGCGGATCCAGTAGATCCCGTGGCCGAAGTACCGGTTGTTCCGCCGCTAGCGCTAGTCCCTGTCGTGCCCGTGCCTGACGCGCCCGTGCCCGTGCCGCCAGCTCCCGACGTAGTTCCGGTGCCACTGGTGCTATTAGCTCCATTCGCCTGGTAGATGGACAAAGCGCAGTTACTGAACTGCTCGGGACGAGGTACGGTCACCATCAGGACGCCGCCGTGCTCCATTGCCATGCCGCCATAAGCGACGGTGGAAGTAATGGTGTCACGGTCGAGGCCGGTCTCAGAGCTATCCGCGCCAGTAATTTCACGGAAGTTGCCGGAAGTGGCATTCATCGCCTTGCGAATACTAGAGGCAATCTGTTGGGTGTCTCCCGCAGCTTCTATGTGAACGAAAATCAGTCTCGGATTTTCGAGGATGAAGTGATTCACAATAGCGGATACGCCAATATTTGAACGCTCCATGGCTTGAAGGAAGTTTGCAAGCTCTTTTTCGCGCAAGGGAATTTCGCCGGTGACTAGTCCAGCGAATGAGCCGCTTCCAGTCGAACCGGAGGAGGCGGTGCTGCCCGTGCCGGTGCCGGTGGTCGTAGCTCCTGTTGTGTTGTTTCCGGTCGAACCAGATCCGGTCGAACCAGATGCGCTAGTACCGGTCGACCCGGTGCTTCCGGTCGACGTGGCTGTGGAATTCAATGGAACGGCATTCGACATATAGAACGCCAACGAACCGGACGCGATGAACGCGGGCGCCTGTTTGTACGTGTTTTCGGTGAAAGGACCATCTTGGCGGACGAATTCAACTTTCAGTACTCCGTCAGAGGCTGTGGTTCCCTGAAATGCGAGCGCTCCCTGAACGGACGTCCAATCAGCCGAAGTGCCCGTGGACGAACCTGAACCGCTGGCGCCAGTTCCAGTGGCTCCAGACCCCGTCGTTCCGGTCCCGGTGCTGCCAGTTCCAGTGGCTCCGGTGCCAGTGGATCCGCTTCCGGACCCTGATGATGTACCCCCTCCAGATGTTCCCGAGCCTGATTGAGCATAGGAAATACCCGGAGAAATAGTTGCGACGAGAAACGAAATTACTACCGGTAAGATGAGACTACCAACACCTTGGCGACCGGTTCGCCGGGGTGCCGATGTGAGGCTGACTGCTTGAGACTGCATAAAAAACAACTCCTCTGGTTTAATTTCCCTCGGGTGGCGCAAGCCTTTTTTCTTAAAGTGTTCATGCGTTTTCGAGAGACAGAGGTTCGATGGCATGCAAATTCTAATCGTTGCAAAGCCCAGTAATCATGCCCACTTCAGCATGATTAACCCTTTAGTTAATATAGGTGAATAGGCCTAGCAGTTAAGTGAGTCACCGGATACCAGATTAGAACAAAAGGTCTAGAAGCTGTCGGATCGCGAGGAATTGACAGGCATTGCAAACGCGGTTTTGTGATTTCGGGGACGAGGCGCGAAACTATCTTAAGCTCGCTGTTGCAACGCCAGATTATCGATGCAGCCCCCCGCCGTGGACAACGGTCTCACGGGGTTAAGGTTATGGTGCTGCCGGAATACTCGATTACTTTATCGGGCGCTTTGGCTGGGGCTACGCCGGCGCCGTGGTTTTCTGCGACCAAGACAATCTGAAAGCTGCGATTCTGAAGCATTCCGGGGAAGTGTCCGTTGCGCTCTCCTATGCTTAGGGTGTGGCGACTGTCGTCCCAATGAAGGGGAATGGTGGAGTATGCGCCCTTCTCATAATTGTAAGTATCGTTTTCGTCTTCATAGAGAGTGAAGTCCGCGTCGGCTCCCGGATAAATTCGGAGTTCGATGGGATCGGCGGGCTTTTCGGTGGACCACTCTTCGTCCGGGCCCAAGGGTACGATGGATCCGGCGCGCACATATAAAGGAAGGCGGTCGATTGGCGCGGCGCCATCGATTGCGACTCCGCCATTGACGGTCGCGCCCGTCCAAAAGTCGTACCACTTTGCCTGCGGAAGATAGAGACGCCGGCTTGTGGCCGCCGGTTCAGTCACGGGATTCACCAGGAACGCTGGGCCGAACATGAATTGGTCGCCGATGTTCTGGGCGCGGACGTCGGTGCGGAAATCCATGACCAGCGGGCGCATGGGAGTGTAGCTTTCGCTGGTGGTTTTCCACGCTAACGAATAAATGTACGGCAGCAGGCGGTAACGCAAGCGATCGAAATTCAGCAGAATTTTCTGAGCGTCGGGACCGTAGGACCACAGTTCGTTCTGATCGGTCATGCGGGTGCCATGAACGCGAAGGATGGGATTGAAGGTGCCGTACTGAAACCAGCGTATGAAGAGTTCGCGGTATGCGGGATCGTCAGGATCGCCGAAGACGAATCCGCCGATGTCGGTGGTCCAGTAGGGAATGCCCGAGAGTGCGAAGTTTAGTCCTGCGGGAATTTGGCGGCGAAAGCTGAAGAAGTCGGAGTTAATGTCACCCGACCAGGCGGTGACTCCATACCGCTGGTCGCCGGCGAATGCAGACCGCGAGAGGATGAATACCCGCTTTTTGTCGGACGAACTCCGCTGGCCGTCATAGACCGCGCCGGTGGTCATCAGCGGGAAAATATTGACGTAGCGGTTACCGCTGCCGATCGAGAGCTTGTGATCGAGCAGGATGTTATCCTCCTGGCCTTCAGTTTCGGGTTCGGTGGTGTCGAGCCACCAGGCGTCGATGCCGATGTTGAAGAGCGCTTTATCCATCAGCGACCAATAATATTTGCGGGCTTCGGGATTCGTGGCGTCGTACACGGCCATCCCGGAGGTGTGGTATGGAGGCTTGGCAAATTTAAATTTGTCGACGAACCAGCCGCGCTTGTCCATGTCGTCGTACACAGCGGAGCCGGGCTCGAAGAAGGGCCAAACTGAAATCATCAGGTGGAAGTTTTCCTGGTGAAGCTCGATCGACCATGCCTTTGGGGTCGGGATAATTTTTATTGAAGACGTGCTCGCCCTTGCGGTTCCACCAGAACCAGTCCTGCACGATGTTGTCGACGGGAATGTGGAGGTCGCGGTATTTTTTCGCGACTCCGAGCAATCTCTTCCTGCGATTTGTATGCGATTCTTGCATTGCCAGAACCCGTAAGCCCACTTGCCGAACATCGGGGCCTGTCCGGTGAGTTCGCGATAGCTGCGAGATGACTTGGTCGAGTTCCGGGCCGTAGAAAAAATAGTAGTCGACGACGTCTGCGACTTCGGAGCTGATGTACATGTAGTTCGCGAAGCGGTTGTTGAAGCGGCTGCGCGAATCGTTATTCCAGAAAATGCCGTAGCCGTTGCTGGAGACCAAGAACGGCACCGCGATGTTGGTGTTGTCCTGCGAAATGTCAACGGATTCGCCGCGATAGTTCCATACCCCGCCCTGGTGCTGGCCTAGTCCGTACAGTCCTTCATGCGAGCCATAAATATTTATGAAAGATTCGGCGCGGTAAGTGTCTTCCCCGTTGACTGTGACCGGGATAAGCTTGCGCGAGCCCTCCTGCACGAGTTGCTTTCCTGCGGAATCGCGATAGGTGATCGCTCCATCTTTGCGGTCGATGACTACTTTCAGTTGTGACGTGGTAACGGTGACGTTGTTGTCGGTGGACTGCATCGAGAACTGAGGAGTAGGCCAGGTAGTTTTAGTAATGACGTATTTCGGGCGATTAGGGAAAGAAGCGGTGGCAGAGTAGAGCACGTGAATGATCGAGCCGCTACATACCTGTAGTTTTAAGGTTCCGTGCTGCATGGTGAGCAGGGCGCCGTCGGCCTGCTGTTGCACGGCGGTCACGGGATTAGCGGGCGCCCATTGTGCGAGCAGCGCGGGGGTGATGGCAATGAGGAAAAAGGCAGCGAGCGTGAGGCGAAAAGTCTTTTTCATATTAGTATCGATTCGGCCAATGCCGCGAAACAAGAAAGCGCACGCGAATGCTTATGCGGGGCGTATATTACTCGGTGACTGTAAACGTTTACAACAGTTAAAGAAGCTGGCGCACCTGTTGCAGTTACCTTACTCAAGGAAAAATCGATGATGCCAATGTTGGCGATGGAAGTTCCCACCAGACTTGTTCATCTGGCGGGAGTCGATGTGGTGATAATTGCGTTTTACTTCGCCCTGGTTTTGGCGATCGGATTTTATCTACGCGGGCGAGCCAACACGGGCGAAGACTTCTTCATGGCCGGACGCGAAATGACTGCGTGGGTCGCCGGACTGAGTTTTCTTTCCGCTAACCTGGGCGCTTTGGAATTGATGGGATGGGCGGGTTCGGCCTACCAGTACGGCATACTGGCGACGCATTGGTATTGGGTGGGAGCAATCCCCGCCATGCTGTTTCTGGCGCTGGTCATGATGCCGTTTTACTACATTTCCAAAACCCATTCTGTCCCGGGATATTTGAAATTGCGTTTCGGGGAACCTGCTCGCGCCCTCTCGGCGGTCTCGTTCGCTTTTATGACCGTGCTGATGAGCGGCGTCAACATGTTCGCCATGGCGAAGGTCATGCAAATTGTGCTGGGATGGGACCTCAATTTCAGCATATGGGTCTCATCAATCACGGTGGCGATCTACGTTGCGCTCGGTGGATTGCGATCGGCAATCTTTAATGAAGTTTTGCAGTTCTTTTTAATCTGGGCCGGAGCGCTGTTAATTCCGATCCTCGGACTTTACGAAGCTGGCGGCTGGAGCAATCTCAAACTTCAAATCGCAGCCCGCGCTTCCGACCAGTACGTTCACATGTGGTCGGGTCTCGGACACTTCACTACTAACCCGATGGGCATTCACTGGACGGGAATTGTCTTCGGTCTGGGAGCAGTGTTGTCGATGGGGTACTGGACCACCGATTTCCTGGTGGTGCAGCGCATCCTCGCAGCCAAAGATCTGCGCAGCGCTGAGCTCGCACCCATCATCGGCGCTGGTTTCAAGATGTTTGTCCCCATCATCGTGATTCTGCCGGGACTTTTAGGCTTGGCGGTTCTACCGATGAAGCTGGTGCCGGAATCAGTTGCGGTCGCGACTGGAGGCCACAGCTACAACGACGTGCTTCCGTTGATGTTGGCACGCTATTGTGGGCCGGGATTGCTGGGCCTGGGAATTACCGCGCTGATCGCCGGATTCATGTCGGGCATGGCCGGCAACGTAAGCGCTTTCACCACGGTATGGACGTACGATATTTACCGCCCGCTGATGAATCCCAAGGCGAGCGATCATCACTACGTCAACATGGGGCGGTGGACGACAATCATCGGCGTTCTGATTAGTGTCGGCACCGCGTATCTGGTGATGCATTCCGCCAGCATCATGGATTACGTGCAGGCGCTGTTCAGCTTCTTTATCGCGCCGCTATTCGGCACCGTCATTCTCGGAATGTTATGGAAGCGCGCAACCGGTCCCGGAGGTTTCTGGGGATTGCTTTGCGGCACGTTGTCATCGATCAGCATGTGGGCTTGGGTCAAGGTTGATCCTACGGCATTGCGTTATGTAGCACTATCTCCTGACGCGAAGGCGCTGGCGCAGGATATGTATCAGGCGCTGTGGTCGTTCATCGTCTGCGTAATTGTGACTGTAGTGGTCAGCATGGTGACTACGCCTAAAACCGACGCCGAACTTACCGGACTGGTATACGGGCAGACAGCCATTCCGACCATTGACAATGTCCCGCTCTATCACCGTCCCATGTTCTGGGCGGCTGTAGTCGTAGTGGTGTTTTTCGTTCTGAACATTATTTTCTGGTAGAGACGGAGGCAACATGAGCGGAAGGGTCATATCGATCTGGTTCTTCATTGGAATGTCGTTGCTAGTAAATGGGATTCTGATTTTGGGGGCTGGGATTTGGGACGTGATGAATCCGCCCGCGAACCCTGTGGTGTTGTTTAACCTGCATGCCAGTGTGTGGTGGGGGGCGTTTCTGTTGATTTGCGGACTGATCTACTGTGTGAAGTTTTCGCCTAAGCGGGCATAGGGTTGCGGCAGCTTCGCTGTGGCAGGTTTTCGGATCGGGCAGGGATGCTTCGACTGCGTAAGCTACCCTAGCGGAAGCTTACGTGCTCAGCAAGACATCTGTGGTTTGGCATTTGCATGACAGTGGGTGGGCTTTATGTCTTGTTGAAGAGGTTGGACTTTGTTTTCAACTTCGTTCTTTTCAAGTTCGCGGTTTTCAACTCTTCGTTTTTCTATTCTTCGCGGAAAATCTGCAACAAATCTGAGTTGACTTCGTATCTACATCTGGCTGGCGCCGATCCGGCTTACTTTTGCGGTTTGTGAGCGTCCAACGGTCAAATGATTCTCCGCGACCTTATTCGCGATGTACTTCGGACTTTGTGGTCGCATAAGCTGCGCACGTTTCTAACGATGTTTGGGATTGCTTGGGGAATCGTCTCTATTGTGTTGATGGTGGCGGCGGGCGAAGGCTTACGCAAAGGGCAGGAAGAACAAGCGCAAACTCTGGGCAAGGATTTGATGATTGTGTTTCATGGCCGCACGAGTTTGCAGGCTGGGGGCGCGAGGGCGGGCCGGTCGATGCACTGGCAGGATTCGGATGTGCCGGCGATCCAGGCTGAGTCTCCCGATTGCGAAGACGCCATCCCTGAACTCGAACAAGACACCGTGCGTATTCACAGCGCGTTTAATAATGCGGCATTCACGGTCACAGGGTCTTTTCCTCCCTTTGGCTCTATTCGCAGCCTGACCGTAGGACAGGGGCGATTCTACGATTGGGAAGATCAGTCGCAATCGCGGCGAGTGGCGTTCCTGGGGACCGATGCGGCGAAGCAGCTTTTTCCTGGGCGAGACCCCGCCGGGCAGAATATTTACCTCGACGACATTCCCTACGTTGTCGTGGGAGTGATGGCGAAGAAGAAGCAGGATTCTAGTTATGACGGATGGGACGTGAACAAAGTGTTCATCCCGTTTTCCGCGATGCGGCGCGATTTTCCCAACAAGCCTCCGCAGACGGCGGACAGTTTTGATCAGCTGCTGGTCACTCCCAGATCAGTGGAGCAGCATGAAGCTTGCAAGCACGAGATCAGGGCGGCGCTGGGGAGGCTGCACAATTTCGATCCCACTGATAAAGAGGCTTGTCCTATATGGGACACGGTGCAGGAGGCGAAGGCCTTTCGGCAGATGACGGACGGAATGAAATATTTTTTGGGAGCGGTGGGAATCGTGACCCTACTTCTTGGGGGCCTGGGCGTGATGAACGTGATGATGGTGGCGGTGCGGGAGAGGACGCGAGAGATCGGTGTCCGAAAAGCTTTGGGCGCTCCAGCACACACCATTTTGCGGCAGTTTTTTATTGAAGCGCTGCTGATTGCGGTGCTGAGCGGGGCGATTGGTTTAGGGGTTGCGTATGGATTGTGCGGCTTGGTGAACCTTTTGCCGATGCCGGACTTCTTTGCGGGATTGCTGCCTACGTGGAGGTCGGGAGCGTTGGCGTGCGTTTTGTTGGGAACGATTGCGATTCTGTCTGCGCTTTATCCCGCAAGAAAAGCGGCGTCGGTGGATCCGATTGAGGCGCTGCGATTTGAAGCGGGAGGGTGAGTTTGGTACGGATGTGCGATCGGGGCCGACTTTTGTAAATCTGAACGTCGAGGATCGGGAAGGACCAGACTTCCAGTCGCGCCGAAACCATACTCGATGAGCTTTGCGGCACGAATGAAGTCGTGCCCTTGCCAGTTGAGTGCTTCCATCCGATGAACTGATTATGCTTTTTGAAATTATTCTCGAAGCGTGGGTTGCGCTGAAACGCAACTACACCCGCAGCCTGCTCACCATGCTGGGCGTGGTATGGGGCATTGCGACGGTCACATTGCTGATCGCTTATGGGTCCAGCTTCAGAAAAATATTGGTGGGCGGCTTTGACGCTTTCGGCAAAGGGGCCGTGATTTGCTGGCCGCAGCAAACCAGCGAGCAGCCCGGGGGACAACGCGCGGGCAAGAAAGTTGTTTTTGAAAAAGAAGATGTGGCCATGGTCAAAGAAACGGCGCCCTTGGTGAAGCACGTCTGCCTGGAAACCGTGCGCAGGCCAGGGATTTCGTATGGCGACCGGCTCGCGGGAACGGCGGCCATTCGCGGGGTTTGTCCCGAGTACGGGGAGATGCGGAATGAGGTCCCATCAGAAGGCCGATGGATCAGCGCCAGCGACGAACTTGAAAGGCGGCGAGTGTGTTTTCTCGGAGGGCGGATCCGCGAACAACTGTTTAGCGGGCGTCCGGCGGTGGGCGAGGTCGTGCAGATATCTGGAGTGCGCTTCACCGTAATCGGTATCATGGCGCGCAAGATTCAGTTAAGCAATTATTTTTCCAGCGACGATGAGTCGGTATGGATTCCCTATTCTGCCGCGAGCGATTTATGGAACACCCGAGAGGCGGCGGTGATGTTGTTCGAGCCGATCGCTCCGCAATTTGAGAAGAAGGCCATGGCCCAGGTGCTAGCGGCGGTGGCGACGCGGCAACAGTTTTCTCCGACCGATCCGAAAGCGATTCAAATGTTTGGGCGCGATGAATTTCGCCCGGTGATTGATGCATTGACGATTGGATTGCAAGTCTTGCTGGCGTTCGTGGGAGCATTGACCCTCGGGATTGGCGGCGTCGGGGTGATGAACATCATGCTGGTTTCGGTGGACGAACGCATTCGGGAAATAGGATTGCGGCGCGCTCTGGGGGCGCGCAAACGGCACATCAAACTGCAATTTCTAGCTGAGACTTTGCTCATCATGCTGTTGGGGGGCGCGATTGGGGTCATTATCAGCTATGTGATCGCCGCAGCCGTGGGCACACTGCCTTTGATGGGGCCGCTATTCGAAGACGATTCGGGCAAGGCCGACATTCACTTGCAGATCTCGTTGATGACGGTGATGGTCTCCACGATAGTTTTGCTGATCGTTGGGGTGGCGAGCGGATTGGTCCCGGCATTGAAAGCTTCCAGACTGGATCCGGTTGAAGCCTTGCGATACGAATAATTTCTCAGCTTTATCCTGTAAATTTGACATCGGCGTGTGCGCCTCCTACCCTGTTTCAAATCCATGAAAGTCTTAGTGATTGGAACGGGTGGGCGCGAGCACGCGTTGGTGTGGAAATTGAAGCAGTCGCCGCGCGTGGCGGAGATATTTTGCGCTCCGGGAAATGGGGGGATAGGAAACGACGCGCAGTGCGTTCCCACCGACACTAAATCTTTGGACGCCTTGGTGGCATTGGCCCACCGGATCGAACCGGACATCACGGTTGTCGGCCCAGAGCTGCCACTTCAACTCGGAGTGGTGGATGAATTCACGCGGCGAGGATGGAAGATTTTCGGGCCGACCAAAGCGGCGGCGCAATTGGAATCGAGCAAGAGCTTCGCCAAGGAATTTATGCAGCGGCATCGCATTCCCACGGCGCTGTACGCTATCTGCGATTCGCTGGAAGAAGTTGGGGAAGCGTTGCCGCGGTTCAGCGCACCATTGGTAGTCAAGGCGGACGGATTGGCGTCAGGGAAAGGCGTTGTCATCTGCAATACGAAGGACGAAGCGATTGCCGCCGCAGTTGACATGCTCAACGGAAAGATGGTGGGAGCGGCAGGAGCGCGGGTGGTATTGGAAGAACTTCTCGAAGGCGACGAGCTGTCGTTTCTGGTGTTGAGCGATGGAGAGCGAGTTGCGCCCTTGGTCGCAGCGCAAGATCACAAGCGGCTTCTGGATGGAGATGCCGGACCGAACACGGGCGGCATGGGCGCGTATTCGACCGATGAGCTGCTGGATGAGCAGATGAAAAATTGGCTGGTGCAGCACATCGCTAAGCCGGTCATCGATGGAATGAAGGCTGAGGATGCGGAATATAAAGGCATCCTTTATTGTGGTTTGATGATGACGGCCAAAGGGCCGATGGTGCTGGAGTTCAATTGCCGGTTCGGGGATCCGGAGACCCAGCCGATCCTGATGCGGATGGAAAGTGATTTGTTGAGTGCGATGGAAGCGTCCATCGAAGGCCGCGTTAGCGACGGAGACTTTCACTGGTCGAAGGATGCGGCAGCTTGCGTAGTGATGGCTTCTGGCGGCTATCCCGGTGTATTCGAAATGGGGAAGAAGATTTCGGGGATAGCGGAGGCGGAAAGTTTGGACGGGGTGAAAGTATTTCACTCGGGCACGAGCCGAATTGACGGGCAGTACTACACCGCCGGCGGGCGCGTACTCGGAGTCACAGCGAGTGCATCAGATTTGAAATCCGCAGTGGATAGGGCTTATGAGGCTGCATCGCAGATAAGTTTCGAGGGTGCGCACTATCGGAAAGACATTGGCGGTCGAGCGTTGAAAAGATAATTCGACGGCAAGGGAGGGGCTTTTAGTCAGGCCGTAAACGCCGCAAAGTGAATTGATTGGCGCGACTAACAGTCGGCCCTTCCTGGCGACTTATGCTCCAATTAATGGGAAAAATCATTTTTTATCTATTTGCTGAATCTCGATAGAAAGGCATCAAATAACGCTATGAGCGAGCCATTGGTTTCAATTGTTATGGGAAGTGATTCGGACCTGGAGATCATGCGTGAGGCGGCGAAGGCGCTGGATGGTTTTGGGATCACGTATGAGATCGATGTGACATCTGCGCACCGTTCTCCAGAGCGCACGGGGAATTTTGCGAAAGAGGCAGCGCAACGCGGGGTGAAGGTCATCATCGCGGGGGCGGGTGGGGCGGCGCATTTGGCGGGGGTGATCGCGGCGCATACGACCTTGCCGGTGATCGGGGTGCCGATTCCTTCCACGTCGTTGAATGGGATGGATTCGCTTTTATCGGTGGTGCAAATGCCGGCGGGGATTCCAGTGGCGACGGTGGCGATCGGTAAGCCGGGCGCTACCAATGCGGGGATTCTGGCGGCGCAGATTTTGGGGTTGTCGGACATCGGAGTGGCGAAGAAACTAGTTGAGCATAAGAAAAAGTTGGCGGATGGAGTGGAGGAGAAGTCGAAGAAATTAAAGAGTGCTTCGGGAGGATAGGGGTGAAGCAGATTCCTCCGGGCTTTGCCCGTTCGGAATGACAACGTTTATTTTAAGGAAGATGATTTTATTTAAGGTGTAAGGATTTTAAGAATTCGCGCATCGGTGGTCCGAAGTCTTTGCGCTTGAGTGTGAATTCTACTGTGGCTTTCAGGAAGCCTAGTTTGTCGCCCGCGTCGTGGCGCTTTCCTTCGAAGACGAAGGCGTACATTTTTTCTTTTTTCAGCAGCAGCTTCATGCCATCGGTGAGTTGTATTTCGCCGCCGCTGCCTTTCTGGGTTGCAGACAAAGTCTCAAAAATCGCTGGGGTGAGAATGTAGCGGCCGATGATGGCGAGATTTGAGGGTGCGTCTTTCAATGCGGCTTTTCCACCATGTTCTGAATTTCAAAAAGCTTGCCGTTGAAACGTCCGTCGGCGGGCTTCACGTCGAGCACTCCGTAGGCCGAAATGGCTTCACCTTCCACTATTTGAGTGGCGATCACGGAACTTTGAGTTTCGTTGAAAACCTCAATCATCTGCTTCAGGCAGGGGACTTCGGCATCGATTACATCATCGGGGAGCGAAACCGCAAATGGTTCATTTCCCACCAGGTCGCGGGCACATCAGTACAGCGTGTCCCAGACCCAGCGCTTCTTTTTGGCGCACGTAAGCAATGTTTGCGATATTGGAAATCTCGCGCACGATGCGGAGCAAGTCGTTCTTGCCCTTTGCTTCCAGCATTTTCTCAAGTTCGTAGCTGACGTCGAAGTGGTCTTCAATCGCCTGCTTGCCGCGGCCGGTCACGATGATGATTTGGTCGCATCCCGCGGCCAGGGCCTCTTCCACGCCATATTGAATGATGGGCTTGTCCACCAGCGAGAGCATTTCTTTGGGTTGAGCTTTGGTGGCGGGCAGAAACCGGGTCCCCAGTCCGGCGGCCGGAAATACGGCTTTGCGAACTTTCATCTTCGTCATAAGTTAGAGGAGCTTTCTATGATGCGACTGAGGGTATCAACGGAGTTCCCGCGAGATCTTCGAGCAATCTTTGTAGGTGCTCCAGCACCTCGGCGGGTTGCTGGACCTTTAGGGAAAATTTTAGAGTTCCGTCGGGAGTAAATTGCGCGCCGCGATGAGTAGAGACGAAGCGCGCAAGTTTTTCGGGGTCGATGACTGCGTCCTTTTGAAATTTAATGGTCACCAGATCGCGCTTGCGCTCGATGGTGTTGGCACCGACCTGCACGGCAAGCAACTTCAGCGAGGCGTAATCGAGCAAATTGCGTACCGCCGCTGGCGGCTCCCCATAGCGGTCGCGCAATTCGGCTCCAACGTCGTTGAGTTGCGATTCGGTTTCCACGCCGGCAATGCGCTTGTACATTCGCAGGCGCTGATTTTCTTCCGGAATATATTCAGCGGGAATGCGAATGTTCATGCCGAGGTTGAGTTGAGTTTCAGGCTCATCGGCGGAGGCTTCGCCTTTCATTTCTCGGACCGCGCGATCCAGCATTTGGGTATAGAGTTCGAATCCGATGGCTTCGATGTGACCGCTTTGTTCGCCGCCTAGCAGATTGCCTGCGCCTCGCAGTTCGAGATCGAGAGCTGCGATTTTGAAACCCGCGCCGAGATCGGAGAATTCTTTCAGTGCGGCCAGACGGCGGCGCGCAATGGGAGTGAGTTCGACTTCTCGCGGAAGCAGCAAGTAGGCATAGGCGCGGCGGTTGGATCGCCCTACGCGTCCGCGCAACTGGTACAGTTCGGACAATCCCAGGCGGTCGGCGCGATTGATCAGAATCGTGTTGCACAGCGGAATGTCGAGGCCGTTCTCGATGATCGTTGTCGCCACCAGAATGTCGGCCTCGTGATGCATGAACTTCAGCATCACTTTTTCCAGCTCGCCTTCTGACATCTGTCCGTGGCCGACCAGTACCCGCGCGCGCGGAACGAACTGCCTGAAGCTTGGCGGCGATCTCCCAAATGCGTATCGACGCGGTTGTGGACGAAATACACCTGGCCGCCGCGATCCAGTTCCTGCTCGATCGCGGATGTGATCAGCTTCTCGTCCCAGTTGGCGACGACGGTCTGGATCGCCATGCGGTCTTTGGGAGGAGTTTCGATCACGCTCATGTCGCGCAGTCCCACCAGCGACATGTGCAGGGTGCGCGGAATCGGAGTGGCCGACATGGTGAGCACGTCCACTTCTTTGCGCATCTGCTTGAGGCGCTCTTTGTGGCGCACGCCGAAGCGCTGTTCTTCGTCGACGATGAGCAGCCCGAGGTCGGGAAACTTGATGTCTTTCGACAGCAAGCGATGCGTGCCGATCAGGATGTCGACTTTGCCGCTCTCCACTTTTTGCAGAATTTCTTTTTGCTGCTTCGCAGTGCGGAAGCGGCTGATCATTTCAATGGTGACCGGAAACGCGGCAAAGCGCTGCTTGAAAGTTTCGTAATGCTGAAATGCCAGCACGGTGGTTGGCGCGAGCACAGCGACTTGCTTGTTGTCGCTCACCGCCTTGAAGGCCGCGCGCATGGCGACTTCGGTTTTGCCATATCCCACGTCGCCGCAAAGCAGGCGATCCATGGGCTGGGTCGATTCCATGTCGCGCTTCACGTCGGCGATGGCGTAGTTCTGATCTTCGGTCTCGTTGTACTCGAAGGCATCTTCGAACTCGCGCATCCATTCATTGCCTGGCGGAGAAGGCATGTCCCTCGGCGGTTTTGCGCTCGCGCATAGAGTTTCAGCAGCTCTTCCGTCATGTCCTTCATGGCCTTGCGCACGCGGGCCTTGGTCTTTGCCCATGCCGCGGTGCCGAGATGATTGAGCGCAGGCTTGACGCCTTCGGAGGAGCGGTATTTCTGAATCAGATCGAGGCGGGTGAGGGGGACGTAGAGCGCGCGCCGTCGGCGTATTCCAGCAGCATGAATTCGGCATTGCCGTCGCCCTGGTTGATCTCCTTCAATCCCTGATACTGGCCGATGCCATGCTCGACGTGAACGACGTAGTCGCCAACCTGCAAGATCGCGAAAGTCGGAAAGGAATGCAGAAACTTTCGATCGTTGGTTTCTGCGGGCGGGTGACCACTGACTCCGATTCGTCGAACAGATCACGGGCGCCGAACATGGCGAGATTCGCTTCCGGAAATACAACGCCATCGGGAACGTAGGCCTTGGCCAGAGTGGTAGTGAGCATTTCACCGGCGAAATACGCAGTTTCGTCGGCATAACTTTCGCCGCCGCGGGTGCGGCTGCCGAGGCGAAAAGAGACTCCGTATTCGCTGAACACATCGGCAAGGCGCTCGACCTCTCCTGTATTTGGGACCGCAACCAATACGCGCCGTCCGTCTGCGATTTGTTTTTTAACTTCCTCAAGCATGGCGGGGATGGAACCGTGAAAGCGCTGCGCGGGTTGCGAATGAAACTGTACCGAGGGCCCATCGTCACTGCGATTGATCGCGAGATGTTCGACGTCGGCTCCGGGAAGAGTCGCGATCTTCTGCCACCATTCTTCCGGAGGAAAATACAAATCCCTGGGTTGGACAAGCGCCCCTACTCCGCTGGACTCGTGGGCGGTCTCTATCCGCTCCCACACATGCTCGAACTCTGGTCGAAGCGCAGACGGTTCATCGATCAACACCCGAGCATTCGGAACCAAATCAAACAGACTAAAATTTGCACCCACTACTGCGGCATATGACTTCCCATCCGGGGAAAGTTGTGACGCCAGCAGGACCGCACCGCCTCTTCCACAACTTCTTCGGGCCCGGAAATTCGCTTGCCGGAAAGGCGTGCGTGTATTGCTGCCAAAAGTTCGGTAGTGACGGGGGTTTCGGTCAGAGGCAGAAGCACGCCCTCGTCCACGGTGTCGGAGGAGCGCTGCGTTGCGGGATCGAATTTCCGGATGGACTCGACTTCATCGCCGAAAAACTCAATCCGCACAGGACGGTCCGCTTCCGGGGAATAGACATCGAGGATTCCGCCGCGCAGCGCGTACTCCCCTGGCATTTCGACTACATCGGTGGCGGTGTACCCCACGGTATTCAGGTGGGCAAGCAACGTTTCATGGTCGAAGTTTTCGCCGCGCTTCACGATGCGGGCCAGGTCGGCGTAATATTCGGCGGAGCGCAATCGCAGGGCCGCCGCTCCAATTGGGGTCACGATAATGGATGCCGAGCACGTGGCAATC
The DNA here is from genome assembly GCA_963828635.1 of uncultured Acidobacteriaceae bacterium. Lineage (GTDB taxonomy): Bacteria > Acidobacteriota > Terriglobia > Terriglobales > Acidobacteriaceae > PALSA-188. The sequence continues at coordinate 1,448,107 of CAWHFA010000004.1, read as the reverse complement.
TTCCACAAAGCTACGGCGCGTTCTTCCTGAATCTCGGGGTGAGGGGAGAGGCTCTGAAACGGGACCACGTCGGTGGCAGGAAGAGAGACAATCGAAGCCGGATCGGCCCCGCCCGCCAGTTCACAGAAAGCTTGCAGCACTGGAACCAGTTCGTCCGCAGTCTTATTGTCGCGCACAACCCACAGCAACGGACGTTCTGAAGACTTATACAACAAGACCGCAAGCAAGGCTTTGGCCGAGGGATTTAATCCAGAGACACCAATCCGCCCCGCGCCTTCTTTTATGTGGGAAGCAACGCGAACAAACTCAGGAAGACTTTCAGCGTCCGCAAACAAATCGCGGACAAACGCCAGTACCATCGCATAAACATTCTAGCAGCACGGGCGAAGTGTGAGGGTTTGCCTGAAAGGCGAGTGTGAGGGCATGGTTGGTCCACGAGTGCCTCACCCATTGCCTGCAACGGCAGATGGGTGAGGCCTAAATGATGGTTCTTCCCGATTATGGTTGCAAGCTGCTGGTCTGAGTTGTGACGGCGTCAAAAGAGATCGCTTTCTTCTTTCCGCCGAAACGTATCTGACTTAAGGCAACCGTGCCGTCATCTTTTTTGGTTACCACGGTGGAGTCGTTCGCGGCGGAAGCGTTCAAATCAATCAAGTGAGCTGGGACGGTACCAATTACATGAGATCCTTTTAAGATGCTGACCTGGACATCGGTGCCTGCGCCTTCCCATTTGATTGAATATTCTCCGGCGGAAAATTGTTTTCCATTTACGGTGAAAGCAGAACTCACCGAGAATGTGGCTTTGTTGGAAGCGAATGCGCTGACGCTGAGCGCCAGGAGTGTAACGACGAGAAGAGTTTTGGCCATGTTGATGGATTTCATACAGTCTCCGTTTTCTTCCCGCCTGCGCGGGGAGTGGTTCTGGCGGCCAAGGCGCATTTGCCAAGTTTTCACAAATTAACCCGGATTAGAATGTAGCCGGGGTAACGCAGACAACGGTTGAGAGGCCGTCGATTGCGTGGATTGGTCACCTGGCCGCCAAACCGTGAGTGTCCAATCCCACCCCAATTTCAAGTTCGAGATCCGGGAGCAGTTTGGTCGCGGTATTTTCCTGATGTGCTCATCACGTCAGGAATTTGCGCGTACATGCCTTTGACGGAGTGGATGCAGAGTAGTGAGCAAAGCCAGACTAGACACTGCTGAGCAATTCGTATAAGTGTCTTGTGCGACGACGCGACTGCCTTCGCAAGAAATAATGTGTCAAGATCATGATTGATTATTGAAGGCGAGGAAACCAAATGGGATCTGAAGAACTTCACGAACTGCACGAACACGCTGAACATGCGAGGCATGATCCAAGCCTGGCTCCAATATCTCTGACCATGGCGGTGCTGGCGGTGCTGGTGGCGACGATATCGCTGCTGGGACACCGGGCGCATACCGAAGAAGTGGTGCTGCAAAACAAGGTCAGCGATCAGTGGGCGTTCTACCAGGCCAAGAATATTCGCCGACACACCGATGAGCTTTTCGCGGACATTGCCTCAGTGATTGCGACGAAAGACGAGGCGCAGACCAGTAAGTTGCGGGAAAGATATACGGCGGAAGCGGAGCGATACCGGGATGAACAGAAGGAGCTTGACGCCAAGGCCCATGAACTCGAGCAAGACACCGAGCACGCGCGAAGAAGGGGCGATCGATACGATCTTGCCGAAGTGTTTCTTGAAATAGCTCTGGTGGTAACTTCCATCACGCTGCTTTCCGGACGACGGGTTTTTTGGCATCTGGGAATGGTGATGGCCGTACTAGGCATAGTGGTGACGGCAACTGGAATGCTGATTCGATAAACTGACACCCATCCGGACGCTTCAACCCTTGGAGAACGGGGTTTGACGAGCCCTCGGCATCCCCTGACCGCTCTTCGGCACAAGTACTTTTTGCGCGGCTTTCCGCGACGCAGACAACTCCCTTAATCGCTTGAAGTTGAGGATCTCAAAGTCCGGCACCCCACGTGCATGAATCGTCAGTGTTTCAATGCTTCACAAATGCGCCAACGCGACCTGCCTGACCCTTTTTCGGAGCATGAGCCGGGGGAAACTGTTCCACCTGGAAGGGAAGCCGGCACTCGGAATCAATTCTCGACGGCGAGCGCAGACGCGACGAAAAGCCAATGTATTTCCGCGATTGGAATATTTTTGGCTATGTGATGATTGCGCGCCGCGTTTCACGTTATCTTTTGCCGCCGCGAGGGCTTATTGCAGTTCCGTTGAGCAAGATAAGCGCTGTTCCGTGGTCAAGGCCGGTTCACTACGCGGGAGATAAGGGGGACGAATGTCTTCCTTCCTGACCCACTTTTGCACGATTTGCGGACGCGAGAAAAATAAAGCTACCTGGTTCTTAATCACGGAGAATCGGTGGGAGGACAAAGTAAAAGTCCTCAGTTGGAACTCAAATGTCGCGCAAATGCACGGCGTGGAAGCTGTCTGTGGCCCGGATCATGCTTTGGCTCTGGTGGTGCACTGGATGCGAAGTGGAAGTCTTAATTATCCATTCAGCAAAGCGGAATTGGTACGGGCGTGGGGAAGCAGAAGGATTGTCCGTGCATTACAGCCGGATGCGGATGTGAGCGAAGCGCGGGAGTTGTGCGAGTTATACGTACACCGGGAAAGCGTAGGACGAATTCTGTTCGAGGACCCCGGCTCGCTCGAAACTGTGCTCGAAGAATTAGTGTGCGCGCTGTCTCCGAAGGTGAGGCCGCCCGGTTCGGTTGAACACATCAACACCTTGCGGGAGTTATATCCATTTGGGGATTGAGGGTAAGAGCGCTCGGCTTTCGCCGGGTCAAAGTGGGGTGAGCACGACTAGAGCCGTGCCCTTTCCCTTCCCTAATAAGGTTCCTCAGCGTGGTGGGGAGGCCTCTTCGGTCTCAGTCCTCCATCTCGTCGCTATCAACAGCCTCAACCAACGGCATGTTGACCAGGTGCTCGCTGATGAACCAAACCTGCAATTCATTGGTGCGCAGAACATCGCTTACCACCACATCGTTGGTGCCGGCGTCTCCTAGCTTGTCGGCGCGGTCGGCAAGCTTTCGGCAGTCGCCGATGATCAGCTGGTGCGCATCAATTAATCGAGAAATTTGCACCGGGACTTCCTCGCGTCCCCGCGGAGGCCGTTCGATCTTTGTCGTTTCCGCCACGTCGGGGGCCATGGCAATACTCAATCCACCAAGAAGTTGAATGCGCTCGGCAATGGTATCGACTAATTCGGCCTGCTCCTCATAATGCTTATCGAACAGCAAATGGAGTTGATAAAACGTCGGGCCAGCCACTTGCCAATGCGATTTTTTATAGAGATCGCGCAGAGTCATGGTGTCGGCCAGTAATTGATTGAGTTGCTCGCTCATCTCCAGGCGTACTGGTTCTTCCAAGTCCAATGGCAGGGCGTGGGTGACGGTCCCGAACTTTTGAATCTCACGGGCCTTCTGATGAAGACGCGGCTGGGCGTTTAATTTTGAGCGATGATTTCCATCGAGAACTTTTTTTGCCACGGTGTCCTTCTTTCTAAGAGCTATTTGCGTGAATCAACCCTTAGATGTTTGTTGTGCTGTCGGGGACTTACATCCATCGCAAAATTGTTTGCAGCGTCCTTAAAGATTGGACAGCAAAATTCCGAATAATTGTCTATGATTAGAGGTTCCCACCTATAGCTGGAGAAACCACACTTGGCAGAGACCTATAAAGCGGCAGAAGCTCATACCAGCAGCAACGGATCGGAAGTACTGGAAACCCGCGAATGGCTTGATTCATTGGATTACGTTTTGTCGAAAGGCGGCCCAGAGCGCGCTGGACGGCTATTACAACAACTTTCATTCCATGCAAAAAGGGCCGCGGGGGTCAATCTTCCGTTCACTGCTACTACCCCTTACCAAAACACCATTTCGGTGCGGCAGCAGCCACCTTTCCCGGGCAGCCAGGAGATGGAGCGGCGGATTAAGAGTCTCGTCCGGTGGAACGCATTGGCCATGGTAGTTCGGGCCAATAAGATGCAGGATGGCATCGGCGGCCACATTTCGACATTTGCCTCGGCGGCGACTTTGTACGAAGTGGCGTTCAACCATTTTTTGCGGGCCCGAACTGAAACGGGCGATCGCGACATTGTTTATTTCCAGGGACACGCCGCTCCTGGCATCTACTCGCGTGCTTATCTCGAAGGCCGAATTCCAATGCAGAAATTGGAAAACTTCCGCCGCGAGCTGAAGTCCGGCGGGGGCTTGTCGTCTTACCCGCATCCATGGCTAATGCCAAACTTTTGGGAATTCCCGACAGTTTCCATGGGACTGGGCCCTATTCAGGCGATTTATCACGCGCGCTTTATTAAATATCTTGAAAATCGCGGACTTAAAGAAACTACTGGCGGAAAAGTCTGGGCGTTCCTTGGCGACGGCGAAATGGATGAACCCGAATCCTTGGGATCAATCACCCTGGCCTCGCGGGAACGGCTGGATAATTTGATTTTCGTGGTGAACTGCAATTTGCAGCGCCTCGATGGACCGGTTCGGGGCAACGGCAAAATTATTCAGGAATTGGAAGCAATTTTCCGGGGCGCCGGGTGGAACGTGATTAAGGCGATCTGGGGCACGGACTGGGACAGCCTTATTCAAAACGACCGCGACGGACTTTTGGTGAGGCGTTTGGGTGAGGTCAGCGATGGCCAGTACCAAAAGTTTTTCGTGGAGAGCGGGGCTTACTTCCGGCAGAACCTTTTCGGTAGCGATCCGCGGCTGCTGAAAATGGTGGAGCATCTTTCCGACGAGCAATTGTCGCGGATGCGGCTGGGCGGGCATGATCCCATCAAAGTTCACGCGGCATTCCGCGCCGCGGTTGACCACAAGGGCGCTCCTACGATCGTGCTCGCCAAGACGATCAAAGGCTATGGATTAGGAGAGGCGGGAGAAGGCAAAAATATCACGCACCAGCAGAAGAAATTGAACGAAGAAGAATTGCGCATCTTCCGCTCCCGATTTGGGATTCCGATTCCGGATGGCGAATTGCATGATGCGCCTTTCTACCGGCCTGCGGATGATAGTCCTGAAATTCAATACATGCAGGCACGCCGCAAACAGTTGGGGGGATATCTGCCAGAGCGGAAAGTTCGCGCTACCCCAATGAAGCCGGTGGCGGAATCGCACTTTGAAGAATTCTACAAAGGCACCGATGGTCGCGAGGCATCGACCACAATGGTCTTCGTGCGGCTGCTATCGAAGTTGTTGCGCGATCCCGAGCTGGGAAAATTTATTGTTCCGATTATTCCTGACGAAGCTCGCACCTTCGGCATGGAGGCGTTATTTCGGCAGGTCGGAATCTATTCGAGCGTGGGGCAGCTCTACGAGCCGGTTGATATGGCTACCCTGCTTTATTACAAAGAAGCCAAAGACGGGCAGATTCTGGAAGAAGGAATTACGGAAGCGGGCTCGATGTGCTCGTTTATCGCGGCGGGAACGGCCTACGCGAATCACGGGATCAACACGATCCCGTTTTTTATTTACTACTCCATGTTTGGATTCCAGCGCATTGGAGACCTGATCTGGGCGGCTGCGGACATGCGTACACGCGGCTTTCTGGTGGGGGGCACTGCGGGCCGTACCACCCTCGCGGGCGAAGGCCTGCAACATCAGGATGGCCATAGTCACGTGTTGGCACTGTCCGTGCCAAACCTTATGGCGTTCGACCCGGCATTTGCTTATGAGATCGCCATAATCATTCAGGATGGGATCAAGCGGATGTATGTGGACCAGGAATCCATCTTCTATTACTTGACGGTCACCAACGAACCGCTGCCGATGCCGGAGATGCCGCCGGGACAAGAGGTTCGTGAGGGAATTTTGAGGGGGTTGTACCGCTTTAAGACCTCGAAGAACAAAGAGAGCAAGTTGCGCGCCCAACTGTTCGGTAGCGGAACGATCATGTACGAGGTGCTCAAAGCGCAAGAAATTCTGGAAGAAAAATATGGTGTAGCGGCGGATGTTTGGAGCGTCACCAGCTACAAAGAACTTTACCGCGACGGCAACGACTGCGAGCGGTGGAACATGTTGCATCCGGGGGAAAGTCCGCGAGTGCCGTTTGTGACGCAGGCGTTGAAAGACGTGCCCGGGGTGCTGGTTGCAGCCTCGGACTACATGAAAGTGTTGCCGGAATCGATTTCGCAGTGGATGCCTCGTCCGTTGGTAGCATTAGGCACCGACGGTTTCGGACGCAGCGAAAACCGGGCCGCTCTTCGCGACTTCTTTGAGGTGGACGCGAAACATATCGTCTGGGCGACACTGAATGCTCTGGCTAAAGATAAGCAGATCAAAGCCGACGTTCTGCAAAAAGCGTTTAAAGATTTAGCCATCAATGCAGAGAAACTGAATCCCGCAATAAGTTGATAAACACGGGGCCTGCTTCCCGATCGATTACGAGAAGACGATCGAGTTTTGAATAGGAGAAACATTTACGTGACCGAATTTAAATTGCCGGAACTCGGAGAAAACGTTCACCAGGGCGACTTGGTGCGCTTAATGATTTCTCCCGGCGCGAACGTCACCGAGGGTCAGGCGGTGATGGAACTGGAAACCGATAAAGCCGTAGTCGAGGTGCCTTCGTCATTGAGTGGCACGGTGAAAGAAGTCCGCGTCAAACAGGGCGAGAAGGTCAAAGTGGGGCAGGTAATCTTCACCATCGAAAATGGCGCAAAAGGAAAGCCTGCGCCTGAGGCAGTTCCCGCGACGGCAAAGGAGTCCAATGGCGCGGGAAGGGAGATCAACGCGGAGCCGGACTCATCCGAAGTGCATGAAGACCGGCCGGAGCCGGTCAGGTCAGAATCCAAGAAGGCACCGGAAAAAAGCGAGAGAAAGAAATCCGCGAAAGCGAAATCGGGGTCCGAAGCCGCGGCTGATCCGTCGAGCGAGCAAGCCCTTCCTGGAGCAACTGATTTCAAACTTCCTGAACTCGGCGAAAACATTACTCAGGGCGACCTGGTTCGATTGATGGTTTCCTCGGGCGACAAAGTCTCCGAAGGGCAGCCGGTGATGGAATTGGAGACGGACAAGGCGGTGATCGAGGTCCCGTCGTCGGTCAGCGGAGTAATCAAAGACGTTCAGGTCAAAGCTAGGCGAAAAAATAAAAGTTGGCCAGGTTATCTTTACGCTTCAAGCCGCGTCTACGGCGAGTGGAACAGCCAAACATCCGCCGGTGGAACATGCATCGGGACAGAATGCGGCCCGATTATCTTTTCAGGCAGCAATTGAAGCTGAGGGCAAGAGCGAGCACGAAGCGCTTCCGCCCGACCCGCCGCAGACGCGTCCCGCCGGACTTCAGCATGCCGGTGCAATTGGGTAAGGTTGCAGGGACGGAGCATCGCGATCCTGTGCCCGCAGCGCCTCACGTCAGGCGGTTGGCGCGCGAACTTGGACTCGATATACACGAAGTAAAAGGTAGCGGACCAGGCGGACGAATCAGTGAGGACGATGTAAAAGCTTTCTCGAAAGGGCTGCTGACATCTATGGCCGCCCAGGTTCCGCAAGCACTGTTCTCGCAGCCGGATCTTCCTGACTTCACGAAGTTTGGCAAGGTCGAGCGCGTGTCTATGCGGGGAGTGCGCCGGAAGACGGCGGAACATCTGTGGCAGGCCTGGACAACAATTCCGCACGTCACCCAGCAGGACAAGGCGGACATAACCGAGCTCGAACAACTGCGGGCGCGCTTTGCGCCAAAAGCGCAGGAGGCCGGGGGAAAGATGACGGTCACCGCGATCGCCCTCAAAGTGGTGGCGTCGGCGCTCAAAGTGTTCCCGCAATTTAACGCCAGCATCGACATGGCGAAAGAAGAAATTGTCTACAAACAGTTCATCAACGTCGGGGTTGCGGTCGATACCGATCGCGGTCTGCTCGTCCCGGTAATTCACGACGTGGACAAAAAGAATATTGTCGAACTCGCCGCCGAACTGACTCAGGTGTCCAAGAAAGCAAAAGACAAAAAGTTAACAGCCGCGGAAATGGAAGGCGGGACTTTTACCATTACCAATCTCGGCGGTATCGGCGGCACAGGATTTTCGCCAATCGTGAATTTTCCAGAAGTCGCAATTCTCGGCCTGTCTCGTTCCGGCATGGAACCGGTCTGGATGAATGGAAAATTCGAACCCCGGCAGGTCTTGCCGCTGTCGTTATCATACGATCACCGCTTGATAGATGGCGCCGATGCAGCGAGATTTTTACGGTGGATCGCGGAAGCCTTCGAACAGCCATTCCTATTGTCAGTCCAAGGATGAAAGAAAAATAACCGCACAGAGCGCTGAGTACGCAGAGGCTTGATGCACTCCCCGCTACTGCGAGTTAATCGCCAATGATAAATTCAACGTCGGTTCTCAGTCCGGGATGGAAGAAATAGCGATGTTAACTTTCAGTTTTGTCGGCGCACTTTGCGATCTCTGCGGTTAAACCTCACGAAATGACCAATTCAAAAAACATTGCAATTATTGGCGCAGGCCCCGGTGGCTATGCCGCCGCCTTCCTCGCCGCCGACCTCGGCATGAGCGTCACACTCATCGACAACGAAAAGAATCCAGGTGGCGTCTGCCTCTACCGCGGATGCATTCCTTCTAAAGCCTTGCTGCACGTTGCCAAATTGATCGATGAATCACGACATGCGAAAAACTGGGGAATCGAATTTTCTGACCCAAAAATCGATTTAGAGAAGCTGCGTTCATGGAAAGAAGGCGTCGTAAAAAAGCTTACGGGGGGATTGGGACAACTTTCGAAGCAACGCGGGGTGCAGTACATTCAGGGAAAGGCATCTTTCGAAAATTCCAACACACTGCGAATCACTAAGGCCGATGGCAGCAATCAATCCCTTACTTTCGACCACATCATCATCGCCACCGGTTCGCGGCCCACAGCCATTCCAACGTTGAAACTAGACAGCCCGCGCATGATGGATTCAACCAGCGCGCTTGATATACAAAACATTCCGGCGAGCCTGCTGGTAATCGGCGGCGGATACATCGGCCTGGAACTGGGCAGCGTTTACGCTGCGCTTGGAACAAAGGTCTCGGTGGTAGAGATGACGGAAGGCCTGCTTCCGGGCGCGGACCGGGATCTGGTTGCGCCGCTGCAAAAGCGCATAGAAAAATCTTTCGCCGCGGTCATGCTCAAGACCACGGTCACAGGCGTTGAAGAAGAGTCCACCGGCATCCGCGTCAGCTTCGAGGGGGCGGAAGTAAAAGAGCGCGAAAAGATTTTCGATAAAGTGCTGGTCTCAGTCGGACGCAGACCCAACTCCGAAATCGGTGGCCTCGACAAAACCGAGGTGAGAGTAGGGCAGCGAGGCTTCATCGAAGTGAACAAACAACTGCAAACTGGCGATGCCACGATTTACGCAATCGGCGATGTCGTGGGCGAACCTATGCTCGCACACAAGGCGTCCCATGAAGGACGCACCGCCGTGGAAGCCATCGCGGGAGAGAAAGTCGCGTTCGAGCCTAACGCAATTCCTGCCGTGGTTTTCACTGACCCCGAAATTGCATGGTGCGGCCTCACTGAAACTCAGGCACAAAAAGAAAATCGCGAGATAAAGATCGCAAAATTCCCCTGGGCGGCTTCGGGGCGCGCCATGACGCTGGATCGCACCGAAGGCATGACCAAGTTGCTGATCGACCCTCAGTCCGAGCGGGTGCTTGGGGTTGGGATTGTAGGTGCCGGAGCGGGCGAGCTTATCGCGGAAGGCGTGCTGGCTGTGGAGATGGGCGCGCTGGCAAGAGATCTCGCCATGACCATTCATCCGCACCCAACACTCTCAGAAACGATAATGAATTCCGCTGAAGTTTTCTTTGGAACGGCCACCGATATTTACAGGCCGAAGCGGTAAGCAAAGCCTCGCAACTCACGACGACTTCCTTGGAGCCTCAATTCATCAGGGCCAGCATACGTCTGATGGACAAGGCGGTCTGGCGAATCTCGTCTGAGTCGGATGCCTCGGGCGACATTTTTATATATTCTTCCAAGTCTTCGGCCGCAGCGCGTGGCTGGCCCAGGCTATAGCGGAGCAGAGCGCGCTGCTTCACATCTTCCGGCGAACGAGGATAAATCACCAGCAGCAGATCGATCAGCGGCAGGACCTTTTTCAGGTTGCGCGTAGACATGTAAACGGTCTTCAGATTGTTGATGATGCGGGTCAGCATCTGGCGGCGGCTGACGGCGAAGAGGAATTCGGGCCGCAAAGTCATCTGCCCGGAATAGATTTCGTCGAGGCGACGCTGGCAATCTTCCGCGTTAAGAATATCGCCGCCGTTGAAGCAGTCGATAAGAGTTTCGCGTCCATCGATGTCGTAGTTCTTCAAGAGAAAGTGCCCGGGCATGCCTACCCCAAAGAGCGGGAAGCCGAGACGGCGTCCGACCTCCATATAAATCAGCGCCAGGGTGATGGGGATTCCCACTCGCCGATCAAGCACGTCGTTCAGAAATGAGTTGCGGGGATCGTAGTAGTCTTCGCGATTGCCCTGCAGGCCTGCATGTTCAAAAAGAACGTAGTTGAGCGCCTGGATCGTTTCAGATGCATCCCCTACCTCGGTGATGCGGGACTCAGCCTCGCGCGCGAGTTGATCGACGCGCTGCACGTAAGAGTCGATATTCAGATGGGGATACTCGGTACGGGCGATGGTGAGTGCGCCGCGGATAAGGTCAATTTTTTCGTCATCGACCTGGGGACCTACGAGCGCCGCGAAGGCCTCAGTTAGCCCGGTTTGGCTACCATTGCCCATGAAATGATGCTAGCAGAAATTTTAGGGAGGAGACTTATTTTGTGTCACCATCGTGGGAGGGGGCCGGGGCTCTCGTTCCGGATCGAGATGCGGGCTAATTTCGCAGTAAGTTCCGGGCAATGAACAGGATGTTGGCGGGCCGCTCCGCCAAGCGGCGCATTAGATACGGGTACCATTCCGTTCCGAAGGGGATGTAAACGCGCATGCGCCATCCTTCTTTCACGAGCTGTTTTTGCAGGTCGCGCCGGATGCCGTAGAGCATTTGGAATTCGAAAGAATCCGGGGGAATCTTTTCCTGGATCGCAAAAGCCTTAGCCTGATTGATCATGTTTTCATCGTGGGTGGCCAAGCCGTGATAGGTGCCGCTCTTAAGCAATGTCTTCATCAAGGCGACATAGTTGGCATCCACTTCTGACTTTTTCTGAAACGCGATTTGGGCAGGCTCTTTGTACGCTCCTTTGCATAGGCGAATGCGAATGCCTTCGGAGCAGAGTTGGTTTACATCCTGCTGCGAGCGTCGCAGGTAGGATTGGATTACGGCGCCGACGCAGCCTCGATTCTGTGGCGGGCTATGCAATTCGCGGACAAAATCCAGAGTTCGCTGAGTGTAAGGCGAGCCCTCCATGTCAACGCGAACGAAGTTTTTCGGAGACATGGCTGCGGCCTTGGCCACCAATTGGGATACATGTTTGCGGGCGAGGTCTTCGTCGATGTCCAGTCCCATGTGCGTGAGCTTCAGACTTACATTGCCATTTAGTTTTCGGGCCGCAATTTCTTCCAACAGGCGATCGTAAAGTTGAGCACTCTCGGCGGCCTCAGCAGGGTTGGAAACGTTCTCGCCCAGATTGTCGATGGAAACGCTGCGTCCGGATTGATTAACAGCCAGAGTCGCTCGCAGCGCGTCTTCCAATTGGGTTCCGGCGACAAAACGTCCGGACATTTTTTGTCCGATGGCGGAGTTTTCGGCGGCGCTTCGAAGGGCCTGGCTCTGGGACAGAGAGATGAAAAGCGCCCTCAGCACGGGAGACTCGCGTTAGGGGTGCTGACGGAGGTCACAGAAATTTGTATCACATGTCTTCGGCTGTGCGCGTGGGACACTTGCCTTCTCAGGCGATCGATCCGCGAATTCGACTCATGCTCCGGTGATGAATTTCTTGCGAAATCTTCGATGAAAAGGCCCCCGATAAGACTGTCCGCCACACCATCTGGATGTGTTAAAAATATCGGGCATATGTTGAATGAGAAGAATGGACGGCGGGATTTTTTGCGAGTTGCGGGAATGGCGGGATTTGCCGGCGCTGGAATTGCAACGATAGGGCTGCATGCATCGCCCGCCGCAGCGCAGACCCAAGACCGCAATGCCGGGAGTTTTGATGTCAAAGTTTTTGGCGCAGTTGGGGATGGCAAGAGCAACGACAGTCCGGCGATAAATCGCGCAATCGAGGCGGCGGCTTCGTCCGGCGGCGGCAACGTGCGAATTCGTGCAGGTAGTTATGTTTGTTTTTCCATACGGCTAAAGAGTAACGTCGCGCTGGTGCTCGAGCAGAATGCGACCATTATTGCTGCGGAGCCTCCTTCTTCTGAAGAGGGTGGATTTGACGCGGCCGAACCCAAGACGGCCTGGAACGATTATCAGGACTACGGGCATAACCACTGGCACAACAGCTTGATTTGGGGTGAGGGCCTGGAAAATGTTTCTATTCTTGGCCCGGGCTTGATTTGGGGACGAGGGCTGAGCCGTGGATGGGGCGCCGGCCCGATTGCCGAAAGTCCGGGAGTCGCGAACAAAGCCATCGCGCTGAAGAATTGTCGCAACGTGATTCTTCGCGACTTCTCCATTCTCAAAGGCGGACATTTTGGAATCTTAGCCACCGGTGTCGATAACTTCACCATCGACAATTTGAAGATCGATACCGACCGTGATGGAATTGACATCGACTGCTGCCGCAATGTTCGGGTTTCGAATTGCACGGTCAACTCGCCATGGGACGATGGAATTTGTCCCAAAAGTTCTTACGCTCTGGGGTACGCCCGGGCCACGGAAAATGTCACCATCACGAATTGCTATTTAACGGGAAAGTACGAACTCGGCACGGTGCTGGATGGGACCTTCAAAGCGATTGATCCCGCGTCAAAAATACCGAGGATTGGCCGGATCAAATTTGGGACAGAGTCAAATGGAGGTTTCAAAAACATTACGGTGTCGAATTGCGTGTTTGAGGGATGCTATGGATTTGCGCTCGAAACTGTTGATGGAGCCTTGCTCGAAGACGTAACGATTACGAACATCACCATGCGGGAGATCGCGGTTTCGCCACTTTTCTTGAGGCTGGGAAGCCGCATGCGCGGACCGAGTGGAGTTGCGATGGGGGCGCTAAGACGAATCATCATCAGCAATATTGTTTGCTCGAATTCGGAATCGCGACTGGGATCGATCATCAGCGGAATTCCGGGACATCCCATTGAAGATATCCAGTTGAACGATATTTACATTCAGCATGAGGGCGGCGGCGACGCACAAAGCGCGGCGGTGCAGCCGCCTGAGCAGGAAACGAAATATCCTGAGCCCAATATGTTTGGCCCCATGCCGTCGCAGGGCTTTTTCATGAGACATGTAAAGAACATAGAAGTGAGCAACGTTGAGATCGAAGCTCTGAAAGAAGATGCTCGTCCGGTATTCGTTTTGCAGGAGGTGGAAGGGGCCAATTTTTTTCGCGTACGAACATCACGAGCGAGCAAGGGCGCTGCATTCGCGTTAAATGGGGTAAAGAATTTTGGCGTCTCGCGAAGTAAGCCGGTGCCGGACACTGAGATCGATTACGTCGAGAAGAAGATGCTCTAGCGCGAGGCCCTGTGCGGACCATCGCTGTGAATTTCATATGGAGAATATGTCTATGGTGAAGTTTCGTTCGCTTTCATTGGTGCTTTTCGTGGTCCTTCTCCAGGCGCAGCCGCAGATGGCGGCAGAGAAAATGCTGGCAGCGACGCCTCCAATGGGATGGAACAGTTGGGATTCGTACGGAACCACGATTACGGAAGCTGAATTCAAGACGGCCGCAGATTGGTTTGCGGAGCATCTTAAGCCTTATGGATGGCAGTACCTGGTGGTGGATGAAGCATGGACGATCACGAATCCCGTGCCGCAGGGCAATGCCAAAGACAGCATTTATACGCTCGATAGCAATGGGCGTTATATCCCAGCATTGAACCGCTTTCCTTCGTCGGCGAACGGTGCGGGATTCAAGCCCCTGGCGGACTATGTGCACTCGCTGGGATTGAAATTTGGGTTTCACATTTTGCGCGGCATTCCTAAAAAAGCGGTGGAGAAAAATCTTCCGATTTCTGGATCTGGTTTCACCGCCACCGATGCGGCCAATACTTCCGACACCTGCCCTTGGAATTTCGATAACTACGGACTGAAAGATTCGCCTGCGGGACAGGCTTACTACGACTCGATTGCAGCGCTCTACGCCAGCTGGGACGCGGATTTTATAAAAGTAGATTGCATTGCCAGCCGTCCTTACCTGGGGGCTGAGATACGAATGCTGGCCACGGCAATTAAGAAGACGGGACGGCCGATTGTGCTGAGTTTGTCGCCCGGCGCGGCACCGTTCGAAAAAGTAGAGGAGATGCGGCAGTACTCGCAGTTGTGGCGGATCTCCGACGATGTTTGGGATATGTGGCACAGTACCGTCGATTATCCTCAAGGCTTGGGTGATCAGTTTGCACGCGCCGCGAAGTGGGCGCAGTACACGCAGCCCGGGCATTGGCCGGATGCGGACATGCTTCCTCTCGGGCATTTGGGGCCGCGGCCGGGCTGGGGAGAGGCGCGTGATACGCGGCTTACGCATGACGAACAGCGGACGCTGATTACGCTGTGGAGCATGTTTCGTTCGCCGCTGATGATGGGCGGAAACCTTCCGCTGAGCGACGAGTGGACAACTTCGTTGCTGACAAATCCTGAGATCATCGCCGTCGATCAACATTCTATCGGCGACCGGGCGCTGATCACGACGGATAAAACCGTGGTTTGGACCTCCAAGCCGGAAAATGGAAGCGGAAATTACGTTGCCATCTTTAATGTCAGCGACGCGCCTGAAACGGTGCATTATTCGTGGAGCGAATTAAATTTACCGGGGGCGAGTTACAAGCTGCGAGATTTGTGGGAGCGAAAAGATTTAGGGGCGGCGAAGGAAATTAGTGTGCCTGTTCCTTCCCATGGCTGCGTGCTATACCGGGTACAAAAACAATAAGCCAAGACGTGTTGTGAAACCGGCTACCTGTAAGCTGGTTCCACGGTTTTGCCTGCTAAAATCGGCTGTGCTTGCAAAAAAGATTGCGTTAGTTACGACACTCGCGGTTTCATCTTGCGTTTTTGGCCAGGATGCGGCGCCTGCGACTACTCCCAAAGCTTCGCAGCCGCAGGTGAAGGTGAACATGTTGAACGTCTGCACTCCTTCGAAAGAGGAGCAGCAGCAGATCGCCTCGGCTTTGGCGAAAATTCCAAAACAGCCGCTCTTTAGCCCCGACTTTGAAGTGGACCGCGGCCGCTCAACTTTAGAAGATCAGCCCAGCTTTTTTTCAATTGGACAAAAAGCGCACGTATCGAGCGATGCCGCCAGCGCGGCGTGGGTGCGGATGCGGCGTGAGTTTGCGGTGCAGGCACTGTTTGCCACCGTGCAATATTCCTTCAGCCAAGATCCGAAGAGCATGGTCGAGACTCTGGTATTTAAAGTCCGCGATCCCAAAGACCTGCTACAGGTTTCGATTGAAGACAACGCATCTGCGGTGACCAGTCCGGCAGCGATGCTGGGCACCAATACGCCGGTAAGCCGGATTCGACTGGAGCGCTTTGGGAAATCCTCGATCGTATTGGCTCGTTGCGAAGCGTCCGCCAATGGGCCTGCTCCGGATCAAAGCGTCTATGAGCCGCTGTTTAAGTCCGCTTCCGCCGTCAATGGCACTTACAGGAATTTATTGGGAGTACGGCAAACGGTTCCGGACGAATTGAGTCGAGTTGCCTCCGCGCAAGACCAGCACGAAAAATTTGCTCCCCACGCGGGTTCCCCGAAAAAAGCCCGTCCTGAAAGCAAATAGACAATTCCAAAAATCGCCGCCGAACTGAGGGAGAGAGAGGGGTCGGCACGCGCGGCCGTCCCTCTCGTATGGTTTTAGAGCGACCGGAGGAAGTTGAGGAGATCTTGTTTTTCTTTATCGGACAAACGATAGAAACGTCCAATCACTTGGTTGGCTTCCGACCTATCGCCTGCATGATGTCGAATCGCCTCAAGCAAGTCTGAAGTTCGCCCATCATGCATGAAAAAGAGACGCTGGCCTAGTCCCCACAAAGGAGCAGTACGAAATTCGTCGGAGCCAGCTAACCCCTGAGTCACTCCATCTTCCAGCCTTTCACCCATGCGATGAAGAGCAAAATCCGAGTATGGATGGTAGGTGACTCCACCCATTACAGTGAAGATAGACTGCGCGGTCACCAAGGATGGCGAATGGCATAGGGCGCATCCTACTTTTGTAAACAGTAAACCGCCGGTCTGAGTGCTCGTGGTCGGTGAGGCGGGCGCAGCAGGTCCTAGCAACTGCATGAAGGCGGCAAAATTGTCGGAATCCGAAAGCATTTCCGAAACTGTTCCGACAGTCGTATTGAAGTTGGGACTACTTGGATTTCCGTTCAACATGTTGTTGCTGTCTTCGGGAGTAGAGTTGAAAACGCAGCCGGGTACAGCCGAACGCTCGTTGGGGAACATCTCGTTCGAGACACCTTGTTCGACGTTGTAGGCCTCCCCCGCAAAGATGCGCAAAGACTTGTTCTGCGCCTTCCAACCGAATTTCGTGATGGTGCCGTCGTTACCGTTCCGGTTGAAGCGGCCTCCTATGCCGAGGGCATCACGAGCCAATCGAGTTGCGGCGAGATTCGCTTGCAGGGTGGAGTCCGGAGTGTTCTCTACCAAACCTAATCCGAATAGTGGGGTCGGAATACGAAACACTACGTTGTTCCGCAGTAACTCTGTGGCAAAGTCTGGTTGAGGTAGGTTGCATCCCACCGCGTCCGTCCGGCCTGCTATGGAGTAGAGGCCGTGTACGCCTCCATCGGCTTTGCCCTCTTGCGTCCGCACGAACCTGGCTTCGCGGATAGGGCCGTCAATGGAAATGAAAGCAGGCACTTTATTGGTCGCGCCATCGAGCGAAGCTAAAGCTACCTGAGGATTGGGGACAGAGTTCTGGGGACTTTTTAATCCCGGACTAGATCCGCCAATGGCCGGTTGTGAATGACACATGGCACAGCTATTACCATTGAACGCAGGGCCGAGTCCGTTACCGTCTTCAATGGCGCCAGACACGGAGTTCACTTCTTGAAAGCGTTGCAAGGCTTGGGTGAAGAGGTTTTGTTCGTTGGGCCCCAGTTGAGAGTAGTAGGTGCCTGCGTCTGGCTTGCCGGAGCGCGGCCCTGGATCTTTTTGAGCTTGAAGAGTGGAAACATTGACACCTGCCAATAGGCACGCTGCTGCAATAAGGGAATTCCGGGATTTCATGTCTACCTCCATACTCCGCACAATGCACACTTGTAGGCAGGCGTCATAGACGCGTTCCGACAGACGTGCTCGTTCTTGCCGTGCAGACGAAAATGGTGCCTGCGGCTTAGCCCGGTAGCTGCCGAGCAAGCCCGCGCGTTCCCTGTAGCCAATAGGGAACTGGTGGAGGCCTCGAAACATCCAGCAATTTAGGGTTGCAGGAAGAAGATTAGAAATTACTAAGAACTTGTTAGAGGAAATTAAGTCTCATCGGGAGTTGCGTCAACCACCGGAAGTACACAGCAGTACGCCAAGAGTGCATGGGTGGAATGTGCGATTGAAGCAGAGGGCGGTGCGCAGTTGGACATCCCGAGAATGGCCAACAATCAGAATATGCGAGAGTCAGGCGCACTGGCACCGAATCACCGACGATCAGGGGCTTTACATTTTGGATATCATAGTTATTGAGAACTTTTTATGTCCTTGATTGATCGAATCGTTGAACACAATCGTGAGTACGCAACTCGCTTTGATCTTGCGCATCTTACGGCGGAACCGCAACGCAATCTGGTGATCGTCGGTTGTATGGATTCGCGTATGAGCTTCCAGCAGACACTGGGGCTGAAGATCGGCGATGCCCACTTCGTGCGAAACGCTGGAGGCATTGTGACGGACGATGTGCTGCGGTCGCTGGTGCTTTCCCATCGGCTGCTGGGTACGACCTCAGTGATGATCATCAACCATACGGACTGCGGGCTGTTGCGCATGACCGACGCGGAAATGAATCGCAAATTTTCTGCCGATACCGGCACAGCACATGAGATCGCATTTCACGCGTTCAAAGACCCTAAAGAGAATGTCCGGATACAAATAGAAAGAGTTCGGTCCCATCCCTGGCTTGGGTTCATGGAATCGCGGGGATTTATCTACGATGTGAAGACGGGATTACTCTCTGAGGTAGTCCTCTAGGACGAACTATTCTCGGCCAGAGTGCGCTTCAAGTCTTCTGTCAGCAGGCGGTGGAATAAATGTTCCCCGGCTTCGCGACGGACTGACAGCCTACCGGCAACATAGGCGCGGGAATGCAAGCCACGCTGCACGTCCTCGCAGATGTCGGTATCTTCTACCTGCACCTGATGGGAGACCTCGATACTACGTCGATTGTAGTCATCGTGCTCTCCGCCAATCTTGTCGAAGTAGTAGTCGAAAATAACCCGGCAGCGGTCCACACTTAGCGGTATGACGAGATTCGTCTCGAGGTATCCCTCATAGCAGTTGATCATCAGGTTTGGATATTGCCAGAAGTAGTTGGCGCGGCTCCCTTTGCGAGTGGAGGCGACTTCGGCATTGTCACCCGAAGTCATTGGACTAGATTGCAAGCTATAGCGGTCTTCGTTTTCTATGGTGTACTGCTGATACTCAAGGACACTGTTAAGGCCCTTGTGAAGGTGGGGGACGTGGTATCCACCATCGAGGAAGTTGTCGATGAATACTTTCCAGTTGCAATTTAGCTCATAGGTGCGGGTGTCGACATAATGCAGGCGGGAAAGTTGAAGAGGCTCGCAACGTTTTACCAGGCCTCCTAGAGAATCTCGGAGTGAGGTGGATTTCGCATCGAGATTCACGAACACGAAATGTTCCCAGGTATCAACTGCGACTGCGACTAGTCCATTCTGCGAGCGGTCGAAGTTGCATACACCTTGAAATTCTGGGGTCCCTTTCAAAGCCCCCGCAAGGTCGTAGCTCCAGCCATGGTAGGGGCAGCGGAAGATGGACGCGGTGCCACACGACTGAGTGACGACGGCGGCCGCATGGTGCCGGCATACGTTGAAAAAGGCCCTTAGTTGGTTGTCCTGCCCGCGCACGGCGACAATAGGCTCGCCGGCGATGGTGAAGGTGACAAATTTTCCAGCCTCGGCCACCTGCTCCGCACGGCCCACCCATTGCCAGGTGCGGCTGAAGACGGCCCGGCGTTCCAACTCGGCGATGCGCTCGTCAACGTAAAAAGGTGCAGGAATCGTGCTAGCTTCCGCCAGTGGAGCTAGGGCGTCGTACGACGCTAAAAGTTCTTCCAGGTCCCGCAGCATAGACAAAACTCCTTGAATGTTAGAGGAAAGATTAATTGCCACTATGCATATGAACTCAAAACTGGTGCCTAGACTCCGCGCTCCTGCCTCCTCAAGATCACTCTCGTCAGCCGATATAACGGATAGCACAGGGCCAATGATGCTAAGGCGTACTCGCTGTTCCTAGTATCTTCTTTCACTGCGGCAACCAGAAACCCTATAGATCCCAATAGCGCAAGACCAGTGGTCCAGGGGTACCCCCAGGCACGGAAAGGACGCGGAGCATCGGGCTCGCGCCAGCGTAGTACGAACACCGCAGTATAGGCCATCGCATAGTCGGCCACGAAATAGAAGGCCGTGACCGCCAGCACGATTTCGAATTTACCGCTTAGTATGAACGCCAGGGCTACCAGCGTACTTAGCAAGAGGCCTACTGTGGGAGTGCCACCGCTATTTACTCGTGAAACATGTCGCGATAGCAGGCCATCTTTAGCCATGGCAAACGGGATTCGGCTGGCCATAAGGTGGTATGCATTGATGCCGCTCAGCATGGAGACGATCATTATGATTTGCAGAATGGTTTGACCGCGCCCTCCGAAGATGGCTGCGGCGGCGGTACCTAAGGCCATGTTCTGTCCCGTGATCTGCGGTATGGTAAGCACGTGCAGCAGAGCGAGGTTCACAAGTACATAGATGGTCATTAGTGCCAGTACTCCATAGATCATAGAGCGCGGAATATCGCGACCAGGATTCCGCACTTCTTCCCCGAAGTAAATGACGCCATACCATCCGTCGTAGCTGTAGATGACGGCCTGCAACGCTAGTATGAGCGAAAGCCACAGCGAGTGGCTCGCGGTGACAAGAGGGGGCGCGCCTGTAGCGATGTGGCTATGAGTAAAGGAAAATGCCGCAGCGACTAACGCGAGAAAGGCAAGCGTCTTGAGAAACGTGGTTACGTTCTGCACCATGCTTCCGGTGCGGATGCCCTGCCACTGCAGCAGGGCCACTGCGATGG
Organism: uncultured Acidobacteriaceae bacterium; assembly: GCA_963828635.1. GTDB lineage: Bacteria > Acidobacteriota > Terriglobia > Terriglobales > Acidobacteriaceae > PALSA-188. The sequence goes on along the minus strand of CAWHFA010000004.1, from coordinate 1,427,711 downwards.
TCACCGTGAAGGCTGAGAACACGGTGTGGCCCGCCAGCGCAGGGATGAGGTCTCCCGCGTATTCTCCAATCACTATAGCGACAGCGGCCGTGGTGCCGCATTGTGCCAGCCAATCGGTCCATCCCACGGTGAAGGCAGCAAACTCTCCCAGAGCGCGGCGAGCGAAGACATAGTATCCACCAGACCGCGGCGTCATCGCTCCCAGCTCGGAGAGAGAGAAAGCCCCTAGAAGGGCGTATAGTCCCCCTACAATCCATACCCCTACGAACCAGAATCGGGTGGGAAGGTAGGTAGCGACGTCTCCCGGAGTCCGTAATATCCCGGCCCCGATCGTGTTGCCTATAATGACCGCCAGGCCGAACCCTACTCCTAGGACACGAAGTAATCCCGCGCTGCTTTTAGGAGTTGAAGTAGTGTCACTAGAAGAATGACTCATGTCAGGTGCATGCGGATTATTTACGCTCACACTTACCTGGGCTCCCATGCTTTCGATCTGGCCAGGGCTTCGTTCCAGCGTTCGCGAAGGAGGGCTGCTTGCGCGCGAGGCATAATTGGTTCGAAGCGCTGCTCTTTTCGCGGCATGAGCGCAACATGTGCCGCATCGCGCCAAAAGTTTACTGCGATTCCCGCGAAGTAAGCCGCGCCCAGGGCTGTGGTCTCGGTAACTGCCGGGCGAATTACCGGCACTCCCAGAAGGTCGGCTTGAAATTGCATCAAGGCATCGTTGGCAGAGGCGCCGCCATCGACGCGTAATTCAGGCACTTCGGTACTTGAGTCTTTTTTTATGGCATCGAGTAAATCGGCGACCTGGTAGGCGATGCTTTCTATAGCAGCTCGTGCAAGGTGCCCGGCGGTGGTGCCTCGGGTCAGTCCGAAGATCGAGCCACGGGCGTACGGATCCCAGTGCGGCGCTCCTAGTCCAACGAAAGCGGGAACGAAGTAGATTCCCCCATTGTCGGGCACTGAGTTTGCGAGGGCTTCTATCTCATTCGAGCTGCGTATGATGCCGAGGCCATCACGCAGCCACTGGACTACCGCTCCGCCAACGAAGACGCTGCCTTCCAGGGCATACTCGGTGATCTCTTCCATTCTCCACGCGATCGTAGTGACCAGGCGATGAGACGAGGTGACGGCTACTGTCCCCGTATTTTGCAACGCAAAACATCCGGTGCCGTAGGTATTCTTGGTGAGGCCGGGCGAAGTACAACGCTGCCCAAATAGCGATGCCTGCTGGTCACCGGCGATGCCTGCTATGGGGATGCCGCCCAGCCCTAGTGTGGTAGTGACCTCTCCGTACACTTGGCTTGATCCACCTACTGTGGGTAACATTGAGGCGGGTACTCGAAAGAGTTTCAGCAGGTCATCGTCCCAGCGTCCGCTGCGAATGTTGAACAGCATGGTACGGGAGGCATTGCTGGCATCGGTAACATGAATCTGGCCCCCTGTCAGCTTCCAGATAAGCCAGCTATCGATGGTGCCGAAGGCCAGTTTTCCGGCCTCTGCGAGAGCGCGGGCGCCGGGTGCGTTATCCAATATCCAGGTAACCTTAGTGGCGGAAAAATAGGAGTCGATCAGCAAGCCGGTTCGTTCCTGAACTAGTTGCTCCTGACCGTCACCTTTGAGCTGATCGCAGAAGCCGGCAGTGCGGCGGTCCTGCCACACGATCGCGTTGTATATAGGCCTTCCTGTTTCACGGTGCCATACAACGGTGGTCTCGCGTTGATTGGTGATTCCGAGGGCGGCAATGTCGCGAGGCCGTAATTCGGCGCGACTCAGAGCCTCAATGGCAACACTGATTTGAGAACTCCAAATCTCTTCGGGATCGTGCTCTACCCACCCAGGCTGCGGAAATATTTGCTCGAACTCACGCTGCGCCACACTCTTGACCGCGCTCTGGTGGCCGAACACAATCGCGCGCGAACTGGTCGTGCCCTGATCGAGCGCTAAAACATATTGCACTAGCTCGCTCCTCGTGACGGCGTTTTACTCTGCTTGAACCTGGGGAGGAAGCGCCGGACGCCGAAATCGTAGACGGCCGCGCCGATCAATCCTCCTAACAGAGGAGCAAGTACCGGCACCCACCATACTCGAACGCCGTCCGTAATGCCGTTGTTGCGAAATCCGGCAACGACTGTCAACAGGCGAGGTCCGAAATCCCGCGCAGGATTGATAGCGTATCCGTGCATGCCTCCGAAGCTCATGCCAATGGCAACTACTACCAGTCCTATCATCAGGGGTGCCAGCGCCGGGCCAGGAGGTGCGTTGAAGTCATCGGTGATGGCGAAAATCAGAAGTAGGAGCAGAGCGGTACCGATGACCTGATCGAGAAATCCCACTTGCAGGGTGGTGGGAAACGCGGGAAAGGTGGTGAATACTCCAGCGGTGTGAGCCAGTTGTGGATCTACTCTTTGAAACGCGGGCAAATAGTTGCGGTAAACCAGGGCGGCGGCTATGAATGCGCCTGCCGTTTGCGCAGCCCAATAAGGAAGAACTTTTCGCCAGGAAAATCCGCGGAATGCCGCTACTGCCAGGGTGACCGCGGGATTGAGATGCGCGCCGGAGATGGATCCAGCAACGTAGATTCCCATGGTAACGGCCAATCCCCAGCCTAACGTGATGTTGGTGTAACCGCCATGGATTACTTCTCCCGGGGTAGTTGAGGGGAAAAGGACCACCATGGCGACCACTCCGATGCCGAAACACATCAGCACAAAAGTGCCCAGGAACTCGGCCAAAAGTTCAGCGGGAAGAGTAGATTTTTGAGGCATGAGGCGACGGCGTTGCAGTCCGCCGAGTAGTGTATCGCGGTATTGAGACGGGCGCTAAGATTTCGATATTGCCTGATCGGGCAGGGCCAAGCTCGCTCGGCTGGGACAGCAGGGGGCTGCTGTCCCTACGTGGCTTGTTGGAGTTAGAAGCTGAATTTCACCGCCAGTTGAATTCCACGCGGTGCTCCTCCACCGAGGAATGGGTTGCCGATGCCTACGTCTCCGGTGGCCACTATTTGCAATGCACCGTTGCCGACTTCACGATTGCTGCCGGCTGGCACCGCGAAGCCGCAACCGCAGGACGAACTGATATTGGCGGCAGGGTCGGCGATGAACGAAGGTAGCAGGGGGTTAGAGAAGTTGGGATGGTTCACGATGTTAAAGAAATCCGCGCGCAATTGCATAGTGACACGCTCGGTGAGTGGTGTGTCTTTATAAATCGAAACATCCCATTGTTTCGAGGTGGGGCCTACCAGCGAGTTGCGTCGCAGATTGCCGTAATGACGGGTACCGGGGATGCAGTCGCCGGCAAATCCGGAGAGCGAGGCCTGAGTAACGTTCACGGTGCAGGGCATGGCGAACGAACTCAGTTGCAGATAGTTCGCAGGATTGCGCTTGTGGTAAACAATTGGTCCCACCACATCGGGGCGATCAAAGCCGTCACCGCCGCCGCTGTAATCATCTTCGAAGTTGTAGTTGAGGGTGAAGGGCTGGCCGCTTTGCAGGCCTAGGTTGCTGCTGATGCCCCATCCATTTTTAAATTTGTTGCTGCCCATCTTTGGCAAGTCGTACTCGGCAACCCACACGAAGCGGTGAGGGATATTGAAGTTCGAAGGTCCGTATTCCAGTTGAGGATTATTGCTGTCCTGCGGCTGCGCGGCATTGACCACAAAGTCTTCGCCGTCGCTGGAATTGTCGAGTGACTTCGACCATACGTAGTTCACCATAGAGGTGAAGCCGTGATAACTGGTAATGCGCAGGCTGGTCTGTAGCGAATTGTAGTTCGACTTGCCAGTCGTATTCTGCTGGAAAATGTAAAACGCACCAGACGGATTGCCATAAGGGCGGGGCACGCCCACGGAATAGATTCCAGGGGTTGGGCAGCCAGGCAACTGTCCCAGATCGCAAGCGGTTATGGTGGCTTGATTCGGCTGGTTGATGTCGAAGAAACGAAGCAGGCGGTGACCTTGCGAGCCTACGTAACCGACCTGAAGCATGACCTTGCTGGAAAATTGCTGCTGAAAATTCAAGTTATAATTTTCGATATAGGGCGTCTTGATGTTGCGGTCGAAAGAAAAAATATCGCACTCGCCGCATCCGGGAGTTCCGTAAAGCGGTTGTCCTGCCTGGTAGACGCCGTTCGCATCCAGGGCGGCGGAGTTGAGAGTGGCCTGCAACACCGGATTCGGACCAATATTGTTATACGCCGGGCCAGGAGCATAGAAAGTCGGGTACGGAAGGTGGCCCAACGTCATATCTTGCGAGAATGAATCAAAGAAAAGTCCCCATCCGGCGCGCAACACCGTCCGTCCTTTTCCGGTCACATCCCAGGCCGCGCTAACGCGAGGAGAAAAATCTTTGCGGTCCGGGTTGTACAAGTTCGGCAAACCCCCGGGACCAACCTGCACCAGACTGCCCGTCGTCGGGGACGTTGGAACGAAATCGGAGAACTGATGGTTTTTCTCGGCGATGACCCCGTAGTAATCCCAACGTAACCCATAATTAAACGTGAGGCGCTGGCTCAGGTGGTAGGCGTCTTGAAAATAAAAACCGTAACCATTGTCGTAGGTGTGGCGCGCAGTGTTTCCACTGTAGTTGAAAGCGTCGTGGGGAATCGCCTGAAGCAGGTCTTCGAGAGTGCTGAAGCGTACCCGCCCTCGCGAATATTTGTCGAAGCGCTGGGCCACACTGCTGCGATGAAACTCGCCGCCAAATTTAAGATCGTGCTTATTTGCTTTCCACGAAAAGTTGTCGCTGAACTGGTTGTTGGTATCGACGCGGCGGCGCGGGTCTCCCGAAGTGGCCCCTAGCTGTGCGAAGAAGCCGGAGGCGCCGGTTGGAGTTGGGGAAAGCAGCACGATCGGCAGGCCGGAAGAATGGCAGTTGCCGAAAGTTGTAGGAACGTTGCACAGGCCAATTGAACTGGGGTCGAAACTCGAATCCTGTGGGAAAAAGCCCTCCGCAAAACGGTTCCATCCATAACGCATTTCGTTCACCTTGGTGAGCGAAAGAACCTTGACGTAGGAAATTGATACGAGTTGAACCCGGGTTGGCGTGACAGTGTCGTAGCCGGGAAGTTGGCCTCCGTTTGCGTTCAAGGCCAAGGGGAATTGCTGCGTGCTGTCGCCGAAGAAATAGCGGCCGCTGATGTTGTTGTTGGAATTAAAGCTGTGGTCGATCTTTGCAATCAGGCTGCTCAGGTTATTAAACGAGGGAGCAATCGCGGTGTAGTCGGTATTGCCGCCGCCGGTACATCCTGCGTTACTAGAGGAGGTCCCGGCGATGAAGTTGCTGGGGTTGTGAGGATATAAATTCACCAGCGCGAGACCGACTGGGCTTACCGTGCCACCACTAGCAACGATGTCGGTTTCGGCTTGCGCGATTTGCGCCTGAGTCGGCACACAAGCCAACGAGACCACCCCTACGTTTTCGCGCTGGCCTTCGTAATCCAGAAAGAAGAAGGTCCGGTCTTTAACGACAGGGCCGCCCAGCGAACCGCCGAATTGGTTATTGTGAAATGGGGCCTTGGGCGCGCCCACCGGATCGAAATAATTTCTCGCGTCGAGAGCGCTGTTGCGGAAATATTCAAACACTCCACCGTGAAAAGCGTTGGTCCCGCTCTTGGTAACGATGTTAACGATAGCGCCACCGTTGCGTCCGTACTCCGGCTCAAAGTTCGAGAGAACGCGCATGTCCGACACAGCGTCGATCGGCAAAATCGCCGACGGGGTGGCGAAGACCCCGCCCTCATTGATGGCAGGATCGTTCCGGTAACCATCATTCATGTCGGTGCCGTCAAGCAGGTAGTTGTTGGAGCGTCCCCTCGCCCCGTTCATGGAGAATTCGCCGAACGAGCCCGGCGAGTCGGTGATTTGATCAGGTGACCCCGCCACTCCGGGATTCAGGAAAATGAGCTTGGTGTAATCGCGGCCATTGATGGGCAGATCCTGAATTGTTTCCTGCGATAGCGTTCCGCCGAGAGTGTTGCTCGTGGTTTCGACCATGGGCAGGGTCTCGCTGGAAACATCGACCCGCTCTGACAACTGGCCGGGTTTCAGGGAGACGTCGACACGGCGGGAGGAGGCCACGTCAACCGCCAGGCTGCTCACCACCGAAGTCTGGAAGCCCGTTTGAGAAACGGTCACGGTGTAGCTGCCGGTGGGAAGTTCGGGAACTAAATAGCTGCCGTCTTCGCCGCTTTTGGTCTCGCGCTCCAGGCCGGTGCCCGTGTTATGAATTTTTACCGACGCCCCGGATACCACGGCTCCTGAGGTGTCGGTCACCGTGCCCAGAATCGTTCCGCGAAAGGTTTGCGCGAAAAGCGTGGCTGAAGTCAACAAGATGACAACACCGACAAATTTTATAAAGTTCATGATGATCTCCCAGTGAAGCGAAAACATTTTCGATAACGATGCAGGATGGCAGGTTACGTCCGCCACAGATTAGCATTAAAACGGGCTATTTAGGGGAGGTTTCATCATTCAAAAATTTTTTGGGACCCATAGTTTATGAAGAGGAATTCAGCACGAGCGGGCTGCATTATTTTGCGGATCAGGGGACAATAAGTTTCGACCCTGCGTTATCTGGCACGAATGAGGACGGCTTTTCTGCGAACTGCTCATGTAAGAAATCCAAAAATGCCCGTGATTTACTGCGTCCTGAAGTCCTGCTATGAGCAATTCGAACCAGGAATACGAGCGCGTGAAATACGTCGGAGTCGCGGAGGGCTGAATATCGGGCTTGTTCTACTTCGGCTGCGCGATAATGCTTCACCGTGTTTTGTATTTCCGCCGCGATAGCTTGCTGCGCTGGATCGGTCGTGGGCTCTTCATAGTAAATTCCGCTCTGGCTCAGGGTTTGATATATCCTCGCCGCCGAGGTTAGCGCCGCGATGAGGGCGGCATCCGACAAATCTGGATACTGGGCGGCACTCTTGAAGAGAGCGTAGTTGATGCCTGCCAACAGGTGCTCGTGCTGATAAAGTAGCTGGTGCCCGATCTCGACTTCCGGGAACAAGGCTTTCTGGTCGAGTAGGGTCAGATCTCGAGGAAGCTCGTGATTCCGGGCCTGCTGAAGATAAACGCATTGGCTGGGACAGTCGAGAGTGATCTCACGATTTTCGCCGCAACATTGGGGGCAAATCCTGCCGTGAATCGCAGGGCAGAAGCGCTTCTCCTTACGTCTTTCGCAGATGGCACAGCTCAAAGGGACCTCGCACAGCATTATGGCACGCTTGGTTGCGGTGGGGATGAAAACGAGCTCATGATCCCGGATCGGATCAGAGCTCGTGAAGCCCGACGCGTTTCCTTCGGCGTCGAGTTTCTTATTGGCAGTAATTAATTCGGATTCCTGGGTAGTAGGCCACCCTTTAAGGTGTTTCCCGCAACTAAGGTTTGCGATATTACGAAGAACTAAGGAGGAATTATGCGTTGGTCCCCAGGCGGAGGAAGTGAAGATGTTGAAGATAGACGCGACGACAGCGGCGGAGGGGGCGGATTTCAGTTTGGTGGCATGCACCTGGGCATTGGCGGCTTTCTAATTCTGCTGATACTTAGCTTTATTTTTAAGAGAAATTTTCTTTCGGTGATGAGTACGGACAGTGGTACGGCCCCTACGTCAGTCTCGCAAAATACGGCGGAGGACAAAGCTGAGCAACCGCTGGTGGAATTCGTGACCTTTGTGCTGAACGATACCCAAAGCACGTGGGAGAAAATTCTTCCCGCGCAGGGCGTTCCTTATCATCATGCCAAGCTCGTGCTATTTCGCAATTCCATCGATTCAGCCTGCGGGATGGCGCAGTCGGCGAGCGGGCCATTTTATTGTCCCGAAGACGAGAAGGTATACATCGACCTATCTTTTTACGATGAGTTGAAAAATCGTTTTGGAGCCCCCGGCGAATTCGCGGAGGCTTACGTTCTGGCGCATGAAGTGGGACATCACGTGCAGAAACTTCTCGGCATAGAAGGAAAAGTTAGAGAAGCCCAGCAACGCAATCCGCAATCTGCGAATGCTTTGTCGGTGAAATTGGAGTTGCAAGCTGATTGCTTTGCCGGAGTTTGGGGACACACTACTGATCAGCGTCACTTGCTGGATCCCGGCGAAGCGGAAGAAGGTCTGAAAGCCGCGTCTGCGGTGGGAGACGACCGGCTTCAACGGATGTCGAGTGGCCGCGTGAATCCCGAGACCTTCACTCATGGCAGTTCGGCGCAGCGGTCAGAATGGTTTCAGCGTGGGTTTACCGACGGCACGATTGCGTCATGCAATACCTTCAACTGAGAAACGAATTAATATGCAGTCATGAAAATCTTGACGCACGGATTACTTTTCATGACTGCCGTTGCTGTTTTCTTCCTGGCCTGCACCGACGCACCAGCACAGCGGCAAGGGGGAGAACCCGGAAATTTCGACTACTATGTGCTGACGCTTTCCTGGTCGCCGGAATTCTGTCACAGCCACGGCAACAGTCCGGAATGTCAGAATGGCCACTATGGGTTCATAGCCCACGGGCTTTGGCCGCAGTTTACTCGCGGTTATCCGGAGAATTGTTCCAACGCCCCGGGGCCGTCAAATCCCTCTGAAATGCTGGACATCATGCCTGACCAACATCTTATTGAGCACGAATGGGAGACGCACGGAACATGTAGCGGGTTGAGCGCGGACGAATATTTCAGATTGTTGAAAAGAGCTTTCAGGTCGATCAGGATCCCGCGGCGGCTTGAATCGCCGTCCGAGAGATTCATGATCTCGCCAGGGGAATTGAAGCAGGATTTTCTTAACGAGAATCGCCAATTGACGGGCGACAGTATTGCTGTGAGTTGCGGCAACAATTACCTCACTGGAATACATGTGTGTTTAACCAAGGAGTTGCAACCCACCGCCTGCACCGCCATTCGCGACTGCCGTGCCAACGCAATCAAAGTACCTCCCGTGCGCTAGTGCAGAGATGCCAGCCAAAAATGTTTACAGGGTTTACACGGAAGATAAGAACAAGGGCAAGATCATTCGCCTCATCGCGAAACAATGGGAGAGCTTCACAGTGCAACCTACGATTGGCTATTATCGCGGGAAGCCGGAAAAATCTATCGTGATAGAAATAGTGGGAGCGAGATCGAGTGAAATAACGAAGTTGGCTGTTGCGATTCAAAAAATGAACGGCCAAAAATCAGTGCTGATTCTGAAAGGGAACGCTGAAGCAAAAACGACCCGGGCCTGAGTGTCGATATAAGTCGTTTTGCCGGTGCGCTCAGCAAGGCCCGAAAACTCTCAGGGCGTTCGCCAAGATTAAAAGAAGCTGTGTTACTCCAACAGGACTCAAGAACGCCATTCATCAAGCAGGGACTGCGGTCTTTCGATCCGGATTGTAAAACGGCAATTTCACCACCTTCGCGGGCACGGTTTTGCGAATGGCCTCAATGGTGATTTCCAAATCCAACATGCTTCCCTCTACAGCATGTTCAGAGCTAACGCTTCCTAGCGCGATCATTTTCTTCAGCAAAGGCGACCATGTCGTCGACGTTGCCTTCCCCACCTGCCGGCGTCCGGAATAGAGCGGCACATGCACGCGAGATGCGGTGCTGGGAGCCTGCGGGGCCAGACCCATTCCGTCATATAGTTTTTCTACTGATGGCCAGTCCACTTCCAAGCCGACCAAACTGCGGAGCGAAGATTTAGACTCGCGCTGTTCTTTCAACAGAGCAGCGCGGCCAGTGAAAGTTTCTTTATCAAAGTGGACCATCCGCCCCATTCCGAGCTCGAATGGGGAGTACCGTTGCGACGCAATCAGCGCCTTCTTGCTGGAGATGTAATCGACTTCGATCAGGAGCAATCCAGCTTCGATGCGAGCGACGTCGAGGGCCAACATTCCGGCAGCGTGGATGTCAAAGCGTTGTCCCTTTTCCATCAGCGCGTCCCAGATTTTCGTCGCGTCGCTCCATGGCATCCAAATTTCGTATCCCAGATCTCCGGTGTAACCGGTGCGCGAAATATCCACGGGAACGCCAGCGATTTTTCCCGAGGTCATGCGGAAATATTTTAGGTTGGTAATATCGGCTTCCGCCGCGGATTGCAACAGCTTGGCCGAAGTGGGCCCCTGTAGCGCGACGGCGGCGATTTCTTCCGAAATGTCGGAGATGGTCACATCCAATCCAATCGCGTTTTGCTGAAACCAGCGCAGGCTGGGATCGGCGGCCGTCCAGCGATAGACATTTTCAGCCAGCCGGGTGATAGTGCCATCGTCCACGACCTTGCCGTCTTCATCACACCAGCAGCAATAAATCACTTGGCCAATTTTCACTTTGTTGATGTCGCGAGTGATGACGCGGTTGACAAAGCGGGTGGCGTCTTTGCCGCCGATCAGATATTTGAACAGCGGACTAATATCGATAAGGGCGGCGGCATTGCGAATGGCATTGTATTCATGCTCATGATGGGTTTCATACACGCTGACGGTGTAAAACCCCGACCACTCGCGATAATTCAGGCTCTGGCACAGAGGAAAGGTCCTCTCGTGCAGTGCGGTCCCAATAGGCAAAAGCGGCTCCTCGGTGAAAATGGACAGTGCTCGCGGATTATACCAGCGGGGTGGTGAAGGTATAATTCGCCGATCTCGCTGATTCAGGAGTCGCGATGCGCCTCACGCTAGAAACCCGGGAAGTCGGTCGAGTGACCATTGTTCGATGTAAGGGACGCATCACCTCCGGCGCCGAATCTGACGCGTTACGGGCCCACACGGTGAACCTGCTACGGGACCGTCGGGCCATCGTTCTGAACTTATGCGAAGTAAATTTCGTGGACAGCAGTGGAGTCGGCACCATGGTGCGCTCGCTCACCAGCGCGCGTCAGCAAAAGGGAGACCTCAAACTATGCAACGTCCCAGAGGTCATCCACAAAGTGCTAGTGATGACTCACCTGGATAAGCTTTTCGACTGCTGTGAATCGGAAGAGAAGGCGGTGGCAGCGTTCTACCGCCTGAGCGGATCATGGGAAAAGCTCAAGACCAAAGGCCCCAGCGTACTGTGCATCGATAAGAGCGCGGATGTACTCGCCTACTTGCGCGAACTATTGCGGCGAGCAGGATACGAAACTTATACCAGCAACAATTTGCACGACTCGCTGATATTGATGCGGGTGACACCGCCCGGCCTGTTATTACTGGGGCCGGACATCACTGCCAGCGACGGTACTCAACAACGTTTCGCGGCAGCGTGCAACGGTCTTCCGGTGGTCGAATTGGGAGATAATTTCTCCGGACTCGATGCCGGGGAAGCCGCCTCCGGACTGCTGGACAAGATCGCAGCGCGCTTAAAATCAGAGTAATTAAATGCCCGGGACCGGCGGGCAGCCTTTGAATTCGGTGAGGTATTCGTTGCCAATATAGTCGAGGTATTTTATTCCGGCGGCGCTGCTGAAGTACCCGTCAACAGTGAGGTTGCGAAGGAAAGCGAAGAATTCTATTCCCTGGCTGAGGCCAGCATCGCTCAAGCCATTTTTGCGATAGGCGATCAGGTCGAGAATTTCTTTTTGCTGGGATTGGGCGCAATGCAAAAAGGGCTGGCCGTAGCGGTCGGCGCAGGCCGCATCGAGCCACATGATCCCGCCGCCTAAAATCAATTGATATTCGCGGTTTTCGCTGGTAAGCAGATCGATGAATTCGGGAGCACCGCCTTCGATCGCGCCGCCCGAGTCCGCGTCCGAAGGAATGATTGTCTCGCAGAGGGTTGTCATAGTTTTGTACTGCTGCGGCGAAAAGAATTTTGGAGCGTAGGTGTGCGCAGTAGAAGCTGCCTTCTCAGATGCGATCATCCGGTGCGCGTATGCGGCCGCTTCTAAAGGGATGACGCGCAGGACTGAGCCTGCGAGGACTCCCTTGCCCAAGGACTTCAAAACATCGCGGCGAGTGGTTGCCATAAAAATTGCTTTAGACGCTGCTTACAAATTGCCTTTTCTTGCTTCTTCCAGCAAATAATCGGACGCGCGCCACGACAGCGCCATAATTGTCAGCGTTGGATTCTTGTCGGCGTTGCTCACGAAACAAGCGCCATCGGTCACAAATAAATTTTTTACGTCGTGGGCCTGGCAATTTTTGTTCAGAACGGAAGTGGTGCGGCTGCTGCCCATCCGAGCGGTGCCCAACTCGTGGATGATTACTCCTCCATCGGCTATGCCATAGGGATTCAGGCCATCGGGGACGGCTTTAGAACGATAGCTGCCGCCTCCGGCTTCGACGATGGCGCGGAATGTTTCCTGCATGTCTTTCGCCATTTTGATTTCGTTTTCGCCCCACTGAAAATGAAAGCGAAGAACGGGGATGCCCCATTCGTCCACAGTGTTTGGATCGATATCACAATAGCTGTTGGGATTGGGAATCATTTCACCGCGGCCGGCAAATCCAATGAAAGTGCCGTAGCTGCTGCGGCATTTCTGTTTCAGCGGAGCCCCGTATCCTTCGAACTCTTCGCAGACGCCATCGAATTCCCCGACGCCGGGCATGTAGCGTCCGCCGCCGACTTCGATGTGGTATCCGCGCAGAAAATCATTCTTGCGGTCGAACTTCCACCACGGAACGTACATGTGCATTCCGCCGACGCCGTCGTGGTTGTGCGGCGGCATTTTCTCCAACTGGGGGAAGTAGCCCCCACCGGAACTTCCGACCGAATCGGTCAAGTAGCGTCCGACAACGCCGGAAGAATTAGCAAGACCGTCAGGAAATAATGTGGAACGCGAATTCAGCAACAGCCGGGACGATTCACACGCGCTCGCCGCCAGAATAAATGCCTTGGCGTTAACACGCTTGTCGGTGCGGGTAGCTTTATCGACATAACTGACGGCTTGGCATTTTCCATCTTTGCCCACGATGATTTCGCGGGCCATGGCGTTGGTGATGAGGGTGAAGCGTCCAGTATTTTGCGCGGGAGGGATCATCACCTGACTGGAGCTGAAGTTGGAGGCGCTGATGCAGCCGCGTCCGCATTGCGCGCAGTAGTGACAGGGCGGCCGCCCGTTTAACTCTTTGGTTAAGATCGCCATGCGCGACGGAATAAAAAGAATGTTGAGTTTGTCGCATAGCTTTTTGAGGAGGGTCTCGGTGCAACGCATCGGCGGAGGAGGAAGGAAGATCCCGTCGGGTGCGCTGGGGATATTTTCTTTGCTGCCGAACACACCGATGTAGGATTCGACCTTATCGTAATAAGGAGCGAGTTCTTCGTAGGTCAGCGGCCAGTCATCGCCCATCCCGTCGAACGAACGGGCTTTGAAATCCACGGGCGCGAAACGTAAGGCAATTCTTCCCCAGTGGTTGGTGCGTCCGCCAACGATTCGGGAGCGGAACCAGCGGAAGCGCGATCCCTGGGCAATGGTGTAGGGTTCTCCGTCAATCTCCCAGAAGCCGTTGGGAGCGAGGAATTCGCCGTTCAATTCCCAACGGGCCTTTGCGCCCACCCCGACGCCGCGATGAGGCAGATCGTATGGCCAGACGTGTTCCTTGAAATCCTTTTCGGGGTGCAGTGGCGGTCCGGCTTCGAGCATTACGACGTTCAGGCCCCCTTCGGTGAGGACCTTGGCCGCGGTGCCGCCAGCTGCACCAGAGCCGATGATGCAGACGTCGAAAACTTTCGGAGAACGAATTACTTCTGACATGGAATGGCCGAAGACCTTAAACCACCAAGGGCATCAACGTTCACGAAGTAAAGACAGTTTCTAAAATTTCAGATTCTGCATGTACTGATAACTGGTTTTTATCGATGCGAATCCGTCTCGCGGCTTATCGTGTTCGACGAAATAGTGACGGATACCCGCTTGATCCGCGTGCGATAAGATTCGCTTCCAATCGATGACGCCGCCACCAACCTCGGTCATGTCATCTTCTAAGGTATCGCCGAAATCCTGTTTGCCCGAGGCATCAACCTTCGGCAGCTTTTTCATGTCTTTTACGTGGACTAGCGGGAAGCGTCCGGGATATTTTTCGAAATATTTCACCGGATCTTGGCCGGCAATCACGATCCAGCAGATGTCCATCTCCATCTTGACAAGATTAGCGTCGGTTTCTTGAAGAAGGATGTCGTATGGAAGTTTGCCGTCGACCGCCATCCATTCGAACCAGTGATTGTGATATCCGAATTGCATTCCCGCTTTCTTGCTGGCTTCGCCAGCCTGGTTGAACACGACGGCAGCCTGCTTCCATCCATCGGCCTTAGTACGGATTTCGTCATCAATCCAGGGATTAATGATGTACTTATGTCCTAGAGTTTTGCTGGCGTCGATGACCTTGGGAAAATTCTCGGCCGACAGACACTTGAAGTTGACGTGGGTGGAGACGGCGGAGAGACCATGCCGATCCAAGGCTGCGCGCAGGTCTTGCGGCGACTGTTTGAAGTAGGAAACTTTGCCGTCGTCCATCGCAAACCCCGCAAGCTCGACTTCTTTGTAACCAATGGCGGCGACCTTGGCCAACGTTCCGTCCATGTCGGACTGCATGGCGTCGCGCACCGTGTAGAGTTGCACGCCAATCTTTTCTGCCCTGTGCTGCGCCGCAAAGGAAAAGCGGCTGCCAAGGAAGCTGGCCGCGGTCATGGTTCCTAGTGTGTTTTTTATAAAGCTGCGCCGATCAATCGCCATTTTGTTTCCTCACTTTCGAAAATCGTTTAAGCGGCGTTCGCCAATAATTCATCTCTAACATTTTTTAGGACGTAGAAGGCGCGCTCCACGCCAACTTCGCCCGTAAGAATTGGGTCTTCGTTCTCGATGCTCAGGATGCCCTGGTAGCCAACGTCCATGTAGGCCTGAACAATTTCTTTCCAAGTGTTGGCGGAATGTCCGTAGCCTACGGCGCGGAAGGTGGCGGAGGCTTGCGGCAGCCCCTCTTTGTCGGAGGAGAAATTTAGCACGCCGTATTTCGCGACGTTGTCCTGGAAAAGCACCGTGTCTTTCATGTGTGCGTGAAATATTGCACCTTGCTTGCCGAGAAAATGGATGACCTCAACCGGGTCGCAGCCCTGCCAAAATAGATGGCTCAGATCGCAGTTGGCGCCAATCTCTTCACCGACGGCCTCGCGCATACGCAACAGCGTTTTGGGATTGTAGACGACCTGATTGGGATGCATCTCGAACGCGAGCCGATGGATGCCGTGGTCGCGAGCGAATTTTGCGGCTTGCGTCCAGTAAGGAATGATTTTTTCTTTCCACTGCCAATCTATAGCTTGCGCAAACTCGGGGGGCCAGCGGTAGGTCACCCAATTCGGCGTAGTGTCGGAAGGACTGCCACCCGGGCATCCGGAGAATCCGACGATGACTTTGACGCCCAATTTTTCAGCGAGTAATACGGTGTTGCGGAAGGTCTGCGCATCGCGCTCGGCGACTTTGGCGTCGGGATGAACGGGGTTTCCGTGACAACTCAGCGTCGCGATGAGAATGTTACGGTCCTCGAATTTTTTTCGCCACGTCCGCAATTTGGAGGGGTCATCGAGCAGTTCTTGCACAGGGCAGTGGGCCGATCCTGGATATCCGCCGGTGCCGATCTCGACTGCTTCAACTCCTATCGCCGAAATTTTGTTGATCATTTCATCCAGAGGCATATTCCCGTAAGCCGGATCGAAAACACCGATCGGAATTTTGCGGCGAGAGCCCTGCATGTTTGAGTCGGACTTATCTTTGGGCTCGGCTAACCCCGATGCCGCTTTGGGCGCGGCCACGGCTGCTGCTGCGAGCAATCCTCCGCTGGCGGCCAGGAAAGTTCTTCTGCTGGGAAGATTCGGAGCTGACTTTTGATCCATTCAATTCCTCGTGGAATTGCATTGACGCAAACGACTGACCCAGCATTATACGCACACAGTAAGGACAACTGGGAAAGTATGCGACTTCGTTGGCTGTCAGTTTCACTGTAAGTGAAAACCATGGGCCACTAATAACACCAAGTACCACGAAGCACCTGGTTCTGGGTGACCCGAGCAAAACGGTCGGAAGATCCACCGGAAGGCTAGGGATACCATAGCAATCGGGGTAAATCACAAATGACCACGCAAATCGAAAAAGGCAAAACATTCCAGGCTCTTCATCAGCGAGGCCATGCATTTATCATTCCCAATCCTTGGGACATAGGCACGGCCCGGTTGTTGGCGAGTTGTGGCTTCGAAGCCCTGGCCACTACCAGTGCCGGATATGCGTTTTCCTTCGGGCAAAAAGATAACACCGTCGGCCGGGAACAGATGATGGCGCATGTGTCGGCCCTCGCGGCGGCCACCAATCTTCCGCTCAGCGCGGACCTGGGGAACGGTTTCGGAGACGATCCGGGGGATGCAGCAGAGGCGGTGCGACTGGCAGCAGCCGCAGGCGCGGTTGGGGGCTCCATCGAGGATTCGACCGGCAAAAAAGAGAAACCGTTATATGAAAAGAAATTTGCGGCTGAGCGAGTCGCAGCGGCCGCAGAGATTGTTCGCAGCCTTCCTTTCATTTTTACCCTGACAGCAAGGGCCGAGAATCTTCTTTTCAATGAGCCCGACCTGAATGACACGATTGAGCGGCTACAGGCCTATCAGGAGGCGGGTGCGGATGTGCTTTTTGCCCCGGGCGTCACCCGCAAAGAAGACATTGCGGCAATAGTGAGTTCAGTTGACCGGCCGATAAACGTGTTGATGGGATTGGCTGGCTGCAATCTGAACCTCAAAGAACTGTCAGCGCTGGGAGTGCGTCGTGTCAGCGTGGGCAGCACGCTATGTCGTGCCGCACTGGGCGCATTTCTACGGGCTGCGGGAGAAATGCGTGATCATGGATCATTCGGATTCGCGTTGGATGCGGCAAGCTACAAAGAGATCGAAGACATGTTCGGGGATTAACAAAAACTGCCCACCGCGCTGATTAAAAATCAGACTGGCGAATGTTTTTCGATTCTACGCATTCGTAACTGCGGCCGGTGACGAGATCTTTAAAGTCTTCTGTTTTACCGCTGGGCCATTCGATCACTGCACGATCGATTTTGTCGCGCTTGCCGACTCCGAAGGTGATTGGCAGCTCTGATTGCGATAGATAACTTGAGCCGCCTTTCACCATCCGCATCTGCGATGCACCGGAATAAAAAATACGAACCACGGCTCCGATGGCGTCGCGATTTGATTTTGTGCCCACCAGGTGGAAACGGATGCCGCGATTACCTGCGGTGTTGTCATTGCGAAAGAGGTATGCGGGACCGTTGTTGGTGGTGAGCAGGATGTCGGAGTCGCCATCGCGATCGAAATCGCCGTAGGCCAGGCCACGCCCTACTTTCGGCATGGTTGAATCCTCCCCCGGCTTGAGCGCCTACTTCAGTAAAGGTCCCTTTTCCATTGTTCAAAAATAATTGCGGCGATTGCGCGTAGCCCGACGTTGCGGACGTTGCGAACGGTGTCGTCGATGTGTCCGTTGACGGCAATCAAATCGAGAGACCCGTCGAGATCGAGGTCGGCAAAGACGCAGCCAAATCCCAGAGAGTTCTTGGAGGCCAGGCCTACACCGCTTTGCAGCGCGACATCCTGGAAATTGGCGTTGCCCATCGCGCGATAAAGACCAATCATTTCATTATCGAAATTGGTGATCGCGATGCCAGGGCTTCCGGAATTTTCAAAATCGGCGACGTCCACTCCCATGCCGGCGCGGGCTTTCCCGTCGGCGCTGAAGGCGACTCCAGCTTCCACCGCGCCGTCTTTGAAAGTCCCGTTGTGCTGATTGCGGATAGAGCTTGTTGGGCTGGGTATCGTTGGCGACCAGCAGATCGGGCCAGCCATCGTGATCGACATCAAGCATGGCAACACCGAGAGATTTGGAACTGTTGTCGAAAATTCCAGCGGTGGCGGTCACGTCTTCGAAGCTGCCGTTGCCGCGATTGTGAAAGAGCCAGCAAGTTTCGCCACGATAGGCTTCGGGAGTGCAATAAGATTTGTGTTTTGCGTCGAGGCTGCAAAAGACGTCGTGCTCCGGCGACCACTTCACGTAGTTGCAGATGAATAGATCAAGCAGGCCGTCACGATCAAAATCAAACCAGATTGCAGATGTGCTAAAAGCCTGGCGCCCTCCCAACCCGCTCGCATGGGTAGCGTCAACAAACGTTCCCTTGCCGGTGTTGCGGAAGAGGCGATTTTGGCCAACGCAAGTGACGAGGATGTCGGGAAAGCCGTCGTTGTTGTAATCGCCCACGGCCACGCCCATGCCGTACATCTCGATATCCAGGCCAGCGCGATGGGTCACGTCAGTAAAAGTTCCGTTGCGGTTGTTGCGATACAGCTTCAGGGTGCTTGATTGACGCTTGTGACCCGGCCAATCCATGTTGTTGATAAGAAGAATGTCTTGCCAGCCGTCGCCGTCGTAATCGAGAAACGCGCATCCGGAGCCGAGAGTTTCGGGAAGGAATTTGCCCCCGTAGGCGCCGCTGTTGTGGCGGAAATCGATGCCGGAGGATCTGGTGACATCAGTGAACTGAAATCCTAAAGAAGAGGGTGCAGCAAAAGCTTTGGAGAGATTAAAGCCGGCAGCGGCACTTAGTCCCGCGGCGCCCTTTATGAACTGCCTGCGATTCAAGGCAGGTTCACCAGACCGCTGCGGATGGCGTAGACGACTAGTTCCGCTGTCTTATGAATTCCTAGCGCATCCATGATATTGGCGCGATGGACGGCGACTGTGTTTGAGCTGAGTCCGAGCTCAACCGCGATTTCTTTATTGGACTTGCCTTCGCAGATGTGCCGAAGGATTTCGAGTTCCCGCGGGGTTAGCGCGCCACCACCCTCGCCCTTCAGCGCGGGCGGGTGATCGAGGCGTGGATCGATCACGAATTCCCCAGCGTGGACGCGGCGAATGGCTGCCGCCAGGTCTAGATCCATGGCATTTTTTAAGACGTACCCCTTGGCTCCGGCATCACGTGCCTGCTGCACCCATGTGTCTTCGCTGTGCATGCTCAACATAAGAATGCGTGCTTCGGAATTGTTTTTCAAGATCGACCGGGTGGCGTCGAGGCCGTTGCTGTCGCCAAGAGCGCAATCCATCACAATCACATCCGGATTGAGCGAGGCGGCCATTTCAATCGCAGTTGGTGCTTCGGCCGCCTCGCCAGCCACCGTGATATCGGCTTCATCTTCGAGAAGGCGCCGGAATCCACGACGCACCAGATTGTGATCGTCCACCAACAGAACTGAAATCGTTTTAGGCATGACTGTCCGTTTCTTGGGGTGCTTGTTCTTTGACGGGTTGGTGATGTACCGGTGCTTCTCTGGGCGCGTTTAGGCGAACCAGCGTACCTCCCTGCGAAGGCTGGACAAATTCGATGGAGCCTCCTAACAGTTCCGCGCGCTCGCGCATGGCCACTAGTCCGATACCCTTTTTTTGAACCGAGGAGAAACCAGCGCCGCGGTCTTCGACTTCGAGCTGCAATTGCTTCGGCATGAATTTCAGGCGCACCCATGCTTTCTTTGCGGCAGAGTGGCGAACCACGTTATTCAGGGCTTCCTGCACGATTCGATAAATGTGAATCGATGAGTTGCCGTCGAGTGCGAAAGGGGTGCCTGACTTTTCGTAGAATATTTTAATCCCCGATTGTTTTTCGACAACCGGAAGATACCACTCCAAAGTATTTTCCAGCCCGGATTCTTCGAGCATGACAGGATGCAACGCCTGCGACAGGCTGCGGACTTTCTCCAAAGTGCTTTGGGCGATCTCCCGGACTTCGACAAGTTCGGGACGAAGGGGAGAGCCGGGGGGAACGTGATTTCCGGCGCGGCCGAGCATCGATCCCATGGCGGTGAGTATTTGCCCAAATTCGTCGTGTAGCTCGCGCGAAATGTAACGCAGGGTAGCTTCCTGGGTAGAGATGAGTTTTTGCGCGAGGTCGCTGCGTTGATCGGACAGGGCTGCAACATGTGCAAATAACTGGCGATTGGAACGGATGACATACAGACTTGTTATCAGGATCGCAGCAAGAATGGCGCTCAGAAACAGATACACCTGCCGCTGCACGCGATCATAAATATTTTTGACGCGATCTCCCGCCTGCTCTTCGCTCTCATTGTTTTGCACCAGCAGCCGCGCCACAGCAGTGCTCAGCGCTTGTTGACGCGCGAGCAGCGAAACGCGGATTTGAGCGCGGGCTTCTTCCTGTTTTCCGTTTTGCGCCAAAGCGAAGGTGCGGTCCACTGCGTCCCAGAACTGCGACAGAAAACTTTGAAGATATTGGCGTTGCTCAGGGGTTCGATCGGCGAACGCGAGTTGCTGTTCCTGGCGCAGGGCATCGTCAAGATCGGTACGCATACGCTGGAACTGCGCCGACCATGCGGTCAGAGGATACGGTTCATCGTTATCCAGCATGTCGCGCATGGCCAGGGCCAGCGAGTTGAGCTCGTTTTGAATGCGCAGCAATTGCAATGAATCTTTTCGATTGCGGTCGGACAGGTCGTTTTGCAATTGGCGCAAGCGTGAAATTTGAACGGTGATGTAAGAGGAGTACGCGACGACCGCGATGATGGTAATTACGAGTCCGAGGAACAAGCCCGAGGCGGGAGACCGGACTGATGGCCGTTGCACGCGGAAAGGATATAACGCCGCGTGGCAACTAACAATAATAGGGAGGCGTTAGAAAGGGTTTTCCGCGCCCACCCTCGCCAGGTGCAGAGCGAACCATTTTTTAGGGTCGAACCAATGCTGGTCCGGGACAAAGCCTGATTTAGCCAATATTTGGTTCACCATGGGGAGAGTGTATTTGTAACTGTTTTCCGTGTGAATGCGCTCGCCGGCGGCGAAGTTGACTCGGGTGCCTAAAAGTCCGAGAGAAACGGTTTGATGGCACTGGCTTTGCAAGTGCATCTCGATCCTGGAGCGGACTTTATTCCAGCAAGCAACGTGACGGAAGGCATTCAAGAAAAACGTTGCGCCTAGCTCGCGATTTAAGCGACGCAGAATATTTTTGTTAAATTGCGCGGTGATGCCTTGCGAGTCATCGTAGGCGGGAATCAGAATGTTTGGAGACTTCACGAGGTCGGTGCCCAGCAGGAGAGAATCTCCGCTGCAAAGTTGCTTACGGACGTCAGTTAGCATTCCAATTGCAGCTTCTGGATCAAAATTTCCTATGCTGGACCCCAGATAGAGCACCAGCTTGCGTCCGGGAATGTTTTGGAGAAATCCAAAGCCTTCGCTGAAGTCTGCAACTACGGGGCGCACGTATGCGGTAGGGCACTCCCGCTTCACTTGAGTTTTAGCTTCATCCAGCGCGGAGGGAGAGATGTCTACCGGGTAATAAGAAATTCGGATTTGCTTTCGCGCCAAGGCCCGCAGCAAGGTTGAGGTTTTGGTGGCAGTGCCGGCGCCCAGTTCGACGACGGTCACGTTCGCGCCGGCTGCGGCTGCGATTTCACTATCCTGCGATTGCAAAATTTCGAGTTCAGTGCGGGTGAGATAGTACTCGGGCAGGCGGGTGATCTCTTCGAACAATACAGACCCCGGGCCGTCATAAAACAATTTCGAGGGCAGCGATTTCGGAATCGCCGCAAGACCTTCTTCCACTTCCTGCGCGTAAGACGGCGGAGCTACAAGTTCACGAGCGATCATTTGGCGAGCCTTATCCCGGAAAATTGCCAGCGTGCATGTGGGGGGAAAAAATTGCGGTACGAGGCGCGAATGTGGCTGGCCGCGGTTGCGCATGAGCCTCCGCGCAGCACCATTTGGTTACACATAAATTTGCCGTTGTATTCGCCAATCAATCCCTCGGCGGGTTGGAATCCGGGATAAGGCATGTAGGGACTCGCTGTCCACTCCCACACGTCGCCAAACATTTGTTGCAATCCATCCCCGCTGGCCGCCTGCGGATGAAAAATTTCGTCTTCGAGCAAAGTCCCAGGGGAGGGATACCGCGTGGCCGCAATTTCCCACTCTTCTTCCGTGGGCAAGCGCTTGCCCGCCCAACGTGCGTAGGCGTCGGCCTCGTAATAGCTAATATGACAGACTGGTTCTGCCCAGTTCACCGGCCTGGTTCCGGCAGTGGAGAAATTCCACCATGAGCCATCCTCGCGACGCTCCCAATAAAGCGGAGCATTCCACTTGTGCGCAGTGCCGGCATCCCATCCATCGGATAGCCACAGAGCGGGCTTGGTGTAACCACCATCACTGATGAACTGAATGTATTCGCCGTTAGTCACTGCCCGGGAAGCGATCTCGAAGGGACGCAATAACACGTCGTGACGCGGACACTCATTATCAAAGGAAAATCCATCGCCGACGTGACCGACCGAGTGGATGCCGCCTTCCATTGCGATCCAACTTAGCGGGGGAGAGGTTTCTGCGACTGCTGCGGCATCTGCGGTGGACTGCGGTTGAAGCGGACTGCACCATAGTGCATGTTTTATGTCGGTCAGGATTAATTCCTGATGCTGCTGCTCGTGATTCAATCCCAGTTCGATCAACTGCAAAATTGGTTGCGCGAGGTTTTCGTCTCGCAACAACTCGTGCATGGCTTCATCCACGTGAGCGCGGAACCGGTGTACCTCGTCCAGCGACGGACGGGACATCAGCCCTCGCGACCCTCGATTCGGATGGCCGCCGAGTTGTTTATAGTACGAATTGAAAACGAACTTGTATTCGGGATTAAAAACTTCGTAGTCAGGGAGAGTCGGCTGGAGGATAAAAGTTTCAAAAAACCAGGTAGTGTGCGCGAGGTGCCACTTGACCGGGCTAGCATCCGGCATCGACTGTAGCATTTGATCCTCAGCCGAGAGACTCTGGGTGAGCCGGAGAGACATGGCACGCACCGCGAGGAAGTGCTGCTGCAAATGCTTTCCGCCGATTTGTGACAAGTTTGGTTGAAGGCTGGTTGCCATATTTTTCCTTGCAGCTGAATCGGGCAATCGACGGAATGGGCTCGCCTGTATATCGATGCGCGTAACTGGGCTGACGTTGTTCTAAATCGACCTTCCTGACCATTAAAGCTTTATCACCAAGGCAACTAAGATACACGAACCAAACGTTACGGTTTGGATTTTCGGCCCCTCGCTACTGGTCATTGATGTTGGTCACGAATCCAGGCACAGCTCGGTGTCATCTGTTTAACTCGGAGGCAAAAGTTGAAACTCCCGATCTTCCAAGTTGATGCGTTTACAGACAAACTTTTTGCGGGTAACCCGGCGGCGGTGTGTCCGCTGGAATCTTGGCTTCCCGATGCGCAGTTGCAAAATATTGCAGCTGAAAACAATCTTTCGGAAACTGCGTTCTTCGTGGCGGAAGGCGACGATTTCAAATTGCGATGGTTTACTCCGCAATTTGAAGTCGATCTCTGCGGTCATGCGACGCTCGCCACCGGGTACGTCCTGTTGAAGATTACCGAGCCGAAAAGAAACATGGTGAGTTTTAAGACGCGAAGCGGTGTCCTCACGGTCAGCCGTAATGGGGATCTATTGGCGATGGATTTTCCTTCGATTCCGCCGTGGGAAGCAGAGAAAGTTCCGGCGAACCTCGAGTTGGGCTTAACCGGAAATGGGCAGTCGGGCAAACTACCCGTGATTTTTCAAACTGCAGTTTTTCAAACGAAGAATAATTATTTCGTGATCTACGAAAATGAAGAGCAGGTGCGGGAAGTTTCTCCCGATTTTGAGCGTCTTAGCACGCTGCATCCCTTTGGAGTTTGCATTACTGCGCGGGGAACAAAATCGGATTTCGTCTCACGATATTTTGTTCCTAGCTACGGGATACTGGAAGATCCGGTCACAGGATCGACGCACAGTTCGCTAACACCCTATTGGGCGACAATATTTAAAAAGAACAATTTTCACGCGCGGCAACTGTCCAAACGCGAGGGAGACCTTTGGTGCGAACTGAATAAAGACCGTGTCATATTAAAAGGCAACGCGGTACTATATTTGACCGGTACGCTTTCGATTTAAGGCCCAATTATCCAAGTATATTGTGCGTTGTCAGGCCCCTATGTGCGCCACCAGACTAGTTGCTTCCCGTGTACCCGACTCTACCAAGGAACTCATTAGTCTCATTCGAGAAGCCTGTCTGGTCGCCAAAGATTCGGCGTCAAACACCAGCGAGTTCGTCGGGAATTCTTCAAAGATGGCTTTTCTTGCGGTGAAAGATTGCGAGAAAGAACTCGACCGCATCGAACGCAAGGTGGACGAAAAAATCACGAGCGCGATCACGGATGTGACCGAAACCCAGGCGCGCGAACTTCTGGGATGCCTAAAATTCATTATCGACCTGGAGCGGGTTGGCGATCTGACGTGGTCGGCTGTAAAGCGCCTGCAACAGGTCACGACGCGGCTGATGCCCGAAGACCGGCGCGATTTGATGACGATGTCTACCACGCTCGAAAAAATGTTGGAGCGGATTCATCAAGGATTTGTCGAGCGCGAGATCGAACCAGCAAATTGGGTGCTGCAAAATGATTCCAATATCGATCAGGCATGCCACGCCATGTTTCGGCGCCACCTTGAGAGTACGGACAGGCGTCCGCGGGAATACAGCACCAACTTGTTGTTAGTCGCCCAGGCATTCGAGCGTGCCGGCGACCACACGAAAAACCTGGCAGAGGAATTGCTGCATTTAGTGGAAGGGCGCAGCGTGCGTCACGAATTGAAAAGAAGAAAGCCGGAAGGATAGTTGAATTTATTCATCAATAAGATAGGGATTGGGATCCTCGCACAATCTCAGCGGGAGCAAGCGCTCTGAACGAAAAACCGTCAGCATTTACGTCCCGCGCTTCCACGGTAAAAGATTTTTCTGTAATAGCCCTCCTCACCGTCGCGGCCTTTCTGGTGCATGGCTACCATCCGGGCGTAGAAGACGCCGAAATCTATCTCCCCGGAGTCGAGAAGATACTTGATCCCGGGCTGTTTCCATTCAACGCACAATTTTTCGCTTCGCACGCTCGCCTTACTTTATTTCCAAATTTCATTGCCAGTGCGGTGCGAATTTCTCATATTTCGCTGGATGCAGTCCTGCTTATATTTCAATTCGCCTCGATCTTCTTGTTGCTGTTGGCCTGTTGGAAATTAAGTGGTGAATTGTTTCACAGCGACCGGGCCCGCTGGTGCGGCGTTGGAACGATCGCGGCCCTACTTACTTTGCCCGTCGCTGGCACCGCGCTTTATATCCTGGATCAATATACGAATCCCCGGAACTTTGCCGCGTTCGCAGCGGTCTTCGCGATCACCTGCACTCTGAAACGCAGATACGTATGGATGGCTCTCTGGCTGGCGTTTGCGGCGGCCATGCATCCATTAATGTCAGTTTTCGCATTATCTTTCTGCATATTGCTTGGCTGGATGCGAAAGCCGCGCATCCAGCTCGCAGCCTTATTGCCTATCGGAAATTTACTGGCGCGTCCCCCGGCGGCATACCACGACGCTGCACCCTCTTACTTTTACATTTTGAGGTGGGAATGGTATGAGTGGCTTGGAATTCTTGCGCCGGTGGGGTTGCTTTGGTGGTTTAGCCGGATCGCACGCAAACAGGGATTTATCAATTTGGATCTAATCTGCCGGGCATTGATGATTTATGACCTGGTGTATTTTTTGGGAACCCTGGGGTTCACCGTGCCCTCCCGCTTTGAAGCTTTGGCCCGCCTGCAGCCTTTGCGCAGCCTGCATCTGCTGTACATCCTGCTAGTCGTAATCGTTGGGGGATTACTCGGCGAATACGTTCTTAAGCTTCGGCTGTGGGCGTGGGCACTTTTGTTTGTCCCTATGTGCGCGGGAATGTTTATCGCGCAACGTTCGCTCTTTCCCGCCAGCCCGCACATTGAATGGTCTTTGCAGAATCGGAAAAACAGTTGGGCGGATGCTTTTGTGTGGGTCCGAAAGAACACTCCTAACGAGGCGTTTTTCGCTCTAGACCCTCAACTTATGCGTCGTGAGGGTGAAGACACTCACGGATTTCGCGCCATCGCGCAGCGAAGCATGCTGGCAGACACGACCAAAGACGCTGGCGCAGTTAGCATGTTTCCGACTCTCGCGGACGAATGGAAGCGCCAGATAGATTTAGAAAAGGGATGGAAGAATTTTCAATCAGCGGACTTCAGAAAACTAAATCAGCAATACGGAGTTACTTGGGTACTGCTAGCGAAGCCTGTAATGGGGGAATTGTTGTGTCCCTACCAGAATCATTCAGTTCTTGTGTGCCGGATTAATCAATTCGCGGTGTCTAAAACGTAAGAGATTTCGTTGCTTTCTAACTGCAATTCAAGGCCAACGACGGTCAGCTTATCCGTCAAGACCTCGTACCATGCCCTCCGCATAGTACGGGGGAAGCGCCGAGTCTAACTTGCGTCCCTTGGGACTGAAGATACTGAAGTGCGCTATGCCGCGTTTCTCAGCGGCGTATTTAAAAGTAGTAGCCAAAACACCGAGGCCATACTTCACGCTGCGGGAAAAATTAATCGACGAGGCCTCCGCAAAATATTTGGTCGGGCAAGAAACCTCTCCAATGCGAAATCTAAAATGCACGCATTGCGCCAGGACTTCATTGTCGAAAACGAAATCGTCTGAGTTCTCCAACAATGGCAGCGTAATCAAAACGTCGCGGCTAAAGGCCCGATAGCCGGAGTGATATTCAGATAACTTCACTCCTAAAAACAAATTTTCAACGGCGGTCAACAAGCGGTTTGAAACGTATTTATAAAACGGCATACCGCCACGCAACGCCTGCCCACCGATAATTCGCGAGCCGAGGACGACATCGTAGACTCCATAAGCCACCATGCTGGCCATCGCGGTGACGAGCAGGGGAGTGTATTGATAGTCGGGATGCAGCATGATGATCACATCCGCGCCCTCCGCCAAGGCCTCCCGATAACAAGTCTGCTGGTTCCGTCCATAGCCATAGTTGCGGTCGTGAACGAAGCACTTTAACCCCAATGCTTCGGCAGCCCGCACGGTGTCGTCCGAACTGTGATCGTCCACCAGAATTATGATGTCCACGACCTCGGGAATCTCAGCTACCGTAGCGCGCAAGGTCTTTTCCGCGTTATAGGCAGGCAGCACTACGGCGATGCGTTTGTTATTGATCATTGTTGGTGAAAATCATTGGGTAGATGAATATCCCAAAACTCTTTGTAAATTCTGATGAAATCGCGTCCGCCCCAGGGCGCTGATTATCAAAGGTATTCGCAGCGAAAATGATTTTGATATCGCAGGTTCGCTCTCCCTCAATATACATATATGCCTGAAGCCGCTATTGCGCCGCCCGTAAAACGTCTCACCGACGGCGTTCGGTTACTTTACCTGGACTTTGTCATCGTGGGCATCGTGATGACGCTGCTGGGGCCGCTTCTCCCGGCCCTCTCGACCCGCTGGGGTTTGAATGATACCCGCGCAGGATATCTTTTCGCCGCGCAATTTGCTGCGTCGTTGTGTGGCATGCTGCTGTCAAGCGTGCTGGTAGAGCGCCTGGGATACCGGGTCACCCTGATCGTCAGCGTGTTGACCATGGCAGCGGGAGTATTCGGTCTTGCGCGGGCCAATTGGATGTTCGGGCTGTTGTCGGTGTGCGTCTTCGGTTTTGGTTTCGGCATTAACACTCCCGCAGGGAACCTTCGCACGGCGCGAACTAACCCGGCAAAAGCCGCGTCGGCTCTGAATTTGCTGAATTCATGTTGGGGCGTGGGCGCAATGATGTGTCCATTGGTGGTGGCGGGAATGCAGCGAGCCTACAGCGGCGCGGCATTCTTATACGGAACGGCAATCGCACTGATCGGGTTGGCGGGATGCTTATCCGCAGTTCGATTTACCGAGGATGGAAAGGTGCTATTGCAAGAACCAGCATTTACCAGCGCGGCGTCGGGCATGCCAGTCAAAATTTGGAACCAGCGCTTGTTGCCTGTCATTGGAGGATTGTTTTTTATTTATGTTGGCACCGAGACGTGCGTAGGTGGATGGGTAGCTTCCTATGCCCACCGCATTGATTCGCATTCGCTGTGGGCGATCACGCCTTCTTTTTTTTGGGGAGCGCTGCTTTTAGGCCGACTATCGGCGCCTCTAGCACTGCGGCACCATCACGAAACGAAACTCGCAACAGCGGGAGTAGCGGCCGCCTGTCTGGGGATAATGTTGATCCTGCTAGCGCATTCAGCAACATTGGTGATGGCGGGGGCGGCAATCTCAGGACTAGGACTCGCCTCGGTATTCCCCATCAACGTGGCATTGCTGCCCAGTTGGTTCGGGGAGTCGGCATCCCGCGTTAGCGGGGTGATTTCTCTCTCGGCAACTTGGGCGGCGCAGTAATGCCCTGGGCTGTGGGAGCAATATCCACTCAATTCGGAAGCCTGAGAAGCGGGTTTATGGTTCCCTTCGCCGGCAGCGCCCTAATGATGACTTTCTATTTGGCCCACAATAAGAAAAACGCCCCTTGACTGGCATCACCAGCCCGCCGAGAGAAGCGCCGCCGGGAACATTGGTAGAATATTCAGGACGTGGAAAAGCGAACACTCTTCGACAAAATCTGGGACGCGCACGTAGTTTGCCAGCCTGAAGAAGGCCTGCCCCTGCTTTACATTGACCTGCATTTGGTCCACGAAGTGACTTCTCCGCAAGCGTTCGAGGGACTGCGAGTGGCGGGGAGGGACGTGCGGCAGCCTTATCGAACTGTGGCGACGGTTGACCACAATATTCCCACCGAACCGCGAGGCACACCGATTTTCGATCCTATTGCCAAGCGGCAGATTGAGGCCCTGCAAAAAAACTGCAAGGACTTCGGTGTGCCCCTGTTCGATATGGATTCCGCACAGCAGGGAATCGTGCACGTGATCGGCCCTGAGTTGGGATTGACGCAGCCGGGCATGACGATTGTCTGCGGCGACAGCCACACCAGCACGCATGGGGCGTTCGGCGCATTGGCGTTTGGCATTGGCACTTCTGAAGTCGAGCATGTGCTGGCCACGCAATGCCTGCCGCAGCGCAAGCCGAAATCGATGCTGATTCACGTCAGCGGCCAGCTCGGAGAGGGCATTACCGCGAAGGACCTGGCGTTGGGAGTGATTGGGCAAATTGGCACCGACGGGGCAAGCGGGCATGTGATCGAATATGCAGGCGACGCTATCCGATCCCTGTCGATGGAGGGGCGCATGACCCTTTGCAACATGAGCATCGAGGCGGGAGCGCGAGCTTCGATGGTTGCGCCCGACGAAACCACATTTGCGTACATCAAGGGACGGCGGTTCGCTCCGGTCGATGCCGAGTGGGAGGGGGTTATTGCTAAGTGGCGGGCCATGGCGACGGATGAAGGCGCGCAGTATGACACAGTGGTTGAGATCGATGCGTCGAAATTGGAGCCATTCGTTACCTGGGGAACGAATCCGGGAATGGTGGTTTCGGTGGGCGGTCGGGTGCCGCAGTTGAGCGAATTGAAAAATGGAGACCGCGAGGCTGTGGGGCGCATGCTTGAGTACATGGGACTGAAAGCTGGGACGCCAATGGAAGACATTCCCGTGGATCGCGTTTTTATCGGCTCATGCACCAATTCGCGGTTGGAAGATTTGCGATCGGCAGCACGAGTGGCAAAGGGACATCACGTGAATCCAAAAGTTCGCGCCATGGTGGTCCCCGGTTCACAGACGGTGAAGCGCGAAGCTGAAAGAGAAGGACTGCATACAATTTTTCAGGAAGCTGGATTCGAATGGCGGGAGTCGGGATGCTCGATGTGTCTGGGGATGAATCCTGATATTTTGCAGCCTGGGGAACGGTGTGCTTCGACCAGCAATCGAAATTTTGAGGGACGGCAGGGACGTGGCGGACGAACCCACTTGGTGAGTCCAATGATGGCCGCGGCGGCGGCGATCGCGGGCCATTTTACGGATGTGCGGGATTGGGAGTTCCGGTGAGGGCAGCCGCTGATTGGAAGGGCACGACTTCAGTGGTGCCGATAAACGTAATTCGACTGAACGGCACGGCTCAAGTCGTGCCCTTCCCAAAGATCACCTATTGATTATGCAACCCTTTAAATCCCACACCGGTCTTGTCGCTCCACTCAATCGCGCGAACATCGATACGGACCAGATCATCCCCAAGCAATTTCTAAAGCGGATTGAGCGCACCGGATTTGGCGAGTTTCTCTTTTTCGATTGGCGGAAGGGGAAGGATGGTCAGCCCGATCCCACGTTCGTTTTGAACCAGCGCCAGTATTCTGGCGCAAGCATCTTGGTGACCGAGAGAAATTTCGGCTGCGGGTCGTCACGCGAGCACGCGGTATGGGCGCTAGAAGATTTTGGATTCCGGGCGGTGATTGCGCCGTCGTTTGCGGATATCTTCGCGAATAACTGCGTGCAGAACGGCGTGCTCACCGTCGTGCTCTCCGC
Source organism: uncultured Acidobacteriaceae bacterium (assembly GCA_963828635.1). Taxonomy (GTDB): domain Bacteria; phylum Acidobacteriota; class Terriglobia; order Terriglobales; family Acidobacteriaceae; genus PALSA-188. The sequence continues at coordinate 1,397,438 of CAWHFA010000004.1, read as the reverse complement.
AGAACGAGTCGCTGGCATTTTGGCCCGCGCGGCTGAAATTCCGGATTATCGGCTTACCGTGAATCTGGAGAAGCTTACCGTGCAGGACGAACACGGTTTCGTCACTAATTTTCAAATCGAGGAATCCACCCGCCACCGCTTGTTGAACGGCCTCGATGACATCGGCTTGACCCTGCAACACGAGCCCGATATTTCCGCGTACGAGGCGCAGCATCCGGTGCCGTTCAAGGCCGCTTCCTTTTCGTAATCCTGCCCAACCAAGGTCTCCAGCCGGCTTGTACATCGCCTTCACGAAGAGCAATGCGTGTTGCGCGAGAATTCGCCAAGACAACCCATTGTTGTCCTTGCCGTTGTGGGTGACATTGCGCGGCCGCCCGCACTGCCCGCGAAAGGGCCCTCGGCCCTAAGGGCCCCTTTCAATGACGTTCATGTCGCCGCTACTGGCCCTTCACCATTGAGCAGTGGGTCGAAGCGGTTTTCCATGTTCCGGAATCGTTGATCCAGGCGTCGCTGCAGATGACCGTGCGCGCCCGGTGCTTGCCCTGGATTTCGGCGTCGTAAGTGAAAGTGTAATGCGAGACGGCCGCGTTCGGGCCGAAGGTCGCTACCTTCACGTCGCTGATGTTGCCGCTCTTCCACTTGTTCTTGTTACCTTGCAGGTCCTTGATGAACTCGTCTTTGGTCTCCCATGCGCCCCAGCTGTTTCCGGCAACGAATCCGTCGGCCAGATGCTGCTGCGCCCATGAGGCGTCGTTTTTCATCTGCGCGTCTCGGGACTCCTGCTGAAGTTGCTTGATTTGGTCGGCGACGTCGCCGCCTGCTTGCGCGTTGAGGTTACGGGAGAGCGCGAGACCACAGAGCAAGGTGAGAATGCAAATAACGTTTGTTGTTGTCGTCAATTGTTATGTCCTCCGTAGTAGAGGCCCGATTGTACACCTAGGCGGCCTAAGGTTCGTGTCCTCTCAACGTAGGCACCGAAGTCGGCGTGCCCCCGACGGGATAAGCGGACGGAAGCTGTTTCGGCGGAAATCGAGCCGGCTACTGAGGCAAGTAAAGGATGGATTGACTCAAAGCTCGTTTCTCAGTTTTCCTCCCTGGGCATCCTTCTGCCTCTTCTACTTTAAGACCATTTTTCAAAAAAAGCGGCCCTATTTCTAGGGCCGTCAATTTAAAGAGGCTGGAAGGTGGGAAATTAGGAGGCAGTTTGCGGGCGCCGCTCCCTAACCCTGGAACGACTCATTGGGAAAAGTGAAAACAATGGAGTGGTCATTGATCTAAGACCTCTTTGTTGCATTGGTTAAAGCATGTCGGCGGCCAAAGGGTGGCGGGAGGTCTTCTGTCTGATCCCGGAAGTGAAGACGTTACAAAATATAGGGGTTGGCTGCATTCCCGCGGCTGGCTTGGCTTTCAAGCATGCTGAGTCAGTGCATAATCCTGCACATTGGTTGCATCGAGGGGAACCTTTTGGGTCAAAAGGGAAAAATTGTCGCTACAGTTCGGCGGGCTGTCGTAGTGCGGAGGAATCAAGCCGAGGCTTGGACGGGTTTCTCCATGAACTGCAGGGCGCGGCCGATGTAGGACTTCAACTGCTTGCGCGGGACGACCGCGTCGAGCATTCCGTGTTCTAAAAGGAATTCGCTGCGCTGGAATCCCTGGGGAAGTTTTTGGCGGATGGTCTGTTCGATTACACGGGGGCCCGCGAATCCAATCAGGGCGCCCGGTTCGGCGATATTGAGATCCCCGAGCATGGCAAAGGATGCGGTTACGCCCCCGGTGGTCGGGTCGGTGAGCACCGAGACGTAGGGAACTTTAGCTTCATCCAGCCGGGCCAATGCTGCGGAAATTTTTGCCAGCTGCATGAGGCTAATCAGGCCTTCCATCATGCGGGCCCCCCCAGAGGCGGAGACGATAATAAGTGGCGTACTGGTCGCGGCTGCTTTCTCAATGGCGCGCGTGATGGCCTCGCCGACTACCGCGCCCATGCTTCCACCGATAAACGAATATTCCATGGCGCTGATAATCACCGGGCGGCCGTTGAGTTTTCCGTGAGCGTTGATCACCGCGTCGTTCAGGCCGGTCGTCGCCTGCGCTTGTGCGAGCCGGGATGCGTAAGTTTTCAAATCCTCGAACTTCAAGGGGTCGGTGGACGTCAGGCCGGCGTCCGAAACTTCGTATTTGTTGTCGTCCAGCAGATGGGCGAGACGTTCCCGCGCCCCGATTCGGAAGTGCTTGTCACACTTGGGGCAGACGTTCAGATTGTCTTCCAAATCTTTCTTCCAAATAATCTGGCGGCATCCCTCACACTTCACCCACAGCCCTTCGGTATGCACCTTTTTCTCGCCGGGAGTTTCGAGATCGCCGGATTGTCGTTTAAACCAGGTCATAGCATTTAGTAGTTCGGTAAAGGGCCAATTGGGTAATTGAAGGTCAAAAGAGACTTAAATTTTTGATCTTCAATTACTCAATTACTAAATTACCCAATTGCTCAATGTTTCAGTATTCGATTCCTCTCTGCGCCATTACTCCTTTTTCGTAGGCGTGTTTTACTTGCCGCATTTCGGTAACGGTATCGGCCAACTCAACGATGCTGGGATGGGCGTTGCGTCCAGTTAAGATTATATGCAGCATCTCCGGTTTTTTTTTCAAACTATCGACGACCTTTGCCGGGTCTAACATGCCGTAGGTGATGGCGTAGTTTATCTCATCGAGAATGATAAGGTCCCACTCTCTGGATTGGATGGCCGCTTCACTCTCGATCCATGCTTCTTCCACCATCCGCATATCTTCGGGATCGGGCTTCTCGGTGCCCACTTTAACGAATCCGCGGCCCATCTGCTTCATCACGAATTTGCCGCCGAACGCTTGCACGGCGTCTAGTTCTCCGTAATGCCATGAGCCTTTTAGGAACTGCAGCATCAACACGCGCATGCCTTGGCCCACGGCGCGCAGGCCTGTGCCCATGGCCGCCGTAGTCTTGCCCTTGCCGGGCCCGGTGTTAACCATGATCAGGCCGCGCCGAACGTCTTCTGCCATGTTGAGGTGATTGTACCTTGCTGCAGGGGGGCAATGCGGCAGGGGGGATTGGCTGGTATCTACCGTCTAGTGGACATCGGTAGACCTTCGCATTTCGATGGGTTGTGGCTTGGCGGTCTGGCCTTCGTCCCCCAGTAATTGGGCGGCAATCCGCAGCGCGTCAATTTCTTTCTTCACGCGGTTGATCTCTTGCTCTTTGGTATGCAGCACTTGGATCGGATTTTTCATGTTTTCATTGTCCTCGTGTGAGCATGCTCACTCTATCGCGAGGCGGTGGGCGGCGAAACATTCCCAAAGTACAGACCAGATTTCAGCAAAGGCCACACGGGAGTAATCAACCTTCAGCCTTAAGTCCGTTAGATTTAGGTCAATTGTTAATGCGAGCAAGATAAGTTGTTGTTCGAGGTTCTACCTGCCATCAGCAGTGCAACTTGAGGGGCAAAGTGGATTGACAGATTTATTTGCGGTTAGCTGATAAACTACAAAACTCCAACCCCGGAGAGGTGGCCGAGTGGCTGAAGGCGGCGGTTTGCTAAACCGTTGTACGGTCAAAAGCTGTACCGGGGGTTCGAATCCCCCCCTCTCCGCCAGATTCCTTGAAAGTCTTTCGAATACAGAACCTTGCGTGAGGCGACGCTAACATCACATGACCGCCTTGTCGGTTATCATGCGCTGCCATGGTGTCACGTGGGTGTCATTTAACGCGGTTTCCAGTTTCTCCATTGCTGCTTTCGTATCTTCCCGCACGGTCTTTATGTAACAAGCTTGCGTCACCGCGACGTTACTGTGGCGCAGGATCGCTTGGATTGTTTCTGCTGGCACCCCTAGCGATGGAGGTTGGTAGCGAGGCCACGCCGAAAAGCATGCCACCCATGCCACTCCGGGAGGATCGTGTTGCGTTCGTATTTATGTTTCGCACGTCCGTGTTCTGATTCCGGCAAACTACAGACCCGGCAAACTCGAAGCGCTGGGAGTATCACGCGCTTCAAGAGGCTATCCGGGTCCGCAGCTTTTCCAGCATCGTTGGGAAACACAGGGCCGGTGTAGGGGTTACCCTGCCGCGCTCGGTGCGCTGCGAGTCTTGTAGCCAAGTTGCCGATGATCGGAATTGGAGCTTTACTCTTTCGGCTTTTGGGATCGGTGCTGATTCCGTTCCAAATTGATCGAGCGATCAGTATTGCGCCATCAGAGTAGTTTTCCCAAAACATCCCTCGAAGCTCTCCTCGTCTAGCGCCCGTGAAGGCCGCTGTCGCTATGAGCGTTGACGCAGGCTCTGGCACAGCATCCATCATGGTCAAAGCTTCCTCCAGGCTGTATGCGTATGTTTCCTCCGCAGCACGGCTCGTGCGGCAAGGATGTTTCCCTAACAGGACTGGAGCCCTCGTAATATCCCTGTTGATCCGCGAGGCGGAATACACCCGAGAGAAAACTCTTGATATGCTTTAGTGAATTTATTTGAATCGCTCTGTTTGCGCCATTGATCCAAAATCAGTCTGGACATGGCTGAGTCCTTACGTCCCGAGTCCAAAGATCTCGAGCAAAACGGCTTCAACTGTTTCCAGAGGATCTGATATCCTCGAAAAGTGGAGGGCCGAGTGCGCTGTTCGATGCGGGGAAAATATAACTGACTCGACGAACTCCGTTAGCTTTACCGCAGTCTCCGGCATTAGGCTCGGTTATTGATTGAAGCCAAAAATCTCTTTAGCCTCGTCCCTCGCTTTTTCTTGTTCATGTCATCGACCGCGCCAAGTTGCTTCGCGAGTCTCTTTCGCTGCACTTCGCCGTCGATTACGCGAAAATCTGAATACCTCAATACCAGGCTCCGCACTTTGAATACACGGTGCCACGCTGTTCTCGTCTGCGTTTCATTTTTTCCCCTTTCCCCATCTGGCGTTTACCGCGTTGCGGGCTATCCTCTTGCGCTCGGCTGCCGTCATGGTTTTCATTCTGTCTTTAGCCGCCCTTGCGCCCGATAGCGGACAATTCCTCAGCGGACAGATTTTCCGCCCTGGCCTTGCCGCCCTTCTTCTACCGAGAGCAACTGCATTGGGATCTTTCATGTCAATCTAACTTATCGATAGGTTAGTATGCGAGTCAAGGGGAAAGAGGGTTGAAGTTTCTAACGCCGTCTCTTGGCCCACCATTCGGCGAGCGCAGGGCTGACCCCATTCGAAGCGAACGTATTTGCCCAGCTTCACATGAGGGATGGGATCGTTTGCGTAGCCGTCGCGCGTCCAGTTGCGAACCCATGTCTTCGGAACGCGCCATCGTTCCGCGAGCTGATGATGCGTCTATAGTTTCGAATTGTTGCATTTCTGGTCACTCCCAAGATGTGCTGAATTTGCGGGTTTTGCCTGGCAGGGCGGACAGACGAATCTGCCAGCCCCGCCTTCGGGGTAGCTATGCTCGGGTCAGCTTTACTACCCAAACTTGTTTTCCAGTTCGTGGCGTTTTATTGCAACACGTGCATTGCCTAGGGGTAGGTTTACTAGGTTGCTCGGTTGGTCAGTTAATAGGTTCTTAAGGTTCTCAGAGTTCTCATGGTTAGTTGGGTTGAAAGGTCTAGAGAGTTTGCAGGGGTGAATGTTTCGCACTATTGAATAGTGATGTTCAGGCGCGAGTAATTCACATTTCCGGTTCTTGACCACTGTTTCAACTGTGATTTGGTACAAGCAGTTTTCGAAAATGCTCATATCGTCCAAGTCCGAGCGAATTGGTTGCTCACCATTCACTTCAACTAGCAACATTCGGAAATAACTGCGCATCCCCACATAGGGTTCTGCTTGGTTCTTGCCGAGATTGATAAACTTGCAGAGCCTCCCGGTGTATGCCCTCCCTTCATAGTCTTGAGGCTCAAGAACCAGTCTCGCCTTCCAACAACCCCACTGGCGCGCCCATTCGAAGGATGCTTCAGTGCATAGTGCCGTGTAGTCGCCGGGGTCGAGCAAAGGGTACGGCGCCGCGACTTTTATCGCTGGTTTTTGGTCGGGGCGAATAGGAATAGTGCGGATAGGATTAGTCATCCCCGTTCACCTCCGCTTCGCCTCGCGGGCCGACAGAACGTCCGCAAAGCCATTTTTTTACTGTTGGAAGGAGGTAAACACCGCCCGATGGCCCCTTACAGCCATCGCAGATGTAGGAGCCCGCGAAACCCGTCAGAATTGGCCCAGAATAGCCAATGTAGTGACTCTTGGCTTGCGTAGGAGTGAACTGGCGTAAGGGACCCCCGAGCCACATTCGGGCGACGGCAGTTATCTCCGAGCAATCGGCGCTCGGCGAATGGAGGGACTGGGAGGAATTTGCAGTGACCGCTTCGCTATCTAGCATTGGCACCCTCCTGTTCCGGATCATGCCGGAGCCAGTACCGAGATCGAACAACGCCCCGAGTGTCGCGGTCCAATTCGTTTTCGACCACGAATCCGCGGGAACGGATTTCGTTGAATCGAGCCCCGTGTTGCGCGATTCCCAATCGCATGATGTCCGGGAGCTCTCAGCGGCTTGCCCTGCGCGTGGGCTTGCCGCAACTTTTCGATGAGACACTCAGCTTGCGTCGTGGCCTTGCGCTTGCCGGTTCTCTACGGGAAAACTAAGTTGAGATTGAGTGGGCGTTGCTGCATGATTGCGCCACAGCCCGCCTTTCACTGCTCACCTCCCCTCTCAAGATGACTGGCAATTCGCGAGAGGGGGGATACTGAGATCCCGTAGACCGGTGGCAAGAAATCTCAGTCGGTCGGAGTGATAGCGATCCTGGCTCGTGGTGCTGGCTGCATCGAGTTGCCGTCCCGCACGGGTCAAGAGGGTTATGGCCCGAGTAAGACGGCGGCTTGCGCTGCGCGGTGAAGTAAGGTTTAATTGTCTTCGATTCATGTGTGTTCCTTTCTGCCCCGGTTAGCGCCGGGGGTTTTGTTTTTTAGCGATGGTTGTTTGGTGTGACGACTATCGCCGCAGGATGGTCTGCCTCGAGGAAATCCTTCAAGTGCCGAACAACGATGAGGCGCCTGCGACCTAGTCGAGTCACGCAGAGCTGATTTGTTCGAATGTAGTTTTGAATTGTGCGGACCGAGACCCAATCATCTCGGCAGCTTCTCTGATATTCACTGCTAACTTTTCGAGTGACGTATCCATGCACACACAATGCCGCATCTGCCGGTGGTTGATCTACGGAGAAATCGAGGGGTCGAAAAACCAAGTGCTGATTTCTCGGAGCAGGGTGTTAAATACCCCTCAACTATTGGTGTGATACCGCACAAGCGCTCGAAGGCGATCTAGGGTATAACCGTGGTCCCCAAGAGCGGTCCCAATTAGGGTGCCAGCTCCTTCAAATGAGGCTTACCGGTGTATTCTCTGACTAACAGCACGAGACTCAATATTTCTTTATTTTCCTGATTAATTCGGTGTCGGATGTGTGTTTTAGGTATCTCAATATAGAGGGCTTGGGCTCGTTCCCTGAGGTGCTCTGCGTAATCCCGGACCGCTTTAGTCGGGGGCTCTCTCCAAACAACAGCGGGGAAGCGCGAATAAGACCAATCCTGCTCCGCGAGGCGGTCCGCCATTTTGTCAGCTTCTGCTGCCCAACTTTTTAGCTGCCAGAACCGTATCAGATGGGCTGGCCTGAATATTTCGGGTGGTGCCAAGTGGGTCTCCAATTATGGATAGTTGGTCCAACAAATGCATCTCGAACTCTCTCTTGTACTTCGGCGCCGCTGCAATCAATGCCGCTACTGCATGGCGCTCATCCGCTGATTCAAGTGCAAAACGTCGTCGACCTTGCGCGGTTTTCATGGCAGAACTTTCCTCGGAAAATCACCACCTCCCGAGTTTAATAAGCACCCAGTGATGACGGAAGCCTTAATCTGACAGTGAGGGGGGCTAGGTCGTCCGTCGGTGCTCCAAAAATTCGCTAGCTTGCTTGATGATTTCGATTCGTAGAATGATGTTCTTTAGGGGAGACGGGCCGTGACGCAAAAACGCACACTCTCTGACTGCCGACAAATAGATATCAGAAAGTTACATCGCGACGGCTGGTTGCGGGCCGGAAATCATTGCGTAATGCGCTGGACGCGCGGGGGCGTGGGGGTGGCCTCAGTCGGCATTCATAGCGAAGGCGACACGATTATTTTGTTTTACCGGTCCCAAGAGCATTTCGGAGACTGGAAAAATCAGGTGTATCCCGTCCGCCTAGACTGGACGCCATGCAACTACGGCGGGAAGAGACCTTGGTTTCTCTGCCCCTCTCTAAATTGTGGTCGTAGAGTTGCTGTCCTGCACGGCGGAAGTATTTTCATTTGCCGCCATTGCATTGGCCTCCCGTATCAAAGCCAGCTCGATTCTCAAGGGGATCGTGCCCTAACTCGCTGTCAGAAAATCAGAGAAAAGCTTGGAGGGTCAGGAAGCCTCGCGGAATCATTTCCTTGCAAACCCAAGGGAATGCACTGGCGAACTTATCAAAGACTGCGCGACCAAGGCCTAAATACGCAAATCGAATGCTTTTCATCGCCTTTTTATGCTCAACTTGGGCATTTGAAGGAGTCACGGTTAGCGTAACGACGGGAGCGGCTTGTTGCTTCCGCGCGGGTGATTCAAACAAGCCAAGCTACGGCCCGAAGGAATTTCACTTCGGAGCATCTGCCGCAGAAGGGCAAGGAAAAGCATTGCTCAACGCATCGCGCGTAAGTGCCGCGCCGTCTATTTGGAGCTTGTTGGATTGTCATTTAGAAATTTGAGCACCACTTTAATCGCCTGGCCTAGTGGAACTTTTTGCGGTACACAAACGCCCGGTGCGGTCTGGGAAACACCATGTACTAACCCGTAACAATAGCCCGCGAGAAGGCTGTCACTTGCGGACCTTTGCTTGCTCAAATCATCCGCGAGGCTGCAATTAATCAGCAACTCATTTCCATCAAAAACAACCTTCGTCTGTCCAAATGAGTTACCCATACACAACACTCCAATCAGTACCAAACCCCGTAACTTCATCAAGCGATCCTTTCCTTCTCGCGTCCACCTCCGTCGCTTTAATCGTCCCAAATGTTGCCTTTTGAAAGTGTGATGCCCCCAGCAAGGGAGCTTAAGCGAACTCACATTTCCGGCGTTTCCATTCCCAAATCACCTTAACTGGCAAGAATTTCGGAAATGAATGAACAAACCCAAAGTTGGACACGGAATTTTAAGTTTTCCTCATTCCGAAGAACAGTGCCGATTTGAAGTACCTCGTTCGTAGGCTTAATCCGTGAACAACGGTTAGCGTAACCGCTAGTCGAAATAAGAGTAATAAAATGTATAACGTACGAGGGCGGGTGTCACGCAGGTGTCATTTTTCGCTGCTGGATTGTAGTGAACCCGCATATCCGAAGCTCCGCGACGAACGCTGCTGAACCGACTTGCGTCGCGTATCAGGACACTCGAAGGTGCTCGGGATGTCTGTTTTCAATCTCGGGCGTCCTATTTCCGTTTCCATTACACCTCTCTTCTTTCGGTTTATGCGTGCATTTTTATGCGTGCAGCGGGAGGCGAATGTGCAAGCTTTGGTTTGCGCATGTCCCCGCCTCTCGCCAACGCCCTTCGAGTTTTTCATCCAGGGGCAAGCCAAGCAATGGAGGAAGCCCTGTAATTTGGCCCCTTCTTTACCTCTGCGCCAGTAGGGTGTGTGAAAAGTTGTTGACTCGGTTTCGTCGAAACTCGAGTGCAGGGTTTTGGAGCTTTTGCGCCGCTGACGGAAATAAATTCAATGCTTATGTCGGTGGGGCTCAGCTTGTGCTTCGCCCAATCTTCGTCTCTATTTCGCTTTTGCTTTTCTAGTCTATGAGGCTCAGGGAATGAGCTTTGTCTTGGGCTGTACGGATGAGCCCCGCGGAGTTGACGGAACGCCATAAGGCGAACCTGGTGCCTCGCTCATTGTGGTGGGCGTTACCGTGAAGACGTACAGCAGTCCGTCAGGAGAAATTCCGTAAAGGTGGTCAGCGTTGTCCCAATACGTGGTTTCGATGAAATGCGTTGTCAGCAACCCTCCTTCGGGAGTAAGAGGAGCGGCACCATTGAAATGGAATATCTGCACGCCACCGGAGCCGGCAACAGCCAGCAGTTTGCCAGACGGAGACATGTTTATATTGACGATTCCAATCAGAGTTGTAGCCATGTTGGCATAGGTGCTATTTGTCGTGAGGTTTCCATTGCTGTCGGCGGTGAAAGTCGCAAGCTGGGGCAAACCATCCTGTTGATCTGCGTTCACATTGATGGGAATCATGGACATCGCCACGTGGTTTGTGGTGTCGGCCGCCACAGGTCCCCGACAATAGACGTCAGTCGTGGTCTTCGCGGCAATCGTTGGGATTTGAACCTGATTGTAATTTAGGAAACCGTCGCTATACCGAGTTAGTCCAGCCACCGAGTCGCTGACCGTGCTGCCAAAGAAGCATTGCCCTCCGTAAACGAACCTGTTATTTCCGCTGAACCGCAGTGGGTTGTCAAACAAAGGAACTTCGCTGCTGGTACCCAGAAACTGCAACCTGCCGTTTGACTTGTCGATCGTGAACGACTGATATGCGTTTGAGTCGCAGGAAACACCGAGCCGTTCCGCCATATACAAGTTCGCGCCGGTGTGGTCCAGAACCAGTGGATTTGGACCATAACAACCGCTCGGATTGTACTGAGCAATGTCGGTCGATGTTGTCCAGTGGAGCGCACCATTAGCTCCAATTTGAAAAGCGGCGATATAGATCCCGTTCTGCGTTGAGCCGAAGAGGTATTTGCCGTTGACCACCATTTCGTCGACATCGGCATGAAAAGGAGTGCCGGCAACGGGTGTAAGTCTTCCGTCGAGGGCGGCAGCCCACTCTGCGATCCGGCCCTTCTGGTCACTCGAGGAAGTGTAGGAGACGTAGACAAAAGCCACCGGCGGAGCACTCGAAGCGTTTGCCTTCTCCGCGAGATCGCCCGAATTGGATTGGGCAAGACATGCCGGGAACAGAACTGTCCCAAGGACAAGAAGGGCGGGTAGGCCTGAAAACTTGAGTGGGCATACAGCAAGTGGGGTCATCAGCAGCCTCCAGCGATCATGCATCACCAGGGAACCAAAAGCGGGGAATAGGCGTGCGGTGGAAATCTACTCCGGAATGGTCCGCACGTCAATTAGTATTGCGATGGAAAACGATTCACTACGCGTCAACAAGTCCTACCAGTTGGGTGTTCCATATCGGGAGGGCTCGGAGCACAAAAGCGCCAAGAGAGGTGGTCGTTCTGTGGGAACGGTTGCCATACCAGAACGCTGTCTATGACTGCTTGCTTCCTTTTCGACGCATTGTCCCAAAGCGAGAGCCGAAACAAGTTGCAGAGTATAGCAGGGCCACCCTACGCCCAACCTATCAAATGGCGAGGTAAGAAACTCGCACCCGTGGAGAACATAAGGCGAAAGTGTGTATTATGCCGAATGGACGAGGACGGAAGCGGGTGCTCGGCATCATTGCCGGGATTTTAGTTGCGCGTCATTTGAGGACGGCTGAAGACTTGTTAGGAACTCCTAAGGGGAGTCCAAGAACAGAGGCAATGGTTGCGGCTTCGGTTCAATGGGCATACCGGATCATGCGGAAGGTAGATTCCTTACTTGTCAAATGAGGCGGCGTGACGAAGGAGTGCACTCCTATCTGCACGGAATGCCTTAACACCTGCTGCTGAGATTCTCGTTAATCGTCGATTCCCTCCCATTTCAAAATCCGAATGCCCTTTGCATTCAGAAAGCCTTTGAAGTGCGCTTTCGGATAGCGCCCGAGCCGAGGAGCGCTCGACGTGAGGATGCAATTTATCCAACTGCCAATCACCGAACATCCTCCGTCTGCCCGCTCATGTGATGCACGCTCAGCGGTGGGGCGGCAGGCGGTGATGCCGTAAGCGTCAGATTGTGGCAAGACTCCAGTCTCCGCAAACCGAATTTCTTGCTCTCCCAACCACAACTGCAGCCTGAGTTGCCGTCTGAGGTATGCGACGACTCCCGATAGTTGGGGTGGATAGGTTTCGCCGTCCAGTTGATCATTTATCTGACGAGTGTGTTCCCAGTCCCTCCTCATTCGTGTGGCGGCACTTTTATCGCAGCCGGAAAGGCTAACACCAGCATAGTAGTAACCGAATTCCGAGAATTTCATCCAATGCTCGACATCTTGGACTGACGCTCGACTCTGGTCGAATGAGACAAGGTAGGACTGGTCCGGCTCGTCTGGAGGCATGCGTATGGCGACCCGCTGGGCGGCAGCGAGTTGGGCAGTCAACAACGCAATGGTCAGCAGTGCGAATTTCACATTGCGATTCTAGAGCGGTCTTGATAGCTGTTGCAATTGTTGCGAACAGGCATTTTCACCCCTCACAAAGGGATTGTGAGTGTAATGGCGATTTATCGCCAGCTCATCCTGTATTCTCTTACCCGAGAGCTTCTCTCGGTTGTTATGAAGACCGGCTTCATTGTAATCACGCTTATTCTGTCGATTTCCATCGTGCTGAGTCTTGCAACAACCAGACAGAGCAAGGCGTCGCCAGATGGCTCACGATTCAAATTTTGAAGGCCTTCCAAGACTGCGCGCCCTTGTCGGTTGCACGAAACCAATAGTGATGAAGTGCAGCAAAATTGAGCGGGTGAAGCGGCGCGACCTGCTCGTCATTAGAGATCTTAGCCTCAATGTACCCTTGACGAAGCATGTTACTGATCTCATCCACTACCTCTCGCAGGTAAAAACGAATTTGCACCAACATGTGAGGTCCCTGGACGTTTGCGTGTTCCTCTTCGGCAAAGTCGCGGTTCGCGAAAAGGTATAGTTGTTCAACATCCTCATAATCATCGACCATTCCGTTGAGAATCGTGAATTGGAGTTCGGTTAGTTCCGTTTCCGAGTTTTCCATAGTAGGGGTATGTATTATATGGCCCCTAAAGAATTGTTGTTATCAGGCAATTACACTCACAATTCCGTCAATAAGTGGAATCGCGATATTACGCCAACGACGGGTTACGTATGTGACGTGACGCATCACGACGGAAGGGTGCAAAATAGTCGCCGTGGAAGGGATAAAGGCAAGACGCATAGGACCCCGCACTCTGGGAACTGTGAGCGTCGTCATGTCCACGGCTTGCTTATTGTCGATTAGCTTTCCGTATAAAACGTTCGCTTTTGTGCCCCCCGCTCTATTCCCTTGGCACTATTCGCCGGCCGCATTTTTTTTGTGGATAGCCGCGTGTGTGACTCTCAGCATCATCGGTGGAATTTGGGGTTCGCGGCTCTGGCTCTTTGGCGCAGCTTGGGCATTGTTTATATTGGTTTTCGCCATGAGCGCGGCAGTCTAATCGTGTGAACTGTCGGAAACAGGCAATTACACTCACGACCAATCAATGAGTGAAATGGCGATATTACGTCAGTTTCCCTTCGCTTATCCGACGAGGTGCCATCGGCGAAGAAATACGCTACGGTCTGTATTAGAAACCAACATTTACTTGGCTTCGGAGGACCTCATGAACAAGCTCATTGCGGGAATTTTGGCGATTGGTGTTTGCCTAGGTGCAAGAGCGGTCGCGCAGGAACAGATCGTCACGATGGATGACGAGCCACATTATTCGCCTGTCTTCAGCAACGGGTATTGCCGCGTGTACATGGTCAGTTTAGGTCGCTTGGAGGAGACGAAGCCGGTTGTTCACAAACATGACTGGGTGCGAATGACGCTGAACGGCACGGTTGAACAGGCTTGGGGTGGAACGACGTATTCCAGTGCGCCGTATGAAGATCCCGAAGGCTACGAGATTTCGTTTCTTTATCCGGTAAGCCGTGTGAGCCTGCGAAATCCACGTAATGAGCCCTATCGCGCTTTGATTGTTGAAATTATGCAGGGAGATGATAGCCGGAATCGGTTGCGTGATCCATCCCTGAGTCCCTTTACACAAAGGTTCGGTCCGGGCGCTGATCCCCACGTATCGTATGTCACAACTCTGACGAAAACGTCAGTCGAAATTGTGAGCGTGCAGTTGCTCGGCGGGGACTCGAAGGAACTGCACTCGACGGGAAAGGGGGCCCTGATTGTTGCGATTACCGACCTCAATCTGTTGCGCGAGCAGGAGAGCGCGGAATCAAAGGAATTCCATTTCTCTAAAGGCGATGTACGGTGGTTTCCTGGCGCAGCGCCGACGTTCAAGAATCTGGACAAAGAAACTTCCCGCTTTGTGGTTCTGGAAATGAACTAAATGAGGCATTGATTTGGGACGCGGTTAGTCTTTGTATAAGGGTCAGGAAATTCCCAGAATGGGGTATTGGGCAAATGCGAAATGTACCGGGCCGTGCAGTCTCGACTTTGACGGTTTTCGAATGAAAAGTAGGTGTCATTCAGGGTGTCACTTAACGTGAATGTGCCGAGATTTCACTGCGACTAGCAAGCACTACGAGGCTTCTAAATGACTGAATACGAGGGATAGTCCCCCGGCACGATGCTTTGCTAAACCGTTGTACGGTCAAAAGCTGTACCGGGGGTTCGAATCCCCCCCTCTCCGCCACAGAGTCTGGACCGCAGAGAAACCTAGCTGTGTTTACCTAAGAACTTTTGAAAGTAGCCGCTATTCCGCAACTTGTTCGATAAAGCCGGACCAGAGAAAGTATCCCGCTGAATCTTACCGGCAAGCTTTCAGGCCTTTTTCTCCGTAGGGTAGAGGGGCAGTGCGTTTTCGACGGATCCTACACGCGAACACAATGCGATCACAATCCGATGAGTTGGCGAAAGCGACTTGACTGTGCTTAAACGACCTCTCGGCCACAAAAGCGCACAAGATCAGCGGATGAGCCTCTTTCAGAACGTGCAGCAAAGCTCTCGCAGATTCTGCTGAGTGTAGGACGGCGGTTGAACGCCGCGCTTTGTACAGAATGGACAAGAAGCATGGCGGTTCGAGTCAGCAGAATTACTCTTTACAATATCAACGGAACGTCTAGAGACATGGAGACCAAGGGAATGGCGGCATAGGGCGCTTCCTGATGAACCCCACGATTCCGCCAGAGGATATCCTTGGACTTTCATACCCGTGTCCGAGCTTGACAGCTCGACCGCGCCCGAAAAGCGAGCGTCGGATAGGACATCTGGCTCCGGTAGCGGTGAACTGCACACTGTCGCTAGATTCCTTATTGGTTGCCATTGTGGTGAAGTTGGATGCTGGCAAACGATAAAGTCGCGAGTCGGTTTGTTAAGCTTGTTGCATGACCCTTGGAAACTTTACACATGCCTGATAGAAAAAGCCTGTCTCCGGCGACATCCCTTGGAATGGAAGCTCCTATCACACGGCGGGACTTCCTAGGCTCGACGCTCTTAGCTTCTGGGGCCGTGTTGCTCGGAGGGATGACTCCGGTTGACCTGCTCGCAGGCAAAGATGATTTCACAGGTTATGGAGGCATGGGCGAATATGGCACGTCGAACGGCAATACTTTGGATGTTCTCAATGCAGGTCATTCGATTCGCGATGGGATCTACGATCCACTTCCAAAAGATATTATGGACACGCAAGAGACCTACGATTGCGTAATCATCGGTGGCGGAATAAGCGGCCTGGCGGCGGCGCTGTTCTTCCAGCGTCAAGCTGGTTCGGGAATGAAATGCCTTATTCTCGAAAACCATCCTATCTTCGGTGGCGAGGCCAAGCAAAATGAGTTTCTAGTTGAGGGAAAGCGACTGATTGCGCACCAAGGATCAGCTATTTATCAGATTCAGTATCCGCATAGCTTTCTTGCCGGTTTCTACCATTCCATCGGACTGGAAGCTCCCGAGCTTGTGTATCAGAAATGGGCTGGAGCTGACCCAGAGTTTCCCCTTTCCAGAACTCCCTATGAAGCTTTGGGGTTAAAACACGGACAATACGGGTTCTGGTTTGGCGCAAACTTCGGGCAAAGACCCGGAATGTGGTTGATCGACCCCGTAGGAAAAAGTCTCGATAACGCTCCCATTTCCAAGAGAACCAAGGTTGAGTGGTTACGCTGGCTGAAGGGCGAGCCCTTAGAAAAAAAGAAATTTGAGCCTCCTCGCGTAGAGGGGGACGAGATTTCACGATATCTCGATTCCATCACTTTGGAACAGCACTACATGGAGCGCTTCGACATTAGCCGCGAAACCGTCCGGACTTTTTTATCGCCAGTAGAAGGTGGGGGATCTGGGCTAGGTCCTGACGCCTTGTCGGCCTATTCAGATTATGCATTCGAAATGCTGCATCCATTGCCACAAGAAAATGGCGGGTCGGACCAGATGTTTCCGGGTGGCAACAGCACAATTGCGAGATTGATGTCGAAGAGCCTGATTCCTAATGCAATCCATGGCCCTTCCAGTGTGGAAGGAGTTTGCCGGAATCGGGTTAATTTTTCGGCCCTGGATGATCCGCAAAGCATAGTAAGACTTCGCCTGTCGTCCACTGCCGTTTATGTCCAGCATGATGGTCCAGCGAGCAATGCCCAATTGGTCACCATTGCCTACCTAAAGGGAGGCACGCTGTACCGAGTCAAGGCGCGCTCGGTTGTAATGGCGGGAGGATGCTGGACTACGAAGCACATCGTAAAGGATTTGCCGGACACACATCGCAATGCGTATGCGCAGTTCTATCGTTCGCCTTGCATGATGGTTAACATTGCCCTCAGAAACTGGCGCTTTTTGTACAAAATGGGAATGAGTGGTTGTCGCTGGTTCGAAGGGCTGGGCAACTACATTGAAGTTTGTAAGCTGGCGCTCACCGGGGTCGAGGATGCTACGATCAATCCCGACTCTCCCATCGTTCTCAGCCTAAAGATTCTCTATTCTTATCCTGGGCACACAACTGAAGAGCAGGGTCATCGGGGTCGCGCCGAGATGATCGGAACATCTTTCAAAGACTACGAAAGAAGAATCCGCGAGCAGTTCACGGAGATGTTTGCGAGCTCCGGATTCAACGCACAGCGGGACATCGCCGGAATCATCCTGAATCGCTGGGGCCACGCGTATCTTAGCCCGCAACCCGGATTCTTTTTTGGCCAAGGCCGTGGACCTGCCCCACGTGAGATTCTGCGCCATGCCCCGTTCGGCCGGATCGCATTTGCAAACACCGATTTAGCTGGAGCAATGGACCATCGCTACTCAATCCTCGAAGCGCAACGAGCAGTGGGCCAACTGCTCGATCAGGTCTTGACCGCATGAGAAAACGCTGGAGAGGGGGTAGGTGGAAGTGGGATCGGAGTAGCCATGCATAAGGCATGCCAACGGTTGCTCGTAGAGGTCTGTTGCGGTTGCGTTATAGAGTCTGCAGCTAGGTCAACGAAAGCGGCCCGCCCATCCAGTGCGTATGAGGGGCCGCCCAATCATCTAAGGTTACGGTAGAACGGTCACTTGACCCATCATTCCCAAATCGTCATGCAGAGCGCACTTGTAAGGAAAAACTCCCGCCCCTGTGAAAGTCACCCGGAAGCGGGTCACTGGCAAAGGCGATTGGGGAAGTCCAATCCGGTCTTGTGGCGCCGCCACAATGAATCCTGAATGAACGCTGTCGCTTAGCGAAGTTATTGTTGCGTGTCTCGCGCCATCCGCATCCAGAGTCACATTCGGGGAGGGAGGCATGGGGTCCATCGGTTCGACTCCAAACGTAATGGTATGTGGCGTCGACGGGTCAGGATTGTCCCATTCCACTGTTCCTCCAACATGCACTACTTTATTCGGCTGCATAAATCGCATCACCGAAACCGAAGTAGCTCCGCCCGCGGTAGCAGCACTCTCTCCGGTTCCAGCCATGACCATGTGATGATCCATGTCGTCACGATCCCGAGAATGATTCTTAAATTGCCGATCTCGATCCGAGAGTAGCGCCTTGCGCTCGTCCGCCGCTTGATCGTCATAAAATTCTTGGCTATGCGGAAGAGTTTGGGACGCATCCAGTACGTGTACCGTTCCCGTCATGTCCGGGTGAACCAGGCATACGAGTTTGAAGTTGCCGGCAGTTGGAAAAAACACGGTGTAGGTTTGTCCTCCTGCTAACGCCGGGGTCGTAATGCAATTCGTGCCATCAAAGCTCGAATTGTTAGGAGCGAATCCTGGGCAACCGACCTGGAACGGCTGACGTGTCTGGCCTGATACCAGGAAACTCACTGTGTGTATTTCGTCTGTAACTACTGTCCAAGTGACATTGTCCCCAGCGTGAATCCATATTTCATTGGGCAGGAAGGCCAGAACCTGCCTGGCTTTATTGTTGCTTTGAGCTCCGACCGAGGCGTGCCACTGGGCCTGAACCATTTGCGGAAGTATTAAAGTCGCAAGTACGAACATCCATCGGGAAACAGATTGAGATTGGATCGAGTTAAGCAATTTCATTTCTCCTCCTACTTCGATTGCTACGTTAAGGTTTTTCTTGTCGGCAGAATGCCAGTAGGATCTCCAGCGCATTAGGACTTTGTCGGACCCAAATCAGTTCGGCCAACGCAATGATTGGTAGTGCTCGTGGGTGTGCGAGTCCACCCTAACACGAAACGGGAATGCCCCCAAAACTTATCGGCGTGCCCCTTTTCTCCATATAGACTCCCGGACCCGCGCCTTTTTTTCTGGGCTTGTTGTCTTCCTCGTCTTCTCCAGGTTCTTCGCGTAGGAAAACATTCCCCAGGGGCAAACCCGACTAGGGACTGAAATCGAAATGCTCCCGGGACAAATTGTTTCACATTCCGCCTGTAGCACACGACAGCTGGGTAGTTGGCGATGAGCCCTACGTATCGCTCCATTTCTTGGGGGCCGATCATTACACTAAGTAAGGATCGATCAGGGCGTACAGGGGGGAGCGTAGTAAGCACAGGGGTGCGGCGGATTGATGTTGGCGACTGCATTTGCCATGGCCGCGTCGCCCATTGCATAAGCATTCCCTATCGCTGCCGCATTCCTCATCGCCTGCTGTGCCGCAAACTGTGCTCGCAACACCGCCAGCATGTCGCCGTTCGCCTTCCACTGAGCCATCAGGTTCACATAGGCCTGTTTGTTGCCGGTATGCAACGTGCGCGCGAGTTCCTCGAATCCCTGGGCGGACACCAAGTCTTTCTTGCTGCCCTGGCGTCGGTACTGAAGTGCGACCAAATCCGCATCTTTAGCCGCCAACAGCAATTCTTGTTCCGATACGGTGGTCGGATCCTTCGCCTTGAAAGCATCTACCCTCGTTAGTGCCTCCGAGGCCGCCGTCAGTTGGGGGTCGGCGGACTGACCAGCGTTCACGATTGGCTGCCATGCTGCCAGGATTTTCTGACGGTCCGCATCTTTGCCTTTCACCCACAGGAAGCGCAGAAGGGTCCACTTTTGCGGCATCTGGGAAAGATCTTTCTGCTTCTCAGGCGAGAACTTAGCGTAATTTCCCATAAGTTCATGGGCAAAGTGATCTTTGACTGTCTCCGTGGCGTCCATGTGGGGCCCGCCCGTTTGGTTACGGATAAAGCAGAACAGTTCGGCCCAAGCATCCGAGGCTTGCCGCGTCAAGGGAACACTGCCGGCGGCAATGGGCAGGTGCGATGTGTCATAGGCTGTGACCAGCGACTGCGCGTCAGGATTGCCCTTGTCCGCCCGCATTTTCGTTATCATTTCCGGCTGGGCCAGGCTGCGGACATAGTCGCGCTCTTCTTTACTACGCTGGGCCAGCTCAGTCTGCCATTTCAGCGCCTGTAGGTCCGACTCAAGATCTTTTGGCTTCTTCCAGTCCTCCAGCAGCATTGCACGCTGCCGGTCCTTCAGGCTCTGGGTAAGCGGGATCTCAAATAGCCATCCATTAAAAGCAATAAAACGAGCAACCATGCTCTCGGTGAGAGGCGGATTACCGGCGGCAATTGGCCGCTGTGCCTCGTCGTAAGCCGCTACCCACCACTGCGAATCCCGATTGGCCTTGTCCGCTCGCAAATCTTTGAGAATACTCGGCTGGATTTTGCAGCGGATGAACTCACGCTCGTCGGGTGTTGCCTGCGCAATATTTTCCGCCGCCGTCAGCCAGCCTAGATCGTTCTTGATCTCTTGTGGTTTTTTCCAATCTTGCAGGAGCATTTCACGTATCTTCTCCCGCTGCTGTTGAGTGAAGGGGATCTCCAACAACCAACCCTGAAGGTTAGTAAAACGATTAACCATGCTCTCGGTGAGAGGCGGGTCCCCCTGAGCGACGACCGCATCGGAGGCGAAGGGATCGTTTTGGCCTACCGCCGCAGGTATTAAAAGTACGAAGGGAATAAGCGCCAAGGCAAAGAAGCGGGTGCCAGGTTGCTGCAGTGCCCCCCAGAACACTCGTTTGTTCAGTCGAAAATAATCCCGCATTTGGCCGAGTCCTAGGTTATTCATAAATCCTCGCAAGATTTGCGGTCACGAGACGATCGCAATCACGATACCCTCGTGTCCTTAAGGGGTCAACGACAAACAGCTGTTTTATGGTGGAGCATCGCAATGTACTCACTCAGAACTTGACGCCTTCCGAACAAAAAGATCAGATTAGGCTTCCCTGCCGGGTAACAAACTCTCAGCTTAGTGGTGTTATTTACGAAATAAGATTTTGGATTATCGAAAGCGTGCGTTTGCTAGCGCCCTCGAAGGAACCTTTCCTGAAGGGAAACTGCCCGATTAGGGCACAAGCGACTGCCTGTACAATGTAAGCCGCAACATATTTTTTCGCTTTGAGTACCTTCTTGCCCGATTTTGAAGTGCTGCGGTTCCATGAATTCGAACTGAACATCTTAAGTGGGGAATTGCGCCAGAAAGGCAAAGTCCTCCATCTCCCCCCCCAACCAGCGAAAGTCCTTACGATCCTCGCTCTGCAGTCGGGCAAGGTGTTGACACGCGAAGAGATCAGACGCCAGATTTGGGACAAGGCTACCTTCGTTAACTTCGAGGAAGGGCTGAATTTCTGCATTCGCTCCATTCGAGCAACCTTGCATGACAAGGCCGATGAGCCACGATTTATCGAGACCCTCCCCCGGCGGGGATACCGGTTCATCGCTCCAGTAGAGCAATTGCTAACGGACGATATTGAACGAATTGACTCTTTGGCGGTGTTGCCGCTGGAAAATTTATCCTGCGATCCCGAGCAGGAATATTTTGCCGACGGCATGACCGACGAGCTTATCGCCGAGCTCTCAAAAATTCTAGGCTTAAGGGTTATCTCGCGAACATCTATCAAATCCTACAAAGGTACTTGCGAACCCTTGCCGGAGATCGCCCGACGACTGAACGTAAGTGCAATTCTGGAAGGCAGTGTTTTTCGATCAGAAAAGACGACGCGCATGACGGTTCAGTTAATCCGCGCTCGCAAAGAGGAGCACATATGGGCGGAAAGTTATACCCGTACACCTGAAGACATTCTGAAGTTGCAAAGCGAATTGGCGCGTGAGATTGCCCATCAGATTAATCTCCGGCTCTCCGAGCGTGATCAGCTTCGCCTGAGATCCGCGCGTCGCATCAATCCCTCGGCCCACGAAGCGTATCTTCGGGGACGGTATTTCTGTAATAAACGCACGGAAGAGAATTTAGAGAAAGCGGAACGATACTTTCACCAAGCCATTGCGGCAGAGGCAACTTATGCGTCCGCATATTCAGGTTTGGCTGACAGTTACTTTTACCGCGGGTATTACTTCGGAAAGATGGCTCCGACCGATGCCATGCCCAAAGCAAGGGACGCAGCCCTGAGGGCACTCTCTCTCGATAACACGCTAGCTGAGGCCCATACTTCATTGGCATTGGTCAAATTCTTCTTCGACTGGGACCTAGCCGGAGCCTCTCAAGAGCTGCAAACCGCCATCGAACTTAATCCGAACTATGCGACGGCTTACCAAGCGCATTCAGTAGCATTGGGCGCCCTCGGACTTCACAATGATTCGATTGCCCAAGCAAGATGTGGTCTGAACCTAGACCCCCTCTCAATTCCGGTGAATAACATCCTGGGAGAAATGCTGGCAGCTGCGAGGAGGTGGGACGAGGCTATTGACCAATATCGAAAGACCATCGAACTCGACCCTAACGTGGCGCTGGTACACGAGAATTTGGGAACGGCTTTGGAAGAGATCGGGCACTGTGACGAAGCCGTACAAGAGTATCTTAGTGCTCGGATCCTTTATGGAGACGAGGAGGCCACTGTTTCCAGGCTCCGGCACGCTTATCAAAAACTTGGCATTAGGAGTTTCCGCCAGGAGGAGTTGCAGCTAGCACTACTCGGTTATGCCGGCTGGCACGTGGACACATTCCGTATCGCATGTCTATATGCGCGCTTAAGCGATGCTGAACACGCAGCTGAGTGGCTTGAAAGGGCAGCTACCGCCAATTCGGGAATGTTAATCTGGACAAAAATGTACCCCGATTTTAAAACTGTCGATACTCATCCCAAAATTCAGATGTTGAGCAATCGCGTGGGTCTTGGAAGTAAGTGACCACACCGCGAAAGCCTAGTTCCTGTTAGCCTCAATGCTTCACTCTGCCTCCTCTGCCTCCTTCTTGTTATGCTGCTTCTTCATCGAGCCAGCAATAGACAAGCCCGGATCCGTACTTACAAAGTCAACCTCTTTACCATCATCTACGATGATTAAGTCGCGATGGATAATTCCGTTAACCCCGGCGTTGATCGTCATGTTGCCGGAGCAGTCCGCTTTCACGGAATAAATCCCGGTGAAGGTTACAGGAAAGCTCGACCCTCCGTAGTTTGCGGTAGAGAAACCCGAAATATTCCCGTGCCCGTCGAATACAAAACGGACGGCTTCCACGAACGGCACGAATGTTCCTATAGTTATGTCGGTTGGATTTGCGGAACTGTTGATCAATCCCGTCGTCGCCGTCCCATACCCACCCTTTAGGATGCTCTCGTCACATTGTTCCGCGCGCATACTACCCGCAGTTGCTACTAGGAAGCTCGCTACTGAAAGCACCACCGCGATAAATCGTTCTGTAGTAAGTCTGGTCATTTGGCTTTCTCCTCTTCTCGAGTGGTATAGCGTCGCCACTCCCTGTGGTCAATAGAGGGAAGATGAGTTTCCTGTGAGTTTTTAACAACGTCGGCTGCTGGAAGTGAAATGATTGGGAGCATCGAAAACTCAGAAGAAACTCAGCCGCTTGGCATTGACCCACAAGCCGTCTGCGGTTATGGTGAGCCCTGTAATTCTGTGGTGCTAATTTCGACGCGTTGTTCTAGAGGAACTTATGAACCCACAATCAGTCTATTTACCAACTAAACTTCCCCGCCTATTGCTTTGTCTAATGGCCTTGTGCTTAGTGATTGGCGCTGGTTTCAACGCAAATGCGCAGTCTGTCAACTTATTGATCACCTTTGATACCGAGGATGTAGGCGATCCAAACCCTCCGCCCCTCAGTCCAGGTAGTCCGAAGTCTTCTGGAATAATTGCCCAGGGTCGCGATGGCAGCTTGTACGGCACCACTCCGGGCGGCGGCGCGAACGGTGCGGGTGCTATCTACAGATTCACCCCTTCTTCTGGCGTTATGGAAGTGATTTATAGCTTCCCTACTGTCAGCAATATCGACCCCGTCAACGCACCTGCGGGACTTACGCTAGGAACGGATGGGAATTTCTACGGAGCATCCATTGGGGGAGGCACATCAAATCTGGGAACACTTTTCAGAGTCACGCCATCAGGTGTGCTCACTACATTGCATAGTTTCAACGGTACGGATGGAGCTTTTCCTTATGCACCTCCCATAGAGGGACGTGATGGCAATTTCTACGGAGTCACGCAACAAGGGGGCACAAACTCGGGCGCAGCTTACAAGTTGAACCCCAGGACAATGGTGCTTACACGAATATCTACGGTGCCGCAAATCCCCGAGGCTCCCTTAACGTTAGCCACGGACGGGTACTTTTACGGTACAGCCCACAGTGGCGGTTCGCACGGCTTTGGGATGGTTTTCCGTATGTCAGCTACGGGAGTTGTCAAACCGATTTACAACTTCAACCAGAGTGACGGAGCCACCCCCGTTGGTCCCGTCGTCCAAGGCATCGACGGCAATTTATACGGAACCACCTCGGCCGGAGGCGATGCGAATGGGGACGGAGTTATATTCAAGATGACGACCAGTGGCAAGATCCTCTTCCGACATTTGTTCAATGGCGCCGATGGCAGCGTGCCACTGGGTGGGTTGGTGCAAGCTTCAGACCACAACTTTTATGGCGTTACTTCGGCGGGAGGGGCGGGCTTTGGGACGCTGTACAGTGTTTCGCCTTCAGGCGTGTTTAGTCCCACTCCGTACAATTTTGATAAACCAACGACTGGTACGAGTCCAGAACTTACCTTGGTGCAGCACACAAGTGGTCCGTTGTATGGCGACACCGTCGACGGAGGTACAATAATCGAAGAGAACGGCGGTGGACCTGGCGGGGGACAAGGAACCTTTTACAATGCTAACGCAAATACGTTGCTGCCTGCTTACATTAGTTTGGTTTCCACCGCGGGCTTAGTGGGAACGCAAGTAGAGGTGCTGGGGCAAGGATTCTTGGGCTCGGCCAATGTTTCCTTTAACGGAGTGCCGGCCGCGTCTACTGTCGTAAGTGACACTGACTTGCTTGCGACAGTTCCCAGCGGCGCGAATACGGGGCAAGTCACGGTTGTCACTTCTAGTAGCAGCCTCACCAGTACAAAAATATTTGCCGTCCTGCCAAGTATTACCGGGTTCAATCCAACCAGTGGAAAAGTTGGCTCGTCGGTTGTAATCGGCGGCGGTGGTCTGACCAATACCACAGCGGTGACAATCGGCGGCGTGAAAGCGCCATTTAGCGTGAATTCGGCTTCGCAGGTGACCGCTACGGTTCCGACTGGAGCTAAGACAGGCAAAATTGTGATTGCCACGCGGTGGGGAACGGCGACAAGTTCGGCAAACTTCACCGTATTGCCGTAGGGCTCGCGGAAACCGGAAATTAGGTCGGCTTGAGACTGCACATCACAGGAGGCCTGCCAACCGTATCGCGAAAAACTCTCCACTGGCAGCTCTGTCGCAATTGCAAATGGCTCGGGCGCAGGTGATGAGCGGTGAAGCCATGCCAGCTCGCAAGAGTTATCAGGATCTGTTCGCTAATTGGAAAATGCCGATCCCATCTTCCGGTACTGGCAGAGGCCAGAGCGGAGTACGGCAAGCTGCAATCAATTCGGGCCGCCAAGCTTGAAAGCAAAACGGCGCTTGACGATCCGCCGG
The DNA here is from genome assembly GCA_963828635.1 of uncultured Acidobacteriaceae bacterium. Taxonomy (GTDB): domain Bacteria; phylum Acidobacteriota; class Terriglobia; order Terriglobales; family Acidobacteriaceae; genus PALSA-188. The sequence goes on along the minus strand of CAWHFA010000004.1, from coordinate 1,372,259 downwards.
TCCACATAAGAAAATTGCATGACTTAGCAACGGATACGACATGTTTCACCTGACCATCCAGGCTGGACGGATCGAAGGTGATTGATTTCAATGCTGCGTGCAGGGACAGGTCCGCTACTCTCGCACCATGCACCGCCGCCGAGAGCGTGCTGTAGAGGCTCCGCAACTTTGACAGCGCTTGAAATCGCTCCTCGCAATACAGGAAATGGACGTAATTGCGGCAGTAGTCGAACAGCTGTTCAGCTGACAGATAGAACTTCGAGTCGCGGTTTGCCCTCTCAAACTCGACTGGGTGATCAGTAAAATAAATGTGCCTAAGTGTATTTTCGATGATACTTCTCGCGAGGAGCATCGAACTTCGACGAAATCCGCAAAGAACGTGTGGCGTTATTTGCATTGCGTCGGAGGCAATTTCGCCTAAAAACACTTGGCCATTGTCGTCGACCTTAACGAAGTGATCCCAAATGCAGAGACTGTAGATGGCATGGTGCAGGCTCCGAAGCTTTTTCACCTCCGGCTGTGTAAGGCTTGTTTGTGCCATGGTCCGCGACTGGAGCAGGACTAAGGTCTCCGAGAAATCCTGATCAACGTGGATCAGGTAGCCAGCCGATTTACCCATTAATATTCTAGGCCCTTGATGTCACTAGCGATATTTCTGGTAATCAAACTCTGAACCTTTTTCTCGGCAAAGGCGACGGTACTTTCCAAAACCCAGTCACCTTTGCGCTCGCCCACGGTTCATACGGATTGCTTAACGTCGCTGATTTTAATAACGATGGCCTGCTAGACTTCGCCTTCGGCGGTTTCTCCCCAGGTACAGTGTTATTACAAACTGCAAAATAGTGCGGGGGTAAGAGCGTCTGCGGCTGGGGGAGGACTAAAATTCGCCATTTGACGAGAATCCCATGCGGAGATATTTTTCGCTTTTGGAGTCCGCGGTAGGCAGGCAGTCACGCGCAAACCAATTTTGGCCGATGAGGGACCGCGAGGGTGACCACTTACAGCCGCCATCGCCGGGGATTCGCCTCTAGGAGGCTTCGCGAAACCGCACTGTTTAGCTGCTCTAATGGGGAGCAGGCAGTCTCCCGAGAATCGTTGAACTCGTTGATCCGCGCAATTTGCGGAACGTCGGCTCTTACCGGTTTCAGACCTGTACCGACGGTTCGAATTCTTCCCGCTCCGCCATAGAGTCTGGGTTCAGAGAAACCTGGCCACGCTCCTCCAAGAATCGTTCGAAATAGCCGCAATTTCGCAAGACTCTCGCTGAAACCGGACCGGAGAAATTGTCCACTAAGTTTTACTAGCTAGATTTCGAGCCTCTTTCTCCAGAGGGCAGAGGAGCAGTCCGGTTTCAATGAGTCTCCCAAGCGAACACAACGCGATCACAATCCCATGATTTTGCGAAAGCGACTTGACTCAGGACAGTGCCTTTTGAAGGATCTCGCTCAGGACGGGAATAAAAGGAGCAATCACAGCTCCGTCGTGCTTCTGTCCCTAGCGATCCCATGCCTCTGGTGCTCGCCGCTGGCTACGAGTCAAGTCAAAAAGTTCATAAGAAAGTGCTCTTCGGCTTGAGTATTTTTCGAATTGGAGCGGAAATGTCGGGTGTCACAAGCTTGACGTTCCATTTAAGGAGAATTCATGACCGAAGATATAGAGGCTCGCTTGAGGAGCCTGCCGCAATTAAGCACAATTGAATTGCGCAAACTATGGCGGAAATACTTTCATCGCGATCCTCCACCCGGCATGCGAAAGGACTTGATGCTTCGGGTCGTTGGTCATCGCTTGCAGGAAGAAGCATACGGTGAGATTTATCATCGCGGTCAATGTCACGATGGAGAACACGAGGGTATCGTGCCCATAGATCTCTGGGAGAAAGTTCAGACCCAACTCAGTAGCGACAACCAAGGGCGAAGGACTGGCCTGAAAATAAATACAACCAGCCTACTGGTTGGGTTGGTTCAAGATGCCATGGGCAACCGTTTCGTTCCGTCGCACACTCGGAAGAACGGAAAGCGTTATCGATACTACGTTTGCAAGCCAGACAAGGGTGGCTCGCAACGCTTGGAAAAGCCCCTCAGGATCGCGGCCCATGAATTGGAAAAGCTGGTATGCGTCTGACTCCAATCTTTCCTGAGATCCCCTAAACATATTCTGGATGAACTTAGTCGCCCCGACGCGACTCCGGAACAATCGCAACAAGTCCTGGCTGCGGCTAGTAAGTTATCGGAGCAATGCCTTTCGTTAGTAGCGGAGGAACGAGGCTTCGTAAGACTCGTGATACGCCGAATTGTCATTAACTCTAAGAAAATAGAGGTTCAGTTGGACAGGTCGGCTCTCACCTGCCTGCTCAAGGGAGGTGATCTCAGAGCTCGCGATCACCATAACCGTTCCAATGCTCAAGATAAGTCTATTAATAAAGGATAAGGAGTTCCCAAATGACGTAATTCGACTTGATATTGAAGCACAAGTAAAACGCTCCGGCCTTGAGATGCGGTTGGTGGTCGCACCCGAAAACAGAGATCACGACAGCTCACAAACAGTTTCATCTTTGCTAAAGGCGGTCGCACGCGGGCATCAGTGGTCAGAATGGATCGCCGCCGGAGAAATCGCGGGACACCGAGCTATCGCTCAGCGCGTCGGACTTAGTGAAAGATACGTGGCACGAGTCCTGAGCTGTGGCTATCTTGCTCCGGTGATCGTCGAAACGATTCTCGATGGGCATCAACCCACTCACCTGACCTTCAACAATTTGACTAGGCAGGTGCCTATAAACTGGAATGCGCAAAGGCATGCTCTTGGCTTATAGCCCACCAAAATAGCGATTGAGAATCCACTCGTTAGACATTCGGATTGCGCAATGATCTTTTCGAACTCCCGTCGCAAGCTTGGAGCAGGGTGCCCACATAGCTCCCAAACAATGCAGCATGCGGTTATATCGTGGCAGTAGTGGGGTCTGGATGGAGTTTGCCGAAAAGTAATCACGAGGATTGAAGACTATCCCACATCTCTTCGGAATAGCCAAAAGTTATTCATGGGTTTCCGACGTTGCTCCAGGCTCCTGGATACAGACTAGGAAGAACGAGCCTGATGCTCAAGTCGTGGCGGCGGTACTCATCATTGCTGCTTTGGGAGAACCACTTCGCCGGCAATTTGCGAAAGCGCGTTTCCCGACGACGCACAAATAAATTTACAAGCTTCCGGATTGCCGAATCATTCCGCCATCTATAAAAAATGTGCTCCCCGTGCAGTACGAGGCGGCATCGGAAGCCAGAAAGACTGCAAGTCCGGCGACCTCTTCTGGCTTTCCCCATCTGCCGAGAGGAATCTCCGCCATAAGCTGGGCTTCGACCTTTGCATCGGCTTCGACATCTGCATCTATCGGAGTGAAGATTGCTCCTGGCGCGATGTTGTTCACGGTTATTTTGTGGGGCGCAAGTTCTACAGCAATGGTTCGCATCAACATACGAAGGCCGCCTTTAGCCGCGCAGTACGGGGCATTGGTCGGCATCGGCAAATCTTCGTGAACCGAAGAGATGTTGATGATTCGTCCGCCGCCGCCCTGGCGAATCATTGCTTTTGCGCCCGCTTGCGCGCATAGGAAAGGCCCAGTTAAATCAACGGCGATGACTTTCTGCCACAGGTCGAAGGGGAATTCGGTAAACGGATGTTTGTATTCAATTCCGGCATTGTTCACTAGGATGTCCAAATGGCCGAACGACTCGATGGCTTTCCGAACCAGTTCATTTACCTGGACTGGGTTCGAAACATCGGCGGGAACAGCGAGAGCTCGTCCGCCCACAGCCTGGATTCCTTGAATAACGCCATTCGCGAGAGTTGGCTCGCCCACGTAATCAACTACTACCGTCGCGCCCTCAGTTGCCATCGCGGTGGCGATAGCTTTCCCAATGCCTGTTGCAGCGCCGGTAACGATGGCAACTTTATTTTGGAGTCTCATAGTCAATTGGATTCAATTTCTTGCTCCTCGGAGTGGATTCGCGCCAAATTCTGAAAGGTATTGCAGTAGAAAGAGTGGGTAAGGCTAACTTTTTACGGAGGCGCTTCGCTTGGCGGCGCAGGAAAATAAATATTCCATACGTACCCGCAAGCCTCGCTCTCGAACCCGGCTTGCCTTATTGGCCTGCTGCACATATTTGGCAAACTCTTCGGTAGTGGTAATGCTCTTGTCCTTCAGGAGCTAGACGATGCCGCCGATTTGAGCATCCAACACCTCAAGGTATTGGAGTAACTCTTCAAAGACCTGTTCCGCCGGAGCCACATTCATTTCTCTATCTCCTGGTCAGCAATTTCTGATTTGAATCATGTGGGAGTATCCGCCGCCTACTGATCTCTCGCCCCGCACTCTCGTCTACTAATAAGGAGAAGGAATTCCAAGATGACGTAATTCCACTTGATATTGAAGCACCATGTTAAATCACCCTCCTTGGGTACCATTTAGGCTTAGTTAAAATGGAATACATTGCTTAGAACATGAGAGGGAATGTGATTTTCATAAAGTGGAAGAAATTAAGTTCTTCAGATCGGGCCGTTACTGAACGCAACGATCGGCAACGCGTATTCGCCTCGTAACTGTTCAGTTTTGATTTGAAGGAGATGCACGGCACGCGTCACCAGGGCGGGATCGTTCCAGTTGACGCCGATAGTGCTGAGCAATTCACTCGTGTCGGCGTTGAAACCGCGGCGGAGAAGTGCGTTGTACTTCTCCGGAAAGCTAGGGTCGGTGTGAGATTTGTCATACAGGGCGGCTGCCACCACCGTTGCATACAGATAGTTGATCAGATAAAGAGGGTCATCGAAAAGCAGCGACTTACGCATCCACGACCGTGACGTTCCGGCATCCGACATTGGCCAGATTTCGTAAGGGGCGATTGCGCCTCGGTAGATATCGTCAATTTGGCTTCTTTCCAACAGCCCTTTGCTGATCGAGGCTTTGTACAAATTTCTTTCGAATGTCGCTTCTTCCGCGGAATCGAAGAGGCCGTGCGACAGTGCCGCGGCCAGCATCTCCAAAGCACGAATTCGCTCTGTGGGAGCTTTTGCAGTCTGTGCTATGTGGTCTAAAACCAGCATCTCGTTGAATTCGGCGAACCCTTCAAATAGATAGTGCGGGCCTTCCCGCTCGTAAATTGGGGATCCGCCGGCGTTCATGAGTTCGCGATGAATGGCATGTCCACCCTCATGCGCGATGGTTTCAGCCGCCCTGAGGGTCCCGTCGTACCCAGAAAAATAAAGGGCGACCGGAGCGTCGTAAACACTAATTGATGTTCCGGTATGCGCTCGATGGGCTCCTCCGGAAAGATCGAGACGGCCATTTGCCGGATCCAGAAGTTGCGCGAATCGTCCCGTATAGTCCGCGCCAAGTGGTTGCAAGCCTTCCGCAATCATTCGGCGGGCATCAGCAAATGGGATCGGGGCAATTGTTACGGCCTTCAAGTCAATTTCCGAGGACACCAGCGTAGTTAAACCCAGCAACTTTTTTGCTCGCTCGGCACGCAACGCTTCATAGTCGCGGTTTATGGACGCATTTTTTGCCAGGGTTGCTAACATCTCTTCGACCGCAGTTGGCGTCAATTCCAACTCAATATATTTCCGGTCGGCAGCGTCGGTGTAACCCTGCGAGGCAGCGTCCCGATTTTCGGCGTCAACCAATGATCCGAGCAGAGCGGCAGTCCTAGGCGCAGCAGTCTCGTAAACTTGTTCCCTTCGCTGAAGCGCGGCACGGCGTTTGGTGTCGTCAGTCGCAGTAAGGTCTGCGACTTTTTCGAGGGAATCCATTTGATGGTCATAAGCGTCAGCAAGCGCCTGCTCGAATGGAAAAGTTACGCTACCGCGATAATGCTCAACGTCAGCACCGAACGCGTGTGTCGCCTCTTTGTGCGCGATCGCCGCCAGGCGGACATACGGGCCCAAGGAAGAAATTGAGGAATCAGGGACACGCAGCAGCCGCGCTCGGATAGCGGCATCGAGAACTGATTCGTCTGTTTCGAGGACCGAAGTTGCGTCTATGGCAGCCCGGTCATCAATATTTTCAAGGTGACACACTTTGAGGTACGCGCCATGCCGCCGAAGTGCTGCATATGTGGATTCAGTCTTTTGCAATTCAGTGGACAGTGACGAATCCGCCGCGGCAGTGATTGCGCGGACACGGTCCGCCACTTCCGCATGCAAAGCCGTGCGGCTGGAGGCTTCGGTTGCGGCGTCTGGGAAGTAAAGCCTGGACGAAAGCTTCGCAGTCGTGGGATCTTGAGCGAACAGGCACGGCGAAGAAAATACAGTTGCAGCAAGAAAACATATAACGATTTGCCGAACGATGGCTAAGCTTGATGAAAGATAGATAAGAGAACTCATTGCGCTTTGGTGCGACGGCACAGATCGCCCCCTAGTTAGGTACCGAGTTGCTGTGATCATTCCGTGGGACCGACAATTGAGCACTGATCCAGCGATTGATTCTTGTTTCGAGCATGTCCAGCGGAAGGTTACCACCGCTCAGAATTTCATCATGAAACGTACGCAGATCGAATCTCTGTCCCAGCCTTTGCTTCGCTCGTTCTCTCAGCTCTCGGATTTTCAGCTGGCCAATTTTGTAGCTGAGGCTTTGCGCGGGCCACGCAATATAGCGGTCTATTTCCGCTTGGATCGTCGGCTCGTCGGCCGCACTGCTATCGCGAAAATAGGTAACAGCGCGGTCACGAGACCACCCTCGAGAATGGATACCTGTGTCAACAACCAATCGAACTGCCCGAATTAGTTCGGTAGAGAGGCGTCCATAATCGGAAACGGGGTCCTGGAAGAAACCAATCTCCTTGCCGAGAGCTTCGGCGTACACTGCCCATCCCTCGGCATAAGCATTATTGATCAGGTGAAGGCGGAAATCGGGCAGGCCCGTAAGTTTCTGCTGGATGGAAATTTGCATATGATGGCCAGGAATTCCTTCGTGGTAGGCGATGGTTTCATCCCCAATCATCTTGCGCTTGGCGAAGTTAGAGGTAGCTACGATAATGCGCCCTGGCCTCTTTCCATCCGGCGTCCCGGGGATGTAGTGTGTTGCGTTGCCGGGCTGCGACGCTGGGACCGCCTCGACCGTCATAGGAGTTTGGGGAAGTATTCCGAAGAGTTCGGGTAAGCGTGGCTGCATTTGAGCTACATAGTGGCGGAAATCCTCAACGATCTGTTCCCCTGACTTCGGCACATATTTCGAATTTGTTAACACGGCCTGCCGGAAGCTTGGCAGATCTTTGTATCCTTCGTTGTGTGCCAGATTGGAAAGCAAGGCGGTAATGCGCGCCACTTCGCTCATTCCAAGGCTCTGAATTTCATCCGGCGACATGTTGGTGGTTGTCTGTTCTCGAATTGCATTCTGATATCGGCGGACGCCATCAGGCAGGCTGCTCAACCCAAGGTCCGCCCGGCCGTGCGGTGCGTATTCCGTGGCCACAAATTTTGCGAAATCCCGATACGAAGGAAGAACTTCCTCGTTTACAGCCAATGTGATGGCAGCGCCCAAACGCACTTTTTCGGCTGTAGAGAAGGACGGTGGGAATTTGTGGATGGGAGCTAGAAATGGATTCTCCGCGATAGTGCCTTCGCATTGTGAGGGGACTTTATCGAGGAGGAACCGGACAGGCATCAAACCATCGTGAATCGCCTGACGGAGAACTTCAATCGTCTCTGAGAAGGCGCGCGGGAATTGATGCAGCCGCGCGATGTAGTCCTCATAATGCTGAACTGTGTCCAATGGTACAGCGAGAGGTAGGTCCGCAAGTTGAGTATGGATTCCATCCATCTGGGACAGCGGCATCTCATAATTCTTGAATCTGTAATCCGCTATCCGCTGTTCCAAAACTTGCAGAAGCAGGTCATGCGAAATGCGGTCCTGCTCGGGAAATCCCACAGTTGAAATAGCTTCTAGCCTCGCTTTGTAATTCAAGTCAATCGCATTCTGATGAGCTACCGACAAGAGAGAGCGACTATCAAGCATGTCGTTGTAACGGTAATCGCCATAAGCAGTCGCAGTTTCGGGCGAGGCCTTCATGTCGTCGTCAAACTGTTCTTTGAAAAGTTGGTTCTGAGCGGCGACGCGGGTCGGCAGAGTAGGTTTGATTTCGGATTGACTATCAGAATAGTTACTGGTTGCCTGCACCACAGGAAATGTGACCGATTGGGACATGGGGTGTTGGGGTCCCAGGGCAGCAATAGAGATTAGGAGAAGCGCCAGAGTCAAGGTTTCCTCGTACGTCTAACCGTTACCCTGTCAGACGTGAAGTTGAGAACTTAGTTAGCGATGCCCTTCCTTGCTTTTCCTAACAATTCCGCTACGGGACGTCTTCGAAGTGAAAAACGGCTGATGGCCGAAGCTGCACACGCGGCACGTTGTGCCGATGGGTATCAGTTGACCGCCAGGGCTGCTCACAAACCAGAGCCGTGGGATCCTGGCCGATCGACCCTGAGCCCCGATGGGCGGTACCCAGTTCTACTGAATACAATGATCGACTACAACAACCGACAATTCCGCTATTCCGTCACGGCTGAAAATGGCGAAGGAACGCGTGACACTGTTTTTCAATACTTCCAGGAAGACAATCTCGTGTGGGGAACCTATAAAGGCGGGCGAGTGCGTTTCGGTTCGCTTCTCGCGTTGGCGGATACCGACGGGGTCCTGACCATGCGATATCAACAGGTAAATGACCCGGGGCGATCTGAACGCCGGAGTTTGCCGCAGCATTTCCGAGATCCTTCAGACGGACGTCTGCGATTGCATGAAAGCTGGAAATGGGTTACCGGAGACCTCTCGTCGGGTACATCGGTCGTCGAGGAAGTACTGCGAGATCTCTGATGGATAAATGAACAGGCGTTTAAACGCTACGGACATCTGTGAGGGCCTCAGAAGTAGCACGCCGCAGCGAGTTAATGGCATCATACATTTCCTGGACTAGGGAATTTATCAACTCGTTCGCGCTGCTTCGGCGTGCCATCCTTACGCCCTGCCCAGCCCACAGGGACAAAAATTCTGAATTTCCCATCTTAGCTGCTGCTGCTCTCAAGGGTCGCGTCAACGCGTTTTGCAAAGGGAACGGCAAAACTGTATTGGCCGATTCAGCAGGTGCCATCTCGATGATGAACCGATTGCGAATACCCCGCGCTGGTCTGCCGGAAAAGGCTCTCGTGGTGACTATGTCGTTTTCACGAGCTTGGAGGATTGCGCTCTTATAGATTTCAGGTATCCCAGCCTCTCTGCAAGTTAGAAACGCTGTCCCCATCTGCACTGCTTCTGCTCCGAGCGCCAACGCCGCAGCGATGCCCCTACCATCCATCACACCACCTGATGCGATTACGGGTACGGCAACGGCATCGACAATTTGGGGCACAAGCGCAAGTCCGCCGACCATGCTTGATTTAAAACTGTCACGAAAGCTGCCGCGATGACCGCCGGCCTCTGCGGATTGTGCAATCACTGCGTCCACTCCGATGTTTTGCAAATCTAAGGCCTCATCTACTGTCGTTGCTGTGCCAAAGATCAACAAGTCATGGGATCGGACTTTCTCGATCTGCTTTGAAGTGAGTATTCCGAAAGTAAAGCTGAATACACTCGCGCCGATGTTCAGGGCGGCCTCGAGTTGTTCTTCGAAGGTGTAGCCAGGAACGAGAGGAAGTAGAGGCAGTGAGGGAGGATCGATTCCTACCTCTTTGTAGAAGGTGGCGAGTCGCATAACCGCCGAACTGATTTGACCCTCCGTTGCTGACGCCAAGTGTTGCGGAGCAAATAGGTTCACCCCGAACGGTCGACCTGTTAGGGACCGTATCGATTCTCCTACTTCGACAATCTGAGCCGGGGAGGAATAGGCCGCTCCATAGCAGCCGAGTCCGCCCGCGTTGCTGACGGCGGCAATCAAGGCTGGTGTGTCACCACCTCCTGCCATTGGGGCTTGGATAATGGGATAACGGAGCGGTAGACGACCAAACATAAGCGAATTCAAAATTTCCCTTTCATTAAGATCGCCCTGCCCTCCCGTGTACGATGATGAATGACTAACGGCAGCCCCGACGACAATTAAGTTCTCAATAGTCTGGTCATTCATGCTCGAGTTTGCAATCCGGCCTCTGTGCCTAAAACAAACGCAAGACCCACTGCCAGGTGCCTTTGTCGGGTAGTGACAAGCGCCGACCGGTCCCGTCCAAAAGGATCATCCTGGTTCGAGTTGCCGATTGGCGAAGTCTCTTCGCGCAAGCGTATTTGGGGGAATTCCACCACAGTCTGGCAGTCTCCGTATTTAGAAATTCGATCATCACAATCCGCTCCGGATTCCAGTTGCCTTCAAGCACCTCAATCGTTTCGCCACCAGTAAGAAACCGGCCTCCGCTGAAAATCCTAGGCCGTGGCGTTGTGGGCTAATGTGGCAGTAAGAAATCTTTCCGCCGGCTGTTTCACCATTTCGCTCATTGACAATGCGAGTTGTTGTCCACTTTTCTTTTTCCGGATTGCGTTTGAAGAGCACAAAGGCTTGGTGGTCATGTCATCTGAAGCACAGCAAAGGCCATCTCCATACTGCAGAGATGCGCTAGCCATTCGGGGCCGACGGCGATGTCCAGCTTTCCATACCCTCACATTAGCTCGGTGCGGTCAATTCGGCAAACCTGACTTTGACTTCGTGTACTCTGAAGCTGAATGCCATTTGACTGCAGAGCGAGGTTGGACCTGGTGAAACTTACATCTATGGCCGCTGCGGTTATCGTGTGCGCGGGCGCGCTGTGGAGCGAGTCTCCCTCTAAAATTCACACCCCCGCGTACGGGCTCGATCCCATCACTCGTTACATTTCTGCCGATTGGGACGCGTTGACGCGATCCATGACCAGATGCGATAGCGTTACGGACCCTAAACTGCCGGAGGGCGCAATTCTTTACCTGCCCAAGGGCTTCCCCGAACCTGCCTCTGTGTCGAAACTGAAGCACGCATGCAAGGTGCGGGTCGAACAATTGCCAGTGGCGATCGAACATCCCGGCCAAATTGATATGGCGGCCATCAAACAGCATGGACTGTTGTTCCTGCCAAGCCCTTACGTTGTCCCGGGGGGCAGATTCAATGAGATGTATGGATGGGACAGCTACTTCATTCTCTTAGGACTAGTTCGAGACGGGCGCATCGATCTGGCACGTGGCATGGTAGAAAACTTTTTCTTCGAGATTGAGCGTTACGGGACGGTGTTGAACGCTAACCGCACTTATTACCTCACGCGTTCACAGCCGCCATTTTTGACTTCCATGATTAAAGCTGTGTTCGAAGCTGAAAAGGCGGCGGGAAGGGAAGACAACAGCTGGCTGGCGCACGGATATGAGTTGGCGGCGAAGGACTATCAGAACTGGATTCACGAACCACATTTGGCAGGTTCGACAGGCCTATCTCGATACTTCGACTACGGGAGCGGCCCCGCCCCCGAGAGCATTCAGGATGAAAGCGGAGTGTATCGCAGAGTGGCCGGATACTTTGTGGCTCATCCCGAATTCTCGGCGAGTTACCTGGTGGGGGAGGGTGGCCATGGAAGCGAAAAGGCAGCGGGCTCGCCGTATGCGATACGAATTTGTGCTGTCGGCGGAAATAGCTCCACCGCAGGGTGCGATGCCTCTGGCAGTGTGAGCTTGAGTGCCGAGTACTATAAGGGCGATCGCAGCATGCGCGAATCAGGATTTGATATTTCTTTTCGTTTTGGGCCTTATGGGGCAGCCACGCATCACTACACTCCGGTTTGTCTTAATAGTCTTCTCTACAAAACGGAAAAAGATCTGGAAGAAATTAGCCGCCTGCTTGGCAGGAGCGAAGACACCGAACAATGGCACCGACGCGCCGAGCAGCGCAAGAAACTAATGAACCAATATCTCTGGGATCAGCAACGGGGGTTGTTTTTCGATTACGACTTCGATAGTGCGACTCGGTCGACTTACGAGTATGCCACCGCCTACTATCCCTTGTGGGCTGGACTAGCAACTCCCGAACAAGCGGCGGCGTCCGTTGAGAACTTAAAACGTTTTGAACGTCCAGGCGGAATCGCGATGAGTCCTTATGAATCTGGAGGTCAGTGGGATTATCCCTATGGCTGGGCTCCGCTGCAACTAATAACAGTAGAAGGTTTGCGCAAGTACGGATTCCGTTCCGATGCTGATCGTGTGTCTTACGAATTTCTGTCGACGGTTATGGAAAACTACCAGCGCGAAGGTACCATTCGCGAAAAATATAACGTCGAAACAAAGTCTTCGGAAGCTCACGTAACCGCCGGTTATCAGGCGAATGTTATTGGCTTCGGCTGGACCAATGGAGTGTTCCTGCAACTGCTGCATGAGCTTCCTGAAGAACAGAGGGAACGTTTGGCCTCGCATTCAGGTGTTGAGGTTAGGGCAAAGTAGACGGTCTCTCACTGCTTGTTATCTTGACCTTCCTGCAATTGTTCCGCAATTTTTAGTTCGCGATCGGCATCTTCGGCGCGTCCCAGATCGCGATAGGTCTGGCCCAACAAATGATGCGTGATGGAATTGTTGGGGTCCATAGCGGCGGCGTGTTTTAGCGCGTGCTCGGCCAGTTCAAACTCACCCTTTTTTTCTAGAATCTTTCCCATGAGAATGTAAGGTCCGGTCGATGAAGCGTCCAGCCAGATTGAACGTTGCAGAAGCCGTTCAGCATCTTCAAACTTCTGAGCACGAGAGTAGGCATCGGCCAGTTTGTAATAGACGTTCGCGTTGGCTGGATTGATAGCCAACTCTTTTTTAAATTCGGTGATGGCTTCAGCGATTCGCGACTCATAAAGATAAAGTTCTCCCAGCAGAAAGTGGGCGAGGGGAAGTTGGGGATCGAGAGCTACCGCTTTTTGAGCGTACTCTTCGGCTACCGGATCAAATTCTTGCCGCAACAGCATTCGTGCGGTAAACAAATAGCTGGCACCAGAATCCTGCGGCACGTCGAACATTCTGGAGAAAGCGACGCGTGCGCGCGGATAATCTTTTGTTTGGATATAGCAGATTCCGAGAATGTAAGCAGCGTCGACATTTGCGGACGGGTACCACCCCTGAACTTTTTCCAGATATCGAATAGCCTGCCCGGGACGCCCGCCAAGGTAGTAAGACAAACCAAGTAACTGCTCGGCCTCGGCGTCGTTTGCCTTCTCTTCCAGGGCTTGGGTAAAACTTTCCGCCGCCTTTAAGTAGTCGCCTTTTTTGTAGTAGGCCAGTCCGATCTCGTGGTTGAGGCCAATCATCTTGGGATTTTTTTGCCTAAGGCTTTGCAAAGCCGAGAGAGCCTCGTCGTACTTTCCCTGCTGCAATAGACGCCGGCCGCTCGCGAAACTCTGGATTTACTGGAGCGCCCGCTGATTTTAAATCGGATTCGCCGCTTAACGCCGGGGGCTCCTGCTGCGCGGTTTGACCTTGAGCGCCCAATCGAAGTGAGACGATAAAAATGAAAATACAGAACTTGAAGGGCCGCATATGCTTAAATCTCAAAACCGCGAGATGCTATTGCTCCGGAGCCTCGGCGATACCGATATATTTGTCGGCGGCTCCATAATAAAAAAGATAGCGGTGAGCGCGTCGAATCATCCCCTCGACGAATACGACGTTAGGAACTTGACCAACTTTCTCCCATTCATTTTCGGGGACGAAAATGGGTTGTTCCGATCGCCAAAGAAGTTTACGCGGATCTTTTTTATCAAAAACTGCAACAGCAGTCCGGTACACGAGCTTGTCGTCGGCCGCATTATAGATAAGAACAATTCCGCGGTCGGTGAGAACAGGGGGCGGTCCGGGTTCACTCACGCGTGAGTCAAAACGTGCGGGACGGGTGGGGAGGGCCGGCTTCCCCGTAGCTTCGGTCCAATGAATCAGATCGGAAGAATAGGCCAATCCCGTCTCGTCATTTTTTTTCGCGGACGTGCCGAGAAAATACATCCAGTATTTATTGTTGATTTTTTCCGGCAGAATCGCGCCTGACTTAGTCCAGCCGACATTCCAGCGTCCCTTATAGGCGGGAAGAATTACCCCTTTGCGATGCCAACGAATCAAATCGGTCGAGGTCGCCAGGCAAAGTTGCGCGTCCTTTTTGTTGTAGGCCGTATAGGTGAGATAGTAGATGCCTTTAATTTTTACCAGACGAGGATCTTCCACGCCTCCACCTGTTTCATAGTCGGTTTCGGGTGAGAATACAGGGGAGGGAAGACGGTGGAACGTGAGTCCGTCAGTACTCTCGGCGAAGCCAAGCCGCGAGGTGCCCTCGTCGTCTTGCGCGCGATAAAGCATCACATATCTGCCGTCACTCTCGACAATCGCCGGGTTGAAAGTGCCAGCCGCTTCCCAGGAGTTTCCTCGCGGCGACAGTGCTGGGGTGACAGAAGTTCTATGCCACGCGCCAAAAGGCAAATTCGGAAACGCCTGTGAACTAAGTCGCCTGCTGGCTAGAATCAAAACCACGAGCAGCAGGGGCTGGCTGATAATTTTGATGTGCCTTCGTATCTCGCATCGTGGTTGATCCGCCAATTTCATTGCCTGCACTCGCGATTCAATCTTAGTCCATTGCGCAAAATCTGCCTTGCGAAGTACGCTAGGATTGTGAAGTTTGTACTCGTTTGCGAGCGTGGACCCTGGGCGCTCATCGCGCTTTTGTTCGTAGTGCTACTCGGAGGGACCGCCCTACACTCCCAGGAGAAAAATCCTTCTTCCCAGGGTGCGGCCGCTCAAACCTATCAGCGCGGACTTTCAGCGATGGATAAGGGCGATTTGGCAGCCGCTCAAGCCGCCTTTGCTGAGGCGGTCAGACTTAAACCTCAAAATGTTGAGATGCAGAATGCCTTGGCGCAATTCCTGCTGCAGCAAGGGCAAGTGGATTTAGCAATCGTCCATTTTCGCGCTGTTACAACCTTGAAGCCATCTCTCGCGATTGGGCACGCGTACCTTGCCCAGGCTTTATCTCGTAAAGGCCAGCTTGGTGAAGCGGTCGCGGAGTTTCGGGTAGCAGTGCACCTGGCCCCAACTCAACCCGAGGCGCATCGCGCTTTGGCAAAAGCGCTAGCTCAGCAGCAAAAAACCGACGAGGCCACGGCAGAAATGGAGTCGGCGGTGAAAATGGCTCCCACTCGGGGAGACCTGCATGACGAATTGGGTTCACTGCTGGCGCAGCAACAGAAGTTTGTAGCAGCCGAAGAGGAGTTTCGCACAGCACTGAAATTAAATCCTAAATTTGAGCAGGCAGCACTTCATCGCGGCGTGGCTCAGTTGGCTGCACGCGATTTCAATGGCGCTGAGGAGTCGCTCAGCCTTGCAGCGAGGCTGAGTCCCCAAAATGCGGCGGTGTACTACTACCTCGGAAATTCGCTCGAATCGAAAGGTGATGGGGAGGGCGCTCTGAAGGCTTACCAGCGGGCTGCGAACCTGGATCCATCGTCTGCGACGTATGAAACTCGCATGGGATTGATTCTGCAGCGGTCGGGAGATCCGGTCGCAGCTGCCGACGCCTTTTCAAAGGCCGTGGCCTTGTCCCCCAGCGACCCGGACGCTCACAACAATTTAGGCATGGCGTTAATGCAAAGCGGAGACGGCGAACGCTCCATCCAGGAATTTCAAAACGCTTTGCAAATGCGGCCGGAAGATACCGGCATTCGCGGCAACCTGGGAGTCGCTTACCTGGAGAAGTCAGAATTCGATCTCGCCAAACAACAGCTTCAGCAAGCCCTAGCCCAATCTCCAAACGACGCTCACTTGCACTATGATCTGGCCCTCGTCTTAAAGCTCAAAGACGACCTCGCTGGCGCTATTTCGGAATTAGAAGAGGCTGTCAACCTAGACCCAAAATTGGCCGATGCATACTACACGCTCGGCGTCACGCTTTGGCAGAAAGGTGATTTTCCATCCGCCAAGAACGCCCTTCAGTCCGCTCTAAGGCAAAAACCTGACTACGCAGAGGCGTACTACACTCTGGGCACAGTCTTTAAACAGATGAATGAGTTGCCGCAAGCAGTCGAGGCGCTGCACAAGGCCCTCCGCCTTGAGCCTGACTTCGCTGGAGCCCACACTACGTTAGCTGCAGTATTGCGCCAGATGGGAAATCTAAGAGCCGCAGCTGAGGAATCGCAAGCGGCGCAAGAAGTGGCGCATCGCAAGAATGGATTGCAAGCCGCGATGTTCACAACCAACTCGGGCAAACGTCTGCTCGATGCCGGAGATTTAGACGGGGCGATTTCCCAATTTCAGGAGGCAATACAAACGATGCCGACCTACGCAGCCGCTCACTATCAGTTGGGAATGGCGCTACGCCGAAAAGGAGAGACACAACGGGCCCAAATCGAGTTCACTACCGCAGCGGCGATCGACGCGAAGGCAAATCCTTCGTCCATTTCGCATTAAAACTTGGTAACACGTCATGTAACTCCCTTTTAACATTCGTAACAATTCTCCCAACTGATTCTCTTTCCTAGGATATCTGCCGTAACTTGATGCGACTTAAAAATACGCAAGTGCGAGACTAGTGTCCGCAGCTCGAATCCCAAACGAGATTTCTGAGTGCAAACGCGCGCAGATTGCTGGCTATGGTTTTACAGAGCGCTTGTTGCCAGAGTTCCAAAATGGTGTAGAAAAAATTACAGAGAGATTCACCATAACTAACGTACTCAATGATATCCAAGGATTCAATTTTGGGTTACAGAAATGCATGTAGGCCTTGGCTAGTGTTTTTCAACTACCCGAAGATTTAGGGACATTGAGTGGAACCGCGAAGTTCCGGACTAAAACCGCGTTGATTTGCAGTATTAACTGCCCGGAGGCAGAAAGAAAATGAAGAGAGCAAATTGGGTGGGGTTGGTAATCACAGCGATTCTGGTGTCGGTGTGCGCGCCGTTTTCCCAAGGCCAAGCAGTGTACGGAAGCATTTTCGGTACCGTTACCGATCCCTCCGGCGCGGCAATTTCAGGTGCTACTGTTACCGTAACCGATGTTAGAAAAGGGACTACTGATACGGCCCAAACCAATGAGAGCGGCAACTACTCCGTGACACATCTTATTCCAGACAATTATTCCGTCAAGGTCGAGGGACAAGGATTCAAGGTCACAGAACAAAAGGACGTGGCAGTCTCCGCTGACGCCGGGTCGCACGTGGACTTGCAAGTACAGATCGGAGGCGCAAGCGAAACTGTCGAGGTCACTGGAGAAGCGCCGGAATTGAAGACCGACCGGGCCGATGTCGCCACTACCTTCAATGAGAGATATGTCGAAGACTTGCCGATTCTGAATCGTAACTTCACCACTCTCGAACTTTTGTCGCCGGGTACGCAACGACTGGTGGGATGGAACCATGCTGCTACTGAAAATCCGCAGGGCAGCCAACAGATTTTCGTGCAGGGCCAACATTTTAGCGGAACCGCGTACGAATTGGATGGGACCGATAATCAAGACCCGATTCTGGGAATCATTGTCGTAAATCCCAATCTTGACGCGGTTACCGAAACCAAGGTTGCTCTTCAGAATTACGATGCCGAATTTGGAAAGGCTATCGCCGGTGTAGTCACCGCCCAGACCAAATCAGGTAGCAACCAATTACATGGAAGCGGTTTTTTCTTTCGAAGGTCCGACGCGCAACAGGCCCGCGATCCTTTCACCCAGTCCAAGCCCGATGCAATCACGCATCGTTTCATTCCTCAATCCCGTTGGGCGCAGTTCGGGGGCACGATTGGTGGGCCGATCATTAAGGATAAACTTTTCTTCTTTGGGGATTATCAAGGCACAAGACAAATCAGTGGAATAAGTAATTTATTGACCGTTCCCACAAGCACAGTTCAAACGTCGTGCAATCCAGCCACTAATGCCGCCAGTTCTACTCCCGGCTTTTGTAATCTCAGTGAATACCTCGCTCCTGCAGGCGGCAAAGGCCCAGTGCAGGGCGGTGGTCAAGTGTATGACCCGAATACGGGCGACGCAAACTCGGGTGTAGGAAGGAATGCCTTTATTGGTAACCTAATACCGATCGGTAGAATCTCCCCCCAAGCGGCTGCAATCTTGGCCGCATTCCCAGCGCCCCAAAACTCGGGTGTTCTAAATAATTTTGTCGGCTCGGGTTCGGGCCCTTTCAAGCAGAACAGTTTTGACACCCGCATGGACTTTCAGCCCAGCCAATCTTTGACAGTCTTCGGACGATTCAGCTTGGATTATTTCAATCTTTCGGGCCAACCAGTTCTCGGCGGCGTAGGTGGCCCCGGCACAGGTCTTCTCGGATTATCTGGGAGTTCGATCACGCACAATTACAGTCTGGCAACCGGCATCACCAAAACTTTGAGTTCTACTCTGCTGACCGATTTTCGTTTTGGCTACTTCAAGTACAATCCGCAGACAAAAAAGGCCATTGGAGGAACTCCAATGACCGCATTCGGTATTCCGAATGCCAATACCAGTGATCCTAAAACGGCTGGACTGGGCGCTTTTCTGCTGGGTCAAGATACCAGCACGGGAGAGAACGGGGCTCCCAACGTCGGGAGTAATGCTGGGCTTTCAGTGTCAAGCTTCGGGGAGGGCCTCGGTGTCGCGCGTTGTAACTGCCCCTTAACCGAAAGCGAGCAGCAATTCCAGTTTGTGAACAACTGGACCAAGATCAAGGGCAATCATCAAATCAAGTTCGGGGCTGATATTCGCTACGCGGAAAATCTTCGCATTCCAAGCGATAACAACCGTACCGGTGAATACAACTTCAGTCCGGAAGGTACGTCACTCGCAGGCGCTGGCGGCTTGGACTTGGGCACATTTCTTCTTGGCGATGTGACATCCTTTGCCCGCTACGTAAACAATCCTAATCTGCCAGGCGCAAACAATGCTGCTGAACGTCAGAAGCGCTGGTTCTTCTATGGACAGGATACTTTTCGCGCAACCTCTAAGCTGACTCTGAATTACGGGCTGCGCTGGGAAATCTACTTCCCCGAGTCGGTGAATGCCAAAGGGAACGGCGGATTCGCCAATATCACTGATAATGGCGGAACTGGAGCTATCCGCGTGGCTGGCTACGGGGGGTACGGGTTAAACGGCAACGTTGGTAATGACTGGCACGCCTTGGCGCCTCGGATCGGGATTGCGTACCAGTTCACCCCTAAGACTGTGATCCGCATGGGTTATGGACGCAGTTATGACATTGGAGTGTTCGGTTCGAACTTCGGCCATACGGTCACTCAGAATTTGCCGGTATTGCTGAAGCAGAACGTTGACGCTAGCAGTTTGGTGGCTGGTTCGTCTGCTGCCGCCAACATAATTCCAATCTTCACTTTGGCTCAGGGCCCGCCGCTGCCGGCATCGTTTTTCGCGCCGATTCCGGCGAATGGGCAAATCCCTCTCAATTCCGGGACGCACATTCGTCCCCCTACACAGCGGTTGCCCTCCGTGGATGCATGGAACGCCACGCTCCAGAGGCAGGTAACGAACACGATTTCAGCCGAGGTAGCCTATGTGGGCAGCAAGGGTACACATGGCTTCGCTGGAAACGGTCCAAATTACGACATTAATCCGAAATCAATCGCTGGCTATGGGGTTCTGTCGGACAATCAACGGCGGCCTCTCTATCCCAAGATTCCCATTGACTTGGGCAACTACTACGGCAACGACGCAAGCAGTACCTACAACGCGTTCGAAGTGAAGGTAGAGAAACGCTTCGCGAGCGGTCTGCAGTTTCTATCCCACTACACTTTTTCTCACGCCTACAATTACGACTCGAACTACTACGCGATAAGCCATGTGATTTCTCACGGCTTCGATGATAACAACCGCAACCACGTTTTCGTGGTCAATACGGTTTACTCATTGCCCTTCGGCAGGAACGCGAAGTTCATGGGAAATTCGAGCAAAGCTTTGGACTATCTGATCGGTGGATGGCAGATAACCAATACGACTAATTTCAGCAGCGGCTTGCCGTGGACCCCAAGCACGAACGAATGCGGTGCCGAAGAAGATGTGGGTATCTGCCGTCCGAACAAAGGTTCGGGCTCATTCCACGTAGGTCCAGGCAAGTTTGACCCGATCAATCACAACGTAACGTTTTTCACCCCGCTACCTTCTCTTAGTGGTCCATTCACGGATCCGGGCAAGGGCAATCTCGGCAATATCGGCCGCAATACCTTTCACGGGCCGAGAGGGTTCTATTCCGACGCTTCAATTATGAAGAATTTTTCCCTCACCGAGCGCGTCAAAGCTCAGTTCCGCATGGATGCATTCAACGTGTTTAACCATCCTGTGTACGCCTTCAGTGCAAATAACGGTTCTAACCCATGCATCGATTGCCAAGGCGGAAACAACGGAAAGATTACTGACATCGAACAGGGAACCACGATGCGAGAGTTGCAATTCGCGGTTCGGTTCAATTTCTAGATTCAGTGACAGCCTATTCAGAGGGAGTCTCCAGGACTCCCTCTTTTTTATGTGCGATTCCCTGCGTCTAATAAGGATTTACCCACAATCGGGAGGATTCTGTTGAGGCGAGTGCGCGCATTTCTGATGTTTATTGCTGCGCAATTACTCATGGCCGCCCCGTTACTCTCCGCAAGTGAGAATGCCTACGATTCGACGTATGTGGGCAGCCAAGCGTGCACGGCTTGCCACGCTTCGATCTCAGCAACATTCTCGAAAACTTCGATGGCCCACGCCAGCGGGCCTGCCATGGAAAACCAGATCCCAGGCGATTTTGTTCACCAACCTTCTGGGATTCACTACCGCATATACCCAGAAAACGACCGTCTCTGGTTAAGTTTTGAAAAGTCTGGCGATCCCGCGGTTAAGGGCAAGCGGGAACTGCTTTACTTCATTGGATCGGGCCGCCGCGGCCGCACTTATTTGTTTTCTACCGATAAATTTCTGTTTGAGTCTCCCGTAAATTGGTATCCAAACAAAGGCGGATGGGACATGGCGCCTGCTTACACCAATGCCCGCGAAATGCCCCTCAATCTACCTACTTTCACCAGTTGCCTGCACTGTCACGTCAGCGAAATGCAAGAACCCCTGAAGGGAACCGAAAATCGTTATCCCACGCCGCCCTTCACCCACGCGGGAGTTTCTTGCGAACGCTGTCACGGGCCTGGCAAAACCCATGTCGCTGGAGGCCCAATCGTTAATCCCGCCAAACTAACGCCGCAACGTCGCGACGATGTTTGTATGCAGTGTCACATGGAGGGCAAAGTCGCCATCGAGCGGCCGGGACGCCATATCTACAACTTTCGGCCCGGCGAGGATTTGTCCGATTACACCCGCTACTTCGTTTTAGCCGAAGACCGCGGCGCCCCATCCGGGGCAGTCAGCCAGGTGGAAGCTTTGTCGCAAAGTATTTGCAAGAAAAAAACCGGCGATTCTATGTCCTGCACCAGCTGTCACAATCCGCATTACTCTCCCTCCGCCGCCGAGCGCACAGTTTATTACCGTGGAAAATGTCTTGCCTGTCACGGGGGTTCGTTTGCCGAAAAACATCATCCGACGGAAAAAGATTGCACATCATGTCATATGCCGGCCGCAGTCAGCTCTGACATCGTGCATACTCAGGTAACGGACCATCGAATTCCGCGTCGCCCTGTCGGTATCAAATCTCAAGTCACCAACGACGCCATGCCCCGCTTAATATTATTTCCGCCTCGTCGGGATCGTGAGCAGGACACTCGTGATTTGGCATTGGCATGGGCTTCGCTTGCCGCGCAGGGCATTCAATCTGCCGCATCGCAGGCCGAACGTCTGTTGAAGAAGGCCACGGAGGATTCGCCCAACGACCCAGCGATTCTTTCTGCCCTCGCGTACTTTGTGCAAAGGCGCGGTGACACCAATGCGGCGCGCGCGCTTTATAGCAAGGCACTTTCTGCGGACCCAGACTCGGTAGATGCAGCGACGAATCTTGGCGTGATCGACGCCATGGAGGGGGACATAAATGCCGCGATACCGCTTTGGGACAGCGCTTTCAAACGCGCTCCCGCCAGAAGCTCAATTGGCATGAATCTTGCAAAAACCTTCTGTGCTGCGAGGCAAATTAACAAAGCCCGGGGATACACCTTGAGGGTCCTGGAATTTAATCCGGATATGTCCGAAGCGAAAATTTTATTGCAACATCTTAATCGCACTCCGCCGAGCTGCATCCCATGAGAATTAAGCGGAAAAGAAACTCAGTCTCGATCCTTACCGTTCTGTCTCTACTCTTCGGTAGAGGTCTGGCACAAGCACCTCCGCTCGCCAACTTCACGGACATCGCGGAAAAGGCCGGACTTACCATGACTAATGTCTTCGGCGGAATCGACTCCAAGAAATACATTATCGAGACAACCGGCACTGGCGTCGCCATCTTCGACTATGACAACGACGGCTGGCCCGACATTTTCATCGTCAACGGAACCAGACTCGAGGGATTTCCACGAGGGAGAGGCCCTACCAATCATCTGTATCGCAACAATCACGATGGATCTTTCACCGATGTGACCGTGAAAGCCGGTCTCGCCGAAACCGGTTGGGGGCAAGGCGTCTGCGTGGGCGACTATGACAACGATGGATGGGATGATTTGTACGTGACTTACTATGGAAGCAATCGCCTTTATCACAATCAGCATGGCGTGTTTACCGAAGTCGCGCAGGCGGCCGGCGTTGCGGGATCGGGAAAGACTTGGGGTACCGGCTGTGCGTTTGTCGATTATGACCGCGACGGGAAGCTCGATCTAATGGTGGCGAACTATGTGGATTTTGATTTAGAAACCGCTCCTGCTCCAGGCGCGCGAGCATCGTGCATCTGGAAAGGCGCGCCCGTGATGTGTGGCCCGAAGGGACTGGCCGGAACGAAGAACATTCTTTACCACAATCTCGGCAATGGAAAGTTCGAGGACGTGACCGTAAAGGCGCACATTGATCGCACAAACGGGCGCTACTCTTTTAGTGTTTCCACATTCGACTATGACAATGACGGATGGCCGGACATTTACGTCGCCTGTGACAGCACGCCCAGCATTCTTTATCACAACAACCGTGATGGGACTTTTACCGATGTGGCAGTCACGTCCGGAGCCGCTTTCAATGAAGACGGGCGCGCCCAAGCGGGCATGGGATCGACCATAGCGGATTACGATGGCGACGGGCGTCTCGATATTTTCAAAACCAATTTCTCCGACGATACTTCTACTCTCTATCACAATAGCGGCGACGGTACTTTTACTGACGCCACCTTCAGCGCGGGACTTGGCTTGTACACTAAGTATCTCGGCTGGGGAACTATGTTTTTTGATTTTGACAATGACGGTTGGCCCGACCTCGTTCTGGCGAACGGACACGTTTATCCCGAAGTCGATAAGTTTCATTTGGGTAGCGATTACAAGGAGCCGCGCATCCTGTATCACAACAATGGCAACGGAACCTTCAGCGAAGTGAAATCTCCCGGGCAAGGAATTTTAGACTCAACTTCCTCGCGTGGGTTAGCAATTGGCGATTTGTGGAATGACGGAAGGATATCAGTGGTCGTGAGCAACATGAATACTAAGCCCAGTCTTTTGGTCAATAAGGCGCATTCCGAAAACCACTGGATAGCATTCAAGACTCTCGGGACCATATCGAACCGCGACGGGATTGGCGCGCGCATCACCTTAAAAGCTGGCAAACGACTCTTCGTAGACGAAGTGCGCAGCGGTTCCAGCTACATCTCAAACAGCGATATGCGGGTGCATTTCGGACTGGGAGCGGCTGTCAAATTGGATACAGTCGAAGTCCGCTGGCCGGGAGGACGCGATGAGACATTCGCCAATCTTTCTGTAGACAAAATTAACAACCTCACCGAAGGCACTGGCAGCACAATTGACAAAACGAAATTTTAACTTTTGACTGCGGCTTTCGCAGACTCGAACTTCGCCGATCGCACAATTCCTGATCCTTCTTTCACCACGATCAACCGATTGGGTTGAACGTCTTTCAGTGTTTCCACTTGACCGCTAGGCCAGCGAATTTCCAGCAGGTCAACTTTCTCCGCGTTGCCGATTCCGAAGTGGATCCGCAAATCATTTTGCGAAATATACCCGCCGCCGCTACGAACCTCGTCTATCTGCTGATGAGGTTTAGCTTCCCCCGGGGGATGAGTTACACATTTTAGCCGCGCCCCAATTCCGCTGAGGTTTGATTTAGTTCCAATCGTCCGGACCTTGATCCAGTTGTTGCGCAGGCCCGAATCGCAGCGCAAAAGTTGCGGATAATCATTTACGGTATTCACTACCATGTCGATGTCGCCGTCGTTGTCGAAGTCGCCAAATGCGCAACCGCGAGACGCACTGGGATTTGAAATGCCCGGCCCGGCGCTCATTGAAACATCCTCAAAATGCCCGTTGCGCTGGTTGCGATAGAGCAATTTGCGTTGTGCGTATCCGGCATCAGTGTGAAGTTGTTCGACCTCAGGATAGACGTGGCCGTTGCAGATCAAAATGTCGGGCCAGCCATCGTTGTCAAAGTCAAAAAAACCGCATCCCCAGCCCAGAAATTGTGTGTGTAGGCCGAGGCCGCCGGTGTAAGTGGCATCTTCAAACGATCCGCCACCTTGATTGTGGTAGAGGGAAGGAGTGTCGCCGGCAAAATTTGTTTTAATGATATCGAGATTTCCGTCGAGATCGTAATCGGCGGCGGAGACTCCCATTCCCGCCTGCGGTTTTCCGTCGGCGCTAAGGGCGCAGCCGGAGTCAGTGCCAACTTCCTGAAACTTGCCATGCTTGTCATTGCGATAAAGCAAGCTCGGGGTGGAATCATTTGCAACATAAATGTCGGGCCAGCCATCGTTATCGAAGTCGGCCGTAAGAACTCCCAGACCGAAAGTCCCCGTCACACGCGTGATACCAGATGAATCGGAGACATCGGTAAAAGTTCCATTGCCATTGTTGTGGTACAGAATATTTTTGCCTCCCGACAATCCGGGGGGGCCACAAGCGACCATAATGCTTTTATAAAGACACGGCCCGGATTCCGGCACCGGCGCCGTGGCCAGGTCCAGGTCGATGTAGTTGGCAACGAACAGATCCAGATGGCCGTCGCGATCGTAGTCGACGAAGGAACAACCCGTCCCCCATCGGGTTTTCTTTCCGCCGACGCCCGCCTTTTCGCTGACGTCGCTGAAAGTGCCGTTGCCGTTGTTGTGATACAGGACGTTTTTTCCGTAGTAACTGACAAATAAATCCTCGAAGCCATCATTGTCGTAATCGCCGATACAGACGCCCTGGCCCCATCCAGCGTGGTTGAGTCCCGCCTTGAGAGTGATGTCGGTGAAGGTGCCGTCGCGGTTATTCTTAAAGAGATGAGAAACAGGCTCTTCTCCTTTGGGGAACCCTTCAAGGCGCGATCCGTTCACCAGAAAAATATCCAGCCAGTCGTCGTTGTCGTAGTCATAAAAGGCGACGCCGCACCCGGTGGTTTCCAGCAGATACTTGTTCTTGTGTTCGCCGCCGAAGATGGTTTTCGCGTTCAGGCCTGACTCGCGGGCAACGTCAATAAAACTGACTCCCAGACCAGGTGAAAGCGGGACTTCGCTGGCTGCAGCAGCCGGTTTTGACCGGCCAAGCGCGAGCACATTTTCGAGAGATAAAACCAGCGCAGAACGACTGAGCGATCGAAGAAAAGTGCGGCGTGAAAACGACAAAAGAGAAGGCCCGTCCCGCGTGTCAACGTGTTAAGATTTTCCACTCAATTCTTTAACAGAGGGACCGAATTTGCAAGTTGGAAGCTCGTCCCCTTCCACGGGACAAGCGAATGTCTTTACAAGTTCCCCCACGCTCAAAGCCTGCGACATTCCTGAAGTTTTGTCTGTTCATTCTTATTCCGCAGCTCGTATTCTCCCAAACCTCGAACCGCGGGATCTCTTGAATTATCGCGGCCGGTTCGGTCCCACGAATTTCTCTCGGCGGTTGGCACTCGCGCAGCGTTGTTTGGGGACGAGTCCGGAAACTTTGAGGCATGGGCGTATCCGGTAAAAATATTCCGCGATTTTCATCTGCGCTTTCATGTCGATGGCAGAAACATTCCGGCGGAATCCCTAGCTAGAACAGTTTCGGTGCGACCGGAGTCATCCACGATTTTGTATGCCAGTGACACGTTTCAAGTTCGCGAGACATTTTGTGTGCCAGTGAACGAACCTGGGGCATTTGTGATGTTCGAGGTTGAAAGTACCGACCCTCTCGAAATCGAAGTTGTATTCCAGCAGGATTTCCAACTTGAATGGCCAGCCGCTTTAGGAGGAACTTATCTGCGTTGGGATCCGAATCTTCGCGCCTTTGTGCTGGGCGAAGAACGCAAGAAATATTCCGCCCTGGTGGGTTCTCCTATGGGTGTGATGACTGAGACTGAATACTCGACGAATTCTTCAGCGTCTGCCGAAAATGCTTTTCTTCTTGGGCCAACAAAGGGCAAGGATACAAAGCTGGTCGTGATCGCCAGTTCGGTGAATGGGCTGACTGAGGCCCAGGATAATTACCGCGAGCTTTCGGAAAACTATACTTCGCTTCTGAAAAGCTCATCGAAATACTATCGGGAATATTTAAATCGCACAGTGAACCTAGTGCTTCCCGACCAGCAACTGCAGCAGGCATATGACTGGTCGCGCATCAGCGTAATTCAAGGCATGGTTCACAGCCCATATCTGGGCACCGGCTTAATCGCTGGATACCGAACTTCGGGCACCAGCCAACGTCCGGGTTTCGCTTGGTTTTTTGGACGGGACGCGCTATGGACTTCCTTCGCATTGAATGCAGAAGGCGACTTTGCCAGCACCCGTACCGCTCTCGAATTTCTCAGCGGCTTTCAGCGCCTCGACGGAAAAGTCCCACACGAGATTGCGCAATCCGCGAGCCTGGTAAATTGGTTTAAAGATTATCCTTATGGCTTCGCTTCCGCCGACGCGACTCCCCTTTACATCGTCGCGATGAACGACTTTGTGCAGCACAGCGGTGACACCAACTTTGCTTCCGGCAAATGGGACAACTTATGGCGCGCGTACCAATTTCTTAAATCCACCTATAACAACGACGGATTGCCGCGAAATTTCGGTATCGGTCATGGATGGGTGGAAGGTGGACCGTTGCTGCCAGTCGAGACCGAGCTATACCAAAGCGCTCTCGGAGCTCAAGCCCTCCACGCTTTGTCAAATCTTGCCCGCCTCATCGGCAAACCAGATGTCAGCGGTGAACTCGCAGAGGAATTCGCGCGCCAAAAAAAGTTGATCAACCAGAAATTCTGGTCGCAGGAAATGACTAGCTATTCTTTTGCGCTCGACGCCAATGCAAACCAGATCACTGTACCAAGCGTGCTCGCCACCGTGCCTATGTGGTTCGATCTGCTGCAGGAGGATCGCGTTCAACCTACCATCGACCACCTCGCTGATTGGGATCACCAGACCGACTGGGGTATGAGAATTATTTCTTCGCAGAATTCCATGTACAACGCTGGTGGTTATCACTTCGGCGCAGTATGGCCGCTTTTTACCGGATGGGCTGCCGTCGGCGAATATCGTTACCACCGGCCCTTGACTGCCTACGCTAATTTACGAGCGAATGCCCAGTTGGCTTTGAATGGATCGTTAGGGCATGTCACCGAAGTTCTTTCCGGTAACTACTACGAGCAGCTATCGACGAGTTCGCCGCAGCAGATATGGTCCGCGGCCATGGTAATCAGCCCTTTGCTAAGGGGAATGTTCGGTCTCGAAGTGGATGAAATTGCGCACCGCGTAAAGCTTGCTCCTCACATTCCGGCCGATTGGAATTGGTTCGAGATTCAGAATGTACGCGTGGGAAATATTGTCCTCAATTTCAAATATCGCCGCGATGCAAATAGTTTGACTCTGGAAGCCGATCGTTCCGGTCCAGGGGATTGCATTATTGATTTTTCTCCCGCTTTCAGTCCGCGAGCGCAAATCACTTCCACCACTCTTAATGGAAAGATCATCCAAAGCCGGTTGCAACGCAATGAAGAAGATCAACACGTCGTCACTGAAATTCCTGTCACCGGTAGAACCCTTCTACAGATTCAAGAGCGCAACGATTTCGGACTTGGCTATTCTTCGTCCCTTCCGCAATTGGGCTACGCGAGCCAAAACATGAAAATTATTTCTCAAAAATGGGAAGCAGATCGCAACTCGCTCACCCTTACAATCGCCGGCATCGCACGCCGGGAATATAACCTCTCTATACGAAATCCCGATGAGATTGAGAGCGTCGATGGCGCCGAATTGACTGGCGAAAAGCTCTCCCAGCTTCGAATCAAACTTCCCGGTGCCGACGAGACCAAATATATCCCCTCCCGTATCACAATTCATTTCCGCGCGAAAAGTTCGGCTCATAAAACAGCCAGAAAAGCAACGCGGAGTGACATCATTCACCAGCTGAAATAGAGGTCTCTTATGCGGCGTTAACCTCTTTCTGCATTAAAATTGTTGTCGATTTTAACCAGGTCCGAGACGATCAGGAGCCCTCCATGCCTCGTAATTCGTGTCCTTCATTTCTGCTACTTATTGCGATGTTTGCTTTCCTGTTTCAATCCCAAGCTGAAACAAAAAAGGTGGACCCTGAAGGCCACCGGTGGTGGCAGCACGCGGTGTTTTACGAGATATATCCGCGTAGTTTTGCCGACAGCAACAATGACGGCATTGGCGATCTCAACGGCATCACGTCCAAACTCGATTACCTGAAAGATCTCGGAGTCGACGCTATTTGGATCACCCCGTGCTTTCCCTCGCCCCAGGTAGATTTTGGCTACGACGTTTCCGACTACGAAAACATCGATCCCATGTACGGCACGTTGGAGAACTTCGATCACTTGCAGCAGGAGGCGAATAAGCGGGGCATCCACATCATTCTCGATTTCGTGATGAATCACACTTCAGATAAGCATCAGTGGTTCATGGACTCGAAGTCATCTCGCAGTTCTTCGAAGCGCGATTGGTACATTTGGCGCGATGGGAAAGGCCCGGGCCAACCGCCTAACAATTGGATTTCAAATTTTGGCGGCTCCGCCTGGAAATTTGATCCCACTACGAACCAGTACTACTACCATGACTTTTACGCCGAACAGCCGGACCTGAACTGGCGAAATCCAGCGGTCAAGGATGCAATGTTCGACGTAACCCGGTGGTGGTACAAGCGCGGCGTGGATGGTTTCCGGCTGGACGCCGTCGATACGCTATTTGAAGACCCGGACCTGAAAGACAATCCAATTCTCCCTGGCACCAGCGACCATGGAGACCCCAACATGGACAACGTCAACAACACCAAACTGCCCGAGGTGCACGACGTGCTTCGCGATTTGCGGAAAGTCGCCGATGAACATAGCGCGGTTTTAATTGGAGAGACCTGGACCAAGGACATCAGCGAGCTGAAGAAATACTACGGCGGCGATAACAATGAATTACAGATGCCGATGGATTTTATGTTTGCCCGCGTCGATAAACTCTCGCCGCCAGAGTTCCGCCGCCAGATTGCAGCCGTCGACTCCGCCGGGGGCTGGCCGGTATTCGTTATCAGCAACCATGACATTGTGCGCTCGTACGTGCGTTACGGCGACGGCGAACACAACGACGCTATCGCCAAACTGATGGCCACCCTGTACCTGACGCTGCGCGGTACCCCGATCATGTATTACGGCGAAGAAATCGGAATGACCAACAATGATCCCCTACGGAAGGAAGACGTGAAGGACCCGGTAGGCCGCGTCGGATGGCCGAAAGATAAAGGCCGCGATGGAGAGAGGACTCCCATGCAATGGAGTGCCGAGAAAAATGGCGGTTTCACCACCGGAGACCCTTGGCTGCCCGTGCCCCCTACCGCAAAGACTCACAATGTCGCAACGGAACTGAAGGATCCGTCGTCCATTTTGCAAACCTACAAGAAACTTCTTGCCATGCGCCATCAAAATCCCGCGCTTTTAGAAGGAGAGTACATCGCGCTGAACGAGAGCGACCCAAACGTTCTTTCGTATCTCCGCCGCTACAAGGGACAAGCTGTGCTCGTAGCCATCAACATGTCTGGGCAAAAGCAGGACGTGAGTTTCGATTTGAGTTCTTTGCGGTTTCAGGCAAGATCCGCGCACACTTTACTTAACACTTCGGGGAAAACTGCTGCAGAGATCCCCTTGTCTCACCTATCACTGGAACCATTCTCAGCCTACATTGGAGAGGTCGCACAATAGTCCTTCATCACGACCGGTTATCTTTTGTCAGCTCTCTTGCGTACCGCAACCAACGTAGTTTCGACAGGTACGCCTCGTGCCACCTTTACGCGCAGCAGCGCTTCAAAAGGTTTCATGTCATCGACTTTTAAGACTCCAAGCCGGCCCAATAACTCCTTCACTGAATCCTCGCGGCACACATATTCCACACCCGCCTGCGTGCCTATCGTAGTGATACCTGCGAGAATCATTACCGACCTTGCGCGATTTAATCCTGGCATATATGCGATGACTGCGTAATCTTCGGTCAGCGGCAATGTCGAAACAGTCGACAGTACCTGTATCGGTTCGCCGCCTTGCGGGTGCTCATTCACCACCGCAAGGTCGCCTTTGCGCGGACCGGTTGTAATACGCTGGAAAACGAATTCCTGCGTTCCCGGAATATCTTGCAGGGTAAGGTTCTCTGACGGTGATCCTACGAAAATTAAGTCATTGTTTCTGGCATCATCCAGCGAGAACAGGCTGCCGCGCTTCACCCGGATTTGTCGATGCAATAACGCGAAAACCTGATCGAGGTTATGGATGGCTATCACCTCACCTACTCCGGTGTAATGGTCAAAAACGTGACTTCCAGAATCTCGCGCTGGATCGAAGTAGCGGATACCGGACTCCGGCCGCCCCACGAACGCGGCGTTGCTGAAAATCACCCACGGTTCCTGCGGCCCGTCTACAAACGGTCCCCACAGTAACTGGAATGAACGGGCTACAGACTCCGTCGCGGAGGTGGTCAGGGTCCCTGACGACCGAAGCTGCAAAAGATTGGCGATTTCCGCTAAGGCGATAATCAGCAAAATGCAAGCGGCTATGGAAGCGACCATCCACCTTCGGGATGGGTCCGGCGTAACGTTCGTTTCCTCCAAAACCTGCGAGCGCGAATTTCCATTGGAAGCCTGGCGATCGTGGAAAGCAGGAATATAGGTCCCGCGCGGAAGCTCAACAACAATGCGATCAGTCACGCCCTCGGACGCGTAATATTCAGAAAGCTTAGTGCGAAGGCGCCCCGCCTGCACCCGGATGGTGGAATCCGTTTGGGGATCGAAATCAGAAGGTCGGCCAAAGACCTCGGTCGCGATCTGGTACTCCTTCAGTGGAACCCCGGGCTCATCGACTGCGTGCTTGCCCAGGTATTTCAGAAGCTTGCACAGCGATTCAGATCCGTGCAGTACACTGCTGCCCGTCAGGCGGTCGATCTGACCGAACACTTGGTCCCGTTCGAGCATTGCAATAATTGTCGCAAATCTAGCGTCCGACGAACAAGTGTACTCCCGCGTGCGAACACGGCGTTTTTCCCTTGGGTGACTGCCTGGCGAAGCAGAGAGCACTCACCGAAGGGGGGCTCGGATCATGCAACTGCTTCTGTGTCGATACGATTGCTCGCAAGTACATAGCATTCTCATGACTGCTTACGTACGCGCCACAAAACCGCAGAGCAGCGGAACGTATTACGGCGTCAAAGGCCACAACGCCTGGTTACTTTGCCCTGGATGTAAATTTCCAATGCTTGACGGACTATTAAACGGTAAAGAACCCCCGTGTGTTTGCCGTTGTAGTCAGCATGCTGATTGATCACCCATTTTCCAAAAGACTAGATCGCTACTGACCTTTTTCCGAATTGCACTTACACCATTAAGGGACGCACCCTCATAAGCGCGGCGAACCTGGTGAGCCCAATTCCGCCTTGGTAAAGCTGGTATGACCAAGTCCTAAAACGGCAAGCCCTAGACAAACGGTCGCTGGCTCGGGCAACAAGTCTGACCGAGCGGTACGTAGGAAAGGTTTTCGCGTGCCCTTTCCTCGCGCGGGAAATCGTCGAAGCCATATCGGAGGGACGTCAGCCTCGAGACCCCACCTTCGCAAGCTGACGAAGAACGTCCCTTTAAGCTGGGTCGAACAACGAAAACAGTTTGGATTTTTGCCAACAGATAGAGCCTAACAATATTCCCTGTTCTTGAAGAGATATCGCAGATCACATTCCCTGAAACTAACCTAGGCTTTCCCTGCTTCTATCTTGATGTTCGCAACCGGTTGGTCTCTTAGGCCCCGCTAGGTGGAGAACATTAACTGTCTTTGAGGAGCCAAATTATCGAAAATTCGCTGTAAATTTCCCTGTTAGCAGGGAATTTTAAGGAGAATGGTTAGCGCAAGACTGCGTGCTCCGCCAGGTCTTTCATTTCTTCAACCTAGGCTTGGTGACCTCTGTAACCCGTTGACTAAGTCGACGCGCTCCCGTCTTGATTCGTTCTCGATAATATTCATCGTATGGCGAATTCACGGAGACGCAAGCACCAGCAGGGCTCGGTGTGGCTGCGGGGATCGAGCTTCTTCATCAGATATTACGGACCCGACCGTAAGCAGAGAACCGAGTTTCTCTGCGAGAGAGACGAAAAGCACCACAGCCGGACTTGCAAGGCCGTGAGAACCCTCGCCGATGTTGCCATGGCGAAGGTCAACGCGGAATCGGAAAAACCCTCAGACGGACCCGAGCTGCTCGTTTCAGATTTCTTCCTCCATACATACTTGCCGTGGGTCGAAGCTAACAAAAAGCGCTCGACCATTCTTAGCTATAAGCAGATTTGGGCGCAGCACCTCAAGTCCCACTTCGATTCGAAGACGCTCGGCGGCTATAGGACTTCGGACGCTTCGAAGTTCCTGACGGGGCTCGCCGAAAGCGGGCTGGGCCGCAACACGATTTCGCACGTGCGATCGTCGATGAGCGGCATTTTCTCGCACTCAGTGAACCTTGGTCTCATCGACCGCAATCCCGTGAGTGAAGCTAAATCGTTGTCAAAAGCAAAGGCGCCGAGCGAGACGGAATCGCATTCATTGCGTGAAGTTGAAGACCTTATCTCAGCTTTGGCCGAGAGACCGGACTGCCAGCTGGTGGTTGCACTTTGCGGATTCCTAGGCTTACGCCCTTCTGAAGTAGCAGGGTTGCAATGGCAGGATGTGGATTTAACAAATGGAATCATTTATTTGAGGCGCGGCGTCGTTCGCGGCGCGGTCGGGGATTTGAAGACCTTGGGTTCTGCGACTTCACTTCCGTTGTTCGAGCCAATCAAGTCTATTTTCGCCGTATGGGCCTCTAAATTAGCGAAGCGCGTTTGGGTATTTGAGAATCAAGCGGGAAATCATTTGGACTTGAGGTCAATGGTGGATAGGCACACGTTTTCATCTTTACCGTACTCGGCCGCTGCGGCGACATCCGTGACATCCTGTCCCGGTGGGGCCGGCAAAACTACGACCTATGATGCTTTGACACGTCCCACAAATGTTACCGACACCAGTGGCGGTGCAGTCTCATACACTTACGCCAAGAACGATGCATACCAATCCATCGCAGCTCCGGCGGGAGAAAATCCGAAACGCAAGCAATCCGAACACAACTCAGTGGGTTGGCTAACATCTGTGTGCGAAGTGACTGCCGGGACGACATCGTGGCCTGGCGGCTCCTGTGCTCAAGTGACTCCGCAAACGGGCTACTGGACCAAATATTCCTATGATGGATTGGGAAATTTGGCGACCGTCACCCAGAATGCTCAAGGTACGCCGCAAACTCGGTCGTTCGGCTACGACATGCTCAGTAGGCCGACATCTGAGGTTAATCCAGAAACCGGGACAACTGTTTACTCTTACGATTCCGTAAACTCGGGCGGTTGCGTTGCCAACAATGCCGGAGACATGATGCTTAAGACGGACGCGAATGGAAACGGGTCGTGCTATGTTTATGACTCTCTGAACCGGTTATCCAGTGTCGGGTTAACTTCCGGTTCTCCCAACGCCAGTGGGACCCCAGACAAGTGCTTCGTTTACGATTCCGCGACTGTCAATGGCGTCTCGATGGCGAACGCCAAAACGAGACTTGTGGAAGCTTACACTGTCCCTCATGCAACTGGGTGCGGCGCGGCTAAGAGTACAGATGAGTTCTTCAGTTATTCGGCCCGCGGAGAGATAACCGACACCTGGGAGTCAACGCCACACTCGGGGGGATACTACCATCCCGCGGCAGGTTACTGGGCGAATGGGGGCCTTAAGAGCCTTTCGGTTGCCGGTATACCCGCCATCACTTACGGAGCGGATGGCGAAGGGCGGATGTCCACCGTGTCGGCGAGCACGGGACAGAATCCGGTCACAGCTACGACCTATAATGTATTTGGCGAGGTCACGGGTGTGACGTTCGGTTCGGCCGACGCGGACACCTTCACCTTCGACTCGAATTCTGGACGGATGACGCAGTACAAGTATTCCGTGAACGCAGCTTCGGAGATTGGGAATTTAACGTGGAACCCTAACGCCAGCTTAAAGACTTTAGCGATTACAGATCCGCTCAATGCCGGAGATGCGCAGACCTGCAACTATACGAATGACGACATGAGCCGCATTGCAAGCGCGAACTGCGGAACCGTGTGGTCGCAGACTTTTAGTTACGATCCTTTCGGAAATATAACTAAGAGCGGGTCGCTGGCGTGGATGCCCGGGTATACCGCGGCCACCAACCGATATGCGCTGGGAGCGGTAACCTACGACGCGAATGGGGACCTGCTGAATGACACGTTTCACGCCTACGGGTGGGATGCAGCGGGGAAGATGGTGACCATGGACTCCACGGCGCTGACCTATGACGCGTTCGGAAGGATGGCGGAACAGAACATATCCGGGACCTACACTCAGGTTGTGTATTCGCCAATGGGGAAGAGGCTTGGATTATTCCGGGCGCAGGGGGTGCAGCAGGTGTATGTGCCGCTTCCGGGAGGCGATACTGCGGAGTATGTGTCCTGGGGGTTGAGTCACTACCGCCATGCGGACTGGCTGGGCACGGACCGGTTGGAAGTCAACACCAGCCGGGCGATGGTGGGCGACAATGCCTATGCGCCGTTTGGCGAACCTTACGCGCAGACGGGGAATGGAGAGATTTCCTTCACTGGGGCGGACTCGAAGACGGTTTGGCCGCAGTACGATTTCTTGTTCCGGCAGTACCAGCCACAGCAGAGCCGGTGGGTATCCCCTGATCCGGCGGGGTTGGCGGCGGCGAATCCCAGTGACCCACAGACTTGGAACAGATACGCCTATGTAAGAAATAGCCCCTTGAGTTTTACTGATCCCCTAGGGTTGATCCTAGACCCTTGCGGGTGGGACTGTGGCGGAGGCGGTGGTTGTGATCCGTTTTTTGACCCGGCTTGCGGCTGTGATCCGTTTCTTGGGTGCGACCCTTTTGGTGGGGGAGGGGGCGGAGGTGGTGGTGATGGCGGAGGTGGTGGCGGTGGCGCACCGGCCCCCCCGACGCCTCCGGATCAACTTCAACGGTTTGGGGGACGGTACGGTAGCACAAACAACGAGACTTTGGGTCTGCCTCCGGGGATAAACTTCAAGGCGCTAAGCCTGGGAGACCTGTTTGGCCTGAATCCTAACGGCCCCTGCGACTTCGGCGTGTGTATGCCCATTGGGATGGGGGCTACCGCTACTACGGCTCCCCTCCCCTTGTGGTGGGCAGTCCCGAATTGGCTGTCGAAGGTATCTGGGATTTTTTCGATTCTATCGTTGACTTTGGGGATGGAGGGAGACGGCCCTCCATGCAATATGAACCCGGATCTGGCAAACACACCCGCCTGCCAGCCCAAGGCGGACAGATGCACCGAGGTTATCCAACAATGCAAGAATAGTTGTGCAGATCAGTATGCCAATGATCGGCTTAGTCTGCCCGGATCAGGTCCCGACTTTTTCGGAAGGATCCGCCGATGCATTAGAGAATGTGCCGCTAGTCAAGGATGTAGTTTTTAAGAGGCTCAAGATCGCGATGGAGAAAGCTCTCGCAGAAGTCATTTTGAAGTCCGTCCTCAACCTCGGCCAGGAACTTAACGCTCTCGACCCCTTGGTGCGAGGCGTCAAGGATCCTGATGAACGAAGGGGGTTGCTGAAGTGTCTTGGCGTTGTAATGTCGGAACTCAACGCCGGCATAGTTATTCCAATAATCGACGAATATCCAGAAATGGACCCGGATGCGCTCGAAACCAGTCAGGAAAACCCTTAAAGCGCGCCGCCTACGGCGCACGGGGAGTAGTGGTGACACGTCACCCCCGAATGGGTGCTGCGCGGTAACGAAGAATTAGCGCACTACGTGCACGATTGCGTTCTCGATAAGCTCCAACCCGGGCCGAACCTGGCTACTGTGGTCGAATCCAGCCAACCCAGGCTAATGAATCCAATGCAGGCCGACGATTCCATGCAGCTTGCTAAACCGTTGTACGGTCAAAAGCTGTACCGGGGGTTCGAATCCCCCCTCTCCGCCATAGAGTCTGGACCGCAGAGAATCCTAGCTGTGTTTACCTGGAACTTTTGAAAGTAGCCGCAATTCCACAACTTTTTCGCTAAAGCCGGACCAGAGAAAGTGTCCCGCTGAATCTTACCGGCAAGCTTTCAGGCCTTTTTCTCCGTAGGGCAGAGGGGCAGTGCTGTTTCGACGGATCCTACACGCGAACACAATGCGATCACAATCCATGAGTTGGCGAAAGCGACTTGACTTTGCCAACAAAACCGGGCTTGAGTGGGGCCAGCGCTTGCGGCTTACGACGGTAACCGTTAAGAACAGGCAATTACACTCACGATCCACGTCAATGAGTGAAATCGCGATATTTAACAGCTGTGGACTGTCGCCTTTCAGAGATCCGAATCATTCAAGATGAAATGCACCGCTACTCCATTCCTCGGGAGCAATATCGTCGAGGGTTTCGGTAAAGTCCCACCGGTGGCCGCAAAAATCCTGAGCGTTGTATTGGCGCTCTCCGTAGGGTTGGTCTTGAGGTTCGGTCAGGATGATGGCACCGTTCCGTCGCGCACGCTCGCAGTGACCCTTAGCGTCTTCAATACGAACCTGAACGATGTGCGAGTTGTTGGGTATCACATTGCCTTCGGCGATGGTGAAGCAGCCATCGCCAGCTTTCATCTGGACTCGGTGATTGGCAATGCGGAGACGGATGGTGAAGCCAAAAGCTTTTGACAGCCAATCGGCCGCTGCACCGGGGTCAGGGTAAATGAGGACGGGAATCACAACGCAAGGCGGAACCGATCGATTGAATCGCATCAGGAAACTTTATCATTCAGCGCTCAGAGGCTAGATAGATGTCGTTATCAGGCAATTCACTCACAATCTCCTTCAACGGGAGTTCGAGAGTGTGCGGGCCGGTTTTTCCCCACTTTTGGCCGCATCCAGCTGTACGGCAAGGCCTTCAAACTCAGGCGTGCCCAGCGCAAACTATCAACGTCGTCAAAGAGAACGATGTCGGTACGTAGGGTTGCGAGTTTTCGAAAAAGCAGCGCTAGGCTGCGTTCGCGAGAAAGGGTTCCTGCGAGGGCGCTCGCATTGGGAGCGTTTACCCGCCACTCTCGACAGTCTTCAGGGATGAATTCCAGATGAAGGAATTTGGCGAGCACCGCAGCGGACGACTTCGCACCCCATCCCGGCAATCCCGGATAGCCGTCCGCGGAATCCCCCACCAATGCTAAATAGTCAGGAATTGAGGTCGGTGCGACCCCGAACTTTTTAATCACTCCTGCCTCATCGTAGATGACGCGGGTGCGTCGATTCAGTTGGACGACGCGGGTTCCACGAACGCATTGCGCGAGGTCTTTGTCGGGGGTACAGACAATCACCCGATCCACTCGTGGATCGCGATCAGCCGCTACGGCAGCTGAAGCGAGGGCGTCATCAGCTTCGAATTCCACCATGGGCCACACCACGATGCCTGCCACCGACAAGACAGCTTCGAGCAACGGAAACTGGGCCAGCAAGTCGGGTTCAATCCCTTCACCAGTTTTGTATCCCGGCCACATTTGGTCGCGAAAGGATTCGATGACGTGGTCGGTCGCGACCGCGAGGTGAGTGACTCCGGCCTTAATCATTCCCAACACAGACGACAGCACCCCTCTGACCGCAGCGACCTCCCGTCCCTCCGAGTCGCGGGCAGATGGCAACGCATAAAAGTGTCGAAACAGCTCGTAAGTGCCGTCGATGAGATGTATGTCCAAAGGGCCTCGTTGGCGTTGCCGACGTCAGTATATTGGATGGAGGCGGCCACCGGAACAATCGCCCACTAATCTAAAATTAGATTATGCAAGGGGTGGCAATAAAGAAGAGCAGCGGTGAGAAAACAACAGGCTTCCAAGACATGGGAACGTTCCGGTGTGACGGTTGCGGCGAGGAGTTCTTCATCGGCCACGATCCCAAATCGGCAGATGAGCAGGCCGCGGAAAAGCAGGCAAACTGGCTGGGAAAGGTTTTGGCTGAAGAGCATGAGCGAGACAGAGAGCACTCCGACCGGATCGAACCGCCGGACTAGGTATCTGAGCAAAAGTGTGACCACCAAAACTTATCGCCCTGCGGCAATCTCACGGATTGTGTCCCGTCGGAGTCGTCGCATCGCTTCCCACAACCGTGGTCCATTCCCGCACATACCATCGTTTTACCAACCCGTTTGTAACGTAAGGGTCGCTTTTAGCGAAGTTCTCCGCAACGTCAACCGAAGTGCCCTTGAACAACAACAAGGCACCGTCCACAGGACTGGCTAGAGCACCGCCCAAAAGGAGTTCTCCACGTTCGCTTGCTTTCCATGCTTTTTCGAGGTGGTCATTCCGGAATTCGGCGCGCCGCGAAACGTAGTCTTCGCCAACTTCATAGAACAAGAGGTAATGCATTGCAACATCTCCTTTACCCCGATGCTTGTGAAATGTCCATGCGCAGCCCTTATTTAGGCGGCTGGGCGGGTGGCGGCGAAGGCTTTTTTTTCTTATTCATAACCTGATTCAGAATATCCCCAAGGGGATTATTTTGGTTCTGGTCTTGCTGATCGGAGTTATCAGAGGGTTGAGCCGAGTTTTGTGGCGCAGGTTTTTGGTTCTGCCCTCCCAGCGCTCCCAGGATACCGCCGATGCCCTGGCTGGGGGTTCCGCCGCTGGATTGGCCCTTTCCCATGATTGCTCCCAGAATTCCATTGGTAAGGGCGCCGGGATTCTTGCTGGTGGGCAATAAGTTTTGCAACTTCATTTGGGCTAGCTGCTGCACATCGGGAGCTACCTGCGGATGTTGGAAAGTGCCGGTGACGATCACGGGCACTACCAGCTCGCCCTGATTATTCACGAGCACGGTATTCATGAAGCCGCCGATTTGAGTTCCTCCGACGCCCTGGCTCATGGCTTTATTGAGAACCGCGTTCACATGCAAATTCAGCGATTCGGTGGCCAGGTTGATGACGCCTTTCGCCGCCATAGTGCCGCCGTCGATGGCGGCCTTCAGATTGTCAGTTTGAGCCACTCCGTTGCGAACGTCGAAATTGCCCGAGAGTTGCGCCAAGTTGGTGAACCCTTTCGAAGCCGTGCCGGCAGCGCCGCCAAGAAATTGCCCGACAGTGGCAAGTTCGTGCATCAGGTCAACGTTGGCCAGCTTTCCGTTGACGAGATTCAGGTCGAGCTTGCCGTTCAAGCTCTGCATGATGGACGCGGCCGACGTGGAGCTGAAGTTGGCATTCACATTGGAGGTCAGCAGTCCGAAGAGGACCTGCTTCATCGAAGAGACGGACGATACCAGTTTGTTGGCGTCCACTTTTTCGGTCTTCATGTTAACCGTGTAAACAGGTTGCGCGGGACGCATGTCAACGGAGATGTTGCCGGACTCCTTGCCTCCATAGAGATCCGCGGTAACCGGATTCAGTCTGATGACTCCGCGGTCGAGGGCGACGTTGGAGCGGGCATTGGTCAGGATAAGGTCGTCGTATTGGACGGTGCCAATACTTACGGTGCCGGTGCCGCTCATTTTTGTGAGCATGCGGGTTCGTCGGCGGCTGGAGCGGCAACCGCCGCAGGAACGACACTCCAGAAAGATTGGCCGGGGGATTGCTTCGTTGAGCGCTTCACGGGAGTGGGAGCGACTAGTTGCTGCAGCTCGGCCACGTTGACCTTGTCGGCATTCAAAGTGAATTGGACTTGCGGTGTGGTGAAATTCTTTGCGGTGAGCGATCCGGTCACGCTGGTTTGTCCCACAGAAGCGGAGACATTTTCCAAAATCGCCGAGTTTTGGCTGAACCGTATATCGGAATTGCGAATGTCGATGGGTTTCGTGAGTGACGGAATTTTTAGGTTCGCGCTCTGAATTTTGCCGTTGCCGTCGAAAGTCATCGCTGATGGGTTTTTGACGGGACCTTCCGCGTGTACATCGAGATTGAGCGCACCATCTCCCGTGATGCCTTCGACCGCCGACACTCCATAGGCCCTAGCAATATTCAGCACCTCGCCGAGCCGCGCATTGGAAGCGCGCAGAGATGCAGTAACCGTGCTGCTCGGAGACGTGTACTGGCCGAGCGCAAAGCTGACCGTGAGAGACGTTCCTCCAGTGCTGGCGGCGAAGTCGTTAGACCGAATGGTTTGCGGCGTAAGCGCCAGGGTGACTTCGTTGATCTTCACCGGTTGCGCCAAATCTTTGCCGCTGATGACCAAGTCACGGGCAGATAGTTGACCGTTCATGCTGGGTCGGTTGGCGGCGCCGCGAGCTTGAATGTTTGCATCGACGCGTCCGGCAACTTCCATGCCGGGATTGAAAGCGACCCCAAAGGCCGAAGCGAGCCGGGCCGCTTCAGCGATCGAGGCGTTTGCGGCCATGATCTTCATATCGATTTGCGCCGGGTTTGGCTTGGTATTCAGCGTCCCGCCGATCGTGACCGGGGTTGAGCCGAGTTTTATGTCCGCGCGGGTGATGTCGATGACGTCGGTCGTGAGATCGTCTGCAACCTGGTAGTCCACGGTGATGGGGTATCCGACATTGACCTGATGGATCTGCGGGTTCTCCAGTTTGATCGTGCCCTTCGACGAAGTCTTTCCATTCGCATTACGCAATTGGGCGTCGCCGGAGACGGCTGCTTCAATCCCGTTGAGAGCTTGCGACTTCAGGAACTGTTCCGCGGCCGATATGGAGACTTGGTCGAAGTGCAGGGTGCCCTCGAAATTCGTATTCAGCATGTTGGCCTGCTGAATCGGGCCTCCCTTGCCCTTCAACGATAACGACTGATTGCCTTGTCCGGGGAGGTGCGCGGCAACCTCGATGGCGAACTCGCGGTTGGGCGCGAAATCTGTGACGGACAAATCAATGTGATCATATACGGCTCGCGATTGATGCTTTTGCAGGTCGGTGACCGCAACCTGTCCATCTTTAATTTGCAATTTGGCGAGTTCAAGCTGTCCCGCGGGCTTGTTGGGTTCGCTTGAGGACGAGCCTAAAGTGGCGAAATTCCAGTCGCCTTTCGCGTTGCGGATAAGTTCCACGTGCGGGCGGTCAAGTTCCAACGAATTAATTTCCACCTGCTTGCTCAACAGCGGCATGAGCTTGACCGAGACAGAAAGGGTATCGACAGCAACGAAAGAATGATCAGACCCAAAAGCCTTTTCGTCCCCGATAATCGCATTCTGTACCCGGAACGAGGGGGGAAAGAGGCTGAGATTCATTTGCCCCAAAGAAACACTCCGCCCCAACTTTTTCTCGAGTTCAGCCTGTATCTGATCGTGATAGGAATTGATGTCGATGACGTGCGGGATTATTAAAGCGCCGGCCACTAGAAGGACGACAACCACCGCAACTGCGATTCCCAGTTTACGCATGACGACCTCCAACTTTGCTTTGATGCCGGCAGAAGACGCTTAGGCCTCTTTTCGGAATTCTATCTTCCCGATGACGTCCTTTGCGGAAGGTTTGATCGGTAGGAGTCTGAGGGCTTCGTTGTTCCCAGCCAGGTTGAGAATGGCACCTCGTTTCACGGGCCCTGGTTCCTTTCTCAACGAAGACGAAATGGTTCGCGAATCGGGCCAATTCCTACTTCTCGTTCTTTCAGCTTTTCGCCTACCTGGGAGCGATGGAGAAGTTGACCTGAAAGCTTTAAGAAAGTCGGGAATAGGGGTGACGCTAGTCTGGATGCTACTAGACCGGCTAGTCCCTACCTTGGTAGTTAGGCTGCCCGGCCAGGCGCCATGACCACATCAAAAAAGAAGAAGCGGCCAAATCAATGGCGGGCTCTGTCGTGGTGTAGGACTGCACGTTATCGCGATACACGGCGTGTTGGGACGGATCTTCGAGGCCGTCATTTCCGTTGAATCCTGCAAAGCGATCGCCTCCGTTTTCAGGACACAAATTCATTCCTTGAACCACTCCGAACGTGGCGGCGCTGTTGGGTCCTTCGGAAACGGCGCCCCAGAGTACCGGCGTTCCGCCCTCGCCACCGTTGAGCGCACCTGCCAAGTTGGCGACCTGGTGCTGAATGCAGTTGGGAAAGGTCGTACCCGCGCCGACAATAAAAGACGATCCCCATGCGTTAACGCCAATTATATTTCCAATCCAGCGTTGCGAGTAAGTGTCGTAGGGCTCTTCGCCTGTGATGTAAGCCGCTTCGCTGGCCATCACTGAAAGTCCCGCACCGTGGGAAGCACTATCACTTCCGTTCCATGGAAAACCGAATCCCCAGACGTCGGTGCGCGCACGTTTTACCGCATCATTCACTTGTCTGAGTAGTTGTTTGCGAACGTTTGCTCGAGAAATTGTCAGGTCTGTCTGGTCGCTTTCACTTAAAGCGCGATAGAGTTCGAAGTGAGCGAGGCCGCTAACGTCGTATAGATTCAAAGTATCGGAAAATCCTAATTCGTAGATTCTGGTGATGTAGTTGTGGGCAAAGTTCGCGGCTGCTTCCAGGTAGTAATTCTCGTCGCTGCGTGGCAGTCCCGCGGGAAGGTCGCCCTTCTCTTTGGCTGATTTGAGCGCAAAATATAATTCTGTTGCGCCGAGTTCCATATCGTCATCCCATACCGTCTCGGGATAGCCGCCAAACGGGACAATTGTCAGCAAACAATTGCTGCACGAACCAGAACTGACCGAAGGCGCAGGATCCGGGTAAGAAAGATCTGCGAGCTCAAAGATTTCCGTCGCGTTCTTGAGGCATTCGTTCGCGAGACTGGGCTCGGTTCTGCTATGAAGTTGATAGCAAAGTGCAAAGTCAGCAGTTAACCGCCCTGCGAGATTCGGACTTATCGGGGAACCTGGGATACCCGCCACAAACACAGGTCGGTTGCATATGAAAAATGTCGTAAGCGGATCGCATGGTTGCGGATCTCCCGGTTGCTGGTACTTATCCGCAGCCTGCGGCAGAGTCCAAATGTCGTACTCGCTGATTAAGCAGTAGGCAGTGGGATAGTTCCCTCCACAGTTCGGCGCGGACGAAGTAGGGTTGCCGAAGCCGTAGTAGTTATAGCCCTGGGTATTGTCTACCTGGTAGTAAAGGGTCTTTGTTTTTTCGTCCCACATCTTCATCAACCAGTCAAGACCAAAGCGGGCTTCCTTGGTGAAGTCCGACGACCGCGGAGCGCCTTGACCACTATCCCCAGCATAGGAAACTGAAACTGGAGGAGCAGGAGGGTTCACGGGAGCGTTTGCTCCCATCTGGTGGGGAAAATCGC
The DNA here is from genome assembly GCA_963828635.1 of uncultured Acidobacteriaceae bacterium. Taxonomy (GTDB): domain Bacteria; phylum Acidobacteriota; class Terriglobia; order Terriglobales; family Acidobacteriaceae; genus PALSA-188. Next base: position 1,328,569 of record CAWHFA010000004.1, on the reverse strand, counting down.
GAATTCCAATCTCCATCAGGGCAAGGGCATAGCTGGTAGTTTCGACATATTTCGCGTAATCACCTGCGTCCCACCAACCCCCGGAGGCGTCAATGTCCGTCAGTCCCGCAAGTACGAGGGGAGGAGTCGGGGGCACGTTATCGATGTTGTCATTGCTGTCCAGTGGAGGCGTTTGGTAGACATCGGCCTGTATATCTTTCAGGTGCGCGGGTCCCGTGCGCAGCGCATTGGCAATGAAGTTGGGGCCGTCACGTTGCGTTTGGTAAAAGAAGAGCGCGTTCAAGAGCAGGCCCGAGTACAGCACTTGTTTAGAATCCACGGCGAACCGCGGCGAGTTGGCTTGGACTGGACCGGTCACCTCAATTTTGTAAATGTCCCCGGCTATTGCATTAAAGTCGAGAGCATAAACCTGGTAGGTGACAGTGATGCTATGACTCCAAATGCCTAGTGGAGCCCCGACTTTTCCTGAATAGACAGTATCGCCACTCGAATTCAGTACTTCGAAGGTCGCATTTTGTTCCGGAGCTGTGGACATAAGATAAGCGCGATAGGGGATTTCGTTAATTTCGTAACCTGCCTGGTTGACGCGCACGTAGGCTGAATCTTTAGCAAAGCAGTACGAGGATAAGGTTAAGACGGAGAGTATACAAACAGCGTAACAATTGCCTATAGCCGAATGATTGCAGCGACGTTGAAATATGGACATGGCTGGGGTTTGCTGAGCTTTATTAAACGCGTTTAATAGGCTTTAAAAGTATCTCCCTTTGGGCCGTTTGCTCTCGCCCCTTCTAACACTCTACCACCAACTAAGGTCACTTTTGCTAGAACCGAAGTCGAGAATCTTGGCGTGTCATCTCTTGGTGATGAAGATGTCGCAGGCTCGAATGTCGCGGTGGACAATCCCCTCCCTTAAGGATGGGATGTCGGGGTCGGCCTCTTCCCAGAGGCTGAAGAAATTTTTGTAAGCGGCAAGCGCCCGGACGCGGGCGGCGGTTGTGTCGTCCTCTCCGGGTTCTTGGATTGCGCGGCCGCGGCACGCGCAAAACCCATGCGCGAGCGCCTAACTACGCGAGTTACCGCTATGCATGGTTCACACCGTCGTTGAACAAACTCACGGCTTGCCTTGTCGTATCCCACAGCGAGCGTGTGAGACAATTCCCGCGTGAACAGCGCGACTCCGATCATGGCAAAGCGCACCAATCCACCCAGGTATTCGCCGCCTGTTTGCGCAGTGAGCAGGGCTGCCGAAGCAAAAAAAGTAACCCCCATGCGCGTGCACGATCTTTAGCGCGGCGGCAGGATAGTGACCTCTAGAGCCCGCATTCGTCTACTGTTTAGGCCAGGTGATGATCTCTTTAAGCAATTTTGCAACCTCACCCAGGTCAGTTAAAGACCAGATGGCTCCCTTGCAACCCAGATTTGATCGGATAGTATTTGACAGTGGTTTGGTCCGCATCGGGGCCTTTCGCTGTGAGCCAGCGCATCCGTCTTTCCACGACACAGGCCCCGCGGAAAACTGTTGTTTCGTATTCCCACGGACAGCAGTTGAGATTCAGCACGAACACGAGCCGGCGTTCGTTGCCAACCCGAATGTCGTAACTTTCTACAATGCCGGTCAGAACTACGGGCGAAACGCAATCAGTCCCGAAGGAGACCATTGCGATTGGTTTGGCGTCGAGCCGCGGCTAGTACGGGATGCAGTCAAGGCATTTGATCCTCGGGTGGATGACCGTGCTGAACGGCCTTTCCTTCTGACCCACGGGCGGGCATGGGCCTCAACCTATCTGCTTCAACGAAATCTGTTCATGCAACTTGCCAGAAAAGAGGCCTTCGATGTTCTAGCCGTTGAAGAGACCGTTGTCGATCTGCTCGATCAAGTGATTCGTTCCACCTACGCTCCTTTCACTAGGCCAGTTTCCACCGAGGTCAATTCGCGTCAGCGTGCGACGGTTCACGACATCGAAACCATCCTCAGCGTGCGTCCTGGAGAACCGGTGAGCTTGAGGGGCATCGCGGACCAAGTAGGATTGTCCGCGTACCACGTATGCCGCCTTTTCCGTACGGTGACCGGCACGAAGTTGCACCAGTATCGTTTGTGTCTTCGGTTGCGAATGGCGCTGACTGAAGTAGTGGAATCAGCGCGGCCACTAACTGATATCGCTCTCGATGCTGGTTTTTCAAGCCATAGCCATTTCACCAATTCTTTCCGCCGCGAATTTGAAGCAACCCCTTCCTGGGTCCGCACCGTTGGCGCAAACAAGTCACCATCAGCAATTTTCTGATAGCGCCTCCCACTCGAGTTGGGATACTTGTAGGAGGGTCATGACTTGCAGACAAACTGGAACGAAGCGACATTTCGTGCTGGTATTGGTGGTTTTCTTTGCTGGATGCGCTCTTAAACCGAAACCGGTCACGTCGGACGTGACATTGCAGGGCGCAATGGCCCGACTGCAAGCCAACGACGCGGCCGGAGCGGTGAAGATTCTCGGCGAAGTAACAAAAAAGGAGCCGACCAATGGTCTTGCCTGGCGAAACCTTGCTTCGGCTAACCAAAGACTCAAGAACTTCGATGCAGCAATGCAAGCTTACAAGCAAGCTCTGGAGGTTGATCCCGCGTTTCCTACGCCGATGTTCCAACTGGCTATTCTCGCCGCTTCGAAACACGATCCCGAAGGAGCTTTTACTTGGTTGGCCAAAGCCAAGGCAACTCACAAGTTGGATATGACACAGATGGATGCAACTCCAGAGTTGGCCGCATTAAAAGGGGACCCTCGATATGCCGCTTTGCTACCAGTTCGAAAGGATTTCGACGACCCCTTCGTTGAGCCAATAACAGTGATTAGGGAATGGGATGGCGAGGGTGCACATGACCAGTTCGGTTGGATTGCGCGCAATATCGGTGATGTAGATCGTGACGGCGTACCGGACTTTGTGACTTCGGCACCGACCTCCAAAGCAGCGGCGGAGAACTCTGGACGCATTTACGTATACTCAACGAAGTCCGGGAAACTGCTGTGGAAAGCGGATGGGCACGCCAACGATCAACTCGGGACAGGCCTCGAAGCGGCCGGCGATACCAATGGTGATGGCATTCCGGATGTGGTGGCAAGTGCTCCGGGGGGCGGTTACGCAAATATCTATTCGGGACGTGACGGCAGCGTGCTGCGCACGTTCAAAGCAGAAAATATCAACGATGATTTTGGGCGCCACGTCGCGGGCATTGGTGATGTCAATCGCGACGGCTACGCGGATGTCATTGTGGGAGCGCCGAACAACAGTGTTGCAGGCGACAAGGCTGGACGTGCGTACGTTTACTCCGGCAAAGATGGAAGTATTCTGCTGACTTTGAGTGGGGAACACGCCAATGACAATTTTGGTAGTGCGGTCGCCGGCTTTTCTGACCAGCAACATATTTTGCTGATGGTCGGTGCGCCCGGGGCAGGGCCGAACCATACTGGCCGAACGTACGTGTACGACTCGCTGACAACGACTCCGAAGTTCACGATCGAAGCGGATGACACCGGCGATGCCCTGGGAGCTATGTTTTTGTCCGTTCTCGGCGATGTAGATGGCGATGGGGTGCCGGATGTCTATGCGTCCGACTGGTCCAACAGTGCCAAGGGTCCGTCGACAGGACGCGTGTATATCCATTCAGGAAAAGATGGTCACCGACTGTTCACCTTGACAGGTGAGACTGCGGGTGAGGGATTCGGTACCAGTTCGTCGGTAGCTGGCGATGTGAATGGAGATGGCCACGCGGATGTCATTGTTGGTGCGTGGCAATACTCCGGCGCCGCGGTTGGTGCGGGCCGAGCGTATCTCTATTCCGGTTTCGACGGACGTCTTATTCGTACCTATACGTGCAAAATCCCAGGTGATACTTTTGGATTCGACGCAGTCACTATGGGGGACGTGATAGGTGATGGCACGAGCGCATTCCTAATCACCTCAGGATGGAGCGGGGTGCACGGTTACCATTCCGGTCGGGTTTTCTTAATATCGAGTGGGATCAAGCACGAGAAACATTGAGAAGCAAATAACGCACCGGAACTGTCGAATAGGGCTCATCAATGGCGAAGGTTAAGGTTAAGGAGAAACAAGTCATTAAACGCATAGCACTCTTGATGGTTTTACTTGGTAGTGTGGCCGCTCTCGCGGCAGAACCGAAAGCGGCGCTCTCTGCTTTCAAGAAGATGATGTCACTGGAAGGCGAGTGGGAAGGCACCGATGCGGACGGCCAGAAAGTTCATAGCTCGTTCAAGTCCGTAATCTCCGGGACAACCCTTATGGAGACTCTTTCGCCCTCCGGAATGGAAGAAATGTTGTCGCTTTACAGCGTTGATGGAGACGGCATTCAACTAGCGCACTATTGCCCAACCAACAACCAACCTAGGATGCGAGCTATTCCCGATTCGGCAGATCCGAAGCAATTAGATTTTCAGTTTAAAGACGCAAGCAATCTACCGGACATCTCAGTTGGGCACCAGCATCGCCTCGTGATCCGCTTCGAAGATGCAGACCATATTAACGAAAGCTGGACGTGGAGGGTCGGGAATCATGACATGCCAATGGTGTTTCATTTGGCGCGAAGGCCCTGACGTCAGTCCGAGATAAGCTTGCCGACAATGATCCGTCGAACAGAGACAGTCGCATTCCGTGGAACATTTGTACGAGACATCGCAACCCGAGAGAAGGAGGCATCGTGAAATATGCCCTTGCAGTGGTGATGCTCCTGACATTTTCTTTACCGATCCTAAGTCAGGAATCCTCAGAGTTGTCCACACCTCCAAACGGGAACGCCGAACGATCGGAGGTCTCTCAATGGATCGGGCCCGTCAAGATTTCGATTGGGTATCACAGTCCGCACGTGCACAACCCGGCGGAAAATGATAGAACCGGGCACATCTGGGGCGAGCTCGTTCATTATGGTTTCTTTGACGAGGGCTTCGGCCCAACTAAGGGTGCGCCTTGGCGTGCGGGGGCGAACGAAAGCACTTCTGTCACGTTTTCTCACGACGTAAAGATTGAAGGCAAAGACCTCAAAGCCGGAACATACGCGCTGTTCCTGCAACTGGCACAAACTGGCCCGTGGTACTGGATCTTCTCCAATCACCTGGGGTGGGGCAGCTTCCAGTACGACTCGAAGGACGACGTACTGAGGGTGCCTGTCACGCCCCAAGAAGCACCATTCACAGAGTTTTTAACCTATGCATTCGACGAACGGAGGCCAGACTCCGCGGTGGCTTTTCTTCAGTGGGAGAAAAAGCGAATTCCATTCAAGATCGAGGTCCCCAACGTTAACGAGATTTATGTGGCGAAGATGCGGCAAGAGCTTCAATCCTGGGCGGGTTTCCGCTACGAGGATTGGCAGACGGCCGCGCAATTCTGTGCCGATAACAAAATCAACCTGGAGGAGGCGCTGACGTGGGCAGACAAGGCGATCTCCGCGCCATTTCGAGGCGCGACGGTCGGACGGGAAGACTTTTCTACGCTTCAGACTAAGGCGGCGGTACTGGAGGCCATGGGACGGGAGGTTGATGCGGGAGCGGTAATGCAGAAGGCATTGAATTTGCCCGGAACCGAGGTTGTATCGGTGTATCAGTACGGCATGCACTTACTTCGTAACAGCAAAAATGCGCAAGCAATGGAAGTCTTTACCTTCAACCAGCGGCAACATCCGGAAGAAAAATTCTGGACCCATTTGGGACTCGCTCGCGGCTACACGGCCATAGATGACAAGAACAAGGCTATTGCCAACTGGGAGATTGTCCTGCGCAATATTCCTCCCAACATGATCAGCCGGACTTCAGCGTTTGAAGACGCTCTAAAGAAACTCAAATTGAGTAGTTGAGTGACAAGTGGGGTATGAAAGATACGTGGCAGGAGCTCTGAGTTGTGGCTATCTTGCTCCGCTGATTGTCGAAAGAATTCTGAATGGGCATCAACCTAGTGACCTGACCTTCAACAAATTAACTAGACTCCTCCCTGTAAACTGGAGAGCGCAAGAGCAAGCGCTCGACTTATAGCTCAACCAGAATATCGGTTGAGAATCCTCTCGTTCGACACTCGAATTGCGCAATGATCTTTCCAACCTTCCAGGCACAAGCTTGGGTGTCAGGAAGCACGAGTCTGTTGGAGGTTGTGTAGTTCCGTGAGGATTCCCACTGACGAAACAATACCCGAGATCACCGCAGCGATTATCTTCATGTTGGGGTTAAGTAAGTTGCCATGTAAGGCCATCAATCCCATTCGCCCTAAGCAGCTTCTGATCCTTCGCAGTGTTTCCGCTTGCTCAGGGGTAAAAAGCTAACGCTTTTTCTTGTCGGCCCTCTCATTGGCTTCGTCCGCCGCACTCTCCACAGAGTCCTCAATGATCTCGCCGGTGTTGGCATCAACGTTGACTTCATGGACTTGTTTGTCCGGTTCAATGTCAAAAGAATAGATCCAGCGTCCCTTCTCTTTTTCCAGTTCCTGACTCTTTACCTTTCCTGTCTCTTTACCGAGCGCGATTTCTTTGGCCGCCGTCATGCTGAGCCGGGGCTTTGATTCCGCAGCAGAGGCAAGTCCAGAGAGTGTCAAGCAACAAGCTAAACACCAGGCCGTGAGGCTGGCTTTGGGTGGACACGTCGTGTGCATTGAGCTTCCTTCCATACGAGGAGATTGAAGAGCGCTGAATGAAACCGCAATAAGTTATCTTGTCGAAGCTGAAGAGAACCTGAACGTCAGGGGATCAATGGCACCATCTCAATCTTTTTAGTTGAGATGAATCTTATCAGTGACAGGTCGCCCGGAGCATATCCACGACAAGGAACGGACGGCACCGGCCATCGTTCTGGCGTCCGTCCTATAAGTGCAATGAAGGGTGGTCCCTTGCCAGCGAGTGTCCGCTATCCTGAAACTTCTGAGTCTTCGCCCGCTCCTGATGAGATTTCGACTTAAGCCACGATTCAGCTTGATAGTGTTAGCTTTTAATTTGAACAATGATTGTTGGCTTTACCAGGAAGCGTCCTGACAGACGGATGCACCGACGCTCTTTTTCTGCCAAACGTGCCATCTAAAGTATTGAGATTCTGCGGCTAGGGATAAAGTACGCAAAGAAATAGATACCGCCATCAATATGCTGATCTTAATTATTGAGGATGAAAAGCGGCTGGCGGAAAACATTGCCCGCAGTATCCGCGAAAGTGCCGGGTATGCGGTGGATTGCTGTTACGACGGCGAAGAAGGCTTATTTATGGCCGAATCGAATCCTTACGACTTGATCATTTTGGATTTAATGTTGCCGAAGATGGATGGGTCTACGCTTCTGAAGCATTTGCGGAAAAGTAAAGTCGCGACTCCCGTGCTGGTGCTGACCGCGAAAGATGAGAAGGAATCTATTATCGAGGTTCTGAATTCTGGGGCGGACGATTACGTGATCAAACCCTTCGACTTGGGCGAACTGATTGCGCGCGCCAAGGCCTTGATACGACGGGGCAAGGGGCAAGCAGCCCCAATTTTGCGGGCGCAAGATGTGGAGATCAACACGGTACAGCGCACGGTAAAACGGAATGGCCACGAAATCCAACTTTCGGGGATGGAATACCGGGTACTCGAATATTTAGCGCATCGGGCGGGTGCGGTGGTGTCGAAGACCGAACTGCTTGAACATCTTTATGACTACAACTGGGAGCGGTTCAGCAACGTGATTGAAGTTTACATTTTTGGCCTGCGACGGAAGTTGGAAGACCGCAAAGGCGAACTGATACACACTTCGCGCGGCCAGGGTTATGTGTTGCGGGGATAAATGCGTCAATCATCCATTTATCGACGGTTGTTGGGTTCGGTGTTGGTCACGCAACTGGCTTTGACGGTTGCGGTGGTGGCGCTCGCCACCTATCTTACCGAGCGGCAGTTGCGTTACGCGTTCGATGCGGCGTTGCATGGACGCGCGATGAGTGTAGCCGCTTTGGTACGGTTCTCCGAAGAGGCGAAGTCGACCTTGATTTTTGACCGCGACCTGGTTCCGCCTCCTCTGGATAAAAAACATCCTGACTTGTACAAGATTTTTTCTAATGATGGCCGACTAAGTGCAGCTTCTTCCAACTGGCCGGTGAATCTCGGCGAGCCCAACTTAAAAAAGCGTGCCTTGACCATCAATGGCAGTGCCTACCGGGTGATCCGTTTAGATAGCGTCCCAATCCTTGACCGCGAAGGGCCCGACTCGACTTCCGCAACCACTCTTACCGTAATGTATGGGGCCCCCACGGAAGAGTTGGAGGAGAGTGAATGGCAGGCGGCGGGATTGGTGATTTTAGGTAGCTTGATTTTTTTAGGACTGGCCACGGTGCTGGCAATTTGGGCGATCCGTAAAGGCTTAACTCCCTTGGCAGCGTTGGCTGCGAGCGCGGCGAGAGTATCTCCCTCAAACTGGAACCTGGAGCCTCCACCAGACGCCACCGAAACTGCGGAGTTGGCTCCGCTGACGCGCACTATGAGCACGATGCTAACGACCTTGCACCAGGCGTTCACCTCGCAGCGGGCTTTCATTGCCGATGCCGCCCATGAGTTGAAGACGCCGGTGGCAGTGCTCAAATCGACTCTGCAATCGCTGTTGCAGATGAGGCGAAGCGCCGATGAATATCGGGCGGGGTTGAATGGGGCGCTTGAAGATGTGGAGCGCCTGGAGAAGTTAATTCATTCGATGCTGCGATTGGCAAGGGCCGAGCAGTGGCAGGTTCGTAGCCGTCGCGAGGGCCTCGCCGACGTGGACATCTATTCTACCTGCGAAGAAAGTGTCGAGCGGCTTCGAGCATTAGCTCAACAACGCAATATCAAATTCGATCTGAGGAACGGCGACGAGCCAAAGATCAAAGCCGAGGCGGAAGACCTCGAGTTAATCTGGACGAACTTGTTGGAAAATGCCATCCAGTACAGCCCCGATGGGGCTGCCGTGCAAATTACCGTCGCGAAAACAGAGTCGGAGGCTCGGGTGGAAATTCGGGATTGGGGGACCGGAATTGCAGAGTCTGAAGTCTCGAAGATTTTTGCGCGCTTCCATCGCGCCGACGCTTCCCGAGCTCGCGAAACCGGAGGCTACGGCCTGGGCCTCGCCATCGCGAAAGCCATGGCCGAAGCCTACCGAGGCACGATTAGCGTGGAAAGCCGACTGGGGGCCGGAACTACCATGACCGTAAACTTGCCGTTGGATTAAATTCATTTTGGCTTCATATAGTTTTGCGTACATTAACTGACTGCGGGGTCGCCTTTGAAACTTTCAATGGTTTTTTCGCTGATCATCACTCCGGTCAATTCACTATTTCTTAAGTCCTCATTCAACGTTGGAACGAAAAGAAGAACTGATACCGCAACTACGCGTGGGATGACTTTACCCAGTTGGCAGTACAAGTATCACGGGCGCTTATGCGAATTCTGATTCTGGAAGATGAAAACAAAGTCAGCAGATTTATCCGGCGCGGACTTATAGCTGAAAGTTACGCGGTGGATACCGCCGCGGACGGACACTCCGGTCTTGAACTGGCCCTCAGCTATCAATACGACCTGATTATTCTGGACTTGATGCTGCCGGGAATGGACGGCATGGAAGTTCTGAAACGCTTGCGAAAGGTAAATACCACCGTACCCGTTCTGATCCTCTCCGCGCGGGAAGGCACGCAAGATAAGGTAAGCAGCTTCGAAGCCGGGACCGATGACTACCTGACCAAGCCATTCGCGTTTGCGGAGTTGGTCGTTAGAGTAAAAGCTCTTCTTAGGCGAGGTCCAATTAATCGTGCAAGTACGATCCAGCTTGCCGATCTCGAATTGGACCGGCTCTCGCAGCAGGTAAGACGAGCGAGCCGAAGGATACAACTTACCGCGAAAGAATACTCACTCCTTGAATACCTAATGTCGAACGCGGGCAAAGTCCTTTCCCGGAACATGATTATTGAGCACGTGTGGGACCAGAGTTTCGACGGGGTCGACAACATAGTTGACGTGTATGTCAGGCATCTTCGTAGCAAAGTAGATGACGATTACCGCCCTAAATTGATACACACGGTTCGCGGCGTAGGGTACACGAGTTCACGACGAAGGTGCCGACGAACCAAGGGCCTCTGAGACGGCTTTCCATGATCCCAAATCGCTAGGGCCGAAACTTGCTGAATCGAAACTCAATTCGTTTTAGGTCGGCACTCTGGTACTCCGGAGTACTGGCAAGTTCGCTGTTGCTATCGGGACTATGCGTCTACTTTGGGCTCAAGCAATACCTCGATTGGTCGTTTAAGTCTTCACTTCTGAATCAGGCCCACTTAATAGGCGAGAAACTCCTTACCAGTGTCGAAACGAGGGGTGAACCGTACGTAGTTGGAGAAATTGACGAACTGGCGCCTGAGGTCAGCAATCGGATGATCAGGGTATTGCGAGAGGACCACACTAAGTTGTATGAATCTGCCGCCCCCCGCAACGGGTCTTTTGATCCCAGCAAGATCAATGTTCTCATTACGCCGCGCGAGCACCAGAACCTGTTTCCCATCAGCAGCAGAGGTACTTTGGTGGTCGAATCTGTGCCTTTTGTGTCTCCCGGAGGCCATCACTTTCAAATCGAGGTAGGAGCCTCTTATAGCGAGATAGCCACCGTGCTTCATGGATTGCTCATTGCTTACGCTCTTGGGACCCCGCTAGTACTAGTGTTAGCGATAGTAGGCGGATACCTTCTCATGCGCAACGCGCTGATGCCGCTCACGGAGATCGCTGAGAGGGCCGAGCGTATAAGTTCGCGGAATCTCGACGAGCGCCTGCCGGTCGCCAAGACCGGAGACGAACTTGAGCGCCTCTCTTTGTCTCTAAACCGAATGATTTTCCGCTTGCAGCAGTCTTTCGAGCATGTAAGCCGTTTTTCGGCCGATGTTGCTCACGAGCTAAGAACCCCGCTGACTATATTGCGGGGCGAACTTGAGGCGATGGCTCAAGAAAATCGACTTTCAGCAACTCTTCGAGAAGCTATTGGCAGCACTCTCGAAGAAATCAGCCGTATGACAAGCATTGTTGAGAATCTTTTGTCGATCTCACGGCTGGATGCGGGGAAAGATGCTTTACAGTTTGGTCCAGTCGACTTAGGCAAGCTAGCGGTTTCTACCGCGGAGCAGATGCGACTGTTGGCTGACGAAAAAATGATTTCGCTTGAATATCACGTCGGGCCAGTAGTCATGGTTTGCGGCGATGAAGGAAGGCTTCGTCAAGTAGTCGTCAATCTTCTCAGCAATGCTATCGCCCACACACTGCCCGGAGGCTTGGTTGAAATCACGACCTTCGGCGAAAAGCAGATCGGAGTCTTGCAGGTTAAAGACGATGGCTCTGGTATCCCTCGCGACTCCCTTCCATTGGTGTTTGAGCGCTTTTACCGCAGCGATAAAGCGAGGTCCAGGAGTTCCGGAGGTGCTGGTTTGGGCTTATCCATCGTCAAAGCGATTTGCACAGCGCATGGTGGCGACATAGAAATAACCAGCGTTGAGGGAGAGGGGACCTGCGTTGTAGTCAGACTTCCTGCCAGTATTGGACGCGAAACTTTCCTCAATGCAAGGACTAACGTGGAGAGAAAGGAAGCTCGCTTAGCATAGTTTCGATTTTCCAAGGAGTACTCGAAAGCTCCGAAAGTACAAAAATTGGCAACTGACCTTCATGTCCGCCGGACCAAGTCCCATCCGTCTTCGACCATTGACATGGCTCACCTGGAAGTCCCCAGCCCGCGATGGAAATTTGCGGTGGCCTCCGGGATACTCGGATGGGTACTGGACGCCTTCGATTTCTTTGTCGTAGTTTTCCTGGTCGATACTCTGGCGGCAAATTTCCACGTTCCCAAGAGTTCCATCGTTTGGACGATCACCGCCGCTCTCGCCATGAGACCCTTCGGGGCTTTAATTTTTGGCTCCCTCGCCGATCGCTTCGGACGCCGCAAACCACTGATGCTTGCCGTTGGTTACTTCTCATTAATTACAGTTCTAAGTGGCTTCGCCCCTAACTTCACCGTCTTTCTCATACTTCGCGGGCTATATGGAATAGGTATGGGAGGATATTGGGGAATCGGGGCTTCGCTCGCCATGGAGAGCGCGCCTCCTGCCAAACGCGGATTCTTGTCCGGATTAATGCAAGGCGGTTATCCGTTCGGATACCTGCTCGCCGCGCTGGCGGTGCTCTTAGTCATACCTTCTTTCGGATGGCGGGCTATGTTTTTGGTAGGGATAATCCCTGCGATCATCACCGTGTATCTTACCTCCCGTTCGCCCGAATCTGAAGCCTGGAACCAGCAAAAGCTACCCAGCCTAAAAGCAATCTTTGCGACGCTATTTCAGCACGGCAAGATATTCGGGTACCTGCTGCTGGTAATGTCGTTCATGTCGTGCCTTTCTCATGGCACACAAGACCTATATCCAGATTTCTTGAAGACGGCGCACTCGCTGCCACGATCCACGGTCTCGTACATGGCGATGTTTTACAACGTAGGCGCCATAGTGGGGGCAATGTTCTTCGGGAATATTTCCCAGAAGTTCGGCAGGCGGCGAAGTGCCATCGGAGCTTTACTTCTGTCTGTGCTCTCAGTACCCGCGTGGGCATTCGGACATTCGCTGTGGCCATTGGTTGCGGGATCATTCTTGATGCAGGCTGGCGTGCAGGGCGCATTCGGAATCATTCCCGCGCATCTTAATGAACTCTCGCCGGATGCGGTGCGGGGGCTCTTTCCAGGCTTTGTGTACCAGTTGGGAGTTTTGATTGGCTCTCCCGCTGTGATTGTGGAATACGCGCTGCGAAACAAGCTGGGCTACCAATGGGCGCTTACTACTTTTGAGTGCACGGTACTTTTTGCCCTGATACTCATTTTTGCCCTCGGGCCGGAGAATCACGGGAAAAGCTTCATCAAGAAGACCCTCACATCAAGACTGTCAAACGGGGAGGTAGCGTCCTAAGACTATGAACTACGCCGCCCTATTCAGATCATCGTTGGTTGCCCTATTGCGCAACAAAATGCGGAGCATACTAACCGTTCTCGGCATCAGTATCGGAATTGCGGCGGTCATTTGCGTGGTAGCTATTGGCAACGCTGGACAGGCGCGGGTGGAGCAGCAACTCAACAGTCTAGGAGACAATTTCGTCTGGATCGAGGCGGGAGGGCGCGCCGTGAACGGTGTCCGTACCGGGACGCACGATACCACCAGCTTGGTAATGGGCGACGCGATCGCGATTAAAAATCAGGTCTCCCTTATCAAGAGCATCTCACCCAATGTGGATGGGCCTTTGCAAGCGGTTTATGGCAATCAAAACTGGCATACCTTTTTCCGCGGAGTTACTCCGGAATACTTCGATATAAAGCGCTGGTACGTCGATCAAGGCGCCATCTTTTCGCAGGACGACGTGGATCGAGCTGCGGATGTTTGCGCCATCGGACACACCGTTCGGGACTACCTCTTCGGAACCGAAGATCCGATTGGGAAAGTTATTCGCATAAACAATCTGCCGTGCAAGGTAGTGGCCACACTGCATCCGAAAGGCCTATCACTGTCTGGACAGGACCAGGACGATACCATCATTGTTCCCTACACCACCGCACAAAAGAAGTTGAAGGGAATTACCTGGCTCGATGACATCGTGTGTTCCGCAGTCTCGCAAAGCTCGGTGAAACTGGCGGGGCAAGAGGCTTCTGCGGTACTTCGGGACCGCCATCATCTTCGTCCCGAAGAGGAAGATGATTTTAACATTCGCAATCCTGAGGATGTCATACAAGCTCAACTTGACTCCAGCAAGACCCTGAGCATCCTGCTGGTCGCCATCGCGTCGGTTTCTCTCATCGTCGGCGGAATTGGGATCATGAATGTGATGCTGGTATCGGTCACGGAACGAACGAGGGAAATCGGTGTGAGGGTAGCGGTCGGTGCCACGGAACACGCTATTCAGCTACAGTTTCTAGGCGAATCGACCATGCTTAGTCTAGTAGGAGGCGGAGCCGGTGTGTTGTTGGGAGTGGTGGGTTCGTACTTGGTGGGACGAACTTTGCAGTGGCCGATACAGATGTCATTGGAAGCTGTGATGATTGCCGTATTTTTTTCGATCGCGGTCGGGATTTTCTTCGGATACTATCCCGCACTTAAAGCGTCGCGATTGGACCCTATTGAAGCGCTGCGATACGAATGACGTGGATATACAAACACCCATGAAGAAGAGCGTGAAGTGGCTAACCTTGGCGGCGATCTTAATAGTAGCGGGGCTATTCGTCGCTTTCCGCCTGAGAACAAATACGCAAGAGCAGCCACTCGCCGCAAAGGTGGAGCGCGGTCAGATCGAAGATGTGGTCGAAGCCACTGGAACGGTCAATGCGGTTATTACAGTTCAGGTCGGTTCACAAGTTTCAGGAACTATTTCAAAACTTAATGTCGATTTTAACTCGAGAGTCCACAAAGGCGAGATTGTAGCGCTGATTGAACCAGCCTTGTTCAAAGGCGCACTGCTTCAAGCAGATGCTGACCTGGAAAACGCCAAAGCCAATTTAGTCGCTGCCAAGGCGAACCTCGATAAAGTACAGGCCGCGCTAGTGCAGATCAAAGCCGACTATCAACGCTCAGTTTCGCTGCACGCCAGTGACGTATTGAGCCAGCAACAACTCGATATTGCAAAGGCCAATTTTGATTCTGCTAAGGCCGCAGTGAATTCGGCCGCTGCAAATGTGGTTCAGGCTGAAGCGCAGGTTAGCCAGAAAAAGGCGGCAGTGGCGGTGGCGCAAACCAACCTTGACTATACCGTCATTCGCTCCCCTATAGACGGAACAGTGGTTGCGCGGAACGTCGACGTGGGTCAAACCGTGGCCGCATCGCTTCAGGCACCTACAATTTTTACCATCGCTCAAGATTTGAAAAAGATGTGGGTCTACGTCAAGACCGACGAGTCCGATGTTGGCAACATCAAGTTGGGGAAAGCAGTTACTTTTAAGGTAGACGCCTTTCCGAAAGAGACCTTTCACGGAGTAGTGAGCCAGGTTCGCATGAACGCGACCACACTGCAAAGCGTTGTCACCTATGACACGATCATAGAATTTGCAAACCCAGAGCTAAAGGTGTTCCCGGGCATGACCGCATACGTCACTATTCCGGTTGCGACAGTCAGCGACGTGTTGAAGCTTCCTAATACAGCCCTGAGGTATAAGCCTCCGATGGCGATGGAGGAGATCGAAGCTCTCTATCAACAGTATGGTATCGAACAGAAAGACCCTCCGAGAGGATCCGACGAAACCCAATCTGCTAAAAGCGTATCCGCCGCATCCAATGCTCCGCGAACTCCGAAAGCCGAGGCTGTAGTTGTCTGGAAGCTGCACGCCGATAGCACGATGCAGCCGGTGAAGGTGTCTCTAGGTATAACCGACCACGCATACACCGAGGTTGCCTCCGTGTTGAAGGGCGATTTGAAGGAAGGCGACGCAGTGGTGATTCGTTCGGCGGCCACAGCGAAACGTCCTCCAGGAGGTCTGCCCCGGTGATAGGAGAACGGGAAAGACCTGCCGAAGAAGTAAGTCCTCGGACACCAACCTCACAAAGCAATTTGCAAGGCAGTGTGATACGAGTTGAGGATGTTCACAAGTATTACGAACTAGGCGAAACCCGAGTACACGCACTGCGGGGGGTAAGTCTTGAAATTGCGCGGGGGGAGTTCGTGGCGATCATGGGATCGAGCGGCAGCGGAAAATCGACGTTCATGAACATGTTGGGATGCCTCGACCGGCCGACTTCGGGGCGATACCTACTTGATGGCATCGACGTTTTGGACCATGACAAAAGCGCCCTAGCATCTATCCGCAACCAGAAATTGGGATTCGTCTTTCAGGGATTCAACTTGTTGTCGCGCACCACCGCCCTGGAAAATATCGAGCTTCCCACGCTTTATACCAAAATTGACAAAGCCGAAAGATTCAAGCGGGCAATGGACGCGCTCACGATGGTTGGGCTCGCGGATCGAGCTGAACACTTCCCATCGCAAATGTCCGGGGGGCAGCAGCAACGAGTGGCAGTTGCGCGGGCGCTGGTGAATCGGCCCTCGATTCTTTTGGCAGATGAACCTACGGGAAATCTGGACAGCCGCACATCGGTTGAGATTATGGAGATTTTTCAAAACTTAAACGATCAGGGGCTGACCGTAGTTCTGGTAACGCACGAGCCGGACGTGGCGCAATTCGCAAAACGCATTTTGATTTTTCGTGACGGAAAGATACGGAAAGACGATGCGATACAAAACCGTCCCCGCGCACGTGATGTACTTCAACATCTGCCCACTTTGGAGGACTAACTACGAAGTAGGCATTGTGAATTGATTCTAGGTATTACAGTTCTGAGAACGCTAACTCACTATCAAGAATTAAGGGAGAAATGAATGAACTCGTCTAAGGAACTAGAAATTACGAGCATCTGGCATTCCATGCTACTCAGGCTAACTCTGGGAGCGTTGCTGTTGACCTTCGGCATATATTCTACTGCCCAAGAATCGACCGCTCCTTACCACTTCCTTAACAAATATACCTTTGGTGCAGTACAGGGAAGTACCCGCGAATATTTCGATTATATAGTCGTCGACGGTTCTTCGCGCCGCGTGTATCTATCTCACGGTACCGAAATTAAGGTTATCGATGCCGACAATGGATCTGTGGTTGGGAGCGTTGGGGGCTTGAAACAGGCTCATGGTGTGGCTCTCGTAAAAGACCTAAATCGAGGGTTCATCACTGATGGCGCACAAGGCAAGGTAATAAGCTTTGACCTTAAAACGTTCAAGGTGACTGGCGAGACGAAGGCGGCTGAGGACGTGGACGCTATCATTTACGATCCCGCTGCAAAGCGACTATTCGCAATGAGTGGAGACAAGCACAATGCCACCGCCATTGATGCAGCGAACAGCAAGGTAGTAGGAACCGTGGATTTAGGCGGAGGGCCCGAGTTCGCAGTGGCCGACGGCAGGGGTATGATTTACGTAAATCTTGAAGACAAGAATGAGGTCGTTGGAATTGACACGAATACTCTCAAGATCAAGTCACGCTGGCCGCTTGCACCCGCAGGAACGCCTACGGCTATTGCCATGGATATAGATCACCACCGCATTTTCAGCGCGGGGAGGGGTCCTCAAATGTTTGTAGTTCTGGATGGCGACAGTGGAAAAGTAATTCAATCTTTTCCAATCAGTTCTGGCGCGGACGCATGTGTGTATGAAGCAGATTCGGGATACATATTCGTCTCGACGCGGGATGGGATGGTACACATCTTCCACGAGGACTCTCCGGATAAATTCACCGTCGTGCAAACTCTCCAGACTGAATTTGGCGCAAAGACGATGGCGCTCGATCCGAAAACCCACAATTTGTTCTTAGACACCGCGGATTTCGGACCGCCTTCGGCACCCACCGCTGAGCGACCACATGGACAGCGAAGTGCCATACCCGGAACATTTCGAGTGCTGGTGTACGGGCGATGAAACGAATCTTGCCGTAACTATTCTCAGTCACGATTCTTGTCTACAGAGCCCGCGCAGCCGCCATCTGCGCGGGTTTTTGCGTTTATCCCGGTTCTCTCGCAGATGAACGAAAATTAATGTGTTTTGTCTCATGAAAGCTGAGTTAAGCTTCCCGTCACAAACACCTTTTAGGTGGAGGCCCCATGTCGTGTCTTGCAAATAAAGTCCCAAACACATTGTTTTATTCCGTCGCGTTGGCTTGTCTACTTTCTTTCAGCCTGATGATCCAAGCCCAGGTAGCAGGGGGCACGATTTCTGGAACCGTGACAGACGTAGGTGGAAGAGTTATCCCGAATGCGGAGATAGTAGTTACCAATGTGGATACCGGTATTAGCCGGACGGTGACAACCAATGATGTCGGTTTGTACGAAGCGCCGAACCTACTGCCCGGCCAATATGAGATCAAGTCATCGGCGCCGGGATTCAAAACGGAAGTAAAAAGTGGCATCTCTCTGACTGTAGGGGCGCAAGAAACATTAAACATGGCCCTTCCGGTCGGCGGCGCCACCGAGACCATCGAAGTCACCAGTGAGGCGCCTGCCGTTCAACTAACCTCATCCGACATCAGTGCGGTGGTGAACGCGACTACGGTTCGCGAACTACCGCTTAATGGTCGCAGTTGGACTGATTTGGCGGCACTGCAGCCGGGAGTCAGCACCATTCAAACTCAGCCAACATTCGCCGCAGGTACAGATCGAGGGAACCGGGGATTCGGGCAGCAACTATCGATCTCGGGCGCCCGCCCGCAGCAGAATAACTACCGTCTGGACGGTGTCAGCATTAATGACTACTCGAACGGCGCGCCGGGAAGCGTGCTTGGCGGCAACCTCGGAGTAGATGCCATTCAGGAATTTTCAGTACTGACGAGTAACTATTCGGCCGAGTACGGGAAGACCTCCGGCGGAGTTATCAACGCAATTACGCGCTCGGGGACGAACCAGTTCCACGGTAGCATTTACGAGTTTCTCCGCAATAGCAGACTGGACGCTCGGAATTACTTCGACTCGGGGAAAATACCTCCGTTCAAGCGCAATCAGTTTGGAGGAGCCGTCGGCGGCCCACTCATTAAGAATCGCACATTCTTTTTTGCGGATTATGAAGGTATACGTCAGTCGAAGGGGATAACGTCTGTAACCACTGTGCCATCAGCAGCAGCGCGCTCCGGATTGCTGTGCTCACAGCCTGATCCCACTTCTTCAAGCCCGTGTACGCCTACGCAACTCACGCCGGGTCCCACTACAAATGCGAATGGGATAGATTTGTCAGCGGCGGCCTACCTGACTTTTTATCACTTGCCGAATTCCTCCACGACGCTCAACAATGGAGATCTTGGCATTTATACTTTCCCCGCCCAGCAAGTGGTCAATGAGAACTTCTTCACCACGCGTATAGACCACAAGATCTCGGAAAAAGACGCGATATTTGGCACGTACTTATTCGATAAGACCCCGTACTCGTCCCCTGACGGCCTTAATAACGTGTTATTCGATACCAAGACCGCGAGACAGATATTTGCGGTGGAGGAAACCCATACATTTGGAACGCGGTTGGAGAACGCCCTTCGTTTTGGATACAACCACGAGGCAGTGAACAATAACCAAAGCTTGAAAGCGATCAACCCTGACGCGGCACGCTCAGATCTTGGGGTAGGCGGCACGGATTTCGCCGGGCGCGACGCTTCACAGATAATCATATCTGGCGTAACGTCCTTTACCGGAGGGGTGGGCGGAAGTCCGACATACTTCTATCACTGGAATTCGTTTCAGTTGTACGACGATGCCTACTTAAGTCGGGGCGCTCATTCAATCAAGTTTGGCGGCGCGATCGAGCCAATGTCATTGAATGTTTTAGCGGATACCGATCCGAACGGGATCTGGAAATTCGGAGGACTACAGCAGTTCTTTACGAACAATCCAAGCAAATTTCAGGGTGGGATTGCGCACACCCTATCGCCGAGAAATCTTCGGTCCAAGATTTTCGGTTTGTACCTGCAAGACGATTGGAAGTTTCGGCCGAACCTTACGCTGAACCTAGGTCTGCGCTACGAGATGAACACCGTGCTGAGCGAAACTCACGGCAAGCTATCCAATTTAAGAAGCCTGTCTGACGCCACTCCTCACCTGGGCAGCCCCTTTTTCAGCAACCCGACGACGAAGAACTTTGAACCGCGAATCGGCTTTGCCTGGGATCCGTTCTCCAACGGCAAGACCGCAGTACGCGGCGGCTTTGGTATCTTCGACGTTCTGCCGCTGCCTTACCAGTTCATTCTGTTGACGAACCAAGCCGCGCCATTTTTCTCTTACACTGCAATTAACAATCCGGGTCAGGGGACCTTCTTCAACTTCAACGGCGCTGCGCCCACGTTTCCTGCGAACACCCTGCGCGCTACTTACACCGATCCGAATCCGAAACGAAATTACGTCATGCAATGGAACTTAAACATTCAACACTCGATTACGCCTAGTCTCACTGGCATGATCGCGTACGTCGGTTCGCGAGGTATCCATCAGCCATTCCGAGTAGATGAATCTAACCTGGTGGTACCAAGCAAGTCTGCCGCCGGCTACTTGTGGCCAAAGGTGGACGTTCTAGGGAATATTTACAGCGGCCAATGTAATCAGACCGATCCAACACTCTCTGACCCCTCGCAGTGCGCCCCGCCCTCCCCCATCAATCCCAACTTCGGTTCCGTCCGCGCATTGTTTTATAGCGGCCATTCGTACTACAACGCTTTAGAAACGCAACTGGCCAAGAGTATGTCCCATGGTTTCCAGGTACAGGGCACCTTCACTTGGGCGAAGAGCATGGATACCAGTTCAGCAACCGGAGCAGGCGACTCGTTCGGAAACTCAATTTCCAGCTTGCCGTGGTTCGATCTGAGACTCAACCGCGGTCTTTCTGACTTTAACGTCGGACGTACCTTTGTGTTGAATGGAACCTGGGAAGTACCGTCGGCAAAATCGCTCACCGGGCCAGCGGAATGGGCTACCAAGGGTTGGCAGCTGGGGCTGATTTTCACGGCTAGTGACGGGGTACCTTTTAGTCCAACGTGGGGCACCGGGTCGGATCCCTTAGGTTCGCTGAGTAGCGACGATTGGGATGTGCCGAATGTAACGCGAAGTGGTGGGTGTAAGACACTCACGAATCCGGGAAACCCAATCAACTACATTAAGACGAATTGTTTCTCTGTACCGGTTGCGCCTAGCCAAGCTTTCTTCGACGCCAATTGCGATCCAGCGCCCCCAAGTCTGGGTGCGCCTTTAGCCGCAGGCGATTTACGTTGTTTCAACCTTCGCGGAAACGCGGGACGTAACATCATCAACGGACCGGGCGTTACCGAGCTTGATTTCTCTGTATTTAAGAACAACTACGTGAGAAGTATTTCGGAGCGATTTAACGTCCAATTCCGCGCCGAAATCTTTAACATCCTTAACCACGCTAACTTTGCACCGCCGATAACCCCCGATAACACGGACATCTTTGACGGCACCGGCGCCGACACCGGCGTGTCCGGACTGCTTTCCAGAACTACAACGACCGCCAGAGAAATACAGTTCGCAATCAAGGTAATTTTTTAGGGCGGACATGAAAAAGGGTGATAGCCAAAACTCTACGTCCCTGACCTCCGCACGTGTTCGATCTCTAACGCGGCGTAGTTTGCTTCAACAGGCGGCCTGGCTCGCGGCCGCAGCGGCTTTTCCCCGGTCGATGATGGGGGCCTCTCAGGAAATTGGCCCCATCATCGAAAAACTCAGCGCCTTCATGGCCGATGCTCGCAATCGCGAGTTGCCGGATGATGTGATGCAAGACGCCAAGCATCACATCCTCGATACCTTCGCTGCCATGGTTTCAGGCTCGGAACTTTTGCCGGGACGAAGAGCCATCGACTTCGCTAAAAGCTACGGCGGAGAAAAGATTGCCACTGTCGTCGCGTCATCTGTACTCTGCGGACCGATCGAGGCGGCTTTCGCCAATGGCGAACTGGCTCACTCCGATGAAACCGATGACGATTTCACGACTGGGGGTGCGCATCCCGGGTGCGCGATTATCCCGGCGGCGTTGGCTTGCGGCGAGCATTTTGGCGTGTCTGGGATGCACTTCTTGCGTGCTGTGACTCTTGGATATGACGTTGCATTGCGGGCCATGAAAACCGTGGGCGTGGCCATGAAAGAAACTCACAATCTGGTCGGAACCATGGGCGCAAGCGCGGCAGCAGGATGTGCTGCCAGTCTTACCGCGCAGCAGATGCGCTGGCTGCTCGACTATGCGGCGCAGCAGGCGGGGGCCGGAATTGGGGTGTGGCGCCGCGATTCTGAGCACGTAGAAAAAGCTTTCCTATTCGGAGCCATGGGCGCGCGCAATGGCGTGAATGCCGCGCTCATCGTTCAGGCGGGATGGACAGGGGTAAGCGACGTCCTGAGCGGTCCGAACAATTTTGTGGACTCCTATAACCTCAAAGCCGACCCTGCGGGATTTGTGGATCAACTAGGATCATTGTATGGAGTCTCGGTCACTACTCTAAAAAAATGGACTACCGGGGGCCCCATTCAGGCGCCTCTCGACGCCCTCGACAATCTGCAAAAGCGCCGTCCGTTTAAAGCTGATGAGGTACAGAGCGTGGTCGTGCGCACCGCCACCAGCGCCGCCTACACCGTGAACAATCGCGACATGCCTGACATTTGCCTGCAACATCTGGTAGCCGTAATGCTGCTAGACAAGACAGTTACTTTCCGCGCCGCACATGACAAACCGCTCATGCAGGATGCGACGGTTGTGAAGCAGCGCGCGAAGGTACAGCTCGTCCCTGACGCGGAACTCGAAAAACTTATCCCTCTGCGCGTCGCCGTTGTTGAACTTACTTTGAATGACGGAACCAAGCTCAGCGAGAGGGTCGAACATGTTCGCGGCACTCCCGAAAACCCGATGAGCCGGGAGGAGGTCGTAGCCAAAGCGCGAGAGTTAATGGGTCCCGTCTTGGGGGCCGAGCAAGCCTCTCGTTTGATAGATCAGGTTCTCGTACTGGAGACATTGAAGAACATTCGAGAGTTGCGGCCTTTGATTAGTGTGCCTGAACATAGGATGCAGTCTTCCACTTCGAGCCACCCGGCGGCGTGAATGGGCACATCACATAAGCTCAGAGTAGTTTGTGGATTTATTGTCGCAGCCAGCATTATGAGGGCTGCAGGCCAAGTGCCTTCTGCTTCATCTCTAAATTTTGCGGAATACCGGAAACGTGTGGAGCCGGTCTTCCTCAAGGCTCGCGAAGGCGGAACGCGTTGCTACGATTGTCACTCGGTTTTGACTACGAGATTGCATCTGGAAACGCTGACGCCTGGAAATGTTTCATACACGGAAGCTCAGTCGCGCAAAAACTTTCAAAATGTCGCTAGAGTTATTTCTCTGTCAGATCCCTTTAAGAGCCCCTTGCTACTGCATCCATTAGCGCACGAAGTGGGGGGAGATCCGGTGCATACCGGCGGCAAGTTTTGGAAATCTAAAGACGACCCTGAGTGGCGCATGCTTGCTGCCTGGATTGAAGCTGCGGCCAAGGGCGCACCGAAATCAGAGCACGAGGGGGCGGAAGCCAAGGCGAACTTCGAATACTTCAAGTCTAACGTCGAGCCGATTTTTCTGAAACAACGTCCCGGACATGCTCGCTGTTATGGCTGCCATGTTTTGGCGAATAGGACGTTTCATCTCGAGCCGCTATCCGCCGGCAAGGACCAATGGAGTGAGGGGCAATCCCGCAAAAACATTCAGATGGTGCTCACCCAGGTTGTCCCGGGAGAGCCGCTATCAAGCCGAATATTGACTCATCCACTGGCGCCGGAGTCGGGAGGCGAAGCGTTTCATTCCGGCGGCAGGCAATTCGGATCGCAAGCCGACCCTGATTGGCAGGCTATCGCGCAGTGGGTAAGAAAGCTCGGGGCACAATCAAACGAGCCTAGAACTCTGCTGTTTGTCACCAACAGCGCGGGCGACACTATCGATGTTATCGATGCTCAAACCAATAAGGTCGTGCAGGTAATCGCCGGAATCGAGTTACCGCATGGCATCGCGTTCTCTCCCGACGGCAGCAAGATTTATGTCAGCAATGAATCCGAAAGCGTGCTCGATGTTGTGGACCGGAAGAGCGGATCGATCTTGAAAAAGGTTTCTCTAAGCGGACATCCCAATAATTTAGCGATTAGCAAAGATGGAGCCAAAGTGTTAGTCGGAATTCGTGCCGATGCGGGGGTGGTAGATGTCATCGACACCTCTACCATGAATCGGGTGGCGAGCATTCCCGTCGACGGCAGCGTACACAACGTATTTGTTACGCCAGACGGCAAGTATGCGGTTAGTGGATCCATCGAGAATAAAGCCGCAACGGTTGTTGATTTGGCCAAGGGCGCGATGGCGTGGACGATTCAATTCGATGCCGGTGTGCGGCCCATGGCCTTCGAGGCAAACTCCGATGGTTCAACGTCGCGAATGTTCGTCCAACTCTCCGGGGTAAACGGGTTCGCTGTAGTAGATTTTGCCCGGCACGTTGAAGTACGCCGAATCATGCTGCCCGATCAGCCTGGTGGGTTCGGAATTTTAGAGGGAAGGAACGGAACCCCGTCTCACGGAATCGGGATTTCGCCCGACGGAAGGTCGCTCTGGGTAAACAGCACGCTGGCAAACGCGACGTTCGCGTACTCCCTGCCCGATCTCAAATTAATCGGACACGTGCCATTGCCGCTGGTCCATCCGATGGGCCATGCTGCCACCGGGTCGGTTCCTGAGTGGATCGTATTCACTCCCGACAGCAAGTTCATGTACGTGTCGAACTCTGCGGCGCGGTCTGTTTCATGTATTGATACAAAGACATTGAAAGTCGTAGCTGAAATCGCAGTCGGAGAAGTGCCAAAGCGTATGGGATTGCTGGCACTGCAGTGAGACCAGCCTTAATCGTGGCTTAATGTGAAATCTTGTATTAGTAGACCTAGCGAAAATCCACTGTGTAGCACAAGACACTGTGGGCAAGTTAATTACGCAATACATTATTACTTTCGGGAGGAAAAGATGAAACGTTTCAGGGCAGCAATATTCGCGGCAGGACTGGCAGTACTTACAGTTTCGGCATGGAGTCAGGACAAGGCGCCGCTGGAGCTTATCGAGACCACCCCTTTACCCGATCTTCATGACGGAGACTTCGACCACTTTACCTTGGATACGGCGGGCAATCGTCTGTTCGCTACCGCTGAAGAAAATTCAAAGGTATTAGTGTTTGATTTAAAGACCAACAAACTTATCCATACCATTGCCGACCTGAAGGCCCCGCACTCCATGCTGTACCGTGAAGACCTGAAGAAGCTTTTTATAGTAGACGGTGACCTGGGAGAAATTCGAATTTACGACACCGACTCCTATGCTTCGGCTGGTAGCATTAAATTGAAGGAAGGTGCCGACGCCAGCGCCTATGATCCCTCCACCAAGTATTTGTATGTTGTAAACGGAGGCAAAGACGCAAAGCTTCCCAATGCCTACATCAGCGTGATTGACGTCGACAACCAGAAGAATCTGGGAGACATCAAGATCGATTCTGACGACGTAGAGGGCATGGCGATGGAGAGTTCCGGACCGCGGATGTTCGTTGACATCCGGGGAAATAATTCAGTGGAAGTTTTTGACCGGACGTCGCGCAAGAAAATTGCGACCTGGCCCGTCGCGGAAGCCAAAAAGCCCACCGCCATTGCTCTGGACGAAGAGGGCCACAGGCTCTTTGTAGGTACGCGTGATCCCGGCAAGCTAGTCGTGCTGAATACTGAAACCGGCAAAGTCGTTGCCAGCATGCCGGCCGTAGCCATGGTGGACGATATGACTTTTGATCCTGGCAAGAAGCGCGTGTACTTTGCCGGAACCGGGTACGTCGATATTTTTCAGGCCAAAGATGCGGATCAGTACCAGCGCATTGGACACGTGGCCACCGCTTTCCGCGCCAAGACCGCAATCTTGGCGACCGACAGCAATCGCTATTACTTGGGAGTACCGCACCACGAGAAACAGAACGCAGAGCTTCGCGTGTATAGCGTAACCCAATAGGTTTTCCCCCGGGTACTGGTACCCGCTGCTAACGCTATGTCTAGTGGCAGGTACCAGTCACTTTGAGCGGTCAGAGTGGAAGGTAAAACCGACGAGACGAGAAGGATGGTCGCTCTTGTTTTGAACTGATCCCACCCGTTGGCCTTGCGCGACCCATACAAACTCACCCGTATGAAGAACTTTGCCAGCGATGGCGACATCGTTGAGAGCTACGATCAATTGCGAATCGTCGGAATGAGATTCGAAGGATTGATGCGGCGACAAGGTCATCAATGTGACCGCGGTCTGATCGGTGGCAAACTGAGGTGATACAACAATTCCCGGGGCCTTCTGGTCCGTTGGTTCGGGACAATGTTTGGGCTGTCCCGCCAGTACCACCGAACACAAATTATGTTCACCGGATTGGGGGAGAAGTAGTTCGATTGTAATGTTGCGGTATTCCGACTGTCCTTCGATTGACGTCGAGTGCACATAACCGTGTGCCTGAAGGCGGATTTGGCCCGCCGCCAAAGAACTCTCCACTACCGGCTTATCCGGTGAAGAGACGCTGACTTCAGCATCCGCCAGCATAACGCTGATGGCATCGTAAACATGGCGGTGGAGCAACACCTTGTCATGCGGCGCGACTCCAACTTTATAAACGTTGACATAGTCGTTGTGCAGTGCGAGATGGTGATGCGGTTCCGAGGATAACGGAATTACTTTTCCGTCCTGTGCCGTGAGTGACAGAGCGGCGCTGAACAACATGAGTGCTATGAACGTTCGCATTGAAGTTTGATTAAGTACCGTTTGCCCCTACTAGCCTATCCATTAAGCTCGACAATTCTTTCTTTGATTCAAATCCGATACCGGGTATTTCTGGCAGTCTGACGAAGCTGTCCTCCACTGGGATTCCATCGGCAAAACCCCCGAACGGCTGAAAAATGCCCGGGTAGGATTCGTTGCCGCCCAGTCCAAGCCCAGCCGCGATATTTAGCGACATCTGGTGGCCGCCGTGGGGAATGCAGTTCTCGGGTGACCATCCATTTTCTTTCAGCATCTCTAGTATTCGCTTGTACTCTACCAGCCCATAGCTAAGAGCACAGTCGAATTGCAGAACGTCACGGTCGGAGCGCATGCCTCCATAGCGAATTAAATT
Source organism: uncultured Acidobacteriaceae bacterium (assembly GCA_963828635.1). GTDB lineage: Bacteria > Acidobacteriota > Terriglobia > Terriglobales > Acidobacteriaceae > PALSA-188. The sequence goes on along the minus strand of CAWHFA010000004.1, from coordinate 1,301,847 downwards.
CCGCGCATCTTGCAGCGAAAATAAATTCTCTCCTGTGGCCATAGGATGCGGATAATACTTCGCCAGTTCGGCTTGCAAGTCGAAGTCCAGTGGATCGCCCGCCTCTTCGTACCAGCGTAGCCCATACGGGGCGAGGGCTTTGGCATACTCGATGGCGGTTTGCAAATCGAAGCGGCCGTTGCCGTCGACGGCCAATTGAGATGGCCTCTTAAGTATTTTCAGAACCGCTTCGATACGCTCCAGGTCTTCGGATAGCGACGCTCCTCCGATTTTGATCTTGACGACGGAGTAGCCGACATCGAGGTAACTTTGCATTTCGTCTCGCAAGCCGCTCAATCCTTTGTCGGGATAGTAGTAACCGCCTGCGGCATATACGAAAACCTTGCGGTCGTAAACGCCCCCACGATAGCGGTCGGCAAGCAGGCGGAAAAGGGGTACTCCAGCGATTTTTGAGACCGCATCCCAAACCGCCATGTCGATCACTCCCACAGCGACCGACCTTTCGCCGTGGCCTCCCGGCTTTTCATTCCGCATGAGAACGTTCCAAATACGCGTGGGATCAAGGTTCTCGCCAGTATCATCGAGCAAGCTTTTCGGGTCAGCAGCTCTTAGCCGGGGGATGAAGCGTTCGCGCAAAAGGCCTTGTGGCCCGTACCTACCGTTCGAATTGAATCCGAAGCCGACTACCGCCCTGCCGTCGCGGATTACATCAGTGACCAGGGCGAGCAGGCTGACCGTCATCTGACTGAAATCGATGTAAGCGTTGCGGATGTCCGACGCTATCGGCACCACGATGTCGCGAATGTCTACTATTTTCATTTTTCCATTCAGGCGCGTTGCAACAGCGGACGCAGTTCGCGAACGTTTGCTACTTCGTCGAGACGAAGTACCCGGTCGATCAGCGATGAGCTTTGATTTTTTCCTAGCACCGGGCCCATGAGGTCGCGCGCCTTGGCAATGACCTCCTCGGTGTTCATAGGATTCTTAATCGTTCCGCGAACGTTGTCGACTCGCTCTTTCAGAGCGGTTCCATCTACCAGCGTGAGCTCTACAATAGCTACGCGCAAAGGCATGAGACGCTCAAGTTGGTCGTCCGGAACTAACTCTACTTTGGCACGTTGGCTTAAGGTTGCGGGATCGTGGATCCGGCCGCTATCGTGTACCGAGGCAAAGCTCACGGTTTTGTCCATCAGCATTACCGCTATCAGGTGCTGGAGACAAATTTCGGCGATTTCTCGATTGTTCACGATGGCGGCCTCGTCTGTCGCCAGCCGCACAGATACGTGGCGAACGTCAGCGGCACGGAAAGGGTGCTTTTTTTGCATCAGGTCTAACGCGTCGAGCACGGCCTGAATGGGCGAACCCACCGGCCACTTCTTGATGTTGGTTCGCGTGACTTCGAAGCGGGTTCCCAACTCCTCAATCAATCCCGCCGGGTCAGCATGCGGGTTATAGGCATCAAAAAAATTATCTTTGCCGGAGAAAATGTCTGCGACCCCGGTCCAGCCGGCCTGCACTAGCAGCGCCGAAGTCACGCCACTGCGGGCCGTCATACCGCCGAAGTGGAAAGCTTTTTGCATGTGCTCGGTGTCGCGGTTCCAAGCTCCGAGGCCGGAGCATTGATGCGCGGCATAGCCGAGTAGATATCGCATTTGCAATCCGTTTAGACTAGCGGCGCACCCTGCCGCGGCGGTTGCCCCGAACAGGGGAGAAATGCTGTGGGTGCTCCAATGAGTCATCGATTCGAACTGCTGGCCGCCCAATGTGATGGTGAACCGGGTACCAATGTCATAGCCCAATGCCACCGCGCGCATGAATCGACTGCCGCTAATTCCGAAACGCTCGCCCGTAGCCAATGCCGCCGGAACCACGGCGCAACCCGGATGCGATTGCGATGCGGGGTTCGAATCGTCCGTCTCGTCGGAGTGGGCTAGGACTCCGTTGGTCATCGCCGCCTCGATTGGGTCGCATACGATTCGCGACGCCACTACCGTGGCAACTTCTTTCCCTCCGTACTCGGCCGCAAATTTTATTGCCGCTTGTCCCGGAGGCAATTGCGATCCCGAGATCATGGCAGCAAGGGTATCCAATATGTGCTGCTTGGTTTTTTCGACGACCTCGCCCGGCAAGACGCGGGAGCCGGCGTCGCTCATGTACGCGCTGAGCTTCTCCATGACCGGACTCACTTCCGGTGGGCTTGCATTTGCAGGACGGGCACCGAGCGGTTCGACCCGAAGCAAGGTGCCAACAGCGGCTGTGACTGCGAGTCCAAGTAGCTGCCTGCGCGAGAGTCCGTCTTCAGAAAATTTTGGCATCAGGAAAGTTGGGCATCGAGATTGCGTCGTAGAACTGCGGTGGTGAATTCTTTTTCCCAGCGCGCTACAACTAAGGTAGCGACGCCGTTGCCGACCATATTCACTAGCGCACGGAACATGCTTAAGAAACGGTCGATGCCCAGAATTAAAGCCATCCCCGCGACCGGAATGGTTGGTACCACAGTAAGAGTCCCGACCAGCGCTATGAACGCAGCGCCCTGCACCCCAGCGGCCCCTTTTGAAGTCAAGGTCGACACCGCAAAAATTGTGAGTTGTTGCGAAAGAGTCAGGTGCGTATTCGTAGCTTGCGCGACAAAGAGCGCCGCCATAGTCATATAAAGGCTGCTCCCGTCAGTATTGAATGTGTATCCGGTAGGCACGACCAGCCCTACCAGCGCCTTCGAGCATCCTAAGTTTTCCATCTTTTCCATCAAAGTTGCGAGCGCGGTTTCGGAGGAACTGGTGGCCAGCACCACCAAGATTTCTTCTTTGATGTAAAGCATGAACTTGAAAATGCTGAACCCGGCAAGCCACGCGACGGTACCCAGCACCACGACCAGAAAAAATATGCTGGTTATATAAAAGGTTCCGATCAGCCTGAGCAACGAGCCCAACGAGACGATTCCATATTTGCCGACGGTAAAAGCCATGGCGCCGAACGCGCCGATGGGAGCGAAGCGCATCACGATATTCACCACGCTGAAAACGGTGTGGGTCAGAGCCTCAAAGAATTTGATCAACGGCTCGGCGCGCGGTCCGGCCGCTGACAGTGCAAATCCAAACAACAATGCCACTAACAGTACTTGCAAAATGTCGCCCCGGGCGAATGCGTCCACCACGGTCGTCGGGATGATGTGCAGCAGAAAGTCAATAGTGTTTTGGGCTCTTGCCTGTCCGGCATATTCGGAGACCGCCTTCGCGTCGAGAGTTTTCGCATCCACGTTGAACGACGAGCCCGGATGCGCGACATTTCCTACGATCAAGCCCAGAGCCAAGGCCACGGTTGAGAGGATTTCAAAGTAGAGCAGGGCCTTACCGCCCACTCGGCCAACCTTTTTCATGTCCTGCATGCCCGCGATCCCCGAAACCACGGTGCAGAAAATCACCAGCGTAATAATCATGGTGATGAGCCGGATAAAGGCATCCCCCAGCGGTTTCATCGCTATGGCGCGCGCCGGGCTTAAGTACCCTAGCAAGATCGCGATTGCGATTGCGATGAGTACCTGCACCCAAAGCGTGCGATGAAATGGTTGTCTGGGAGGGTGCGCAGGGATAGTGGCCACCGCGGGTAGGGGACTAAGTTCCACGCATGACCCTCATAACGGGATGGGACCGCTGAATATTAGACACCGGGCAGGGCTTTCCATCTACTTTCCGTCGCGGACGCGCGCGGTGATTGCCTCGCCAAGTTCGCGAGTAGTGGCCTTCCCGCCGATATCCGGCGTTCGAACTTCCTCTTTTTCGAGAACTTCAGCGATGGCTTTCTCGACTTCGTCCGCCGCCTCTAGCATTCCCAGATGACGAAGCATCATGGCACCGGACCAGATTTGCCCAATGGGATTGGCGATGCCTCGGCCTGCAATATCTGGAGCAGAACCGTGCACCGGCTCAAACATCGACGGGTATTCCTTCTCCGGATTTAAATTCGCTGAGGGAGCGATTCCAATCGAACCAACGACGGCGGGACCGAGATCAGAAAGAATATCTCCAAAGAGATTCGAGCCGACGACCACATCGAACCAATCCGGATGGCGCACAAAATGTGCAGTCAAAATGTCGATATGGTATTGATCGATGCGAATATTCGGAAAATTTCGGGCTGTTGCATTGAAACATTCGTCCCAGAACGGCATGGTGTGAATGATGCCGTTAGACTTCGTTGCAGAAGTCACATGCTTCTTCCGCTGTCCAGCCAACTCAAACGCGTAACGCAGAATGCGGTTAACCCCGCGCTTGGTAAAGACGGTCTGCTGAATTGCCATTTCGTCATCGGTACCTTCGTAAAGCCGGCCGCCGATGTTCGAATATTCACCTTCATTGTTTTCGCGAACAACGCAAAAGTCGATTTGTCCTGCCTGCCAATTTTTCAAAGGCGTCTCGATGCCGGCAAATAAACGTACGGGACGCAAATTCACATATTGATTGAATTTTCGACGGATCGGAATTAGTAAGCCCCACAACGAAATGTGATCGGGAACTTTCGGATGGCCCACCGCACCGAGGAAAATTGCGTCGAAAGGACGCAGCGTCTCAATGCCATCCGCAGGCATCATCATCCCGGTGTTCACATACCGTTCGCAGCTCCAGTCAAATTCTTTCCATTTCAGCTTAAAACCGAATCGTTGGGCGGCGGCCTCCAGTACGCGAATACCTTCAGGCACGACTTCTTTGCCAATTCCATCTCCCGCAATCACAGCAATGTCACAAGTCTTGATCAAAGGGCAAGCTCTCAGTCTTAGACGGCAGTCAACAGCGGGGACAACTCTTTCATGTCAGAAGCATTTTCCAAATTCTTAATGAAGACGATAATCTTTTCAGTTTTGCCGTGAGGCCAGTTCGCGTACTCTGCGCAGCCGCGAAATTTCACCGCGGCCTCGTCGAAGCTCATCGGATCTGCCGGGCTACCTTTGCCAAATTCGGCACGGCCCCGAATGACCCGCCCATCCTTCATATAAATTTTGAGGATAGATGTCATCTTGTCAAAGCCTGCGCTTTCCGCTTCGGGATCGACGTAATATCGAACTTTCGCGATCATCTCCTGCACGTCAGGACGCTGGACCGTTTGATCAGTAAATTGCGGTAACCCGGCCTTGCGCTCAAGCAACAAAATGGCAAGGCAGAATTCCATGCTGAACTTGGCCTCCAGCCCGGTCTTTGGATGATGCCTCAATAGCGCATTCATCATATTCGAGTTGGCGCCGATATCTACCTTCTCGACTTGGCTGGCCTTTATGTCATTCGTTTCGATGAGACGCATCATCTCCGTCATCGCGGGATGGCTTATCGATCCCGACGGATACGGCTTTAAAGAAACACCGGGAGACGCGAAAGTCCAGGGCTTGCCCAATTTGTCCACGATGAAAGCAGGCTCGAACGTCCCGCCGGCAGCGTGAAAGAATCCGCGCTGCGCCTCCAGTATTTGCTGTGCTGCCGTCCAGCCCAAAGATGCAAGCTGTGCCGCTTCCAGTCCGCTCTCAGCCGCGTGTCCCGCTTGAAAGGGTTTAGTCATGGTCCCGAAATTTTCGCGGAGGCCGCCCGCCTGGCTCGCGGCAACCCCAAATGCATTCAAAGTTTTGGAAAGATCAAGGCGCATCAACTTTGCGCAAGCCGCCGCCGACCCGAATGGCCCGCAGGTTCCGGTCGCATGAAATCCATCCTGGTAGTGGCGGGGGGCGATGGCTTCCGCGATCTTGCATTCAACCTCGACTCCAAGATGGTAAGCGAGCATGAATTCTTTTCCCGAGAGTGTAGTTTGCTCGGCCAACGCGAAAGCTGCAGGTAACACGGGGACGGTAGGATGCGGCAGCAATCCATAAACGCGATCTTTGGCCGCAGCAAGTTGGGAGTCGTCGTAATCGTCGGCGTGAATCGAAACGCCGTTTACGAAAGCGGCAAATTGGGGTGCGGTTTTTCGCGCGGACCCGATCAAGGAAGCGGTTCCACCGCAACCTCCCAGAGTATCGAGATACCGAAGACACAGTGGACCAGTCTCAGCCTTTGTTCCCGCAAGGGCCAGACCAAATCCATCCAGAATCGACTTCTTTCCTAATTCAATTACGTCCTTGGGAATTTCAGGGTATTCAGTGTCGACCACAAATCGTCCAACATACTCTGTCAGACCCTTAGCTTCAGGAAAAGCGCTGCCGGCCGCTGCTGTGGCAGCTTTGCTCACGCTTGGGAGAAGAGATGATACAAAAGTTAAGGCTAAACTCTTGCCGAAACCACGTCTATGCATCCATCACCTTAAGCCTCTGTGTTTCTTGAGCTGCGCATGAACGCGAAAGCGCAAACAATTGTCGCCCGGCGTAAGCCAGCACGTTATCTTAACTCCTAAAACTAAAAGCTAGATGAAGCGACAATGAAAATCCATTCATCTCTTCGTGCTTGAAACAAAGGGAAATACCCAGCCCTCTGGGACGAGACGATGCGAGCCGGCATGATCGAATCCTTGAAACCAAAAACATGCAGAGCGAAGGCTCGTATGACATACCGACCGAAGGTGCAAGAGCACTGCGTCGCAGCGAGGTCTCCCACATGCGCCACATCGCCGTCACCTTTTAGTGTGTGCTCATGGCTGGTATGACCAAGTCCTAAAAGGGCAAGCCCTAGACAAACGGTTCGCTGGCTACAGAGCGACGTTGAACACGGCTACTCGCTGCAAATCCGAAAATTGGGAAAACACTGCCGAACCCCGACATGATTCTGTGCTGGATGAGCTCTTAAACCGAAACCGCTCGCGTCGGAGGTGACATCGGGTTGCGCCCGCGGAACGAAGAAAATGACGGCGAATAAAGCCGAAATTGAAATTTGTAGGACATAAGGAGATTTCGCTTGAGGTGGGGGAGGCGTTAATCAAATACAGTGCGCAGCGCGGGATATATACGCTGGTACGCAGCGTAGCTGCGGTTCATCGTGTCGACATTATTTTTAATTGGAGAGATACGTTCTTTGACGCGGACCACCGCTTGGCATGCATCGTCGACCGTGGGCCAGACTCGGGCTCCTACTCCTGCGAGAATTGCAGCGCCATAGGCTGCACCTTCTTCGGTCTCCACGATTTCGACTTCTGCGCCGAAAACGTCTGCTTGAATCTGGCGCCACAATGGGGAGCGCGCTCCTCCTCCTCCCAGTCGGATGCTGGTGACCGGCACTTTCATTTGGGCGAGAATCGTAAAAATGTCGCGCAGACTGAAAGCGACGCCTTCTAAGATTGAGCGGATAACATGAGCGCGAGTATGCGAGGCGGTCAATCCAACCAGTGCGCCGCGGGCGTTCGGATCAAGATGGGGTGTGCGCTCACCCATCAGGTATGGAGTCCACAACAAGCCCTCGGCGCCAGCAGCGACGGAGGCCGCTTCTCGACAAAGTAAATCGTAGGGGTCGCCGCCGTTACCCAGAGTGCGGAATTGATCGCGAAACCAGCGCAAAGAAAGCCCGGCGGCCTGAGTCACGCCCATGACGTGCCATCGTCCAGGGATTGCGTGGCAGAAAGTATGCAGCCTTCCTTTGGGGTCGAGCAGCGGAGCGTCGGTGGCGGCAAATACCACGCCCGAGCTTCCAATGGTCGCGCTCACCGCTCCCGGACGCACAATGCCCATGCCGGTCGCGCCCGCCGCTTGATCGCCAGCGCCCGCGACTACCGGCGTTCCGGGCTTCAGGCCAGTCGCGGCGGCTCCGTCGGCTGAGAGTTGTCCACACACGTCGGGGGACTCAAACAACTTGGGCAATAGCGACTCGTCTATCTCAGAGTCGCATAAAATTTCAGACGACCACTTCCGCTTCGCTACGTCCAGAAGCAACGTGCCGGACGCGTCGGCCATATCGATGGCGCGCTCTCCAGTGAGTTTGAAGCGCACGTAGTCTTTCGGAAGCATGATGCGCCGCACCCGCTGCCAAAGTTCCCGCTCATTCTCCCGGACCCATAGCAGCTTGGTGAGAGTGAAGTTGGTCAGAGGCGCATTGCACGTGAGTTGGATAATTCGTTCAGCGCCGATTCTACCGGTGAGATCGTGGCTCTGTTTTTCCGTACGCTGATCGCACCAAATGAGCGCGGGTCTGACCACGCGATCCCGTGAATCAAGAAGAACCGCGCCGTGCATTTGCCCGGAAAAGCCCACGCACGCAATGTCTTCGGGTGCAACTGCGGCTTTGCTTAAAACTCGCGACACCGCCATCGTGGCCGCGCGCCACCAGTCGTCAGGATCTTGCTCCGCCCACCCAATTTTTGGCGACGCAAACGGAACGTGCTCTTCAGTCGCAGAGGCGACCACGCTCCCCGCGTCATCCAGAATGAGTGCGCGAGTCCCCTGCGTGCCAACGTCAATGCCTAGTAAATGGATAGTTCACGTCCCTGCCCAGCTTCTGGGCGTCGTTCAACGTTATAGCCTCCCAGACGATGGTTCATCAATCAATCGACTTACCGTGGATTGGGCCTTTAGGCTCGGAAAAGAAACCATTTCGATTTGGCATTCTAACCTTGGGCAGCGTTTCGTGATTCATAACGTCCTCTTTCTTGACAAGACTATTCAGATAGAGGATATATGCTGTCACGGAATAAGTTTCGTCAGCTGTGAGAGTGCCAGGCGCAGGGTATGGCATGGCTCGATGAACGTGATCCCAGATAGAAGTACTATAGGGCCAATAGCTTCCTACCGTGAGTACTGGTTTGGAGGTTCGGAGGCTCCCAATGAAGAGCCGGAAATGCGAGCTGATATTGTCCGTCTCTCGCGAGCTCGCTCAACCCAAGGAAAGTTCTCCGGGCTCGAAGGCGCTCCCCAACCGACGACAATCAGTTGACGTAATCCCGGGGGCGTTCCTTTGGGCGCAAACGTCGCGGCCACAGCTTCCGCGAGGACCGAACCGCCGAACTCGAACTCCCGGGCGGACTCGTAGAAACCCTTTGAAATAATGGTGGCCAGGGAGGGAGTTGAACCCCCGACGCCAGCCTTTTCAGGGCTGCGCTCTACCACCTGAGCTACCTGGCCACAGTAGAATCCCCAACTGGATGCAGGCCCCATGAGAATGGAGAGGACGCATTATCCTTGGCGGGATTTCAGGGAAGCGGACGGACGATTATAGCAATCGGCATGAATTCCCTCAATGACTGGTTTGCTCGCTGGCGTTGCCGCTTAGGTCCTTGATAAGGGCTTATTCCTCAGTGGGAGTTCCGTAGGGAAATTGAATTGAGAATTTGTGTTCTGAGGGTCCCTTCGCGCCGCGATGAGTGTGAGAGAAGCTACAGATAATGGTGTTGCGGTCATAGGTGCAGGCTTCGTGCCGATAGGCGGTCTCTCTATCGTAGGGGCAGGGATACATGCCGGGAACGAAGGTGGCAAAAGCGGCGCCGGCGAGTAAGAGAATGATGACTGCGTATTTCATATGGCCTCCAGATGCCCAGTGTTCGCGTAGTTAAATGCAATATTCACGCCAAACTTCCGGCCTTATGAATCAACGATTTGCCGAGTCAGGGGCGAGGGGTGGGAAAAACATTTCCCTGCGCGGATCTTTGGGATAAAGCGCAGAGGGCGGATTGATGCGCTGAAATCGGCCATGTACACTGATCGGACGATGCGCCCGTAGCTCAGCTGGATAGAGCGCTTCCCTCCGAAGGAAGAGGCCGGGAGTTCGAATCTCTCCGGGCGCACCACATTAGCTGCATCGGGCGCTCTGAAATGCACTTCGGCCTACGTTCATGAAAGATCTCTCATTCGGCACAGCTTTGTTTCTGGTTTCGACAATTTTGTTAGACGGGTGCGGATCCACCCGTGAATTGCAGGCTGTGGCAATATCCCCGGCGGTGGCGGACGCGCAAACTTTTTCCAATGGCGAGGTTTCGTTCACCGCGACTGGCAAGTTCAGCAATGCTCCCACGCCTACCACCCTCACCAGCGCGGATATTTCGTGGTGCGTAGGATCCGCCAACGGTACTTGCGCGGGAAATGTGAATCCGGGTGCGACGGTTGATCAAAATGGTGGCGCAAAATGCGTTTCAGGATTTAGCGGAACTGTAACCATCCTCGCCGGGTCTGGTGGGTCAGTAATAACTCCTGATAGCGGCACCCATCTGAAGACCTTTGGGACCGCGCAATTGACGTGCCCGTAAAATGTCTGATTCGGCTCTTCTTGATCCGGTCGCGGCTTATGACCGGATCGCTCAATCCTTCTCGCGAATCAGCGAAACTAGACTGAATTACCTCCGCAGTATTGAGCAATTCATTACCGTGCGAATACCTGCGAGTAGCCGTTCTCTCCTTGACGTAGGAGCGGGAGATGGATCGCGGTCGGCGCGAATTGCAAAACTTGCAGGATTGACTGAGGTAGTTTTGCTTGAACCTAGCGCTGAAATGGTTAGGGCAAGTACGGTCAAGGGAGAGGTGTGGGCAATCCGGGCCGAGGATCTACCCTACCGAGGAGCAAGGTATGACGAGCGCCGCTTCGATGTAATCACTTGCTTGTGGAACGTCCTTGGGCACATTCCTCATGCGGCGCGTCCCCAAGTGCTCCGCGCACTAGGAAAAATGCTTACGCCGGGCGGAATGTTATTTCTCGATATCAATCATCGCTATAACGCGCATTCCTATGGACTGCTAAAAACAGCGGCCCGATATTTCTATGATTCGCTTTTTCCCCGCCCTACTAACGGAGACGTGGAAGTCGCGTGGGAGACCACAAGTGGCAAGCTCCGAACCTTTGGGCACGTATTTGCTGATGGTGAAGTTAGGGCATTGCTTTCGTCCGCTGGCCTCGCGATTGAAGAACGAATCGTGGTGGATTACTCCACAGGTGAAGTGCGGCGATTTGCGCATCAGGGGAATTTGCTCTATGTGTTGCGGTGCAATTCGAGCAGAGATTCCGCTAGCGCTTGGCACACCTCATCAACTTCTGCATCGGTCATCTGATTAAAAAACGGCAATGCCAGTACCCGGTCTGCAACATGATCTGTCACCGGCAGAGATTGCGGAGCTCCGTATGACGCCATTACTGGCTGGCGGTGCAGAGGTGCGAAATAACGTCCAGTGCCAATGCCTTTTCTCTGTAGCGACTCGGCAATCCAGTCTCGTCCGGCGCGATTCACTTCTTTCGCGAATTGGACGACGTAACAGAACCAACTGATGCGGCCATTGCGGAGTTCGACGTCAGGCACTATTACCTCGGGAGATTTTTCGAGCTTGCATTGATACCTTTCGGCGATGGACTGTCTGCGCCCGATTGTGGATTCGATGCGGCTTAATTGTTCGATCCCCAAGGCGCAATTCATGTCAGAGAGACGATAGCTATAGCCGGGTTCGACGTTCTGGTACCAATCCAACGAAGCATCACGGCCTTGATTGCGCAAGCGACGGGCGCGCTCCGCGAATACTTTTTCGTGAGTCAGCAGGACACCGCCTTCGCCGGTGGTGATTTGTTTGTTGGGATAAAAGGCGAGGGTCCCGAAGTCTCCGAAAGACCCGGCTTTTTGACCCTCCAATTCGGCGCCAATGGCTTCGCAGGCGTCTTCGATTAGAGCGATACGATGGCGTTCGGCGATGGTATGCAGTTGATCGACGCCCGCGGGGCGGCCGAAGGTGTGGACGGCGATGATTGCCTTCGTTTGTTCTGTGATCGCCGCTTCGACAGCTTCGGGATCTAGATTAAAACTCGTGGATGAAATATCTACGAAGACTGGGCGCAATCGCTCTTGCAGCAGCGCGTTTAGTGGGGCGATGAACGTGAAGGACGGGAGGATGACCTCGGACTCTTCAGGAAGGTTCAATATTTTTAGCGCGAGATGCAGGGCGGAGGTGCCGGAATTGACGGCGACCGCGAAGGGAACATTTAAGTAAGCGCAAATCGCATGTTCGAACTCGATTATTTTTGGGCCACTGCTGAGTTGCGGGGTCCGCAAGACTTCGAGCACGGCGGTGCAATCTTGGTCGGTGATTTCTGGTTTGGCGAGGGGAATGCGCATAGGCACTAGGTTTTGAAAAGCAATTCTGGTCCCAGAGGCGCTTCCGTCAAGACTTTGACGATTCTTTCTGATGCGCGTCCGTCGCCGTAGGGATTTGGCAGGCGTTGGATGGAGCGCTTAAATTCTGGAGTCATGGCGTGGTCTATGGCTTGTAGTATTTTCTTTTTATCCGCGGCCACATCGAGCACATTGGCGGCGTGTTCCCGGCCTCGTTGACGGATGCCGATGTTTAAGGCGGGAGTTTCGAGGGTCGTGGATTCGATAATTCCGCTGCTGGAGTTTCCAATCAAGAGATCGACTTTTTGCATGAGGCTCAGGTAAATCCGGTGATCGAGATTGATAAAAAGTTTCGATCGCCGGTGCTCAGAAACGAAGCCTTGACTGAGCTCTATGATCTCGCGGCATCCGGCATCGGCGTTGGGATATACGAATAGAATCTGGGCGTTTACTTTTTGCAATGCAGAAAACAATTCCTGGGCTTCTTCGACGGTGTCTCTAAGCAAAGTTACGGGGTGATAGACGACCAGGACTGTGCGCCGCGAAAGCGAAATGTCCAGCTCGGTTTCTACCTGCCGTTTGGTGAGAAGTTTGGAGCGGCGGATTTCGTCCAGAGAAAGGCTTCCGGTCCCGGTAACTCGCCATTCCTGCTCGCCGATTTCTATGATCCGCGTTCGGGCTTGCCGCGTGCATGCGAAGTGAAGATGACTCATCTTGGTGATGGCATTGCGTACGGCGTCGTCTATCGCGCCGGAAGTAATTTCTCCGCCCTCGATGTGCGCGATGGGGATGCGCAGGGTCAGCGCGACTGATGCGGGAGCGAGCATTTCGTAGCGGTCCGCGATCAGCAGAATCAAGTCGGGACGCATTTGTCCTAGAACTTCGGCAAGGCCAAGAGTTGCGACGCCCAGAGTTTTCGCCATCCCCACATCGGTGTCGGAACTTAGCAGACACTCGATTGATGTAACCGTGCCCGTGGAAATTTGCTGGAAGGTGCGGCCGAACTCAGGGGAAAGATGCGGGCCCAGCGCGATCACCTGCAAGTCAACTGCGGCGTGGTTTGCCAGATCGTGAAGCAGCCAGTGAAGGTGAGCGTAATCAGAACGCGAAGTGGTGACAATGGCGATTTTGCGGCGGAGGGCCTTTCGCTTCATCAGGGGAGGATTCTACTAAAGACTCAAAAAAGAAAAGGGCGTCTGGCCCTTGTTGCGGGGCAAGACACCCGATTAATCGCGGAAAAATCTATTTAGTGGCTGCTCCTCCAGATCCACTACCTTCACCTTTGCTGTTGGTTGCCGATCCGGTTTGAGAGGCAACGCTGCGGGCATTTTTCAGATGATCTTTCAATGTTGGAAGAGTTTGCGAAGCAAAGCTTTTCACGTCGGGGTCTTTCGCCATCTTGCTCTCTTTGGAGAAGTCGGCAACGTCCTCGACGTGGTCTTTGACCATGTCCTTCATGTAGGCGCGATCGAATTGCGCACCCGAAAGTTTTTCCAGGCGAGCCTTGAGTGCCTTGTCTTTGGCGTTCAAGTCGTCAGGCACGGCCACGCCCTTACTGCTGGCGATCTGTTTTAACTGGTCGTTAGCTTTGGTGTGATCGTCCACCATGCGCTGGCCGAATTTTTTTACGTCGTCGGTAGTACCTTTGTCGGCTGCTAGTTTGCCCAGTTCAACCTCAGCCATGCCGCCTTCGGCTGCTTTTTTTATGAAGGTGCGGTCTGGCGCGCTCAGGTGCGAAGCGGTTGAGGCGCTTGCGGATGAATTGTCCGTCCCGGTCGATGGAGTCGTTTGGGCTCCCGCAGCAAGCACTCCACACATCAAGAAACTACCCACCAAAATCCTGGTCATCATTTTAATTGCTCCTTTCGCTCCTTGGATGCAGATGCGATGGAGGCGTTTCACGCCTAAGGTGTTCACATTAGCCCCGCGTCTCGATAGTAAATGCTGGGTTACCTCCGCCCCACACTATGGTCATCTTGTTAGGTAGTGGCGGGTGATTCAATCTTATAAAGAAGTTTTCTGCCCACAGAATTTGCAGTTCGATTATGAGTGATCCGAAACCGAGTTCGCCCGCGGCTGATTGGACTAAATTGTTGAATGATCGCGAGTTGATGCCGCATCTCGGTATGCTGCTTCAGGTTTGCCGCGATGCTCCGGCGGACAAGCGCGATGAAATCCTGCTGGAGACACTAAAGAAAATAAAGGGAACGCCTACGCAAACCGCTGGTGCAGGCGCGGCAGCGGTGAAACCCGCAATTGAGCCTGTCAAAACTCCGCTGGTTGAGACGCCTCCATTCGAGCCAGAACGATTCACTTCAACTCGAGGCGAAGACCGCCGCCAACATGCCCGAATGAAATGTTTCGTCGCGGTCGAACTACGAGTGGAAGGCTCTGAAACGCCGGTATGGGGAAATCTCTCAAATTCGAGCCTGGGCGGGTGCTTTGTCGAGACGGCAGGAACCATCGCCAGCGGAACGAAACTCGAAGTTGGACTGTGGGTTGCCACCGGCAAGATTTGGATCAAAGGCCTGGTGCTGAATGGGATCGTTACCCGATCGAATCCATCCATTGGGGCGCGAGTGAAATTTGATGATCTTCACGGCGACGCCCGGGAGACTCTGCGCCAGTTCATGAAATTTGTGGACAAAGCAACGCAAAGCTACCAGGCCGAGCAAGGATATCTGGCGCAGATGAAGCGTTAGTCCGCGCACGTTTGTGGCGAGAAGCCTTCACTCGAATGCCGCAGCCCCTACCCTAGCGGGCGTCAACGAGGCAACAGGGATTCTCCACTTCGCTCAGAAAGACCATAGAAAATCTTCGTCAAAGTTGGAACTTCTGACCCCTCCGCACGTCTCATCAGAACTTGTTAAACTTTAGCCGGACATTCAGGGTGAGATCGGCATCATAGTGCCATTCTGCGGCGGATAAGCAATTTGGAAGGGTACAACTTCAGTCGTGTCATAGCTCGTCTGATGGCGGCTAAAGCCATGCCCTTCCCGAACCCTTTCTCCCTGCCCATTATCTAAGTAAGGAGTTTTCATGGTGGCGAGCGAGCAGACGCAATTAACGGGCCAGCAACTGGACACATTAACCATCAACACCATCCGCACGCTGGCTATGGATGCGGTGCAGAAGGCGAACTCCGGGCACCCGGGGACGCCGATGGCGCTCGCTCCCGTGGCTTATTCCCTGTGGCAGAACTTTCTGCGCTTTGATCCGCAAGACCCGATCTGGCCGAATCGCGACCGCTTTGTGCTGTCCAACGGGCATGCCTCGATGCTGCTATACGCGTTGCTTCACCTCACCGGGGTCCGCAGGGTGAATGAAAAATACGAAGTGACCGGCGAGCTTGCGGTTTCGATAGAGGACATTGAAAAGTTTCGCCAGGTCGATAGCAAGTGCCCGGGGCATCCTGAATACCACATGACTTCGGGAGTGGAGACTACGACTGGGCCGCTGGGCCAAGGCGTAGGAAATAGCGTGGGGATGGCGATGGCGGGCAAATGGATGGCGCAATATTTTAACCGTCCCGGATTCGAGCTTTTTAATTACAACGTGTACGCGTTCTGCGGCGACGGCGACATGATGGAGGGGATCTCCAGCGAGGCGGCTTCGACCGCAGCGCATCTAAAGCTTTCCAATCTTTGCTGGGTTTACGACAACAATCACATCACGATTGAAGGCGACACGAATTTAGCGTTCAACGAGGACGTTGGCGCGCGATTTGAGGCCTATGGATGGAACGTTACGCATGTTCATGATGCGAATGATCTCGGCGCACTGGCCAAGGCTTACGAATTCTTTTTGAATTCCGATAGCGGACCAACCTTAATTATTGTTGACAGTCATATTGCGTTCGGCTCTCCGAATAAGCACGACACCAAGGAAGCTCACGGGGAGGCTCTGGGCGAAGATGAAGTGCGACTCACCAAGAAGGCTTATGGATGGCCTGAGGACGCGCATTTTCTCGTCCCGGATGGAGTGCGCGAAAATTTCGCGCAGGGCATGGGCAAGCGCGGCGGCGATTTGCAACAGAAGTGGACGAAACTGTTCGCGGATTACGGAAAGCAGTTTCCTCAGTATGCCGATCACCTGAATTGCATGTTGCGACGAGAGCTTCCAGAAGGATGGGACAAGAACCTGCCTAGTTTTCCGGCTGACGCGAAAGGTACCGCCACGCGTGAATCTTCTGGAAAAGTTCTTAATGTGCTGGCGCAGAATGTTCCCTGGCTGGTTGGGGGCGCAGCGGATTTGTATCCTTCTACCAAGACGCGGTTGACGTTTGGCGGTGCAGGCGATTTCGAACCGAACAATTACGCAGGCCGAAATTTGCACTTCGGCATTCGCGAACACGCGATGGGAGCGATAGTTAATGGAATGTCGCTCAGCAAGTTGCGGGCTTACGGATCCACGTTTCTGATTTTCAGCGATTACATGCGCGCGCCGATTCGACTGGCGGCGATCATGGAAATTCCCGTCATTCATGTTTTTACCCACGACTCGATTGGCTTGGGCGAAGACGGGCCTACGCATCAGCCAATCGAGCAATTGCCCTCGCTGCGCGCGATTCCGGGCCTAGTTGATTTGCGTCCCGGCGATGCGAACGAGGTGGTTGAAGCGTGGAAAGTGATTATGCAGCTCAAGCATAAAGAAGCGCTGCTGATTTTGAGCCGACAGGCAATGCCGACGCTGGACCGTACGAAATACGCATCAGCAGCGGGATTGGCGAAGGGCGCATATATTTTGGCCGACGCTTCGGATGGCAAGCCGCAAGTGATTTTGATGGGATCGGGTAGCGAGCTTTCTTTGTGCGTGGGAGCGTACGAACAATTGCAGGCGGAAGGAATAGGGGCGCGCGTGGTGAGCATGCCTTCGTGGGAACTGTTTCAACAGCAGAGCGAAGACTATCGGAATAGCGTGCTTCCGCGGCAAGTGAAGGCGCGCGTCTCGGTGGAGCAGGCGGCGAAGATGGGATGGGTGCAGTATGTAGGTTCGACCGGCAAAGTGATTGGGATGGAGACTTTCGGGGCGTCGGCGCCATTGAAAGACTTGCTACAGAAATTTGGGTTCGCGCCGGAGAAAATTGTAGAGGCGGCGAAAGAATCGATTCGGCTGTCGGCGCAATCGAACTGAATATAGCCGGGGAAGCAGGTATTCCACTCGCTTCGCTCGGTGGAGATGGCAGAGGTTTTTATTAGCACGAAATTATTTACGAGGTCCTTATGCAACCTACGGGAGTATTAGAAACTGCGAAAGCTGTTAATCCGCTAAAAGATTTGTTGAACTTTGGGCAGTCGGTTTGGCTTGATTACATTCGCCGGAATTTGATTACCACGGGCGAATTGAAGCGACTGGTCGAAGAAGACGGGCTTCGCGGGATGACGTCGAACCCATCGATTTTCGAGAAGGCCATCGCCGCGAGCACCGATTATGCGGACCTGCTGCAATCCTTGAAATCCAAAACCGATTTAGACGCGAAGGCGAGATTCGAAATACTCGCGATCCGCGATATTCAGGATGCGGCGGATATTCTGCGTCCGGTGTATGAGAGCAGCAAGCGCCGCGATGGGTACGTGAGCCTCGAAGTGTCGCCGTATCTGGCGCGGGACACGCAGGGCACCATTGCTGAAGCGCGGCGATTGTGGAAGGAAGTCAATCGCGAAAACGTGATGATTAAAGTGCCGGGGACCACTGACGGCATTCCCGCTTTTCAACAGTTGATCAGCGAGGGCATCAACATTAACGTCACGCTTCTTTTTTCAAGAGCGGTTTACGAAAAAGTTGCGGAGGCATACATCGCGGGACTGGAAAAAGCTTTGGCTGCGGGCTTCGATCTGGGGAAAATCGCAAGCGTGGCGAGCTTCTTTATCAGCCGCATCGATACTTCTGTGGACGCCGCTCTAGACGCGCGAATTAAAGCTTCGAAAGACGATAAAGAGAAGCAGCAACTGCAAGGTATTTTGGGCAAAGTCGCTATTGCAAATGCCAAGGTCACATACGAGAGCTATGAGAAACTTTTTAGCGGCGATCGTTGGCAAAAGCTCGCTGCCAAGGGGGCGCAAACGCAGCGTCTGCTTTGGGCCAGCACGGGCACGAAGAATCCCAAGTACAGCGATGTGGTTTACGTTGAAGAGTTGATTGGACGCGATACGGTCAACACCATTCCTCCGGCGACGTTTGATGCGTTTCGCGATCATGGACATCCGCGCGAGAGTTTGACCGAAAATTTGGACGCAGCGAAAAAGACTATGCAGACGGTGTCCGATTTCAAGCTGTCGCTGGATGAAATCACCGATAAGCTCACTGAAGATGGAGTGAAACAGTTTGAAGACGCGTTCGATAAATTGCTGGCTGCGGTGGAAAAAAGTTCGAAGTCAGAACTGACCTCGAAGGTGAGCCAGCAAACTTACAAGCTGCCGGATGCGCTCGCGAAAGCGGTGAAGTTAAATATTGACGATTGGCGCGCGTCGGGAAAAGTTCGCAGACTTTGGCAGCGTGACGCGTCGTTGTGGACCGGTTCTGACGAAGCCAATTGGCTTGGCTGGTTGGGAGTGGTGGAAGAGCAGATTGGGCAGAAAGCGGTTTTGCAGAAACTTGCGGACGAAATCAAGCGGGAGCAGTTCACCGACATCCTCCTATTAGGGATGGGTGGATCGAGTTTGTGTCCTGAAGTTCTGGAAAAGACCTTCGGCCACGTTGACGGCTTTCCGAAGGTGCATGTGCTCGACTCAACCGATCCAGCGCAGGTGAAGGCCTTCGAAAACAAAGTTGATTTGGCGAAGACGTTGTTCATCGTCTCAAGCAAATCGGGCACTACGCTTGAGCCGAACATTTTCAAACAATATTTCTTCGAGCGTGCGAAGCAAGTATTGGGGGTGGAAAAGGCGGGAAGTCACTTCATTGCGGTCACTGACCCGGGCTCAAAACTCCAAAAGGCCGCCGAGGCCGATCATTTCAGAAACGTGTTTAGCGGGGTGCCGAGCATCGGCGGGCGTTATTCGGCACTGTCGAATTTTGGCATGGTGCCCGCGGCGGCAATGGGGCTTGATCTAAACAAATTCCTCGATCGCACGCATGAGATGGTAGAGGCTTGTGCGTCGTCGGTTCCGGTAGAAGAAAATCCGGGAGTCGTGCTTGGCCTGGTGCTCGGTACGGCCGCCAAAAATGGACGTGACAAAGTCACCATCGTCACGTCACCGGGAATCGCCGATCTGGGGGCATGGCTCGAACAGCTTCTTGCCGAGTCCACAGGCAAGCTGGGGCATGGCATTGTTCCCGTCGATCGCGAGGCGTTGGGCGCTCCTGATACTTACGGGGACGACCGCCTTTTTATTTATTTGACGCTGAAGGACGCGACCGATGCTGCTCAGGAAAGCAAAGTGGCAGCGCTGGAAAATGCTGGTCAGCCTATCGTCCGCATCACGCTCGGCGATGTTTACGATCTCGGGCAGGAATTTTTCCGCTGGGAAATTGCCACAGCGGTTGCGGGGTCGATCATCGGTATCAATGCGTTCAATCAGCCTGACGTTGAAGCCAGCAAAAACGTGACTCGGGAGCTAACCTCGGCGTATGAGAAGTCGGGAGCGCTCCCCGCTGAGACTCCTGTTTTTGAAGCTGATGGAATCAAGTTATTTACCGACTACAAGAACGCGGCCGAATTGAACAAAGCAGGGGCGAAATCGCTGTCTGCTTATTTGCGAGCGCATTTGGATCGGTTGGGCGCAGGAGATTATTTTGGATTGCTGGCTTACATCGAAATGAATACGGATCACGAGGAGCGGTTGCAGGCGTTGCGCGACTCCGTGAAAAACAAAAAGCGCGTGGCCACATGCCTGGAGTTCGGTCCTCGGTTTTTGCATTCGACTGGACAGGCGTACAAGGGCGGACCCAACTCCGGAGTGTTTTTGCAGATTACTTGCGACGATGCTGCCGATCTTCCCGTGCCCGGCCAGAAATATACGTTTGGCATCGTGAAGGCGGCGCAGGCGCGCGGCGATTTTCAAGTGCTGGTGGAGCGCGGGCGCCGGGCTTTGCGAGTTCATCTTGGCAAAGATCTGAATGGACGGATTAAGCAAGCTGAAGGCGGCGTTTCAAGAAGCTCTCAGCTAATCTCGAAAGGACCAAAATGCGGTTAGGAATGGTTGGTCTCGGCCGGATGGGCGCGAACATGGCTCTGCGCCTGATGCGCGGAGGTCATGAGGTTGTAGGCAGTGATCTCAGCGCCGACAACGTGAAGCACCTCGCCGGCGAGGGCGCAATCGCCTCAACATCCCTTGATGACTTCGTAAGCAAGCTCGGTAAGCCGCGTATTGCTTGGTTGATGGTCCCTGCGGGGGATCCCACGGAAAAAACCGTGCAGGCTTTGTCGGAACGATTTCAATCTGGCGACATTCTTATTGACGGCGGCAATTCTTACTTCAAAGATGATGTGCGCCGTTCCAAGCAATTAAAGGACAAAGGCATTCACTACATCGATGTCGGCACCAGCGGCGGAGTTTGGGGCATTGATCGCGGGTATTGCATGATGATCGGAGGCCCCAAAGAAATCGTGCAGCAGCTTGATCCGATATTTAAGACTCTGGCTCCGGGGCGCGGCGACGTGCCACGAACTCCTGGCCGCGAAAAACTCGATCCGAAAACAGCGGGCACTTCTGAAGATGGATATATTTACTGCGGCCCGTCGGGCGCCGGCCATTTCGTGAAGATGGTGCACAACGGAATTGAATACGGCATGATGCAGGCGTACGCCGAGGGCTTCGACATTTTCAAAAACGCCACCAGCAAAGAGTTGCCGGAAGATATCCGTTACGATCTTAATTTGCCCGACATTGCCGAAGTGTGGCGGCGTGGCAGTGTGGTGAGTTCTTGGCTGCTGGATTTGACCGCGATGGCGCTGGTGGAAAATCCTACGCTTTCGGAATACACGGGATTCGTGCAGGATTCCGGCGAGGGCCGCTGGACAATTGAAGCTGCGATTGCGGAAGCAGTGCCAGCGGATGTGTTATCGGCGGCATTGTTTACGCGATTTCGCTCGCGCCAGGAACATACGTTTGCCGAGAAAATACTCTCCGCCATGCGGCAGAAATTTGGCGGGCACGTCGAACCATCGGCGACGAAGAAGACAGCCTGATATATTCATCCCACAAATGAGGGGCAGCAGATGGCGCAATCTGAAGTGACGCCAGCCGCGGAGCAGCGGCCGGGTAGGCAAAGCGATCCATGCGTGATGGTGATCTTCGGCGCATCGGGCGACTTGACCCGCCGCAAACTTATTCCCGCACTTTATAACCTCGCCAAAGCACACCTTCTCTCTCCCAATTTTGCCATCGTGGGCGTTGCGCACAGCGCTTTCTCGAACGATGAATTTCGCGAACGACTCTTAAGTGGAGTGAAGGAATTCACCGAAGGCGGAGACGTCGATCCTGAAGTGTGGAAGTGGTTTTCCGAGCGGATGTACTACATGACCGCCGAGTTTGACGACAAGCAAACATACGTTCAGCTCTCCCAAATGCTCGAAAAGTTGGACAAGGATCACGAAACCCACGGAAATTATTTTTTCTATTTGGCGACGGCTTCCAAGTTTTTTGGCCCGATCGTGGAAGAGCTTTCCACGAACCAATTGATGGATGAAAAAAACCGCGAACGATGGCGCCGGGTAATCATCGAAAAGCCATTCGGTCACGATTTAGAATCTGCACGCGCCCTTAATAAGCAGTTGTTGCAGGTAGTCAGCGAAAAACAGATCTACCGCATTGATCATTACCTGGGTAAGGAAACCGTACAGAACATTTTGGCATTCCGTTTTGCCAATGGGATTTTCGAGCCCATATGGAACCGCCGCTACATCGACCACGTGCAAATTTCGGTGGCGGAAACGGTGGGCATGGAACAGCGCGGCGGGTATTACGATCAGGCGGGAGCGCTGCGCGACATGGTGCCGAACCACATTATGCAGCTCATCAGCTTGACGGCCATGGAGCCTCCGATTTCGTTTCACGCCGATGATGTGCGCGATGAGCAGGCAAAAATTCTGCATGCGATCCAGCCCATGACTCCCGAAGAAGTGCTGCGAAGGACGGTGCGCGGACAGTATGGGGCGGGGGAGATGGACGGCCAACAAGTCCCGGGGTATCGCAATGAGGGGGATGTTCCTCCGGACTCGCGGACGGAAACTTTCGTGGCCATGAAATTGTTGATCGACAACTGGCGATGGGCGGATGTGCCATTTTATTTACGTACCGGAAAGCGACTCCCAGCGCGGCACACGCATGTGGTGATTCAATTCAGGCGTGCGCCCTTCGTTTTGTTCCGTGATACACCGGTGGAAAATTTGATGCCTAACCAGTTGGTCTTGCATATTCAGCCAGAAGAGGGAATTTCGTTGCGTTTTGCCGCGAAGGTGCCGGGAACTACGATGCGTTTGGGCGCGGTGGACATGAATTTCGAGTACGCCGATTATTTTGGGAAGCAGCCCAGCACTGGGTACGAGCGGCTGTTGCACGATTGCATGATCGGGGATCAAACGCTATTTCAGCGCGCCGACATGGTGGAAGCAGGTTGGTGCGTGGTGAGTCCGGTTTTAGATGTGTGGAAAGCCTTGCCTCCGAGAGATTTTCCGAATTACGCAGCCGGAACCTGGGGACCCAAAGATGCTGATGAACTTTTGGAGCGCGATCATCGTCATTGGAGGAACTCCGAGAAATGATCCTCGCTGGCGATATCGGGGGCACGCATGCGCGGTTGGCGTTTTTTGAAGCGAAAGATGGGCGGCTCAATCAGACAGCGATAAAGGTATTTTCCAGCCGCGAATATTCTGGCCTCGATCAGATCGTTGCGGAATTTGTTGGTGGTGCGAGTGCGCGGCCCGATCGAGCGTGTTTTGGAATCGCCGGCCCGGTGCGCAATGGGCGGGTCGAAACTTCTAATCTTCCATGGGTGGTCGTGGGTGACCGTCTCGCCAGCGGATTGCATCTTGCAAAGGTTTCGCTGATCAACGATCTTGAAGCCAATGCCTGGGGGATTGTCGATCTTGAATCCGAGGATACGATTTCTCTGAATCAGGTGAAGGGCAGTCCTAAGGGGAACCAGGCGGTAATTGCCGCGGGAACAGGCCTTGGCGAGGCGGGGATGTTCTGGGACGGATCGCATCATCAGGTGTTCGCCAGCGAAGGCGGACATACGGATTTTGCTCCACGAAACGAACTTGAAGTGGAATTGTTTCGCTATCTGAACACGCAGTACGGCCACGTCAGTTATGAGCGCATTTTGTCTGGGCCAGGACTGGTGAATGTTTTTCATTTTTTGCGCGACACGCGACGGGGAACAGAACCGAAATGGTTGACTGATCAAATGCTGCACTCTGACCCCGCCGCCGCAATTTCGCAAGCTGCAATGGATGGCAAGTGCGCGCTGTGCGAGCAGGCCGTCGAGATATTTGTATCGGTTTACGCGGCCGAGGCGGGAAACCTTGCGCTGAAAATCATGGCCACGGGCGGGGTTTATCTGGGCGGCGGGATTGCCCCAAAAATTCTTTCTAAATTGTCTGGACCGCTGTTCATGCATGCATTTGCCGCCAAGGGTCGGATGCAGCCATTGCTGGAGGCGATTCCGGTGCGAGTGATTATGAATGACAAGACCGCGTTGTTTGGGGCGGCGCGGTACGCCATGATGCACAGCGCTGCATGACATCCTGTTTTTAATAGAACGGGAGCTGTTTTCGCCTCGCCCGTCAGTAACGTCTTTGCATAAGGGCGTGCCTGAAGGCATGTCCTTCCCGAAAGTGCCCTATGCCTTTCTCTCCCGAAATTCGAATTGTCAACAATGCTGAAGATTTATTTCACGCCGCTGCTGCGGAATTTACGGACTTGGCGAACAATGCCATCGGCGAGCGGGGACGATTCACCGTAGCGCTTTCCGGGGGATCTACGCCGAAGGGTTTGTACTCGTTGCTTGCGACGGGCGCGTACTCAGTTCCATGGGAATACGTTTATTGTTTTTGGGGCGATGAGCGTCATGTTCCGCCGGATGACCCCGAGAACAATTACAAGATGGCCAATGAGGCGATGCTTTCGAAATTGCCTATTCCTCCGAAGAACATTTTTCGAATTGTGAGCGAAGAAAAGGACGCGCAGGTCGCGGCGGAAAAATACGAACAGACGCTGATCGAGTTTTTTGGATTGCGTCCAGGAGAGTTTCCCCGCTTCGATCTGGTGCTGTTGGGAATTGGGCCAGATGGGCATACCGCTTCGCTTTTTCCTGACAGTCCGAAGCTGCATGAAAAGGAACATCTCGTGGTTGCGAACTGGGTTGAGAAATTTCAGACTGATCGCATCACGCTTACCTTGCCGGTGTTGAATCGGGCCGCAACAGTAATTTTCTTGGTCAGCGGCGAGGAAAAGGCCGGCATAGTGCAACAAATATTAGAAGGGCCGGGGGGGCGATTCCCGTCTCAACTGGTGCGGCCGGAGGGCGGGGAGTTGATCTGGCTGATGGATCGCGGTGCGGCTGGCGGGTTATCCTCAAAACCTTGAAACATGAGGGTCGCCGCGTATCTCAAAGGTAAAGCGCCACTTTTTATCTGCTTGTAAAAACGGGTACAAGGGTATTTTTGGTTAGAAACAGTTTTCGGTCGAGGGTACGCAGCGTGTCTTCGAAATCGCTGCCGATGGCGTAGGCGGTGAAGGCCCAACGGAAAGACAGTTCGTAGGGCCTATTGTCATTCAAGTTCCACTGTTCGACAGAGCGGAGGAGGCGCTGCAATGGCGGCTCGCATTGCGGCTCGCTGGTGTCGGGCATGACCACTAAGAATTCGTGCTCACTTTGCCGGAATACGGTATCACCTCCCCGAAACACTGCCTTTAACAACTTCCCAAATTCAACCAGCAGAGCATTTCCCTCGACGCCGCCGAACTTGGCGTTGATTTCGTTAAAGCCGCTGATGTCGATTTTCATGAAGGTGAGATTTCCGCCCATGCGGTTGGTGCGGGCGACTTCTTTGGGAACGAGCTGATCCATGGCGCGGCGGTTCAACAATTGAGTCAGAGGATCGACGAGGGACAGGGATTCCATGCGCTCGTTTACGGAGAGCTCTCCGATCAGGGCACGACGCGTCACGTTGAGCGAAAATTTCTGAGTCACCAGGTAGATGTTGAAAAGCAAGATCAGGGAAATCAATCCAAAGAGCAATTGCGGCAAATATAGTTCCTGCACCTTGATGTTCTGCGCGACCCACATTACGTTCGGCGCCAGGAATGCCAACAACATGGCCGTCAGTACGAGAAAGGCCAGAGCTGCTATTGACCACAGTTGAAGGTCGCGAGCGGAGAGGTGATGAATGTGGGCCTGAATCTGTTCGTCGCGAATTGATTTCACCGAGTCTTGGTTCGTGACACTCGCCCGCTTCGCCATTGATGCTCCCTGTTAGACCGAAAAATACGAGCTTGGCCTATGTAAGTTTCTATTGGGGGGCGGGAAGAGGCGGACGGAAATCTGCGAAGCAGAGCACAATGGTAAGTCCAAAACGGGACGGACTTCTAAATGGGAGTTTTTAGATTGAATAAATGTTAAGCCACGCTGTCTCGCCAATTGCCGATCTCTCGAAGCTGGCTTTGATTCTGCTCGAAGAGGCGAACACGGTGACGCGAATGTTCGAACTCGTGAATGTCGGCCCAGACTTCGGCGCGCCATGCTTCTTCATGAACGGAGGAAACGCCGCAGGTGGCGCAGCGGGTATGAAGTTTTCGGGCGACCGGCATGGGCGCAGGCGGGGCGGGCAACTCGATGAAAACTGTGCGTACTTCCTGGATCTCATCCTGATCGGAGATGACGTGCTCGTATCGCAGCAGGTAACCGAATCCCAGGCGGGCGGCTTCGGTCTCGGCCTCGGTGCGTCCGTGGAAGGGGCCAAATTCGGCGCGAAGCTGTTCGGTTGAGTCGCAGGCCATCCAGAATGTTTCGATATATGCCATGGGTTCCTTCCAAACTGAGCCTGGACGAAACACAGGCGCTTTCCGGGACGAGGGCGTTTCCCCGGACGACATCCGGACCAAGTCTCGCCTTAGGACAGTGCAATTCAAATGCCGGGATGTGGTCCTGAAAGGCCGTCAATGCTTCACTATTCGCGGCTTTCGGGCGGGAGGGCATGGATCCGATGCAAGCGTTTGCAGTTCTTTTCCCGAAATGTATTTCCGTTACGTTTCCAAAATGGGTTCTAAGGTAGAAAGCCCATTGTTTGTTGAGGGTAGGCTGGATTAACATCCGGTGACCCCCCGGGACGCGTGTTGCTGGAAAGGAAGTATGGGTAACCGCCGAGAGCCCCGCGTAGAAAAGAGCATTCCCGTGCGAATTTTCGGGACCGACAAGAATGGCCACATCTTTTCGGAAAAGGTCAATACCGTTAACCTCAGTCAACGCGGGGTTGAAGTGAGCGGTGTGACCGCCCCCTTGAAGCTCGACGAAATCGTCGGCATTACCTACAACCAGATTAAAAGTCATTTTCGGATCAAATGGATCGGCGAGGTAGCCGGTCCGCGCGCGGGACATGTGGGGTTGGCAAACGTAAACGCAGAAAAACCTTTCTGGGATTTCGCTGTGCCTTCGGTGGCGCCGGACAATTTTCAGGCGAAAGCGGTAGAGCGGCGAAAATTCAGGCGGGTCAAATGCACTACGTCCGTGGAATTGCATCTCGAAGGCGACGCGATGATTCGAGGTAAAGCTTCAGACTTGAGCCTGGGCGGATGCTATATAGAGATGCCGCTGCCATTGAAGCCGGGCACGAAACTAAAAGTTGCCGTGTGGATGGGAGAAAAAAAATGGTGGGTGTCGGGAAAAGTCACGAACGGCACGCCGGGTTTTGGATTCGGAATACAGTTCAGCGACATCGAGGAAAAAGACGCGAAGGTGCTGGCGGATTTTTTAAGGAGCATTAGGGAATAAATTGAACACGTCTGCCGAATTCCGGGACGGGCGACAAGCAGGTCTCTCCACTTCGCTACGCTGCGGTCGAGATAACAGACTTTCGTTTTTTTAGACTTCGACTGGCTCTGGTATGTGTTTGGCGGGTGCGTCTAAATCGTTTTCCAAATATTTGTTGAATTCGGTTAGTTTGGCGGCGATGGGGGCTTCGGCTTGGTATTGGCCGACGAGGGCGTCAGTGGTTTTGAGGCCGTTGCCGGTGATGCAAAGTACTGTGGTTTCTTCAGGCTTGATGCGGCCCTGGGTGTAGAGTTTGCGGGCGCAGCCGACCGTGACTCCTCCAGCGGTTTCGGTGAAGATGCCTTCGGTTCCGGCGAGGTCGCGGATGGAGCGTACGATTTCGGGATCGGATACGTCTTCGGACCAGCCTCCGCTTTGGTTGATGGTCTTGATGGCGTAGTGTCCGTCGGCGGGATTTCCGATGGCGAGGGAGCGGGCGATGGTGGCAGGCTTTTGGGGATCGATTTCGGAATTGCCGGCCTTCACGGCGGTTGAAATCGGAGAGCACCCCGTAGCTTGAGCGCCGAAAAATTTCACTTCTTTGGGTTCGACTAATTTCAACTTTATCAACTCTTCAAAGGCTTTTTTGATCTTGATGATCAGCGAGCCGCCGGCCATGGGACAGACTACGTTGTCGGGCAAACGCCATCCCAATTGCTCGGCGATTTCGAATCCGAAAGTTTTTGAACCTTCGGAATAATAAGGACGCAGGTTGACGTTCACGAATCCCCAGTTACGTTCCTCAGCGATTTGCGAGCAGAGACGGTTGACCTGATCGTAGCTGCCGGATATGCGGACCACTTTAGCGCCGTAGATTTGGGTGCCGATGATTTTCGCGGGCTCGAGGTCGGCGGGGATGAAGATCCATGCCTTGAATCCGTTACGGGCGGCTTGGGCGGCGACGGAATTGGCGAGGTTCCCGGTCGAGGAACAGGCGACGGTGTCGAAGCCTAAAGCGCGGGCCTGGGCCAACGCGACCGCGACCACGCGGTCTTTGAAGCTAAGGGTGGGCATGCAAACGGCGTCGTTCTTCAGATAAAGATTTTTCGTGCCCAAATCGCGGGCGAGGCGCGGCGCTGTCACCAGCGGGGTGAATCCGGCGGCGACGGTGGGCTGATAATGCGGGGGCAGCGGCAGCAACTCGGAATAGCGCCACATGCTGGCGGGTCCTGCGGCGATTTTCTCGCGGGTGAAGGTATCGCGGACGGCGTCGTAATCGAAGAAAACTTCGAGGGGCGAGAAGCAGTCGTCACAGATGGAGCGCGCCTGGTTTCCCCAGGCCTTGTTGCATTCCCGACAGCGCAGTTCGTATCGCATGAGCGGCTCTCTTTCTATGTTTGCCAAACATCTGGCAAACGAGAGCGGCGAGGGACGAGAGTTTAACGCCTAAAAAACGAAATCCTCTTTCCCTGGGAATTAGGAAAGAGGCGCGGGATGCTGAACAATCTGCACCCCGAATCTCATGTTCCCCCTTTTCCAAGGGCGAGAGTTGACACCGGGCGACCGAGGCTTGCGCTTCCGATCCGGTTGTCGTGGCTTCGTAGGGCTCGTCCCTCAGCCACTCTGCATGAAATCCAAGGTCTGCTCCGAAGAGCAAACTGGTAAAGCAATGCTACATATTTGGGGGGAGGGAGTCAATAACAGTAAAGCCTGAAGCGTCTGCGCCGATAAGAGCAATAGGGCTTAACTTCCCCCATTTTGGCAATGTGATTCTTATGAAGACAACAGTATTGCTCGTAGAGGACAGCAAATTTCTAAAGATTACGGCGGAGCGGTTGCTGGTTAAGTCGGGATATATCGTGGTTACGGCTGAGGATGGGGAGGAGGCGTTGCGCATGGTGCGGGCGTCGCCTCCGGACATCATTTTGTTGGACATGTTGTTGCCGAAACTTGGCGGGTTGGAAGTGTTGGCGGAGATCAAAAAAAATCCCGCGACGCATGACATTCCGGTAATTATTCTGAGCAGCCTTTCTCAGCATAACGAAGAGAAACTTGTGAAAGCCGGGGCGGCGGCTTATTTTGAAAAATCTAAGATGATCGATGATGCGAATTCGGGCAGGCTGCACGCGGCCATTGAGAAAGCGGTGAGTGAAGCGAAGATGCCTCGGCAACGAGCGGTGGGTGCGGTGAGATAGGAATTCTTTGGTGAATCAGAACGATCTCAGTAGAACTTTTTGGAGCGGAATTGCCCTGAGAGAAGTTAGACCGAAACTTTTGTCGCGAACGTCTAAGATCAAAGGCCGCGGACAGGAGTGTCCGCGCCACACGGGCCTTTAGGATCAAAGCCCGAGAGTGTTCGCCCACACGCTTAGCGGCTGTATTGGTTTCGTCTTTTTGTCCTCATGCCGCTCCAATCCTAGTTGGATGAGGCGTCCGATTAGATCGGGGTATGAAACTCCCGTAGCGGCCCACATTTTCGGATACATGCTGATGGACGTGAATCCCGGCATGGTATTGATCTCGTTTAAATAAAGTTTGCGGGTTTTTGGTTCCATGAGGAAATCGACTCGTGCGAGGCCGGAGCAATCGACAGCTTTAAAGGCGGCGATCGCCAGACGTTGCACATTTTTGGTTTCGGACTTGGTCAACTTTGCAGGAATGTATAACTGCGAACCTTCGTCTAAATATTTCGCGGTGTAATCGTAGAACTCTTTGCCTGGAACGATTTCGCCGGGCAGGGAAGCCTCGGGATTGTCATTCCCCAAAACTGCACATTCAATCTCGCGGGCTTTCAGTTTTGTCCCGCCGACACCTTGCTCGATAACGATTTTGCGATCGAACTTTGCTGCTTCCACGATTGCTGGCGCGAGTTCGCTGCGATCATGCACCTTTGAAATTCCAACTGACGAACCGAGGTTTGCGGGTTTTACGAACAGCGGATATTTCACTCCTTTCTCCACTTGCTGGCGAATTTTTTTAGGATCGCGCTCCCAGTCACCTCGCAGCAGGGTTACGTGCTTTACAATCGGCAATCCGGCGGCGCGGAATAATGACTTCATGATGTCCTTGTCCATCCCGGCGGCGGAGCCGAGAACGCCTGCGCCGACGTAAGCGATGTCGGCGAGTTCGAGCAATCCCTGAATGGTCCCGTCTTCTCCGAAGGTTCCGTGCAGCACAGGAAAAATTACGTCCACGTTGATGGCACGGTCGGTGGTGCGGCGGGTCAACTGAGCATCGCTTTGAAACGGGGTCAGTGAGGACCGTTGAGGCTCCGGCGGCACGATTACGGCTTGACCGTTGGCAAGAATGGCGGCGCTGGAAGTGGTTTCAGGATTGCCCGCGCGCAAGCGATCGGGAGCGGGCCCCCCACCAGCTGCGTTTCCAGCGAGCAACCGTTCAGCATCCGCGGCCGTGACCCATCGTCCTTCTTTGGTGATGCCGATGGGAACGACTTCATATTTGTCTTTGTCGATGGCCTTGAAAACTGACGCAGCGGAGAGAAGCGAGATCTCGTGCTCGCCGCTGCGCCCACCAAAGAGTATGCCGACGCGGATTTTCTTCATGGATGTCAGTGTGAATGGGTGCGAGGGTTGAGGTCAACCTCGAGGCTGTTTATTTGAATCGAATGTAACTGGGTGCATTGTAAAAGCAGATTCCTCGCCGTTGGGTGCATCGCATGGGCGTCATGATCGGGCTCGGAATGACAAAGGTGTTTGGAGTTGGGCTTGGACGGGTGGGGCTCGGAATGACAAAGTGTTTGGAGTTGGAGGTGCACAGGAGGGCCCGGAATGACAAGGTATATTGCTTTTCGGTTAGAGAATTTTTTTGCCGAAGGCGGATACCGCCAGCTCTACTGCCAGTTCGGCGGTTCGGTTGTACTCATCGATTACTGGATTTACTTCTACGATTTCGAAACTTAGCATGCGTCCGTGGTCGGCGATGATTTCCATGGCGAAGTGCGCTTCGCGATAAGTAGCCCCGCCGCGAACTGGAGTGCCAACGCCGGGGGCATCTTCGGGATCAACCCAATCCATGTCGAGCGACACGTGGTAACCGGCGGTTCCGCGGCCGGCGATGCGGAGCGCTTCTTCCATCACAGTTCGCATGCCACGCTCATCGATGTCGCGCATGGTGAAGACGTTGATCCCTGTTTTGCGCACGTTTTCTTTTTCCACTGAGTCGATGTCGCGAACTCCGACCAGAACACAATTTTCAGGATGGACTTTGGGGGAGAATCCGAAGACGTTAGCGAGTTCGCTGGGGCCCAGGCCAGATAGTGCGGCCAAGGGCATTCCGTGCACATTGCCGCTGGGCGAACTGGCGGGAGTATTGATGTCGGTATGGGCGTCGATCCATATGAGGCCAATTCTCTGGTTTTGGCGGCGATGATATTCGGCGACGCCAGCCACGGTTCCTGCAGCGACTGAATGATCGCCACCGAACACGATTGGGATTTTGCCAGCCTCCAGCGTTTCCAAAACCAGTTCGGCATTCCTGATACAAATAGCGGTAATTTCCTTCAAGTATTTTGCGTGAGGATCGCCTTCATCTTTCTGTTCCGCGATGGCGACATCAATGTTTCCTGCGTCTTCAACGACGTGACCTAGATCTTCCAATCGCTTTTCGAGCCCGGCGACACGTACGGCGGATGGCCCCATGTCAACGCCGCGACGGGATTGTCCCAAATCGAGGGGGACGCCGATTACGCGAATCTTTCGGGGGGTGATACTGCTGAACGGAGTTGAAGTTATTTTTGTCATAGAGTCTCGTCGTCGTGGGCGAGATTGCCGAGATCAGATCAAAAAGCGCAATAAAATCAGTACTAGAATTTTTAGTGCTCGGTTGCCACTTTGCTTACGGATAAAGCCTATGCAGCATGCGCGGGAACGGGATGGTTTCGCGAACGTGATCTAGTCCGCAAATCCAGGCCACTGCGCGTTCGATTCCCATGCCAAATCCGGCATGAGGAACGCTGCCGTACTTGCGCAGGTCAAGGTACCACTTGAAAGCCTCTTCGGGAAGTCCATGAGCATGAATTCGCTGAAGCAACAAATCATAGGAAGCCATTCGCTGCGAGCCGCCAATAATTTCGCCGTAGCCTTCGGGCGCGAGCACGTCGACGCAAAGGGCGAGGTCTGGACGTTGAGGATCGGGCTCCATGTAGAAAGCCTTTACGCTCGCGGGATAGCGATGGATCATCACCGGCTTTTCAAATTGTGACGAGATGTAAGTCTCGTCGGGAGAACCCAAGTCTCCACCCCATTCGAAGTTATTTTCCAGCGCACCATTGACGTGGGCCTGCTGCAACATCTTCGCGGCATCGTCGTAAGTGACTCGAGGAAATGGAGTCTCGATTTTTTCCAGTTTGGCGATGTCGCGTCCGATGACTTGAAGATCGTCGCGGCGTTTTTCGAGGCAGCGTTTGACGAGAAAGGTGATGAAATTTTCGGCGAGTTCCATCAGGTCATCGAGTGTCGCGAAGGCAATTTCGGGCTCGACCATCCAAAACTCGGTGAGGTGGCGGCGGGTCTTACTTTTTTCGGCGCGGAAGGTTGGCCCGAATGAATAAACTTTGCCGAGGGCCATGGCGGTAGCTTCGATGTAGAGTTGGCCCGACTGGGTGAGGATACGCCTGATCTTCGAAATAATCTACGGGGAACAGGGTGCTAGTCCCTTCGCACGCCGCCGGCGTGATGATGGGAGGGTCGGTCAATGTGAATCCGAGGTCATCGAAAAAATCGCGCGCGGCTTTAATAATTTCGGCACGAACGCGGAGGATGGCAGCCTGGCGGGGAGTTCGCACCCAGAGATGACGTAGGTCCATCAGAAAATCTACGCCGTGTTCCTTCAGTGAAATGGGATATGGGTCGCTTTCTGAAACCCGCTGAAGCACCTGAACGTTGACGATGTCGAGTTCGTAGCCGCCCGGAGCGCGCTTATCGGCGCGAACTTTTCCTTCGATGATGACGCTGGATTCTTGAGTCAATCCCTTTAGCGCTTCGAAGACTTCGGGAGCGACGGCGTTTTTTGCGGCGACCCCTTGAATCACTCCGGTGCCGTCGCGGAAAATTGGGAAGAGGAGTTTTCCACTTTCGCGAAGATTGTAGAGCCATCCGCGAATGGTGACGGTCTGGCCGTCGTGCTGGCCGATCTCACGGATTGTGGCTATGGGGGATGGCATGTGAAAGCTTTTTACCGCTGAGTACGCTGGGATCGCCGAGAAAATTTCATATACGTTTCTTGACCGGATTGGCGATTTGGGTGTGAATCATTCTCCGTTCAATTTCGTGAAAGTCTCATTCATCTTTTCAATTGGGTTCACTTTTTCGTTTTCTTCAATTTCAAGCAGTAACGGTGGAGTTTGCGGCGCGGAGCGCAGAAGTTCTACCGCTTCTTTCCAGTTGATTGACCCATCTCCAGGCCACAGATGCGTATCCCGGTCTTTATTATTGTCGTGTACGTGAGTGGAGTGGATCAAGTTTTTCAGGGTTTCGAAAGCTTGGGGCACATCGGTCATCATGTTAGCGTGCCCGAAATCGAAGCAGACGCCAACGTCGTCGAAGTGGCTGGTGTGAATGAATTCGACCAGCCGCTCAGGTGTTGAAAGTTCATTTGGAATATTTTCTATTAGAAGGCGTACCCCCAGCGGCTTGGCAAAGGCACGCAGATGCTCGACCGAGGTCATAGCCGCTTCGAACTTGTGCTCGTCGAAGGCTTCTCCCTGGATGCCGATATGCTGAATGAGAAAGCGAAATGGGATTTGCTCGGCGAGTTCGAGCGCGCGTTTGATTTCGTCCATGGCTTCGATGCGGCCGGCGCGGTCAGTCGAGGCGACGTTCACCGGGGGCGAGCCAGTGCGCCCCCATTCGTAGTCTGCGTATAAGGGCGCATGTACCGAATTTAGTGGAATGCCACTGGAACGGAACCAGTCTGCTATTTCGCGGACGTGCTGCTTGCGGTTGGCGTAATCGATGTGCTGGCGGGCGGCGAAAATTTCGATGGACTGGGCCCCGCCTCGCACTAATCCGTCCAGCAGACCAGGGTGTAACCGCTCTTTGACGTAAACAAAAGTTGAAATTGCGTTTAACATTTTTTTCTTCTTAAGGATTAGCAGAGCAGGACTTCTGAGGCTAGCTTAGCGGAGGGTTCGAGTCAAATATTCAAAGATGGAATTGGTTTAGTGAGGATTGGGCGTTTGTGCTTGGATTTCCGTGGCTTTGCCGTTTTTATACGTTATTTTCAGGGGATTGACGCCGTTGGCATAATCGAGGATTTTTTGAGATTCATCGCCCCCGGATTCCATCACTCCCAGGCCAACCGCGAAGTCTGCCTGGAGTTCACTCATTCCCGGCTTTACTTCGTGTTTATCAATTGAATCCCAAACATCCTTTGGCCAGTGCGAGTAGAGCTGGTGCGGATCTTCGTTGAACAGCATTTCGTTCACGAAGAACCGGTAGTCATTTGCTTGAGCGGCGCCGATCGGGAAGGCGAAGTTCTTTCCGTTTTCTCCGAACACCGCCATTACTTGTCTCTCATCTGCTTCCGAACGCCGATCGGTGACGACCTCTTTGATTTCGAGGCGTTTCAATGGGGGAAGCAGTCCCGCTTCGTGAGTGTAATCGGTGCGATGGCGGGCAGCATTGAAAGGGTAGAAGGTTACGCTATATCCAACTTTTACCCAGACTGGCTGCTTAATCAGTTGCTGGGCTGACTTCAAATCATAGATGTAGAGCTTTCTGGGCGTGACGTAATAGTCGGGATTCAGCGGCGGAGCTGGCGGCTTGTTGAATTGCCGGAGGTTGTCCTGGTGGCGTTGATAAAAAATGTAGCCAATACGACCGCCCACCGCGAGGACGGTCACCAGCAGCATGATTTGGATTCTCTTAGCCACGTATTATTAGTTTAAGATTGATTTCGGAAACCTTCCATGGCCATAACGCAAGACGATGTTTTAGACGCTTTGAGACAGTGCTACGACCCAGAGATCCCGGTGAATATTGTTGATCTGGGATTGATTTACGAGATTCGGTTTGAGGCCGTCCCCGGAGAGGCGGACACCCAGGACGTTGCGGTCGATATGACGCTCACCGCTCAGGGATGCCCGGAGCACGTCAACATCAGCGCGCAGGTAAAGGCGCGCATTGAGCAGCTGCCGGGAGTGCGGAACGTGACAGTGAACGTAATTTGGACCCCGCCGTGGACCCCGGAGAGATTGAGCCCAGATGCCCGCAAACAGCTTGGCATCGAGTGACAATTAGCTGGAACGACTAGCGGGTCATCAGCGCTTCGTACCAATCGGTGCCGCGATTTTCGGCGACGTGCGCCAGGCGTTCCCCCACCCGCGTCACGATGTCTAAATATTTTGTGCCGCGCTCGAAGTACTCGGGCAAGTTTTCACGGATTTCAGCGAATTTTTCCGGGTATTCAGAAGCCAGCGTCGCCAAGCCGACTCCAGTTAAGAGCAATCCTGCCGATTTGTTTCCTCTTGCGAACATCGCTACAGCTGCGGCAGCAGACCCTGCCAGCACGGCTCGCTTCCAGTATTCCATTTTCGTGCCTCCTAATGTGACTACGACGGATTGAACGAAGTCTATGATGCGAAAAGTGTGGGTGAGGAAATTTGCGGCGGAACGCTAGAATGCCAACGCTGAGGGGCGAGTTGGTGGGCCCGGTAGGATTTGAACCTACAACCAACAGATAAAACGCTAATCAATGAAATCACTGGTTTCAGCGACTTCCGAGCGTTTTAACTAGGCAATTTTAGGCAATCTTAGGCGTGGCTGCTACCAAGTCGTCCTTGGGCGAAGCTTCATCCAGCGGGAATAGGATTTAGCATTCCGCACAACGGAAAGTGATCCGAATGATCCTGCTACTCCGGTCTTGAACTTAATTGGTTTTACGGAAATTGTAACGGGACATTTACCACTCAACCCGTCGTAATGACCAATTACCCAGTATTTGAAATAGCCGCCGCAGACATGAACAACGATGGCACCACGGGTATCGTGGCGAATGGGCAATCAGTCATTATCTTTTATGGCACGCGCAATCGAGGGTTCAACAGCAGCACGCTCGCTGCCGCCGGGGATATCGCTATTACACCAATGCTCGCGGACTTCGACGGCAATGGACTCAAAGATGTTATCTATCCTTCCTACAACCCGACGCCGGGGGATAACACTATCGGCGTGAACGCGCTGTTACAAACATCCGTCGGGAAATTTGCTCAAGGAAAATATGTGACGTTTGATAGTTTCAACTCGGGCCTCCGGACAGGTGCCGTTTGGCCAGACTTTTGTCGGAGATTACAATCGCGACGGAAGACCAGGCAATTGCGATGTGAGAATTGCGGCAGTTAGCCTATTCAAGGGGGCTTGCCTGGATTCAGTGCATCCTAGATATCGCCGTTCGCAAGTTCTGCAGATCCATTTTAGTGAATCCTGCGGACCCGCCCGGAGTCGTCAGCGAAATAAACGATTCCTTTCGCGTCCACGGTCAAACCTGAACGATACATGTCTGTTTGAGTAGCTGGGAGACCGTTGCCGTTATATCCGAAGTTGCCGGTCCCAGCCAGAGTGCGTTCGCTGGGATACACCTATGACGGGGTGGGAAATAGACTCAGCTCACTCGGCGTGAGTCCTTATTCGTATAATTCGTCGAACGAACTGACGGCGCTGCCCAGTGGCAATTACACCTACGATAACAACGGCAACACGAAGACCAAGCCGGATGGCACGCAGTATACGTGGGACTACGAGAATCGCTTGACGCCGGTGGTGTTGCCCGGGGGCGGGTGGGGCGGTGAACTTTAAGTACGACCCGTTTGGGCGGAGAATTCAGAAAGCCTTCACGCAGAATGGAACGACCACAACGACGAATTATGTTTATGACGGGGACAATTTGTTGGAGGTCTTGGACAACAGCGGAAATCTGCTTTCCCGCTACGCTCAAAGCCCCGATATTGACGAGCCCTTAGCTGAGCTTATCGCCGGGACGACGAACTACTACGAGGCGGATAGCCTCGGGTCGAATTCCTCATTGAGTAATTCCTCCGGTGTGCTAGCTAACACCTACACCTACGATTCCTATGGAAGAGTGACCGCTTCCACAGGAACAATCTTTAATCCCTTTCAGTACAAATCGGAACCCAAATACAAATGCGCGGCTAACGTTTCATCGATGGCCGTTTTTGCGCTGGGGCTAACGTCGCGGGCCACGGCTGTGTTGACTACGGAAGCCGTACCGACTCGGTCTTAAACGACTGAATTCATAATCGAGCGGTAGCTTATTACGGTATAGGCTCCCGCTCGGTCCTTCATGCATCAGCATCCTCGAAGCAACATCCAAAGTATGTCTCATATCATCAACAGGAGGCATGGAATAGCGATGCCAGCCATGAGCAACCCCCAAACCATTCTCCGCCTGCTGCTGTACTTGAACGACATGTATATACCCAGGCACGTAGTTACAAAAAGGCCGATTGACATGAGCAGAAAAAACGCTTTGAGTGCCAGCTTCGGTTTCATTCCCGCGGGCGGCACTCCAGGCCCTAGCATGCGCTCCGGCTCAAATGGCGGCTTTTCCCGAGCCATCATAAACGACCTGTCCGGGGGTGCGGCGAGACTCTGGCGTTTATGGATTTCGGCAAGTTTTGCCACCCAGACCGGAGGTTGAGAACCTCCGGGACGTGCTTGGTGAACGCCTAACAATTGAAGGCTTCCCGTGAACGAGAAGAAAAGGATACTCGGCGCAAAAAATGTGCCTAGGTACAGGTGGAGTTGACGTGCCCGGTTCAAATTGCCCTTACTCTTCGGAGTGACGATACCACCCTGGCATTTGATCCTGCGATATTCATATGCACTCTTTCGTGTTTGTTGACTGATAGCTTCGCCCGGAGTCGCGGGGCAATGAATCCAAACCCCTTGATGTGTACTTTTCGGTGTTAATTACTTTCAACCTGCCGTTTTATACCAGACCCGGCTCATACAAGGTAAAGACTTCGAAAACATTGAGTAAAGATTTGTTCTCTCACTCACTACCGCGAACTTCGGCTTGAGCAAACTGAGCTAGCAGAGCGGCTCCATGGGTCGTAGAGGTGGGACTAATGCATCCGACAAAACAGCAGTCAGAAGGAGCAGTCAAGACTCGGTTTGCAGTCATCGTGGGGTTCCTCCAGTGCACCGACCCACAGAACCTAACCCAGATGGAGAAGGAACTTGTAAAGAGTTTCAAGATCTCACGTAGACGTTGTTAACACGCTCGTCGCTCTTTGACGGCTGTTGCTTTAAGTAATGTCTGTGGAGGATGTAGCAACGTGTCTCATCCCCCGCTCCATTGCCAAAATCCAATTAGTCAGCCGGTCACACATCCTCATGGAAGTTAGTAATGACAAATTTAGGCCTGATTTGGCCGAACAAGAGTTTTACTTTGCTTTACCAACTCTTTACCCCCACAAGTCTCCTGGTGTGTTTGCATATAACAAACACGGAGGTTACGTTGATCAAAAGACTGTTCCCCATAGTTCTCACCTTTCTTCTCGTCGCGCCGCTGTTGCTCGCACAAGATTCCGAATCGAATAATCCTCAACCTGCAAACATTGGTGGGGTCTGGCAGATTTCATGGCAAGGCCGGAGTGATTCGGAGCAAGCCACAATGCAGATCCAGCAGGATGGGTCCATACTGAGCGGCACCTTCCAGGGTTTTGGCGGAACCTCTCCGCTGTCTGGAGAGATTGCCGGGAACAACATCTCCTTCAGCGTGCAATTACAGGGACGCCCCATCACGCTGGCGTTTACGGGCACAGTTGATGGTGATGCGATAAGCGGCACCTTTCAGCCTCAGGGCGGAAACGGCGGGCCTGGAGGACCGGGGGGGCCCGGAGGTGGACAGGGGAATCGTTCCTGGAGTGGCGTTCGCCAACAAGGCAATTCTGGTCAGAGTGAACCTAAAGAAAGTAGGGATGAAGATGACTAATACAAACTTCAAGTCGCAGCTTCCTTTTGCGGCACCGATTGAATCAGCCAGCTCGATCGTGGACTCACGCGGCGGCTGGTCCCGGGCCGCTTCCACGCCGCAGGGCTCGCATGGCCGACATGTCGAAATGGCATCCGGCCCCGAATTTGCGCAGTTCATTCCTCGTGATCTTGAGGCAGATACTGCGCTTTCCATCGAGCAAGTTGTAGATATGCAAATGCCGGTGCAGAAGCATATGGACGAGAGCGGGGGGACAGAAGATGCGATTCTGTCAGGCGATTGGAGACTACTTGCTGAACGAGCCAGTACGGAGATGGATCCCGATAAGCTAATGATAATCGTCGACGATCTAAACCGAGTGCTGGAGGGGTCGCAACGGAAACGCCCCTCCAAGTGAAAACTTTCATTAGGCTAGATCGAGAAAATGCCATTCAAGTGGGGTCGAGCGTACTACCGACTTCCATGACACATCAGTCCCTCGACAACGCTTTACATTCTCGGCGTTTCGCAAAAAGCAAGCAGTACGAATGTCGAAAACTGCATCA
The DNA here is from genome assembly GCA_963828635.1 of uncultured Acidobacteriaceae bacterium. Classification (GTDB taxonomy): domain Bacteria; phylum Acidobacteriota; class Terriglobia; order Terriglobales; family Acidobacteriaceae; genus PALSA-188. Next base: position 1,262,437 of record CAWHFA010000004.1, on the reverse strand, counting down.
GACAACTCTTTTCATAATTCCGGCTCTCCGCGCTGCCAGTTGAATAGTTCTCACCAACCAGGATAGCCGGCTAGTTCGGAAAGCTGCCCTCGATGTGTGGGCTGGTAGGGAATTTTTTAGCATCCTGTCTCGAATTCTGTCCTCAAGCGCTTCACACCTCGTTATCCCACTCCGGGACGTTTGTCTTCGGACGAATTGTCGTTAAGTCGAGTCAGCCCAGCTAACCGCAGTGGCTTTATCATACTTGAGGGCTCGCGGGCAGCTCAGCGAGCGTAAAGTAACCACCAGATCGTCGAGGTAAGTACCCGACCCAAAGTGAGCATCAACCCAATGTAATTCCAGATCCGGAAGGACCGCGAATCCGGAAAGCAAGACAATAGGAACCCAAGGGTGAATAGCCTTCATTTTCTGGGCCAATTCGGCACCTGAGATAACCGGCATTTGATAATCGATTAGTACGGCATCAAAACGCAACTCCCTGAACTTTCCAATCGCCTCTGTCGGGTCGGTTGTGGCAAACACTTCGAATCCGCAATCTCTTAGCACACTTCCCAGCAGCCTGATCGATTTCGTGTTGTCATCAACATAAAGAACTGTTGATATGCTCGCATTCATATGTGCAGCCTCCTACCTGCAAACGAACGAAGTGAATGGCTGCACTTGCGAATGACATCGTTAAGCTTTGGTTGCCGTTGGGTAAATCTTTGTGAAGTGCCGGTTCGGACACTTGCCCACATCCGAAGGGTGGCGCGGAAAATTGCGATCTCATCCGCTCTCAATCAAAGGGCGACTGTCAACGGTTGTGGTGTCTTCCCGAACTTTACCTAATCGTTACATACTCTTTTCGTTCTACTAGGTTCCTGGAAGGTACTCGCTGGCGAGGCGGACTATAACCTGCGCAGTATTTTCGATCACCAATACCTGCCTTCCCTGAGTGTCAATGGCTCCTATGGACTTGAAGGCGTAAATCCCAACAAGGGGTCAACCGTCTTTCAGGTCTCCGCAACCCTGAACGTTCCCATATGGTCGAGTGGACGCACAAGGTCACAGGTCCAGCAAGCGGAGGCGGCCGTCTCTCAGCGCACGGCGGAACTCGACGACGAAAAGGGAGCGGTCGAAAACGATATCCGGACGGCCATCCTGGATCTTCAGGTCTCCGCGCAACAGCTGAAGGTTGCGGACAGCAACCGCCAACTGGCGCTTAGCACCCTCAAGCAGTCGCAGGATCGCTTCGCCGCGGGTGTCACCACCTCGGTCGAGGTCGTCCAGTCGCAGGAAAGCCTGGCTTCGGCTGAACTGGACTACGTCAACAGCCTCTTTTCGCTCAATGTCGCACGAATCAAGTACGCACGCGCAATCGGCCAGGCGGAACAAACAATTCCGGATCTTCTCAAGTAGTTCGTAGTGAGAGCTGCCAGCTCAGAAAGGGATACATCATGTCGCCACAAGCTGACGCGAGGCCAGACGAGGAACAAGCCTCGAATAAATTCGATTCTCAACCAAAATCAGGGCAAGAGCATCTCGAAAAGGTGCCGCTCGATCCTGTTAAGCGGCGGCGCAACATTGCCATCGGCGCTGTGATTGTTCTTATTCTTGTTCTCGGCTGCATTACTTGGTGGATTCACTCTTGGACGTACGAATCAACGGATGATGCACAGGTCGACGCCCACCTGAATCCGGTCGCTGCCCGGGTTCAAGGTACCGTCTCCGCTGTTTACGTTGAAGACGATCAGGCGGTACAGGCGGGGCAACCTCTCGTGGATTTCGACACCAGAGATCTGGAGGTATCGCTCGCTCAAGCCCAGGCAAACTACGATCAGGCCCTTGCGCAACTGCATGCCGAAGATCCAAATATGCCCATCACTCAAACGACAAACGCCAGCGACATCTCTTCACAGCGAGCTGAGATCTTGACTGCAGAGGCATCTTTGAGCTCGGCGCAGAGCGACTATGAGACGGCTGTGGCCAAGGTGCGGCAAGCCGAAGCCAACAGTGAGAAGAGCAAATCCGATCTCGCCCGGTACCAGCAGCTCCTCGATAAACGAGAGATCGCTCAATCGGACTACGACCAGTACCTTGCCAATGCGCGTTCGCAGCAGGCCGTCGTGAACGCCGCCATTGCGAGCGCAGATTCTGCAGCGAAGACAATCGATCAGCGAAAGGCTCAACTGGCTCAGCAGCAGACCAAACTGAGCCAAACCGCCACCAATGCTCCCCGTCAGGTGGAGATCAAGAAAGCCGATCTGGCTACTCGCCAAGCCAGCCTAGAGTCCAGCAAGGCCCAACTGGAACAGGCAAAGCTCAATGTTGCGTATTGCCATATCGTAGCGCCAGTCTCCGGTATCGTGATGCAGCGAAGCGCAGAGCTTGGGCAGCGTATCCCCGCAGGAGGGCAACTCCTGATCGTCGCTCAGGTGGATGCACCCTGGATCACCGCGAACTTCAAAGAAACGCAACTTCGCAAGATGCATGTGGGCCAGAGGGTTACGGTGAAGATCGACGCCCTCAACCGTTCATTCACTGGAAATTTAGAAAGCCTGTCGGCGGCAACAGGTGATCGCGCCAGCGTTCTACCCGCAGAAAACGCGACGGGAAACTACGTGAAAGTCATCCAACGTCTTGCGGTACGCATCCGGCTGGACCCGAGGCAGGGCGGAATAGAGAAGGTTCGGCCAGGGATGTCCGTCGAGCCAACCGTGCATTTCTAGATATTGCGAGAGCTAGTGGGGTTTTCGATAAATGAATCACTATCTTCTTCTTACCACATATCCCGTGCTCTTCTTCGCGGTTCTTGCCAACCAGCTTTCTATACCAGTTCCAGGGGGGTTTCTTCCTACTGCGGCCGGAGCACTCTGTCACACGGGTCAGCTTGGCTTACCCGCCGTTCTAGCGCTTGCAATTGGAGCTTGCTGCTGGGCGACACTGCGTGGTTCCTCATTGGACGGAAACACGGCAGTCGAGTGCTTCGTTTTTTCGCCGCCTTCTCCGCCGACCCAAATGAGCAGATTCGTAAACCAAGCGCATCTTTGAGAAGCATGGCCTTCGCTGTTTGCTCATCGCCAAGTTCGTTCCGGGAATCAACGCGGTGGCGCCACCGTTAGCTGGAATGTTGGGGAGCAGCATCTCCCGTTTCTTAGTACTCATTCGCAAGCCGGTGCCATCTATGCTCCTCACGGACTTCATTTTGGGATGCCGACGCGTCGAACCAGGTCCGCGAACCGTTGGTCGGAGCGAAGTGGATCCCACAAACCCTCCTGATTAAGATAGGCCAGACGAACGAACCGCTCTTCGTAAGCTTTTTCGAGCCAGGCGAAGGATTGCTCGTGGTCGTCCAGGCCGGAATAAACGACTGCCAAGAAAAAGGCAGGAACGTAGGTCGTCTTCGCAAGAACTTTGAGCTCCTCGATCATGCGTAGAGCCTGTTTTCGATCACCTAATCGGGCTTGCGAGTATCCGAGAAGCGCGAGTGAGTTTGCGCTCCCCCGGCTTAGGGCCGAGTACTTTTCCAGCGCTGGCAAAGCATCTCGATAATTTCCTGTGCATAGGTATGCTTGCCCAAGCACCCCGTACGCGACAGCAAAGTTCGGGTCCATCTCCAGCGTCCTCTTGGACTCGTCAATCGCCTGGTCAAAATTCCTTGCCAAGTAAAGCTGCACCGCCAAGCTATGACTCACCACTGGGGAGGCAGGGTCGAGATCAAGGGCGTGCCTCGCAGCCGCCACGGCTTTCTCTGATAGTCCGAGAGAGCTGAGATACAGATGATAAAAGGTATGGGTCCTTGCATAAGAAGGATTCAGGACGAGGGCTTCGTCAAAATGCTTACCTGCCGATGGCCAGTCCCAATCGTAGACAAAGCTGATGTAGCCAAGTGAAACCTGAGCCTCGGCGAGCTCGTCATCGATCTTCAGTGCTCTTAAAGCGGCCGCCTTGGCTTGCGGCATGGCCTGGCGCGGTGGTACCACAGCGAAAAAGGATAGGTATGTGTAAGAGTCCGCCAGCCCCGCATAGGCCAAAGCATAAGTGGGGTCTTTGTCGATAGCCTGCTGGAAGTATTCAATGGCTTTTTGCACTCCGTCCGGGGTCCGCTTGTTCCAGTGGTACCGCCCCTTCAGGTAGAGCTGATAGGCCACCGGATCCTCGGTGTAGCGCTTTGTCAATCGGTGTTTCTGATCCCCGCTCAAACGCAGCCGCAACTTCTCTGAGATTTCAGCAGCAAGATCGTCCTGCAATGCAAGAACGTCTGCGGTCTTGCGATTGTATTGGCCACCCCACAACTGCGAGCCCGTCGCCGAGTCGATCAGTTCGGTTTGCACGATCAGCGTATCCCCGCGTTGCAGTAGTCTCCCCGAGACCACCGCGCGAACGTGCAGATCTTTGCCAGCCATTTGAGGATCGGCATCCTTTCCCTTATAACGGAAGACCGTCCGGCGGGCCATCACGCGCAGGTTTGCAATTTGCGACAGATTGTTGATGAGACTTTCTGTGATGCCATCGCTCAAGTATTCCGTATTGGGATCGCCCCCGGCATTGACGAAAGGCAGTACGGCAACCGACTCGATGGCATCTCCCGGCTGGCGGAGATAAGCGAACCACGCCGCAAGCGTCAGCAGTGCGGCGAAAGCGACTCCGCTAGCCGCCAGAGTCACCTTTCGCGACCACCCTGGCTTGGCTCTCGGCGTCGGCGCGAACTCGGTCGCGGATGCAGGGCCTGGCGCCGAATCACGCTTCAGGCGTCTCAGATCTGAACGCACGTCCGCGGCATTCTGGTAACGCAGGTCCCGGTCTTTCTCGATGGCGCGGTTGACAATATCCTCGATCCTCGCGGGGATGTCGCTGTTAAGGCGGACCGGTGCTATCGGAGTTTTGTGCAATATGCTGTCACAGATTGCTCCTGAGGTATCACCTTGGAACGGGTGTGTCCCCGTCGCCATCTCGTAAAGGACAACGCCGAACGAGAACAAATCAGTTCTTGCGTCCACTTCCTGGCTCAGAATCTGTTCGGGGGACATGTAAGAAACTGTTCCCAGCGTGGTCCCGGGACTGGTCAACTGGGTTGCGTCCTCGGTGGCGGGGGTCTCCGTTGCGGTCATATCCGAGAGTACCTTCGCCAGACCGAAGTCCAGAACCTTTGCGTGTCCACGTGAAGTGACAAATATGTTGGTAGGCTTGATGTCGCGGTGCACAATCCGTTTAGCGTGAGCGGCGTCCAGCGCGTCCGCAACTTCGATCGCAACTTCCAATAACCTTCCCAATTCCATCGGGCGACCCGTAGTGAGATGCTTTAGGGTCACGCCTTCGAGGTATTCCATGGCGATGAAGGCCTTGCCTGCATCCTCACCCACGTCATAAATCGTGCAGATGTTGGGATGGTTCAGTGCGGAAGCGGCTTTGGCCTCGCGGCGGAATCGTTCCAGAGTTGGGAAATTCTGGGCGACGCCCTCTGGCAGGAATTTCAGAGCGACGAAGCGGCCCAGACGAGTGTCTTCGGCCTTATAGACCACGCCCATCCCGCCGCCACCGAGCCTTTCGAGGAGGCGGTAGTGCGAAATTATTTGGCCGATCACTGGTGCGAATCTTACGTAACAGAAGACGGGCGAGTCAACGAAAGCGTGGGAGGAGGGAAAGTGATCTCAAATCGCCCCCCGTTGCTGATAAGTAATGTGGGCGAGACTGTTCAAGTAGACATAAAACTGAAGTGAAACCTAAATCTGACACTTATAACATTCTTAAGCATCTACTCGGACGGCGTATTGAGGAGGCGATTGGACTGAAGCCAACCGACCTTGACGATACCAACATTCTGACCATCCGCCGAATAATTTACGACGGCAAAGCAGAAGAGTTAGACACACCGCAAGTGTTGCCACTCGATGGCCCGGACTACCGGGAATTAGTTCATCGCTTACGTGCACTTGGCGAAGGGAAAAAATGGACATTCGAATCAAATCAAGGTACTCCAATTAATCCCAACAATGTGCGTCGTCGGTTTTTGCATCCCGCGGCTGGGGCCGTTGGGGTGCAGATTGGCGGCTGGCACGACTTTCGCCTGACGTTAGTTCGCATGATGCGTAAAGCCGGAGTTCATCCCGTGGTTATTTCCGGCGTCGTGGGTCACAAGTCGGTTGAACTTGCACCCCAAGTTTATGACCGTGCGAATCGGGACGACATACGCCAGGGGCTGAGCGTCATGAGCAAAGCGTTGCTACCAAATTTGCTACCAAGGGGGCGGCGCAATAGTCAGGTTATTGATAATGGTGGGCCCGGTAGGATTTGAACCTACAACCAACAGATTATGAGTCTGCTGCTCTAACCGTTGAGCTACAGGCCCCCGAGTCAATCTAGCATACCGCTAAAGGTTGAGGAGCAACGCAAGAGCCGCAATGACCGTCCACTCGGTGGACCATCCGCCTGCTCGTTTTCAGGTAGAAACCAACGGGGTAGCTGCGATATAAAACTTCACTCAAGAGGGCTTCCAGGAGGGGATGTTGCCTTACCATTTCAGTTTTCGGTAGGTTACTTCCCGCAACTTTTTGGTTATGTGGGGGTTTAGGAAGTTAGTCAGATATACCCGCACGTGTTTTGGGTGGGAGGGAATTATGAACGGTCGCAAGAACCTTTTGATTCGAAATTTTGGTATGTGGGCCTTGGCTGCGGTGTTTTCTTCAGGCGCATTGGCGTTCGCGCAAGAAGATCAATCGCAAGCGACGATCGAAGCGGATGTTTATGGCACGCCGGACGTCCACGTGTCGGGAACCTACGACCGATCTTCAAATCCCGACCAGGCGACCGAGGAGCAAGGCCAATATGATCAGGAAGCCACTCAGAATACGGTCCCCGAGGACCAGACTGATCGCAACGACCCTCCGGGACGCGCTGCCCGCCTGCAATACATGACCGGCTCGGTATCGATACAGCCCCGCGGCACAGAAGATTGGGTGCAGGGATCGTTGAATCGTCCGTTGACGATTGCCGACAATATTTGGGCCGATAAAAATGCGCGCGCAGAGCTGAATGTGGGGACCGGCCTGATCCGCATCGGCTCCGAAACCAGCTTGACGCTGACCAATGTGAGTGACAGCTCGGTGCAATTGTCATTGCATCAGGGTGCGATGAACCTGCATGTGCGGCATCTGTACCGCGGCGAGATCTATGAAGTGGACACTCCGAACCAGGCGTTCACAATTTTAAAAACTGGCGACTATCGCTTCGACGTGAACCCCAACTCGGATACGACTTACATAACAGTTTGGCGCGGAGAAGGTGAATCCACTGGGCAAGGGCCTAGTGTGAAGATCAAAGAACATCAGCAGGCGCGTTTTCGCGGAGGCAATTCGCTGGCGCACGAGATCGCCCGCGCTCCGCGTGAAGATGGATTCGATGAGTGGTGCCGCATCCGTAATCGCCGGATCGATGAATCGGTTTCGGCGCGCTACGTTTCTCCTGACGTCATCGGCTCTGAGGACCTTGATGCTTATGGAACGTGGCGCCACACGCCGCGATACGGGGCAGTATGGGTTCCGACCGTGGTGGATGCCGGTTGGGCGCCTTACTCAACGGGCCACTGGGCTTATATCGAGCCTTGGGGATGGACCTGGGTTGATGACGCGCCGTGGGGATTTGCTCCCTTCCATTATGGCCGCTGGATTCATGAGGAAGGCTATTGGGGATGGGCGCCTGGTCCCTATTACGGCGGATGGGACCGCGGCTGGTACGCTCCAGCTCTGGTGGCGTGGTTTGGTGGCCCCTCTTGGGGCGTGAGCCTCGGATTCGGCGGAGGCGGCGGTTACGGGTGGTGCGCTCTGGGCTGGGGCGAGCCATTTATTCCCTGGTATCGCAGCGGATGGGGATATTTCCGCAACGTGAATGTGTACAACACCAACATCGTCAACATCAATAACTACAGAAATGTTTACGTGAACAACACTTACAACAATTACGGCGGCGGGGGGAAACCTCCGTATGGTGGCGGGGGATACGGAAACGGCGGCGGCGGAAAGCCTCCCTACGGCGGAGGTGGTTACGGTAATGGGAAACCTCCATATGGCGGCCGCGGATATGGAAACGTGGCCGGAAAGACTCCTCCTTCTGGGACGGGGCTGCACTACGCCAACATCAATGTGCGAGGAGGCTTCAACGCGGTCTCTCGCGGAGTGCTGGAGCGCGGCTTGCCAGTGCGCCAGAATGCGGTTCAGGTGAGCGCCAACGAGGCGCGTAACGCGCCACTGGCGGGACGGATAAACGTGAACCCGACGGTGCAAAACAGACTGGGGCCGAATGCCGGTCGCCCAGCGGCGGCGGCGCCTACCAGCGCTATAACGCGTCCGACGATCAGCAGGATGAATCCGCCGGCGGCTTCGCTGGCGAGAACTCAACCTGCGCCGAATGTTTCGAACCGTCCATTCTCGGCAGGAAAACCGAGTGCGGGAATCCCGGCTCAATCGACACGAGCCGAAAATCCTTCACTTAGTGGAAACGTTGGGCGCAATGTACCCCCGTCGCCACAAGCTAGTGGGCGCATAAACAACGGAGCGGGTGCGACCAACCCGTCCAATGTTTACGGACGCGGAGGCTTAAGCGGATCTGTAAACAATGCGGGATTAAATAGTCCAACAGGTCGATCGGTGCCGCGTCCTCCTTCCGCAGGTGGAACCTCAATGAGGGCGGAACCGATGCGGACGGCGACCAACCAAAGCTATCCTGCGGCGAGTCGCTCGTATCCGAGCAGTTCGCCGAGCGGATCATCGGTAGGAGCCGCGGGTGGGCGTAACGTTCCGCGTCCCCCAGCGAACTACTCGCAAGGTGGATCCTCTTATAGCAGTCGTGGTATCGCAACTTCGCAGCCGGCGACCGGGTACGGATCACGTTCAGCGGCAGGGTCCTATTCGTCCTCGCCGAGAAACGGTGTTCCACGGCCATCGGGACAGGTAGCGCCTGCGCCACGTAGCTACTCCGGAGCAGCCTCGCCGAGTTACTCCCGAAGCTATCCTTCGGCCGGAAGCTCACCGAGTTACTCTCGAAGCTATCCACAAGGATCTTATAGTCGTGCTCCTTACAACGCGGGGACAGCGCGGTCAAGTTCGGCGCCGCAATACAGTTCTCCACGGAGCCAAACCTACGGAGGACGTACATACGGCGGTGGACAATCTTCGTCGCCTCAATCAAGTAGGTCTTATGGCGGAGGCTCGTACGGCGGATCGCGTGGCGGAGGGTACAGCTCTCCATCGCGTGCCTCGGCACCGGCAAGCAGTGGTAGATCCACTTCGGGTGGAGGATCGTCACAGGGAACATCACGCTCAGGTGGCCGGCGCTAATCACGACGGATTGATCAAGCCGCCAGAACATCGGCGGCTTTTCTTTCGAGCATTAGAATTTACAAATTGATGACAAAACGGTGGGTTGGACAGGTTAATCCTTGTTAATCATTGCCCGGTTTCCACACTGGGCAAGTTTCTCCGACAGGAAACGCCACTTTGAGAGACGGCTCAATCCCACATAGTCTCCCACGGTGGCGTTTTTTATTCAGCCGAATTCTGATAAAGGCTGGGCCACCCTGCCTGCCGGAACTTCTAATCTAACGCTGGCTTAATCTTTTGGTAGGTGGTTTCCAAGGTCTCGGCAACGACGCGGGTTTCACCCACGACTGACATAAAATTGGCGTCGGCGAACCAGCGCGGCAAGGCATGTAAGTGGATATGTCCGGCCACCCCCGCCCCAGCGGCCTTCCCAATATTCATTCCAAGATTGATTCCGTCGGGACTGTAGAGGCGGCGAAGAACGCCTTCTACTTTTTGAGCCAGCGCCATCATCTCTTGAGCTGCCTCGACCGGCAACTTCTGCAACTGGTCAAGATGCTCGTACGGTGCGATCATGACGTGCCCGGGGGAATATGGAAAACTGTTGAGCACGACGAAACAATGCTCAGCACGATGCACGATTAGGACTTTCTGGTCTTCCTGCTTGGGAAGCTCGCAAAAGATGCATCCCGCGACCTTTTCGGCAGTGCTCACATACGCGTAGCGCCAGGGAGTCCAAAGATAATCCATGGGGGCAGATTAGCAGATGGGCTGGACGGGGTGGGTTATCCCCTTTCGACCTCAAATGCTCGTGGGCACAGACGTCGCGCGACTGAAATTTGGACGGCTTCTCAGGTGCGACTTAGTTCCTTTATCGAAGTGTTGCAGTTTCATGTTTGACACTGTTTGCAAGCCATTGCTATAGTCGGAGTGTTCCCTTGGGACGCGGGTTTGCTCTTATCGTCCGACCGCTGGGATTGTTCAAGTTCGTCCGCCAGGACGGGCCCATCACAACCTTAAGAATCACACCAGCAGTCCGCTGAACAACCCGCATCCATCCCGCACAGAGTGCGGAACGCCGCAGAGAGGCCCATCATTTGCTCGACGAGAATCACAATCCTGACTCCACCACCTCAACCATGACTGACACAATGACAGAAACGATGCCCGAGACAGCGGCAGAAAATTCAACCCAATCAGAGCAACATCACACGCCGGCTACGGAACATTCGCAGGCCAATTCCGCACAAGACGACAAGCAGGCAAGCTCTGACGATTTCGCGTCGGCGCTGGAAACCTTCACCACAGAGAGTGAAGAGGCCGCAAGCGAGGACCACGTCATTAAGGGCACCGTCCTTAAGCTGACCGCAACGCACGTGGTCGTGGACATTGGCGCGAAGTCCGAGGGCATGTTGCCGCTGACGGAAGTGCTCGATCACGAGGGCAAGTCGAAGTTCCAGCCCGGCGATGAGATCAACGTCATGCGCGACAAGGGCGAGGCCGAGGAAGGCTACATCAACCTGTCTCACCAGAAGGCGCAACGCTTGCGCGCATGGGACGAAATTGAAAAAGCCTACAACGAGAAAAAGCCGATTCAGGCGACGGTGATCGAGCGCATTAAGGGCGGCCTTACGGTGGACATTATGGGCGCCCGCGCCTTCCTGCCTGGCTCGCAAATGGACATTCGCCCGGTGAAAAGTTTGGATGCTCCGAAAGGCGAGCAGTTTGAAGTCGCCATCGTGAAGCTGAATAAGAAGCGCGGCAACATCGTTGTATCCAGGAAGCAGTTGCTAGAAGAAGAGCAGGGCGAAAAGCGCAGCAAGACCCTGGAGCATCTTGAGGAAGGCGGCATTCTCACGGGCGTGGTCAAGAACCTGACCGAGTACGGCGCCTTCGTCGATCTTGGCGGCATCGACGGGTTGCTACACATCACTGATATGTCCTGGGGTCGGCTCACTCATCCCAAGGCGCTGGTGAATGTGGGCGACCAGATTCAAGTAAAGGTGCTGAAGTTCGATAAAGATAAGCAGCGGGTCTCACTAGGTTTCAAGCAACTTACCCCTGACCCATGGCTCGATGCAGAGCACCGGTATCCTGTCGGCGCTCATGTTGGCGGACGCGTGATCAGCGTGACCGACTACGGGGCGTTCGTTGAACTCGAGCAGGGGATCGAAGGACTGGTCCACGTCAGCGAGATGACCTGGTCGAAGCGCATGAAGCATCCTTCGAAGATGGTGAATGTGGGGGATCATGTGGATTGCGTTGTACTCAATGTCAATCCTCAGGAACGCCGCATATCGCTGGGAATGAAGCAGCTTGCGGCCAATCCGTGGGACGAGCTTCATCACAAGTATCCGGTGGGTGCGACTGTGGAAGGCCGGGTGCGCAACTTGACCGACTTCGGGGCATTTATCGAGATTGACGACGGAATCGATGGACTGGTTCACGTGAGCAATTTGAGTTGGACGAAGAGGGTGAAACATCCTTCCGAGATTCTGAAAAAGGGCGACCGGGTGAAGGCCATCGTGCTCGCAATCGAGCCTGACAAGAGACGGCTCTCATTAGGTGTCAAACAATTGCAGCCAGATGTATGGGAAACATTCTTCAACATCCATCACGTGGGAGATGTGGTACATGGCAAGGTTGTACGGGTCGCTAACTTCGGCGCGTTCGTGGATATTGCGGAGGGTATCGAAGGTCTTTGCCACAACTCCGAAGCCGTGGATGCGAACGGACAACCAATCACGCTGGAGCCGGGCCTGGAACATGACTACAAGATCATCAAGATGAATCCCGAGGAAAAGAAAGTGGGATTGAGTATCAAAGCTGTCGGCGAGGAAGCTTCGCGTAAGGAAGTGGAGGCCTACAAGCAGCCGGTTACCAGTTCAAGCGGATCGACGATCGGTGACTTGATTACGTGGAAGAGGTCCGAAAGCGAAAACAGCTAGTAAGCTTTAAAGACAACCCGGACAGCCGGGGGCGGCTGTCCCTATGTGATTTTTTTGCTGTCCCTAAGTGATTGTTAGGGATTTAGCTTCACTTCTCTGGTCAGGGTAAAGCTCACCAGGCTCTCGACCGGTAGCACGACGTCTTTGTTGCCCGTGAATGCGGTTCCCGCGGTGCCTGCCCCCGCCCCTGCCGCTGCCCCAATGAGAGCTCCTTTGCCCCCACCGGCCAGGCCTCCGATAAGCGCACCTAATCCGGAACCGCCGCCGATCATGACGGCAGTCCGTTTGCCTTTTCCTTTAGCCACGAAATCGCGAGGCGAAGTTTGGACTTCGACGCTCGAGCCATTTACCTTTAGCGACGTCAATTTCAGCTGCAAAGCTGCGCCACCTGCGAATCGTCCCAGTGGCTTGGCATCCAGCACTGTCCCAGAAACACTTGCACCTGCGGGAACTACCGTTTCTCCAGCGACGCTAATTCCGTGAGGCAAAGTTGCAGAGAAGTTTTCACCAGATTGACTTATCTTCGATCCCAGCGCCTGATCCAAACGCACGCTTAGCGATGTTCCCGCCGGAATAACGGTTTCTTTGGGCGGGGCAATGGATTGTTTTTCTCCCGGCGACTGGTTCCTCATGGCCAGCCGATTCTGGGTGGCAGACGAGGCCGCTGAACTGAAATTATTTCCGCTGCCGTTTTCTGCCATGGATGCCTGAGGGGCGCTACTACATCCTGCAATGGAAAATGTTATACCGACTGCAAGTACAAATTGCACAAAGCGTGGTCCCGTGATCTGGTTCATGGATCAAGGCTAGTCGTGTGAGACCTCCAAGGGCAGATATCTATCGGACAAGACCTAATGGGTCGCGCTCGATGGGAGGGAACTTAGGAAACTTTGGTAGGCGCTTCGGACAAAGAGTGGGTCGGCTCGCTGGGGGAACTTGATTCGGGGAAATCGCCGTTTTGTGGCAAATCTTGGGATGCAACCTGATTGGCAGCTGCGGTCTTCGTCTCCAGAAATTTTCCGGTCTTGAGCACTGAGCGGCTAAGGGATGGGTTGTATCCGGTCCAAGCGCTTTCCGAATTGCCGTCGCGCTCTTCGTGGGCCCGCATGCTTTCCATCTTCGAATCCAAGTCGTCGAGATAATGCAGCATGAGCGCTTCGGGGAACATGGGCAGTTTGGGGGAGCCGAATTCGTATTGTCCGTGGTGACTAATGATGAGGTGTTCGAGCAGGGTTTTCATCTCCGTCGGGAAGTCGGGGAAATTGGCCAGTTTCCCCTGCAACATTTCGAGCTCGATGATCATGTGCCCGAGAAGCTGCCCGCGAGTCGTATAGGAAAATCCACGGCTGTAGGAGAGCTCGTGAATCTTGCCGATGTCGTGGAGAAATGCTCCGGTCAAAAGCAAATCTCGATTTACCTGCGGATAGTTTCGGCAAAGCAAATCGCAAGAGCGGCAGAGAGAAACCACGTGGTCCAGTAAGCCGCCGATGTAGGCGTGATGCAGAGTTTTCGCGGCGGGGGCATTGCGGTAGGCTTCGGAAATTTCCGTGTCTGCCATGAAAGATTCCACCAGCTTTTTCAGGTGGACATCTTGAAAACTGGCGACAAATTCGCCGAGAGTCTTCCACAATTCCGGAACGTCTTTTGTCGTCTTCGGAAGGTAATCCGAAAAATCGACTTCCGAATCTCCGAGCCGGCGCAGCTTGTGGATGGTGATCTGAAAGCGGTTCCGGTATTTGTTTACCAGGCCTTTAATTTTTAAAAAATCATCCTGTTCAAACGCGTCAAGGACGTCTTCCACGTTGTCCCACATCTTGGCTTCGATTTGTCCGCAACGGTCGCCCAAAGTGAGTGCCAGATAAGGCTCTCCTGACTTCTTGGGCTTGACCTGTTTGGTGACAACTACAAAGCTGGAGGTGACGATCTTATTTTCGTGATCGCAACACTGGGATAGGAAAAATTCCTTCATGGCGTTGAGGCTATGCTACACATCCTGGCAGGCGAAAGACAAAGAGAATTGACAATCGGAGAAAACATCTCGCATCGCTTCTTAGAACACGCCGAACTTTTTCTTCTTCTTAAGTTGTTTGGCCGTCAGCACTTTCGAATTCGTCTCGATCGGCTTGGTCTGGTTGGCGCTGGCCCCGGTGTCCACGAATCCGGATTTGATGTCGATGTAGGCTTCTTCGCGCAATTTCTTTAAATATTCCCGCAGCGCAGGTTGCAGTTTCTGCATGTAGAGGGCGTCTTGAAGTTTCGGCTCGACCTCCTTCATGCTCGGAATGCCGGCGGCCTCATGATCGGTGACCTTCAAGAGAACGAAGCCCTGTTTGGTTCGAATCACATCTGAAAGGCCGCCCGTCTTCAATCCGAAGGTGATGTCTTCGAGTTCTTTGGCGAGAGCGCCACGCTTGAAATACCCAAGATCGCCGCCTTGAGCGGCCGTCGGGCCGTCTGAATTCTTCTTGGCGATTTCGTCAAAATTTGCGCCCTTTTTAATCTGCGCGAGCAGGTCTTCGGCCTTGGCTTTCGCCGCCGCCAACTTCGCTTCTTCGTCGCCGGTACCTTTCTCCGTGGAAACGAGAATCTCGCTGATCTTCACCTGTTCCGGTTGGGCCAGTTCGTTCTTGTGCTGGTTATAGAATTCCTGCTCTTCTTCTTTGGTGATGGTCAGCCGCTGGCCCACTTCCTTGCCAATGACTTGCTGGGTGATGAGCTGATTTTTTATGTTTTGCTTGAAGTCCTCAAAAGATACGCCCTGAGCCGTGGCCGCCTTTTCCAGGTCTTCCATGGTTTCAAGCTTCATCTGCTTGCGCATCTCATCGAGCCTTTTAATCAAATCGGTATCGGCGCTGATGCCCAGGTCTTTGCCTTTTCCCAATAGCAACTGCTGGTCAATCAAATCCCGCAGCACATCTTTTTGGCGTTCGGCCACTACCTTATCGGCGTTCGCGGCGTCCTGTTGTTGGGCTTCCTGCTTCAAATCATCCATGCTGCGCTGGTACTCAGTCTTAGTAATGATCTGGGTATTTACGCGGGCGACGATTTCTTCGACAACGGTATCGGCGGAGGAGAAGCTCGCCGAAAGAATGAGAACTAAGGTTAAAAGAAAAAGTTTCATAAAGAGCCTGCGTAGGGACAGCCACCCTCGGCTGTCCGGGCTGCACACGAGCGTTCGCGCCTTCAGTGTTGAGTTGCGATGGACAACAACGGAAAGTGTCCATCCGCAAGCTTATTTCTAAATTGTACCTCCGAATGGTCATTTTTTCGGCGGGGATATGGATTCTGCGCTTCGCCAGAAAGACAAATTGTGATGAACGACGCCTCTTGAATAAAACCACGTAAATGGACAGCCGAGGGCCACTGTCCCTACGTGAGCTTTTCAAGATTTTTCGGCGCGGACCAATGCGAGGGCGGTCACGTCGTCGTGGGTGGGAGGCGTATTCATGAACTGGCGTAATCCGTTTAGCAGGGCGAGACACAGTTCCTTCGCACTCTCGGCGCCGGTCTTTTGAAACATTTCTTTTACGCGTTGCAATCCAAACTCTTCGCCTTTGTGTTTGCCTTCGACCACGCCCCTCGAAATCAGCAACAACGATGATCCTGGCGAGAGCACGACGACGCACGCATCGCTGGGGGCATGAGAAAACAATCCCAAGGGCAGGCCGGTTGCGCCCAATTCAGAAACCCCGTTTTCGTCGCGCACCAATCCCGCGAGATGTCCGGAGTTCGCATAGCAGATGATTCCGGTTTCTTCATGATAACAACCAAGGAAGGCAGGAGTGCTACGCAAACCTTCGGCGGTACCTAGAATCGTGCGATTGAGCCTGATGCACAACTCGATCATGGCCTCGGTTTCGTTGATGTCTGCACTGGAAAACAATTCTTGCCCAGCAGTGCGAAAAGTATTTTGCGCATCGCAAAGGACAGCCCGATTTTCCGTCAGCGGACCGGCGATATCGAGCAGGACGAATAAAACGCGTCCGTTATCCAGATGAACGAAATCGTAGAAATCCCCGCCGCGGCGCTGTCCGTAATAAAAAGCACCAAATTCAGCGTTCTGGAGAACAGGAATTTTTGCCTGTACAGGTTGCACCTGAGGCAGCGACGAAGAGTTCTCGCGTTTAGAAAGGAACGGCACGTGGAGATATTAACGCCGAAGCTATCACGGATGGACCCTTGCAACCCAGAGATTGAAGAAATATTTTTAGCAATAAGCAAGCGTGGAGAACCGCTTTAACTTTTTTCAGGGAAGTCTAGGTGCAGCACGTCACTCTCCCACCTTTCGCAAAAGATGCGAAAAATGGGGCCCTCGGTATCGTTATGTTGAGGAGGCACAAAATGTTTTCACCGGACATGTTTTTTGGCTGCGCACGACTTTCGGGTGGCCGGAGCTACACGCTACCTATACTTAGCAGTTCTTCCATTGCATTCTCGTCGATTATGGCCACACCTAATTCTTTGGCTTTATCTCGTTTCGAGCCAGCGTCTTCTCCCGCTACAACATAGTCGGTTTTTTTGCTGACGGAGCCGGACACCTTGCCGCCGGCGTCTTCTATAAGTTTTTTGGCCTGATCGCGGCTGTAGCGCGACATGGTCCCGGTGAGGACGAAGGTTTTTCCCGCGAGTTGGGTGCCGCGTTGTTTTTTCTCGCCAGTTAAGTTCAATCCCGCGTCGCGCAATTGTTTGATTAAGTCACGATTCTTTGGCTCCTGGAAGAATTCCGCAAGGCTTTTGGCGATTCGCGGGCCGACCTCATTTACCTCGACCAGTTCTTCTTCGCTGGCATTCATGAGAGCGTCCATCGCCCCGAAGTGCTCGGCGAGAAATTGAGCGGTACGTTCACCTACGAATCTGATGCCCAGACCGAAAATCACTCTCTCCAATGGAAGCTTTTTTGAATTTTCGATCTCCCGAAGAACATTTTGTGCGGATTTCTTGCCCATGCGTTCGAGTTTTAGAAGGGAATCTTCGGTGAGCCCGTACACGTCGGCAATATTTTTTACGTCGTGCCGGTCGGTGAGCTGATTTACCAGCGCCTCGCCCATGCCGTCGATATTCATGACGCCGCGAGAGGCGAAGTGCAAAATGCTTTCGCGGAGCTTGGCTGGGCAGTTTACGTTGACGCAGCGGAAGTCCACTTCGCCTTCGGTGCGGACGACGTGTGTGCCGCAGATTGGACATTTCTCTGGCATCTCGAAAGTCTTGTTTCCGCGAGGATGATTTTTGTCTTCGACCACGCGGGTGATTTTCGGGATGACGTCGCCGCCCCGTTCGACTTCAACCCAATCGCCGATCTTCACTCCAAGACGCTCGATTTCATCCATGTTGTGGAGGGTCGCGCGGGCCACGGTGGTGCCGCCGATGGGAACGGGTTTCAGTGCCGCAACCGGAGTCAGTTTTCCGGTGCGTCCGACCTGGACGAGAATGTCTTCAATCTGTGTAATGCCCGATCGTGCCGCATACTTGTACGCGATGGCCCACCGCGGGGCTTTGCCGGTGAACCCCAGTTCCTGTTGGGTTGCGGTACGGTTCACCTTGATGACGATGCCGTCGATTTCATACGGCAATTGTTCGCGAAGTGTTTCCTCTTTTTCGATGAAGCTCCACAGTTCCTCGAAGTTCGTAGCCTGAATTCTGGCGGGGTTTACTTTAAATCCGGCAGCGGAGAGTGCGTTCAATGTCTCCCAGTGATGGTCGAAGTAAGTTGCGCCATCTTTCAGGGTCGCATAGGCGAAATAGTCCAACCGGCGCTGGGCGGTGATGCTGGGCTCAAGTTGCCGAACCGTACCCGCAGTAGCATTTCGAGGGTTGGCAAAAACCGAGAGACCTTTCGCCTCGCGGTCTTCGTTCATTTTTTTGAAGGCGGCAATTGGCATCAACATCTCGCCGCGCACTTCGAAGTCCGCGGGAAGACCTGCCTTTTTCAACTTTTCGATTGGAATTGAAAGCGGAACGGAGCGAACAGTCCGCACGTTGAGAGTTACATCTTCTCCAATGGATCCGTCTCCTCGGGTGATTCCTCGTACCAGCTTTCCATCTTCGTAATGCAGCGCTAATGACATGCCATCGAGCTTCAACTCGCACACGTATTCAATGTCATGGCGTCCAGCTAATTCGTGGACCCTACGTTCCCAGTTTCGCAGATCATCGACGCTGTAAGTGTTGTCGAGCGACAGCATCGGAGACGAGTGCGGCGCTTTGAGGAAGCCCTCGCGAGGCTTGCCGCCGACGCGCTGTGTAGGGGAACTCTGGGTGATCAGTTCAGGATGGGCGGCTTCAATCCTTTTTAATTCGTTCATCAATAGATCGAATTCGGCGTCGCTAATTTCAGGGTCATCCAGGACGTAGTACCGATATTCGTGATGGCGAATATTTTCGCGGAGGCTATCGATTTTCTTTGCCAGGGAAGTCGCCATCGAAAAAGATTATAGATGGGGACGCCGGACGGAGGGTCTCGTGCGCTGGTCGTCAGCAGAGGAAACCTTACTCATGGGCATTCATGCGATTTATCTTCTCGAGGGTGGCGCGATCTTGTACTTGCAGACAATTAGAGATAGGGATCACGACGGTTTTTTGCCGCTCCTAGCCTCGTTGCCGTAGGCAGCGTAATAATATTTGTTGGATGAAGTTCCGCCATCCACCCCATTGAGAACTATGCCAATGAGGGCAGTATCTTTAAATTCCTGCCGCGCTTTGCGGGCCACGTCCGACGGGGTCTCATTGGAGCGCACAACCATCAGCACCCCATCGCAATAGTTTGCGAGTAGAGCGGCGTCTGAAATTGGGAGTGCGGGCGGAGCGTCGATGATGATCCAGTCAAACAGCCCTTCGAGTCGGTTGATAAGTACTTCCAGACGGCCGTTGCCGAGTAGTTCGGCGGGGTTAGATACCAGCCGGCCAGCAGGAATGAAAAACAAATTCTCCATGGGACCGCGTTGCAGGACCTCAACCTCATCGCTTTCTCCCGACAAATATTCCGCCAGACCAGGAGTCGCTTTGGTCCCCAAGGTCGTGTGCAACTGAGAAGCTCTGAGATCGGCGTCGATTAATAAAGCTTTGCGTCCATGTTGTCGCACCATAACCTGGGCGAGGTTGGAGGAAACGAATGACTTTCCTTCTTGCGGAAGGGCACTGCTGATAAGGAGCTTCTTTAATGGCTGGCGTTCGCGGACCTGATACAGGCGCGATCGCAAGGTGCGGAACTCTTCGGTACCGTACGCCTGTTCGTCACCGTCGAAGAACAACATCGTCTTTTTCTGCGGCGCCCATTTGCCTTGCGAGATGCGGGTAACGAGCATGTCGTAAGTGGGAGGAGTGTCGAAGGGGTGGTTCGCATTTGAGCGAGCGCTTGCGGAAAATGGCGGGGGCGGGGCGACGACAGGCATATCGCGGAAAGGGACCGGTTGTGTCGAGGCACGTTCTTCCTCCGCCTTTTTCAAAGCTTCGTGAATCCGGCTCATAGTTTCCTTTCCTTCTTTATCTCCGGTTCAGGCTCGCGCAAACGATCCGCCAGGTTGGCGAGGGTTTTTAGAGCATCTACCAAATCAAAATCGGTTGTATCGGAAGTCGCTGATGCGCTTGGGAGCGAAGGAGGCGGCGACGTCTCAGGGGCTGGATTCCGCAACGGAATCGGCGGAACTGGTGGAGTTTGAGCTGGTGCAGAGGCCGCGGCCGAGCGAGAAGTTGCACGCGCTCGCGGCCTTTCCGCCGCTGGCGCGTTTGGCTGTTCCACATGAGCCGGGGGATTCGAATTTTGCGGGAGAACGGACATCTCTGATTGTGAAGTTGAGCGAAGAGCGGAGGGCTTAGGTTCTTCTGCTTGCGGCGCAATGGTCTTTGCAGTCGGAGATGCCGGGGCACTCTCTACACCAACGCTGTCGGATGACTCTGGGGCTTCATCTGGCACGGTCATCGCTGTAACGGGGTTATCGATGAGATCGAAGTCCCGGGCGACAATTTCCACTACATCAGCGGTGACCACTTTTTGTTGATCCACAAACGCGCTTACCAAGCAATGCTCGCAGATCAGATTCACCACGCGGGGAATGCCGGCAGAATAGCGATGAATCGCGAGCAACGACGTCGAATCAAAAATTGCGTGGCCATTCCATCCCGCAATGCGAAGCCGTTGGGCCACATAGGATTTGGTCTCGTCCACGGTCAGCGGGTGGGTTTTCGCTCGAAGAGTGAGCCGTTGCCGCAACTGCCGTAGATGGGGCTGCCGTAATTTTAATTCGAGCTCCGGCTGGCCCACGAGAACGATCTGCAATAGTTTTTCGGTGAAGGTCTCGAGATTCGTCATCATGCGGATCTCTTCGAGCAGATCATCGGACAGGCCTTGCGCCTCGTCCACTATGAGCACTGCGGTTTCACCGGCGCGGTAGCGGTCAAGCAACCAATTGTAGAGACGCAATAGGATCTGACTCTTTGACCGGGTGTCAGATGGGATACCAAAATCCGCCATCATATAGTCGAGGAATTGTGGAACGTTTAACCGTGAATTGAAGACGAATGCAGTCGGTACGTGTTGGACTCTCAACCATTCGAGCAACTTGTTGATGAGAGTGGTCTTCCCCGTACCCACTTCTCCAGTCAGTAACACGAACCCTTTACGACTCTGAATCCCGTAGGTGAGACAAGCGAGAGCTTCCTCGGTGTGCCGCGTCAAAAACAGGTATCGCGGATCAGGGTTTACGTTGAACGGATTGGCTCGAAGTCCGAAAAATTCCTTGTACATGGTTACCTAGACCTCTACGGTCTCGTTCTCTTCGACTACCCTTTTAGATGATGCGTGGTGATGTCGGTGAAGACCTCGACCCTCTCTTTTTGTCACGCCCAGCCAGGGAATGGAAACCATTACCGGCAGGTCGAGAACCGCGATCGCATCTTCTTCGGTGCGAATCGATTTGTCAGTAAATTCGAGCCAGAAAGCCCATGCTAATCCAATTCCGAGTCCGCCAGCTAACCCTCCTTTGACGAAAAGCAGACGATCGGGAAAGCTCGGCGCGTCGGGAAGGCTGGCCGCTTTTAGAAGATGCATCTGTACGCCCTGCTGGCGGCTCTGCGTGTCGGCATGTATCTGAGTGTTTTCACGGGCCTGGGGATTTTGCTCCAGCAGCATAGATGTCAGCTCAGCGCAAATACGCTGCGCAAGTTTAGGGTCGCTAGCAGTAAAGTTCACAGTAATGCGAGATACGTTGCTTTGGTCTGCATTGTCGCTCGCGGCTTTGCTCCCCGCGGCGACATCCTGAAGTACAGGTTCGATGGAGAGATTGCGCACGAATGTCTTCGATGACGGCGTCAGCGCTTTTGTCTTTCGCTAACCCCATGCGGTCGATCATGGGAACCATGTGTGCCCGGCTCAGTACTTGTTCCTGCATCGCCGCGATAAGCTGGACGAAATCTTGAGTTGCCAGTGGCTTGGCATATCCTTCAGGCACCTTTTGTCCTGCGACAAGAATCAGCGATGAAGCGGTGTACTTCGGCAGGAAGGCATACGAGACCAGAAAGCCGACGACAGGAGTAAGTAGCGCAGGAATCAAAATCAGTTTCAGCCGCCGCTGCAACATCGCCAAATAGTCGTCCATCTTGAAGGCTCGATTCTCGATCATTCTTCTTCCTTATGAAGGTCCCGTCCGTCTTTGGCTACTCTAAACGTATAGGACACGGACACCATTCGACACCCATTTTTTGTCGCAGGCCATAAATATTACTGCCGGTGCCATTGGATCCGCGCTTCCCGAAGGCAGCTCAAGCTGTGACGGAACACCAATTGACTTCATGCCGAGGGACCTTTTCGGCGAGTCTCGTTCTTGCATCTGGAGGATGACGATGCGGGGGATGAAGCCCACGTGCCAAGTTGGGACTTAGCACTCCAAATATGAATCGATCCACTGCTTTATTTTCAACCGGCGTTCATCCTGGGCATCAAAACGTATGCCGAAACTCTTGCTGGCGGGTTTTCTCCAGGTAACGGTGCTGCGAACCCATATCCGGGGCAAGGTAAGCAGGGCGAATGAGATTTCCAAAGATTGAGCGGGAGAAACCTCTTCGCCGGTCTTGAGAGACATCCCTCCCGAGCTGATTTCCTGGCTCGACGCCGTGAAGCGGCGATTGTCGCTCATGACTATTGAAACTTCGGTGATGACCGGAATCCGCACGTAGCGCCGGAATTCGTGATTCACCAGCATCTGGGTTGCGCGTACAAGTTTTAATGCAGTCGGCCGTTCGATGGGATCGTTGAACACGGCATTGATTCCGTACTTCGAATACTTCATGGCCTCTTGCACGCTTCCGCCGAGCCCGTAGACCACCATGCGGCTGTTGGATGGCGAATTTCGCACGGTTTCCAGAACTTCCTTTGTGCCGGGCCCCATGCCCACTACGCAAGCTTCAAACTTTTCCTTTTCGAGGCGCTGCGCGGCTTCCTTCGACATGATGACGGTTTCCATCCCGAACTGGCGAAAACAATCAGCAAGAATTGCCCGGCCCGCCGGGATTATATCCACGAGTGCCACGCGCGCGGCTGATCTTTTTCGAGGTGCGAACTGGGGAGCGAGCGACGAATGATTTAGTTCTTCATTTTGCGAAGGAGCATTCTTCTGCATCGATAGGGCCATGGTTGGACCAACGCGAATCTGCTTGAAACCCTATTCTGGCGGGGCATGGGCCATTTGGCAAAGGCCGGAAGGTCAATCCGCGGGTGACAAAAGTGTCGTTACCGAGGATAAACAGACGGGGTACTAACGTGACTGGAGAAAACTCAGGTTTTGCCGAGGGTATGGTGTGGGTCGGGGGTCTGTGTGGGTCGGACACTCTTGTCCGACGCAGTTGCGGTTGGGGTTGACGTTATTTGGTTAAACAAAAGTCAAAGCGCGAGGACAAGAGTTCCACCATAGGTTTAGTCCTGCCAGCGTTTGAACAACAATGCGCCGTTGGTTCCGCCGAAGCCGAAGGAATTTGACATGGCATATTCCATCGCTACTTTGCGCGAATGTTGGGGCACGTAATCCAGATCACATTCGGCGTCAGGATTTTCGAGGTTTATCGTGGGCGGCAAAATCTGGTCGCGCAGGGCGAGCGCCGTGATTCCAGCCTCAAGACCTCCCGCGCCACCGAGCAAATGTCCGGTCATAGACTTGGTTGAGCTGACTGCGAGTTTGTACGCATGATCTCCAAACGCCCGCTTGATGGCCACGGTTTCAAGCTTGTCGCCAATTTCGGTGGAAGTCCCATGGGCGTTAATGTAACCCACCTGCGAAGGTTCCAGCTTCGCATCTTTAAGGGTATTGCGCATGACACGATACGCGCCATCGCCATTTTCGGCGGGTTGCGTGATGTGGTGAGCGTCCCCGCTCATGCCGTATCCCATAATTTCTGCCAGTATTTTCGCGCCGCGCCTGCGGGCGAATTCCAGTTCTTCGAGGATTAGGATCCCCGCGCCTTCGCCGATGACGAAACCGTCACGCTGTGAATCCCAGGGACGGCTGGCCTTTTCCGGAGCGTCGTTTCGAGTTGACAAGGCGCGCATGGCGGCGAATCCACCGACTCCCATGGGAGTAATGGCTGCTTCGGTGCCGCCGGCGATCATGATATCGGCATCGTCTCGCGCGATTATTTTGAAAGCGTCGCCAATGGAGTGGGCGCTGGAGGTGCAAGCGGTGCATGTGGCCTCGTTGGGGCCTTTAGCGTGGTAGCGAATCGACACATGTCCAGCGGCGAGATTTACTATTGCCGCAGGAATAAAAAAAGGGGAGATCTTGCGCGGACCGCCGTTGAGCAAATTTGAGTGTTCACGCTCGATCACGTCGAACCCGCCAATGCCTGAGCCGATATGGACGCCGGTGCGCTCGGAGATGTCTTCGGTGACCGTCAAACCCGAAGCTTTCATAGCTTCATCAGTGGCCGCCAGCGCCAGGTAGATGAAGCGGCCCATCTTCTTTAATTCTTTTTTCTCTACGAAGTTGAGCGGATCGAAACTTTTGACTTCGGCCGCGATCTGGCAGGCATGGTCCACCGGATCAAATTGCGTGATGCGAGCGATCCCGCTTTTCCCGGCGAGCAGGTTTTTCCAAACCTCCTCTGTGCTGTTGCCTACTCCACAAATCAGGCCTATGCCAGTAACTACAACCCGTCTAGACAACTACTTCCCGCCTTTCGAATGTTTGGAAATGTAATCGTATGCATCCTGCACGGTACGAATCTTTTCGGCGTCTTCATCCGGGATTTCGATTTCGAATGCCTCTTCGAAGGCCATGACGAGTTCAACGGTGTCGAGAGAATCCGCGCCCAGGTCGTCCACGAATGAGGCGGTGGAAGTCACCTCCGCTTCGTCTACTCCTAACTGCTCCACGATAATTTGCTTCACCTTTTCTTCAACGGCAGCCATTCGGTCTCCTTACGGTTGAGTTTTATATTGATGCAAAACGCGACGGCAACGTCTCATGACGTTCAGACGGCGTGGGCTATTGTCTGCCCAGTTGCGGCGGGACGATATTAGGCTTTCACCTTAGCGTGCTTCTCCACGTAGTTGATTGCGTCCTGCACGGTACGAATTTTTTCCGCTTCCTCGTCAGATATTTCGAGAGTAAACGCTTCTTCGAGGGCCATGACCAGTTCTACCTGATCGAGTGAATCGGCGCCCAAATCGTCGGTGAATGCGGCGCTGGGGGTGACTTCGCTTTCTTCCACTCCCAGTTGTTCGCTAATGATCTGCTTAACTTTTTCTGTAACCTCAGCTTTTCCAATAGTGGTCATCCAACCTCCTGACAGGGTGCTTAGACGGAACGAGTAGTGTACTGGCCTGAGTGAAGCCGTGTAAAGGAAGGACTGCCCACAATTTCGATAGTGGATTATGCCGCTTTTTGACCCGGAGCCTTCGCCTCGGGATGTCCTCTAAATGCGGCGGCTTGCTCTATGGCGGCGTTGATCTCTCCGCCGACCAGGAAGACCAAACCAGTCACGTAAAACCAGACCAGCAGGACGATGACCGCGCCGAGAGAACCATAAGTGCGGGTATAAGAATTAAAAAAGTGGAGGTAGCCACGAAACGCGGCGGATACGGCGAGCCAAACTACCACTCCAAATATCGAGCCTGGAGTTACCCAGTACCAGTGGCGTTCTTTGAGGTCGGGGCCGTAGTAATAGACCAGCGAGAATGAAACGATGATGAAAAACAGCGCAGCGGGCCATTGAAGAATCTTCCATCCCATTACAAACAGCGAGCTGAGACCAAGGGCTGCACCGACTACGTCGGCCATGTGGTTTCCCACTAAGACGACGGTAAGAGCGAGCAGCAGGCAAACAGAGATCGCGATAGTCAGTGATACGGCGATGGCCCGGACTCTTAAGAATGAACGTCCTTCTCGAACATGGTAGGCGGTGTTCAGAGTAGAGATCATTGAACTCATGCCGCCAGAGGCCAGCCACAAGGCGACGACGATTCCGAAAGTAAGTTTGCCGCCCCCGGCGCTGGTGGCGAGTTCGTCGACGGTCTTGCTGAACAAGTCATAAGCCATCGGAGGAAGCATGTCGGCGAAATAGATCAGCAAACGGCTTCGCAACAGCACCCCGCGCGATGCAAAAAGTCCGAAAAGTGCCAACAGGAACAACATGAGCGGAAAGATTGCGAGCAGGAAGTTATAGGCGAGTTCCGAGGCGCGTCCGAAAAGATCGTCATCGTTGATTTCGAAAAAGACTTTCTTAGCTAAGGCTCCAGGCGTTAGACCGCCGAGCCTCCAGATGGACTTTACTTGCTCTCCGGTAGTGAGGATGGACTCCGACATTGATGGTTCACATACTACGGGCTTCTTTGAGATTCCCCTAAACTGATAGCCGTTGCCCTTCGCGAGGCAGGTGACGTTCGTTTAGGTTAACCAGACAATCAATCTGAATAGGCCTGGCTGTCATCTAAAATAGCTCAATTCCATATAAGGTAATAATTCCTTGATCCGTTCACTTCCATTGCAAACATTTGCACCTGCCCAGCGTATTGAATTGGAGTACGACTGGGAACTCCTCATAGACGCCACGGCGCGCATGCAGTTCGGTCAAGTGCTGAGTTCGCTGGACTGGCGCGACGCGCGAGTTGGACTTTCGTGGAATGCGCAATTTCCTGAACTGCGCAATTACATGGGAGCCGCCTGGTATCGCACGCATTTCGAGCTACCCGTGTTTCGTGAAACTCAGCATGTGCTGCTCAAGTTCGGAGCAGTTGATTATTTTTGCGAAGTATTTGTGAATGGCCGGTCAGTGGGCACTCACGAGGGTGGATACACTCCCTTCAGCTTCGAGATCACCAATCTCGCTCATCCTGGTCCGAACCAGGTGGTGGTACACGTAATTGATCCTCCCATGGATGAAGAGCAAAATCGGGAGTTGTTTCCCGACATGATGTACAACGAAATCCCGCACGGGAAGCAAAACTGGTACATACAGAATTCTGGAATATGGCAGGGCGTGCGCGTGGAGCTGTGTCCCGCTATTTACATCGAGCGGCTTGATATAACGCCTGCCGATGATGGCCAATTTGAGATTGAAGCACGGCTGGCCGGCGTTGGCCTGAATGCGAGCGAGGGGTCGATCGCGGCGGGGACGGATCTGCACATTGCCATTTTTGACAGCGGCGGAACGCGGGTTTTCGAATGCTCTGAAAAAGTAACTGCCCAGACTGAAGCAGTCGTCCATATTAAGGGGAAAGTTTCAAACGTGCGCCTGTGGTCGCCCTCTTCGCCGGCTTTGTATGTGCTGGAGGCATCGCTTGCGGGCGCGGTGCAATACCACCGTCGCACCCGGTTCGGCTTCCGCAAGTTTGAAGCCAGAGATGGCAAATTGTTTTTGAACTCGCATCCCTTTTACATGCGAGCGGCCTTGGATCAGGATTTTTATCCGGAGACGGTACACACTCCTACTTCCGAACAATACGTCCGCGACATGATGGTGAAGGCGAAAGGACTGGGCTTTAACGTTCTGCGATGTCACTTGAAAGTCGCACACCCGGTCTATCTGGACGTGGCGGACGAAGTGGGCATGTTGATTTGGGCTGAGTTGCCTTCGTGGAGCGATTCGTGGTTCCCCTCCGATCACTTTTCGACGTTAGCCGCGGTGCGTACCGACAAAATGTTTTGGGAAATTCTGATTCGCGACTGGAACCATCCCTGCATCGTGATTCAGACGATCATGAACGAGTCGTGGGGAATCAATCTCACGGACGCTTCACAGCGAGAGTGGCTGCGAACAACTTTTGATCGCATCAAGCGACTGCTGTCGCCGTTGGGCCGACTGGTGGTCGATAACAGCGCCTGCGAGGGAAATTTCCATATAAAGAGCGACCTTGAGGACTTCCATCAGTACTATTCCATGCCTGACCACGTGGAGAAATGGGATAAGTGGCTGAATGAATTCGCGCAGCGCCCAGCTTGGACCTACAGTCCATACGGAGACGCGGAGCGGACGGGCAACGAGCCTTTGTTGGTCTCCGAATTCGGAAATTGGGGATTGCCGAAATTGCCGGAAGAACTTCCCTGGTGGTTTAGTGTCAACTTCGGCGAGCGCGAAGTGACCCGCCCATCCGGCGTTCTTGAGAGATTTAACGAATATAAATTAGACAAGATTTTTGGCAGCTTCAATCAATTCGCCGAGCAGACACAGTGGCACCAATTCGCATCGTTAAAGTATGAAATTGAAAGTATTCGCGCCAAGTCTTCAATTCAAGGATATGTGATCACGGGCATCACGGACGTGCACTGGGAAGTCAACGGCGTGCTGGATATGTGGCGCAATGAAAAAGTTTATACAAAGGAATTCAGCGAACTGCAAAAGCCTGACGTAATTCTTTGCCGCGTGCAAAAGTGCAACTTCTATGCCGGGGAGATGGTGGAAGTTGAAGCGATGGTCTCCCACTTTTCCGATCGAGCGCTCGATGGCGCGGAGGTGCGGTGGTCGTCGGGAAGTGAGACCGGGCATTTCAAGGTCACACAATCCATTGCAACTGGGAATGTGGCCACGGTTGGTCGCTTCCGCGTGGTTGCCGGAGAGGTTGATTCTCCAAAGATTGAGCCGCTCGAAATTGAACTGCGCGACAAAGAGGGTCATCGCATAGCTGAGAACACCTATTTTTTATATGTGTTCCCCAAAGCGGCGACTGTCGCGGACGTAAATCTTGTTCTGGAGTCGCCTAGAAATCCAGGGTTCGCGGAGCGATTGCAGCAAACCGGGTACTACTTAACAGAGCGCACCAACAATGATGCACTGATGATCGCATCGCATTACAACGATGAGGTCGCTGCCTGCCTCGCTCGCGGCGGAAGAGTGTTGTTGTTGCTCGATGGCGAAGAACAACTGCCTGCCGAATGGGGTTTCTCCGTAAAAATTCGTTCCGGCTCCGAACTCGACGGCCGTTGGATCACCAATCAAAATTGGATTCGTGGCGAACAACCACCGTTTTCCTCGGTGGCTTTTGGACGCATACTAGGCTTCGAGTCCACGAAGGTAGTTCCTCATTATGTGATGCAGGGCATAGCTCCCGAAAAATACGATGACGTACTTGCGGGGGTCACCTACGGATGGTTAAACCTGAATGCTGCACTGGCCGTACAAATGAGGATCGGTGAAGGCAAATTGTTTGCGACCACTTTCCGTTTCGATTCATACGGAATAGATCCATATGCAACCTGTCTGCTCGATTCCATTGTTCGCTATGCGCGAAGCGCTGAGTTTCGACCGTCACTTGAGGTTCCTGTGATGGCCGCTACTTAGGCAGTAACGCGGCCTTCTTTTTTCTCGTGGACCTTTTCTTGGCCATCACTATTGCGACCGCCAACCCGGCGGCTACAACGATCCATATCCAATAGAAGTGGGCGCGGAAGAGATCTCCCAGAACGTGAACGAACCCTGGTCCAAATTTAATTACGAGAATTGCCAGCACAAGAAAACGAACCATCCGCCCCAAAAATATTGCTGTCAGAAATTTGAGGAAGCTCATCTCCGAGGCTGCCGCGGCGAGGACGAATAGCTTGAAAGGCGTCGGGGGAGGCAGCATCGCGGGAAACATCAGGCTCCAGAAGGGATGCTTCTCGAAGGTGTGATGAATTTTTTCGAAACGTTCCGCAGGGATTCGGTTGCGCAGAAGTTCTTCGCCACCTTTGTAGCCTATGAGGTAAATGATGATGCTTCCGATCGCCGAACCGGCAGACGCCATCACCACGTAGAGCAGCAAACGCGCGTGGTTCTGGTAAACATACCCCGCCACTACAACATCGACAGGAAGGCCAACGATTGAACCATCCAGCGCGGCGATGACAAAAATTCCCCACGCTCCGAGCGGCTTAAGAACTGCCCAAAGAAACGCGGAGTAGCGGGAGAGAATGTGGCGGATGGTTTTCAAAAACTTCTAACTTCCAGGTTAGATTCTATTCGTGGTGGGTGTTTCCACTCAGTAGTTGCAGGGCGTGTGGCAGAATATCTATCACGGCCTCCAGCGATTCCACCGCGCCCTTTGGATTACCCGGTACGTTCAGGATTAACGATTGCTGAAATATTCCGCATAATCCTCGACTCAGCGCGGCAAATTTTGTCTTCTTGCTGCCTTCAAATCGCATGCGTTCGGGGATGCCTTCGAGTAAGCGGTTGCACACCGTGCGCGTTGCTTCGGGCGTCACATCGCGGGCTGCAATTCCCGTCCCGCCCGTGGTTACGATGAGCTTTGCTTTTTCAGCCATTGCGCGCATAGCCTGTGCGATTGCCTGCTGGTCGTCAGCTACTATTTGTGACGCCACGACTTCAAACTGGTGCTCCTTGAGGGAGTCTGCCACGGCGGGCCCGGAAATATCAGCGCGTTCACCACGCGAGCATGAATCGCTGATGGTCAAGACGGCGGCGGGGATTTTCGGTTGAGCTTGAAAAGTCTTATCGCCCGAGGACACTTCGCTTCAATCCATCGACGACGTACGGGCCTGCGGTTGAGCGGGATTCGCGGCGCCGCCAGCCTGTTGAGGGGCGTATTTAGAGGCGCATTTTGCTTGCAGTTGCTTTGCGTGGAAGATGCGGTCGCGCCCATAACTGCCTTCAGCAAGCGCTTGTGCGTTGTCCTTGAAAGTATCTGGAGGAGGCTCCGTGCTGCTATAAATCACCGGCAAGAGCTTGTCATTTTCGGCGAGGACGAATTGGACGTTAGTGCCGCTGCGTTTGATGGATCCCGGTTGCACGTTTCCGGCAACCCGCAAACGCTTGGTATAGACTCCATCGCCCATATCCTGAAGCTCTTTGATGGTGACGTAATAACTTTTGCTCTCGCGCACCCCGGTGTACGCCAAATATGCCAGCGCGACTACGATGACCGCGATAGCGCCGCCGAATTTCAGGAACCTTGAAGTTGTACTGGACATACGACTTTATATTAAAAACTTTACGCGTTGTCAGGCATCGAAGCAAGCCATGTCGGCAGGCTCTAACGCTCTCTTACTTCGCTGACAGCATCTGCTCCAGCGCCACTTTTATTTGCGGCCACTCGGTATCTAATATGCTGAAGTACACGGTGTCGCGCACTCTTCCGGTAAAAGTGATCAGGTGCTTGCGTAACACACCTTCTTCTTTAGCGCCCAGTCGTAGGATTGCGTTGCGCGATTTTTGGTTCAGAACATCGGTCTTGAGTTCGACACGGATGCATCCCCAAACCTCAAACGCATGCCTGAGCATCAGATATTTCGCCTCCGTATTCACTCGCGTCCGTTGCCAGGGAGGCGCAATCCAGGTGGAACCAATCTCCACTCGGCGGTTCGCCCGGTCGATGTTCATAAAGCGAGTGCTGCCAATCACGCGGCCTGAAGCGCACTCTTTAGTCGCGAACACCAGCGATTCCCCGCGTTCTTGCTCGGCGAATGCTTTATCGATGGCGCGGTGAAAATCTTCCTGTGTCCGCATTGAATAAGGAATCCACTGAAAGATGTTCTTAAGATCGTCTTTGGCCACTTCCCAGAAAAGTTCGGCGTGATCGCGCCGGAGCGGTTCCAGGCGGACGACCGATCCATCCAACGTAAGCGGAGTTGTGATTTGGAGCGGCCGCATAGAAGTATGCATTGATTTGATCAGGTCTGAAGCTCGACGATAGTGGCGCCGCCGCCGCCTTCGTTCTGTTGAGCTTCGGCAACGGATTCTACATGCGGGTGCTTTTGCAGAAATTGCCGCAAGGCTTTTCGCAACACACCCATGCCGCTGCCGTGAATCACTCTCACTCGCGGGAGGCCCGCTAAGAACGCACGGTCAACAAACTTTTCGACTTCACTTGTGGCTTCATCCACAGTGCGCCCGATCACGTTGATTTCCGAAGACGCGTTTCCGTCTTCAGTTCCGAGAGAAATCGTAATCCCACGAGCACGGGCGGCTTGAACCGGCGACGCGCCCGACGCAGCAATCACTTCTGCAACATCGTCGCGGGCGACTTTCATTTTCATTGCGCCGATCTGCACTTCAAAATGATTGTCGTCTATACGGCGAATTATCTTCGCAGGACGACCCACAGATTTCAGCTTGACCGTATCGCCCTCGGAAATATTTTTTACGACTTGCGGCTGAGCGTTGGGATCGCCGCGGTCTGCGCCCGTCGTGTGGGCGACGATGCTGGAATCGAATTGCTGTTTAAAATCGCGACGCAGTTTAGAGACCCGTCGTTCTGCCTCTTTGGAAAGTTTCTGCGCGGTAGCACGGTCTTGAATCGCCGTAACTGCCTCCCTCGCCTGATACTCAAAATCCCGCAGCACGCTTTCCAGCTTCGCTTCCATTTCGCGGACCTTCGCCCGCTGCTCTTGTTTCCCTTCTGCATCGAGATGGGAAAGTTTCTGCGCAAGGTCCGTCTCGCGGAGTCGCAGGTGATTGCGCTCTTCATCCACGGCGCGTAGATCGGCGTGCAGGCGGTCGAGAAATTCTCCTACGTCTCGGGCTTGAGTCCCCAATTTCGCAAGCGCCGAATCGATGATGGTGGGGTCTAGTCCCAATCGCCGCGCGATATTGATCCCCGCAGATGCGCCAGGGACGCCGATCTTCAGTTGGTACGTCGGTTGCAAAGTAGTTTCATTAAATCCCACCGAGGCGTTTATCACGCCCTCAGTATTGGCGCCATAAACTTTTAGGGAAGTGTGATGGGTGGAAATAATGGTGACGCAACCGATGCGGCGGAAATGTTCGGAAATGGCGACCGCCAGCGCCGCGCCCTCTTCCGGA
Source organism: uncultured Acidobacteriaceae bacterium (assembly GCA_963828635.1). Taxonomy (GTDB): domain Bacteria; phylum Acidobacteriota; class Terriglobia; order Terriglobales; family Acidobacteriaceae; genus PALSA-188. The sequence continues at coordinate 1,229,979 of CAWHFA010000004.1, read as the reverse complement.
TCAGTCGCCGAGCCGAGTTCGTCTAGAAGAACCAGCGACCGCGGGGTCGCGGTCCGAGAAATAAAATCAATGTTCGTGATGTGAGCTGAAAATGTAGAAAGACTCTGCTCGATGGATTGGTAGTCGCCGATATCGGCCAGCACGGCATCAAAAATTGGCAATTCGGCCCGGTCGGCCGGAACCGGAATGCCGGATTGCGCCATCAGCGCCAACAATCCCACCGTTTTTAAGGCGACAGTTTTTCCCCCGGTGTTGGGCCCGGTGATTACCAGTTCTTGCGCGGCCCCCTCAAGCTCGATCGTGGTGGGAACGATGCTGCCGGACTTCGATTTGAGGTTTCGTTCCAGCAGGGGATGGCGTGCATTGATCATAACTAGGCTTGCGGCTCGAGAGTTAGTCTCAGCCAAAAAGTGGACGGCAACGCAGTTGTAGTCTTCCGCGAATCTCGCTTTGGCGAACTGTAACTCCAGTGCGGCGAGAGTTTCCACCGCGGACAGAATGGAATCCGCGTTCTCACCAATTTTGCGCGTCAAGTCTAAAAGGATGTGATGAATCTCTGCCAATTCTTCGTCTAATAACCGGACCAACTCGTTATTTTGATCGATGGTTTCCAGGGGCTCGATGAAAACGGTTTGTCCGCTCGAACTCGCCCCGTGAATCACTCCTTGAACCCGCCGCTTCTGCTCAACTTTTACCGGGATGACGAATCGCTCTCCGCGAATCGTCACTAACTCGTCCTGAAGAGTGCCGCCGTCGGAGAGCCGGCGAAGATATCCTCGCAAAGACTCCTGGATTTGGCGGCGCTGTTTTTCGATCTCGCGGCGAATTCTGGAGAGTTCGGGCGAGGCTTTGTCTTCGAGCGTGCCATCCGGCTGAATCTTTCCGTGGAAGGCTCGCAGAAAATCCCTGAAGTCGGCTATGCCTGCGGAGAGATCGTGCACCGCAACCCAAGACACCTTCATCGCCGAGGGAGGACTCAGGCTAATCTGCCGCCACTCAGCAGCGCGGTCGGCCACGAGAATTACATCTCGAATCTCAGACGTCTCCAATACGGCGCCGGAGATTTTTGCCTTTTCGAGTAGGGATTGGATGTCGAGCAGTCCAGCGAAGTCAAACCTGCCTCCGACGCGGTAAAATTCGCGGATTTCGGCGGTCAGAGTTTGCTCGGTTTCAATCCAATTGCGATCAGTAGATGGGACAAGTCCGGAAATCAAGCGCTGCCCAATTGGAGACTGGGCGTACCCGCGCAGCAAATCGCGCAGGGATTCGAACTCCAAGACACGTAAACTGGCGTGAGTGACCTTTTCCGGCATCATAGTAATGGTACAGAAGAAATGGGGGCGAGAGGGTGCCCGCCACGCACGCACAAAACTTATGATTCGTCACTTTGGAGCGATATTAATTCTTGCTGCCTTTGGATGTGCGCAACAAACTCCCACTTCAGTTACACACAAACATTTCGATCGCGTCTTGATCGTTGTGCTCGAAAACCAGGCTTACGTAAGTGCAATCGCTGATAAATATCTGAAACAGTTGGCGGACGAAGGAGTGGAATTCACCGATTTCAGGGGCCTGGGACATCCCTCATATCCAAATTACCTGGGAATGATTGCAGGGAGTACCTTCGCCATGCATGGCATCTTCGGAGACAATCAAAAGGATTTTCCCGATGACGCGCAGCACCGCACCATTGGCGATCTCGTCGACTGGAAAAATTACGCGGAGAATTATCCTGGCAAAGCGGGGGGCGGACCTTATCTATTCGACGCCAAAAAATACGCACGAAAACATGTGCCGTTTTTGAGCTTCCAGAAAATCCAACGCCAGTCTTTTGCAAATGTAGTCGCGGTCGATACTAACGATAAGCACAACGCTTTCATCACCGACGTGGAGAATTCCCGCAAAGATCCGAAAGACCCCAAATACAAAGCTTTGCCGTCTTACATGTTCTACACCCCAAACCTCGATGATGATGGACACGACAGTGGCCTAGCAACCGCTTCCGCCTGGCTGAAAAATTTCCTGGAGAATTGGTTCCCCCCTCAGGCCCGGGCTGGCACCCTTATCGTTATAACTTTCGATGAGAGCGAGCCGCCCGAAAAAGCCAGCAATCACATCTACACCGTTCTATTGGGTGACATGGTGAAAAAAGGAGCGAAAATCTCCGAGCGGTACGACCACTACGACATGCTGCGGACCATCGAGGATAATTTTGGATTAGGCCAGCTTAACCACGGGGATAGCAAAGCGAAGGTGATCCAGGAAGTGTGGAAGTAGCGCCTCTCGCATAAGCCGCAGTCCAGGAATTCTGCCTCATTGCGGCTTAGCCGTGGTTCCCAGTCACCGTAGACAAATCGCCAGAACGGAAGACCGCCGAACAGCTGAGAAGAAACCGCCATGATGACAAAGACGGCCCAAGAAGATTCCTAGGAACCCGGTGGCGGCAGAGTCATGGACTCGCCCAAAAAAGTGAATTCAGGAAACCCGAACTTGCTGTAACGCAAATCCCGTTCCCAGCATCTGAATGCGTGATTCGTTGTATGGAAATCTGGAACCGATACCAGGTGGAGGTCGTTGATGCCTACTGAAAAACATTACTTCGTGGAGCAAAACAAGAGAGGGAAGTTTACGGTTCGGGCGAAGGGTGCCAAGCGCGCCAGCGCGGTCCTTGAAAGTCAAAACGATGCAATAGAGCGCGCGAAGGAACTAAATGCTGCTGACCATGCTGATATTGAGCGTGTACGGAACGTTGCGAACGGCGGACGGGACCAATGGCGGTCCGCAAAAAAGAAGACGGCATAAGGCCGCCTCTACCGATCGCGTGGCGCTGGGCGTCGCAAACCTGCGACTTTGCCCAACCACGCCCTTACTTTAAGTGCTTATTGACGGCCTTCGTCATCTGAAACATATCCATCTTTTTCTCGCCAAAAATCGGCTCTAATTTTTCGTCTGCCAATATCTCGCGTTTGTTGCTGGGGTTTTGCAATTTGTGCTCTTTGATGTAGGCCCAGAGCTTCTTAGTAACTTCACTTCGCGGAAGCGGTTGGTCGCCCACAATTTTTGCCAGGGACTCGGAAGGCTGCATTGGTTTCATGAACGAGCTATTTTTCTTTGGCTTGGTGGTGCCCTCTACATTTGTCACGGAAGACTCCTAGGTTGTCGCGTATTCCATCTTAATGGAGCGAGCTTAAATTTTTCGCACACTCTAGTTCCGACTGCTAAAAGGGAGAGCAAATAATCAGTGGACAGCCAAGCGACGAATGCTGAGATTTTATGACTTGGGCAGCGCCAGCTGCCGATTGTCCCTTTCTACGCCGGCGACGACGTTCTGCTTCGATTTCCTGTAAACGTTGGCAACCGCCATTGTCCAGAAGGGAACCAGATCGACTCCGGGCACTAGCTTGGCAAAGAACGTTGGCAAAAATTCCCAGTGGAAGCCTAGCAGATTGATCATCGCGGCTCCGATACCCAAGTCGAGGATGTCGTCAGCGGGCGAGAGAGCACCTTCCACGAACAGCGGAAAAATGGCGATCTGCAGGACATCGGCGACAACGGCAAGTGCCATTGCGGTTTTGAATCGAGGCCCCGGCGAAATCGAAAGGCCTTCGTCCCTCACTTCAGGGGTACTCATCCTTTTATTGTAGTCGAACTGAAATCCCAATCATGATCGTACCGTCACGCTGATGGGCGTGTGGTCAGAGGGCTTTAATTGTGATCGCGGACCTCTGTCGATTTCACACTTTTCTAACCGTTCCGCGGCGGAAGGGGACAATAAGAAATGATCGATACGGATACCGCGGTTGTGTTCGAAAGCCTGCCGAAAATAATCCCAGAAGGTGAAGTGCCCTCCCTCGCCTGGGTGCAGCGAGCGGAAGGCGTCGGTGTAGCCCAGTTCTAACATCTGTCGATAGCGAGCGCGGGGCTCAGGCTGAAAGAGTGCGTCATGAATCCATGAGGACGGCTTATGACAGTCGATGTCTTCAGGTATGACGTTAAAATCCCCGCCTATTATTACGGGGAGGTCATTTTTTAGCAGGCTTTTCATGTGCAGCAGCAATCGATCCATCCACGCCATTTTGTAGGCAAATTTATCGCTCCCGATGGGATTCCCGTTGGGCGCATAAATGTTAATGACACGTAGGCCCTGGATGTTCACCTCCAGATATCGAGCATGGCTGTCGGTCTCATCACCTGGAAGAGTCGTGCCGAGTACCTTGAGGGGCTCGCGGGACAAGATGGCGACACCGTTGTACGTCTTTTGGGTGACGGTCGCGCTATCGTAGCCAACCTCTTTGAATGCGGCTGAGGGAAACTCCGTGCCTTTCAACTCTTGCAGCAAAAGGACGTCGGGCGAATGTGCCTTTAACCACGCAGTGACGTGCTCTATTCGTGAACGAATAGAGTTTACGTTCCAACTTGCGATTTCGATCTGCTCACCCCTGTATTTTCTGGTTAGATTTTAGGATAACGGAATGCCCTTATCGTGCCTTTGGCGCCTTTATGGTTTTCTTCGCTTTCTGGGCAGGCGAATCCCCCCTGCCGCGACTGGCGGCCACCATTTTTTCTTCCGCCACGGGTGGGAATCCATTGGAAAGAAGTTCTTTCTTTCGTTTCAGCATCTGTTGACCCAGCGCCTTGTAATCGATATCCAGTGCCCTGGCTTTCGAGAGCATGTCGCTTTCTTCTTCTTTAATATGATGACGGATGTTCTCCGATAGCACTGTGAATTTGGCATCATAGTGATCTTCGGTTCCATCCATGGTTTCTAATTCGGCGACGAGGACGCGCGCTACATGGTGCTCTTCGTCAGCTTCGTTCATGACTTTCTTTTCCAGCTTTTTCCGCACTGCGGCATAAAAGATTTCCTCTTCCAGGGTGGCATGCACCTTTAATTCAGTGAGCGCTTTGGCAACAATTTTAGTTTTGCTGGACCTGCCTTTGGCCTCTTCGAATTTGTCGAACAATTTCTTGACGCGATCGTGATCGTTTTTCAGAATATCGATGGCATTGTTTGGGTCCCTGGAAAACATTTCTAGCATGAAGCCTCCTGAAAGTTCGGGTGCCTGACGGTACTCTTCGCACAGATGAGAATTTTGGCTGGCGGAAAGTGACCAAGATTACCATGCGCGCAGGGGGGCGCTGTCTCAAAGCCCACGGGGTGGGTTTGCTACGAACCCGTCTGCTTCGTAAAAGCTCGCAGTATAATCGTCAAGGTTCTTATGAAATTCCTCGGGATTTTGCTTGTAATTTCGGCTTCATCCGCAAATGCTTGCACGTTTTGTCATTCTGAAACCGCGCGGCGGATTCGCGCAGCCGTCTTCGGACCCGACTTTTGGTTTAACGCAGGCGTGACCGTTTTACCGTTCGCAATTTGTCTGGGTATTACCGCTCTCATTTATTTTCCTTTGCCGTTTGGGCATAGGCATCACAATTTTCGGCTGAATGAAGACAGACAATATGAATAGGCGACCTCTTATTGCGGCCGGCACCGTTATCGGTATAGGGATGGGAGGATTCGTCGATGGCATTTTGTTCCATCAGATTCTTCAACTACACAACATGCTCTCGGCGAGAATCCCACCGACCTCTCTAGAAAACGTCAAAACGACAATGGTGTGGGATGGCCTTTTTCACGCCCTGACTTGGGTCATGACGGCTGGCGGAATAGCAATGCTCTGGCACGCTGGGAGGCGGAGAGATGTGCCCTGGTCTGGGCGCACATTCTTAGGATCAACGCTGGCGGGGTGGGGCCTGTTCAACCTGGTTGAAGGGATTCTTGATCATCACATTCTCAACTTACACCATGTCGTGGAAAGATTGGGCGTCTCTGTCTATGACTATGCTTTCCTCGCCTCGGGAGTTTTGTTCTTGCTGCTTGGGTCGGGCCTCATTAAGTCCGGCTCGACAGATCACCTTGTCCCCAATCCCACTCCTAGGCCCCGCTAGCGGCTTTGCCGATAACTTCCGCAGAACTTCTCGCGGCAATGTTGACGAGAAAATAACGCAGCGCATTGCGAAAAAGAAGGGAAGAGATCTACGTCCAATCCTCAGAAGTCTTACGCATACTTCCTTGAGCAAGTGAAGTCCGCAAGTGGTAAGAATTTGTTGCTCGATTACGATGGCACGATAGCGCCTTTCCACATTGATCCTGAGCGAGCTTTTCCTTATCCGCAGATTCCTGAGTTGTTGGCTCAAATAATTACGAATGGCACTCGAGTCGTCATCGTAAGCGGCCGCCCTGCGACGACACTGGTGAAACTGTGCGGACTGGAGCCACATCCTGAGATTTGGGGCAGCCATGGACTGGAAAGACTGCATCCCAATGGCGACTACCAAATTGCGAAGCTCACCGCAAAGCAAAATGATGGACTCGAAAAAGCAAAACAGGCGGTTGATATTCAATCTTTGCGCGGTCGCACTGAAATCAAGCCGGGCGGGTTGGCGGTGCACTGGCGGGGTATGACAGGAATGGAGGTCCAAAGCATTCAAGAGATGGTTGCTGCCAGGTGGACCCCTCTGGCCCAACGCTACGATCTGAAGATCCTTCATTTTGATGGCGGAATCGAGATTACATCTTTGTCTACTAAGGGCGATGCTGTACAAGCAATTCTTAATGAGAGTCCAATGGATGCCGCGACCGCATACCTGGGCGACGATCAAACCGATGAAGACGCTTTTCGAGCTCTCAAAGGCAAAGGCCTAAGCATTCTGGTTCGTCCGCAATTTCGCAATACGGAGGCCGATCTTTGGCTAAAGCCGCCTGAGGAGTTGGTGACCTTTTTGGAAAAATGGCGGGACGTGAGCGGAGGCTCCGGATGCTAGTAAATGTCTCAAACCGGCTACCGGTGCAAACAAAAAAACACGCCGACGGTCTGAAGTTAACTGCGAGTTCGGGAGGGTTGGCCTCAGCCCTGGACAGCGTGTGGAGACGCCAAAAAGGAATGTGGATTGGATGGGCAGGCCCCGGCGATGAAAAACAAGCGGAAGAACTATTGGCCACGGCCTCAAAAAAACGCTCTTACACTTTGCGAGGCATAAATCTTTCGGAGGAAGAAATTGCCAATTTCTACTCCGGATTCTCCAATGAGATCATTTGGCCTTTGTTTCACGACTTTCCTACCCGCTGCAACTTTGATCCGGAATATTGGGAGGCTTATCAGCGGGTGAATCGCAAGTTCGCTGATGCGACGGCTGAAGCTGCCAGCGAAAAGGACTTCATCTGGGTCCATGACTATCACTTAATGCTCATGGGCAAGTATCTGCGCGAAGGCGGTTCTAGCGCCAAGATCGGTTTCTTTCTACACATCCCGTTTCCCGCCCCTGGCGTATTTGAGAAGCTGCCTTGGCGGCAGGAGATTTTGCGGAGCTTACTTCAATACGACCTATTGGGTTTTCAGAGCGAGCGCGACCGCGACAACTTTGTCGATTGTGTACAGCGACTTCTGCCCGAACCCATTGTGATGAAGAACGATGAAATTTCTTTTGAAGATCGGACGGTTAGGGTCGGAGCATTCCCCATCAGCATCAGTTTCCAGGAGTTTGATCGTCGTGCCGCTTCCTCCCAAGTAAAGGCTCTCGCCGATAACTTGCGGAAGGAAATGAATGACAATTTTATTGTCTTGGGGGTAGACCGTACGGACTACACCAAGGGTATCCCGGAACGGCTGAAGGCTTTTCGTATCCTGCTCAGCCGATTTCAAGACGTGCGCCGCAAAATTAATCTAATTCAAATCCTGGTTCCCAGTCGCGAGGACATTGAGAATTACAAAGATATCCGGCGCCAGGTTGAATTATTGGTGTCTCAAATCAATAGTGAGTTCGGCGAACCGGGGTGGATACCCGTTCATTACATGCACCGGAATCTCAAACGCGACGAACTGCTCGCATATTATCGCGCGGCTGACGCTGCTCTGATCACGTCGCTAAAGGATGGCATGAATCTTGTTGCCAAGGAGTTTTGCGCGGCGCAGGTGGACGAGAGAGGGGTGCTTATCATTAGCGAATTTGCAGGCGCAGCTCCTGAACTGAGCGGTGGCGCAATCGTAGTAAACCCCAACGATTTCGTAGGGGTCGCGAAAGCTTTACGTGCCGCGTTCAACATGAACACCGAGGAGAAGCGCGAACGGATGCGCGGTTTGCGTGAAACGGTAAAGTCGAATGACGTTGAAAAATGGGCCAACTCATTCTTGGAGAGCTGCCAAATCTAGGACCGCAGTTGCGACGGGAAAAACTGGCGGATGGCTTTTAACGCGGCTAGCCATTGAACTGCAGGCGGCGGGAGCATTGGATGTGAAGGCTTCGATTGTGGCTCCGGGATTTCTGCGGGCAGGATGAGGTTACTATTCGGGGCTAGGAACCACGAATCTGTTTAAAGAAAACCAAGGCTTACGCTACGGGAGTGTGAAAGCTAGAACGTAGTCTCCCTGCTTTGTACCTAATTTGCCGTGCCCGCCAGCTGCAATTATGAGGTACTGCTTGCCGTTGAGAGTGTAGGTCATCGGGGTCGCTTGGCCACCCGCCGGAAGCGGACTTTTCCAGAGCTCTTTGCCTGTCTCAATATCGAAAGCACGAAGGAATGAATCGGTTGCGGCGGAAGTGAAAACAAGTCCTCCGGCAGTGATTATTGGTCCCCCGAGATTGAGCGAGCCAGTTTGCTGGCCCGGTATCAGTGTTCCCAGCGGAACATCCCAAACCGTTTTCCCCGAGAAGAGATCAACAGCTTTCGTGGTGCCCCACGGTGGAGCATTGCAAGGAAGCTTGCTCGGGGAAAACAGAAAACTGCGATAGAGCCCGTAGGGAGCCCCTTTTTGCTCACCGAATTCGCCATAAATCCGGTTGTCCTGCTGTTGGTTGGTCTCGCCCTCGTATTTCTCGCGAGGAATCAGTTTGATCCACGCGATCAGGCGGTTGGTATTTGCAACCATAATGTGATGTGACGGATCGTAGGCTGCGCTGCCCCAATTCACACCGCCAACGTTGCCAGGAAATACTATGGTTCCCTTGACACTCGGCGGGGTGAAAATGCCTTCTGATCGCGACGCCTTAATTTTGTCTTGGCACCATTTGGTGTCCTCAGGTGAAGGCCCCCAGGCGTCGCTGGGCGACACGTCCTCCGGCACAAGAGAGATGGTAGAAAAAGGCTGGGTGGGAGAGGCTTCCTCACTGGGTATGTCACTAGGCGGAACGACGCGTTCCTCGACGGGAAGCAAGAGCGCTCCGTTCAGCCGGTTGAGTACAAATACATGTCCCATCTTGGTATTCACGACAACCGCGGGAGTGCCATCCTTCCAAGTAATCAAGTTCGGCTGCGCCGCGACATCGTAGTCCCACAAGTCGTGGTGAACGACTTGAAAACCCCACACGAATTCTCCGGTGGAAGCCCGCAAGGCGACGACTGAGTTAGCCCACCTGTCGTCGCCTTTGCGCAGGCCGCCGTAGTAGTCCGGGCTGGCGCTGCCCGTGGGAACGAACACCAAATCACGCTCAGAATCCACGGAAAGAGTGGACCATGCGTTGGATCCCCCGGTGCGAGGTTTGGTGTCATCGGCCCACGGCGTCGGGTTCCAAGTCCAGCGTAATTTACCAGTGCGGACATCGTAGGCCCGCACAATACCGCGTTCGGTATTTACTTTCCAATTGTCAGCGATAGAAGAGCCGACGATGACGAGGTCGTTGGCGATGGCAGGAGGTGATGTGACCTCATAGCCGCCATGCCATTCCTCGGCCAGGGCCACGCCCTGGGTTAGATCGACTTCCCCTTTGGTACCAAAATCGGGGCATGGTTTGCCAGTATCCCCGTCGAGGGCGATGAGGCGGCCATCCAGGGTGCCAAGGAAAATGCGGAGATGGCATGTCTCGGTTGACCGCGCTTTTGGCTCCTGCCAGGCGGATACGCCTCGCGATGTTACCTCGGAGCGATTCTGTCCGAGATCTACGTGAGCGTCATACTCCCAGAGCTTGGATCCATTTTGGGGATCCAGCGCCACGACATGGTTGTAAGGAGTGCTCAGGAACAGCTTCTTATCAATAAGGATCGGAGTAGCTTCGAAAGCGGCTTTGCGCACCAGTTCGGTTTTCTGTTCCATCGCTCCTGTGCGATAGCTCCAAGCCAGTTTTAACCGCGCTACGTTGGTACGATTAATTTGTCTGGCAGTAGAATATCGGGTGCCCCCGGCATCATTGCCATACGCGGGCCATCCAATCTCGGCCTGCGAATGCGCTCCTACAGGGATGGCTAACAGTGCAACAATGACCATCGTTGTCCCAATGAATCTCCTCATCGCATCCCCTTTCACGAACCAGAGGGAGGTCATTTTATGGGACTGGAACCTCGAAGTAAACTCGGGTGATGTATGCCAAGACACAATTGTTTCGATGCATTACCTCCTGTTTTATGAGGTTGGCGAAGACTTCGTTTCGAGCCGCGCCGAATTCGGGGATGAACATCTCATGGAAGGCAAGTGAACGTGGAGAACCGCTTTTGGGTGGTGCTTTAGCCAGTCCGGGGGACGCTGCCTTGTTGTTGTTCAAGGGCACTTCGATTGAGGTTGCGGAGAACTTCGCTGAAAGCGACCCTTAAATTACAAACGGGTTGGTAAAACGATGGTATGTGCGGGAATGGTCCACGGTTGTGGGAACCGATGCGACAATTCCGAAGGGACAGAATTCATGAGATGGCTCAGATAGATTGGATCATAAGGAACTCATCACAACTACCGCTCTATATTTACTCCGGCAGTTCGATTCGGTCGGAGTGCTTCTTGTCGCGCTCGTGCTCTTCCGCCAAAACTTTTTCCAGCCACTTCGCCTGCTTTTCTGCGACCCCCTTATCTACCACTTTGGGGTCGTGGCCAATAAAGAACTCCTCGCCGCAACCGTCACACCGGAACGTTCCCATCTCTTGGAAGCCCATCGTTTTCTCACCGCTGCTCCTTTTTTATTGCCACAGCCTGCATATTCTAATTTTAGATTAGTGGGCGATTTATTGGGCGTGTCGTCCACGCCATGTTGAGTATCTTTTACGCCCCGGTCTCGCCGCGCATCTTATTACTGGCATCTTGGCTGTGGTGCACACCCCGACCGATTGTGTATTAGCGTCAGCAACTCTATAGTTTGCTGAGATGGCTTTGGAAGTACATCTCATCAATGGCTTTGCTTTGGTTCCAGGTTCACGACTTGGACTCGACGGTCGATCCTGACGGTTATGGGGTGGTAATTGTGGTCCCGGACGGCGACGTGCGGCAACAACACTGTCGGCAGCAGGCAAACCAATCACAACCGCAATGAGCACAATCACGATTTTTTACCGGACGGAAAGCACAATATATTTGTTAAAAGTAAATGTCCCCGCTCCAATCGAGGCACTCGCAGAATGAGAACACTTCTTTTATCTATCATGCTGGTTACCAGCGTTCCCACAATCACAAAGTCTCGGGTCGAGAAGACACGAGGCCCGGACTGTAGCGGTGGCTGGCCAACAAAGATGGCTCTCGGCCTGCTTATGAACGCGGGATTGGCGGAAAATTACAACATCGATTTTACTAAAACCCGGACACTGCGCCTAGCTTCGGAGAAGACTGGCATAGACTTGTGGCATCAGGTTTATCACGTTGTATTCACAACGAAATCCGGCGACACAATTCAAGCTATCGCGGTTCACGATGCATCTGAAGAAGAGTGTTCGATGACAGGCGTGGAACTCTTCGTGGTGTCTAAAATTCTCAACCCAGAAAGAAAATAAAGGGTCCGAGCATTGGTGTCGATAAAACACTTTCACTCACGATTCGCTCATTGATCTAGAATCGTGAGTGAAATGCCCGTTCTCGACAGTGGATAGCGTGCTAGTCTGAAGCTCACAAGTGCCCAGGTGAAGACCTTTCTTGAATCATTGTCCCTTAGCTCCGGAGCCGTTCTTATAGCAATCCTTTCAACGGTTGTCGTTTGGCTATTGTGCGTCGCGTGTCCTTCATTTTTACGCTTAGTTTGGGTAGTCATCGTGCCCTTGGCTCTCACGAACTGTCTGTACTGGTCTGTGGCATGGCTCGAAGCCGGAGGGAATGAATATAACCACGCGCTCGTAATGTCTGACTACCGCATGTGGGCTCCCCTATTCATCGTGGTTTGGTTTCTAGCCGGGGCTATTCCGTCAGCCGCAGTCGTCGGATTTTTGGCCTACAGAGAAAGACCGCGATTCACTCATTGACCCGGTAGTGAGTGAAATTGCCTGATAACAACAGTTATGAACGGCGATGCATTTGCGACTTTTTAGAAGAGCTGCTCCTTGCGAAAAGTCGGCACACCCGATCCGGAAGTCATGGCGATCTGAATCTGGAGATTGGAGCCTTTAGGGTCCCAAGCAGATGCAGTTTCATCGCTTCTGAGCGGCTCTCCACAAGCCTTGAGAAAATCTTTCGAGAAGGTGACGTCGCCATTCTGATCGACACTCCAAATTCCCTTCGCCTGCTTCGTGACGCTCAGTGCGTGGATTACTTGCTCGAAAGTGTGATCCGCCTTCAGTATCAATGTTGCTGACACCCCGGGTTCCTCTCCAGCATATATACCGGAGACAGTGTTAGCAGGGGAAGGGTCCACTCTGCTGTACCACAGCACGTGATACTGACGAAGGACTAGGTAGACGAAGAATCCAACGACTTTATGCATGTCGGCATAAGTTGTCTGATCCGCGCCAGGTTCCTGCCCAGATACGAGTAGAAACTCCTTTGAAAACGCAATACCACCTTGCCCGATGCGCCTCCAAATTCCGATTGCGCGCTTTACCTCGCCATGCTTACTCAGTTCTTGTTGGAAGCTGTGGTCCCGGTTGAGAACTAGGGTGGATGTTTCGCCGTTCTCAGCAAAATGATAGATGCCTGAGGCGACGTCGTCCCCATAATCTGAGGCGACGCTGTACCAGCCTACAAAGCAGACCACTAGCACGAAGAGACAGCCCGAAAGAATCCACAAGCGTTTCATGGCAAACGCTGATTCTACGCTCAGTCAATTGGTGTAATATCGCAATTTCACTCATTGACTGCATCATGAGTGTAATGGCCTGATTACGACAGTTAATTTCCGATTAGCCAGTTATTCGCCCGCGACCCTTTTCACTTCCGGTGCGATGGTTTCCCTGATTCAGACCGCACAAACCTACAGTCTGAATTGGTTTGGTGGTGGCGTTACCAATTCAACTTTGTACTCCAGTTCAGGACCACAGACATCGGTATTACCGCTGTCTTGAGTTGCGTGTTGATGAGGAATTTCTGCCCGTCTTTGCTGACGTCGTAGGAGAACTGCTCGGAAGTCGCGATCATTTCACGAGGTTTGGCTTGGAAGAGCGCCGTCGGTGTACCAGCGTCAAAATTGGCCCCGGTCTTCACTGGAATAGCCATGATTTTGCCATCGTTAGAGAGGTAGAAGAGTTCTTTTCCGTCGCTTCGCCATTTGGGCTGATCCCCTCCCGTGTTCGAGACCTGCCACTTGCCTTGGGCCCCCGGAAAAGAGGTTACATAAATCTCCCATCGTCCACTCTCATTCGAGGAGTACGCTAGCCACTTGCTGTCCGGTGAAAATCGAGCGTTTTTCAAAGTGGAACTTGCTTTGAGAAACTGAGTGGCTCGGAGTTCAGGAATCGCTACAAACCACAAGTCTGCGCCCCGCTCGTAGAGCACATATTTCCCATCGGGCGACCAGTCCGTGGGAAATCTGTCAGGACCGTCCTGCGGAATAGGTTTCTCCTCTTGCGCTCCATTCGTATCTTTTAAATATAGGTTGAACGTGACTCCACGATTCGACGCAAAAACCATTCGATTTCCGTCAGGACTCCAAATCGGCAGAGAGTCAATCGCCGGATCAAACGTCAGCCGCTTCGCGCTCTTGGTCTCGAGATCGTAAGTCCAGATGTCGGTATTTTGGCTGTCGGGATCGGTGGTATCGGATGCCACGGTCTTGCCGTTTGGGGCCAGCGTGATGTTGCCGTAGATGCCGGGCTGCAGCGCGATTCCAATCTCTTCACCCTTTCGATTAAGCCACAACAGTTCAGAAGCGCCGGAATCCCCAGCTTTTTGGGCTACCAATAAGCCAGCACTCGAAGCGGCAAATACGGCTTCAGAAATTCGCGGCGAGAATTGAACGTCCGTCAAGATGGAGACAGGCTCGCCAGTTAGCTCGAACTTTCCTGTGTCGAAATGTTGGCTGAAAAGAGTCTGATCGCGATAGAAGAGCAGATACGGTGCGGCATAGGCCACATTAGCGTTCGCTTTGGTCACAAGCCGCTTATCAGTCGAACGCAGCGAACCCAGGTAGATCGAACTGAGATCCCTTCGTCCGGAAAGATGGATCGCGGAGTACAAATAGTGGATTCCATCGGGGAGGAAGACCGGCCAGCGATGGCTGTCTTCGTTCAGGCTTTTGTCCGGAATTGTGATCTGAGTCGGCGTGCCCCCCGAAGCAGGAATTCGATACAGGCCGACTCCAAGGTGTCCGCTCGGAGTAAAGATGATGACGCCATCCTTATTCCAGGCACCACCGCGACCTGAGGGTGCATCGCACAAGATCTGCACCGGTCCGCCTCCCAAGTCCAACTTCTTCAGTTTCCCGTCTGCAAAGAACCCGAGCGACCGCCCGTCAGGAGACCAGAATGGAAAGTTTGCATCTTCCGTGTTGGCAAGGCTGGTCGCTTCTGGTGATCCGGGCTCATAGATCCACAGTACGTTGTTTCGTTGAGATTCTCGATGGCCAACAATGGCTACCGTACGGCCGTTAGGAGATACAGCTACATCTCGCGCCGCGAACGGGAGTGGCGAAGAAAAATATGCAGTCTGCTCCCTGCCCTTGGATCCGCGCCACCAGAGAACAACCGCGACCAGCGTCAGGGCGAGTGTGCCTACGATGAGCCAAGCCAATAGCCCCTGGTTTTTTGCCTTTTTTTCAGTGGACCTGAAAGCTGGTGACCCGCTCTGAGCGATCCATTTCAACTGCAGCACGATGTCATGCGCTGTCTGAAACCGCTCCTCAGGATTCTTGGCCAGGCAAGCGGTAACGATGTTCTCGAGCGCCGGCGGCGTGAGTGGCTGGACTCGAGAAATTGGTTCCGGTTCCTTTTCGAGAATCGCGCTTGCCACGCTGAGCTGGCTCTTGCCCTCGAACGGTCGTGCACCCGTTACCATTTCATAAAGAACAGCGCCAAGCGCGAACAGGTCAGATCTCGCGTCTGCCTCCTTGCCCTCAATCTGCTCTGGGGACATGTACTGGATCGTCCCGATCATCGTGCCCGCTGTCGTGAGTGGAGAGATGGGACTGGCTCCGCTCATAGTCCGGGCCGCCGACAAAAGAGGCGCGCTGAAAGCTCCAGCGGGAACGCCGTCGCCCGCGGATTTCGCTAGCCCAAAGTCCATCAGCTTCGCACCGTTTATCGTCAGCATGATGTTCCCTGGCTTCAGATCGCGGTGCACAATCCCCTGACGGTGTGCCACTGCAAGCGCTTCAGCAACAGCAATCCCAATCTTTAGAGTTTCGTTCAGGAGCAAAGGTCCCTTAAGAAGCCGCTCAGCTAGAGTCTCTCCTTCAAGAAACTCCATCACCAGATAATCGGTGCTATCCTGCGATCCAATGTCATAGAGATGGCAGATGTGCGGATGGTTCAGCGACGAAATGGCACGAGCCTCGCGATCCAGGCGCTGTTTCAGTTCCGGCGAAGACGAAAGATGGGAAGCTAGAACCTTGATTGCTACGGTTCGATCCAGACGGATATCCCTGGCGCGATACACCTCGCCCATTCCGCCAGCGCCCAGCGGAGACTGGATTTCGTAGGGGCCGAGTTTCGTGCCAGCAGTTAGGGCCATCCGTGTCGCGCCATTATAGTCTCCGGGAAGGGTATGAAGGCCGTGGGTAGTGGGCTACTTACTGCAAGGAGAAAAATCGGACAGAAGAGATTGCCCGCATGAATCCTGACGCCGGTGACGTATGGCTCTGGGTCTGTGTGGATGCCGACAGCAAGCTAGTGCCATCGTGGAGGCTAGGACAGCGCGATCTGGCGACCGCTAAAGACTTCGTTGAGGATGTTGCATCGCGGGTAAAGGAAGGGTCCAGATAACTACTGACGCACTCAGGACGTACCTAAACGTTATCGAAGATGCATTCGGAAGCAATTGCGATTACGCGCAACTTCACAAGATTTACGGTGCGCCGACTGAGAACGAAACGCGCTACTCTCCCGCCACGTGCATCGACTGCGAGATGAAAGCCGTGAGCGGAAAACCAGACCCAAAACATGTTTCTACCTCTTTCGTGGAACGACAGAATTGGACGGTTCGCGGCACGATGCGCCGCTACACGCGTCTATCCAACGGTTTCAGCCGGAAGATGGAGAACCACGCGGCTGCTACGGCCCTAAATTATTTCGCTTACAACTTCATTAAAATCCATCGTACACTTCGCATGAGTCCATCCACGGCCGCTGGCGTAACAGATCGGCTGTGGAGCGTAGAGGATTTGGTTGCACTTTGGGAAGCGTACGAGTCTCGGAGGGCGAAAAGAGCAGCGTAAATGACCACGGTTTACTTGCTGTGGTTTGAGCAGGAGCGGAAAGACTGCGACGATTGCGAACTACTTATTGGTGTCTATTCAACTGAATCAGAAGCGAAAGCTGCAATCGAGCGCGTCAAAGATCAAAAGGGATTCGCCAGTTTCCCCGAAGGGTTCCATATTTACCCCTACGAACTCAACAAGGACAGTTGGAGGGAAGGCTTCATTGTTGATTAAATCTCAAAGTAGCCCACTACCAAGGCCGTGCGACTCTGGATGGATTGTCCGCAACCGGAAGTAATCCGAGCTGCCAACTGAGCAGGCACTTGTGTCAATTGTCGAAAAATCGCATTACACTCATTGAAGCGGAGCGTGAGTGTAATTGCCTGATGCGAATAGTCACGTGGTTCCAGTGAAACGCTGATACATTCGGACCATTTTTTCTAGGGCCTGGGAGGTGAGGTCGTCCGCTCTCCCTCTACCGAGGATGAAGCGGAGAAGCGTGTAGGCAACGAACGAACATGCGACCACAGCCCATACGAAAATTACTAGGCTGCCCCGAGAGGGCATAGCAATGTTGTATTTGATACAAACGAAGATCCATGCAAGGAAGCAACCGACGATCCCAATTGCGGTGGCATATAGCCGCAATTGATCTCCGGGCGGACGCAGCCCCGCTGATCGAATCATCACCGAAATGTAGTGATCTTCGCGTTGGAGAAAACCAATTGCAGCCCACCATTTGTCGTAATCCTCACGGGAGCCTTTGCGAATGCACCTATAGGCCTTCGTAACGAGTTTCGCAATTTTCTTTTCATACTTGGCTTGGTCGCAATCGCGATCAAAGTCCTCCGAAACTTCCGTGATGTCAGGAAGCGTCCATCCACTTTCTGTGAAGTGCAGCATTTTGCGCTCGACCTCCGAGAGCGGGACGTTCTCGCGCTGTGCTTCCTCGATGATCTTGGAAATCAAGAATTCCTTAGCTTCCCGCCCGGTGTTGAACACCTTCATGTGCCGAATTTTACTCCGGGTTCCAGTAATCTAGTGGATTGTTGCCGTAACATCGCAATTCTACTCATTGAGAGGAATCGTGGGTGTAATTGCTGGGTACAATCACTCAACAGTGATTGTCACGTAAAATGTTGACGGCCAGGGGTCTAGAGGAGGAGAAGATGCATCGAGAAGACCAGTTCATTCCCGAATTAATTGTGCTCAATGGGCCCGCCGCCATCGATTTCTACAAGAGTGTTTTTGGCGCTGAAGAAGTACACCGAATGATTAAACCCGGCAGCGAGAAGATCATGCATGGCGAATTGACTTTGGATGGACACAAGTTCTTCGTGTGCGATGAGTTCCCTGAGAGCGAAGGAGGAACCTGCAAGTCACCGGAAACGCTCGGAGGAACAGGTGTGCGCATCACCCTCCTAGTTGACGATGCGGACGAGGTTGTCGATCGCGCAACCTCTGCTGGAGCGCGTGTGAGCATGCCCGTGCAGGACATGTTCTGGGGAGGACGTTACGGAAAGATCGTAGATCCTTTCGGCCATGAGTGGGGAATCAACCAGCAGGTCAAAGAGCAGACTCATGCAGAGACTCAGGTCGCGGCCAACGAGTTCTTCGCGAAACGAAAATAGCCAGAACGTCACTGTTGCGCTGACACCAGAATCAGGTCAACTTTGAAAAATCGCGATTGCAATTGATTTTGGGGCTGATGTAAATGCTTGAGAGCCACCTACTATTTGTGCTGCATTCCGCCACACTTTGCAGAATTACATGACACGAGATCTTTGACACTTTCCTTGCCGACTCCCGTTGCTCACGCCCTGTCTGGGGGAAGACCAATCACAATGCTCTTGAAGGAGCAGGTAAAGGGAGAAGTGGTAGGACTCTCTGGTCCGGGCGATACTAAGGCTTAACGGCCGTTTTTTGACACTTAATAGAGCGGGCTACTCGAACATTAATGCAATATGTCTTATTGGATCCACACTCCCCGGTTTCCATTGTCGCTCCACATACATTCCTTGTGGCTGTATGAGAACGATCACTTCTCCGGTGGGGTGGAACGCGCACTGCCCAGCGCCACGATGGAAATCGTCATTAACCTGCGCAACGAACCCTTGCGTATATTCACTCGCCCCGGCGAAGCCGCATCTCGAAGTTTTCGCAACTCAGTGGTTTCCGGTCCACAGGCAAGATTTTTTGATGGTGACTTGCCACGCCGCATTTGTCTGCTGGGCGTCCACTTCAAGCCTGGCGGGGCTTACCCTTTCTTCGGACAAGCTACTGAATTGCTAAATTTGTTTGAGTCGCTAGATGTGTTTTGGGGGCACAGTGCGGTCATCCTGCGGGAAAAACTGTTGGAGGCTTATTCTCCTGCATGTAGATTCCGGATACTGGAAAGTTTTTTGCTAAGTGAACTGAAAACCTTTTCGTTAAACTCTGCTGTTGCAGCTACTCTGAACGATTTGCGTTGGGTTTTTAAGTCACGACCCGTCGCCCACGTGGCTAAGCAGGTTGGGATCAGTCCGAAGCACTTTATTGAACTTTTCAGCCGTGAGGTTGGACTGACGCCGAAACTGTTTTGCAGGATTCAACGATTCCAATCAATATTGAGGTTGGCTGAGACAACAGGCGAGGCCCAGTGGGCAGCCCTGGCGACCGCCTCAGGCTATTACGACCAAGCGCATCTGATCCACGAGTTCCGCGATCTTGCCGGATACACTCCTAGCCAGTATGCAAAAAGGAAGACCGGTCGCGACAACCATGTTGCAGTTGAGGCAGGGTAAAATTCTTACAATACAAATTGGTAGGGTTCCTTCAGATTTAGAGCAGAGGTACCAAGTGATGGTTTCTAGAATTTTACCCGCTATACTGTCGGACCATTTGGTAGCGACCCGCGATTTCTACATTAAACTGTTCGCCTTCACTGTCGCTTTTGAGAGCGACTTTTACCTGGAGCTTGCCTCTCCTGAGAATCCATCGGCGCAGTTAGGAGTATGGCGGCGAGATCATGACCTTGTACCTCAGGAATTCCGTCGCCTCCCCGCCGGGATGGTGCTTTCTTTTAGCGTGAAGGACGTAGATTCCGTGCACTCAGAGGCGAAGAGACACGGCCTCAAGATTGTCCAGCCGGTACGAAATGAGGGATATGGCCAACGCCACTTTATGACTGTAGACCCAAATGGTCTCTTGCTGGATGTAACAAGTCCAATTCCGATGTCCGAAGACTTTATTGCTCAGCATATGACCACCCTGCGGCCTGGCCCCCAAGGGTACAAATAACTCCTCATTATTATGCGGGTTTTCGCCCCCTGTTTTGCCCTTATCGCCGCTAGTCCGCTGGTATAGGTTTGGAGCTGGCAACCGCCATGTGAGTGATGTCGCAGTCTGCCTAGTGAAAATGGGACAGCCTGGATTCAATACATCATAGATATGACCTGTCGATGGGCCCTCCGGATAAGTCATTGAAGTCAGGTTTGTGGCGGCGTCGTGGCATGACATTATTCTGCGAGGAGGTTGTGACGGACGAAAGCAGCGAGGTCCGACGGATTGGCGGAGAGAGTGGGATTCGACTAGCACCATTTCCGCAAGTCACCATGATATCTACACTTACACGATAATAGTATGTTATGGAAGCACTTACAAGGAAGTTCGCTTTAGGCCTTAGATCTACTACGACCTCTAGCGACCTGCGTTGCTTACCAAAACGGTATCAGCGGTATCAGTGTTTTCAAAACGGAAGTCGGATAACCCGCTTAGGCATCACCTAGCAGAAGGACGATAGTATTCTCACTCGCGAACAGCGAGGCGGGCATCAGACCTTCCGTCGACAGTGCAGAGCCACTGTACTTGGAGTTCGAATCCACTCTGCTCCGCCATAGAGTCTGGGTTGCAGAGAAACCTGGCCGCGTTCCTTAAGAATCGTTCGAAATAGCCGCAATTTCGCAAGACTCTCGCTCAAACCGGACCCGAGAGATTGTCACACTAAGTTTTACTAGCAAGATTTCGAGCCTTATCTCCAGAGGGCAGAGGAGCAGTCCGGTTTCGATGAGTCTCCCCGGCGAACACAACGCGATCACAATCCCATGATTTCCCGAAAGCGACTTGACTCAGGACAGTGCCTTTTGAAGTATCTCGGTCAGGGCGGGCAGATAGAGCAGTGGAGGCCCACGCTGATTGCCCTTAAGCAGAAATTTGCGGTCAAACAGGGGCACGAGGGAAAACGCTTCGTGGTTGATGGCCACGGGATTTTCTGGAACGAGTACTGCCAGTTGCCCGTTCCGAAATTCCATGTTGAGCATCGCGGAAGGCATTCAGAAGGCTAAACACTCTGCGCCAAACGCGCCAGCCCCCAAGTTCTGCAATTGGCCGCCTGATCTCTGCGTTGATGAGTACCAAGGTGGCATCGCTCGTCTTTGGACCCGTCGGTTGCTTTATTGGCCAGGACTGAGCTTTGCAAGCGCGCTCCCGCGATACGCACTAAGAGAGGGAAGAGATACCCAGATCGAGAGGGCACCTGAAGCGGCCAGGGCATTCTAAAGCACTTTCGACTTTGGGGCGTAGCGCATTAGCGCGTTTCGTCGTGCTTGCTCTACGCACCCAAGCACGCTAGATCCGTAGGCCCCAAACCAGTCCCACCATACTTTCTTGTAGAGAAATCGAATGAGCGTCACAAGACCAGCAATTATCAATGCACTCAGAAACAGCCACTGGAAAATCGCGGAACTCCAACCGTCCTGCTTTGCGACTGTTACTATCATTTTTGGTGAAAAAAAGCGCATAAAAGACGGGTAACCGATTCTGACGGTGTCCATTACTTGCCAAGTGATCAAGCCCAAAAAGATTCCCATGAAAATGTACAACCGACGGGTCCAAAGACGAGCGATGCCACCTTGGTACTCATCAATGCAGAGATCAGGCGGCCAATTGTAGAACTTGGGGGCTGGCGCGTTTGGCGCAGAGTGTTTAGCCTTCTGAATGCCTTCCGCGATGAGGTCAGCGACGATACTATCCCGCCAATAGTTTGGATGATTTTTCAAAAGTTGCCCCGTACTGAATTCTTCAATTTGGGACTCTGAGTTTCCCAATCGCGTTCCGATGAAGTCGAGTGGCCTGTATACGTTCACCCAAGCGAAGCCAGTGATGCTGCTTCTGAGAGCCTCATTGATTGTGTCGACTGGGGCGAAAATGTCAGGGAAAAATCTGTGAAACAACCGCCGCAGCGGCGAACCCATCGTTACGAAATCAAGCTGTTTGAGCTTGGCAAACAGCGAACCGTGCTCCAACATGCAGTCAATGGCGATCACCGACCCGAGGCTGTGTGTCAGGATGATCAAGTAATCGCAGTTGGACGTTACCTCCTCTAGTTTCTGTTTCAGCAAGACCTGCAAATTTTCCCTGTATTCGACCAGGCCGATGTACCGGGCTGTATCGGACGTTGCCTTCAATTGAAATCGAATAGGCAGGATCACGATCCATGAAGCAAAGATGATTAGTGCAAGCGTCGCTAACCTCAGACCGAAGTATGATAGAGCAAAAAGGAATCCGCTCTGGACTTCAAGGCTATCGGAGATGCGTGCATTAAAAGCCAGTGCTGCGATAGCGATTAAGCCAAAGCCAACAGGGGCTGCTAAGAAGTGGAAAACAGGCCAGAGGATAGTCACAATTAAGCGACGAAGACTGACAACCCATCCCTGAGTTGATCCCGACAGCGCCGCTCCCAAGATTGACACTGAAAGAAGAATTGAGAGTGTTATAAGGACGGCAAGCTCTGAGACTCGAGCCTGCTTGAATGAACTATCGAGAAAAGCCAGCACACAGAGAACGATTAGAAACGAAAGGACGATTTGTCCCAGCGCGAATACCCAATTCTGGAATCGCAGATAACTCTTCGGTATCCCACAGTACGGAAGGGAAGTTTGAAGAAATCCCAGATTTGCAAGGTTCAGTAGACCCGCACAAAGTTCAGCGAGGATGCCCAGGTGCAGTGCGAATCCTCCGAATGGCCCTCCCACTTCCTGATCCCAGTTGAACGCACTCACTTTCGAGGGATGAATACCGTGCTTGCTCGCGAACCCTGCGACCTCCTCTGTGATTGTTTCTTCGTCAAAATCACCGACACCATGAATGATCAACAGCTTTCGCCTAAGGGGAGCGCAAGAATCGGTGGCAATCTCGGCCACCGTGGAAGTTTGTGGTTCGGCGACGGTATGCTTCATTGGCCAGCATTCTCACAGTGACCATATTGCCTGACAGCCGAGAATTCGTGCAGCGGCAAATGACGGATGTCGAAAAAGTATATATGGCCGCACTCCAATTATTCCCCCGAGTCCCTCGAGCCGTGAAACCCGTTCTTCCCGGACCGGGTCACGATGTTGGTGAAGCCGCCGCCCCTCGCCCGATGTCTGCCGGCATCACTCCCGAGCTTGACTGTAGGTCCTGAATCGCATCCACGTTGAAATTTGTGAATGTACTCCCACCCATTTCAGGATCGCTGACATCCGCGCCGTCCGTCGCGAACACGGCTTCAACGCCGCGCTGTCCATTAATTGCAAACTGCTGGGTAAAATTCGCCTGCCCGTTCACATCGGTCATCGTGCCCGCCGCCAACAGCAGCAGCGTGCTAAAGTCACGGCCGTATTAATGGCTGGACAACCTGCGCCCTCATCTAGACAGCCAATGCAGCAACACTTCCGGATCGAGAGGCTTTGCTAGGAGCTCAAAGTTGTAACCTCGAGCTCTGGCATCTCGCATTAAGGGAGAAGTTGCAGCGTGCCCTGACAGAAGTAAAACCCGAGTTTGAGGACATCTCTCATTTGCTATACTCGCGAGCTTTATGCCATCAAGGTAGGGCATGACCACGTCACTAAGAAGCACATCGGGACAGTGCGCGACTAAGTACTCTGACGCCTTTCTGCTATCCCAGAACGCAACGGCCTCATGACCACTATCAACTAAGATTTCCTTTAAAGTTTCCGCGATTCTTGGTTCATCATCCACTACCAAAATGGATAATCTACGAACATTTTCGCCTGGCTTCGCGGCTTTGAAATTTCCCCTTGAATCGGAGAAGTGGGAAAAGTTTGGACGAAATAGCGCGGGCAATATTGACGCAGCCATCGATGCCTCTTTCTTAAGACTAGCACCCGACCGACTACCAGTATGGCGATTCTCTCGATGATCAGTGTACGTTTGTTCAGGGGCCTCCGCGCGACGATGTCGTCTTCATCTGGAAGGTCCGCTAATGATCCTTGACGTTTCGGGTAACATCACTGAATGAAAATACCAACAGAACCAATCGGTAGCATCCCGAGGCCATTGCAATTGAT
The DNA here is from genome assembly GCA_963828635.1 of uncultured Acidobacteriaceae bacterium. Classification (GTDB taxonomy): domain Bacteria; phylum Acidobacteriota; class Terriglobia; order Terriglobales; family Acidobacteriaceae; genus PALSA-188. The sequence goes on along the minus strand of CAWHFA010000004.1, from coordinate 1,206,130 downwards.
TGAGGCAATCGAGGAAGCGGGTGATTTTGCCGATCCCAAGTTGGATTCTCTGTACGAAAACGCTGTGGCTGATACCATCAGAAACTTTGAGGCTACAGGTTCTCCCATCATTACCGATGGCGAACAACGCAAGTATCACAACTTTTGGACCTATTCGGTACATGGGCTGCCGAATACCGCGCCCGATGGCTTCAAAATTCCTTTTTCTGCGGGCCACGTCAGGCGCATGCCAAGGCTGACGGCCGGTCCTTTCCGGTATCGGGTATATGCGGACCGCTACTTGGACGTGGCAAAACGTTATGCACATTTGCCCTTAAAACAGGCCGTAATCTCGCCTTCAGCATTGAGTTTAATGTATCCAGCAAAAGACATTCCGGGTTACACACGGCAGGAATTCATCGACGACCTTCTACATGAGCATGTAAATGAAATTCGTGGATGTTTCGCCAAAGGTGCAGAGAAAGTTCAAATCGATTTTACCGAAGGACGATTGGCGGTCAAAGTCGATCCCTCCGGCAATTTACTCAACAGTTTTATTGGTTTAAACAACCTAGGGTTGTCGAAATTCTCCGCGGACGAACGGAAACGCATCGGTGTACACACGTGCCCTGGGGGCGACCGTGATTCGACTCACAGTGCTGACGTCGATTACGCGGAGTTGTTACCGAGCTTGTTTGAGCTGCGGGCCGGAAGCTTTTACATTGCCCTGGCTGGCGAACCAGATCGCGAACGTGTCTTAAAGATAATTCGAGATAATGTCAAGCCCGATCAACGGGCTTTTGTGGGGGTTGTTTCGCCCATTGATCCACGGGTGGACACGCCGGAGGAAGTGCGAGACAGGGTGCTGGAAGCTGCCAAGTATATTCCGCTCGATCAACTCGGGACAACCGATGATTGCGGTTTCTCCCCTTTTAGTGACGACACGTCCACGCCGCGCGAGATCGCTTTTGCGAAGATCCGAGCGCGGGTTACCGGCACTCTCCTGGCAGAAAAAGTCTTAGGAATCGGTTGATGCGGATGGATGAAAACGAGGAAGAGCTTTTGCGCTCGGTCGCTCTGCAGAACGCACGAGCGGTTTTTATGGCGCGCGAAAGAGCAGAGCGTGAACTTATTGCGGCAAAGGAGGCCTTGGAACGCAAGTCCCTGGAGCTCGAGCAGCAACGGGAGTTTTTCAGGGTGACGCTTGCGAGCATTGCTGACGCCGTCATCACAACCGACATTGCGGCCAAAGTTACATATATAAACCCGGTGGCCAAAGCAATGACGGGATGGGAGTCGGAGGATGCAATTGGTCAAGACCTTGACAGTCTCTTCAACGTTGTCAATGAGCACAGTCGCGAAATTGCTCCAAATCCTGTCCGGCGGGTTCTGCGCGAGGGCACGGTCGTTGGAAGTAACTACACAATCTTAATAACTCGCGATGGCCGCGAGATAGCGATTGATGACAGCGCGGCACCAATCCGCGACTTCAATGGGAACATTGTCGGCGTAGTAATGATCTTCCACGATGTCACCAAGCAGCGCCTTGCGGAGACAGAGCTTCGCGATTCCAATCAGCGCGTTACTAACATTTTAGAGAGCATTACTGACGGATTCATCGTGCTGGATGAAAAGTGGCGGTTTACTCATGTGAATCGCCAGGCGGAAGAAATTATCCGCCCGATAAATAAATCACGTGCGAGCGTTCTTGGCAAAGACTACTGGCAGGAATTTCCCGATCTAATCGGCACAGATTTAGAGACTAACTTCCGCCACGCCGCTACCAAACATGTGAAGGTTGAGTTCGAATTATTTTATTCGCCCTTGAATTCATGGTTCGAAATTCGGGCTTATCCTACCCCCGACGGCCTTTCAGTTTATTTTCTCGATGTTACGAAGCGGAAGCTTGCCGCGGAGGCATTGCGACAGTCTGAAAGACTTGCAGCGTCTGGGCGGTTGGCCGCAACGGTTGCGCATGAAATCAATAATCCACTTGAAGGAATCATGAATCTTCTTTTTCTGTTGAGTCGAAATTTATCGCTCGACGAAAAAGCAAAGGGACACCTCGTAGCGGCCCAGGAAGAAGTCGCTCGCTTGGCGCACATTTCTAGGCAGACGCTTGGGTTTTACCGCGATTCGACAGCGCCGACTTCGGTGGACATCTCAAAAAGCATAGAACAAATTTTGTTCATTTATAAAAGTCGTATACAGGCGAAGGGGATTCAAGTTCGACGTCAATTCGACGAGTCGGCGTGCGTGACGGGATTTGCAGGAGAGATCCGCCAAGTTTTCTCCAATTTGGTGGTAAATGCTTTCGACGCTCTGGATCAGCACGGTTTGTTAACGGTACGCGTTAGATGGACAAAGCGAGATGGTACTAGAGGGGTTGCAGTGACACTAGCAGACAGTGGTTGCGGAATTGACCCGAACCATCGGCAGAAGGTATTTGAGCCCTTTTACACGACGAAGAAGGATGTTGGCACGGGGCTGGGGCTATGGCTGACGCGGGAGATTGTTGCGAAACATAGTGGAACGATACGAGTACGCAGCAGCACCAAACCGGGCGAAACGGGCACAATATTTTCAATTTTCTTACCACAGCACCCGAGCTTTGCTGGGGACACTTCTACTGGGGACACTTCTACGATGAGGGGATTTTGAGTTCAAGTTCGCGTTATCATCCGACCCCAGATCTGAAACAACCCCATCCTTTCTCAACTTGTACTGTAACAGAACCCGGCGGAACACCTGTCGGTGCAGTGCCGCTGTGCACCCGAGACGGTCTTTTTTCCGCTCCTGAATAGTCTCTTCCCCTTGTGTCTTTTGATGGCAAATATCTGCGGGTAAGCGCTTAAGGAAAGAAGGGGAAATACCTTTTTAACCCTATAGTTAATCTCCTAGGTTAACCTCCATATTGATTTGACAGCCGACCCACAACCGTTGCCAAATTGCATACTCATTATCGATGACAGCGCAATCGTGAGACGTGCCATGCGCCTCCTGCTGGAGAGCCACCCTGGATGGGAAGTTTGCGGTGAAGCTGCCGACGGACAAGACGGGGTTGAAAAGGCCCAACAATTAAATCCAGACTTAATTGTGCTGGACATGTCGATCCCAGTGATGGACGCCTCGCGGTGGCGAAGGCTTTGGCGAACCTAATGCCGGCTGTGCCAATAATTATGTTTACGAATTTTGCCGACGACGAATTCATCCACCGAGAAGTCGCCGCTTCCGGAATTAAGCACGTAGTGGCAAAGTCGGATTCAAGTGCGCTCGTGCAGGCTGTGGAACTTTGTTTGGGGGGGTAGAATAGTATATTCGTCACCTGAAACTTGCTATTCCTGCGCGCCAGCGCTAACCCCGTTTTGTTGCGCCGCGGTTGGTATTGACAGCGAAGACCGAGCGGCTCACCGTAAAATCAGACCTTCTTCCAATTTGTCAGAGACATTAGCTCTTCTTTAATTTCCTTCAACCTCTGGAGACGACGTTCTTTCCCGCCTGAGAAATCAGGCCTGTCGTTTCGCAACAATTCCGCGTTTTGTTCATTGATCTCCGCAATCTCCTTCCGCAGTTCTCTTACGCGTTCGGCTACGAGTACGGGCATGGGGCTCATGAAGCGAGACCGGTATTCCACGACGTAGGTCGTGCGGCTCGTTCCCCAGATCCATCCCCCGGGTTAAGTCCCTTTACTTCTGCGCTGGGATCGTCGTTGTGCCGCCCATTGGCAAAACTTTGTTGCTCGAGCTTGCGAAGCTCTTTTAAGAGCACTCGCATAACCGGAATCGACTCCCGCTTCCCACTGGCCACTTTGCTGACGAAGGAAGCATGAACACCGACAGCGTCAGCAACACGCTTGTATAACCCTAGGTGTAGTCGATGATTTTCCAGCAGGGCTTTAGTTTCCATACTTTGTGAAAGCTGCTCTTTGCGGCTGACCACGGGAGAGCTCGGTGCGAGAACATCCTCGTCCCGGCGCGACTTGTTGATTTTCGGAAGTCAGGGCTCGCAGTTTGCCCGCGTTCTGTTCCCTGGCGGCTTGCTCAAATCGAGTTCTCAGCTCTACGATCTGCTCCGGAGTTTTAATGTCAGCCTCCTCGCCAAAACGCATGGGCTAATAGAATGTCAAATTCGGGGCTTTCGATGAGGATTTATTTCCGGGGGTTGTGAAGAGGTTCGCGACAGCGGTTCAACTTTCGGGTTGATTGTTTATTCCGCGATTGGCTATTTTACATAGTACCGACAACAACGTGGTCTTTCATTCCAGTTACATCTCCCAGGAGATCGCGGGGCTAGCATATGCGGGAATAGTGTCGTGGGCGGTGATCGAAAGCGACCGCCGCTGGGCGACCATCGTGTGGTTTGTGATTAGCCTGCTAGCTACAGTCGGGGTCTTTTTCGCGATGATCTTGATTTGGCCCGATCTGACGGAGCTTATAAGTCATGTCGCCGTAATCATAAGTATTCTCGTTTCAACCATTGTGGGTTTGAGCTACATGCGTGGACACGGAAGTTCTTCCGCCAAATCCAAGTAAACATATTAGGCTGCCGCAGTGCTTCCCGCGCCAGGTTTCAGAATTGCCTCAACCTTGCTTTGAAGAGCTGCCTCCATGTGCTTCTTGGCTTCTTCAAAGTTATTGCCACGGATCGACAGGGTTAGTTGGGGGCAGAAGCCAGTCCAGCCGTCATCTTCCGCCCAGAACTCACATTCGAACGGGATTGTAGCTGTTACCGGTAGCTTCACTGCATGGGGTGGCGTCATCGAGGACCTCCATTTCTGCCTAACAGCCACAAAGCGGCGACCGTGTCATTCACTGGACGGTAAGAGTTCAATCTTTTTCACATTTATCACATGGTTTTCGTCCGCTCGACCCGTGACCTTCACGATCTTACCTTTGTATTTTTTCGCTTCTCCGTGATCTTCGAGCAAGTACTGAGCGTCCGCCGCTTTTAAAACATACTGGTGCCGTTTTTTTACTACTGTTCCTTCAAAGGTTCTCTCGCCCGGGGCGGAAGATTTGGCGCCCGAAGTATCGCTTCTTGTGTCCTCAGTCTGTTTTATTCCTGGGGGAAATGTTGTGGGCGTCGATGGAGTGTGGCCGGAAGGAAATTGCCCGGTGGGATCGACCGGCTGCGAGGGTGAAGATTGGGGGAATCCCGGTGCAAACGATCCCATCAATATGGTGACTAATATAAGGACTCTCATCGCTACCTCCGTGATCATTGTATTCTTGTCGCCAGCAAGCTCCGAATAGAACCGCCCAAGGTGACAATCTCGTCACAGAGACGATGGCGGCAGGTTTCATCTTCGCCTATCATTTTGCTTTAATTCGCATCAGATTTTTTGCGGTGAAAGTTGCGGGTCGGGACTGGCAGCGGCGGCGCAAACGGTTTACGCTTCGCGACGTGCGATGGGTGGCCCCAACAAGGCATCGGTCAACTCTGAAACAGGGTCACTGATCCTGTCCCCCGGTAGGGGAACACTTACTCTAGAATAGGAGGAAATTTATGGAAAACAGCTTTTTTAAAAGGCGAATGGGTGTGCTCTGCACTCTCGTTGTTTTCGCAACGCTCGGATACGCAAAGAATGATGTTTTAGGGCAGGTTGACTTTGCGGGCGCGACGAAGCTTGAGCAGAATTCCGGGGTATGGATCGACGGACAATACCTCGGATACTTAAAAGAACTTAGAGGCTCCAAGAAAGTCATGCTTTTACCAGGTCAGCATGAGATTTCCGTGCGCCATGATGGATACAAGGATTTCACTCAACAAATCCATCTCCAGCCTGGCGAAAAGCAGGAAGTAAGAGTCACATTGGAGAAGGACCCCGCGTATCAAATGCCCGCCACCACGGCCGAGATCAAGTTTTCCATCGATCCTGACCGCGCCGCCGTCTTCGTGGATGGTCTTCTAGCCGGACACGCGGGTGAACTGGGAGGGATGGGAAAGAGCTTGCTGGTTGCCCCGGGGAAACGAAAGATTTCAATTAGACTTCCAGGATACGAAACTTTCGACACCGAGGTAGATCTCTCGCCACATCAGAAGTTCACTTTGAAAACCAAGTTACTAAGAACCACGGCTCCGGAGCCTCCGTCGCATCAATAGTCCTTCTCTTTTTCAGGTAAGTGCCGCCAGGGTAAAAGTGCTTTGGAGCACTTTCTGAGCCCTTATCCTGGGGAACTGGTAGCGGCCAAACATACTCCCATTGGAAGAGGGGGTTCGCCACCGGACGTTGCAGCAGCCATTGCTTCCCTTAGTTGCGAAGCAGCCTCTTACATCACTGGGCAGATGATCGTAATAGATGGCGGGAACTCAGTTCAGGAATACTAGGGACCCCCGGATTTCCATTACTAGTTCACGGCGCAGGGAAATACTCAGGCCCCACCTCTTACTTAGAGTAATGATCGGCCCCGAGGAAATGGAGCGACACGTAGGGCTCATCGTCACCGCCCCATCAGAACTTCCTCCAAAGATAGTGTGCAATTAGAGCGCCCGCCGCAAAGGCAGCCACAAAATACATCCAAAACAAAAAGTTGGTTGCCAGCTTCTTGGGTTCGCTTTGGTTCATGTCTGAAATATAACCCCCCGTTGGGTATCCTATGCCTTAATGACGAGTGACTCTCGTTGGTTCCGTATCCGCGCGCCCGCTAGGGTACTCGCATTTGCAAGGTCTTTTGTTGGCTAAGCATCTGTTGGTAACCCCACAGTCGGGTCAATACATTAAAAGTTAATGATCTGAAGCTCGCGAGTCTTATTTCTTCTTGGGTTTCCAGCCGGGATGATTCTTCGCGTACGTCGCCCGGAGTTTTGCCCTTACTGCTGCGGACATCGGTTTCCGTTTTGGGCGAGGTGTATTAGTAGTTCCGATTTGTGAAGGCTGTTTGATCTTCGACCATCGCGCCCTTTGAGCCGCAGCCATTCTTCTCCGCGACTCTGCTGAGACAGTGTTAGAACGCCGGGACTCGGTCGCCTTGGCCGGAAGGAAATTGCCCGGTGGGATCGACTGGCTGCGAGGGTGAAGATTGGGGGAATGCCGGCGCAAACGATCCCATCAATATGGTGGCCAATATGAGTATTTTCATCGATGTCTCCGTGATCATTGTGGCCCCCGTTAGTAGCGCAACATCGCTTAAGAGGCAGACCTAGGACGACATGAGTCATTCAATTAAAACCTTCAGGGTTTAGACCCAAAAACTGTCTTACCTCCTACGATTGTCCACAACACTTTGGTATCCCGTGCCTCCTCGGCAGTGGCGGTTAGGATGTCGCGATCCACAAGAGTGAAATCAGCGTGCTTGCCTGCCGCTATGGATCCGATTTGGTTCTCTTCACCCAGGGCACGAGCTGCATTTCGTGTGTAGGCATAGATCATGGCTTCCCGCGGAACCCGCTGGTGCGGGTCCAAGATGCCTTTATCCCCTTTGCGAGTTTCGGCGCGATAAATAGCTTGAAATACATTCGGCGTAGAGACCGGCCAGTCGCTCGCGCCGGCTATGATGGCCCCTGCATTTAGCAAAGAGCGCGCCGGGTATTGCTGTGCATAAAGTGCAGGGTCGATATAAGGTTTCACCAGGTCTATTGTGTCGGTTTCAGCTATGGCCCAATAGAGTTGCAAAGAAGCAATTACTCCAAGTTCGCGAAAACGGGGTACGTCTTCGGCTCTGACTAGTTGCAGATGCGTAATGGTATGGGGGACGCCGGAGTTGCCATTTGCCTTGCGAGCGGCTGCAATACCATTTAGTGCCTCGGTAACTGCCTGGTCACCAATAGCGTGCACATGTACGATCATTTTTTGTTTGTCTGCACGAATGGCAATTTCGGCAAATTCAGCAGGGTCGAAAAGTAACTCGCCGTTCTTTCCACTAGGGTGGTAAGGGCGGGACAGGACTGCGGTTTGTGATGGATACTCGAGAACTCCATCGGCAAATACCTTGATGCCCGCTACTCGTACATCATGCACGCTCCTAAAATCGTCACGCAATTTCAACGCCTTCGTTAATTGGTCCTCCGCATTTCCCTTCTTGAAGTCGATCAGGGGAAGCTACAACATGGGAGTTGAGCTCCCCGTCGGCAGACAATCGCCGGTAGGTGTCAAGTATAGATTCGGTTGCCAGCGGGTCGAGCCATGCTGTAATTTCCAGTTCGTGCAAGTGCTGCACCGCAGCGCGTCCAGCGGCATACATCAGGTCATTACTCGGCTCCGGGATAACTGCCTTAACTTTGTCAACTCCTGCGTCAACCAAAAATCCGTTCGGCGCAAAACTTTCATCGAAACCGTAGTATCCGCGCCCCACCGCATCCAAGTGGGTCACTAACTGTCGAGTAATACCAGCGCGAGTAAGCAGAGCACGATTCGCCCATGCGGTGTGGCCATCCATCCCCAGAAGTAAAATGCCCTGTTCCGCGTAAGGCGCGCCGCTAAAATGGCGGTTAAGATCGTCGATTTTTGACCAGAACGCCAAAGGAACCCCGCCCACAATGAGAGTTCCCCCCTGCATCCCACGGCCGGACTTCTTTGCAATAGCTACGAAGGCCGCTAAGTCATCCACAGAAACAATGGATTCGTTGACCTGCGCCGAGAGTAGGGACAGCCCGCCTTCGACTGCATGACAGTGACTGTCGATGAGGCCAGGTAAGAGCAAGTCCCCCTTCAAGTCAGTTTCAACAGCCTCTCTACTAACCGACTTTGAAATGTTTTGACGATTGCCCACAGTGACAATTTTGCCGTCGCGGATGGCGACTGCTTCGGCATAGGGATACTCAGGATCAGCGGTAAAAATTTTACCGTTGAACAAGACTTGCTCGTCCGTTCCGCTTGCGGCAGCTACGCAACCCAGTAAAAGCCAAAGCCACAATTTTATTGCTCCGTGCAATGTTTTCATAATTACCCTCAATAATTGGTCATGCGCTGGCATCTAATCGAAATCGAAGCAGAACTTGGGCCGCCGCTCACCGGTGTCGGTGATGCCGGCGCAATTGGATGTCAAGCCCAACCATCGGTCCGTACACATTGATGCCGTAATTCCGAACGCCCCAATTCGGCTTACCATTGCCTTGCCATAAATCCAGATTCGATATATGCATGAAAATTAGGCCGGCGGAAAGTGCATAGCGGGGACTGAAGTTATATCGAATCCCACTGCCCATGTTCACGGTAAAGGTGTAGTCCTGCCCTTGCGCATACTTCTCCCCGAAGGGCCCCTTGGCATCGATGTTTCCCAGTCCCAAGCGTGTGTCAAAGTAAGGAACTACTCGCAGGTTGCGGTGCACGAAATTGCGGCGGATGCCCATAATGTAGGCGAAGTACCGGCTTTCAGGTCCTCTCGGAATCGCGGTAACGCACCCACTAACCGTCAGATCCCAATTGCCGCGTAGAATCCAACGCCCTCCCACGTCATTCATATGCCATCGCAGAGAAGCAATCACGGGCACGAGCGTATATTTTAGGGGATAGGTGTTATAGACATCGCCTACAAAAACATCAGGGGAGATGGATTTTGACGGTAATTCGTCAGCTATCTGGGGGATACCCCGGCATCGCCTATGGCGCAGGCGATTTCTGGACTGATCATTTCCCTTACTCTACTTGGTGTACTGATCGGCCCCGAGGAAATGGAGCGACACATAGGGCTCATCGCCAACTACCCAACTGTCGTGAGCTATAGGCGGAATGTAAAACAATTGTCCCGCCATCATTTGGATTTCAGTCCCATCCGCAAACGCTACCATTGCGCGTCCAGAAACGACCATGCCCACATGTTCAACTTCGCACAGCGGTGTTCCTGCAAGGGGAGATACGTGGGTTGACCACTTCCACCCAGGCTCGTAACTTGCGCGCCCCACGGTCATCGACCCAAGGCGAACTATCTCGAATTTACCCTTATCGAACTGCCTCACTTCGTCCGGGTCTTCAAACCTTTTCAGAATGACGTTGAGCATGGTTTTTTCAATTACGCCTGCGAAACCTTCTTACCACCCATCCGTGTCATAGATCCGGCAAGGGGGACAGTATGAACTGGTCGCATCACCCTGGGAAAGCAGCTTACCATCTTTAGTTCTTCACTTTTTCTTTGGTTTCCACCCGGGATGATTCTTCGCATACGTCGCCCGTAGTTTCGCCCTCACCGCGGCGGACATAGTCCTACGCTTCCTGCCGGTGGACTTCTTGGCAACTGGCACTGTTCGACTAGCTTGGGTACTACCACCATCAAAACCTTCTAACGCTCGAATCCCAGCGTCTAATTCGTCCCGGCGCTTTTTTAGGGCCTCAATCGCATTTTCAATTGCTGCATCTGGCATAGTAGTCTCCTTACCTATATGTGAGAGTTAATCACGGTATGCAGGATAGCACGACCTATCTCGTAATCGATTCCTTGCAAGCAACACGGTGGTGAATTTGCTGCCGGCATAGTACGCCTATCTTAGGGTCACTACAATTGGAGTGTGTAAGCGGGTTTCTCGGCACCCATGGTTCCCCAGTGGGAAGATAGATGTTCACGATGCGAATGTTCCATACCGTCACTTCTAGGAAGCGAGCGTGGCTATTCTGTTCGTCGCCTATCAACGTACTGGTTTTTTTTATGGATGTCCGGAGAGGATCGCGACGCCGTTGTAAGTTGTTTTGAGTCACGGCCGCGGTCTCATAGCCTATCTGCTTAAAAGCCCATTTTGTGAACTCGGTAGTTTTCAGTTCTCGTAGCAGCAAAATATCCGGCTTACGCTTCTTGAGCCACGCTATTACATTTGCAAAGGCCCTAAATCGAGTTTAGGTTCCGGCTAGCAATTGTGAGCATTGCAGCGATATGGCAGCGCCGAGAAATCACTTTACCGCATCAAGTTCGGTAAAGCGCCCCCACTCAAAGGTTGTTCAATCTGCACCGTCGCATCGCTAGCACCCAGGTAATTCAATGCGCCAGGGGGTTGATCGATGCCAAAGAACTGATAATTATTTGCGCAGCCAACTCATCGGATTGTGATCGCATTGTGTTCGCCTGTGGGACTCATAGGAACCGCACTGCCCCTCTACCCTACGGAGAAAATGCATGAAAGCTTGCCGGTAAGATTCAGCGGGACACTTTCTCTGGTCCGGTTTTAGCGAAAAAGTTGCGGAATTGCGGCTACTTTCAAAAGTTCTTAGGTAAACACAGGTAGGTTTCTCTGCGGTTCAGACTCTATGGCGGAGTGGGAAGAATTCGAACCCTCGGTACAGGTCTGAAATCTGTAAGAGCCGACCCTTCCGCCAGTTGCGCGGAATCAACCACTTCAAAGATTCTTCGGAGACTGCCTGCTCCCCCTTGGGGACGCTAAACAGTGCAGTTTCGCGAAGCGCTCTAGAGGCGAAGGTGTGGCGATTGTGTGGCTGTAAGTGGTCACCCTCGCAATCCTTCCAAGCGGCCGAAACTGGTTTGCGCGTGACTGCGTTCCTCCCGCGCAGTCCAAAAGCGCAAAATATCTCCGCATGGGGTTCTCGTCAAATGGCGAATTTTAGTTCTCCCCCAGCCGCAGCGGCTCCTACCCCCTGCAACAGCACTTTTACCGTATGTCTCTACATCCGCAGAACCACTGCCAGAAATTTCAATTTGACAGCCGATGCTCGTGGGTTCCTCCCACCTTCAGCGCCACTGGAGGATTCTAATCTTCGCGACAAGCGAGTGAAAGAGGGCCTTCCCGCATTGTGACCAGGGTCCTGGAATTTGCCATCCCGATGTTTATTCATGCCACCCACTACCTCTGGTTAGCTACTTAATTCTTTTGGGGAATGTGTCTGAACGGTCAGACCGTTTATTGTCGGAACGAACACATTCGGCAGCGCCAAGGGGGTTGCTGTTGAATGGTCACTCTGACGCTAGGTTGGGAGCGAAGGGCCATGCGCTTGGTCAGAGCGCAAGCGCACTTTAGCTTCCGACACCTGCGTCGGAACCTGACGTAAAACTTTCACGTTCTCCAGGATTTCCCGTGTTTGCCTCATTAGTTTACGAAACCAAAGCCTGTGCGGCAAAAATTTGCGGGTATTGCAGAACGCCTATGACTGCGGAGTTGCCGGTACGACACCCTCTGCCGGCGCTTCGACGGTTACCTCAACTTTCGCACCCTTTTTCAAACGGACAGATTCACCATTTGCATCAACAAGCTGGTTATCTATCCTGATTTCGCGATAGAGATGTTCGTTGGTCTCCACGCGGATTTGCGCCTTCTCACTCTCATCCGGGCCGACCGGCCTGATAATTTTCTCAACAACTCCAAGCAGAGTCGTGCTGGCGTTTGTGATCATACTCCTCCAGTAAGCTGAACACAGTGCAGATTACCGCCTATCTTAGCAGGGAAACACGTTACCTCGGCTATCAAAACTACGCGGTTCCCAAAAATTCCTTCAACCTTTCCCGAACACGTTATCAATCTTCTTCATGATGCGCTCCGCCCATTGAACCGCCGCAGCAACTATCGCTTCTGTCCTGGGTGATCCCTTGGAATCGAAAAGTTCATCAGCAGTTCTGAGATGAGTTGCGACTAGATCCCCGCCACGATTGCCATTACTCGCTTCCGTCCCTCGTCCATCGGGGCATATTACACGTTTCGCCATTTGTTCGCCATCATTCCAAGTACAGGGTTTATCCGCCGAAGATACGGTTTCAAGGGCACAGTAAGGTTCTCGACGCTGCTATACGGTTATCAACGAAAGTTAGGGGAGGAAACGAATGAGAAACAGTTTCAGGCTCGTATTTCACATGTTAATGTACGCATCCCTGCTTGCTGGCACATTTGCTTTTGCGCAGGATTCTTCCGCAGCCCAAGCCGCACCCGATAACACTAAAGTTAATGAGCGGGACAGAAGCAAATCAGAACCTACCGCGGATCAACAGAAGGAAAACCGAAGCGACCGCGAGACAGCTCGCCAGATTCGGCGATCGATCGTGAAGGACAAGTCTCTGTCGTCCTACGCACATAACGTCAAGATCATTTCGGAAAATGGAATGGTCACGCTTAAAGGCCCAGTGAGATCGGATGATGAGAAGGCCGCCGTCGAAGCTAAGGCGGCGGAAATCGCCGGTAAAGACAAAGTAACGAGTCAACTCGAAGTAAAACCCAAGCAGTAAAGATCCACAAACCGAAGCAGAGGAGAGTTAAGACATGGCAGGCAAAAATACAGCAGTATTTGGTATCTATACCGATCGATCAAGCGTGGATCGTGGAGTGGAAGCCCTAAAAACCGCGGGATTTCCTAACAGCAGCGTCTCTGCCTTGTTCCCCGAAAATCAGGGAACCAAGGATTTTGCTCACGAGAAAAACACAAAGGCCCCCGAGGGCGCTACGACTGGAGCGGGAACGGGAGCGCTGCTGGGCGGCGGCCTCGGATGGCTAGCGGGTATCGGTGCGCTGGCAATACCTGGCCTTGGACCATTTATTGCTGCAGGCCCAATCATGGCGGCGCTTGCGGGCGCAGGCGTTGGCGGGGCGGTAGGAGGCCTCACTGGCGCCCTGGTCGGCATGGGCATTCCTGAATATGAAGCAAAGCGATACGAAGGCCGCGTGAAGAATGGCGGGATATTGCTTTCGGTTCATTCGAATAGTTCGGAAGAAACTAAGAAAGCAAAGGAAATCTTGGAGCGCACGGGGGCACAGGACGTGTCTTCCACCGGCGAAGCTACGGGGGACAAAACGGAAGCCTCTCGGAGACGTGAGAGTGCTTAATTTTTAACCTTGTTAAAAGCGTTTTTCCGGACGGAACCTACTGGTACGTCCGGAACATTGATTTCCGCTACATTCAGAAGTGCAAAGGAGATTCGATTATGGATAAGCAAAATGAAGTAGTCAGCGTTCTAGAGAAGTTGATTGAAACGTGCCGTGACGGACAAAAGGGTTACCAGGCGGCTGCAGAACATGCGAAGGGCGCAGATCTTAAAAGCTATTTCGAAAAAGAGAGCTCGGAGCGTGGAAAGTTTGCAGGAGAACTACAAGCGGTGCTGACGACGCTCGGAACCGGGAAAAAAGAAACTGGGTCTGTCTCAGCCGCATTACATCGCGCGTGGATAGATACCAAAGCGAATTTAGGTGCTGGAGATAAAGCCATCCTCGATTCTGTAGAACAGGGTGAGGACAGCGCGAAAAAGAATTACGAAGAAGCGCTGTCAAGTAAGAAGCTTGACGCAAACTTAGAGGCTATTGTTCAGCGACAGGCAGACAGCGTTCGCAGTGCCCACGACAAAGTAAAGTCGATGCGAGATCAACGAGCAGCGTGAGCCTGAAGCCATTTTCTGCGTTATCTTAGCTGGGGCTGCCAATCCGGCGCCCCGGCAATGCCCGCCCAAGCGAGCTTAAGTGCGGCCATCAGAGTCCCGCACTCCGTCTTCAATATCATCTGCCGGATTCCGCTCCCCCGGAGCGCCTGCTCAAGCTGATGACTAGCGTAGTTCGTGAATAAGAACAACGGAACTTCGGGCATGAGACCCGAGAGCCTGCGAGCGGTTTCGATGCCATCCATCTGTGGCATGGAAAAATCCAGCACGACGGCGCAAGGAGGATGGACCTTTGCCTGGGTAATCCCGTCCAGGCCGTCCCCCGCCTCCACAACCGTGATTCCCTCTTCTTCCTCCAGGACGCGGCGCAAGGCGCGCCTCACGTCTTTACTGTCGTCCACGATCAGGACTCTGTGGGCTGGACCGGCGCACATACGTTATCGTGTGCCACTTCGTTTTCCTGTCGCCATAAGGTCTTGGGGGTATTTTGTCGGATTTGTTTTCGCCAAGGTAAGAGGCGGGGGCGGGTAATACTCTTATTGACGGTGATTAAAAGCTCGCGGACACACCAGCATCCAGGTACCTTATTTGATGATGTCGACTGGGTCTGCTTGAATAACTACGTCAACCGTCGCACCATGCTTGAGCTTGACCTCTTTCCCGTCTACGTCGGTCAACGCGTTTTCAATGCGACTCTCTTTATACAGAGGCTCTGCTTGCTCGATGGCGATCTGGGCCTTCTCTGGTTCGCTAGGAACCACGGGTTCCAGGATTTTCTCTACAGTGCCGGTCAAAACCGTGGTAGGTTTCCCGGCTTCTTTTAAATGCTCAAATCGCTTATTTAGCTCTGCGAGCGAGATGCGACGTTCATCAAATTCTCTGGCCTGAGTAGTGTTCCGTGAGCCGAATAATAAACGTCCCGGAAGGGCCTGCTGAGTATAAGGGAGGCACGTCAAACGCGGAGCGAACTTTAATAAGTTGCTGGAACGCATGGGTGGGTATTAAGTAAAACCGCATCCAAGATGATCGAGGAAACTGATATTCGTTCTGGCGAAGCAAACAAAGCGTCAGAGAAGGCACAGGAAGATTAGGCGCTATGAATCTGCGCTCCCCATAAGGAAAGGGTATCGCGAAAAGAGAGATGACCAGATTGTCACAGCTCGGCAGTTTGATGATGGCGCTGCTGTTAGCGTCAATATCGTATGTACCGCTGGCCGCTGGTTATTCCGTTCTGACTCACGAAGAACTGATTGACCTCGCATGGAACGGTTCGATACGTCCTTTGCTATTGGCTCGTTTTCCGGGGGCGACAGAAGCGCAATTGCGCGAGGCCCACGCGTACGCCTACGGCGGTTCCGCGATCCAGGACATGGGCTACTATCCGTTCGGAAAGCGATTCTTCAGTGATCTCACGCATTATGTACGCAGCGGCGACTTCATTGGCTGGCTTTTTCGCAACGCCCGCACCATGGATGAATACGCGTTCGCAATCGGCGCGCTGTCTCACTATTTGGGAGACACGATCGGCCACTCAGAGGCGATCAATCCTGCAACAGCTGTCGAGTTTCCGAACCTGCGACGCAAGTTTGGGCCGTCTGTCACATACGACGAAAGTCCCCATGCTCACATTCGAACGGAGTTCGCCTTTGACATTGACGAACTCTCCGATACCGCATTTGCGCCTCCAGCATATTTGCGATTTATCGGTTTGAAGGTTCCGCAACAATTCCTGGAGCAGGCTTTCATGAATGCTTACGGATTCGATATTCGCGAGCTCTTCGGTCGTACCCGGCCTGCACTGAGGAGCTATCGCACTTCGGTGCGCAGTTTCATTCCCGCGTCTGCGGAAGCGGAACTGGTGCTTCACCGACATCAATTTCCTCCCGATCCGGATGACGAGGCGCATCGTATTTTTGCGCAGCGCGTGGCTCAGACGAATTATGAGCGGCACTGGTCGCATACATTCCGCGGACCCGGCATCCGGGCACATCTATTGGCGATTCTGGTGTTTATCGTTCCGAAGTTTGGCGCTGCATCTGATCTCGCAATAAAGATTCCAAATCACGATACAGAAGAGTGGTATGTTCGCAGCCTTAACCATACCGTAGACGCATTCCGCGAAATTTTGCATAACATGGCCGCACAATCCGGCATGCCTGCCGCTCTCCCAAACCTCGACCTCGACACTGGGAAACACGTCAAGTTAGGAGATTATCCACTTACCGACCAAACCTACGCGGCCTTGCTTAAACGTATAACTGCTAAATCCGATCGCCTCATTCCTGCCGACCTGAAGCAAAATATCATCGAATACTACGCACGCATGGGAACCGTCAGCCCTTCTGAGCAGCAAATTGCGGCGCAGTTAAATGTTCTGATGGGAATGAAGGCCTCGGACGGACTGAAGTGAAAACACTCATGCAAATTAGGCTTCCACTCGGCGCGAACAAAACCTTTGCTGCACGAGAGCGAAGCGCGGTACGGATTCGTTATACTGGTTTCGGTGTCTCTCTCGCTCGCAGACGGCGACCGTTCACGAGATGACGAAACACTCCACTCCCTCAAATGTAAACTGGGCGACTGCGGAGCATCTATATTAGGAGACAAACTAATGGAAAGTAGCGAACAGCCGATTCATTTTGCCAACGCGACCCTCGGAAGCGCGCGCCACATTTGCGCCTTTTTTAACTCCCCGGACGAAGAGTACAGGGTACTGCTTCCTTTCATCCGAGAAGGAATAGAACGCGGGGAAAAGGCATTTCACATCGTGGATCCCCGACTGATGGACGACCACATCCACCGGCTGCAAGAAGGTGGAATCGATACCGCCGCCTCTGGCGGCAGCGGGCAGTTGGTCGTGAAGCGATGGCAGGATGCGTACCTGCGTGACGGTCATTTCGACCAGGACCGCATGTTGGCCCTCATTGAAGAGGTCCTGGCAGCCGGACCCAGCGAAGGTTATCCGCTAACCAGGCTCCTCGCCCATATGGAGTGGGCGCTAGAAGATTTTCCCGGGGTGAATGACCTCGTTGAATATGAAACACGATTGAATTTCATCCTGCCGAAGTACAAAGATCCCGTTATATGAACATATGACTGCGCCAAGTTTGGCGCCGGAATCGCAATGGATATTCTCAGGACGCACCCGATGGTCATCCTCGGCGGCGTGCTGCAAAGGAATCCGTTCTTCGTGCCGCCGGCTGAATTCCTTGCGGAACTGCGTGAACGGGGCGCTTACACGCCGGACTCGACGAAGGCATAGGCTGTATGCAAAATTTTGACAGCGAAATCCGGGAACTTCGGCGCCTGCTCCGTGATCTAGTGGCTCTGGCCACGACTCCAGCCGGGTGGGTCGGACGCGACCGGTCGCAGATTGCCGAAAGTGTCGCCGACGTGCTTCTTCACACGTTGCGTGTTGACGCCGTCTACGTTTGTCTGCTGTCGCCGAAGCCCATCGAAGCTGCGCGAAGCCCTCAGTATCCGGGATTTGGCGACCAGGTTAGGCCGCTTTGGTCGCAATCCGCTACAGCTACTCTGCGCGTTGAGACCGTTACCACGTCCACGTGGCCAGTGGCACTGAGGGTGGCAATCCAACCGATTGGTATTTCCGGGGACGATGGTTTCATCGCCGTCGGCTGCGCGGATTCTGCATTCCCGAATGAAGCGAGCAGCCTGCTGTTATCGGTGGCCGCAAACCAAACTGCTGTCGCGCTCCAAACCTCGCGGTTGCGACTGGAGGCGGATTTGGAGCGCCATCGCCTGCGCGATTTGCTCGCCCAGGCACCCGCAGCCATAGGGTTGCTGTCGGGACCGGAGCATCACTGGGTGTACGTCAACGAAAATTATATCCGCGTAACAGGACGCAAAGGCCCTTCCGATTTTGTGGGCAAGACGTTGCGGGAGAGCTTGCCCGAGATTGAGCATCAGCCCTTTCTCCAACTCCTGGACGACGTTTATAGCACAGGAAAGCCTTTCAGCGGGCGGGAAATGAGAGTAACGCTGAATCGTGCGCATACTGGGCAACCGGATGAGGGTTACTTCGATTTTGTGTATCAGCCGGTTCTGAACGCTGAAGGGGTTGTCGATGGTATTTTAGTTCACGCCGTCGAAGTCACCGATAAGGTTGCGGCCCGGATGGCAATTGAGCAAAGCGAGGAGCGTTTGCGCGCCATTGTGGAGACCACACCTGAATGTGTGAAGGTGGTTGCCGCGGATGGCACCCTAATGCACATGAATTCCGCCGGACTCACGATGATCGGCAGCGACTGTGCCGAAGCCGCAGTTGGCAAAAACATCTACGACGTTGTTGCGCCTGAGCATCGTGAACGCTTTCGTGAATTCAACCAGCGCATTTGCCGGGGCGAGCGCGGCACGCTCGAGTTCGACATCGTTGGCTTCAAGGGGCAGCGGCGGAATATGGAATCGCATGCCGCCCCCCTTCGTGAACCCGGCGGCGCCATCGTCCAGCTGGCCGTCACTCGTGACGTTACGGAAGGAAAGCAGGCGCAAGACGAGCAGCGGCGGAAAGAGGAAGAGTTCCATATCCTTGCCGATGCGGTGCCACAGCTGGTGTGGATGGCCGGTCCAGATGGATCGATTTTTTGGTACAACAGCCGATGGTACGAGTACACGGGCACGACGCCAGCGCAGATGGAAGGCTGGGGTTGGCAATCAGTGCATGATTTAACCGTTCTTCCGCAAGTATTGGAAAAGTGGAAAGAGTCGATCAGGCTAGGCACGCCATTTGAAATGACATTCCCTTTACGGGGCGCAGACGGTGAGTTTCGGCCCTTTCTGACCCGCGTAATACCTGTGCGCGATGCGTCCGGAAACGTCACCCGCTGGTTTGGGACGAACACGGACGTTAGTGACGAGGTCAGGGTTCAAGAGAAACTTCAAAACGCACTCATTGCCTCCCAGAGGTTGGCCGCTATTGTCGAATCGGCGGACGACGCGATTATAAGCAAAGACTTAAATGGGATTGTGACCAGTTGGAATCCCGCAGCAGAGAGAATGTTCGGGTACAGTGCCCAGGAAATGGTTGGACGTTCGATTATTACAATCATCCCTCCCGAGTTGCAGTACGATGAAAAAAGAATCTTGGACACCATTTCGCGCGGGGAACGGATCGAGCATTTTGATACCGTTCGTGTGAGAAAGGGAGGCGAACGCCTCGACATCTCACTAACCATTTCCCCGGTGCGTAATGACGCCGGCCAAATTGTTGGAGCAGCAAAAATTGCTCGCGACATCACCCAGCAAAACAAGGTAGAACGCGCGCTACGAACCACTGAAAGACTTGCCGCGGTGGGAAGGCTGGCGGCCACGATAGCGCACGAAATTAACAATCCCCTCGCCGCAGTTACTAATTTTGTTTTTCTGGGCAAGCAACGGTCTTCCCAGAAAGATGTCCGCGAATACTTGAGTGGCGCGCAGGAAGAACTGAAGCGCATTTCTCATTTGACCAAGCAGACGCTGGGCTTTTATAGGGAAACTCAGGGTGTAAGTTCTCTCAGATTAGGGGACGCCCTCAATTCGCTGGTCTCAGTTTTTTCCTACAAAACCCGCCACCAGGGTATTGAAATTTGTTCTGAAATACGGCAGGATCCGGAAATTTACGCCGTGCCAGGTGAAATTCGCCAGCTTCTCGCAAATCTCCTGGGTAACAGCATCGATGCCGTGGGAGCGAGTGGCAAGATTCGAATTCGCGTCTCGGCTTGCAACAGTTGCAACGGCATGCCCACCGCGGGTGCCAAGCTCACGATCGCCGATACCGGTCCGGGCATTCCTTTGCAAGTTCGATCAAAAGTTTTTGAGCCGTTTTTCACCACGAAGAAAGATGTTGGAACCGGACTCGGGCTGTGGGTTTGCCACAATATCGTAGAGAAACATCATGGATGGATTCGGGTTAAGACCAGTACCGTTCCAGGGAGAAGCTGGACGGTATTCAGTGTTTTCTTACCCCGAAATACGTTGTCACCGATTTCAAGAACTATCGAAGACGGCGTCCAGACGGTGGTCTAAACCTATGCATTCTGTTCTTGTGGTCGATGACGAAAGAAACATCGCCGATACGCTCACGTGGATTTTACAAGCGGAGGGTTATGCGGTAAGGGCAGCTTACAACGGCTCAGTTGCTCTTGCCATGGCTCGCGATAACCCTCCCGAGGTGATTCTCACTGACGTACTGATGCCGGGCATGAGCGGAATCGAGCTTGCCATTAAAGCACGTGGCGAGTTCCCTCGCTGCCATGTCCTGCTTTCTTCGGGGCAGGCTGCAAGCGCCGATATGCTCGAGGATGCACGCAAGCGCGGTCACGATTTTGAGGTATTGGCAAAGCCAGTTGAGCCTGAGGATCTTATTAAAAGAATCGCGGATCTCCTCGCATCTGCCTAGGAGGGTGGACCCCAACACGCGGCGGAGCAGTCGCCGCCACATTTCTGTTCCGCCGGCTTGTGCCGTCATTACCCAGAACCGCGGAGGATATTCTGATGCCACACGGATCTCATCGGAGCAAAAGCTACCTCTTCGCTTGTATTCACAATGCTGGACGTTCTCAAATGGCGGCTGCGATGTTTAGGTTTACTCAGACCAGAGCCAATGCAGAGGGGTTTCTGCGGGAACACAGCCTGCGGGTCACGTCCATCCTGAAGTGGTAGAAATGATGCCTGAGATTGGAATAGACCCGAGTTCTTGCAAACCGCAAAAACTGACGCAAGAAGTGGCACAGACAGTGGCACGCCAGTCAGCGGCATAACTCTAAAGACAACGCCATATGGCATTGTCGAACCAAGCGCGGAAATTTCCGCGGATCCAATCATTTTTTTCCGCTGTTTGTTTAGCCGGAGGGGGCGTCGCGGCCTACCACCGCAACTTGGACAACTTGTCCAATCCAATAGCCCATGGACACCTTGTCCAATCCCCAGAATCTCCCTACTTTCTCAAAGCCTGTGTTTGCAACGCCTTTAACCCCCGCCAATTTGGAAGCCGCACTGCACAGACATAGCCAGTCAAGCTTTCTATTTGGAGGGTTACTTGAAACGACTTGCTCTCACTGTGGCGGTGATAAGCATGGCAGCCACGGTCAGCTTCGCGGAACACACAAAACTGTCACCCGAACTTCAGCACCGCCACGGGAACGAGGCAGTTGAGGTAATTGTGCAATATAAAAACACTCCAGGCGCAGCCCATCGCGACAAGCTCAACCGCCGCGGGGGCGCGGTAAAGACTGATCTTTCTCTGATCAAGTCGCTGCACGCAACCATGCCTGCCTGGCGACTTGCCGAGATGGAAAAAGATGGCGAGGTCGTTCACGTTTCACCCAACCGCAAGATGAGTAACCTGCTCAATAACGTAGCGGGAGCGGTAAATGTCAACTACGCGTGGGGATTGGGCTTCGACGGTACTGGCGTTGGCATCGCCATCATCGATAGCGGAATACACAACAACGACAACTTGAAACCGCTGCCTGGGCAACAGGGTCCGGGCAACCGGGTTGTCGCGAACATAGACGTGATCGGTGGCGGTACCGACGATCAATATGGCCATGGCACGCACGTCGCTGGGATTATCGCCGGAAACGGAATTGTCCAGGGATGTGACAAGTGCGCCAACCAGTTTCGCGGCATGGCCTCGAACGCCAACCTCATTAATTTTCACGTCCTTGACAAGAACGGCCAAGGAACGGACGCTGGCGTCATCAGTGCGATTACTCAAGCGATTTCTCTAAGGAAGCAGTACAACATCCGTGTCATTAACCTTTCGGTAGGTCGGCCGGTTTTCGAGAGCTACAGGGTCGATCCTCTGTGTCAGGCGGTGGAAGCTGCATGGAAGGCTGGGATTGTGGTAGTCGTCGCAGCTGGCAATGATGGTCGGAACAACTCCAACGGGACCAACGGATACGGCACCATCACCGCTCCCGGAAATGATCCTTACGTGATCACCGTCGGTGCCATGAACACGATGGGGACTCCCGACCGTGGCGACGACATCATGACTACTTATAGTTCTAAAGGCCCGACCGCAATAGATCACATCGTAAAGCCGGATATTGTCGCTCCGGGCAACCGGGTAATCTCTTTGCTCGCGGGTGCAGGAGTTACATTGTCGAAACTCTTTCCTGGGAACCGGCCGGCGGTTGGAATTTACGAGCCTAATCAGTCTCCGGATGAAATGGCGAAGGCCTCTGACAAGTATTTCATCCTGAGCGGTACTAGCATGGCGGCTCCTGTAGTCAGCGCGGCGGCAGCGTTGCTGCTGCAGCAGAATCCCTCACTCACTCCCGATCAAGTCAAAGCGCGATTAATGTTGACGGCTTACAAGAATCTACCTTCTACCGTTAGCATTGTCAGCGGGAGCCAGACGTTTGTGGAACAGGCTGATGT
The DNA here is from genome assembly GCA_963828635.1 of uncultured Acidobacteriaceae bacterium. Lineage (GTDB taxonomy): Bacteria > Acidobacteriota > Terriglobia > Terriglobales > Acidobacteriaceae > PALSA-188. The sequence goes on along the minus strand of CAWHFA010000004.1, from coordinate 1,183,535 downwards.
ATTCACGGTTGGCGCTGGATACTTGGACATACAAGGGGCATTGTCGGATAAGACGCCTTTGCCCGCGTTATCCGCGAAATCTCCGACCGTCACATTCGACAATGCTTCCGGCAATGTTTTCTTCGTGCATGATACCTCCGCCATGTGGGGTAGTTCTGCCATGTGGGGTAGTTCGGCAGTGTGGGGATCTAATGCGTTCGTCGCCTCCCAGTCGGCCATGTGGGGTAGTTCGGCAATGTGGGGTAGCTCAGCAATGTGGGGTAGTTCAGCCCTTTGGGGCAGTTCCGCAATGTGGGGCAGCTCCGCGATGTGGGGCAGTTCAGCGCTGTGGGGGAGTTCTGCATTGTGGGGTAGCAGCAGTAGCCAAATGGACGCATTAAGCGTTTCTGTGAATGGAGACAAATAATGCTAACCATTCAACAGACAGCTGATGCAAGGCAGACCTTCCCGGAAATGGATCAAAGTATGGACAGTACAAGAAAGTCAACCGGCAGATGGATGCAGGTAGCCCTGGCTCTCTGTCTCTCCGCCGGGAGCTTGCACACTGCGGTGGCGCAAAACAATCTGCGGGGCGGCATGCACCAGCGAAAGATGGCGGCTGACCTTGATCGCAACGGCTCTCCCGACAAACTCGTGGACGTCATCGTGCAATACAAGATGACGCCGCAGACCCGGCACTACGCGAAAATGGCCGGACGCGGAGCCTGGACAAAAGCCCGGCTTCACAGCATCAACTCGGCTGCATTCAAAATTCCGGCTTCGGCATTAGCGGAGTTGGAAGCTGATCCCGATGTAGCGTTTGTGTCGCCTGACCACCAAGTTAAGCAGACTTCTACCTCGACTGATTTTTATGATCAGGCGGTGGGAGCGCCCTACGCATGGTCGCGCGGATTGGACGGAAGCGGCATCGGAGTGGCCGTGATTGACAGCGGCGTGACTGACAATGGAGATTTCTCTGGCCCCAACGGTTCCCGCGTAGTCTACAGCCAGAATTTCTCGACCGATGGCGTCAACAATGCCTACGGACACGGTTCTCACGTAGCCGGCATTCTCGCGGGCAACGGCGCGAACTCAACCGGATCAAACTACTTTAAGACGTTTCAGGGCATCGCTCAGGAAGCTAACATCGTCAGCTTCCGCGTTCTGGACGGAAATGGGATCGGCACAGACAGCGATGTAATCGCAGCTATACAGCAGGCGATCGCGTTGAAAAGCACTTACAACATCCGGGTGATTAATCTGTCTCTCGGGCGTCAAGTAACTGAAAGCTACAAACTTGACCCGCTTTGTCAGGCGGTCGAAGCCGCATGGCGGGCTGGCATCGTGGTAGTTGTGGCTGCGGGCAACGATGGCCGCGACAATGTCAACAAGACCTCCGGGTACGGCACCATTAGCGCTCCGGGTAACGATCCGTACGTAATCACCGTTGGCGCAATGAAGCCGATGAGCAGCCCTGATCGCGGAGATGACTTCGTCGCGAGCTATAGCTCAAAAGGCCCGACGCTCGTCGATCACCTGGTAAAGCCGGACCTAGTCGCTCCGGGCAACTGGATTACTTCTACTCTGGCCTCTACCAGCGCTACGCTATACACGGAACTGCCGCACAATCAAGTTCCAATGAATGCTTATAGCTATACGGGTGGCACTGCTCCTTCGACCAAATACTTCACCCTCAGTGGAACTAGCATGGCAACACCGGTAGTAAGCGGCGCGGCGGTGCTCTTGTTGCAGCAGAATCCGAGCCTAACACCTGACCAGGTGAAGGCCCGGCTGATGAAGACTGCTTACAAGAACTTCCCTCGCTACAGCACGGCAACTGACACGTTGACCGGAGCCAAGTACACCAGCCAGTACGACATCTTCACCGTTGGTGCGGGCTACCTGGACATACAAGCAGCGCTGAACAATACCGATACGGCGTCCTCGACCATCGGAAGCGCCATGTCACCCGCGGTCACTAAGGACTCGAGCGGCAACATCGCCATGGTCAAGAACTCTTCCGTACTTTGGGGAAGCTCAGTACTCTGGGGTAGCTCGGTAGTCTGGGGCAGTTCAGTAATCTGGGGAACGAATGTATCCGGACAATCGGTGTTGTGGGGATCGTCAGTCGTCTGGGGATCGAGCAGCAACCGCGGCTACAGCGTACTCTGGGGCAATTCGGTGGTTTGGGGATCTTCGGTTTCGAATACCGCAGACGCCGAAAGCGTTATTCTGCTGGGGGAAAACTAACCACCCATCGAAGTCGAAATCGAGAACAAGCTGGGAGGAGGTGGTCGCCTGTTCCAGAGGCTTGTTGTAGCGTTGAACTGACGCAAGTGATTCGCCGAGCTTCTCGCGAAGACCGTTACCGGCATCACCCAGCCTCTTCAACACATCATCCCGATTGATCGCTTCGGCCTTGGCACCGGCCAGGGTGTCGCCGGCCAGGCAATCAATGGCGCGTAGTCCAATCAGGTAATGGCTCCCCACGCTGTCGATGGAACCCGTCAACATGGCCCTGCTGTTGCTACGCTGGCAGAGTTCGCGGGTGGTGTCGTTATTCAATTGCACATCCGGTGGGCGGTCCATCAGTTTTAGCGTCGCCGAACCTTCTGGTCCGAAAGCAACTTCAGGTACGGCGACTGCTCGAGTTGAATTGCGAGCGCCTGCTTGAGGGTTCCGTCAAACACCTTCTCGCCCGTCGTGTTGGTGAAGTCGGCACGAACCGGGTCTACAATGAACATGGAGGTAGCGATGAGAGTCCTTATATTGACGACGATATTGATGGCATCAGTTGCCGCCACATTCGCACAAACTTCACAATCGCAACCACTCGGTCCTACCGCACAAGCTCCATCCAGCCACGCACCATCAACGCCCACAACGTTCCCCCGGGGGATAAAACAGCTGAGGACACAAGGAGCGCCACGTCGTCGGACAACGGATGGGAACGAATTTTTGTGGGAACGATTGTAAAGAAAAAAGGCACCAGTATTTTTGAAATCGGCTGATGCTGAATACTTGCTCGAAGATCACGGAGAAGCGAAAAAATACAAAGGTAAAATGGTGAAGATCACGGGTCGAGCCGACGAAAATCATGTGATTAATGTAAAAGCGATTGAACTTTCATCGGCAAATGAATGAGACGGTCCCCTCCTTGTGGCGGTTAGACAGAAAGAGATCTCCGATGACGCCACCCCATGCAGTGAAGCTACCAGTTACAGCTACAATCCCGTTCGAATGTGAGTTCTGGGCCGAAGATGTGAGGTGAGATTGAAGACGTAGGACCGTACTGGGTTGCTTTGGCATGATGCTGCGTTAGCAGTTTGGTCGTAAACCGATGAACCACACAGCCCTTGGTTTTGTGGGTGAAGCTGAGGAATGGGTGACGTGTGAAGTATCCTGAATGGGTAGCGGCCAGGTAGAGAAAACGAGCCTTTTGCTCGGCGTAACCAATTTTTTGCAACCGGCCGAGGGAATCCTGCTGTGGGATCGAGGGCGCGTTCGGAGTACATCCAATTGCCTCCTCAGTACGCTTAATTGCTTGATGCGTCCTGCCACAGATTGCGCGAACCTGTTCCAACCTCACGAGATTGAAGTTCGTTTACACGGAAAAGCTGCAAGCGACCCGTTCAATAGGCAGAGTACCCACGGCATTCAAAACCTCAATTTATTTTTGCCCCTTGGACAGCGTTTTGGCGTGCGAAAGCCAAACCTGAACAGGTTGGTCAAATGTTGGGTAGTAGATCGAAATATTCGTCATCCTCGTTCTTACCACCTTCTCCCGCACCCAACTGTTTCTCTGACTCAACGAATTCAATGCGCTCAATCCATTTAACCATTTTGTAGCCCAGTTGATTCTCCAACCGCAGTCTGAGCGGAGCGCCATAAGCGTCAGGCAACGGATGGCCATTCATTTCCAAAGCGAGCAGGCATTCCGGCTTCAAGACATTCTTGATGCTCTGAGTGTCATAGTAGGCACCACCGTAGAGAGCCTCCCCGAAGGAGAAGAAGGCTACCACCTTGGCTTCTGGTTTTGGCCGAACCAGATCGATTAAGGTTTTCATCCGTATGCCGCCCCACTTCGCAATGCCGGTCCAGCCTTGAATGCAATGATGCATCGTAATGTGCTCGACCACGCCCATTTTCTCAATATCTGCAAGGGCGAGTTCGACCGGGTTTTCCACCAATCCGCCCACCTTCAACCTGAAATCCTTGAACCCGTTCCCCACTAACTGTTTCCAATCCTCTCTCACGGGCAACTTCCCGTTTCGCCAGAAATAGGGCGAAATCTGCTGCTGTGAGTAATGTTGCTGGGGGACTAGCCGGTTCAACGTAAGCAATTGCATGGGATAGGTCACGGATTTCAAAGCGTGTTGGAGTTCACGCGGGCGGTGCCATGACAAATAGTGCGCCACAATCCAGGAGAGTACGACCACGCCTATGCCGACGAATCCCAGCCACATCCCAATAGGATTTAGGTTGTCCGTGCCCAAGACGATGTGATTCATGTTGCGCTTAAACCCTGTGATTACCACTAAGGTGAGGTGCACAACCAAGAACCCAAAAAAACTGAGCATGGTTAAGAAGTGAATTGATCTCGCCGATTGCCTGCCGCGGAAAATACGCGCATACCACGCGTAGTGGTTCACCACCGCCGGAGACATCGCGATGCCTGTCAGGATAGCCAATGGCCCGAAGACGAACACAACGGTGAAATATGCAATCTGTTGAAGTGCGTTATAGCCGTAAAAGCCGTTCGGCTCTGGGGGCAAATGGAATGTTGCGTAATGAACGAAGGTGTTCCAAGCCTGTGCGAGGACAAGTGGTGAAGTTGGCACGATCCGCTTCCACTGCTCAGTGCTGAACAGCATCACGATGAAGAGAATCCCCGTGATGATGAACCCATGCACATCAATGAAGTGCCAGACCCGCGCAATGCCGACTGTGTGCCTATAGCCGGGGGTGCCAACCAGGGGCGAGATGTAGCGGGCATCGTCTTTTGCCGTCCAAACAGGATCAGGAGAAACTTTAATGGGAGTGAACCTGATCCATTCACTCCCAGGTGTGCAGTCATCATTGAAGTACAGACGAGGATGATCCATTAAGATCGACAAACCGCTGCGAATCAGCATCGTCACGAACAGAAAATTGAAGAAGTGACAGTAACGCATCCAGAGCGGAAACCCCTGCGGCCCTGCAAAGTTATTTGGAAAGACCTGCGGGACAGGGGGAAGATAAGGCAGGCCCGTGAGAGCAAACTCGACCCAGGCGGCAAAAAGCAATAGTGCAATCGCCGCAGAGATACCGATCAGAATGGAAGGGCACACCCAGACCCGAAAACGGCGATCTTGCGGATAATGAACTGCACGATGCGAAGGATCTAAGAAAATCATGAGTCCCTCTTCAAGAAGTGACCTTCAATTTTAACTCCTCCAGGTTATTGGGAAACTTAGTCGTCACGAATCGAATCGCTGTGTTTGCGAATATGGGTTTTGAGTGAAGTGGCGATTCTCCGCAGGCTGTCCCCGGTTACAGGGCTACCAACAACGCCCGCCACCGAGGTTCCACCGCTGCTTATAGGTTCCGGCCCGCCGATAAAGAAACGCACTTTGCCTTTGCGGACATGGGGTCCGTGGCTTCGGTCCATGTAAGCCTAGTTTCCGAGCCGGGTCGCCGAGTTGCCCGCCCAAAAAGCTTTTCAATTTCGCGAATACCTCCGCGTGCCGCGGCGGGCGGCAATCAACGTGGGCCCTGAGCAAAAGCGAAACGGCCTGGAGGCAACTGAGCAATCGCTTCGGTCCTCATACAAGTGGTGCTAAATAGGATCCCTATTGCGATTGGCTTGCTTTTCGTAGTCCCGGTCGGGGTCGCGGCCCAAGGATCGGAATTCTCCGAGAAAAACGCTAACGAATTTGCACGTTCGATCTTACAGAACGAGGTGAACGTCGAAGCGAACGATCATAGCCATTGGATGTTTAAATTGGAGACTGAAAAGTCCGGGCGAAAAGAAGTCGATGAAGTGGTGGAAACGAAGGCCGGCGAACTGAAGCGCCCGATATTGATAAATGGCCGGCCGCCCACTGCAACGCAAGAGCATGATGCGGACGAGCAGATTCGGAAGCTGACACGCGATTCTAACGCACTCCACAAGGCAACCAAGCAACAGGATGAAGACAGCGATCACAGCCAGAAAATGCTCAAAATGCTCCCGGATGCGCTGATCTTCCGCTTCGGCGAACGTCGGGGAAACGCAGTGCAATTACATTTCACGCCAAACCCGCTCTTTCGGCCAACCACTCGAGAGGCTCAAGTGTTTCAGGCTATGGAAGGCGAATTGTGGGTGGTCAGCAAGCAACGAAGGCTAATGGGAATCAGTGGACATCTTATCCGCGAGGTGAAATTCGGCGGCGGCTTCCTGGGACATTTGAATGCGGGTGGCGAGTTCGAAGTCAAGCAAGCTGAGGTCGCGCCGGGTTACTGGGAACTGACCCTTCTGAATGTGAACATGAAGGGTCAGATTCTTTTCTTTAAGACCATTAGCGTGCAGCAGAAAGAAAACCGCAGTGACTTTCATAAGATCTCGGATGATCTTAGCGTCGCTGAAGGCGCGAATTTATTGCGTAAACCAACGGTCGTCGGAGCAAGCTTAGGTAATCATTGATTAGGGTGGCCGTGCGGGCAGTGATCCCACTATCAGCTTTTGAACAGCAAAAATGTGCAAACTGGAGCCATGGAACGTAGGTTTTTCAATTCCTATTTATGCAGCTTTCTCGCGTGCCTTTACGTCTAACCGAACGGTATCAACATCGTAAAAGTATCCCGTGGACCAATCCAGCACCGTCGCCAGCTTGTTCCGAAAACTAGTGATGCGCGCGAGATGCACCAGGCGCCACGCCAACCACCCTGAAAATCCGCCGATCACGCCGCCAGCGATTTCGGCAACTCCAACTCGATGCCCAACCGAGATTACGCTACATAAATCCTTGTAGCGGAATGGCAACGGTGCCTTATTTTGAAGCATGCGCAGGATATTCGTTGCGGCGGCATGGCCTTCCTGCACAGCAGCCGCTGCCAGAGCCGGAACGGGTTTATTCCCTGATTTTGCTGCAGCATTATCGCCGATCCCGAAGACATCGTGCTGCGCTGGAAGCTGAAGATATTTGTTCACAACCATCGCGCCATGCTTGCCATGATCGGTCTTCATTTCACTTACTACGTCCCCCGCCCGGATGCCCGTAGCCCAGATAACGGTTCCAGCCGAGATCGACCTCCCGTCCTCGGTGTGGACCTCCCCCTTATTAACGTTCTTAGCCTTGCTATTTCTCCAGACCTCCACACCCCTGTTTTTGAGCTCGTGAAGCGCAATCTTCGCAATCTCGGCGTCCATGTGCCCCAGCAACTTGGCCCCCGCTTCGATAATGATGACTCTGCTATCGTTCCTCTCTAGAGTCGGGTAGCCCCTTGCAATCAGATGAGGCACCGCGTCAGCCAAGGCCCCTGCAGTCTCGACCCCAGTCGCTCCACCGCCGATTACGACGAACGTTAGAAGCTTCCTCTGTTCCTCTTTATCTGTTATCTGCGCAGCCTGCTCCAGGCGATCAATCACGTGATTGCGGATCGCTACTCCACCTTCGAGAGACTTAAGGGGCAGTGTATGGTTTTGCGCAGACTCGTTCCCGAAATAGTTCGTGGTACTGCCCAGGGCAATAATCAAGTAATCGTAGGCGATCTCTCCGCTGTCGGTCTGGACCGCCTTCCTTTCAAAATCGGCCCCTCGGATCATTGCTCTGTGGAAACGAATCCCACGCGGCCCGGTGAATGAACGCAGCGCGATCGCGACGTCATATGGCACCACACCACAAGTCGCCACCTGGTACAACATAGGCGTGAAGAGATGATAGTTGTGCTGGTCGATCAGTGTGACCCGCACTTGATTCCCAGCTGTTTCTATCAGTTTTGAGGCGGCCGTAAGCCCGCCAAAACCACCTCCTAGAATGACAATGTGTTTCCCTGCTGACGCCAGGCTGACCCTGCGACTGTTCTTGTAAGTGCGGCCGGCCACAAAGCCCGCCACACTCCCTGCTCCGAGTGCCAGAATAGTGCTGCGCTTCATGTAATTCTCCCTTTCTTGCCACCCGATCCATCCATTGCGGGGTGCCATGTGCGTACAGAATTCCTGGCTGATGCGAACGGCGGCGACTTCAATACTCTCGTCAGACAGTCCATAACGTTGTTCCGGTCCTTCGCGTTGCTAACTATTCGCGTTACCAACTATAGGTACCATCCATTCTTTCATCTGTTCGGATGTTAGCCGTCGTTTGGCGGTCCTTCCGAAGTTCCTGCATAGCCGTCCCGCGCCTTACGGGAGAGTCAGATCCGACGTGTCATTCTGGAAGCCGGTCAACAACTCGGCGCCGTCGTCCGTGACCGCGACCATGTTGCACTGGCGCATCCCTCCCATGCCGGGGATGTAGACGGCCGGTTCAATATTGAAGACCATTCCGGGCTCAAGGATCTCGTCCGACAGCGGATGAATCCGGGGAAGAGCATTGTGATTGATTGCCGCGAATCCGACACCGTGCCCTGTAGCGTGCCTGAATGCCTTGCCGTATCCGCGCGCATTGAGTACCTCGCGCGCAGCCTCATCGACAGCGGACGTTTTGATTCCCGGGCGAACCGCGCTGATGGCCTTTCGACCTGCCTCGAGTACAGCCTCGGTGATTGCCGCTTTCCGAGGATCTGGCCGTCCGATCGAGAAAGTTCGTGTGATATCGGTCCAGAAGCCGCCACAGTAGGAATTGCAGTGGAGCAGAACGAAATCTCCCTGCCTCCATCCTCCGAGAGCGCGTCTGCTGGAAGGCCGCATACGCCTGCGCGGAATTCGGGCCGGACATGCAGTATGCAAAGCCATCACAGCGTTCATCCGCGGCGCGCGTTCCCGTAGCCAGATTGCTCCTCAACAGGGCTGCGACATCGAATTCCCGCATGCCGACGCTTATATGCTCTGCCGAGTGCCAAAAATGCTTCGCGGGAAATTTCGCACGCCCGTCGAATGATGCTGAGCTCACGATCGGTCAGAACGGATCTCAGGCGGGCCAGGCACGTAGTCGCATCCACGAGAGCAACGGAGGGGAACGCGCTGCGCGAGCACGGTTTGGATTCCGGCACCATAGCTGAACGTTGATGCGTAGGTCGAAGGATCAAACGAGGGAGATCCCTCATACCCAACCACGGTTCCAGCCTGCAATCCCGAGTCGAGCCTTCAACTCGCTCAGCGCATTCGTCAACGCTCTCTGAAATCGTCTTCAGATTGTGGAGAGAACCGCTTTCGAACGTCCGGACTTCGTCCGCCCAGCCCTGTTCAGCCAGCTCCCGTTCGTCTTCGGGAGCCAGCACGATTACAGCTCCTTCGCGGGTGAAGATAGCGACCGCGCTTCCAATCACCGGCCAGTAGCCGGAAAGCAGGAGAACGTTCGAGGGGAGAGCACAGACGAGTGCGTCCCAATTGTTCTCGGAGAGAACACGCTGGATCCGGTCAATTCTCTCTTTATCGCGAAGCATGCAATTACCGTTAGGCCCTGCCGTTACCTCGGCGACGTAGACCCCAGAACAGGCCGGCCGCCGGCCAGGACCGCCGCGCCCGCGACGATGCCGGCTGGAACCGCTGGCGTTCGGTCCAGTGTCGTGTACTGTTTCTCCGGCATAGGTGCCAGATGGGCCGTTCGGACCTTCTTTGATCGCCATCTGAAGCACCTGCGCAAAGTGAACGGCGTGCCTGTCTGTCTCCTGCCGAATCATTTCGCGGCAGCTGAAGCCGTCGGTGACGATCAACTCGTCGTCGGGAGCGCTGCGCACGGAAGGAAGCAGAACACGTTCGCCGCAATCCAGCCCGACCTTGTAATGATCCGCCTCGTAGCCAAAGGATCCTGCCATCCCGCAGCATCCCGAATCCGGCACTTTACATTCAACGCCGGCCTTCTTCAGCAGATCGATTTCGGTCTCGAAGTGCAGCTGAGATTTGTGATGACAATGTCCGTGTACGATCGCTTTGCGCTTGAGCTTAGGCGGCTCATAGTCTTTCACTTTGTCCTTCAGAAACTCGCTCAGGATAAAGCTCTGCTGGCTCAGACGCTTTGCGTCTTCATCGCCGTACAGCAAGTTGGTCAATTCGTCCCGGAATACGGTCATGCAGCTTGGCTCAAGGCCAACGATCGGAATTCCGTCGCGAATCGGCTGGCGCAGGGACGTCGAGAGTCTGGCGCAGCAGACCCTTCGCCGTATCGAGCATGCCGTAGTCGTATAGAGGCCGGCCGCAACACAGACTCTGCTGCGGCACGCGCACCTGATATCCAGCGTGCTCAAGTACCTCGACCGCTGCCTTCGCGACGGCCGGCGTGAAATGGTTGTTGAAGGTATCGGCCCATAAGATCACCGGCGGTTTACCGGCGTTCCGCACCGGCCGCTTCGCGAACCAGGCCTTGAACGTTTCGGGAGCAAAGGGCGGGATGTGCCGTTTTTGCGAATAGCCGGCGGCCAGCTTCGTCAGACTGCTCAGGCCGGGAGTTTGCGTGAAGAAATTCGCCGTGGCGGGCATATGCGCAGCGACGCGCGACCACCAGTAGATCAGGCCGGAAGCGTAGGCATAGCGCGGGCGCAGCCGCCGTTCGTAGTAGTGAGACAGGAACTCGGCTTTGTATGTAGCCATGTCCACCTGCACCGGGCAATCGTGTTTGCAGCCCTTGCAGGAAAGACACAGGTCGAGCGCTTCGCGCACGTCCTCATTTCTCCAGCCGTCTTTCACGACATCGCCGCGGATCATCTCATTCAGAAGCCGTGCCCTGCCGCGGGTTGAGTGCTTCTCTTCGCGGGTCACCATGTAACTCGGACACATGGTTTCGTCGCCGCTTTCGTGACGCCGGCAGACGCCAGCGCCGACACAGCGATCGCTGGCAGACGCGAAGCTGTGATGGTCGTCCGGAAAATGGAAATGAGTCCTCACCTGGCGGCAGGTTGTAGTTCGTGCCCTCGCGAAGGTTCTCGTCAACGCGGTATGGATCGATCACCTTGCCGGGATTCATCTTCCAGCTCCGGATCCCAAATCGTCTTGAACTCGCGGAAAGCCTTGATGATCTCCGGGCTGTACATCCGCGACAGCAACTCGCCGCGCGCCTGGCCGTCGCCGTGTTCGCCAGATAGAGAGCCGCCATAGCTGACCACCAGATCCGAGGCTTCCTCAAGAAACTGCCGCCATTTGCTGAATGCCCTCCGCCGTTTGCAGATCGAACGTGAGCCGGGTGTGAACGCATCCCTGGCCGAAGTGACCATAAAGCGGACCGACGTAGTTGTACTTGTCCATCAGCTTCTTCAGGTCGCGCAGGTAGCCTCCGAGTTTGTCCGGCGGTACCGAGGAATCCTCCCAGCCTTCGTGGTTTTCCGGCATGTCCGGAACTTTGGCCGTGGCGCCCAGGCCCTCCTCGCGGAGATGCCAGACCAGCTTTTCCTGCGCCGGATCGTCGAAGAGCTTCATCGGCGGAGCGTTCCCTCGCTGCCGGAAATCGTCCATGCACTTGCGCGCATTCGCGTCGGCTTCCGCTTTATCTTTGCCGCCGAACTCGATCAACAGCCAGGCATTGCCCTCCGGCATGAAGTTCATGTTGGGCGGATGCAGGCCTTTCTTCTTCATGTAATCGATGAACGTGTCGTCGAGCGCCTCCAGCCCAACGGGACCGAACTTCGCGGGCTCCACCACGTGGTCGCCGGCGTGCGAAAATGTCGGGATAGCCGAACACCAGCAGCGATCGCACTGGCGGGTTGTAGACCAGCTTCGTTTTGGCCTCTACGACGAGCACGCACGTGCCCTCGGTCCCGACCAGCGCCTTCGCGACATTAAAGCCGTGCTCAGGCAGCAATGCGGGCAGATTGAAACCGGATACCCGCCGCGGAATCATCGGGAACTCTTTGCGGATCTGGTCTGCGTATTTGTCGCGAAGCGCCTTGAGCTTGCTATAGATCTCGCCTCTTCGGCCGCCCTCGCCGGATGATCCTTTCCAGATCCTCATCGCTCGTAGGCCCAACCTTCATGCGGGTACCGTCGTAGGTCACGATGTCGAGTTCATCGATGTTGTCCACCGTCTCGCCCGCCATCATCGAGTGAATGCCGCAGGAGTTGTTGCCGATCATGCCGCCGAGCGTGTTGCGGCTGTGCGTCGCGGGATCGGGACCGAAAGTGAGACCATGCTTCCCCGCTGCGTTTCGCAGTTCGTCCAACACGATGCCCGGCTGCACGCGGGCATACTTCTGCTCCGGATTCATCTCCACGATCCGGTTCATGTATTTGGAAAAGTCGAGCAGCACGGCAACATTCACTGTTTGCCCGGGGATGCCCGTCCCGCCGCCCCTCGCAACAATCGGCGCGCCGTGCCGCCGGCACACCGCGAGCACGTGCATTACATCATCCGCATCCTTGGGGAGCACGACGCCGATGGGAACCATTCGATAGTTCCCTGCATCCGACGCATACATTCCCCGATCGCCGTCGCCGAACCGGACCTCGCCCTTGATTCCGGCGCGAAGCTCTTTTTCGAGTGTCGCCACGTCCAGCGTCAGCGTGGAAGTCGTGCCGGTTTGCATCCGGTCATCGATATGGGTCGGCGGAACCTTCGTGGTGATTCGAATGAATTGGTCGGACAGTTTAGTTTCGATGGTTTGCATTGAGGCTCTCTCTAAAACAGATTTCCCGCGCCATCGAATTCCAGTGGCGACGGCGGCTGAAGAATTTCGAGCTTCGGGTTCGCCTTTACTTCCTCGAGTAGCGCCTCCGAAGCCCACAGTTCATCAAGCATGCGCCGTATTCTTGATGCGGCAAACGCGTGGAGCCGGACCGGCAAGCGAAGAAAAGAGGCCAACCTCGACCGCTTCCCGATCGGAATCGAGCGCCAGCGGGAGCGGCCCCTCGCGAGTATTGCCGCCCGGCTCGGACGCGGTGAGCAGATTTATATAGCTGACGGCAGGATCGTAGGAATCGACAAAGCGCCGGGTCGTGAAATCCGCCATGCCAATCCCAAGGCCATTTCCGAGCGACGGGTGCGTAAGCGAGAGCACGACGATGCGCTTGTAATTCGGCTGATGAGGCGCATCCGAATTCCGCCACAATCCAATGATGTTGGGATCCATTCCGCCCCCTGAGATGGTCTTTCCCAGTTCATCGACGATAAGAAGATCCAGTTCGTCGAATGGGATTCGGGCGAGATGCGCTTTGGCGAGCTTGAGCAGCCGCATGTCGGCCTCGAGAAAAGCGTCGTAGGACGGCGGCACGACCTCGATGGCGCACGGCTGCCGATATCCGTTTTCCACTACCGCCACGCCAAACAGGATCTCTGGATTTTGCAAGCTGCACCTTCGGCACAGCCCGAACTGAATCCCAAAGCCCGTGGCTGTGCGCCTGATGAGCGCCGATCTGTTTACCCAGTCCAATGGTGCACATCTTGAGCAAACCGGAGGCCAGTTCGCCGACCGATTCCGGATGGGTTTTGGTGCGGCCCAGAACGATAATTCCATCCGCTTCCGCAGCGAAACGGTCCACGTGAGCCACAGCTCCGTTCTCGGCCGGACCGAGCTCGTGCGTTTCCATCGTGGCTCGAATCGGCGCTCCGCAGCTTTGCTCGTTCACGCCCAGGCGATGGAGAATTTCAGCCTGCCCTTCCGGCTGTGGCTCCGCCATGGCTTCCCATCGCCGGAATAATGAATGGCTCCCCGCCGCAGGACTTCACGGCGTCCGCGATTCCGGACAGAAGCTCGATCAAGCCCCCGATGCCGCGGCTTCCGGCGGTGATTGCAATGCGATTGCCGCGCTTAACCTTATCGCGTAATCCAGAATCCAGCAGTTTCTGCCTGACGTCTTTACGGACATCAACAATGTGATCCGACGGCAGCTTCTGGCGCACCTTCGCCATCGCGGGCAGGCTGCGGCGCGGCAACGCCATCACTGGTCTAGACGACTTCACGGAATTTGTCCTCGAGAACAGTCTTCAGGATTTTGCCACCTTCCTTTTGGCCTTTGAGCAGTGCTTCGGCGAACTTTATCGCCTGCTCGGTGGTGACCTGGCCTGGCATCGGAGGTTCGTTGGCATCGACGACGGCCTGGATCACGGCGGGCCCCCGATGCGCCAAAGCCTCGCGGAGCACGGATTCCGCTTCTTCGGGACGATCGATCGTGAAGCCGGCCGCTCCGCAGTTCATTGCGAATCCCGCGAAATCGATCGGCTGCAGTTGCACACCAAATTCCGGATTGCCCTCGAAGACAATCTGCTCCCACTTAATCTGGCCGAGGACGTTGTTCTTGATGATGATCACCTTCACGTTCATGTTGTATTTCACGAGAGTGGCGACCTCGCCCATCAGCATCGTGAATCCGCCGTCACCGACGACACACACCACTTGCCTGTCGGGATACGCGGCGGCGGCGCCGATACTGTACGGAAGCCCGTTGGCCATGGTCGCGAGCGAGCCCGATAAAGAGAACTGCATCGTGTCCCGCATCTCGATGTAACGTGCCGACCAGGTTGCGATTGTTCCGCTATCGGACGAAACGATGGCATCGCTGTTCAAAAGCTTGTTGAGAGTGTGAGTGACGACTTGCGGCTTCATCGGCATATCCGTGCGAGTACCGCGTTCTTCCATAAGCTCGTTCCAGCTCTGCCATACGCTTTTGCGCCTTTTCAAGAAAACTCTGGTCCGATTTCGTCTCGATCAGCGGCAGCAGAGCTTTCAGCACCGTCCTGCAATCGCCGATCAAACCGATATCCGCCGGGTGCCGCAACCCGATGCGCGTCGGATCGATATCGATCTGCACCGTCTTCGCGCTGCCCGGCTTCGGATAAAACTCCATATACGGAAAGCCGGAGCCGGCGATAATCAACGTGTCACACTCCTGCAGCGCATCCTGCGACGGTGCCGTGCCGAGCAGGCCGATACCGCCAGTCGTGTAGGGGCTCCGGTCAGGGACGACGGCCTTTCCGAGCAGTGGCTTTATGATCGGCCCGCCAACTGCCTTCGCCAGATCCAGCACTTCCTCGCGGGCGTTCAGGCACCCGCGGCCGGCAAGGATGGCGACTTTCGAACCTTTATTGATGAGTTCAGCGGCCGCCTGCAAAGAGGCGTGCGGGGGCATCGGGTAGGCCGCGGCGTATAAATCGGAACTGTGTTTGGGGATGTTGGCCGATGAGCGAACCTCTTTCGACGCTGTCCATTCCTGAATGTCCTTGGGAATCGTGATATGCGCGACGGTGCGGCGGGCGAGCGCGGTCTTGATCGCTTCGTCCACAACATTGACGACGTGGGCTGGCCCCATGACGCGCTGGTTGTACGCCGCCACATCCATGAAAAGCTTGTCCAGATCCACGTCCTGCTGGTAATGCGTGCCGATCAGGTCATGAAACGTATGACCGGTGATGGCGAGCACCGGCTGACCGTCGCATTTCGCGTCGTAGAGGCCGTTGAGCAGATGCACGCCACCGGGACCGGAGGTCGCGAGACAGACGCCCAGCCGCCCGGTGTATTTGGCGTATCCACACGCCGCAAATGCTGCCGCTTCTTCGTGGCGGACCTGGATGAACCGGATTTTGTCTTCGCGCGTTCGAAGCGATTCAAAGATCCCGTTGATTCCGTCTCCGGGAAAGCCGAAGATCGTGTCCACTTCCCAATCGATCAGTCTCTCAATCAATAAATCGGCTACGGTTTTCGCCATACTTTTTACTCCTTTGGTGATTCGCCTGTGCTGGAGTTCTGATTTCCTGAGGCAGGAAGAAATGGTTGCTGGCGCAACACTGCACTAAAACACGAGTAGCGCGGTCGGGCATTACAACATCTTTGGGATAAAATTCGGCATCGTCGATTCGACGGACGGGCCGAAACCATCTAGCGGTCATAAACTTACACTTACATTCTTCGTCGCATGACCATTTGTGATGCTACGGCCACCCAAGAAGTTGTGACCCATTCCTCACCACGAAACAATTTTTCCGCGCGACCCGTGTAAATTTGCGATGCCCTGATCACGAGCATTGGCGTTAGGAAGAACGCTCGAATTATTTTCAGCTCGCAATGCCCGGCTCCCGCCTTTTGACATCCAAGATCGCGAACAGGATTCGGAACTTGCAACGGCGCGCCCCGAGCTTGGATCCCGAAAATTAAAGATGTGAGGAAATTGCCGGGTTGATCCGGCCAAAAAATTCGATGCGTTTTACGGACAAAGTATGCGTTGTGACTGGAGGAGGTTCGGGCATAGGTAAGGCTGCATGTGTGCAGTTTGCGCGTGAGGGAGGAAAGGTGGTGGTTGTCGATTTGAATGAGCAGCACGGGAACGAGACCGTGCAGGAGATCACCCAGGCGAAAGGGCGAGGCGGTGTTCGCGAAGTGCGATGTCGGCGATCCGGAAAATGTCAAAGCGGCAATCAAAACTGCCGTGGACAAATGGGGAAAAATCGACGTCGTAGTCAATGATGCCGCGATGATGACCTTCAAGCCGATCGTTGAGTTGCCCGACGAGGACTTCGATAAAGTTCTCAACGTCAATCTGCGCTCGGTCTTCCTCTTCTGCAAATATTCGGTACCGCACATGCCGAAGGGAAGCGCGATTGTGAACATCAGCTCGGTCCACGCTTATGAAACAACGAAGAACGTCGTTCCGTACGCCACTTCAAAAGGAGGCATGGAAGCATTCACGCGAGGCTTCAGCGAAGAACTCGCGGCTAACAAAATCCGCATCAATTGTGTCGCGCCCGGCGCGGTCGACACGCCGATGCTCTGGAACAATCCCAACATCAAGAGCGGGGTTGAGAAAGTCCAGGGCGCTATAGGCAAGCCTGAGGATATTGCGGCAGCGATATGTTTTCTCGCTTCGGGTGAAGCGCGCTTTATCACGGGTACCAACCTGACGGTCGATGGCGGCCGGCTGGACATCCTTCCTTAGGCGCACACGATATGTCTGAATTCATGTTTGCTACGGGTATAGAAAACAGCTATCCCACGATTGAGTGGAAGGGGAAGACGATCCGGCAGGACGAACTGGCGAAAACCAAACACTACGAGCGCTGGCGCGATGATTTCCGGCTTCTGCAGGAACTGGGGATTCAATATCTCCGGTACGGCCCGCCGTATTTCTCGACGCACACAGGTCCCGGAAAGTATGACTGGAGCTTCGCGGATGAAACCTTCCGCGCGCTGCAGGAGCAGAAGGTCACGCCCATTGTCGATCTATGCCATTTTGGCGTGCCGGACTGGATCGGGAATTTCCAGAACCCGGATTGGCCGAAGCTGTTCGTCGAATACGCGCAGGCGTTTGCACGCCGGTTTCCCTGGGTTCGCTTCTACACGCCGGTGAACGAGATCTTTATTGCGGCCACGTTTTCCGCACAGTTTGGCTGGTGGAACGAGCGGCTGAAGACCGATCGCGCGTTCGTCAACGCACTCAAGCATCTTTGCCAGGCCAACGTGATGGCCATGCACGCCATATTGAAAGAACGTCCTGACGCGATCTTTATTCAAAGCGAATCGACACAGTATTTCCATCCGGAAGGACCCGGATTGCGAGGATGCCGCCCGCCGGTTCAATGAGAAGCGGTTTCTGTCGTTCGATCTGACCTATGGGTCATCACCTGAACGCGACCATCTACGAATACCTGCTCGACAACGGGATGACCCGGGACGAATATCACTGGTTTCTTCAACACCATGTGCGATCGCGTTGCGTTATGGGCAACGACTACTACGAGACCAACGAGAACCTGGTCCACGCTGACGGAAGTATCTCGCTTTCGGGCGAAATTTTTGGCTACTATCCAATCACTCATCAGTACTTCGCCCGCTACTCGTTGCCGGTTATGCACACCGAGACGAACGGGCTCGGTGGCGTGGATGCAGTCAAGTGGCTGAAAAAGGAATGGGCGAATGTACATCGCCTCAAGCAAGACGGCGTGCCTATCATTGGGTTCACCTGGTACAGTCTCCAGGATCAGGTGGATTGGGACACGGGACTGCGAGAGAACAACGGTCGCGTGAACCCGCTCGGCCTCTGCAACCTCGACCGGAATATCAATCCGGTAGGACATGCTTATAAGAAGCTGATCAGCGAATGGCGCCAAACCCTGCCCACTGAAAGCAGCGTTCTCGGCATATGTGCGTAGTTCTTCGCATTTCACCGGAAGAACACGCCGTCCCTTCCCGGACTAAGCCATACGAATCGTCCAGTGGCCGAAAACTTTTAGAACTGTAAAGTTGGGCGCTGGGCGTTAAACGCTCAGTGCTTTGGGCCTGCGAGACAGCCATAGCAGTATAACGCCTAGCAGAACACCCGCGAAGATACCGGTGAGGGCATCGATGGCGAGGCTGCCGGGGATTCCTGCGTGAGCAAAGCCGAAGGCGTCAACGTAGAGCATATAGGAGATTGGCAGACTATAGGCCGAGGTGATAAAGCAGAACGTTGTCGAAGCCAGTGGGTTGTCGCGGCCAATGGTTTCGAACGTGACTGCGATGCTTCCGCCGCGCTCGCAGCACTCATCCAATCACTTCGCTTTTGAGTAGCTCCCGCTCGGCACAGAACCGGAACATCACATAGCGCCCGCCGCAAAGGCGGCCACAAAACATGTCCAAAACAAAATGTTCGTTGCCAGCTTCCTAGGTTCGCATTGGTTCAAGTCTGAATATAACCCCTCGTTGGGTATCCTATGGCCTAATGACAAGGGACTCTTCGTTGGTTCGTAATCTGGGGATTGTGATCGCTGTGTTCGCCTGGGAGACTCATCGAAACCGGACTGCTTCTCTGTCCTCTGGAGAAAAAGGCTGAAATCTAGCTAGTAAAACTTAGTGAGACATTTTCTCCTGTCCGGTTTCAGCGATAGTCTTGCGAAACTGCGGCTATTTGCAGCGATCTTAAAGGAACCCGGCTAGTTTCTCTGCAACGCAAACTCTATGGCGGAGTATGGAGTCTAGTGCTAACTAATCTCTGGCGGAATATCCCTGCTATCAGGAAAAAATACAGGCTAAATTGTTAATTCGTGATCGGCAAAAAGCTCCGAAGAGCGGCTATAGATCTGATCTTGCTCCATATGCGACATGAGCGTGCAAAATTGGGCAGGGAAATATTTTACGAGCAACAGGGAATTATTTTGGCGTGTTGAAAACAACAGGCATTCCATCTCTATGCGGCCCCCATCATCATCTGACATTGGCTTCGGCGGCCGCCAACCGAGAAATCACTGCTTTCTCGGTGTTTCGAAGATGCTTTCTAAGCGTATTCACAGCCCCATCTAGGTCCCCCGTTGACATTGCAGCGATAAGCGCGTGATGTTCTCGGGACCAACCGCGACGCCGCGTGCCTGGGGACAATTCGGCGAGACTGAAACGATCGACGGGCGCGCGTAATGAGTGAATCAATTCGATGGACTTCTCTCGTCCAGACGGTTTATAGAGCGTATCGTGAAAAGCACGATCGGCCAGAATCCACCCTGTCTTATCATCTTCAACATCGAGCTGACGTTGAATGATCTCAAGTTGAGTCCGGGTTCTTGGTGTATGCCGTTCCAGTGCCCGTGCCAGCACATCTGTTTCCAATAAAATGCGAAGATCAAATATCTCGGACACTTGATCTCTAGATAATGACGTAACGTAGGCCCCGCGATTGGGTTCGACTGTGACTAGACCTTCGGCGTGCAGCAAACCCAGAGCATCCCGGATAGGAATTCTACTGACCTTATACTCCGCCGCGAGGTCTTCTTGGCGCAATGCAATACCAGGAGCAAATCGTCCAGAATTTATAGCTTCACGAAGACGATCGGCAATTGCCGCGCCAGTGCTATATCTCGGGGAAATCATTCTTGTCGTGTACATGTAGGGTAGACCGGGCGAAAGGTCCCGTTGTTATCATCGTCGGCTCTAAGCAGTATCGCCAGGCCGACAGAAATTCGAACTGGATCCACGCACTTCTAAGAGCCCAATGAATTAGAGGTGGCATAGGTCTCTGCCCCCATAAAGTGCACAGAAACGTAGGGTTCCTCTCCAACAACCCAGCTGTCATGCTCCGGTGCGATGTGGAATAGATCTCCAGGTTCCATGATCACGGTAGGTCCGTTTTTCATTGCTACAGCTGCCTTACCCGAGATCACTAGACCGATGTGTTCCACAGGGCACCACTTGATTCCGGTGCTGGCACCCACGTCTGCGGACCACTTCCATCCTGGTTCATAGCGCGCCCGACCGATCGTTAAACCACCCAAACTAAGCAAATCAAATATGCCTCTTAGAAAAAGTCCTTCTATCTTCCGATTTGTCAAACCTCTTCAAAATCAATTCGTTCATAGGAACTCCATCTACATTGCGGCGGTTTTAGTCGTTGACGCGCCGATAAAACGCCATGTCCCCTCAATTGCAATCTTGGTGCGTACGGAGTTCGCCAAGAAGCAAGCCTCGTGGGCCTGGTGATGTAATCCGCTGACGGCGGCTTCAGTCGGTTCCAAAACTCCAGAGAAGGTGATAGCCGGTTTAAAGACCAACGTCGTGATTGCCTTCTTCCCATCAAGGTCGTTTTCTAGGACACCTTCAGGCTCGTCAACGTATGTGTCAACCACGAATCCCGCTGCCGCGGCCAATGAGAGAAACCACAACATGTGACAACTCGACAGCGCGGCCACGAATGCCTCTTCCGGGTCTACGTTCGCCGGGTTGCTGAATGGAACCTTCACAGAATGTGGAGAGCTCGAGGCCTTGACCACGATTCCTCCGTCGAAGCGCCAGACGTGTTCTCGGCTGTACCGGTTGTCGCGAAAAATCTTTCCGGCACGCCCCCATTCGACAACAGCAGTATGCAGTGACATCCGTCTCCTTGCACTGACATTTTTACACATTGTATACAAGTATCCGTAGTTCCGCACTTTTGGTCATTCCTGCATTTGATTAGGCGTATGCTGCGAATGTCCGATTCGAACCGGCAATGGATGGGGAATTAAAGTGAATCTAATGGTCGATTCTCAAATCTCAGTGGATTGGATTTCGGGAGCCCACTCTGCACTAAGGGGAAAGCATGAAGTATTTATCTGACCTAGAAGCTAAAGCTTACATTTCGAGGATGCATGGACTCTTGGGACATCGCGAGCCAATTGAGGTCTTATCTTCAACTGTCGAAACTCTCACAGAATTTTTAGCGGGATCGAGCGACATTCAAACTCAATTCAAGCCAACTCCCGAGAAGTGGTCTGTCCGCCAAATCTACGCTCATCTTGCAGAAGGCGAGCTCATGCTCAGCGTGCGGCTGCGGCAAATATTGGTCGAAAGCGGTATAGGCATTGCGGCATATTCTCAAGACAAATGGGCAACTGTCGGCAATTATCAGGCGGTCCCGTGCCCGCAGTCTTTAGAAATGCTAAGTCCAGTTAGAAAATCTAACGTCGCCCTCCTTCGTTCCCTCAGTGAGGAGCAGTTTTCCCTCTTTGGCGTACACGAAGAGAGGGGTCGAGAAACAGTAACGGACATGGTCCGCATCTGGGCAGGCCATGACCTCAACCACCTGGAACAGATTAGAAGTCTGTTAGCAAACAGTCAGGAAAATGGCAAATGCTAGTCTCTTCGCCTAACGGAGGAGGTTCGGCGGCCAAGCCCCTCTTGCTTGTGACTTACGACGCGATGCCGGACCTGTCGCCCGATGACCGATTGCTTCTTAGGGCTCTGCTGGACCTTGGTTTCCCAGCGAGAGCAGCGGTATGGGATGATCCTAAGATAGATTGGGAATCAGCCCGGGCCGCGGTGTTGAGGTCTACATGGGACTATTTTCATAAACCCTCACTGTTTCGCAATTGGATCGTTCAGACGGGTGCGCAGACGCAGCTTATAAACCCTCCAGAGCTCTTGCTTTGGAACATCCATAAGAGTTATTTGGATGAGCTGGGCAAAGTCGGAGTGCCGACTGTACCAACATTCACCCTTAAAATCTGTGATGGTCACTCTGGTCTTGATATCGGTCTTTCCGCCGGTTGGAAGAAGATCGTTATAAAGCCGGCTGTCTCCGGGAGCGCTCATAACACCAAGGTGTTTGACTTGGATTCCAACGGGGATGCGGCCGGGATGCGACAACATGTTGAGAAAATTCATTGCACGACGGACGCCATGATCCAGCTCTTCATTCCGACTGTCTTCACGGATGGCGAACGATCGCTTGTATATCTGGGCGGTTCCTATAGCCATGCATTTAGGAAAGCTGCATTTAGTGCAGGTGCAGCCGGTGGTGAAGCTAAGGAAACGAGCTTGCTACCCAGTGATGAAGAGCTAGGCTTTTGCAGCGAAATTCTTGCGAAACTTCCAGTCCAACCTGCTTACGCGCGCGTAGATATTATCCCCCACGATGGTGGGCTCCTGCTAATGGAACTTGAACTGATCGAACCGGCGTTGCAGTTCCGGCTTTGTCCGGGATCGGCACAGAGGTTTGCGCGGTCTCTCATTGACACCGCAGGAATTTGGTGACCTTCTGCCGTAATTAACAACCGGGGCGAACCAGTGGGCCGAACTTCATTCGTCAAAGGGAGCCGCGACGATCCTGTCGCAAATGTTTGGGGAATGAAAGCCGGGCACCATGCGCTCCGCGATATCTCGCATAAAACTGCGATTTGCGCCGCTAGGAAATCGGGACGCGACCGATGCGCAAACCTTCACGAATTCCTTTTTAAAGTTGAGTCTCGGAAAAGTCGTGAGTATCTCCGCCGTCTGTTCGCGCGATATTTTGTCCATGTCGATTCCAGCAACATCCGCACCCGCTCCTGAACTTACAAGCCGGATCTCTGGCCTCTTGAAGTCGGCTAGGGACAAAGTATGCATCGCTATTCCGTCCCAGACCGTATCCGTTCTTAAGGCAGGGTAGCCGGCCCGGAGGAGTGCGTGGCGCGCTGCTTGCGCACCCTGAATCTCGAATGGCAGGTGACCGACAAAACGCTCAGTCAAGCCAATGTCATGCAGGATGCAAGCGAGAAAGAACATTTCTTCGTCAATCTCAAGACCTGCATTTACTCCGAGAAGGTGGCCGAAGAAATAAGTACGCGCCGCATGGTTAATCAGATGTACAGGGCTGCATTCACGCACAAGGTCAATTGCCATGTGCGTAAACCTATTGTGAGGAAGTGAAATTCCTGCGACCGAAGTGGGCCATCTGAGCGCGGCGACCGCCGCGCTAACGAAGTCTGTCATCTTCATTGCTCCTTCGCTGAGAAATGCTAAATAGAGTGAAATTTTGCGCCGCTCAAAAATCGCAAATGGTTAAGTCCCGTACTACAAACCCGAAGCGCCGAGCTGCCCTGATTGATTTCAACATTCGCTGTCACCTGCGCTCGTAGACACCATCAAAGCGAATAATCCAAGTCTTCCCATTATCCAGGGAGTAATCCCAAACGTTTCGCAGGCGCCCGGATGTGTCCGTGAACCAGACGTTTCTCTCCCTTGCGATCTTGCCGTCTTCCGTAGGGCGGTCACCGACAAGTGTCATCCGTCCCTTGACGAGACCACCGCTGAGACTTAGCGTATTTCCGAAACTGTCAACCCATTCTTGTCGCCATTTGAGCAAACGGAAATCGTAGAAGTTTAGACTAATGCCCGTTTGGTCAGAGGACTGCCAATGTTCAATGACAACACAGCCGTCATAATCTTTCGTGACCTCGTTTGTGCCCTCGATACCACCGGCAGGATCGCGTATGGTCCACTTTCCCAGCCAAAAGTCGAGTTGATGGTAGGGTTCGGTTTGACAACGGGTGGCCTTGGCTTGGCACAGCAATCGCTGTGGGATGAGCGTGTACGCAAGCACAAAGATAAGTAACCCGCGCTTCCTAACGATTGAAATCATGGCGAAGCCTCCAGGATGTTCGCATTAACACTTATTGTATACATGTATACTACCGAGGGCACTTCCTTTAATGCGGCCGACACTTGGTCACGCAAGATAGTGCAAGAAAGTATCTGGGTAAGGCTTTAACCTCGCGCAGGGGCTATGGAGCCATGATCGAAGATGTCCACGAGCAGCAGAGGGGCGACTTTCAGATAAGTACAGATCGTTTGCGCCTTGATGTTGAACTGATCCATGAATTTTTGAGTAACAGCTACTGGAGCAAAGGCATTCCCAGTGAAATAGTCCGTCGTGCCATTAAGCACTCTTTGTGTTTCGGAATTTACAAAAAGGAGAAGCAAGTGGGTTTCGCCCGGATCATTTCGGATTTCGCCACGTACGCATACATTGCCGACGTGTTCGTAGTCCAGAGTTGTCGTGGAATCAGCCTGTCCAAGTGGCTAATGGAATGTATTCTCGCCCACCCTCAATTACAGGGGCTAAGACGGTGGAGCTTAGTTACGGCGGATGCTCATGGCTTATACGCGCGGTTCGGATTTAAGCCGCCGCAAGCTCCTCACCGATGGATGGAAATCTTACGAAGCGACGTATATGACCAGCTGTTATAAGGATCTTGGGGGGAGCCCGGAGAAGCTAGAGTGGGCGCTCTTTGGGAAGTTCACAATTTGGCAGTTAATGCTTTTTTGAATTCTTCGATTTGGTCTTCGTTCCTTTTGTAAAAGGTCCACTTCTTGATGCGCTTTCCCTTCACCAGTCCCGCCTGCGAAAGTATTCTCAAATGCTCGCTAGCCGTCGGTTGGGTCACCGCCAGCTTTCTGGCAATGAAGCAGCCGCATACCCCGTCTTTCACAAGATCACCATCCACCTGGGGCGGAAAGTGATTTTCGGGCGATTTGAGCCAGTGAAGAATGCGCATGCGGCTCTTGTTGGAAATTGCGTGCAATCCGGCAGCAACATTCATATAGACATTTGGCTAACTGACGATGTATTCTAGCAGCTCGGACATGAAGAATGAAATGCCCTGATTATGATACCCGCGTCGCACGATCCATGTTTCCAAAAGTAGCCATCGCGACGACCGAAGCAGGTGGTGCAGAGCCTAAAGAGTTCGTTAGGGAGCTACAACTTGCAGCTCTTCAAGCGCGGTTCGCAGAAATTCCAATCACCAAGACACTGGATTTAAAACTCGTAGGCGTCGATGAAGGTATTGCGGTAATGAGCATAGGCTATCGCTTTAATCTTGACGGGGTATCCAAATCACTACATGGCGGGTTGCTGATGACGCTTGCAGACACGGCTGCGTGCGCTGCCGTGATGACATTAACCGGTACGCAGGCTTCGATCACTACTGCTGATATGAACATTCATTTCTGGCGGCCTGTCGCACTGACTGTGTCGCCACAGCCACGGTAATCAAGCTGGGGCGCTCTTTAGTTCCCGTTGAAATCAAAATGCGCGATTCAACGAACATTCTCGTGGCCATAGCGCAGGTCACATACATGAGGCTTGATCGAGATAAGCCCAGAATAGCTACTCGCAAAACCAATGGATAAGAAGCCATGACTCGAGTTGCAACTCTATTTCAGACTCCATTGTTGCGAATTGACCGATTCGATCATCCGCGAAACGAAATTCACGTGGATGGCCAGCTGGAAGTGGTTCCCGCATACCGCATTACTTTTCTATGTTCGGGCGAATTTCGAATTGTCCGCAAGTCGGGCACCTGGGATTTCGTCGCTGGGGATATGTTGATTTCCACCCCAGGAACTACTCAAAGGATTTTTCATCCCCAAGAAGGCGCCCGGGACGAATGTATCGGTATCCGTTTCGAACCAGATCTTATGGAAGATGCGCTCGGCGCCTTACCTGACGAAGTGCTGCACCCGAGGGCAACGGCCTCGGCCCGATCCGCCTTTCAACTCAAACTCATTGGCGACGCTGTCGAAGCTCAGGATCCAACAATGTTGGAGGGTATCGCTTTGGCTGCGGCGGAAGTATTCGTACGCGCCGATAGACAAGCTTCTTGTTGGAATTCCGTTGAAAGCAGCTACGCCTGGTATCGGGTAAGAATCCGGCGTATCTGCGACCTGCTAACCAAAGAATATTCGAGGAATCATAGCCTTTCGCTTCTGGCTAAACAGGCGCAGATGAGTCCGTTCCATTTGAACCGGGTCTTTCATTACATGGTTGGCGTTCCTCTTCATCAATACATGATTCGCTTGCGCCTTGCCGCTGCCGCCAAGGCCATGCGGGAAGGGGAGTCCGTTACCGCGGCTGCATACTCTAATGGATTCAACAGCGTCAGTTTTTTTTCCCGGTCCTTTCGAAAACACTTCGGGATGTCGCCAAGAAGTTATGCCAGGGTGAAAACGCAAAACATGATAGAAGCCTCGCCATCGGAAGCATCCCTTTGGGATTCCGGCCCTATAGCACTAACGATTTCCAAAGTTTTCACGCACACCACCTAAGCCCTTGATTGGCGTCACCCAACACTAATTCGTAAAAGCTCGGATTATCGTCCAACACTGAACTCGAGCAAGAATGTGCATGCGAGGCAGCCCACCGGCGCGTACTCTCAGGAAACAGGAAACATGAAATGAAACATGCAGTGCTCGGTGCTGGAGCTGTCGGAGGATTATTAGCCGGACTATTCGCATCCCACGCAGATGAAGTGTTATTGATTCTTCGACCTGAGACTCTTGCCAATCATCCCGGAGAAGTTACGGTTACCGCACCTTCAGAGACGGTAATCGGTTCTGTACATCTGACAGATCGTCTGTCCGAATCTGTAGACGCGCTGTGGATATCGACCAAAGCTAATCAACTTAAACAGGCACTGTCTAAGATCGAAGCAAATCCTCCCGCTCCGATCATCGTTCCGGTTCTAAATGGCATAGACCATGTGCCCTACCTGCGCAATGTTTATGGCTGCGCCATCGCACCCGCGACCATATTCGTGGAAGCTGAAAGAACCCAGCCGGGGAATGTTATACAGCACTCGGTTCATAGAAAGCTTTCGATATCGGGCAAGGGTAGACAAGTTCGCAAACTGGTTCAGCGACTTAACCGGTTTGGGTTCGAATGCCAACTTATGGACGACGAACTGACCATGATGTGGCAAAAACTGTGTTTTTTGGCCCCATTCGCTCTAACTACCTCCGCTGCTGATAAGACGTGCGGCGAAGTTTTAAGCGACCCGAAGTGGGCAGAATTACTGCACGAAGCAATTCGCGAAACGTGCTCGGTGGCAATTGCTGAAGGTGCGCGGGTTTCCGAGCAGGAAGTAACTGATAAATTTCTTTCCGCGCCGGCTGGCATGCGGAGCTCAATGCAACGAGATTTGCGCGCCGGCTTAGCCCCCGAACTCGATGCCATCGCCGGCCCCATCATTCGGGGCTCGAGCGAACACCACACGGAGTCGTCTGCATGCAGATATCTCGTAAGCGTGATTGAGGAATGCTTAACAACAGGGCATTCGAACGGTGGAACTCGATGAATACTCGGGGCGTGGATTTTAGAGTGTTCACGAGTAAAGACGCAGAAGCCTTTCGCCACCTGAATGAAGAATGGATTACGCGGTACTTCGGCATGGAAGAGGAAGACCGGCTAGTGCTCAATGACCCGGAAGCCCACATCGTAAAGAAGGGCGGACACATCTTTATGGCGTTCGCCGATCAGGACACCGCTGGTTGTTGCGCCTTAATAGCGATGAAGCCTGAGAGGTTCGAACTAGCAAAGATGACGGTTGCACATCAATTTCGGGGTCAGGGCATCGGTCGTAAACTTCTGGAATACACGATTGATCAGGCAAGGCTCGTGGGCGCAAAGTCACTATTCCTCGGGAGCAATACCCGACTCGCAGATGCAATTCATCTTTACGAGGCTTTCGGATTTCGACATCTATCGCGCGGAGAGGCACCGGCTTCCCCGTACTCGCGAGCGAATGTATTCATGGAACTCGATCTCAGTTGAATGGAGTATCTGTCCGATGCTTATACAAGAAAGGTTGCGGATGATGAAGATCGAGTTGCCTGCCGCTACCCCGCCGGTAGGCGCGTTTGTACCTCACATCCAGACCGGCAACCTGATCTTCCTTTCTGGCCATATCGCGAAGCAAGATGGGAAACCCTGGATCGGTCAACTGGGCCGAGAGATAAACACCGAGCAAGGCCAACGTGCCGCTCGAGCTGTCGCAATTGATCTGTTGGCAACCCTCAAGGCTGCGGTTGGCGACCTTGAAAGAGTTATTCGCATTGTGAAGTTGATGGTGCTAGTAAACAGCACCCCGAAATTTTCGGAACAACACCTGGTCGCCAATGGGGCTTCTGAATTCTTCGGAGAAATCTTTGGCCCTGCGGGTATCTCGGTACGAAGCGCCTTCGGAGTCGCTCAGGTGCCGTTCGGTTCTTGTGTGGAGATAGATCTAATTGCTGAAGTTCGTTAATCGAACGTAGGAGAACATGCCCTCACATCGCTATCGAGTCGTTGACGTTTTCACGAAGCAACCGCTTGAAGGAAACCCGCTGGCAGTATTTCCGGATAGTTCGAGCATTGACGCTGTAACCATGCAGCGCATCGCCCGAGAGTTAAGCCTTCCTGAAACAGCTTTCATACTGCCGCCGACCCGGGCCGGGGCAGATATGAAACTCAGAATATTCAGTCCGTCTCGAGAGATGGACTTTGCCGGACATCCTACGATCGGCACCGCCTTCGTTATGAATGATGAGGGGATGATTTCGAAGGGTCGGCGGGACTTTAAGCTGGAAGAAAATATTGGCTTGGTTCCCATCCGCTTGGACGAAGGCATGGGCGGAAAAATCTGGTTGACGACACCTCCCATCAAATTTGGGACCACATACGATCCCGCAGTCTGTGCGGAAAAGTTCGGCCTGGCAATGGATGATCTCCTCGATATCCCTCCTCAATTGGTGGATGCCGGGAATCCCACAATTTTTATCCCGCTGAAATCTAAAGACGCCGTAGATCGAGCCTGGATCGATAAGTCTGGGCTGAACGCGATAAAAGGCGAAGGCGCGGCACCGGCTTGCGCCTTCACCTTCACTTCAGTTCCGGAGGGTGCGTATTCCCGGATGTTCGCGCCCGAGTACGGTATCGCAGAGGACGCCGCTACCGGCAGCTCGACGGGTCCGTTGGCGGCATACATGATGAAATACGGGTTGCTTCCTAAGATATCGGGTACAAGTTTTACAAGTGAGCAAGGTACAAAGATGGGCCGTAGAAGTTTTTTGCACGTTGAAATTCGAGGAGAAGGTGGAAAAGACGCAATTAACGTAGGTGGCGGTGTGATTCCCGTAATAGATGCCACCCTGCATCTGTAATGGAGAAGATGAAAGGTGAACCGAAGTACGAAATCTCTGCGCCGTACACCCAACCTAATATGACGTCCCCCGAATTACTGGTTCGACTCGCAACCTCACCCGCTGAAATCGCCGCAGTGCGCGCCTTGATTGTGGAATATCTGGATTCCTTGAACTTAAGCTTGGATTTCCAAAATGTTGAGGGTGAATTACGACGGTTCCCGGGCGATTATGCAGCACCCTCGGGTTGTTTAGTGTTGGCAACTTACGGTGAACAATCCGCCGGGTGCGGCGCCATTCGTGCGCTCGATAAACCCTACTTCTGCGAACTAAAAAGGTTTTTCGTGCGGCCCGCATTACGGGGCTTGGGCATCGGAGGTTTGCTGGTTGATACCGCGCTTTACTTCGCGATTGGGACTGGATATAAAGTGGCAGTTCTGGATACGGTTGCCGATCGGATGGAAGCTGCGATTCAGCTTTATCTGCGCAAAGGCTTTTATAAAATCGAACCCTACTATCACAATCCAACCCCCTCCGTCATATTCCTTCAACGCGACTTGGAAGCACCTTTCAACGACGAGCCGAAGACGCAAACGCAACCGGGCAGGAGGGCGCGATGCCCGCTTACATAGTCGCAGAGGTCGAAATTCATGACGAGGAAAACTACGAAAAATACACTGCGCTACACTCCCTATCCTGCAATCGTGCGGAGGCCGGTTTCTTACTGGTGGCGAAACGATTGAGGTGCTTGAAGGCAACTGGAATCCGGAGCGGATTGTGATGATCGAATTTCTAAACACGGAGACTGCCAGACTGTGGTGGAATTCCCCCAAATACGCTTGCGCGAAGAGACTTCGCCAATCGGCAACTCGAACCAGGATGATCCTTTTGGACGGGGATGGTCGGCGCTCGTCACTACCCGACAAAGGCACCTCGCAGTGGGTCTTGCGTTTGTTTTAGGCACAGAGGCCGGATTGCAAACTCGAGGATGAATGACCAGACTATTGAGAACTTAATTGTCGTCGGGGCTGCCGTTAGTCATTCATCATCGTACACGGGAGGGCAGGGCGATCTTAATGAAAGGGAAATTTTGAATCAGCTTATGTTTGGTCGTCTACCGCTCCGTTATCCCATTATCCAAGCCCCAATGGCAGGAGGTGGTGACACACCAGCCTTGATTGCCGCCGTCAGCAACGCGGGCGGACTCGGCTGCTATGGAGCGGCCTATTCCTCCCCGGCTCAGATTGTCGAAGTAGGAGAATCGATACGGTCCCTAACAGGTCGACCGTTCGGGGTGAACCTATTTGCTCCGCAACACTTGGCGTCAG
The DNA here is from genome assembly GCA_963828635.1 of uncultured Acidobacteriaceae bacterium. Lineage (GTDB taxonomy): Bacteria > Acidobacteriota > Terriglobia > Terriglobales > Acidobacteriaceae > PALSA-188. The sequence continues at coordinate 1,153,035 of CAWHFA010000004.1, read as the reverse complement.
CAACGGAGGGTCAAATCAGTTCGGCGGTTATGCGACTCGCCACCTTCTACAAAGAGGTAGGAATCGATCCTCCCTCACTGCCTCTACTTCCTCTCGTTCCTGGCTACACCTTCGAAGAACAACTCGAGGCCGCCCTGAACATCGGCGCGAGTGTATTCAGCTTTACTTTCGGAATACTCACTTCAAAGCAGATCGAGAAAGTCCGATCCCATGACTTGTTGATCTTTGGCACAGCAACGACAGTAGATGAGGCCTTAGATTTGCAAAACATCGGAGTGGACGCAGTGATTGCACAATCCGCAGAGGCCGGCGGTCATCGCGGCAGCTTTCGTGACAGTTTTAAATCAAGCATGGTCGGCGGACTTGCGCTTGTGCCCCAAATTGTCGATGCCGTTGCCGTACCCGTAATCGCATCAGGTGGTGTGATGGATGGTAGGGGCATCGCTGCGGCGTTGGCGCTCGGAGCAGAAGCAGTGCAGATGGGGACAGCGTTTCTAACTTGCAGAGAGGCTGGGATACCTGAAATCTATAAGAGCGCAATCCTCCAAGCTCGTGAAAACGACATAGTCACCACGAGAGCCTTTTCCGGCCGACCAGCGCGGGGTATTCGCAATCGGTTCATCATCGAGATGGCACCTGCTGAATCGGCCAATACAGTTTTGCCGTTCCCTTTGCAAAACGCATTGACGCGACCCTTGAGAGCAGCAGCAGCTAAGATGGGAAATTCAGAATTTTTGTCCCTGTGGGCTGGGCAGGGCGTAAGGATGGCACGCCGAAGCAGCGCGAACGAGTTGATAAATTCCCTAGTCCAGGAAATGTATGATGCCATTAACTCGCTGCGGCGTGCTACTTCTGAGGCCCTCACAGATGTCCGTAGCGTTTAAACGCCTGTTCATTTATCCATCAGAGATCTCGCAGTACTTCCTCGACGACCGATGTACCCGACGAGAGGTCTCCGGTAACCCATTTCCAGCTTTCATGCAATCGCAGACGTCCGTCAGAAAGGATCTCGGGAATGCTGCGGCAAACTCCGGCGTTCAGATCGCCCCGGTCATTAACCTGTTGATATCGCATGGTCAGGACCCCGTCGGAATCCGCCAATGCCAGAAGCGAACCGAAACGCACTCGCCCGCCTTTATAGGTTCCCCACACGAGATTGCCTTCCTGGAAGTATTGAAAAACAGTGTCACGCGTTCCTTCGCCATTTTCAGCCGTGACGGAATAGCGGAATTGTCGGTTGTTGTAGTCGATCATTGTATTCAATAGAACTGGGTACCGCCCACCGGGGCTCAGGGTCGATCGGTCAGGATCCCATGGCTCTGGTTGTGACCAGCCCTGGGGGTCAACTGATGTACTACATACCCATCTGCACCAGGAATTCCAAGGTGCCGCGTGTACCGCTTCTTCGGCCATCAGCCGGTTCACGCCTTCCTCCGCACGATCTACGTTAGCCAATCTTCTTAAATCGCATTTTAGAATGCTCCCCGGTCCCGTACACCAGTCAATATTATAGTACGTGTGCTGCATGCATATATCTAGTCGTCGATACTAGGCACAATCACGGAGGCAGCAGGACGAAACTTCCAGAAGGAGAGCAACCAGGACTAGAGCGCCCCAGTGAAAGCTTCTGCTATTTATGCGGTTAGGGAATGCAGATCCGTATCCCTTAAAAGCGTCTTTGCGAGTCCGCGATTTCGCCCCTATCTGGACAAAGCTAACTTCAGTCCAAACAGGAAAAAAAGAGAGCCTGCGGTACGTGTTAAAAGAGGTTGAAAACCGAGATACGCCTCAGTAACTGCCTTTGCGGAAGCCACACACGCCAACGTGAAGTACCAGCTGAACGAAATTAGTAGGATCGTTCCGAGGGCGACGATCGTAAACCATCGGGGCGCGGCGATCGGCCTTGAGACCGAAAAGACTGAACTCGCCAGGGCGGCTGTCTTCGGATTTGCAAGAGTGGTAAGCAGGCCATCTTTCCAGGCTCTGGAATGTCTTGTCTTCCGCGAGAACGTTTGCAGGGTAGTAGTTGAATTCGATGTAATCATTTGGATCCCGGCAAAAATGAGGTATGCCGAACCCAGAAGACGAATCACAATCGAGACTAAGGGAAAGAGGGAAAACAAGAAGCTGAGGCCAAAAAAGCCGATAGCCCCCCACACCGCAGTTCCCATTCCACAGCCCACTGCAGTAGCTAAGGCCGCACGCCTTCCTCGCGAAGCTGCCGTGTGCAATATTACAAGAAAGTTGGGCCCAGGTATTATCACCGCAACCGCCCAGATTGCGGCTAATCCAATTAGAGCTCTTAAAACGGCGGTCGTCATGTTCTCGTTCCCCGGCTCCGGTTGGCGGCGCTAACGGAATTAGGATTTGATACACAGCCTAAAAATCTCCTCTGCGTACGCGATAGGAGAGGATGAGAGCTCAAACGCAACAGAGACATGACCGTCGGGTAATTGGAGAACTAGTTGGTAGAAGTTGCCATAACGGACGATAAGGTATTTGGCTCCGCCGCAGTCCAAATTGCCCCTCTGTCGTATCAGGGTTAGCAATACAGGATTCACAAAAAGCTCCTCGTACCGGTCGGAATCGGAGGCCGACGCTACAGAGATTCCTGCACGTTCCGACGTAGCCAAATTGCCGTCTCTGTACAGGGCGACATATCTCACGTCGCAGCATAAAGCAAAAATAGTTTCAGCAATTTGGTTCACGAGACCTCCAATCGACATGCGAGCATCCAACAATATGTGCGTCATTCATATAATATTGTCCATTCACTCCTTTATCAAGTGGGAGGGTTGAATGATGCAGTTGGGGGGGCCTGTACAAATCGGTTGGGTCGTGAATGATTTACATTTTGCGATGCGAGACATCGGTCAGGCGCTGGGCATCATTGAATGGACTCTTAGCGAATGGCCAAACCCCCGGTATTACGACGTGTGTTGTTATCATCGAGGACAGAGAGGCGACGGATGGAAGGCAAAGATGGCTATCGGGAAGCTCGAGACTTTCGACGTCGAATTGGTCCAACCCGTCGAGGGAGAATCATGCTACAGCGAATGGATTGCAAAACACGGGCAGTCCCTGCATCACATGATGTATCGGGTGGGGGACGTTTCGGTTGTTCTCGCGGAATTGGCGTGCTGGGTGTCCATACAATTACAATCGCGAGTCAGGTCGATCAGGGGTCTTAGAACCGCGCTGGGCAGTACTTGATACTTCCTCTCGTTTAGGTTTTAACACAGAAGTGATTTCGGAACGGGGGTTCGACTGAACTGTCAAAGGACTGGCAGTTTCAGCGCTTTGGGCGCTTTTGGACGGCCACCTTCGTGCGGCTCTGTGACCGCAGAGGAAGCTTCGCCTTGCCGATAGCTTTCAGTCCGCCATCAAGCGGAAATGTGCGGGAATCGGAGTCTAACGCGTGAGTCACCGGACAAGAATTCTTCCAGTAACAGGTCGAGAATTCGCAAAGGCGGCAGGTGCCAAGGCCTTCGGACTCCGTGATTCTCGCAACGTAGGCAAACTTTTTCAGAATCGGGTGCAGGTGAGCTTTTTCTGCTGCGCTAAGAATTTCGATGAGGGGTTCCACAATCCGTCGGCGGGCGCCAAAGATCAATTTGACCCGCTTCACTCCTTGGGACGTGCATCGCAAGGCCACCGATCGTCCGTCCGACGCCGAACCGCGAGCGACGAGACCACGATCGACCAGGCGATCTATAAGTCGAACTGTACCCGAATGAGATAGACCTAGGATTTTCCTTACGTAGTCAATTGTCTGGTCCGGATATTGGTAAATGGTAACGAGCGCGGTAGGGGAGGCGGCACCATGTTCGGCGGCCCGATCCGTTGCCTCCCGAATCAGGTCGGCGAAGTGCACCGCAAGGGCACCCACAACATTCACCATCTGTTCATCGTTCATTTGGCACCTTTCCAGTCTGAGTTTAGCAGTAGCTGCTCCGAGGCCGAATAATCGACCGAGGTGCCCTCCTAGGCAAATTTTTTGGCTCGATAACCGTTCGTACCAGTCTCCGTGAATATGCTCATCGTGTGAAAGATCCTCATAAACGGGTTAGATATGCACAAGCAAGTTTCACCGGGGGGCAGTAATTTTTGTTTTGCGCTGACGAAGCAAGAAGACTCTATGTGCTTGGTCGAAAAGAAGGACGGGGACCGCCGCTGGCACGGGTAAGCGTGGCAGAAAATAAGAAAGGGGCAAAAAAACTGCTGGGAACAAACGGAGCAATAACACAAAAACACATTCTCGATTCCTCTGTAAGGATACTTCCCTGAATCCAAATGCCAGCCCGGCGTTGAGCAATTGCCCATCGCGAAGTCGAAGATCTCAGTGGCGCGTTCGGAGCATGCCCAATTCCCAATATTTTTTTCCGATTTCCACTACGAAACGCCCTCTCTCAATATGTTAATGGATATGTATCAGCGACTTCCGATGCCGGTCAATGAAAATGGTCCGGACCGATGTCCACCCGACCAATACAAAATTCAGCGGTAGGTAGCACGCATTATGACAACTAGGGACGATGGCGGCGTGCAATCACCGCAAGAGCGGTAAAAAAGCCGGAACGAAAGAATTCTTACTCATCGTCAACATGACCCTAGTCCCCTGTCGCTATCGCATTGCATCCTAGATTGCCTATACCTCACCGTAACGTGGACCTATGTCCTTTCTGCCCTCCGACGCGTGCTCCGACACGAATTAATTTAGCCACTATGAAACACGCTTCGGGAATATGGCAGTGGATTTACCTGGAGTTGGCAATATCAAACGATCTTGCATTCCTTCGGAGGAAAAGGCTGCGGTAATGTCAGATCGGCTTTGCGTAAAGTGCGCCCATCCCTCGAAGTGCAGCGGAAAGATGACTGCGTCCGGAAAATGACGAGCGGCAGAAATTCCTTCGCTCGCAGTCATGGTCAAATGCCAAGGCCCGACAGCACGCACGATAGCAGCGCCCATAAAAAGGAGAGCTACCTTTACATGAAATCTCGCCGCTATCTCGTGCAATCCGTCAAACCACACTGTATCTCCGGAAACATAGATCGCGTCTTGAGGATTATCAACGAAATCCAGGATAAAGCCGCAGACGGGACCTCGGTCATGCTCAGCAGGACCGTGCCGGGCCGGAACACTCGTGATGCGAAGAGTTCTTCCGTTCCTAGCTGTAATGTTCTTGGCTTGCCATGTAGCAAGTCCAAAGACATTCGGTCCACCTAGCCTCTTCGCTCCATCGGGAGTCGTGACAACGAAATTTGCGTCTGCGAGGAGCAAGCGACCCGAACGGTCGAGATTGTCAAAGTGCTGATCGTGGCTTAGCAAGACTACATCGATTTGTCCCAGCGAATCCGCGCTCGTTGCGGGGCCCGCTAACTTCTCTAGTGTCACAGGACCGGTCTGATACTTGCCTCCCGGCGGATCAAATGTCGGGTCGGTAAGTAGTTTAAGGCCATGGATTTCCAGGAGTGCAGTCGGACCACCAATATAAGTTATTCTTAATTGTTCCTCTATCACTAGGGTTCCACTTTCACTTCTGTGAGTGTTCACTTCTCTGATTTGCTTTTGGAGTTCTTTTGGTAATTCCTCAACCAGTAGCGATCGAGATCAAGCCACTTGTTGACCTGCCTCTCGATTTTGGAAACTCAATGTTCGCGCCTCACTACGATAACATGTATACTGCATACATGTTTACATCTAGCCAGCCTTTCCACTCGTCCCGATGATTTACCTGGATGAAGGAGTCGCGGCAAATGCTAAAACTATGAGGGAAGTGTTATTTTTGTTCTCCATGGTTGAAATTCTTGACTTGGCAGGGCAGGCGGAGGATTAGCGCAGGTCTTTGAGTTGCCGAACTGGTACAACGGAACGAACTCGGAAGCTTGCGGGTTTGTATGGCCAAGAATTCTCGCGCGTTTTCAAGTGCGCAATTGGACTGACTCCGCTTGAATATCAGCAACGCATACGGCCGGAACTGGCTTCTCCGCTGATCTGGGTTCCGAACTTGACCAATTCCGGATAGCTACTGATTTGAAGATGCGCGCTCGCTCCGCAGGCTCTGGCAATTCTTCTATTGCATTCTCCATTTATTATCGCACCCTGAACATTCCGCAGCATAGGAGGCACGGATGACAAAGTTACCCTTAGGAACAATACTTCTGGTGATAGATGTCCAGAAGGCGTTTGACAATCCAGTCTGGGGTCAAAGGAATAATCCCGAGGCTGAAAAGAATATTGCTAGGCTATTGGCCTACTGGCGCCAGGTAAGGTATCCGGTCATCCACATCCAACACCTTAATCCTAAATTTGGCAGCCTTTTTAACCAAGATGGTCCAGGATTTTCCGTAAAGGATGAGGCACGACCAGTGGCCGGCGAGCCGGTGCTCTTCAAGAGTGTTAATAGCGCATTCATCGGAACTGATCTCGAGGCTCGGTTGCGGGCTCAGTCCTCCCCCGCCGTGGTAATAGTCGGAATAACTACCGACCACTGTGTTTCGACCACAACCCGCATGGCCGGGAATTTAGGCTTCACAGCACTGGTCGTTTCTGATGCGACTGCTACATTTGAGAGAACTGGACCGAATGGCCGCCACTGGAGCGCTGATGATATGCACGATACGGCACTTGCAAGCCTGAACCACGAATTCGCGAGTGTTGTAACCACATCTGAGATACTCAAAGGCATGGAAGGAGGGTTCCCAATCTAGATCTGTTTTTGCGGTGTTTTCAGCCCGATGACTAATACTCATATAGCGTTTGCAACTTACAACCAGCATCGGGAAATTACCCTCGACGATACTCACGCGAGCCAGCAAATGCGCGAATTCGTGCTTTGGAGATGCTGGCCGCGGCACTGTCGCACGGTCTCTTCGATTCCGCGGAAGAAGCGACGTTCGAAAGAAATTTGTACAAAGCCTCGATCAGCAAAGGGCTGTTGGAAAGAAGCCAAATTGACGATATCTACCGAGGCGCAATCGCCCCTTACGAAATCTGGCCAATGTCGGATGCCGGAACGTCACGGTCGTGGATGCGTAAGTCCCTGCTTTTCGATGACCCTCTTTATCTGATCAACTATCTGTATGCAACGGTGGTGGCAGCCGCCATGTATGACAAATCTCACACCGACCCTAGCTTTCCGGAGAAGTACAACGCACTTCTCCGCCGCGGTTTCAACGCCGACACGAGTGAATTGCTCAGCACTATCGGCGTCAACTGGAACGATCCCGCCCTGGTGACGCGTGCCGTGCATCTCCTTCAAATCAAAACTGAACAGTTACGAGGCGAATACGCGTTGCCGATCGTTGCGTTCAGTAACGGCCCGATCTGAAGAACTTAATTTCTTCCACTTTATGGAATCACATTCCCTCTCATGTTCTAAGCAATGTATTCCATTTTAACTAAGCCTAAATGGTACCCAAGGAGGGTGATTTAACATGCCGAAGTTTCTTCTCTTTACTGCGATGGTCTTTAGCCTGGGTTTTGTTCCCCGCTCAAGTTCGGCGATTGTTCGAACGCTGCGGGAGGAAGGAGATACCGCGAAGGACACGGCCACTAGTAATTTACGTGAAGCTCGCGGTGGGCTACGCGACGGGAGCAAAGACTTTGATTTCTTTGTGGGCGACTGGAAAGTTCACAACCGTAGATTGAAACACCCACTGGACGACTCGACTGAATGGATAGAGTTCGACGGTACATCTGTCTCTAAGCAGCTTTGGACCGGCAAAGGGAACATGGATGAAGTCGAATTTGACAGTCCCACCGGGCATATCGAGGGTCTTACTGTTCGGCTCTATAATCCAGCAAGTAAACAGTGGAGCCTCTATTGGTCAAATAGCTCCTCCGGGACATTTGATCAAGCCCTGGTAGGGGAGTTTAAGAATGGCCGCGGCGAGTTTTTTGATCATGAACCATTCAAAGGCAGACAGATTTCTGTCCGGTTCGTGTGGAGCAATATAACGGACAAGTCATGTCACTGGGAACAGGCATTTTCGCAGGATGGAGGAAAGACCTGGGAAACAAACTGGACAATGGATTTTGTGCGCCAAAGGTGAGCTTTAAGCCCGTCATGTGCACGGCAGAAGCGCTATTCTTTTTCTCGAAGACACAACATCCGATGAACAAGGGACTTTGGAAATGAAGCCGTTTCGATTTGGCATTTTAAGGTGGGGCAGCGTTTCCCGATCCATAACCTCCGATTTTTCAATGAGGTTGTTTAAATAGAGTACATACGCTGTTACGGCGTAAGTCTCGTCGACAGTGAGCGTACCCGGCGCAGGATAAGGCATCGCTCGGTGGATATAATCCCAAATTGAGGTGCTATACGGCCAATAGCTGCCAACCGTGAGTGTTGGTTTAGACGTTCTGAGACTACCTATACCGCCAACTAGCTGCGGTCCTATCGGGTCGACCCCTTCCCCACGCTCTCCATGACAACCTGCGCACTGTTGGGCGTAAATCACTTCGCCCCCTACGGCGTTTCCGCTTCCAAGCGGCAGACCAATCCCGTTCGGCAGTACCGGCGACTCCCATTCGCGTCGATCTTCTTTTGTAAGTGTCCGCCCAAAATCCCTGGGCGAGGTTTGTGCCAATAGGCAAGAAAAGAAGAGTGCGGATAATAGGGCGAAGAGAGGACCGATCCTACGCACGTGTAAGTTCCCCGGTCCGCTTCACAAGCCACCACTTAATCCCGTTGTAATGTATGTACCCGTCGGGCCCCGAAGTTAGCCCGCGAAAGGCGATGATCTGTTTTCGTGTGGGCTGCCAATATCCGGTCTCATCTTGACAACGGGACGCGATGGCAGTCTGTTCTCCATTCCATATCCACGGTGCCCGAAAGCGCGTGAAGGCCTTGCTCAAAACAGGAGGCTGCAGCTCCGCATCCCTCCACCTCTTACCCCCATCCACCGAGACCTGCACGCGATGAATCCGTCCCCTACCTGACCAAGCCAAACCACTGATCTCGTAACTCCCTAGCCCATCCAACACTTGACCACCGGAGGGCCGTGTAATCACTGATTTCGTATCCATTACGAAGTCGAATTGCCGAGATTTTCCATTGGGCAAAAGGGCGGTATACGTAGCAGACTCATCCTTGGTCATGGCGGGCTGATCGATTAAAGTAAGTTGTCGGAGCCACTTGATATTTATGTTTCCTTCCCATCCCGGCACGATCAGCCGTAGCGGGTATCCTTGTTCCGGTCGCAATGCTTCCCCATTTTGTCCGTACGCTACCAGTACGTCATCTAGAGCCTTACCGATGGGAATGCTTCTTGCTAGGCGGCATGCATCCGCTCCTTCTGCGTAGACCCAATTTGCGTTCAACTTTAAATCCACATGCCGGAGCAGGACGGAAAGAGGTACTCCAGTCCACTCTGCGCAACTTATTAGGCCGTGGCTCTGCTGCGGGTTATCGGCAGGGTCATCCCCCTGCTCGGAACCGCTGTTGCCCGCGCATTCTATGAAATGGATGCGAGAAACCGATGGCATTCTTTTGAGGTCGTTCAAAGAAAATACTCGGGGAGAGTCGACGAGGCCATCGATCAACAAATGGTGTGTGGTGGGGTCTATGGAAGGGACGCCCGCGTGCAGCCGCTCGAAGAATAGGGCCGACGGGGTGATAATTCCATACAGGTCTTGGAGTGGCGTCCGAGCAGATCCCCTCCCCGGGTAAGGGCCAGGCGTGATTGACCGCACCGCCTTTTCAAACTTGGAGCGCTCCCCGTAGCTGCGGCGTGGTTCACCGATTTCATGCAGGACAGTTTGGGCGAGTGCAGATTGGGAAAGCGCTGAAATCGCTCCTAGTGCGAACAGTTGCCGGCGCGAAAAGCCAGCAGCGGGTGATTCTTTTGATTCGTTAGATCTTTTTTGCATTGCCGAATCCAAGCGTTGGCGAAATATGCCTGAAGCTAGAATTTAATCTCTCACGACATATTCGTCAACACGCATATAGAATTTGGGCAGAATCAAAACGGGAGTAGTTGTACGTTTATAATCTATTTGTTATGGCCAACAAACAAGCCTTCCACCTGGCGATTATTTTCCAAGCCTTAGGAGATATGACCCGACTACGTCTACTCAACCTTATGCAGGATCATGAGGTCTGCGTCTGCTACTTGGTACATATTTTGAAGCAAGGGCAGCCGAAGATATCGCGTCATTTGGCCTATCTGCGACGAGCAAATATTGTCGAGGCTAGGCGCGATGGCAAGTGGATTTATTACCGGATTCGCGTACCCACGGACCCTGGAGCTGCTCAGGTCCTACGCGCAACGCTTTCTTGGATTAAGGAAGAGAGGCAAATGCGAGCAGATTTAGCTCGTCTTTCCCAAACCGCGTTTAGCCCACGCAAACTTACTGTGCTGGATGCTTCTAGCTGAAGCTCAAAGCAATAAGCCTTCTGCATAGGTTCGTGGAACGCGAGGCGAAGTCGTGCTTCTGAGTGCGGTACATCCAGGACATACATTCTGTTGACGCTGCCGGCAAAGTTTGCTATCTCTAATAAATACGCTCATGCGTATATGTAAGGACTTTTTTGCTGTGGGCGAAACATCATTTTCCACCAAAGTTGTGCATGCGGGAGAGAACCCAGCCAACCACCATGGTGCCTTGAATACCCCCATTTACAAATGCCTCGACGTTCGCATTCCCGGATGCAGAACAGGCTGCGGCCATACACGAAGGTAAACAACCAGGATACTTTTACGGTCGACTTGGAAACCCGACCCAGGCTGCTTTGGAAGGTGCGATGTCTGACATCGAAGGCGGACAAAGCGCTCTTGCTCTAGCCTCTGGTATGGCTGCAATCAATACAGCCCTTTTGACCATAGTCCGCTCGGGTGACCACGACCTGCTGTCGCAGAACTTTGGGGTGGCCGTTTCGTACGTCGATGGTACTCGGACGGAAACTGTCATCACCTCCATCCGGGAAAATACTCGACTTATTTATATTGAAACGCCAGCTAATCCAACGTTGTGCATTATGAATATTGCCGCTATATGCAGCTCGGCGAAGACAAGATCGATTTTTACTCTAGTGGATAACACGTTCGCCACTCCATTCAATCAGCAACCCTTAAAGCTAGGTGCGGACGCTGTTGTTCATAGTGCTACCAAGTATCTAGGTGGACACGGCGACTTGCTTGCGGGCGTCTTAGTTGGTTCGAGTGACTTTCTGCAAAAAGTTCGGTGGCGGACGCATAAGCTACTTGGGGTGTGATCTCTCCTTACACCGCTTGGTTGGTTCTCCGTGGAATCAAGACGCTGGCATTGCGAATGCAAACCCACAATGAGAACGCGATGGCGGCCCAGGGTAGAGACGTGTACAAGAGACTGCGGCGATCCTCCCGATACCCCTTGGATATTCGGATTACAGTGAAGATTTTTCGATCTGGGATTCGGCTTTCTTTGTGGGGAAGATCCAATGAGTTGGGAGAAAATGGTATTGGGGCGACGGTCACAGGCGAAATCCAAGCTGGTGAAGTTGTCGCTTTGGAGCTTGAGGTTCCCAACGCTGTAGCTCCATTGCGAATTCGAGCGGTCGTGCGATATCGGGAGGGGTTACGACACGGATTCGAATTTCTTAGCAAAACCCCCGAGCAAAGAAAGACCATTCAGTGCATTTGCGAACGGTTGGCCTTAGAAGCGGCAATGCGGGAAAAATCGTCTAAGTGAGAAATGGGGTGGAGACTGCGAGTAGGCGGCAGGTGCTCGCACTCTTGTCGATCTCACACAAATAACTGTTGAAATATCGCCCATATCACGCTGAAGTGGTCGGAACTCTCCGTGTACAAATCGGGCATGGCTTTGAACCTGACCGCTGAGAGCACGCGTCCCATCGTCCCCACAGGTAGCAGTGAGTGAGAGAGCACCTTCGAACCGCTGCTGATTCTGCTGAACCCCTCTGTACGATGTACAGGCCTGACCACCCTGATTGAAGGGCCACGGGGGCAGGAGTCTCCCACCCCATGAAACTCAAATTGAGAGATTGGGCCACGCTACCACAGAGAGCACGCCTTCCCAGAGTACCTATAGTAGCCAGAGAACAAGAGAGCAGCTGCTAGCGGAGCCCCAGTACAAATACAATCGTCGAGCCCCTGACCGACCTGCCGCGGCCGGAGAACGGTCTCAGCACATCGGCCAAGGGTTTGAACCTGACCGTGAGCGCATGCCTTCCGATAGTCCTCACCGGTACCAGAGAACGAGAGAGCAGAAGTCGAACCGCTGCGGATTCTGCTGAACCCCGTGTACGATGTACAGTCGCTGACCACCCTGATTGAAGGGCCACGGGGGCAGGAGTCTCCCACCCCATGAAACTCAAATTGAGAGATTGGGCCAGCTACCAGAGAGCACGCCTTCCCAGAGTACCTATAGTAGCCAGAGAACAAGAGAGCAGCTGCTAGCGGAGCCCCAGTACAAATACAATCGTCGAGCCCCTGACCGACCTGCCGCGGCCGGAGAACGGTCTCAGCACATCGGCCAAGGGTTTGAACCTGACCGTGAGCGCATGCCTTCCGATAGTCCTCACCGGTACCAGAGAACGAGAGAGCAGAAGTCGAACCGCTGCGGATTCTGCTGAACCCCGTGTACGATGTACAGTCGCTGACCACCCTGATTGAAGGGCCACGGGGGCAGGAGTCTCCCACCCCATGAAACTCAAATTGAGAGATTGGGCCAGCTACCAGAGAGCACGCCTTCCCAGAGTACCTATAGTAGCCAGAGAACAAGAGAGCAGCTGCTAGCGGAGCCCCAGTACAAATACAATCGTCGAGCCCCTGACCGACCTGCCGCGGCCGGAGAACGGTCTCAGCACATCGGCCAAGGGTTTGAACCTGACCGTGAGCGCATGCCTTCCGATAGTCCTCACCGGTACCAGAGAACGAGAGAGCAGAAGTCGAACCGCTGCGGATTCTGCTGAACCCCGTGTACGATGTACAGTCGCTGACCACCCTGATTGAAGGGCCACGGGGGCAGGAGTCTCCCACCCCATGAAACTCAAATTGAGAGATTGGGCCACGCCCATGACACTCAAAATTGACAATTGGGCTGGTTCCAACACAATAAAATATATTATTGCCAGGTAATAGTATCTTTAAAATTCGGTAAACGCACTGCTTTCTAGTGGTTTCCTGGTCGTCACCAGCGCTTACCAATGGAATTATCGCTATTTTATGATCTATTTATGACGCTTAAACCAGGTATAATTAGAGTAAATCATGATAAATCGCGAAATACCCGACCCTTCCCCGAACACCCCGCGGAGACCGAGAGGTAGGCCCCGCAAAGACCAGCGAAACACTCTCGATTTTGCTCTCAGTGAAATAAACGAGGAACTTGAATCCCCCAATCCAAACACAACTAGAGTTCGACTGATAGAGCGCAAGGTGGAAATTCTTCAGGCCAACCAGAGACGTCAGGACGCTATCCGGGAAACCAACCTTAAGGGCCAGGTCGCCGAGTTGCTAACTCAGGTCGATGGTCTTACCAAAGCCAACCTTGACATAAAAACTAAGGCTGACGGCTACGATCACATGAAAACGGAGCGGGACCTTGCATTGGGAAAGAAAGATGAGGCTATTTCCGCTCTCAATAAGACTACTGAAGATTTTAATAAGATCACAAAAAGGGTGCAGCGCTTGCGAGCGTTCGCAGAGTTCTGTATCCCACACTTGGTGGCAACTGACGGGATATCTGTTACCGAAGAGAAGCGAAAGTTTGCTTTAAAATTTTTCTTAGGCTCGGACAAGTCTCAATCTGAAGTTTACGACCTACTTTGTGTGCCGGAGCAGGATATCGACCTCTGGCGGCAATACGCATCTGCTTGGGGTCCGGTCAAGGACAGCAATAAATTACTTGAGTATTACATGGCATTAGGCGATGCGGACATTTCAAAGAAATGGTTCCTTGGTCAATTGCTTTTCATTAAATTCAAGGTTGACGTCGACCTGGAGCTAAAGAAGCGAGAAAAAACAGTCATTGACCAATTTTACGAAGATCAAAAAAAGGCCAATCAGATAGAAGCAGAGAAAAACCAAAAAAAATGGAATGAAAGCTGGCACCGATAATGGGGAGAGTGGTGGAAATGCGAAGGTCCGCGTCTTAGGCGGGGCAACAAACGTAGTCACAGATGCAATAGATGTTTACATCGTACCGCCGGGACAGCCCGAGTGGAGCGCCAACATCGAGGGGGCTAACGTTTAATGCGACTAGGGGCGGCCCCGCGCCGAATTATTAGGTGCCTCCGGGATCGTACGAGATCTACTGTCAGCTTCCGGAATGAAGGGGCAAAAGAGGGGGCGGAAACCAGCATAATACTTAAGGAATTATTTGTACCTTTGCGGGCTACGGGGCCACTGCGAACTTCTACTCAAAATGAAGCCGCCCCGTAAAGGTCCACGCTACACAGCATTTGCTAAATTGCCAAGGTGCCGAACGAATGTCGGCCTCTTACAAAGCTCTGCCGTGAGGCATCCGGGTTCAAATCCCGGTATCCGGAATTCTAAAATGATGCACCCGGTATTTCTTTAATCATTTGAATCATCGTTCGACACCTTACTTGGAAGACTTCGCACAGATCTGGAATTCTAACCTTCTTTGCTTCTGGGTATAGGTTGGACTCATTGCTTAGCACCGTACCTCCGTCCTGCTTGGCAGATGCTATTAGCCATGCATCTCCTCCCTTGGAAAACTGTAGCCGCTGATGACCCGGATATCGTGGTGCTGTCCATACATGGTCGGCAATCTCCATCGCAATCGTCTCAGCATCTTGATGCAAAGGCAAACACAGTTCCTTCTTGTGGCGATGCATCCACTTCAGTAAAAGATCGTCCTTATCGCGTCCCTTAATCACTTCATTGAAGCACCGTCGCGTGGAAACCAGGTTTCCGTCTGCGATGAGTGTGTCCATCCACACCCAGAAGCCAGTTGAAATGCCAAGAGGGTAATAGTCCCTATTCGCCGTGATGAGTACGTCCGCATCTACCCAGTAACGCATATTTACGGATGACTTTCTAGCTTCTGTAAATATCGCTCGAACGTTGAGGACTGAACGCCTAGCAAGGACGCCCCTTCTGTGAAACGAGTACGACGCTCTCTCACAGCGCTCACTACCAAGTCAGAAAAACCTTTACTGTTTCGTATGGCAAAACTGGCCCAAAAGTCTCCTTTCTGTTTTTTCGTGGATACTTCTTGTTTAGCTTTATCCTTTTTGTCCTGCTCTCGAAAACGCTTCATCCGCGCTTCAAATTGAGTATCAAATTCATGATGGCCTATCTTTCCCAACTCGTGAGCTCGGATCAGAATCACAAGAGAACTTACGCGATAGCGGACACCAAGAACGTTCAGGTTATAGTTCAAGTCTCGGGCGACGTTCCACTCGCGGTTAAAGTCAAGAGCAGGGACAAGGGTTTCGGCAGCTATTTGATTGCAGAGCCGCTCAGTGGGATTTACTACGTCCGCTGAACGCTTTTTTAGGTTGGGGTCGGAAATTCCAGTTTCGCCGATCCATATGTGAGCCAGCTCATGAGCCAGCGTGAAAGTTTGTGCGGCCTTGGCATCGTCATCATTGATGAAGACCATTGGAGCTAGATCATCGGAAAGAACAAAACCTCGAAATTCTTTGACACTAAGTTTTTTATTCGTGGCATGACCAACTACTGCGCTCCTGAAAATAAAAATACCAAGAGCTTCGGCATTGGCAATGAATTGATCTAAAAAAGCCTTCCAACTGTGCGCCGTCATGCGTGCTTGTTCGAGGGACAACGTAGCCCTTATGTCTCGTGCTACAGCATTAATGTCTGAGTTAGCTCCGTACTTGCCGACGAATGGAAGTTTTCGAGCTGAATAGCGCTGCTTTATCTCGCGATACCAGTCTTGTTTCACTAAGGCATCATTTATAACCTGCATGAAATCCGTTGAGGGTGGGTTTTCTGATTGCCCGGAAACCGTTCTTAAATCCGGAATCTGTAATTCGATATCTGGGAGCTGGGAGAGAAAGAGAACTAAGAATGGTATTCGAAGCTTGTCCGCCAAGCTTTCTGCTTGAACATGCGTTGGTACAGATTCCCGTTCCTGCCAAGCCCTGATTTGAGCGGCAGACATACTTTTGGTAGCAAGTTGTTCAGGCGTCAATCTTCGCTCTTTCAGTGCCCAAGTGATTACTTCAGGATTGATGTGAGCAAGATTGGCTCCGCGCATAATGGCCCCCAATCATATACGTGGACTGCCGTTGTTCGTACACGTATAGTGTGCCCGTTTTATGGCAAATCACCCGAAGCCCTCCGCCAAGAATACCGAGGTGACTCGCGCCACTATATCGGAGTTCCTCGGGATTCGATTGTTTCGGTTCATAGCCGTGCCTGTTGACAAAAATCCCAATCACCCCCGTAGGCAACGATTTGCAACGGGATTGTCGTAGACATGACCCCATAAAGCGGACATTTTGGGGTCCGAGCACATCTCACGACAAAGAAGAAACTAGCGTTAAGTGGCTTACGGTGCGGTAATTACAGCAACTTGAAGTGCGGCTCGTGTTTGCTCTCGGGGTCCGACCAAACTCCGATTCGGATCATTCGCGGACCGTCCCGGCTCATGAGGGGATGGCTCACTTTAGAGAGTGTGTATAAGGTACGCCAAACTCAGTATGACCGCCCTAGCAATTTGGTACAAAATTGTTCCGAACGGTACGCCAACAAAAGAACACTTGGAAGCTTCGCAGAAAACCTCTCAAGTCCGGTGGGGGACGATGGGGCGACGAATGTCTCTAGCGTAAACTTAAGTCGTGAGTACGCAGAAGGGCAGACGCGATCACTACCTTCCCCAAGGATACCTCCGGGGATTCATTGATCCTGCTCGTGAGAACGAAGAAAAACTTCTCTGGAAACTTAACATCCCCTCCAAACAGTGGGACGAGAAGAGCACCAAAGCCCTCGGCTTCGTCCACGGTTTCTATGACTATGCGGGATCAGGGGCAGAGATCGACTCCTTGCCTTCGGCAGATGGCACCTTCTCGGAACTCGAAAACGAGTTCCCCTCTGTTCGGGAGAAGCTCCTATCCTTGAGAAAGAAGGGTTTTCGCAATTGGACGAAGCATCTGGACTTCTTGTTGCGATACATGGACATGATCCGCGCTCGCTCGCCCATCTATTTTGCCCATCGAGAAGCCGCATGGAAGGCAACTCCAACCTGGATCATTGACAAGGTCGATGGCAACAAGATCACACTCAAGTCAATGGAAGGGAGTCCTCCGCCTGATAATTTCATCAAGAATCGGACGATCTCCCAGATGCGTGAAGAAATTCAGAAAAACGGTGCTTGGTTGCGGGACTTCAATTGGGCTCTCCGATATACCGAATCTGTGGCTGAGCCCTTCATTGCGAGCGAAGCTCCGTTTGTAGCTGATGAGCTACCGAAAGGTGTGTCGGACGATGAGGCGCTTAAGCACCCGGACACTCTGCTTTATTTCCCCTTGTGCTGGCAGGTGTGTTTATTCGGGAGCATCCGCCGCTTTGATCGTGGAGCAGACAAGCTCGAATCGCGTGACATGGAGGTTGCTCGCCGGAAGTACAGGGTGTTCGCAAAAGAGTTTCTGATGTCTCCTACTAAGTTAGATGACATTACGAACTTTTGCGGAACCCAACCTCCTGAAGGCAGCGCCGCAGCATCGGGTAACTAATCTCCTCCTGCCGATTCGGGCAAGACACCCTTGAAGGCCACGTGTCCAGCTTCCCGGCCACGTTCTGCATGTATCCAGGGGAGAGGTGAGCGTACCGCTTCGTCATCTTTAAGCGTCTTGTGGGAGCAGTTGCCTTGGAAAGTGAAGCTCTCCTCAGCAGGCAGCCAAGCTTGGGCTCTCAGTTGCTGAATTAATTCGAAGGATTCTCGATAACCATTTGGACCAAGAAGGTACGGGGGTAGCTGCCGCGGACTGAAAATTAGAGATCTCGGCTTGACACAGAACGGCCCCAAATTGGATACCACTGCGACACTCAAAAAACGGAGGTCGGATGAAACTTGATGGACAATACCCAATTATTGCTACGCTGAGACGGCTCGGCCTGGAACTAACTCGCGAAAACTATCTTAAATTTTATGGCTGGGATAAGCGCCGGCCGTTGCTTACCGCGGAGGAAGAACTCGAGTTACCGCCTGCCTTTCGCAAAGACAAGCCCTGGTTGGCAGATGGTGATGTCACCTGTCGATTACACATTGGCGCTGCCTTTGATCAGTGTCCATGGTGTCTTATGTCCGACGGGTTGGACCAATAAGCTTTAATTGCAATCTGTATCACAATATCTGCACCCAGGACTTCTCCTCTAAACCTTGTCACTGTATTCAAAAATCCCAAGTCGTTCCTCATCACCCTTCACTGTACACATGTGCATCGGTGTTTTTGCTTTGCAGAACCGCCATCTTACCGACATGACCTTGGTTATCTTTCTTAGCATTACAAATCAGGCAAAATATATGTAATCAATAGCTTTAGGCTACGGTTTAAAGGCGGGTGTCCTGATGGATGTCAGTAGCTCCTACCAATTGAGGTCTCTCGCATCCCGTATCCGGGGAATTCCATACGCCCTCACGGCAAAAGAACTTTCAGAGTTATTGAATATATCTCGCATTACCATTCTCAGGCGCGCAAAGAAAGGCAAGATCCCTTCCTTTCGCGTCGGCAGTTGCGTTAGATTTGATCCGGCCGCGATCAGCAAATGGCTGCTATCGCAAGGCGTAAAGTCCATGTCCGAGACTAAGCGAACGTAGCTTCCACTTTATCTCGCACCGCTTGATTTCGGGCCGGCTTCAAGTACCGTAGGGTGGATTCCATGTCGGAGTGGCCAAGCCATTGCTGAACCGTGCGTAGATCCACTCCCGCCCACAGATGCCAAGTGGCAAAGGTTGAACGGAATTTATGAAGCCAAAATTTCTTTGGATTCAGCTTGGCCCGTCGGCTGATGATCTTTAGGCAATCGAGAAAGTCTAACTTCGGATTACCTTGAGCTGTGGGGAAGACAAGTCCAGCGCTCTTATCGATTTTAGCCTTCCACACCTTCAGCTGTTTTACCAGTGTCGTCGGAATG
Source organism: uncultured Acidobacteriaceae bacterium (assembly GCA_963828635.1). Taxonomy (GTDB): domain Bacteria; phylum Acidobacteriota; class Terriglobia; order Terriglobales; family Acidobacteriaceae; genus PALSA-188. The sequence continues at coordinate 1,133,961 of CAWHFA010000004.1, read as the reverse complement.
GGTATCTCGCGTTCTTTATAATTCTTAGGGCTCCAGCCATATTCCGATTTGTAGCGAACGGTGACGGTTCTTCGCGCGAGGTTGATGTCTTCCCACGAGCAATGCATGACTTCCTGCTCCCGCATGCCCGTCATTAGAAAAAACTGGAACCAAAGCTGTTCCTCTTCGGTGCACTTTGCAAACAGGGCATCGAGTTCTTCCGACTCGTAAACTTCTGGCTCCGATTCCACAAAACGCGGCCGGTCATTTTTCCCGACCAATCCGAGAATCCTTTGTGCCCTTAGAAACGACATTACATTTTCGAACTTGTTGTACACGCTGCGCGGAGACTGGTTCTTCTGATCACGCAAAAACGCCGAAAAATTCAAAAGGTCTTTGCGTTCGATATCTTCGAGATAATGCTTGGGACAGGACTCCTCAAAATAAGCGAGCGCTTTCGAGTAAGCGGCATAGGTCTTGGGCTTCTTGCTAAGTTTGATCTCCTCCAAATACTCCGCGACTGCTCCTGGAAGTGAGCGGCGCCCATTGCCGCCTTCAGTTGGTAAGACCCGTACCCCGTGAATGAGGGCGTTTAGTTCGGCTTCTTTGGCCAGGCGGCGAGCACTGGCGTCGGCGGCATCCTTGCCCACTGAGAGCCGCACCCGCTTGGCGCTGTCCCGCCATTCCAAATAATAGGCACCTTCTGGGTGATGCTCAGGTTTGCCATTCACCAGGACTAAATCTGGCTTGACCCGACCGTTATTGGCGAGAACCACCCGGCAGTACCGCCAGCCATTCGTGGTTTGTACGCGCTTCGTGAGGTTGCATTGGCGGTTCATCGGTGATCCCCTTTTGCTGACTTAGGTATCAGTGTAGGTATCACCACCTTGCAACCGCTAGATAACAAAAGTAATGGCGGAGAGAGTGGGATTCGAACCCACGTTAGAGTTTCCCCTAAACACGCTTTCCAAGCGTGCGCCTTCAGCCACTCGGCCATCTCTCCCGCGTTGAACTGAACCTTGATTGTATGGTGAGGTATGGAACGCCGCAACCCGCGGCAGACATCTCAACGACAGATAGATTTTCGGGAGTTCGATTACGAAAGCTTGGCTTGGATCTGCGGTTCGATTGAGGGCGCCGCTGGCGCGTGACCATTTCCGCCATTCGAAGAAATTTCTCTTTCCCCTGCTTCGGGCAATCGATTGTGCAAGCAATAGAGCGCTAATTCGAGACGGTCGGCGACTCCGAGCTTGTCATACACTTTTCGAAGATAATTTTTTACCACCTGCTCGGTTGTGCCCACGCGAACCGCGATTTCTTTATTCTTCATGCCCTGGGTGACGCATGAAACGATCAACGATTCTTTCGGCGTTAACTGAATTTTCGAACGCGAAGTCGAAGGACGCGAACCTTGCGTGCGATACGCCCCCAGCACCCACTGAATGCCTTTGCTATCGAGCCATGGCTCTCCCTGCCAGACTTTTCGCAGGCAATCGACAAAGAGATCGGGATCGACGTCGCGGGAAACGATTCCAAATGCTCCGCGGCGGAGCAATTCCAGCGTTAGTTCTTCGTGCGGCTTCGAAGTCACCACAACCAGCCGCAGGCTTGGAGTTTGGCGGAGAAGCTCCGCGACCGTATCCGCAGGATTCGGGCTCAGTGCCGCTTCCATGATCAGAATATCGGCGGAAAATTTCTTTGCTGCTGACAGAGTTTGCGGAAGAGTTTCGGCTTGACCGACTACTCGAATGTCATCTTCCACGGCGAAAATTTTGCGCAGGCCGGCGCGGAAAATTGCCTGCGAGTCGGCGACGATCACCCGCAAGAACTGCAATCCGTTGTCTTGCGCTTCATGCGTTTCCTGAAGCTCGCTGTATCCGTTTACCGAAGTGGTCGCCATTACTTTTCTAGTGTCCCTGCCGCCCAATCAGCGGCGCTCAAAATGATATTCATCGATGACGACGGCCACCCCGCGGCGGCTGCCATCTTCGGAACTTCGTACTACCCGTCCTTTGCAATCCAGCTTTACGTCGGCGTTCGCGCCTACGATTTCGGCGGGCAGCGATATTGTGAAGTCCACCAGTGAGCCGATGGGCATGTCAGAATCCATTTCGAAAAGCACGCCATTTGCAGAAATGTTCTGCGATTCAGTGCGGCTTTCTCCACCTTGCGATTTCACCGAGATGGGAAGCTTGATAGGAAAACGCATCGCGCTCTGCATGTCGGGATACTCCAGCTTCTTTCCGGCAGCCTGCGCGCGGGGCGATTCTTTCGCGATTCCGTTTTCGTGAGATCGGTTGTTATTCGACATTACTCGCGCAGATTACACCCCAGTACCAAGAGCACAAAGTTACCGAAGGCATTGGCCTGTTAGGGATAACCGCTTGCAGGACAGCGATTTGCGCAGAGTTGATGAAGTTAGGGCGGACCGCCGCGAAGCAACAGCAGAGTTTTCGATATTCTTAAAATTTTGTAACTTCTGTGAAATTAAATTCTTTGACTTTCATCGCAGGCACGACCATGTCGAACGACTCTTCTCCGCTGGCTCGCACCGGTTTCCCCATCTCTTCGACGTTCGAAAACATGTGAATCAGGCTTTCGTTGAAGCGGAAATTGCGAATGCCATATTGAATTTTTCCGTCTTCAACATAGAAGGTGCCGTCGCGGGTCATTCCGGTCATAATTTTTTCGTAGGGATCAACTTCGCGGATGTACCAGAGGCGGGTGACCAAGACTCCGCGTTCAGTGGACGCGATCATTTCTTCGACGGTCTTTGCTTTTTCGGAATTCGGCGGACCGCCAAAAACAATGTTCATCGGCGCTTCGCCCATTTCATTGGGAATGGGAAATCCGTGACCGGTGGCGGCAATCGGGCCAACTTTCCCTTTGTGTTCCGATACGTCCATCTTTTTTGCGGAAGCGCGAGAATAAACCAATTGCTTCACCACTCCGCGCTCGATGAGATGCACGCGATCACGCCGCACCCCTTCTCCATCAAACGGCGAACCGGATTGCAACGGATGCGCCACGTCATCCCAAACGTCAATGTTGTCCCCGAAAACTTGTGTGCCCACGCGGTTGTTTAGAAATGACCGCTGATCGAGAATCGCGAGTCCCCCAAAATCCCAGAACATGAATCCTGCCATGTCGAGGACCGCTGCGGGCTCGAGAATCACGGTGTACTTTCCAGCGGGAAGTTCTCTTGGCTTGGCGGATTTTGCCGCTTTGCTCGCGGCAATTTCGGCCAGGGCCGCGGAGTCAAGCTTGCTCACGTCAGGTGAATTAAATTTCTGCCATCCCGAGGAATCGGGGGCAAGCATGGTGATGGAGATTTCGGACGAAGTTTGCGTATGCCAGTCGGACAGGCCGCGCGAATTAAAAACTCCCTCGATGGATTCGGCGGTCGAAAATATTCCAGCAGTGGTGAGGTCGTGTTTTTGTGCAGTTGAAACGATCTTACCGACGGCTTTGGCACGGTCCTGCGGCGTGATGTTGGCAGTCTCCACGAAATGCCGGCTCGGAATCGGCAGAGACTTGCCACCTCCTTCTGGCATGGGCATGAGATCGGAATCTTCATGCTGCACTCTCGCGAGCTTTTCCGACGCTTCGACAACCCGCTTCAAACTTTCGTCGTCTAGCTTGTTGGTGGTGGCGCGAGCCGTGCGTCCGCCGAAAGCGCTACGCACCGAAATCGAATAGTTTTCTTCGGCGACGTTTTGGTGGATGGTGTTATTCGCGAAGCGCGTGAGGGCAGATTTTCCGCCGTAGAACAAGCATTCCACTTCGTTCGCGGTGGAGAATCTTTTTATGCGCGAGAAAATATCGGCGGCTTGGGATTTATCCAGCATAAAATCTTTCGTTTTTTCTCGCTAAGATCGCGTAGGGACAGGCGCCCTGGGCTGTCCGCTTTTTCATTCGTGTCAATCTTGAACTCAACAAAACCTTGTTGAGCTTCGCTATACCGGACAGCCGAGGGCGGCTGTCGCTGCGTATTCTTATGCACTTTTATACGCCGCTCCTACTTTTATGTTGCGGAATCTTGCGGGGCTTGCCCCGTGGCCTGTCCCCATGACTTGCTGGGGTTGGCCCTTGCCGCAGTTCGGCGTTCCCCATAGAGTCCATTCGTCGCGAGAACAAATCGCGTCCATCGAGTTCCAGAATTCGGTGGTGATGCCAGAGTAAGATGGATTCTTCAGCATGCGTCCTCGCTTGCCGCCTTTTATTTCCCATCCCAATTCGCAGCCGAATTGAAAGTTGTAGCGCTTGTCATCAATGGACCACGATTTGTTAGTCTCCATCAAAATTCCGTAGTCAGTCGATGCAATGAGTTGTTCCAGAGTCAGAGGCTTCTCTCCCGGAAGAATGCTGACGTTGGTCATACGGATCATCGGCAGCCGGTTCCAACTTTCGGCGCGCAGCGTGCCACCCGAGCGGGTTTCACCGATGGTATGCGCAGTTTCCCGCGAGCTGAGATATCCCGTGAACAGTCCATTGGTGATGATGGGAGTGCATTGCGCCGGAACTCCCTCATCATCGTAGCCAAATGTTCCAAGGCCGGGACCGTGCTCCTGGCGCGCGTCCGCGACCACGTTGACTAGATCACTGCCATACCGCAGCTTGCGGAGTTTATCGATGGTGAGGAACGAAGTGCCGGCGAAGTTGGCCTCCATGCCCAGCACCCGATCTAATTCGATCGGATGGCCAACCGACTCGTGAATTTGCAACCCAAGTTGCGAGCTTTCGAGAATGATGTCGAAAGTTCCTTCGGGACATTTGTCGGCATGGTGCAATGCAGCCGCCTCTTCGCCGATTCGCTTCGCGTTCTCAAGCAGCTTCAATTCCGCGATTAGTTCGTAGCCTTTATTCTGCCATTGCCCGCCGAAAGAACTGGGGAACGAACGCTTATGAATCTCGCTGCCGGCAAAGGCGTAGGCAGCATATCCCGCGCCGGTGGTGAATTTTGTCTGATGAATGTTCGCGCCCGCCGAGGAAACGAACCATTGCTCCTCGCGGCGAAAATTCATGCTGGTTTCAGCCAGCGTCACTCCCGCCACGGAACGTAACTCGGCGTCGATCTTGAAAAGCAGATCTAAGTTTTGCTCAACAGAAATGGTGAAGGGGTCAATTTTATGGGGCGTGACCCATTCCGCAACCACGGCCTTTTCCGGAGCGAGTTGCACTTCGCTTTGCTTCACCTGCGAAGAGGCTTTCGCGATATCGACGGCACGCGCGGCCGTGGCTTCCACCGCGGCACGACTCAGGTCATCGGAAGCGGCGAATCCCCAAGCTCCATCAGCGAGAACACGGATGCCGATGCCTTGCGACTCAGCATCGGACGCACCGCCGACTTTACCGTTCTTGGTCGCAAGTGCCCGGCTGCGTTCGTCCACGATGCGGAGATCGCAGTGCGATGCGCCTCGCTGCTCGGCGATGTTCAGCGCCCAGTCTGCTATGTGTTTCATGCTTAATCAAAAATCTAACACACTAACGTTTCGCGGAGAGGTCGCTCATGACCAGCTTTTCAACGATGGGGACCGGTAACGGGCCTTCATCCAACACGCGGTCGTGAAATTTCTGCAGATCAAAACTTTTTCCCGCGGCGTCCTGATAGCGCTTCCGAAATTCCAACCATTCGCGCAAGCCAACGTAATAAGTAGGCAGTTGAGTTGAACTGAGCTTCGCCCGCCTCAACTTGCCCTCCGCTTCGGCCTGGGTTTGAAAAGTTTCTTTCGTCATCAAGTCCATCGCCTGTTCATCGGTCATTCCCATGGTTTGCATTTTGACGTCCAGGACGGTATTCGCCAGCAAACGCAAGCGAATTTTGCGCATCACCATGCGAAACTTGGGATCATTGTCCATGTAGCCTTCGTCCATCATCACTTGGGCGATATACTCCGCCCAGCCTTCGACGTATGCGCCGTTCGCGAACAGCGAGCGCAATAATCTGCGCCGCTCCGGCTGAATATTGTTCAGGTGCTCGAACTGTATGTAGTGTCCCGGCAGTGCTTCGTGGATGGTGAGCCAGCGCAAAGTGTAGTTGTTATATTCGCGCAACTTACTCTCGGCTTTCTCATCTGACATCTTCGCATCAATCGGCGTCACCCAATATTCCGCCTCTGCGTCCGGTTCCAGCGGAGGCGCACTGTGGAAGCCTGCCACCGAATAGATGCCACGCATGAAAAGCGGAGTCGGAATCACTTTCAGATTTTCCCGCGCGCTTAGCGCTACAATTTTTTTCTCTCGAATAAATTGCTTGATGCCTTCGAGGTCGCTTTGAATCGTCGCCAGCAATTGCTCGCGCTGGGCGTGGTCATCAGAAATTTTGTGCAGTACCTCGCTAATGATCAGGTTCTCGCGGTCGTGGCCCGAGAGTTCCGCATGATCTTTGTGGTCGGGATACATCTCCTTATGCATTGGCAGCGCAAGCTGCAACATTTCCGCACGCACCGAGCGCAAGCCTTCTTCGGCATCGGCGAGCACCTGTTCCGGAGTGACCGCTGTTTCCATTACCAGGCGAAATTTCTGGTCGTACAATTCTTTGCCCAAACGCCAATTACGGTTGCCAGGTTGCTGTGAGAAGTTGGTCTTCAACCATTCCGAAAATTGCTTCAGCGCCGCGATTGCGGGCGGCGCGACCTGATCGTATTGGCCCTTCAATTTGGAATCTGCGGGAATTTGTTGCGCAACGGTGTTTTGAATGAGGTCAATATTTCCGTCGTTCTCATCCATCGCAGTCTGAGTAAAAATTGGATCGACCTCACTCAAATATTCTTTGACCTGATTCAGCAATCGCGGAATTTGCTGGATCCGCGCCAGCGCATGGCCAACCCGTATATCGGCAGAAGCATAATTCTGAGTCAAAGGTAAGAACAAAGCGTTCCCAATTAATTCAATCGCCACCGTGGGATTGTGGCGGTAGTTTTGAATCTTGTCGAACTCAAGCAGATTGAGTCCGATCTGATCGTCGATCAGTTGCCAATCGGCCGCATCTTCGGGATTCAGCGATGCGACTGGCGTTTCCGCATGAAAGCGTTCCCGCCATCGCTGATAGAAATCCCTTTCTTCCCCGATGAACTTCAGACTCATGTCATCCAGCAGCGCATCGAGTTCGACGGTTTTGCCGGTCGCCGCGTCCGTGTGCTTGTGATAGCCCGCCGAAGACGCGCTCACAGGGGAAAGCGCTAGAGAATCCTTCATGAACCTATCGCTAAGTTCGGCGAATTTCTTTGCGCCGGCTGAATCAGATGCGTGCGCCGAAAAGCTCGTTAAGGGAAAGATGGCCATAAACGAAATAATCCAAGAGCAAATCAGTATTGAGCGTGACATAAATTCATCCTTTTTGGCGTTGCCGACTTTTCTTAACCGGGCTTCGATAGCAAGACTCTAAAATGTCGGAGCATGGATCACAGTGATGAACCATTTGCTCCGTCGCTGATGGTACCAAATATCGTTCGATTTGACTTTGGGTGGAAGTGAATATCTCCAGCATCCAAGGTGATTTCCAGGTGTGCGATAAGTCTCTCCGGGTGCAACTTTTGGGCGAATACTGTGTTTAGGGAACGTGGCACAATATCCGAAGGGAGGAAACTCGTGCATCGAATCAAAAATAAAATTTTCGCGGCTGTGTTGTTCTTGCCGGTGGTGATGGTGCTGGCGGGCTGTCCGGGGAGACAGAACATTGCTCAGATCGAGCGCAGTCCCGGGCGGTGGGCTGGCAGAGAGATCAGCGTCGCCGGACGGGTCACCAACTCTTTCGGGGCTATGGGCACGGGGGTTTATCAGATTGACGATGGCACTGGCCGCATGTGGGTATTCAGCGAGGGCTTTGGCATTCCTGGAAAAGATGCCAAGCTGGCCGTCAGCGGACGAGTGCAAGAAGGGTTTAGCTTCGGAGGCAAGCATTTCGCGATGGTCCTGCGGCAGACGCAGCGACCGCATTACGCCAGGTTTGGCGGCTAATTATTGCGAGGAGTGAACGGGATCTGCTCGGAGGTCTGTTGCGCTTCTGACTCCCGAACTTCGAGCTTCATCTGCCGCAGAGTAGTAGCTTCGGCGGGATTCATTCCCGCTTTGAGGTCGGTTTTTTCTAGAAAGTAACGCCAGCCGGCGTGGCGGTCTTCGGGTGCCTGGGTTCGCTCGAATTGTCCTACGGCGCTTTCGGCGTTGATGCGGCCTTTAATAACGGCCATGACACCGCCCGATTCATACGTTCGGACATTGTGACGAATTACCGCAAACGAGGCCTTCGAATCATCCTGCATTCAGATACTCCCGTCGAAGTTCGTTCTTGTGAAGCGGAAGGAGATATTTCTTTGGTAAACGTGCCCGTAACTTTTACCGGTTGCGGGCACGTTTTGTTAATGAGATGTTTGCGCCTTACAGCGGGCGAACGTTCTCAGCTTGCCAGCCCTTTGGTCCCTTGGTGACCTCGAACTCCACACTCTGGCCTTCTTGCAGGCTGCGAAAGCCGCCCGCTTGAATTGCCGAAAAGTGCACAAATACATCTTCGCCACTCTGACGACTGATGAAGCCGTAGCCTTTGGCGTCGTTAAACCACTTTACTGTTCCTTGTTCTGCCATTTGGTGCTTGTATCCTTTGTAGGTTTATTACGTTGATGGTTCGGAGGTACTAAGGGCAGTGCCAGCTGGTTTGCAAGAAGCTGCTCAACAACCGATATATCAAACGCGACTTTAGTCTAGCAGATTTAGGGTAGGAATAGGAAGGAGGAAAGAGCAAAGCCCTCAGCTTTTACCATTAGGCTATCGGGCCAAAGTACACGGATAGCCCGATCTTCTTGTTCTCTAATTTCCGCCAGCTTACTTAGGTTGATCCACCGTGATTCCTGGAGCTGACGGCTGCTTTTCGGCCTTGGCTTTCTTGGTAGCCATGGTCTTGTTGACCCATTCGTCAGCAGTTTTTTCGTCAGCGGCGCGGGCAGCTGCGTCGCCGCATTCCAGGTCTGCCTTCTCGCGATAGAGCAGGTTGGTATAGGCCATCGCATCGTCATAGTCTGGACGCAGGTCTAAAGCCTTTTTCAAGCTATCGATTCCATCCTGGACAATGTTCCACCCTTTTTCTTTTAAGCTCTCGCAGACCTTTTTGTCTTTGAGTGGTTGGTCGGGTTTCAATCCGAGCTTGGCGCGTTCCTCCATGCGAGGCTTGTAGCTGCGCGTCCAGGCAATGACGCCCAGGGTGTAATACGACTCGGGATCGTTAGGGTCGATTTCCAATGCTTTACGGTAGTAGCTGTTGGCGTCGTCGAATTTCTTTTGTTGAAGGTAAAGGTAGGCGATCCCCTTCACACTGTTCACGCTCTTGGGATCTTTTTCGAGAACTGCTTTGAATTGATCGATAGCCTGCTCTGCCATCCGCAGATTTTCCGGTGTGTCGACCTCGGGGATATACATCTGCGTGTAGGCGGTCGCCAGATATAAACGCGCGTTTTCGAGCGATGGGTCTAGGTTTACCGCGTTTTGAAAATGATCGATGGCCTGCTCATAGCGCGCGTTCTTGTAGGAAGCCACGCCCTTGTTGAGCTGGTCTCGCGCCTTAAGTTTATTGCATCCGGTTGCGGAAAATACGGCGGCGCCCACTGCGATCAGGGCTGCGACTCTTAACTTTCTGTTTATCACGTACGATCTCCCCCCACTTGCAACCTGGTGTTTGTACGCACATCGGCCCGGGACGCACCCGGGCCACTAGAAATATGACTCGATAATACCGGGCGGTTAACCACCGGCCTCGATCTTAGCGGTGATGAGTCCGACCTTATCTACGCCGGAAGCGTGCGCGATGTCAATAACATTTGCAACATCGGCAAAGGGAACGTTGTCGTCACCTTTTACGAACATAACTTTTTCAGCGCGAGTCTTGAAGATGTCGGTCAGGCGAGCCTGTAAGCCGTCCCACGTGGTGTCGTCCCCGTTTATTTTAAGGGTCGGGGCGTTCCCGGCGCCGTGATCGATGACCTGAACCACTATGGTGCGGTCGGGAGTATCCGGCTGCTTTTCCTTATCTTTCGGAGGTTGCGGTACGAGCGCATCTAATCCCTTCATTTGCGGGGGATTGATCACCATGAAGATAATCAGCAGTACCAAAAGTATGTCAATAAAAGGCGTTACATTCATGCTTGCCGTAGGACCGCCACCGGAACCACCGACTGCCATCGACATAGTCGTTACCTCCTGATCTTTTTTCTAGATCTGTTTCTAGAGTGTCCGCCCATTGGGCGTTGAACATCTCTCGGTTTCTAAATCCTTGCCTTCGGTTGCTATCTTAGCTGCTGGCTCACTGCCCTGGTGGAGTAGTCGTATCGGCTGCGCCTGGAGTCCCGGGCGGCACGCCGGTTGGCGGAACCTTCTTCTGGTCGGTCAACAATCCCAACTGATCGACGCCAGCCGCGCGAACGTTATCCACCACTCCTACCACTGAAATGTACTTTGCCCTCTGATCGGCGCGGACATACACGCGCTTATCGACCCGGTTAGCAATGCGATCTTTGATTTTGTCGGTGAGCTGATCAACCGGCAACCGATCATTGCCGAGGAATATCGCTCCATCGCGCATTACGGCAACAATGATCGCATCCTCTTTTTCAGCGTCCGGCATGGCCTGGGGATTGTTTACCTTCGCCAGATCGACGCTAACACCGTGTTGCAACATGGGCGTGATCACCATGAAAATGATAAGGAGCACCAGCATCACGTCCACCATCGGGGTGACGTTGATGTCTGAATTTACCTTTGCGCCTTCGTTACGTACTGAGATTCCCATACGACACCAATCTCCTAAGCACTCTACATCCATACGAAAGAGGAGATGGCGACGGCGTGCTTCACCGTCGCCATATTAGCAACTCAATAGCTACTAAGGACGACGTGCGACCCCGCGGCGTTTGAGGAAGTAGTCGATCAGTTCGCTGGATGAGTTATCCATTTCGACGTCGAAAGCTTCCACGCGTCCGGTGAGGTAGTTGAACATCATGACGGCCGGGATGGCGACCAGAAGACCGATAGCCGTAGTGACCAACGCTTCGGCAATACCGCCAGCGACTGCGCCCAATCCGGTAGCTTTGCTGGTGGACATGTCCTGGAAGGTATGCAGAATACCCATCACGGTTCCGAACAGACCGACGAACGGCGCGGTCGAACCGATGGTCGCCAATCCGCCCAATCCTCGTTTCAACTCGGCGTGAACGATGGCTTCCGTGCGTTCCAAAGCGCGTTTGGAAGCTTCGATGGTCTCTCCGGGGATCTCGCCGCTTTCCTGGTGAGCGCGGAATTCCATGAGTCCGGCGGTGACAACTTTGGCCAGATGGCTCTTCTTGTTGCGCTCGGCAACTTTGATGGCTTCGTCAATCTTGCCATCGCGCAACGCGCCCGCTACTGCCGGGGCGAAGGAACGAGACTGTTTGCGCGCAGCGTTGAAGGCCATCCAGCGATCGATCATGACTCCGATCGACCAGCCCGACATAATGAAAAGAAGGATGACGACGCCCTTGGCTACCCATCCCATCGCGCGCCATAGCGAAAGGGGATCCCATTGCGGAGCGCCCGCTTCCTGGAAGAACCAGGTTGCAGTCATTGATACGTGAGTAATTGCGTGTCCTGCCAGGTTTGCGACGAACATGAGTTGCTTTCCCTCCTCAGAATCTTTCTGGGTCTAGATTTTTACCATATTCAAAATTCTTAGCCGCCCAGGGTGAAGTTGACTGTAACCTGGGTGTCGACTTCCACGGGCTCGCCATTCAAAATGTACGGCTTATAACGCCACTGCTTGACTGCGTCGATCGCTGCCGGAACCAGCATAGGATGTCCGCTGAGGACCTTTAAGCCCTCGATAGAACCATCTTTGCTGATGACTGCCTGCAGCAGCACAGTTCCTTGGATGCGGGCCTGACGCGCTAACGCTGGATAAGACGGCTTCACGTCCCGAATCTTCAAGCCCTGGGTCACACCTTGCGATACCCGGACGCGTTGCGGAGTTGCGACTTTGGGGACGGCGACTGGCGTCGAACTAATGATGCCGCCAATCACACCACCTACCTGTCCCGGACCGTCAGAAATGCCGCCCACTACTCCCGCCGTCATCGGTGGCGGAGCAGCATCTTCTTTGATCATTTCAATTTTCTTCGGAATCTTGGTTGGCGTACGCAGTTGGTCGTTGATGATGTTCGTCTGGACCTGTTTGACCACGTGGACCACTGCCGGGGGCGGAGGGGGTGGAGGTGGGGGTGGGGGCGCGACCAAGGACATCATTAACTGGGCCTTGGGTAATGCTTCGGTGAATAGCAGCGGGATGAGAACCATGACCCCGATTAGCATCAGCTCGAAAATAAAAGCAATGGTGCTGGTCATTCCACGCTTGGTTTTTAGTTTGCCGCCGGATTCGATAAGGCTGTCTTCAAACATACGGTTTCTCCTGCACGCCTACACTCTGTCCTTTACTTAGACACCGTCTGCTGTCCCTTTGCTCCCGGCACCGCCGGAAACGTGGGCTAGCCCCCCGTTTTTGCTATCCGTTCACTTCTGCTTTCGTGCTCTTTGCCGGTCGAATGGCACCGGCCTTAGATACCCTGTCGGGGCCGCTGAGTTGTTTGCCCGGGCCGCCGGGGACCGCGATATAACCTTTGCCGCGCTGGCTTCGCCAATCCTGATAAGCCACCAGAATTGGGGCCGCGATGGCGATCGACGAATACGTCCCAATTAGGATGCCGATTACCAGTGCGAGGGAGAATCCGTTCAATACCTCGCCACCAAACAGGTACAGTGCCAAAACCGTCAGGAACGTCAGGCCAGCGGTTAAGATCGTTCGGCTCAGGGTCTGATTGATGCTACGGTTCACTATGTCGGAGAGTTTTTCCCTCCGCATCAACTTCAAATTTTCTCGGATACGGTCAAAGACGACGATGGTGTCGTTATTCGAGTAGCCCACCAACGTCAAGATCGCCGCAATCACGGTCAGCGAAATATCTTTGTTCAGCAGCGAGAAAAAGCCAACCGTGATCAACGTATCGTGAAAAACGGTTATAACAGCCGCTACACCGTAAATCCATTCGAAACGAAATGCCAGATAAATCAGCATGCCGCCCAAAGAATAAAGAATGGCAAGCAGCGCCTGGTTCCGAAGTTGATTGCCTACCTGCGGTCCAACGATATCGACGTTGCGTATAGCGAAATTCGAAATGTAGAAACCGTCTTGAATGGCCGCCAGGACTGCCGGATCCGCTTGTCCGTTAAGGTCCGCCATCGAAGTTAAGACCCCGCCCTTCACTTTGTCTTTGTAGTCGATCACCGCTTTGGCTTGTGCTGCGTAGCGTTGCGACGCATCGGTGCCTGCGTGCAGCGGGTCTTTATCAATCAAGTAATTTTGCAGCGTTAGGCTGCTGCTGTTGTTCAGGTCCTGCTTGCCCGCGGGCGCGTTGGTTTCAAGGGCATTGATGATCTGGGTCTTGCCGCGGTCAAGAGCTTGCTCGTTAGTTTCCTGGAGAGGCAAGTCAATCAGGACTTCATTATTGTTGGTGGGACCAAAGCGCTGGATGCGCGCATGGTGAAGACCAGCCTGGTCCATGGCGGCGCGGATCTGATTGTCGTTTGGATTCTGGGCGAACTTCACTTCGACCAGCGTGCCTCCACGGAAATCGATGCCGTAGGGAATGTGGTGCCAGAATAGCAGCGAGAACAGTCCCGCAACGCTGAAGACTAGCGAGAAGGCAAGGAAGTACCACTTCTTGCCCAGAAAATCGATATTCGGATTGCGAAAAAGTTCCACTTAGCTTAAGTCCTCTGCGCTTTGTCTGTTTGGGGAGGCAACAACTCTCACTCGTGCCCTAAAAATCTGTTTCTTATCCTCGACCCGACTGAAGTCTGGGCCTTCCCTAAATCTTCACCCTTAAATGCTCAATGCTTCGCCGCGTTGCTTGCGGCTTAAAATCCAGTCGAAAATTGTTCGCGAAACGAATACTGCGGTGAACAAGTTAGCAAACAATCCAAAACTCAGTGTCACGGCGAATCCCCTTACCGGACCTGTCCCGAATATAAAAAGGATGATCGCCGACACGATGGTCGTGACGTGCGTATCCACGATAGTGATCCAGGCATGTCCGAAACCCTGCTCAACGGCGGATGGCGGGGTTTTGCCGCTACGCAATTCTTCGCGGATGCGCTCGAAGATCAGCACGTTGGAATCCACTCCCATACCTACAGTGAGAATGACTCCAGCGATCCCGGGTAAAGTCAGCGTGGCACCCGTGAAACCAAGAAACCCCAACAAGATGATCAGATTCAAAATTAGCGCTATGTCAGCGTTGATTCCAGCAGCGTGGTAGTAAATCAGCATGAAAACCAGCACCGCCACCATGCCTACCACCGCTGCACGCACACCGGCACGAATCGAGTCACTCCCGAGAGATGGACCGACGGTGCGCTCCTCAAGATATTTGATGCCTGCGGGCAAGGCGCCAGAGCGCAGCGTCATGGATAAATCTTTTGCGCTTTGCTCGTTGAATCCGCCTTCGATCGTCCCGGTATCGTGGATCTGGCTCTTGATGACTGCAACTTCCTGCACTTTGTTGTCGAGAACGACGGCGAGATAATCGCCGACGTGCGCGCCGGTGAAAGCGGCAAAGCGGCGTCCACCCTCGCCGGTCAGGTTAAATTGCACGGCAGGCTGACCATTTTCGTTGCGGGTAGAACTGGCGTCGCGCAGATCACGTCCCGTTACCGCCGACGCGCGAGAAATCAGATACCACTTCTCGCCGCCATTGTCGTCAGCCGACCCCACGCTGCGGCCCGGCAGCAGCACTGCATCGGGAGGCAGCACCCCGCCTTTTTCCTGAAGCGCGGCCTGCTCGCTTGGATAAGGCCCACCCAGCGACTGCCGAATCTGAAGCATGGCGGTGGACTGCATAATGTCCTTCACCCGCGCCGGATCGTCCACGCCGGGCAATTGCACGAGAATTTGATACTGACCGAGACCATGTTCCTGAATTGTGGGTTCGGTGACGCCCAGCTGATCGATTCGATTGCGAATGGTCTCAATGGCCTGAGTGACCGCGCGGTTCTTCAACTCGGTCAGCGCCTGCGCCTTCATCGAAAGCGTCCAGGTATTCTCTGCCCCGGAAGTGAGGTTGTACTCGGGCAGCCGCTCGCTGACGATTGACCGCAGATCGGAACTGGACTCGGGCCCTGCTCCCTTGATCACGATTTGATCAGGGGTATTGGCCGAGTCGGGCTTGGTAATTTCGGTATAGTTGATCTTGTGTGACCGGAGATCGCCTTTCAGAATTTCGACGGCGTTGTCACTCTCAACGTTGACCGCATCATTCACCTGTACCTGAAGAATGAGGTGGGTGCCGCCTTTAAGATCTAATCCCAGATGAATGCGGTTTTGCAGGCTCGCCAGCAGTCCGTGCCCGGACCAGTTGTCTGGCAAGCCGAAGATGCCGAATAGGAATATCAGCAGGGTGGCGACGATAACTCCGAGTTTCCAACCTAGGTTCTTGTTCATGATCTAAATCTTTTCTTATTTAGTAATTTCTTCCGGGGTCGTTACTGATGTCACCGAAGCCCTGGTCACTTCAATCCTCAAATTATCCGGCGGCACTCTCAGATGCACGTAGTCATCCCTTAATGCCACGATCGTCCCGCGCATCCCGCCGCTCGTGACTACCTTGTCCCCTGTCTTGAGCTCGCTCAACATCTGCTGCCACTTTTTCTGCCGCCGCTGCTGAGGCATGATCAGCAGAAAATAAAAGATTCCGAAGATGAAGATCAGAGGTGCGAAGGTGACGAGGCCGTATCCGCCACTGGCTTGGAGCGCTAACAAATGAACTAAACTCATAGAAAATTTCTCTGCGGATTGAAAACTGGGACGGAACAACTCGATCGCCCAGTCTAATATCCACTCGTGACGCGAAATTCTACCGGCTCTCCGACGGGCCCCTGATATTTATCGCGGGATTTCTCGCGTACAGGCCGGACGTTTCCGAGGCGAACGTTCGAAGGGAAACACACTGGTCTCCCCAGTACTTCAATCAAGTCCAATAGAATGACGCACTGACCGCATAGTGTCAAGGTAGAAGGTAAGATTGTGGACGGTGTTTAAAATCTGCGCCAAAATCTCGTTCGACGCATATAAATGACGCAAATAAGCACGGGTGTACCGGCGGCAGGTCCGGCAACCGCAATTGGGATCGAGCGGCCCCTGATCGGCGGCGTACCGCGCTTGTTTGATGGAGAGTTTGCCTTCGGATGTGAACAGCAGGCCGTGTCTGGCGGCTCGCGTGGGCAGGACGCAATCCATCATGTCGATTCCCATATTTGCGTATTCGACGATTTCCTCGGGAGTGCCCACGCCCATCAAGTAGCGTGGCTTGTCCTTTGGGAGATGTTCGATGGTAGCTTCGACCACCTCGCGAGTTTGGGCGCGGGGTTCGCCCACACTTAAGCCGCCGATCGCGTATCCGGGGAAGCCGATCTCAACGGTGCGTTCAGCGGATTCTTTTCTCAGCGCTAAATCCATTCCGCCTTGGACTATGCCAAATAGAGACTGACGATTCTGCGTAGGGACAGCCGCCCCCGGCTGTCCGGCGGGACCCAGGCCGGAGATGTTTTCGCTGCTGTCTGGGTTTTCTAACCCCTTGGCGAGCTTGTGCTCGGCTGCGTAGCCGGGGGCGGCTGTCCCTACAAGTTCGTCGGCCCAGGGGACTTCTCCTTTATGGTCTTCGAAATATTTTTTGCTGCGCTCGGCCCAGCGAAGGGTGAGCTCCATCGATTCTCGAAGCCGCGTTCCATCTGCTGGAAATTCAGTGCATTCGTCGAAAGCCATAATTATGTCGGCACCGATGTCGATTTGGGCCTGCATCGCACTCTCCGGCGAGAAAAACTTCAACGATCCATCGAGATGAGAGCGGAATGACACCCCCTCTTCGGACACCTTGCGCAACTCACTCAAGCTAAAAACCTGGAATCCGCCTGAGTCGGTGAGGATGGCCCTCGGCCAAGCCATGAATCGGTGTAAGCCTCCCAAGTTGCGCAAGGACTCGGTCCCAGGACGCAGCGCCAAATGATAGGTATTCCCCAGCAGAATTTGGACTCCTAGCTCCTCCAGCACGTCCTGCGAAACGCCTTTAACCGAGCCCAACGTGCCTACGGGCATGAACACTGGGGTTTCGACTTCCCCATGCGGAGTAACCAGGCGACCCCGGCGTGCGGATCCCCGAGTCGCTTCAATGTAAAAAATGGACACTGTTCGCTGATTCTAGCAATGGTGGTTTTACACTCGCCTCCCCCGACCAATACATTTATGTCACCGTGCTACAATAATGTCATGAAGTTGAACAATGACATTTGCCAAAAAGCGCGAACTCGCGTTAATGAAAACGGTCGAGTAGTGATTCCGGCGTCTTTTCGCAAGGCACTGGGCATAAACGTCGGAGATGAGGTTGTGTTGCACATTACAGGGGGCGAGTTGCGTATCACCACCCTGAAACAGCGGATCGAAAGGGCCCAGCAACTTGTCCGCAAGCATGTAAAACCGGGTGCGTCGTTAGTGGACGAGTTAATTGCCGAACGTCGCGAAGCTGCCCGTCGTGAGTAGAGTCGTGGTCGATGCGTCTGCTCTGCTCGCCGTACTCAATGCAGAACGAGGGGCGGAAAGACTGACGCCGAAATTGCTGGAACATTCCACAATAAGCACAGTCAACCTTGCCGAAGTACAGGGCAAACTCGTACAACGAGGAATGGATGCTGACGATGCATGGGAGGCCGCTCTTAGCCTTGTCCGAGAGACTGCCACCTTTGATGCAGCGCAAGCAAAAACTGCCGGAAGCCTCATTTCTCAAACGGCCTCGGTCGGATTGTCCTTTGGAGATAGGGCGTGCCTGGCCCTCGCAATCGCACTGCAGGCCCCGGTGTATACCGCTGACCGGCTTTGGCAAAGCTTGAAAATAGGAATTCGCATTCACGTCATCCGGTAGTCCCCCGTCGTCGAAAGAATTAGAAGTTCTTGCTAAGGTCAGCCATGCAGGCCGCATCTAAAATATCCAGTCCCATGTGCCGACTCTCAAGAACCGTCGTCCGCAGCTTCTTAGGAATTCTCGCATTCGCAATCTCGTTGGCGCCTGCATCTGCCCAGCAGCTTTCAAAACGCCTGGTCCTCAAGGACGGCTCGTATCAGCTCATCACCAAGTATGAGGTAAAAGGTGATCGCGTTCATTATTTCAGCGCCGAACGCAATGAGTGGGAGGAACTTCCCAACTCGCTGGTGGATTGGAATGCCACCGCTCAGTTCGAGAAGGATCGCGCCGCCGGGTCTCCGGTTCCCGAGGCCGTGCAACTCGACCGCGAGCAGGCGGCGGAGAGACAAGCCGAGGAATCGAAATCCCCTGAAGTCGCGCCCCGGTTGCGCCTACCCGATGACGGCACCGTGTATTTGCTGGACACGTTTCGCGCCGAGCCCGAACTAGTCGAGCTTCAGCAGGACAACGCTCAGGTCAATCGCGACACTAAGCGAAATGTGATTCGGGCGGCCATTAATCCTATTGCGAGCAGCAAGCAGCCAATTGAACTGCAAGGGGCACACTCCAGCATTCAGGCGCACGCAACTTTGCCCTCCATTTACATTAAGATCCCGCGCGAGCCTCAGATCCCGGCACCAAAAAATGACCCTTCGTCGCAATCACGCAACGATTCGTGGGAACGGTTTCGAATCGTTCATCTGCAATCGAAGCAAGACAAACGAATTGTCGGCAATATTAAAGTCGCGGTCTATGGGAAGGTCACCCAGCAGCAGGATTTTGTTCCCGCCAAGCTTGAGCAATTGAGTGGAGGGTGGGCAAAGATGACGCCTGCCAGCGAACTACCACCTGGCGAATATGCATTAGTCGAGGTGTTAGAGAAAAATGAACTCAGCGCCAATATGTGGGATTTCGGCGTGAACCCTTCGGCGCCAGCAAATGGAATGACAATAAAGCCCTCCGCAGCCAAGACCCCGGCGGCGCCGAAAGAACTTCAACAGCGCAAGCCAAATTAACTCCGCAGTCTCTCTGCGCCTTTCTGAATGCGGCCATCTCTCCGCGTATAATCGAAGTTCCACCAAACTTAAAGACAGGTCGGTACAGCGATGGATTCTAAGAACGGCGCCAACGGCAACAATGGAAAAACCGCGGTGCCGAAACCGCGAGCCGAATGGATTGCCGCACGCAAAAACGCCCACAATGATGGCAACTTTTCGCAAATGCACTTCGCCCGTAAGGGGGTGGTCACTGACGAAATGAACTACGTTGCCCACCGCGAAAAGATTTCGCCAGAACTGGTTCGCGATGAAGTAGCGCGCGGACGGATGATTATCCCCGCCAACATTAATCACCCCGAGTTGGAACCCATGGCGATTGGGATCGCCTCGCTGTGCAAGATCAACTCCAACATCGGCAATTCCGCCGTTACTTCGAACATCGAAGAAGAACTTAAGAAACTGCATACGTCGGTACACTACGGCGCAGACACGGTAATGGACCTCTCCACCGGGGGCAACATCCACGAAATTCGCGAAGCGATTATTCGCCACTCCCCGGTACCCATCGGGACGGTGCCCATTTATGAAGCGATTTCGCGAGTAAAGAGGATTGAAGATCTCAACCCGAAGGTCATGTTGGAAGTGATTGAGGAGCAGGCAGAGCAAGGCGTGGATTACATGACCATCCATGCCGGTGTGCTGATTCAATATCTGCCCATGGTTTCAAAGCGCATCACTGGCATTGTCAGCCGGGGCGGCGCGATTCTTGCGCAATGGATGGCTCACCATCACCAGCAAAATTTTCTCTATGAGTGTTTTGATGACATCTGCAAGATTTTCGCCAAGCACGACGTGAGCTTTTCGCTGGGCGACGGCCTGCGCCCCGGATGCATCGCCGACGCCAGCGATGAAGCCCAGTTTGCCGAACTGAAAACGCTAGGCGAGTTGACGAAAAAGGCGTGGGAGTATGACGTGCAGGTAATGATCGAAGGGCCCGGCCACGTACCACTCGACAAAATTAAGGAGCAGGTCGAAAAAGAAAACGAGCTTTGCTACGAAGCGCCGTTTTATACGCTCGGTCCATTGGTCACTGACATTGCTCCTGGATACGACCACATTACATCCGCCATCGGCGCGGCGATGATCGGCTGGCATGGCGCAGCCATGCTTTGCTACGTCACTCCCAAAGAGCATCTCGGCTTGCCTAATGAAAAGGATGTGAAAGATGGAATCATCGCGTACAAGATCGCGGCACACGCTGCGGACATCGCACGCCATCGTCCCGGGGCGCAGGATCGTGATGACGCGCTCAGCTACGCCCGTTACACTTTTGACTGGGAAAAGCAATTCGCCCTGTCGCTGGATCCAGAAACAGCGCGTTCGATGCATGATGAAACCCTGCCCGACGATTTTTATAAAGAAGCGAAATTCTGCTCCATGTGCGGCCCGAAATTCTGCTCGATGAACTATTCAAGCAAAGTTGACGAGTACAACCAGCGGGTGCACGGCCTGGAAAAGAAAGATTATTCTGCTTTAGTGGAAAAGTTAGTTTCGCTGAAGTGATTTGGCGAGCGCATTAGGGTTCTCAGCCCTCGACCTTCCCCTGGCACAGGGGGCACCAAAAGGTAATGCGGGCCTCTTCCCCCTGTTTGCGGGATTCGATTTTCGTGCCGCACTTTCTGCACGGTTGGTTGCGGCGGCCGTACACCCATAGACGTTCTTCACTGTTGGCTCGGCCAGTGGTGCGGCGCATTCCGTTGTAGGTAGTAATTTGATCCCCCGAGGCTTCGGCGACATTCGCCAGCATGAACTTCCTGGCCGTCTCTACCACGCAGGCTATTTCCTCTTCCTGGAGCGTCTGGACTCGACGAAAAGGATTGATTCCGCAGGCGAAACAAACTTCTGACTTGAACACATTCCCCAGTCCCGCCATGATCGATTGAGATAGCAAGGCAACGCCGACTTCCAAGTCTCCGCGAGAGCGCAAGACGGCGGCGGATTTTTCTTGGTCGAAATTTTGAGACAGTATGTCTTCGCCTAAGCTGCGGAATCCCTGCCGGCGGCGAAGAGTATCGGAGGTGTGAAATTCTGCGATGGGTACATTGAATGCAACTGCCCAGATTTTTTCTGTCTTCACCACGATACGCATGTCGATAGTCTGCTTCTGCCACCGCTCCCCCGGCCTGTAGATGTGCCAGCTACCGTTCATCAGCATGTGCGTCAGCAAAGTGAGGCCGCCGGAAAAATTTATCGACATCCATTTTCCTTTTGCCTCTACCGCTTCAACCGTCCTGCCGGTGATGGGGGAATCGAAATCTACGCGAGAAAGATTCGGGAGGACGGTTTCGAACCCGGTTACGACTTCGCCGCCTAACGCTTTGTTGAGAGTCCGCGCCGCGCGAAAGATAGTGTCGCCTTCGGGCATCAGGCAGTCTCCGTGACTTCTCCTTCGACTTCGTCGGCATCTGCATCTTCCTCACTGGAAGCCTCAGAGGCGGACATCGCCATCGGCGCGATCCGGCGCATTTGATATCCGACCACCGTGTTTATAAAGCCTGAGTCTTCCAGGAAGCGAGCGAGGAAGTGTCCGCGGGCGTTCTCACCATTGATGGTGCCGATAAGGAGGCCGCTCTTTCTGCCTTGGCGTTTGATGGCGATTTCCGCTAACTTTTTCGCAACCTCACGAGCGAAGCGGGAGCGATCCGGCTCCGTTTCCGGCAGGAAGACTTGAATTTCTTGACTTCTACGCCGAAGAAAGGCGGCCAAATTTCCGTTGATCAAAATTACTCCAGCGCCGCTTGTTCGAGACATAGAGCGCGTCGGAGTGGTCACTCCATTAGTGGCGGGCCTTTCTTCGGCGGCGTTTTCGACATCGACTTTCCCGGCTTCAGCGTTGTCGATCTCGCCATCTTTGCGCGGCCACGGCAGCAGGGTGCCATATAAATTTGCAGGATCGGTGGCAGCCAAATAGAGTGCCTCGGGCGTTTGAGGTTCGGCGCGCAGGCTCCGCAACATGTCGACGGCCGCCGGCATGGCGAATTGTGCCGCGCCTAATCCGGCCACAAACATTCCCCGGCGCACCCATCCGCTGTCTTCCATAATTTTTAAGGCTGGATAGATGGTGGAATATCCGCGTGGAACATTTTCCGCGATGGCAGTCTCGCGAAGCACGATGCCATGGCGGGCCAGCAGTTGCTGCGCAATGTTTGCGCTCCATTGCGTTGCAGTGATCGGTTGATCTAAATGGGGTTGAATGAGCGACCACCGCCCTTGCGCCGGGCCATCGCTGCGTGCACGCAGGCGGCGCATAAACTCGGGAGAGCCTGGCGACACTCCGGGGAAAGAATTGCTGCGTTCGCGTTTCTTTTCGTTTGAACGGAGTAAATCGCGCAGGGGATGAAATGTGTCGTTGGTAATTTGTCCGGACCAAACGAGTTCCCAGAGAGCGTCGCGGGTTTCGCCGGGGAAGCCCCCGCCTATTGCAGAGTGAATGGCGGCAAAAAAACTTGCGCCATTTCTGGAAAGAAATTCCGTAATTTTCGCAGCCCTCTCAGAAGCACCGTTTGTCTCAGTTCGCAATTCTTTAGGGGGTAGCAACAGCGGCATGGATTCGTGAAGATAGAGCGCGACCCTGCCGTCGCGGTTTCCGATCTGCTCGATGCCGACCCACACCACTTGACCCGATGCCATCAGGGTATCGAGATCGGCGGCACGATAGTCCGCAACGCGCGCTGGAAGTATCTCGCGCTCTAGTTCGGACGCAAGCAGCGCCGCGCCTTGCAGGTTCTCGACCGTATCCAGCAGTGATTCTAGTCCTCGCCTCTTCACCGACACGCCTTGCCAGCGGGCGGTCAGGCGCG
This sequence comes from uncultured Acidobacteriaceae bacterium, assembly GCA_963828635.1. Lineage (GTDB taxonomy): Bacteria > Acidobacteriota > Terriglobia > Terriglobales > Acidobacteriaceae > PALSA-188. Next base: position 1,111,107 of record CAWHFA010000004.1, on the reverse strand, counting down.
CAAAAACACTTTGCTCGACCGGCTCGATCTCGCGACGCAATCGGGCGAGGCTTTTTCGGCGAATCTGTTGCAAGACGCCGGGGTCGCACCATTCACGGTGAGTGCCACCGGGGCGAAATTCTCCTTCCAGCAATTTTCCCTGGCCGTGCAGCGCGTGCAGGGCGGTTTCTACCTTCGACTGGCTCAAACCGTAGCGCTTCGAAATGTCACCGGTGGTAAACGGACCGTGGATGCGCGCGTAGGTTCTTACCAATTCGCGAAGTGGGTCGTCATTGCGTTCGAGGAAAATCTCGGCCAACCCCGGTGGTAGCGGAGTTCCCAGGGCATCCCGATAGCGCGATGCATATTCGACCGGGATATATCGCGATTCGCCGGCGATGCGCACTAAAACCGCGCGGCGCGAGTGCGTTAAATCATTGGTCGAGGCTGCGACTTCCGCAGTTTCGCTTCGGGCGCGAATTTCTTCCGCGGTCAAATCCCCGAGTTTTAACAGCAGGTCATGAATGCCATCCACGTGCCGCGCCTGATAGTCAGGTTCGAGCGATTGCAGGCGTGCTTCCACCTCGTTGAGAGCGGTGGCGTCAAGAAGTTCGCGCAGATCGCTGTCACCCAACAGTTCTTGCAATTGCGATTGATCGATGGAAAGGGCCTGTGCACGGCGTTCGGCGAGGGGAGCGTCGCCATCGTAAATATAATTCGCGACGTAAGAAAACAGCAGCGACGCGGCAAACGGCGAGGGTCGAGTAGTCTCAAGGCTGGTGACGCGGATGGATCCGCGTTGCACACCAGTAAGAATTTCGGCCACGGCCGGCAGATCGAAAACGTCGCGGATGCATTCGCGGTAAGCCTCCAGCAAAATTGGAAACGAAGAGAATCTTGATGCCACTGCGAGCAGGTCGGCGGAGCGCTTCCGCTGCTGCCATAGCGGCGCGCGCACTCCCGGTCGGCGTTTCGGCAGCAGCAGCGCGCGTCCGGCGGCTTCGCGGAATTTGGCTGCGAAGAGAGATGTGCTGCCCAACTGCCGCAGTACCAGCTCCTTAAATTCTGCTGGCGACGGAAGCAGATCTTCGGCGTTAATAACGTCGTCACTATCGGGAACGCGCAGAACGAATCCATCGTTCGACCACATGGATTCGATTTCAAGCCCACGCTCCGCCCGCAACTTCGACGTAACAGCCATGCACCACGGTGCGTGCACGGCACTTCCAAACGGCGTAAGCACGCAGACGCGGCGGTCCCCCATTTCGTCGCGGCAGGTTTCGATCACGATGTCTTCGTCGCTTGGAATGCGTGTGGTAGCGGCGACCTGATCTTCCAAATATTTGAGTAGATTTTCGGCGGCGGTGCCGTCAAGACTGTGGTCCTCCACCAACTGGCTGAACGCCACTGTCCTCGGTAAACGCAGAAGCTCGCGGCTCATCTTGCCGATTTGCCGGCCGAATTCTACCGGACGGCCAGCGGAATCGCCGCGCCAGAAAGGCATTTTGCCGGGCTCGCCGGGCGCGGGAGAGACTTCAACTTTATTGTGGGAGATTTCTTCGATTCGCCAGGTGGACGCGCCGAGCACGATCGTGTCGCCGTTGCGGCTCTCGAAAACCATTTCCTCGTCGAGTTCGCCAACCCGCGCGCCTTTGGTCGCTCCCGCCAGGAATACGCCATACAGTCCGCGATCGGGGATGGTGCCGCCGTTGATAATGGCAACGCGCTGCGATCCCTGGCGAGCGGTCAGCGAGTTCGCGACGCGGTCCCACGTAATGCGCGGACGAAGTTCGGCAAATTCGTCCGAAGGGTAACGCCCGGCAAGCATGTCGAGAACGCTCTCGAAGATGGCTCGCGTAAGCGCCGCATAGGGAGCGGCGGAGCGAACCATATCGAAAAGCTTGTCGACCGTCCAGTCATCGAGCGAGACAGCGGCGACGATTTGCTGCGCCAGCACGTCAAGAGGATTGCGTGGATAGTGGACCGATTCGACCTGTCCCTGATACATGGCGCGAGTGATGGCAGCGCACGCAACGAGGTCGGCGCGATACTTAGGGAAAATCACGGCGTTGCTGACCGCGCCTACGTAGTGACTGGCGCGTCCTACCCGCTGCATCCCGCTCGCGACCGACGGCGGAGACTCAATCTGAATCACCAGATCAATCGATCCCATGTCGATACCGAGTTCGAGAGATGACGTCGCCACGATCCCCCGCAAAGTTCCCAGCTTAAGTTTGTCCTCGATCTCTTTCCGCTGCGCCAGGGCAACACTGCCATGATGGGCGCGCACCAAAGACTCTTGTGCCAGTTCATTGATTGCCCCGGAAATACGCTCCGCGAGGCGGCGGCTGTTTACGAAAATCAGAGTCGATCGATGGGCGCGGATAAGTTCCAGAAGTTTGGGATGGATGGCTGTCCAGATCGAGCGGCGCTTCGGCCCTTGCGACGCGGGTCCGCTGGGCAGGTTATCGAGTTCGTCGAGGCTGGCCATGTCCTCGACGGGAACTTCCACGCGAAGATCGAGGCGCTTGGGCGCACTGGCATCAACGATGGTGACCGGGCGATAGGCAGGCGCGAATGAAATTGACTCGAATTCGGAGATGGCTTCCTCGGGCGCGCTGGAAGAAAGTTTTTGAACATCACCCCGTTTTTCCTTATTGGATTCGACTTCGGCCCCTCCTAAATATCGCGCCACTTCTTCGAGAGGCCGCTGCGTTGCGGACAGCCCGATGCGCTGAATTGGACGTCTCACTAAATGTTGCAGTCGCTCCAACGACAATGCGAGATGCGACCCGCGCTTGGTCGGGACGAGCGCATGAATTTCGTCAATTACCACGACTTCTACGGAGCGCAATGCGTTGCGTGCGTTCGAAGTCAGCAGCAAGTAGAGCGATTCGGGAGTCGTAATGAGTATGTCGCCTGGATGCCGCGAGAATTTTGCGCGTTCCGCTTGCGGGGTATCGCCCGTCCGAATCGAAACTGTAGGTTCGTGAAACTCTGTGTTCAAACGCTCTGCGGATTGCGCGATGCCAATGAGCGGCGCTCGCAGATTGCGTTCAACGTCCACTGCCAGAGCTTTGATCGGAGAGATGTAAAGAACGCGGCAACGCTCGGCAGTCTCCGGCACGGCGCTGAACATGATGCGGTTGATGCACCACAGAAATGCCGCCAAGGTTTTGCCGGTTCCGGTGGGTGCGAGTATTAGCGTTGATTCGCCGCGCGCAATGGGCGGCCATCCCAAAATTTGCGGCTGAGTTGGCGTCGGAAAAACTGCCTCAAACCACTCGCGCACGGCGGGATGGAAGATGGCTAGCGCGTCCCTCGGAGGGGTCGCTGCCTCGGATTGTTTTCTCTTAGGCAAATACCGACCGGCATGATTCTGCGGGGATTAGATGCGCGAGGACAGGAGGCCGTCGCGGGTGAGATTTCGCTTCCTTACAGGGTCCGAGCCAGATGCAATCGGTTCGCGTACAAGGGAAAAGACTCCGCCAAATCTAAGACTTGCCTTCGTATCTTCACCAAGGTCTCGCCGTCAGTTCGATGATGCAGTGATTCTGAAATCCAGAGGCCCACTTGCCGCATTTCGCTTTCTTTCATACCCCGAGTGGTGAGTGCGGGAGTTCCAATCCGAATGCCGCTAGGCTTCATAGGAGGGTTGACGTCGAAAGGAATCGCATTTTTGTTTACGGTTATTCCTGCTTCCCCCAGCGCCTTTTCCGCTTCGTTGCCTGGTATCCCCTGGGAAAAAACATCGACCAGCATGAGGTGGGTGTCAGTACCACCTGAGATTATCCGGAATCCTTCTCCCATCAACGTATTCGCCAAAACTTTGGCGTTGGCCACAACCTGGCGCGCATATTCTCTGAAGCTTGGTTGCATGGCTTCGAGAAAGCACACTGCTTTAGCGGCGATGATATGCATCAGCGGACCGCCCTGCATGCCCGGGAAGACGACCTTGTCAATGGCGGCACCGAATTCTTGCTTTGACAAAATCATTCCTGCGCGCGGGCCGCGCAGCGTCTTGTGCGTAGTGGAGGTAACGATGTGCGCGTGGGGAATTGGCGAAGGATGGGCGCCTCCGGCGACCAGGCCCGCGAAATGTGCCATGTCGACGAGATAGAGCGCGCCGACTTTGTCAGCGATTTGGCGCATGCGCGCAAAATCGATGATTCGTGGATAAGCGCTGCCTCCGCCGATAATTAGCTTGGGATGCTCCCTCTCGGCGATTTTTTCCAGGTCGTCGTAGTCAATAGTTTCGGTTTCTTTGGTGACTCCGTAGGGGACGATCTTGTACGTTTTACCGGAAAAATTCAGAGGGTGCCCGTGAGTGAGATGGCCGCCGTGCGCCAGATTCAGGCCAAGTATCGTGTCCCCGGGCTGCAGCACCGCGGCGAGCGCTTCCATGTTTGCCTGCGAGCCCGCGTGGGGCTGCACATTTGCGTGCTCGGCGCCAAAGAGTGTTTTCGCCCGGTCGCGGGCGATGTTTTCCACCACGTCGGCGAATTCGCATCCGCCGTAGTACCGTTTCCCCGGATATCCTTCCGCATATTTATTGGTGAACACCGAACCCGCGGCTTCGAGCACACCTTCGCTGACGAAATTTTCTGACGCGATTAATTCGAGTCCCTCGTGCTGCCGACGCGTTTCATCGCCGATGGCGGAAGCAATCTGAGGGTCCGTATCCGAAAGTGATGGGGAAAGATATGAAGTTTTCATTAACCGAAGCTCTCGCGGGTTATTCTAAATCAGATGTCGCACCTCAAGGGTCGATTAGCGTCGGTATTGCTCCTCTGCGTGCGGCGCACAGCATGTAAATCATTCCGAGAGCGACATTGGTGAGCTTCGGGTTTCCTGCCTGGCATCCATCATCCATTGCATGCGCATCGAGACGAGAGGTCGTCGCCAGGGACATCTCACGCACAGTAACTTCTCGTGTCCCCCAGCAACTTCGCTCCTTCAATTCCGGGCTGCCGGTGTCTAATCTTCTGAACGCACATGGAGGACATTATGCGCTGGCGGCTTTCGCTATTATTCTTGTGCATTTCAACGGCGGCTTTTGGTCAATCCGCTCGCCTCCCGGTAAAGCGTGTGGTCCTCTACAAAAATGGCATGGGATATTTCGAGCACTCCGGACGGGTGAGCGGCGGCGAGGATGTAAGCATCGACTTCACCACCGCTCAACTCAACGACGTTCTGAAATCGCTCACCGCGCTTGATCTTGGCAAAGGACGCATTACCGGCATTTCGTATAACTCGATTGATCCGATCAACAAGCGGCTGGGCGCGTTACGGCTTCCCCTGGGAGAGTCCACAACTACGGCGCAATTTCTGGACGCCATGCGTGGTGCGCGAATCGAAGTTCGCAGCGGAACTCAGACCGCAACTGGTCGGCTGCTAAGCGTAGAGCAAAGAGAGCTGGCGGGAAAAGATACGCAGAAAATTACTGTCACTGAGATTTCTTTGGTAAGCGACGCCGGCGAGGTGCGGCAGTTTGATCTCACTCCGGCTACAAGCGTTCGCATTGTTGAAAAAGATTTGAACGAGGAAGTAGGACGCTACATGCATCTCGTCGCGTCCACGCGCGATCAGGACGTGCGGCGACTCACGATTTCTACGGCGGGCGCCGGCGACCGCGACATGCTGGTCAGCTATATCAGCGAGGTTCCCATATGGAAGTGCACTTATCGCATCGTGTTTCCCAAAGAAGGCAAGCCCCTGTTGCAAGGCTGGGCGATCGTGGACAACACGGTTGGCGAGGATTGGAATAACGTCGAATTGTCGCTGGTCGCGGGCGCTCCGCAATCGTTTATTCAGGATTTGTCGCAGCCTTATTACGCACGGCGTCCCGTCGTACCGATGCCGGAGAACGCGATGACCACGCCGCAGACCCATGAGGCGTCGCTGGAGGAGAAAGGTGACTCGGTGACGGTGGAAGCAAGGTTGCAAAATGCGCCCTCTGCCCCCGCGGCTCAAGACCGGGACAGATTAACGCCCTCACCAGCTAACGCCATCGGAGGCGTTGGCGGCGGCGCCTATAAAGTTAGTGCAGGTGTTTCTCAGGAGCAAAAGCTTGAAAGCATTGCCCGGAGCAGCGCAAACGTGGCCCAAACCCGCGACCTCGGCGACCTCTTCGAATATCAACTGAAAGACCGCGTAACCATCCACAAGAATCAATCAGCGCTCGTCCCGATTCTTCAGGCTCGCGTTGATGCCGACAAAGTGTCGGTGTGGAATCCTAACGAAGGCCACGTCCTGCGCGCGCTGTGGCTGAACAACACCAGCGGCCTCACCCTCGATGGCGGAAGTTTCAACGTGCTCGACGACAACGCCTTCGCCGGCGAGGGCCTGATGGATCCCATCAAGCCCGACGAAAAGCGGCTGCTCTCCTATGCTGCTGATCTGGGGTTGGTCGTCGACAGCAAACAAAAATCCGAGCGGCAGCGCGTTACCAGAGTTGTTATCGCGCGCGGCATCATGACTTACATGAGCGAAGCGCAGCAGGAGATGGCGTACACCATCCGCAATCGCGATACCTCGGCGCGCACGGTGGTGATCGAACATCCCATTCAGAACGGATGGAAGCTGGATAAAGAGATGCAGCCGGAAGAGAGCACCACATCGTTTCATCGCTTCCGCATGAATATCGACCCTAAGAAAACCGAGAGCTTGATAGTGAAAGAGCGCCGCCCGATCTCCAGCCGTTACGAGTTGACCAATCTCAACGACGATCAGATTGGATTTTTCCTCGAACAGAAGATGATTAATCCTGACGTGGAGAAAGCTCTCCGGCAGATCATCCGCCAAAAGAACGACGTTGCCGCGCTGCAAGCGGAGATCAACTCACGCCAGGCGCAAATCACCAGTGTCTCGGAAGATCAGCAGCGCGTACGCGAAAACATGAAAGCCCTTAAGGGCAGCGGAAGAGAAAACACTGGTCGAGCGCTACGCCCGCCAATTGAACCAGCAAGAAGACCAGATGGAGGCTTTGCACAAGCAGATTGCTGACTTGCAGCAGAAGCGCGACGACGCGCAGAGAATGCTAAACAATTCTGTGCAGCAATTGTCGCTTGAAGCGAAACTTTGAAAATAATGGCTGATAGGGGTGCCCCAGGTCTCGCCGCATTTGCGAGACCTGGGAGTAAAACCAAATACGAGTTTAGGCGGGTCGCTATCTCTTCTTCTCTTTCGTCGAGGTGCTTGACGGCGTCATAAAGGGCCGTCTCACTGGAACAATCGCGCCGCGCGAAGGATCTGTTGCGGCATTGGCTCGGGCCAATACTTCTTCTTGAATGTACTTAACGAAGTCCTGAATTTGCCGCTGCATTTCTTCCATACGCTCGCGCATTTGCAGGATGATCGCCATCCCCGAGATATTTACTCCCAGGTCACGCGCCAACGACAAAATAAATTCCAAGCGCTGCAAATCTTCATCCGTGTATAGCCTAGTATTGCCCTCGGTGCGCGACGGTTTGAGCAGACCCTCCCGCTCGTAAAGCCGCAGAGTCTGTGGGTGTATCTCATACATCTCAGCCACCGCCGAAATCATGTAAGCGCCTTGGGATTTTCGCTTCGTCATGGCGGTACGCCTTCTAACTGAAAGGATACCCTATGCAGACGCAGGTATTTCTTAACGTATGTGGTGCGAGTTGCGAACCGACGGTGGGAATGCGCTGTAGAGGGAGCTGCTAGGAATTACCTGCCGCCGCCCATCCTTCGGGCTTCAACGCGTTATTCAGAAAGTAGGCCGCCACTCCGGCAGCAATCAAAATCATTCCGAGCGCGAACGAACTCATTCCGAGAACGTGTTCAGTTTCGCTGCGGAAGATGGAGAAACCGAGAAGGAGCATAGGCGCGATGCCGACGGCGACCGCTCCAAACATTCCGCCTGGGACACGGAATCCTCGCGGCAACTCCGGCTCGCGGACTCGCAGAAAGATTAAAGCGGCGAATTCCAGGCCGAGACTGCATCCGTAAAGCAGGATGTCGATTGTGACTAAACGGGCGAACCCTAAGCCTAGGCAGAGAGCCCAGCCGCAGGCGCATGCGACGATGGCGACCCACGGGGCCCGCGTCCGCGGTTGCAGCTTGGCAAACACGCGTGGCAGCATTCCATCTTGCGCCATGGCGAGGGGCAGACGGGAGTAGCTCATAACCAACGCGTTGAACATTCCGAAGGCGCTGATCATGCCTCCCGCGACCAGAGCGATGCGGAGTCCTGAGCCGCCGAGAAGTCCGGCAATGTCAGCCCATGAGCCGGTTTCCCATGCGCTGGCGGGAAGTTTGGTCAACCATACCGCGAGCACCGGCACAATGTAAGTTGCGGCCACGATGACGACCGCCAGCAACATGGCACGTGGATAAGTTTTTCTCGGGCGCTCGACCTCGGTGGCGATGGTCGAGGCGTTGTCCCACCCCATGTAGTTCCACATGGCGATGAGCAGACCGCCGATGATATCCACTTTCGAGGTTGTGGGCCGGGTCACTGCGTGAAATAGCGCCGCATATTTAAACGGTGCGAGCAATACGATCAACGCAAAGGGCGCCGACAACGCGAAGAACAGCCATAGCGAAGTGGTGGAAACTACTTTCACTCCCGCGATATTCAGCAGCGCGCACACGATCACCACGGCGAGTCCGGCCATGACTCCGCGATGGCCTTCCGCGAACCACGGGAACAGCCGCGTCATGTACGCCACAAATAAAGTCGGATAGATTGCCATGTCGAAAATGGACGCGACCAGCGAGAGCCACGCTTCCTGGAATCCCCAGAAGTTCCCCATGGCGCGGCGCACCCACGCGTAGTACCCCCCCTCGAAGGGCAGGGCGCTGGAAAGTTCTCCGATCATGAAGGCGGTAGGCAGGCTCCAGAGCACGGGTGTCAGCAGCAAAATTAAAATGGCGCGCCAATACCCGGCACCGTGCACGATGTCTTCGGTGCCATAGGTGCCTCCTGAAACCATGAAAAAAGTAGCTGCGACCAGCGGCCAAAGGGTGAGGCGAACGGATTTTTTCCGGCTGCGGCGAGCGATGGCGGGAAGTACTTCCTGAAGCGGAGCGCTAGTTGTTACCAATTTCGATGGCTTCCTCCTGAATACACAGAAAAATTTTCTGGAATGGTGAGCATAAGGCAAATTAGATGCATTGTGGAAAAATATTGTGTGATTTTTTTAAGTTGGAGGGAAAAATTTCTTCGACTATGATTCGGCGGTTCACTCTATTAAGGAGAATTATGAAGATTGCAGGTTTCTCTGCCGCTTGTTTCGTTCTTGCGCTTTCAAGTTTTGCGCAAACCGCATTTACTCCTGATCAGGTCAAGTTTGGCCCCGCTCCGCCGTTCCTTCCAGCGGGCGCGCTGTTGGCCGTGTTGGAAGGCGATCCTATGGCTGCGAGCGGAGATTTCACCATCCGTCTCAAAGTGCCGGATGGCTACAAGGTTCCGCCCCATTGGCATCCCAATCGGGAGAACGTGACGGTCATCTCGGGAACGCTGAAAGTTGGGATGGGCGACAAGTTTGATGCTGGGAAAATGATGAGCTTTCCGGCGGGTAGCTTCGCATATCTAGATCCCGATATGCATCATTACGCGATGAGCAGTGGACCGACGGTCATTCAAATTCACGGAATGTCGCCGGCGAAGTTCAACTACATTAATCCCGCGGACGATCCCAGTCAGGGAAAGTAAAAAGACCCGTCCAGGCGCAACTGGACGGGTCTTGCTAAACGTTCTTCCAGAGTTCTTCGCGGGGATCTTCGGGATTCAGGCGGGCCAGCTCCCGAAGGATTTCTTTCGAGCGCTCGTCACGAGGCATGGGGACGGTGACTTTGATCTCCACGATCTCATCGCCGCGAAGGCCGTCTTTGGTCGCGGATGGAACTCCCTTTTCGCGCAGGCGCAACTTTTGTCCGGACTGCGTGCCTGGAGGAATTTTCAGTTGCGCGCGGCCGTCAATGGTTGGGACTTCCACCTTCGCGCCTAGAGCCGCTTCGGTAGCGGTGACCGGGACAGTGATGCGAATGTCGTCGGCATCGCGCTGGAAGATGGGATGATCGCCCTGGCGGATGATGACGTATAAATCGCCGGCTGGACCGCCATGCGCTCCGGCGTTGCCCTTGCCGGGAATGCGAATGCGTTGGCCGTCGCGCGTGCCCGCTTTAATGCGCACCTCGAGCGGCTCGGTGCGCTCGACGCTTCCCTCAGCGTGGCATGAAGGACAGGCGGAAAGGTTGCGTCCGGTGCCGTGACAGCGCGGGCAGGGGACATTGAATTTCATTCTGCCGCCCTGCTGCGTGACTTGGCCCTTGCCTCCGCATTCCGGGCAGGTTCCGGGGGCTTCGACGAATCCATTGCCGTGACAACTGGCGCAGGTGTCGCGCCGCGAGATGTTGAGCCGCATGACTCCGCCGCGGATGGCGGTCCAAAACGGCACGTTCACTTGATATTCGAGATCGTGGCCGGGTTGGGGGCCTTCGGATTGAGCGTTGCCGCCGCGTCCTCCGAACATGCCGGAGAAAATGTCTTTAAATCCGCCGCCGCTGGAACTTTGTTTTTTATTGCGGGCGCCTTCGAATAGATCGGAGAAATCGAATCCCCCAAAGTCGAAATTGGTTCCTTGAGGGCCGGGCTGTCCGCCAGGAAAGCCTCCGCCGGGAAAACCACCGGAGCCAGGTTGTCCGCCCCCTTGGCTGTAGGCATTGGCCGCAGCGGGATCGATGTTGTCAGAATAAAAGCCGAGCTGATCGTAAATTTTTCGCTTCTTCGGATCGCTCAGAATGTCGTTCGCTTCGGATAGCGTCTTAAATTTTTCTTCGGCGGCTTTGTCTCCGGGATTAACGTCGGGATGATACTTGCGCGCGAGCTTGCGGAACGCTTTGCGGATATCGTCAGCGGAGGCGGTCTTTTTTACGCCGAGGACGCCGTAATAATCTTTTTGGGTGGTGGTTGCCATTTGCTCGTAGCTTTATTCGTCCTAGTCTGTTCGTCCTAATCTGTTTTGTGTAGAGATTATTTAATTGTTCCAGATCGCTCGTGCGCCGAATCGGCGCAACGCCCATTTGATACGTGAGGTCCTTCTGGGTGAACGTATCCCGGTTGATCTTGTCGGAGTCCAGAGGAGCTCCGAACCGCGTAGCGCTTCGAATACCCGGGTAGCATTCTCGGCGGCATTTTCCACCCAAATATCCAGATCCTTGGTGAAGCGTGGTTCCGATTACTTCATGATGGCATACCCGCCCACGATCAAGTACCGGACATCACATTCGTTTAAGTGTCGTAACAGATCTTTGAAATGTGGGTTTTCTCCCATACTTGACTTCCTCGATAATTCCACCATTTCCCAAGCCGCAGAAAAAATGGCGTCATCGCCCTGCTCTTGCCAGAATTCAATGTCGAAGGTGCGGTCGGGAAATTCGCCCACCACCAGGCGCGTCTTCCACTTGGAATTACCAGAATTGTCCATAGCAGCTCTGTCTGTATCTAGCGCTTCTTTTAATCCTAACCTCAGTTCTGCGTCTTATGTCGTCCCTTTTCGAGCACTCCGGCCCGTTCATACTTCCGCACGTCCACGTAAATCGGGATTTTCTGCACTCCCGTTAGCGTGGGCGCGAAAACGTACCAGCGCCCTTCATCATCTACGAAATTTAAGAAATATTCTTGACCGTTTACATTGAATTGCAATTGAAGTCTCCCATGGCGCGTTAAGCGCCTTTTCGCCAAAAAGCTTGCCACGGATTTTGCGATTCGCCGTGACGACTTCGCTTAATCCGTGGCTTGGTTCTCCCGAGCTTTGCTCGGCTAGACAGCCGAGGGCGGCTGTCCCTGCGTTAGCTGCTTACTTCTTGTCTTCGACGTCGACGTACTCGGCGTCGATTACTCCTTCGTCTTTTTTCTGGCCATTGGCTGAAGCGCCATTCGTCTGTGGATCAGGCCCTTCTGCTCCTGTAGTTGGTCCTGCTCCCGGGGCGCTTTGCGCGGCTTTGTACATTTGCTCCGCCAGCTTGTGCGACGCTTGCGTCAGGGTTTCGCGAGCCTTGTCCATAGCGCTCTTGTCGCTGCTTTCGAGCGCCTTTTTAGCGTCAGCGATTGCGTTTTCGACATCTCCGCGTTCAGACCCGGAGATCTTGTCTCCCTGTTCACGCAGCATCTTCTCCACGCTGTAGACCATGGAATCGAGTTGGTTCTTCGACTCGATCTCTTCGCGTTTCGCCTTGTCCTCGGCGGAGTGCGAATCGGCTTCCTTGGCCATGCGCTCGACTTCGTCCTTGCTCAGACCTGAAGACGACGTGATCGTGATCTTCTGGTCCTTCCCGGTGGCGTTGTCTTTCGCGGTCACGTTGAGAATCCCGTTGGCGTCGATGTCAAACGTCACCTCGATCTGCGGGATACCGCGCGGTGCCGGCGGAATTCCGGTTAAGTGGAATTTGCCAAGCGTGCGATTGTCGCGAGCCAGTGGCCGTTCTCCCTGCAACACGTGAACTTCGACCGAAGTCTGACTATCCGCCGCGGTCGAGAATGTTTCCGTCTTGCGCGTCGGTATAGTCGTGTTGCGCGGAATCATCGCCGTTGCCACGCCGCCCAAAGTCTCAATCGAGAGCGATAGAGGAGTCACATCCAGCAGCAGCAGATCTTTTACTTCGCCGCCGAGCACTCCACCTTGAATCGCCGCTCCGACCGCAACCACTTCATCGGGATTGACGCCCTTGTGCGGCTCTTTTCCGAACAACTCTTTTACCAGCGCCTGAATGCGCGGCATACGAGTCTGTCCGCCGACCAGCACCACTTCGTCAATCTTGCTCGAATCCACCCCGGCGTCTTTCATGCACTGTTTGCACGGTCCAACCGATTTCTGGATGATGTCCTCCACCATCGATTCGAGTTTCGCGCGGGTCAGCTTGACTACAAGATGTTTCGGCCCGCCTGCATCGGCCGTAATAAACGGCAGATTGATCTCGGTTTCCATGGTGGTGGAAAGTTCGATCTTCGCTCGTTCCGCCGCGTCGCGCAGACGCTGCAATGCCATCTCGTTCCCTTTGCCACGCAAGTCGAGGCCTTCGTTCTTCTTAAATTCATCAATCAACCAATCGACGATGCGTTGGTCGAGATTGTCGCCGCCAAGGTGCGTGTCGCCATTGGTGGCCTTGACCTCAATCACGCCCTCGCCGACTTCGAGCACCGAGATGTCAAAAGTTCCCCCGCCGAAGTCGTAAACCGCGATGGTCTCGTCCTTCTTCTTGTCGAGTCCGTAAGCTAATGCCGCAGCTGTGGGCTCGTTGATGATTCTCTTTACTTCGAGGCCGGCAATTTGTCCGGCATCTTTGGTGGCCTGGCGCTGCGCGTCGTTGAAATACGCAGGCACGGTGATAACGGCTTCGGTGACTTTTTCCCCTAAATAATCTTCCGAGGCCTTCTTCAATTTCTGCAAAATCATCGCGGAAATTTGCGGAGGCGTGTGCTCTTTGCCCTGCGCCAACACCGCGACGTGATCGCCGGACTGCACGACCTTGTAGGGCACCATTTTTATCTCTTCGGTGACCTCGTCATAGCGCCGACCCATGAACCGCTTGATCGAGTAAACTGTGTTTTCCGGGTTGGTGATGGCCTGCCGTTTGGCCACCTGCCCGACCAGACGTTCGCCGGTCTTGGTGAATCCCACGACCGATGGTGTGGTGCGGCCGCCTTCTTCATTCGCTATGACCTTCGGCTCTCCGCCTTCCATAACTGCTACGCAGGAATTAGTGGTTCCGAGGTCGATTCCTATAATCTTGCCCATTTTGCTTCTCCTTGATGCTATAAGTGCTTTACAATCAGCGGCTCTTGATTACGTCCAGCGCCATAATAAGACTTGAGTGAATTGTTGTCAATGTTTAGATGCAGTGTGGGCGGGGTAGTTGCAAAATGTCGAACTTAATTTGGAAATGTCAGAACAGGCTAGGAGACCGAACTTGGACCCAGTGGGTCTTTGCTTGACGTGTAAGCAGGCGAGGCGAATCGAGTCCGACCGGGGCTCAATCTTCTTTCTATGCCAACTCTCGTTTACCGACGCGGCATACCCCAAATACCCGCGGCTACCGGTGGTCCAATGTCCAGGATTTGCTGAAATATCCGAAGTTAAGGAGAGTTACCGAAGGCCGACGTAGATATCGACCTGCGAGTCTTGCGGATCGCGGCTGCGCTGGTCGTAAATCTCAAAATCTGTCTTGTAAGCTCGTACTCCGCCTAGTTTCGAATTGTCTTCGAGTTTCCAGATCTTTTGCCACTCACCGGAGACGACTTTCCCGACTTGCCCGGCCTCTGTCGTCAACACCGCATATTTGCCGCCGGCGACCGTCTTCGCGACCATCCCACCGGGAAGGTTTGTGGCTTGGTCTACTTTGGCGCCAATCAGGTAGTCGTAATCGCCCTTGTAGTCGCTCTGGTAGTTGGAATAAACGACCACGATATTTTCATCTGATTTCTTCGGGATTTTACTTAGAATGCCTTCTTTAAAGAGGCGGTCCCACTGCTTGGGGATTTCGCCGTGTCCCGTGGCCTCGCGTGAGTTGTTAGTGCGGACCTGTATTCCCACAACCGTGAACTGCTTTTGCTCGAAAATGCGCGGACCAGCGTGCTTCTCCGGCTGCGCATCAGAAAATACGAACAAAAATGGAATCAAGATGATTGCGAAGATCGCGGAGCCATCGATAATCATTAAGCTGGTTTTCCCTGGAACCGCTTAGACTTCCATCAATTCTTTTTCTTTGCCCCTGTTCAGTTCTTCCATCTTTCCGATTTCGTCGTCAGTGAGTTTTTGAATTTCTTCCATCGCCCGCTTCTCATCGTCTTCCGTGATCTTCTTGTCTTTCATCGCTTTTTTAATGGCATCGTTGCCGTCGCGCCGTATGTTTCGGATCGCGGTGCGATGTTCTTCGAGCACTTTATTTAAATGCTTGACCATGTCCTTGCGGCGCTCTTCGGTTAGAGGCGGAACCGGTACCCGAATAATTTTGCCGTCGTTCATGGGATTCAGGCCAAGTTCCGCAGTGCGAATCGCCTTCTCTATGGCAGGCAAAGACGTGGGATCAAACGGCTGTACGGTAATCAACTGGGCTTCCGAAGCGTGCACTTGAGCGATTTGGTTTAGCGGCATCTGCGAGCCGTAGTAGTCCACGCTGACCGAATCGAGCATGTGAACAGAGGCCCGCCCAGTGCGGGTTGCCGCCATAGCTTTGCGAAAATCATCAACCGCTTTTTCCATGCGGGTCTTGAGCTGGACGTAAGTTTCTTTCAGGCCAGGGATTGCGGCCATAGTGGCTTGAGCCATTTTGCGGAGCTCCGAAAAAATAGAATTAGAACGTTGAATTATAACTTACGTTGAATCGTCGGGACTTGCTGTCGGGTAGGCCCATCAACGCTTCCAACCCAAAATGGTTTAGCTTTGATTGGCGCGAACAAACCTTGGACGCGACCCCGAAATGAAAAGCAAGGGTGCGAAAACGGGGAGGGCACGAGTTCACTCGAGCCGAATTCTGAACTTGCAGATTACACGGCCAGCCTGAAAGTGGGGCCCTTGCGTTTACTTGAACCTGTGACTTTCAGGGACCAGCATCTGCCCGGTCTTCGCGGAATAGTACACGGGTCAACTCATCAAAACGGTTATTTGTTTCGCGGCGGCCCCCCCCGGTCATGGCCAGCCGATTCACTCCTAGGCTAAGCGCTGACGAGCGATCCGATTTTCTCGCCGGTTAGAACTTTGCGGATATTCCCGCGTTGATTCAAGTTGAAGATGATGATGGGCAGGTTGTTATCTTTGCAGAGCGAAATGGCGGTGGAGTCCATTACGTTCAGGCCTTTTTTTAGAACGTCCATGTAAGTGATTTCGGTAAACTTTTTCGCGTCTTTGACCAGGACGGGATCGGCGTCATAAATGCCATCTACTTTTGTGGCCTTGATAATCACGTCGGCCTTAATTTCCATGGCACGAAGGGAAGCTGCGGTGTCGGTAGAGAAATAAGGGTTCCCGGTGCCACCTCCGAAAATTACAACGCGATCTTTTTCGAGATGGCGAATGGCCCGGCGGCGGATGAACGGCTCGGCGACTTGATTCATTTCAATGGCGGACTGAACGCGTGTGTGAATGCCTTGCTTTTCCAGCGCGTCCTGAAGCGCAAGCGCGTTGATTACCGTGGCCAGCATCCCCATATGGTCGGCGGAGACGCGGTCCATTTCCCGGGCCTGTTCGGCTACTCCGCGAAAGAAGTTTCCGCCTCCGACTACGATTGCGATTTGTATTCCTAAAGTGTGAACGTCGGCTAATTCAGCCGCGATTTCGTGGATGCGTAGGGGATCGACTCCGAAGCCCTGGTTTGCGGCCAAAGCTTCGCCGGAAATTTTTAGGAGTACGCGCTTAAAAACGGGAGTGAGCATTTCAGTTGTGGAGCTCAATTTCTAGCATAAGAAAGGCGCCCTAGGCGCATTTCGCTTACTCTGCCTTTTGTTCGTACTTCGTAATAGCAATGGTCTCGCTTGCGTCCCCTACCTTGAAGCGAGCGAAGCGGCGGACCGCGATGTTCTCCCCCAGCTTGCCGATCCTGGTTGCGATCAGTTGCGAGATGGTCACGGTCTGATCTTTAATGAAGGGCTGCTCGTAAAGACAAACTTCTTCGTAGAACTTGCCCATTTTGCCTTCGACGATTTTCTCCACGACCGGAGCGGGTTTGCCAGTGGCGGCTGCCTGCTCGCGATAGATATCTTTTTCACGATTGAAGGATTCTGCCGTCACATCTTCTTTGCGTACGAATTTCGGATCGCTGGCGGCAATGTGCATGGCGATATCGTGGACGAGTTCTTTGAAGTCGTCAGTTCGGGCAACGAAATCGCTCTCGCAATTCACCTCCACAAGCACCCCAATTTTTCCGCCCGCATGGATGTAACTGGTCACTGAGCCTTCGCTCGTGGCGCGTCCCGCCTTGCGTTCGGCAACGGACGCTCCGCGTTTGCGCAGCAGCACGATCGCGGCTTCGATGTCTCCCTTGGCGTCGGTCAGAGCTTTCTTGCAATCCATCATCGGCGCTCCGCTTTTGTCCCGAAGCTCTTTCACTTGTGACGCGGAAATATTGATTCCGTTGGTTGACATATTCGTAGGATGGGTCCTTTTCAGTTTACAAAATTTAACCCGCGGCGGACGACCCGCGCGGGTAATGATTAGATGAATCGTCTATCGCGGAAGCACCACTTCGACTTACAAGGTTTGGTGTTCAACCTCGGGGACTTCGACTTCCGGCTCTTTGGCCGCGACCGGTTGTTTACGAACGCCGGCACCCAGCACTTCTTCCATGCTGATGTCTTCGCTAGCGGCTTCGGCCTCGTCGGCCACCGGCGCGCCTTCAGCCGGAGCTTCGGTGGCTGCCAGCGCTGCTTGTTGGGCAGCGCCTGCGGCTGCCGCTAGATCAGCGTCGTTCTTGTCGTTCATAAACTGCGAGCCTTCGGCTACGGAGTCCGAAATTTTGGAGGCAAATAACCGGATAGCCCGAAGAGCATCGTCGTTGCCGGGTATGACGTAATCAACCTCTGTGGGATCGCAGTTGGTATCTACTACTGCGACTACCGGAATTCCCAGCTTGCGGGCTTCCCGAACCGCAATCTGTTCTTTGTTCGAATCGATCACGAAGATCGCGTCCGGCAGGCGGTTCATATTCTTGATGCCAGCCAGGTTCGCTTGCAGATGCTTTCGCTCGCGTTCGAGCTTAATGACTTCCTTTTTGGGGAGCAGTTCATAGCGGCCGTCGGTCGCCATTTCGTCGAGCTCTTTGAGGCGCTTTACCGATTTTTGCACGGTCACCCAGTTGGTGAGCAGACCACCTAACCAGCGCTGATTCACATAAAATCCGCCGCACTTGGTCGCTTCTTCCGCAATGGCGTCCTGCGCCTGGCGCTTAGTGCCCACGAACAGCACGATCTTGCCCTGCATGGCGAGGTCCTGAACAAACTTGGAGGCCTCTTTGAACATCTTCAAAGTCTTTTGCAGATCGATGATGTAAATTCCGTTGCGCTCTCCGAAGATGTACTCCTTCATTCGGGGATTCCAGCGCTTGGTCTGATGCCCGAAGTGAACTCCCGCTTCGAGCAACTCTTTCATGGTGATGTTAGCCAATTAACCTCCTCGTTTAGTCTGCATCGGAAACGTGAAGCTTCCGATTGCCATTCCCGTCCCGCATGAGCACGGGAAGTATTGTGGAGCGGCTGTCAGCAATCAGCTGTCAGCCTTCAGCTAGAACTCTACCGCTTGCTGTATTGGAAGCGCGCTCTTGCGCCCTTCTGTCCGTACTTCTTGCGTTCTTTAGATCGTGAATCGCGGCTTACCAAACCTTCGGCCTTTAACTTCTTGCGGAACTCGATGTTGAAAACCATCAGAGCGCGGGCGATGCCCAGCTTTACCGCGTCGGCCTGGCCGTTTACGCCGCCGCCGGTAACTCGTGCGATCACGTTAAAAGTTTCCAACATTTCCGTGGACGCCAAGGGCTGCTTTGCTGCCGAGCGTTGCGATGGAGTCACGAAATATTCTTCGAACGCGCGTCCGTTGATCTTGATCTCGCCGTTGCCGGGCCGCAAGTACACCCGGGCAATGGCTGCCTTACGGCGTCCGGTTCCGTAGTATTGAACTAATTCTGGCATTTAGCACTCAGCACTCAGCCGTCAGCAATCAGCTAACCGGTGCTCAACCTTTCAAAAATTTCAATCCGCTCTCACTTAAAACCAGAAAAATTAAACCAAATATTATTTCGAACCGCGTTCTTCCATTACTAGATCTTGCGGCTTCTGCGCCTGATGGGGATGCTTGTCGCCGCGATAAACGTTTAGCTTGGTAATCATCTGCTTGCCCATTTTGCTCTTCGGCAGCATGCGCTCGACCGCCAACTCGATGACCATTTCGGGCTTACGGGCAAAGCGCTCCCGGAAGTCTTCTGAGCGCAATCCGCCCGGGTATCCGGTGTAGTGATGATAAGTCTTCTGCTCCGCCTTCATGCCTGTGGTCTTAACTTTGTCAGCATTGATGACAACGACGTGATCGCCCGCGTCGATGAAGGGCGTGTATTGAGGATTCTCTTTGCCCATAAGAATCATGGCAACGCGCGATGCAAGGCGGCCGAGGGTCTGGTCAGTGGCATCTACGACGTGCCATTTACGGACGATTTCCCCCGCTTTGGGGAAATAGGTTGACATGCAAGATCTCCCTGAAAAAAGAACGGTGAAATTAAAGCCCAGAAAATATGAGCGAAAAATGAGAAGACCGCTGAGCACCCTGGAGCGCAAGTAAGCGCAAGTCACCAGGCGGGCAACCACACGACTTCCAAAGACTTAAAGATAGCGTAGCCCGAAGGTCATTGTCAATGGAATCAGTCGGCGTTTAGCGCGAAGCTGTTCCCTGACGAAATCAGTTGCATCCCCCGAAGTACCCAACGCAGTTCACTCGCGACTCACCTAATCCCATTTCATTCCGAACCAGGTTTATCGGTAAGGAATCTGGTTTTCCTCGCCCCGGCACAAAGCAGATTCCTCGCGTCGTAATTACTGGCAGCTCGGTGAGGCTCGGGCTCACAATGACAAGTTTTATTAGGAGAAGAAAATGAAAAATCCATAGGTTTGATCACTCTCCCGATTTTCTTCCGCTGTTCGCGACGCCTAGTTTTCGGAGGCGGTCGCGGGCTTGCAACGCTTCATTGCTGCGTGGGTATCGCGCAATCACATGCCTCAGAGCCGCCACACCATCATCTTTCTGTCCCAGTTCAATGAGCGCGAATCCCTTCTTCAACTCCGCCGACGCCGCCTTGTTGCCGGTAGGAAAATTCTGGAGCACCTGATCGTAATCCTTCGCCGCGGTCTGATAGTCCCCTTTGCGATAAGCGATCTCGGCCAGATAGAAATAGGAGTTTCCCGCGAGATCGGTGTTGGCGTAATACTTTACGTAATCGGTAAATTCCGAGAGCGCGAGATCGTTATTGCCGCCGTTATAATCCCGCAAAGCGTTGTTGTACAGAACATCAGGAGGAGGTGCTTGCGACTGCGGACCCGCCCCCGTTGGTGTTCCGGGCGCCGGTTGCGTGTTCAAATTTTGCTGCGCGGCCTGCATGTCTTCTAGTTGCTTGCTAACTTTGGCGAGGCGGGCTTTCAGTTCGTCCAAGCTATCGTTCAATGCCTGGATTTGAGTGGACATCTGATCGACGCGGCCTCCAGCATCGCTCTGCTGCTTTTGGAGCGTTCCTTGCAGACCATTGATCGCAGTCGTCACTTTGTTCATGCTGTCGGTGTTTTGGTCCATCAGGTTCTTCATCACGCCCATGCGCTCATCGAACGACTGTTGCATGTGCGTCATCTGGTCTTGCAAGGCCTGAACCTGAGTTTGCAGTTCGATAATTTCGCGGCTCACTCCCCAAGCCGGGGTTGCAAAGGGGGCGATGGCGATGGATGCGTAGAGCGCGTATCGGGCTATTTGCTGGGGAATTTTCATAGGCTTAATTATTTTACGACCCGGAAGCCGGTCTCTCCACTCGCTCCGCCCCGGTCGAGATGACAGTTTAAGTGGGTGTGCGACGAGACCTCCGCACACCCAATGCTTTGCTTACTTCTGATAAACAAAGTGGCCGCGACGATTCTGCTGCCAGCACTGTTCGTTGGACTCGCTACAGAACGGTTTCTCTTTCCCGTAGCTAATCGTTTTGACGCTGTCACTGCTGACCCCGGCTGAGACAAGCGCGCCCTTGACTGCACTAGCACGGCTATCCCCTAAGGCCAGGTTATATTCCGTCGATCCGCGTTCGTCGCAATGTCCTTCAATTGTGAACCTTATATTAGGATGCTGCTTCAGGAATGCCGCGTCCTGCTGGATCACCGACTGTTGGTCAGAGCTGACGTCCGACTTGTCGTACCCGAAGTAGATGTCTTTCACGTTTTGCGAAAACAGATCTTCTTCGGTCCCGTTTGACGATGTCGTCGTAGGTGCGGGTGCCGGCGGCACTTTAACGGTGACGCGTGCGGTCGCTTCCTGGGTTCCGCCGGGGCCTTTCGCCGTCAGCGTGTAAGTTGTCGAATCGTTGGGCGTGACCTGCTGCGAGCCGCTGCCTTGCACTCCGCCGATGCCGGAAATGCTCACGTCGGTCGCGTTGGTCGTCTGCCATGTCAACGTTGTGGATTGTCCCTTGTCGATGGTTTCAGGATTCGCGGTGAGGGAGGCGGTTGCCGAAGCGGGCGGCGGCGGTGGAGGTGGCGGCGGCGGTGCTGTCTTCTTATGGCAGGCACCAAGGAACATGATCGCGCCCAGCGCGAACAGTAGCGAAAACCACTTCATCGTTAGTTTGTTCAAGTTTCCTCCAAAAATTTAGTAAGTGAGTAATTGAGTAATTTGGCAATTGAAGGTCAAAACCGACTCGAATGATTTTTAATTACCCAATTACTGAATTGCTCACTTACTCAATAACCTTATTTCCAACTCCAGTTTGGTTGCGAATTTCTGCCGGAAAATGTCAGACGCTTTTGTCCTGTGCCATCGGCGAGCATGGTCCATATTTCGTCGCTACCTGATCGGCTCGATTGAAAAACTATATGCCGCCCGTCCGGCGCCCATGAGGGGAAATCGTTGCGTCCGCCATCGTGTGTGAGTTGCACCCACTGCTTGCTGGCCACGTCCATAATATAGAGGTCTTGCGCGCCGGGAGCCCCGGGCCCGTAATGGCGCATCCACGCAAATACCAAAAACTGCCCATTTGGGGACCATGAAGGGGACACCGCGTATCCCTGCTCGGTGAGCTGCTGCACGTTGGTGCCGTCGGCTTCCATGGTGTAAACCTCGGGAAGGCCGGTGCGCCCGCTGACCCAAGAAATTTGCGCTCCGGTTTTGCGATTGAATACCGGGGCGACGTCGGGGCCTCGCGAAGTCGTGAGGCGTTTTAAATTCCCCCCCGCCGAATCCACTTCATAGATTTCGGAATGGCCCGCGCGCGACGAGGAGAAGGCCAGCTTGGTTCCATCCGGCGACCATGCAGGAGAAAGATTTGTTCCGCCGAAATGCGGGAATGCGACCGTTCGATTCAACTCCATCGAGTACATCAGAATTTCCCAACCCGATTTTGTCATGGAGCTAAAAGCCAGGCGCGATCCGTCAGGCGAAATTCTGGGAGATAGAGAGATCGAGCCTAGATGTGTGAGTTGGTGCTGATTCTGGCCGTCGTAATCCATGACCCAGATTTCTTTGCGGCCACTGCGGCTGCTGACAAAATAAATTTGGCTTTCGGCGATGCCCGGAACGCCGCCGCCTAGTCTGAAAATAATTTCATCCGCAAATTTGTGGGCGATAGTTCGCGCCGCAGCCAAGCTGGCAACATCGGTATATTGCTTCCCGAGGACTTGCGGCGAGGCGACGTTTTTTACATCATAGAGCCATCCCTGAACGGTGATGTTGTTGCCGGATACGCCCAGATTCCCGAATGCCAGCATGGCTGCATTAGGAGGAGGCGCGCTCCAGCTTTCAAATTTCACATCCCCTGGGACACCCACCCCGCCAAGGGGATAGAAGCTCTTCGAAACCATGTCAAAGATGCCGGCATTGTTCAGGTCACTCCACAGCGTGTCATTGAACACCCGCAGCAGTTCCACATTTCCCGGCCCGGTGTTCGAGGATTGAAAGTCAGAAGCTGCGAGACGGACCTTCTCCACACCCATTCCAGTGCCGGTCTTAATCCAATCCTGGGCGAATGAGGTGAGAGAAAAAAATGCGCAACAAAATAAAGCTGCGAACGAAAATGTGACCGTGTTAACCCTCGATGACAAATGCAAGATCAAATCACTCCAATACAAAAAGATGTGTAGAAGCTAGACGCAAATAGCTAATAGCCGAAAGCTATCGCCGCTTCATCTCTTGTAATCGAACCAAAACTCAACTGAAACTTTATTCGCGGAATAATCCGGAGGCAGCGGACCAAAAGTGTCAATACGCTGCAAAGCGCGGGTCGCGGATTGATCGAGCGACGGCACTCCGCTGGACTGCTCGATCTGCACGTTCGATGGACGACCGTCCCTCAAAATGTCGAAGGTCACGTAAACGCGTTGTGACGGCCCCACCCGGGGATCCACTTCATACTTCAGCCAGTTCTGCGAAACCTTTTGCTGCACCACGCGAACGTACCACGCGAAGCGCGTTCCAAAATCGCCGCCCCCTCCCGTGAATCCAAAGCCGCCCTTTGCGCCGCCGGCATTAAACATGCCATACGGGCCCGAGACCGGCCCATTCTCGCCAAACGGGACTTGATTTGCAGCCTGCTCTACCGGTTGCGGTGTCGGCTTGCGGTGTGTTTCCGTTACCACCGGCTTAGGTTTTTTCTTCGATTCTTTGTCGGGGATCGGAATCGCATCCGGCGCTTTTTCTTCGGGCTTGGGCTCCGACTTTGCTAGCCCTTTTGACTCGTTCGCCAAAACATTCTGCGTCTGCACCGGGTTCGCCGGTAAGGGAACAGTGCTGACGAGATTTACGCCGATAGCGTCACCGCCCCCACCTGCCCCCCAACTTCCACCATTGTGCCCGGGGCCAATGACGGTATACAGCACAATTGCGCCCACCAACGCGGCATGAAGGGCGGCTGACCATCCTAGATTGCGCCCCCATCTGTCGTGTTCAAAAAATATTTCAGCGTTGGCTGCCATTTGCTTCGAGGGGTTGAGTCACAATGCTGACGTTGCTGATTCCGGATTGCTTCACCGCGTCCATTACCGTGGCGAATGCGCCGAAGGGCACGTCCTCGTCGGCGCGTACGAAAACGGATTGGTGTTGCGGATCGCGAACCTTTTGCCGCAGCTTGCTTCCAATCTCATTGATGTTGATGGGATCGTTGCCGAGAAAAACACGCTGCTCCTTATTAATACTGATCACCATGCGCTCTTCGGTGATCTGCTTCACCGACCGAGTCTTGGGGACGCTGACCTCAATGCCCGATTGCAAGACCGGTGCCGTGACCATGAAAATAATGAGCAGCACCAGCACCACATCCACGAGCGGAGTGATATTGATGTCGGCGAGGGCGAGTTGCGTGCGCCCGTTGGAAGCAGTGAAAGCCATTACCGACGAGCCTCAGCGGTTTCGCGGTAGGTTGCAGGAACGGCGGGTTGGCGTTCGACCGCGTTCAGCATTTCCAGTGCAAAGTCATCGCCCCGAGATGCGAACTCGCGAATCGATCCACCAATCAAGTTGTAGGCGATGACCGCGGGGATTGCGGCTGCAAGTCCCGCGGCCGTCGTAATCAAAGCCTCAGAAATGCCAGGAGCCACCGCCCGCAAAGTTGCCGCTCCCGCAGTACCCAGGCCATGGAAGGCGTCGATGATGCCCCACACCGTCCCGAACAATCCTATAAACGGGGTGACCGCTCCGGTGATTGCCAGCCACGGCAGATTTCGCTCGAACCGGGTCATCTCTTCCGAAGTCGCGATCTGCATCGCTCGCTGCACCGCGATGGGATTGCCGACCACACCACCCTGCCGGCGATATTCCTCAAATCCGTTCTCGAAAACACCTACCAAAGGACTGGGGCGGAACTGCTCGGCAACCGCGCTTACGTCTTGTAACTTTTGCGCCTTGCGAAACGCGCGAACGAAACGTCCGCTCTGCACGCGCGCGCGACGTAACAAACTCCACTTCGAAAGAATGATCGACCACGAGATCAAACTGAACGCCAGCAGCAGAAGCAACACTACTTTGGCGACCGGCCCAGTCGCGCCCACGAGGTCCAAAACTTCACCGGAGAATACGACCGCAAACAGGGGAAGAAAGTGCATTTTGAGTTGGGAGAACGCCTTAGATGATTAGTAGATGTCGATTATAAACCAGTATTGATGGGCGTTTTGCGCGCCGCATCCGAATCATCAACAATCCTGAAACTCAGAAGGACGTACGCCCTCGGCTGCGAGAGATGGCATCTTAAAAACCTAGAAATAGGACCAAGTCCAAGATCGCTAATCTAACCTCACCCTGAAGGAGGGACATTATGGCGCAATACGGCACCCTGAAAAATTACAATTTTATCTCTACCGATCAAGACGGCGCAGACGACGTCCGAGGAGCGAGTGTTTACGGAGCTGATGGTAAAAAGTTAGGAAAGATTGACGACGTGATCTTCGATCATACCTCCTCGAACATTCACTACGTGGTGGTTGACGCGGGAGGCTGGTTATCTTCAAAAAAATTTATCGTTCCCCCGCAACAGCTTTATCCCTCCCAAAAGCACGAAAATGACTTTGACCTTAACTTGACGAAAGATCAAATCCAAAATCTTCCGGCTTACGACGAAGCAGCCGTCGATTCGGATGAAAGTTGGCGCGACTACGAAGGCCGCTATCAGGAATCATGGGTAAGCGGCGCGGTGCAGCATCGCGAAGGCAGCGATCACAACATCACTCCGACACCCAGTGAAATGCCGGCGCAGCCAGGGTCCATCGGCAGCACGCTCAGTTCGGAGCAAAATGCTAGCCTCAGCGCGGACCGAGTTATTCCCGCCGGAACCGATGGAGTCACGATAAACAACACGGCTGTAGGCATCGGCGGCCGCTGGTCGAATTTCGAAGAAAGATTGCGCCAGCGACGCCACGAAATAGTTGCCGGAAGTGGCGGAGTCGGAGGAGGTTCCGTGTCAGGGACCGCCTCCGAGCGCGAACGAGACGAATTTCGCAAAGCCAGTTAGTGATAAATTTGCGGGATGTATTTTCGTTCCGATGGCCGCAACCCGGATCAAATGCGTCCGGTAGAAATTGTTTCTGATTTTATTAAAACGGCGGAAGGCTCCGTCCTCATTAGCGTCGGCAACACTCGGGTAATCTGCACGGCGTCCATTGACGAAACCGTTCCGCCGTTCATGCGCAATAGTGGCAAGGGCTGGATCAGCGCTGAATACAGCATGCTGCCCCGCTCCACGTTGACCCGCAGTCCCCGCGAAGTTACCAAAGGCCGGGCCAGCGGACGAACCCACGAAATCCAGCGCCTTATTGGAAGGTCGCTGCGTTCGGTCGTCGATCTGAAAAAGTTGGGCGAACGAACCATCTGGATGGATTGCGACGTGATCCAAGCCGATGGAGGCACACGGACCGCTTCGATCACCGGGGCCTTCGTCGCCCTCGGCCTCGCTCTAAAAAAGTTAGTACAAGCCGGGACTCTTGCGGCGGTACCCTTGCGCGATGCGGTTGCCGCGGTAAGCGTCGGAATCGTAGACGGAGAGATCCTGCTGGACCTCTGCTACGAAGAAGACTCACGCGCCGATGTGGACATGAACTTCGTGATGACGGCAGGGAACAAGTTCGTGGAAGTGCAGGCCACCGCGGAACACAAAGTTTTCGACGAAGAGCAATTTGGCAAAATGATTGCCTTGGCACGGGCCGGAGCCCAGTCATTGATCGTCAAGCAACAAACGGTGCTAGGGACATTCAGCTAAAAATTATCTCGACGCTTCCACCAGCACTGCCGTGCCATACGCCAACACCTCCGTCACTCCTTGCATAATCTCCGTCGCATCATAGCGTGCCCCGACCACCGCATTGCCCCCCAGTTCAGCGGCGTGCTGAAGCATCAAGTCGAAAGCTTCGGCCCTGGTCTTCTCGCACAGGTTGGTAAGTAAAGTAATGTTTCCGCCGACGATGGTTTGCAGAGTAGCCCCGATGGTCCCAACAATGGAGCGCGACCGCACCACGATGCCGCGCACCACTCCCAGCGTTCGGACGACTTTAAAACCGTCCAGCTCGAACTGCGTCGTGACCATGTTGTGTGTAACCATCCTGCCCGGTGATGCCATATTCATTGCCATCGGTGCCCTCGTGGCGCTAGTCAGTCTTCATTTGTACTCTTGCAGGGTTTTCGATGCCCGGTTTAAGGCTTCCGTCAAAGCCGCAATCTGTTTGGCGGTACGGTCCAGATCGTGCTTATCGATGGCCTCGTTCACGCCCGGTATGACCACCGCCGCGTACCCGGTGTATTCGCCAGGGGCGTAGATCGCATGGTGATACCAGGGACGGTTGGGTAATCCTTCAGGAATGAGGAACGCGCGCTCTGTATTACTAAGAGCCTGGTTCAATTTATGAAGATCACCAGAGGATTTTCGTTCTGCTTTCAGAATCTTTTCGCCTGCCTCCTGAAATTTTTTGGCGGCACTTAGCACTTGAGAAAAATCCGGGGGTTGTCCTGCAAATTCCTTTTCCGCTTTCTTTTGCGCGGCTTCTATGTACGAGGAAATTTCTTTTCCATACTGCTCGTAGTCGTATGGAAGCACATCAGCGTCGGCCATACGTATCGCAAGCAATCCAAACACTCTTGCCATTTGCTGCTCATACACAAAATCGGGATCGGCAAATTTTTTGAACCAGGCAAAATTGTCGAAGACTGAGTGGTAAACGCCGTAGGGTCCTGTGGAGCCCATGTCGGTGGAAGGTACACCTAGATGCTGGATGAAAACGGAGTAGTCGGAGCCGCTCCCCAGGTCTCCCACCGATACATCTGTCTTTCCCGCCGCCGGGGGAAGATAAGTGTTGGTACTGGTTTCGTGTGTATCTACTGCTTCGACGCTGGTTTTTTGCCACGCGTCGTAAACCGACCCGCCCTTTGGACTGGGAACCGCTTTGCTCACGTCGCGCAAAAACTGCTTCAGGCTGGGTACGCTGGATGCGCCAAACTTTGGCCCTGCCACGGCAACATCTACGTTGAAATAGGCGACTGCGCCTGCAAGTTCTTTTTCGTGCTGCTCTCCCCATTCGGTGGAGCCAATCAATCCTTGTTCTTCCGCGTCCCAACTGCCGAAGACGATGGTGCGCTTTGGTTTCCATCCAGTTTTAAGTAATTCGCCGATGCCATGGACCGATTCGAGCATCGCGGTGGTTCCGCTATTGGGATCGACCGCGCCGTACACCCATGCATCGCGATGATTTCCGGCCACCACCCAATTCTCAGGCTGATCGCTTCCTCGAATTGTTCCGATCACATCCCATATCGTCCGGAATTGAAAATCCTGTTTCAGGTGCAGCTTCACTTTTGCGGGCCCCGGGCCAAGGTGATACGTGAAGGGAAGCGCTCCCTGAAAGTCGTGCGGGGACGCCACCCCAGCTAAATGTTCGAGGATAGGCCAGGCTTCAGCATAGGAAATTGGGGTCGTAGGAATTGTTGGTAACTGCGCCGATTGCGCGGCAGGCGTCCGCTTGGAGTCCGGAAGGTTTGGGACCGAGGCAATGCCAGGGGTGGTGGGGTCCCCGGGAAAGTGGAACATGTATCCGATGGAACCGCGCTGCACCGCGCTGTCAGGGTGCCACGGGCCTTTAGGGTATTTGTCACCGCGCTGCCACCCGTCATCGGCTGGGTCGGAGTAAATAAGGAGTCCTGCCGCACCATGCTCCTGCGCCACGAATGCTTTTACGCCGCGAAAATTCTCTCCATAGCGCGCCAGCGCAATCTTGCCGCGCACATCGATTTTCAACTCTTCCAATTTCTTGTAGTCCGCTGGAGTGCCGTAGTTGACATATACAACTTCAGCCTCGACATCTCCTGACGGCGACATTCCATTGAACGGCATCACCACGCGCGGATCATCTTGAAACGGATCCCCTTCCACGTGCTCCCGCGCCGGGCCATGCATTTGAACTCCCGAGGGGGCAGTGAGGTCGACGCTGACTTCAACCGGATAATTCATCCACACGCGGTATTCGACAATTTGAGTATCGAGTCCGGCCTCGCGAAATTTTTTGGCGACGTACTCCGCCGTGGCCTTGTCTTCTGGAGTGCCCGCCATGTGCGGAGCCTGCGTCAGAATTTTCAAGTGCTCCTCAGCCAACTTGGGGTTGGGGACTGCCAGAAAGCGTGACTCGATTGCACTTTCCGCCGCAGAATCGCGGAAACCAAAGATGGGCTGGTTCGCCGGCACAACTTGAGCGCTGATTGAAAGAAACAGCAGAGGAGCAAGTATCGCAATCGATTTGGTGCGTGGGATGTGCATAGGATTTTCGTGGAAGAAATAGGCTAGCACAGGAAAATAGGCCGACGCTTGCCTTGGGCCCTAGGCTTAACTTCGAATTTGTCCGGTTCCTACAATTTCGTATTTTGTCGAAGTCAATTCTGCCAAGGCAAAGGGCCCACGGCAATGCAGTTTCTGCGTGCTGATGCCCATTTCCGCGCCAAAGCCGAATTCGCCTCCGTCGGAAAATCGGGTCGAGGCATTCCAATACACTGCGGCGGAATCGACTAGCCTTAAGAATTTACGTGCGTTGGCCTCGTTGCTAGTTACGATCGCGTCGGAATGTTTCGTCGAATATTCATTGATATGCGAAATCGCCTCTTCTGAATCCCCCACGACTTTCAGCGCGATGCAGAGTCTCAAGTATTCTTCGCTCCAGTCTTGCGACTGGGCAGGGCGGACCTGCATTCCATGAGCCAGTTCAGTAACTCGTGCATCGCCCCGAACCTCTACATCCGCATCAAGCAGCTTCTTAACAATCCGCGGGACATAATCGACCGCAATCGTCTGATGGATCAAAAGCTTTTCGGCGGCATTACAAACTGAGGGACGCTGAGTCTTCGCATTCATAACAATGCGGTCGGCCATTTCGAGATCGGCCGATTCGTCCACGAAGATATGACAGTTTCCCGCGCCGGTTTCAATTACGGGAACCGTCGAGTTTTCGGTCACGTACGAAATCAATGCCGAACCTCCCCGCGGAATCAATACATCGACCAACCCTCGCGCTTTGATCAGCTCATGCACGGAGTCGCGCGAACTTGAATCGAGCAACTCGATGGCCCCTGCGATCAATCCCGGAACAGACGTGAGAGCGTCAACAATTTGCCGGTTGCTATGAGCCGCTTCCTTCCCCCCGCGAAGCACGATTGCATTGCCAGTCTTGATCGCCAGGGCGACTGTGTCGGCGGTCACGTTAGGGCGGGATTCATAAATGATCCCAATTACTCCGAGCGGAACTCTGACCTTTCGGATCTGGATGCCGTTAGGCCGCTTCCATTCCGCCAGAGTTTCATAAACTGGATCAGGAAGAGCAGCGACATCGCGCATGCCTTGCGCCATTGACGATACCCGCTCGGCTGTCAAAAGCAATCTTTCGAGCATGGCTCCGTTCAGGCCGGAGGAATCGATGTCTCTCCGGTTCGCGTCAAGAATCGCGCCGGAATGAGCCTCGATGGCATCCGCCATTCCCACCAAAATCGCATTCTTCTGCGAAGTCGAAAGCTGCGCGAGTTTGGGGACGGCATTTTTTGCCCGAAGCAATTTCTCCCAGGTTGGAATCGAAGTTGAAGTCCCGGCTATCATCTTTTCCTTCTCTTAGGGGGAAAGTACGTGCCGATTTTCCCCGCGATCGCCCGCGCGATGGCATCGTCATCGCGGCCATTCACGATCGACACATTCACTCCTGCTTCGCTGGCGGCTTTCGCGGCGCGCAACTTAGAGCGCATCCCTCCAGTGCCCAATTTCCCCTTGCCGTCGCAAAGCGCTTCCATCTCCGCAGTTAGTTTGGGGACCCTGCGCAGCAAGCGTCGACGATTTCCATTGGGTACGTAAAATCCATCGACGTCGGTAAGCAGCAGTAGCCAATCGGCTTTGACCGCGGTCGCCAGCAAGGCGCTCAATTCATCGTTGTCCCCGAACGCTCCCACCAGTTCGCGAACCGATACGCTGTCATTCTCATTAACAATCGGGACGACTCCCAGATTCAATAACTCGTGCAGCGCATTCTGCAAATTCTTGTAGCGGATCGGGGAAGTGAAATCGTCGCTAGAAAGCAAAAGCTGAGCAACTACCTTCTTGCCGAAAAAAAGCCGCTCGTAAGTATTCATCAAAACGCTCTGTCCCACCGCGGCGCACGCTTGCATTAAGGGGACGCTCGCGGGTCTCTCGGTCAACCCCAGGTTCGACATGCCCGAGGCAATCGCACCAGAGCTTACGATGAGATATTCATGCTTTAACGGTTCGAGTTGGTCCACCACCGAGCGCATGCGCACCGCGTCGATGCGTCCCTCAGGCGCGATCAGGCTGGTACCAACTTTAACCACGAGCCGCATGTACTGGGTACTTTAACAGTTCAGAACGACATGAATGGCCCGCGTTAAAATGACGCCATGCCCATTGTCGATGGGACCAGCCGCTTTTCTTCCCGGGTAGACAATTACCTTCGCTTCCGGCCTGGCTATCCTCGCGAGATTATTCAGTTGTTGCGCGATGAATGCGGATTCAACTCCGGCACGGTCGTAGCGGACATCGCCTTTGGAACCGGGCTATTCACCCGTCTTCTGCTTGAACAGGGGAGCCGAGTGTTCGGCGTGGAGCCGAACCCTGAAATGCGCCGCGCCGGCGAAGAATTCTTGAGTGGCTTCCCCAATTTCATCAGCGTCTCGGGAACGGCGGAACATACTTCATTGCCCGACCACAGCATTGACATCGTCACCGCCGCGCAGGCCGCTCATTGGTTCAATGTATCCGCGGCTCGCATAGAATTTGCGCGAATATTGAAAGCCGGCGGATGGCTCGTCCTCGTATGGAATGACCGGCAACTGGACACGAATGATTTTCAGCGACAATACGAACAACTGGTCGTGAAATATGGCACAGACTATGAAGAAATACGGCAAGAAGGGGCAATGCTTGCCGTGCAAAAACTGTTCGAAAACTCGAGCTATCAAACTCGGGAGTTCGAGTACGAACAAAACTTCGATTACCGCGGACTAGAGGGACGGCTGCTGTCTTCTTCCTACATCCCTCAACCGGGCCACGAAAATCATCTACCCATGCTGCGCAAGTTGCGCAAAATTTTCGATCAGCGCCAGATCAATGGCAAAATCTCGTTCGCCTATACCACTCGCGTGTATTACGGGCAATTGCGATAGTCACTTCAAACCAGGAGGATCCTTGCCGGAAAAGAATTTTCACATGACGCCGGAAGAGTTTCGCACCAACGGTCACCGCGTCATCGATTGGATTGCGGACTATTACTCTCGCGTCGAATCTTTTCCCGTGCTTTCCCGCGCAGAGCCCGGCGCCATTCGCGCTTCGCTTCCTGCGGCCCCGCCGGCCACCGGAGAATCCTTCGAAGCCATCATGCGAGATGTCGAGAAGTTGATCCTCCCCGGAATTACCCACTGGCAGTCGCCAAATTTTTTTGCTTTTTTCCCTTCCAACACCAGTGGCGCTTCTATTCTTGGGGATTTGGTTTCCTCGGGCGTGGGAGTGCAGGGCATGTTGTGGGCGACGAGTCCGGCCTGCACTGAGCTTGAGACTCATATGGTCGATTGGCTGGCGGGGATGCTCGATTTGCCCGCAAAATTCCTCTCTTCCAACGCAGGTGGAGGCGTCATTCAGGATACGGCCTCCAGCGCATCTCTTTGTGCCCTGTTGGCGGCGCGAGAGCGGGCCACAAATTTCGCCGGCAATGCCCGCGGATGTAATGGGAAGTTGGTTGCATACACTTCAACGCAAGCACACTCGTCCATGGAAAAGAATATTCAAATCGCCGGGATCGGAAGAGAAAATCTGCGGCTCATCGCCGTGGATGCGAATTTCGCCATGCTTCCAGAATTGCTGTTAGAACAAATTGCAAGAGACAGAGAGGCGGGGTTAATCCCGTTCTTTGTGTGTGCGACGGTGGGCACTACCTCGTCCAATGCCATCGATCCGCTACCGCAAATCGGCGCGATTTGCCGAGACGAAAATCTGTGGCTGCATGTTGATGCGGCGATGTCGGGTACGGCCGCACTTTGTCCCGAGTTTCGGCACATTCACAATGGTATGGAGCTTGCCGATAGCTATTGCTTCAATCCGCACAAATGGATGTTCACCAATTTCGATTGCGATTGCTTCTATGTGGCCGACCGCAAAGCGCTCATTCAAACGCTGAGCGTGTTACCCGAATATCTGCGTAATAAGGCCACGGAGTCCGGCACCGTATTCGACTATCGCGACTGGCAAATACCCTTGGGCCGCCGCTTTCGCGCGCTGAAATTATGGTTCGTGATACGCCACTATGGCGTGGATGGACTGCAATATCACATTCGCCAGCACATAGAACTGGCGCAGCAATTCGCGCAGTGGGTGCGGGAAGATGACCGTTTCGAGTTGGCGGCGCCGGTTCCATTAAATCTGGTTTGCTTCCGCCACAAGAGTGGAGACGAGGCCAATCAGCAATTAATGGATCGTTTAAATTCCAGTGGAGATTTGTACATGACACACACGCGGCTAAACGACAAGACGACGCTACGATTTTGCGTGGGACAAACCAAGACCCAACGACATCATGTCGAGCGCGCGTGGGGGCGGATCCAAGAAGAAGCCGCGCTGCTCAGTCCACAAAAATGAACTAAGCGCTGAATCCGGCTCTCACAAGGTATGCAGATACTCCAGCAAATCTTTAAGCTGCCGCTCGTTTAGAGCCTGCGCGAAACCCGGCATTTTGTCGCGCCCAAGCCGCACAATATCGGTGACTCGATCGTCGTTCGCAGGCAGTCCGCTGTCGGGCAGGTACTGTTTCTGAAACATGTGTTTCAGGCTGGGCCCGTGCTTGCTCTTCGCCGAATAGGGAGAATGACAGCGGTCGCAATAATCGTCGTAGACTCTACGTCCGGCGGCCTGTTGAGGATTCAATCCCAATTCAGCATCGCTCTTCCGCCGCTCGACGTCGCACCCCGTTAAAGTGATGAATAAAACGGCAGCGACCGGTGCAATCAGAACTTTTCGCCAAACCGCGTTGAATCTCATGAGTACATGAAGGTACACCAAAGTGGGCTGCTACAAGGGCGTCTGTAGACGTACAATTACTGCTTACCCATGCCCGCGTCTTCGAGAACAATCCGCATCAAGAAGATGGTGGAACGACCTGTCAAGGCCGATGGTATGCGCGTTCTGGTGGATGACCCGGGCATTCCTTTTCAAAAACAATTGGCCGTCGATACATGGTTGAAATCTCTCGCTCCGTCGAAAGAATTGAAACTGTGGTTCCAGAACAACCCTGATGCATGGATGGAATTTCGTAAACGCTACTTGAAGGAATTGAGGGCAGCCGCAGCCGATGCCGCCCTAAACGAACTTCAAAAACTGGCTGCCCAGAAAAAACCCTTGACCCTTCTGTTCGCTTCGCCCATGGAAGCGCACAATAATGCCGAGATTTTGAGAGACGTCTTGGAAGGTATCCGCAAACCCCCGACTGGCACCGGACGTGCTGGATTGCGGCTGGTACAACATCGCATCGCAAAGCGCTTGCCGATTAGCTAGGCAGGCTGCATCGAAGGTTCGAAAAATTCTTCCACTCGCAGGAGTATTTCCGGGGCGCTCTTGGATTCATAGATGGCCTTGCGCAGCCCCGCACCGCCGGGGACTCCGTGCGTGAACCAGGAAGCGAACTGCTTCATCTTCCCCTGCGCATCGGGCAATTCTTCTTCGATCAACATCCGGAAATAGGTGTGAATCATTTCATAGCGGTCTAACTCCGTGGGCTGATCGTAAGGGAGTGAACTGACATTCACGGAGCTAGAATGTTTGGAGCCCGCTTCTGTGGCGCTTTGCACCACTGGGCAGCTTGGGTCGCCTGCCCCTACGCGGGCAACGTGGTTATATTGCGCAATCTGCCGGAAAATCCAGGGATTCGATGGCGCCGTCCTACCAATCATCACCGCATCGCACCCGGTTCGCTCAATCATGGAACATGCATCCTGCGGAGTGCGAATATCGCCGTTGCCGATGACGGGAATCTTGACCGCATTCTTGATCGCCGCAATCCACTCCCATCGCGCGGCGCCGGCATAACCCTGCTCACGCGTTCGCGCATGCAGCGCGACTGCGTTCAATCCGCAAGCCTCGGCCATTTTTGCCAGTTCCACGCAAATGATATTTTCGTCATCCCACCCCGCCCGAAACTTCACCGTAAACGGAATCTTCACCGCCGCGCGCGTCGCTTCGAAGATCTTTCCAATCGCGGGCAGATCTCGCAGCAAACCCGAACCTCCATTACACTTCGTAACTTTTTTTGCGGGACACCCCAAATTGAGGTCCACCAAGTCGAAGCCAAGGTCCTCGACCATCCGTGCCGCTTCCGCCATCACCAGGGGATTGCTTCCAAAAAGTTGCGCGGAAATCGGATGCTCGTCCTCATAAAAATGTAGATAGCGCTTGGCTTTCTGGTCCTTGGCGCGAAGTACACCGTCCGCCGAAGTGAATTCGGTCATGATCAGCCCGCAGCCGCCAAGGTTGCGGATGAATCGCCGAAAGACGGTGTCCGTAACTCCGGCCATCGGTGCGAGGACGGTCGCGGGGGAGATTAAAACGTCCCCAATCAACAAAGTCGCGGGGACGACTGCTTGCATGGCCCCGGCGCTCGCATCCGCGGGTCCCACCGAACTGTCAAAGTATTTCCGCATAACTATCAGGGCCTGATTTCGATATTGGGATGACGAGTTGCCGTAAATTTGTCGATCTTCGCGAATACCGAAGAGTTCAGCTCAAAATGATTGTAAGCCCAGGCGCTAAGTCTTTCGGCGTGGTCGATCGCCGACTTTATCGAGGCATCGGCGACGGGATCAGGCCCATAGGCTATCGCAGTCTTTTTTGCGCGCAGCCATTGGAGATGACTCATCCCTTTGCCATCGGAAATCTTTTTTCCCCGGCAAATCTTGCCAAGTTCAATGATCGTCTGACGATGGTCTTGATGTTTGCCGCGCTTCCCAGTGACACCCGCGACGATGGCATCACTCAGCGAGATGGCACTATGTACTGCTAGAAGGCTAATACTGGTGCGGTGCTTCGAAATGTCCCCAGAAAGCGATTTCATACCGTGAAAATAATGAGACGATTTATCGAGATACTTTGCGTCGCAATCGGGTTTCAAATTCTGCATTTTTCTGCTAATCAAAAGAAAAGCCCCCAATCTCGGGGGCCCTTCGAACTACTCTAACAACTGTAAACCTTATTTCTTCGCCACTTCCGGCTTCGCCGGCTCTGCTTTGGCGTACTTGCGGCGGAAGCGCTCTACCCGGCCAGCGGTATCCAGCAATTTCTGCTTTCCCGTAAAAAATGGATGGCAGTTCGAGCAAATTTCAATGTGAATGTCGCCTTTGTGAGTGGAGCGCGTGCTGAAGCTGTGTCCGCACGCGCACTTCACGTTAATTTCGTTGTAAGCGGGATGTATGGCTGCTTTCATTGTTCCTATCCTCAGAAGCCATTAGATTCTATAAGACTGCCGCGGGATTCAGCAACCGCGTCCTCTAAGCTCGAGGTAACGGAACGCGATCAGACTCGAAGTCCGCCGCCGCTAGCCGCAATGTCCCACTCCTATAAGGTAATGAGCATCCAAGTCCGTATTTAGAGCTCACCTATGGCTAGAAGGCAGACGGCACCGGAGAACGATGACAACCCCGAATCAAAGCGCCTGACTGCGCCCGAAATTTTTCGCGCCGTGGAAAAGAATGCGCGCGAAGAGTTACGGCGATCGACGCAAGGATTAGCTTTCTCGGCTATCGCAGGCGGAGTCACCATGGGCCTCACGGGGTTGGCGGTCGCATCCATGCGCGCCATTCTCGGATCCGGCAGTTGGCAGGAATTAGTATCGTACTTCGTCTATCCCATCGGTTTTATCGCGGTAATTATTGGACGTGCGCAACTTTTCACCGAAAATACGCTTTATCCGGTAGTGCTGGTTTTGGATGAACGGCGTCACTTCCTTGAAACGGCCCGGCTATGGTGCATAGTACTTGCCTTCAATTTGTCGGGTGCCTTCTTCTTTGCTTTGCTGGCGGTTAAATCCAGCGCCCTGACCCCTAAAATTCTTTCTTCGCTGGTTGAGATCGGCTCCGAATCATTCATCGGATCGTTTGGCCACATCTTCTGGAGTGCAGTAATCGGCGGATGGATCATCGCGCTGGTCGCATGGGTTGTGACCGCGAGCCACTGGACCATCGGGCAACTGGTAATGGTCTGGTTGTTGACCTTTGTCGTAGGAATCGGCAAATTTGCTCATTGCATCGCCGGCAGCGGAGAGATTCTATCCGCTGTGCTAGCAGGCGCACTTCCATGGACAGGCTATTTTCACTGGTTGCTTCCAGCCGTGCTCGGCAACATTGTCGGAGGCGTGCTGATTGTCAGCGTCCTAAACTACGGGCAAGTCAAGGATGAGGGATGAGTCACGATTCGATAACGGTTCTTCCTCGCTATTAATTTTCGACTTCACCATTTCTTAAAAATGACTGCCACTGCCCCCACAATCATCAGAAAGCCCACCGCATAATTCCATCGCAGCGGCTCTTTTAAGTACAAAACAGAAAACACGGAGAACACCGTCAGCGTTATCACTTCCTGGATGGTCTTCAACTGTGCTGAGCTAAATTCATACGACCCAATCCGGTTCGCTGGCACTTGAAAGCAATACTCTGCAAACGCAATGCCCCAACTGATCAGAATTACTTTGAACAAAGGGACTTGCCGGTATTTCAAGTGCCCATACCACGCGAAGGTC
This sequence comes from uncultured Acidobacteriaceae bacterium, assembly GCA_963828635.1. Classification (GTDB taxonomy): domain Bacteria; phylum Acidobacteriota; class Terriglobia; order Terriglobales; family Acidobacteriaceae; genus PALSA-188. The sequence continues at coordinate 1,073,648 of CAWHFA010000004.1, read as the reverse complement.
ATAAAAATATTGGAAATCGTCAGCAGCAAAATGGTAGTCATATCCAAATTCTGCCATAGCGGCCGTTTGAGAAATGGGCGTAGGAATGGACTGGATATTTGAGGCTCATGCAATCCTGAAATCGGGGCACTGTAGTAGTGTTGCTAGACCAATATGGATCGAATTGCAATGTTGAATGAAATTCTTGCGGGGAATCCTGACGACGCTTTCGCGCGTTACGGATTAGCCATGGAATATTCCAACTCTGGCGCCGTGGAGAATGCCCTCGTCGAGTTTGGGAAGCTGTTGGCGGCGCATCCCGATTACACTGCCGGTTATTTCATGGCGGCGCAGGCACTTGCCAAGTCGAATCGTAATGAAGAAGCGCGCAAGATGTTGACGGACGGCATAGCGTCCGCAGCGCGAACGGGAAATTCTCATGCTCGGTCAGAGATGGAGGCTATGCTTGATGAGTTGGCGTGAAGTTATCTTTTTGGTTTAGCCATTTTTAGCATTGCCCAACCTACGAATCCGGGGAAGAGTTGGTAGATCTTTATGATGGGGTGCATGGTCCAGGGAACTACGACTTCTCCTTTTCCATTCATATAGCCTTGAAAAACGGCGCGGGCAACCCGCTGAGCGCTGATTCCCCGAAATGAGTCGGGACGCACCTGCTTCAATTCCTCTCCCCTGACCGAATTTGCGCTGAAGTCGGTGCGCACGTATCCCGGACAAACTGTTAGCACATTAATCCCAAACTGTTTCAACTCAATGCGGGCGCCCTTTCCCACGGCATTCAGGGCAAATTTTGTTGCGCTATAAAGAGCCATGAAGGGAACCGGGATATGTCCGGCCACGCTGGAGATATTGATGATGGCGCCCGACCCTTGCCGCTTCATCACCGGAATTACCGCCTGCATGGCTTCGAGCGAGCCGAAAAAATTAGTGTCGAAGGTTTCGCGGCAAGCCGCCATATCCACGTCTGCCACCGAATCCATAATGCCGTGGCCGGCATTGTTGATCCAGACGTCTATCCGGGAATAGTGGTGCATGGTGAGTCCGACAACCCGGTCAATCTCTTCGCGATTGCGGACATCGCAAGCCAGAGCGAGCGTGTTCGCATGGTTGCCGATGCGGTCGCGTGCAGCCTCGGCACGGGTTGCGTCGCGAGAGAGCATGACCACCGTCGCTCCATGATCGAGAAAGATTTTGGAAATGGCTTCTCCGATTCCCATGGATGCGCCGGTAACCACGACCACTTTCCCGAGCATTTCTTGAATTGACATCTGAAAAGATTAGCATTGCAAGGGTCGGATCATGTGACGCGGACACTCTTGTCCGCGGCCGTTGACTTAGATCCGGCTGGCAGGACAGTCCGCGTTACTTAGTCTTTGACGAGCCGACCAGGGCGACCCCTGCGTGGGTGGGGTAATTGTCAGCGGCGTATAATCGCCTTACGACGCTCTACTTCCTGGGGGTTTTTCATGAGTTCCGCGCGGACGCTTGGCGAATTGCGCCAGAGTCCTTTCTCTGAAGACAAACTGCGGTCGCGCCGGGTCAAGGATGAGATGCGCGACAACCTGATCGCCAAGATTCGCCAGAACAAACCAATTTTTCCGGGGATCGTGGGTTATGACGATACAGTCGTGCCGCAGATCATCAACGCCATTCTTTCGCGTCACAATTTTATTCTTTTAGGATTGCGGGGACAGGCAAAGAGCCGCATCTTGCGAGCGCTCACCGGCTTGCTTGACGCGCAGATGCCATACGTTGCCGGATGCGAAATTCGCGACAATCCATATACGCCAATTTGCAAGCGCTGTATTGATCTGGTAGAGCGCCTTGGAGATGAGACGCCAATCGCATACTTGACGCCGGACCAGCGCTACGTTGAAAAATTGGCGACGCCCGACGTCACCATCGCCGATTTAATCGGCGACATCGATCCCATTAAAGCCGCTCGTGGCGGACACGAACTCAGCAGCGAGATGACAGTGCATTACGGGCTGCTTCCGCGCGCCAATCGCGGTATCTTCGCCATTAACGAACTACCCGACCTCGCCGGAAAAATTCAGGTCGGCCTGTTCAACATCATGCAGGAAGGCGATGTCCAGATTAAGGGCTACCCCATCCGCCTGCCCCTTGATGTAGCCATGGTATTCAGCGCGAACCCCGAGGACTACACGGCAAGGGGCAAGATCATCACGCCGTTGAAAGACCGCATCGGGTCGGAGGTCCGCACACATTATCCGGCTACGGTGGAAGAAGGGATCGCGATCACCACTCAAGAAGCTTGGACGCAACGCAATGGCAGCAAAAATGCCGTTCCGAAGTATGTGCGGGAAGTTATCGAGCGGATCGCGTTCGGAGCGCGCGAAGACAAGAAAATTGACAAGCGGTCTGGCGTAAGCCAGCGGCTTCCTATTTCGTGCATGGAGAATGTCATTTCGAACGCGGAGAGGCGGGCGCTGCGGCACAACGAAAGTGTGGTGGTGCCCCGCATTGGGGACATCTACGCCGCCCTGCCGGCGATTACCGGCAAGCTGGAACTTGAATACGAAGGCGAAATGAAAGGCGCTGACCACGTCGGACGCGAATTAATTCGTACCGCTGTGGCGAAAACTTACGATTCATATTTCAAAGGCGTAGATATGCAACAGATCGTCCAGTGGTTTGACCTTGGAGGAGAAATTCAACTGGCCGATAGCGCAAGTTCTTCCGAATCCCTAAAGTCGCTGCGCGGAATTCAGGGGTTAGTGGAGAAGACCACGAAATTAAATGTTGGGCCTAAAGACACGGTAGAAACGCAAGTGTCGGCCGCGGAATTCGTACTGGAAGGACTGCACGCGCATAAGCGAATCGGCCGGAATGAAGAGCGCGTTTTCACTGCCGGAGAAAAGCAACCCCGGCCAACCGAGAAGCCATTTGAGCGGGAAGACATGCCTGGGCGGGGAAGAAGACCGTACAACTGAAGCGTCGGCCGCGAAATTCAGTAAATCCGAACCGCTGAAAAGCTGCATCCATGAAACGCATCCGCTATAGCAAATACGTGCCCGACCCTGCGGGCGAGATGAGCATGGAAGATCTCCTGGGCGCGCTCTCCGATTATCTTTTGCAAAGTGGTTTTCAGGACTTCATGTACGACGAGTTCATGCCCCAGGACCAGACCCTTGACGATCTTAAGCGGGCAATCGAGCGGGCATTGCTCGAAAGCGATCTGCTCGATGAACAGATGCGCCAGCAACTCGAGGAAATGCAGATGGAAGGCAAGCTCGACGAACTGATCGAGCAATTGATCGAGCGCATGCAGCAGGAAGATTACATCAGCATCGATGGACCCCATGACCCTTCACGACCTTCCGTAGGCGGAGGCAGGGCTGGCGACCCCCAGCAGGCAAAGTTCGAAATCACCGACAAGAGCCTAGACTTTCTAGGATTCAAAACTCTCCGCGATTTAATGGGCTCGCTGGGTAAATCGAATTTCGGTCGTCATGACACCCGAGACATGGCCACTGGCGTCGAGACCAATGGGGCATCGCGCACCTACGAGTTCGGCGACACCCTGAATCTTGACATCACGGCCACGCTTTCTAACGCGATTCAACGCGAAGGTTTGAACCTTCCACTGAACATCGAGTACTCCGACTTGCAGGTGAACCAGTGCGAGTATCAGTCCTCGTGCGCGACGGTCCTCATGCTGGATTGTTCGCATTCGATGATTCTCTATGGAGAAGACCGTTTCACTCCCGCAAAGAAAGTTGCGATGGCGCTCTCACATCTCATTCGCACCCAGTATCCCGGCGATTCGTTGTCTCTGATTTTATTTCACGATTCGGCGGAAGAAGTCCCCTTGTCGCAATTGGCGAGGGTGCAGGTTGGTCCTTACTACACTAATACTCGCGAAGGGCTGCGGCTGGCCCAGAGAATCTTGCAACGCCAGCGCAAGGACATGAAGCAGATCGTGATGATCACCGACGGAAAACCTTCTGCCCTTACTTTGGAAGACGGCCGTATTTATAAAAATGCCTTCGGCCTCGATCCCCTGGTCGTAAGTCAGACTCTTGAAGAAGTTTCAAAGTGCAAGCGTGCAGGGGTGATGATCAATACTTTTATGCTGGCATCCGATTATGGATTGGTTCAGTTCGTGCAGAAAGTTACGGAGATGTGCCGCGGCAAAGCCTATTTCACCACTCCCTACACCTTGGGACAGTACCTGCTGATGGATTACATGTCCCGCAAAACCAAAACCATTCATTGACCCTGCAGCCCCGGTCTTCCCGAGTGAAGCGAAGGAACCCTATCGTACTGATTGGATTTAGCGCCCGGGAAATTTCGGTCTCGATTTTTGTCAATCGCCCTGCGTGGCAGGATTCGTCGGCGGGGCTTCTTCGGATTTCTTGACTGCGAGTTCGGCGGCCTGGAATCCCATCTTGCTGTGTGTCCCGTCGCAAAAAGGTTTGTTGACCGAAGCTCCGCAGCGGCAGAGAGAAAACGCAGGCTTTCCCGTCAAGTCGTACTTCGTGCCGTCCGCGTCCACCAATTCGATGGAACCCTCCGGCGCTTCCACCCGGTACGGCCCATTTTTCTTGATCGTGATCTTCACTGCTGCCATGTTTTCTCCCTTTAGTTGAAGATAGCATCTTCCAAGGCGCGATTGCCATCTGCGATTGCGGTAAGTTCGCCAGGCTAGGCTGCCTCGGCTTGAAAACCTGTCAGCACTCCATCGTACAGAGCAACATATTGATCCACCATGCGTTTGCTAGTGAAGCACTCGTGTGCTCGGTGGAAAGCGCGGTTGGCATAGCTTCGCCGAAGCTCTCGGTCTTCGCTCAGACGCCGAATTTCAGACGCCAGACTGGATGCGCTGTTGGTCCGAAAGAATACGGCTGACTCTCCCCACATCTCGCGAAATAGCGGAGTGTCGTTGGCCAAGATTGCGCACCTCGACAATGCAGCTTCTATTCCCGCTGTTCCAAAAGGGTCATAACGCGCAGTCGCTACATAAATTGAACTTCGGCTGTAGAGTGCCCGCATCTCGTCTTCCGTCTGCTGCCCTTTCATTGAAATCGCAGTTTTCTCGTCGGCAAATTTTACGTCAGTGCGAATGGGTAGGTGTGGCATGGGAGTAGAGGCGGCCGAAGCAACAATCGAGATAGGGACGGAATGATTGTGCTGTGTCAGCAAACCAAGTTGGCTCGCGGGATCGAATGCGCGGCCCAAAGCAAGTGCCGACCCGTCTTTCTTCCCATATGGATTGAACATCACGGGGTTTCGTCCGTGATAAGCAACTGCGCTTCGTTTCGACAATGAGCAGATGCTGCGCGACACGATGTAAGTATCTCGCAGTGAATCCATCATCCAGACAGAGGGCGCGACGATCGCGTCGGCTTCTACCAATCCTTCACTGATCCTTTGACAGTACCGGCGCAACCATTGCGTTTCTTTCGGTTCGCGTCCATGAACGGCTTTCCACCAATTGATCAAATCTCCATGGGCCACTACAACTCGATGCGTTTTGACATTCAGGCTGCCATAGCAGGGATGATTAAAGTGCAGAAGGTCAGGGTTGCGTTCCTTCACTAGCGCCGCGAGATAGGTGCAGGAGTCTTTGTAGTCCTGTTCGGCCTCCTGCATCCAGTCGAGACCAAACGCCGTGGGACGATACTCTAACCCCTTAAGGTTCTCCATCCACTTGGTCTGGGAAGGGACAGGAATCTCTCCAAAACTGACCAGAGTCACCCGTATGCCTTCAGCGACAAGGCCCGTAACTAGCTCGCGAGTGTATGACCACACTCCGCTCAGCGTGTCGGTAGTGATGAGAACGTGCAGAGAGCCCTCGACTAGGAGAACCAATGAAATTTACTAGTTCTCAATTCTGGATTCTACTTTGCGTCCGGGGATTATTCTTTAGTCGATTTCAGGGAACTCTAAAATTGCCGCAAACATTTGCATACCGCAGCCAAGTCGTGGGCTCTTTTCTGAAGCTCCGATAAGTATAATTAATATAATTATTAGTATTATTAGCTTCTCTTCACAGAAGGCATCTCATATCCTTTTGTGAAGAAAGATTGGTTGGAGGGGAAATGGATCGTCAGCACATTACAGTTTTCGATACGACTTTACGTGATGGGGAGCAATCCCCCGGTTGCAGCATGAATGTACAGGAAAAGGTACGCCTGGCGCATCAGCTCGACCGTCTTGGTGTGGATGTAATCGAGGCCGGTTTTCCCATCGCGTCGGAAGGCGATTTTGCCGCGGTGCAGGCAATCTCCGCAGCCGTACCCCGACCGGTAATTGCGGCATTGGCCCGCGCCTGTACTAAAGACATTGAGCGCGCCGCAGCTGCGTTATCTGGCGCAGTTCTACCTCGGATTCACGTATTTTTGGCGACCTCCGAAATTCATCTTCAGCACAAACTGCGCATCACACAGCAGCAATGCCTGGAGCAGGCTCGTGACGCCGTCAAACTTGCGAAATCTTTCTGCAACGATGTTGAGTTTTCTCCTGAAGACGCAACCCGCACGTCGGCGAAATTTCTCTATCAAGTTATCGAAGCCGTGATTGAGGCGGGCGCGACGACGATCAATATCCCCGACACCGTTGGATACAGCGTGCCTGCGGAATTCGGCGATTTGATCACTGCTATCCGGCAAAATGTTAGAGGCATCGAAAAGGTCACTATTTCCGCGCACTGCCACGATGATCTTGGGCTCGCGGTCGCCAATTCTTTGGCAGCAGTGGCCGCGGGCGCCCGCCAGGTCGAATGCGCGATCAATGGCATTGGCGAGCGCGCCGGCAACGCGTCGCTGGAAGAATTTGTGATGGCCCTGCGCGTGCGCTCCGACAAATATGCCTTTGACACCAACATCGTGAGCCAAGAGCTATTTCCCACCAGCAAGATGCTGAGCGAGATCACAGAGGTTCCGGTGCAGCCCAACAAAGCTATCACTGGACGGAATGCTTTCGCGCATGAAGCCGGCATACATCAGGATGGAATGCTGAAAAACCGTCTTACCTACGAAATCATGACTCCACAATCTGTGGGAGTCCCTGATTCCACTCTGGTGTTGGGAAAACATTCTGGACGGCACGCATTGGGACTGCGCTGCGAGCAACTGGGATACTCCTTTGACCGTCGCGAGCTCGACGAAATTTATCGGCAATTCGTGGTGTTGGCGGACGAGATCAAACATGTGCATGATCACCACCTTCTCGAATTGATCAGAGAGTCTCGCGGCGTGCGGCAACCTGTGGCGGTGGCAGCTGCCGCTCCCGCGTCGTCTGCGAAAAAGCCATTTCCGGTCCCTCTTCCTAGCGACTACAGCGCCGCAACTCTACCGCGCAGCGTCAGCGAACATCACCCAGAGCAGGAAGATTATCTTTGGGGTGTGTAGAACGTAAAGAAGTGTCAACACGCTCTCACACTTCTGCCTCCTGCCCGGAAACTGATATACATTCTTTTGGGAGCAGGATAAAATTTCCCACCGTCCTGTCTGAGGCCATCGCGGAGAGCCCAAAATGCTGATAAAGATAGCCGTCGTCGCGGGCGATGGCATTGGGCCAGAAGTCACCGACCAGGCCATTTTTGTCCTTGAAGAAGTAGCTTCAGTGTTTGGGCACGAGTTGTTGTGTGTCCGCAAGAATATTGGAGGGGCGGCGCTCAAAAGCAATAAAGATCCCCTCCCCAACGATACGCTGCAGGCCTGCCTTTCCTCAGGCGCGGTTTTGTTGGGCGCTGTCGGAGGGCCGTCTTTCGATAGTTTTCCCAGTCATCTGCGGCCGGAGAGCGGTTTGTTGCGATTGCGTCGCGAACTTGGCGTATTCGCCAATTTGCGTCCGGCGAAATGTTATCCGTCGCTGGAAGATTCCTCGCCGTTGCGCCCGGATGTGGTCCGCGGGACTGACCTGCTGATTGTGCGCGAATTGTTGGGAGGGATTTATTACGGAGAGCCCCGTCTCATTCAGGGACCGACTGGCGACCGCACCGCCACCGACACCATGCGCTACACCGAAAAAGAAATCGAGCGCGTGGCCCATGTTGCATTTGAGTTGGCGCGAGAACGTAGGCGTAATTTGGTCTCCGTGGACAAGGCCAACGTGCTCGATTGCTCCCGGTTGTGGCGGGATGTGGTGACGCGTGTCTCACACGATTACTCTGACGTGAAAACCTCCCACATGTACGTGGATTCAGCCGCCATGGCGCTGGTATCACGTCCTGCGGATTTCGATGTGGTGCTCACCGAGAATATGTTCGGCGACATCCTGTCCGATCAGTCGGCGTCCATTGTTGGCTCGCTAGGCATGCTGGGTTCGGCGAGCCTGGGCGGGCCAGTCGCCCTGTATGAACCTATTCATGGCTCGGCGCCTGATATTGCCGGGCAGGGAATTGCGAATCCAGTGGGGTCCATTCTGTCGGCCGCCCTGATGTTGCGGCATTCATTCAAGCTGCACCGCGAGGCGTCGTGCATCGAGTTGTGCGTTGCCGCCGTCCTTGCCGCAGGGAATCGCACCAAAGACGTCGCCCACGGCCAGCGGTATGTTTCCACGCAAGAGATGGGAGCGAGGATCGGGGGGGCCATTCGTTCTACATTTCAGTCCGGTGCGGCTGCCAATTGAGCCCGTACTTTTTGGGTTCTGAGTGCTAAGAATTTGCTTGAAAGCGCCGCTACGCTAGGGAGTACAATTTTTGTACCTTCTTTTAGCGGGGTGCGCCGATGTTATCGAAATGCGCCAACCCGGACTGCGCTGCTCCATTCTTGTATCTCCACCAGGGCAAGTTGTTTCGTCTGGACGCGGACTCTGCGCTCAACGGCCATTCGGCGATTGATTCCAAATCGAAGAAGCCCTGCCGGCAAGTAGAATTTTTCTGGTTGTGTCATGGATGCGCCGCCAAAATGACGGTGCGTCGTGCCGCCGGACTCGGAATCATAGTCGAACCATTAAAACGCGCCCGGGCCGTGGCGGGGTAAGACGAGCGCGGCTATTTAATTCCTACTGGTGATTTTAGTTCGACGTGGCGGGCAGTGTACTTTCCCGTAAGCGAATTCCAGCGGATTTTCATCATTTCACCCACCATGCGGATTCCGTCGCGCAACGGATGGATTCCGCCGCCTTCACGATGGGCCCACCTTACCGGGACCTCTGCGATTTCGAATCCCGCCATTTTTGCCAAAAATAGAATTTCTGGATCGAATCCCCAGCGCTCGATTTTTTGCAGCGGAAACAACACCTCGACGGCGTGACGGCTGAAAGCCTTAAATCCGCATTGGGTATCTTTGAAGTGCAATCCCAATACCAGACGCAGGGCCAGGTTGAAGATGCGGCCAAAAATTTGCCGGCGAAGCGGTTGCCGGGTGATTTGAAGTTCCGGCCGCAGCCAGCGAGAGCCAATGGCGACGTCCGCACCATTCTTGATCGCGGCGAAGAGTTTTGGGGCCTGGTCAATCGGCGAAGATAAATCGGCATCGCTGAATAGTAGTATTTTCCCCTGCGCGTGCAGCATTCCATTGCGAACGCTGTATCCCTTGCCACGATTCCCCGGATTGTTTACCAGCCGCAGCATCGGATTATGCAGGGCGTGCTCGAGCACAACGGATGCGGTGTCATCCGTCGATCCATCATTCACCACTATGACTTCGACGTTCCAATTCTGTTGAGCGGCAAACGCAAGAACACTCTTCAAGGTCGCGCCGATGCGCTCGCCTTCGTTGTATGCCGGAAGCACTATGCTGTAAGTGAAATCCAAGTTCACACTGTCGTATTCGAGGGCAGTTTTGTAAGGCGTACAGTCTCCTACAACTCCCGGCGTAGATCAATCTGCAAATTGCCATTCGCCGTGCCTGTGCGCAAAGCCGGCTTAGCTGAGGAAGGTCCCCGTCGCTTGAACCAGAAGGCCCTTTGGGATGAACCCTAGTAGAAATCAAGCCGCCAAGCGTTGCTTCTGCAGCATGGAGAAAAATTCGGTCACCAATTCTTCATCCCAGCAGCCCTCGCGGGCCTCCGCAAGCATGGTTTCTGCCGCTTGCTCATGTGTGCGGGCGGGTTTGTAAGGACGCGCCGTACGAAGCGCGTCGTACACGTCCACTACCTGCAAAACTCGCGGCAGCAACGGGATCTCGCCTTGTCGGAGTCCGTCGGGATATCCGCTCCCATCCGCGTGTTCATGGTGATGGCGGATGATGGGCAACACCAGGCGCAGAGATTTTAGCGGACGGCATATTTTTTCGCCGGTCGCTGGATGTTGTTTCATGATTTCCCACTCCTGAGGAGTGAGATTGCTGCCTTTCTTGAGAATTTCGTCGGGCACCGCGATTTTCCCAAGGTCGTGCAGATATCCTCCGCGACGCAGGGCGACTATGGAATCCTGGTCGAGCCCCAGATGATGACCGAGATTGACTGCGTTGACGGCGAGCCGGTCACAATGTCCTTCGGTGTAGGTGTCTCGGCTTTCAACGCTGAGCGCCAGAGTACAGATCACCGACTCGGCGGTTTCGAGTTCGTCGGTAAATTCCTTGAGTTTCAGTAGAGATTTGACCCTCGCGAAAAGTTCTGCGGAAGGTACTGGCTTGCTGATGAGGTCATCCGCTCCCACTTCGAGCGCTCGAAGTTTGTCGCTACCATCGCCCATGCCAGTCATCAAGAGGAAGGGAATCAGCCGGGTTGCAGGATCGCTTTTTAGTTGATGACAGAGTTCGTATCCCGACTTGCCGGGCATGATCACGTCAGACAAGATCAGGTCAGGAAGCTGCCGACGAATTTCCGCGAACGCAGATTCGGAATCAATAAGCGTCTTCACGTCGTATCCCGCCCCGGATAACAGTTCGCGCATCACTGCGGCCAGCTCAGGGTTGTCGTCCACTACTAGAATTCGCGGTGCGCGGCGGTGGGGGATTAATTTGCCCATACCTTCATAAGAACAGTTGTCGTCAGGAAAAGTTGTTCCCTGATCTTTTGGCAGGACCATGTGAGTTTTAAGGGACTCTTTCATAAAAGATGTTGCGCTGCTCGGGTCCGATACGCAATTCCCAAGTTAGGTACAGGCAGAATGGATTGTGTTATCTAACCTTGTGTTTTCTGCTCGATTGCGCCTACCTTTTGGTAATGACCAATTTTGTAAAGTCACTATTGATGATCGGATTATCAGGAATTTCATTGGGCGCGAGCAAGTCGCACGTCATCGGATTCGGCAAACCCGCTCTGGCGAGGTGGTTCGTGGGTCCCGACGAAACCCAGCCCCTCGAAATAAAAGTCCGACCTTTATATATAGATGCACGGCTGAAAGAATTTACTGTCGGCCCTCCGCACGATGTTACTGATCGTCTATTCGTGGTGCGTCGCGCATTCCATCTCAATGACTCTCTGCCGGAAGAGGGCAGTGCCGCCCCCAAATGGAAATGGCAGCGCGGAGGATGGTTGTTGGTCGATCGCGTTACCGGGCACGTGTCGCAACTTGCGTTGCCAGAGTTCGATACCTACTATTCGGCATCGAGTTGGTATCGTGACTATGTCGCCTATTGTGGCCTGTCAGATGACGGCAAAAAACTCTTTGCCGTAGTGGCTGAACTAGGCAGGAAAAAACCTATTCTGAAGAAGTCACTCGGGGCGGCGCGCGATGCCGACAGTGATCCCCCGCTAAGCAATTTGCCCGACTCGGAGTGTCCCGCACCGGCCTGGCAGCGACAACCCGGACGGGTTACCTTCGAACCTAACGGAAAGTCGCTGACGTTTTCAGTGCGAGGACACGACGCGGAAGAGTTTGTCCTGAGCGATGAGGAGGAAGGGACGCAGTGAAGTCTCGACCATCGGTGCGCTAGCACCCCAGCAAGAACACAATCTCTAACTGGCGGGCAGACTTCCGGCAGCATGCCTGAGCAAATTAAACAGCAGAAAAAGAATTACTCCTGCCACAACGAACACGCCCCAGTTCCAGCGGCTACGCGTGTCGGGATCAGCGGTAAGCCGTTGGGCCAACACCGCACCCAAAGCCAGCCCTGTTACCAACCCCCCGACGTGCGCGGAATTATCGATACGCGATCCCACGGCTCCAAACACCAAGTTGTATCCCGCAAAAGTGATCAGGCTTTTCATGGTCCCGCGCATGCCTTCTTTAGGAATGGGAAGCTTGCCCAGATACAGCGCGGTAATCAGAGCCCCCGCCAATCCAAAAATGGCTCCCGACGCCCCCGCACCGATGACCATGGGATGCCACCACAGGCTCGCCAAGCTGCCACCAATCCCGCAGAAGGTATAGGTCACTATGTAAGTCCAGCGGTCAAATATTCTTTCCGCCAGCCCTCCCAGACCCCACAGGCACCACATATTCAAAAGAATGTGGATTGCCCCAATGTGCAGATAGTTGGAAGCCAATATTCGCCATGGTTGGGAACCGAGAGATAGCGGCCCAAAATTTGCGCCCCATCTTAACAACTGTTCCGTCGTTGGTGTTTCGATGGATACGCCGGAAACTAGCATGAGCACGAAGACAGCCGCGTTAATGCCCACCAAAGCCGTCGTGACCTGCTGGCTCGCAACCACCAGCGCGCGAGGCGCAGGATTGGTGACGGTATCACTTGGCCCAGGACCCGGGTCAATCGTCCCTCTTATCGTCATACCGTTCTTGTCATGTGCACTGGTTTGAGGTCAAGGATTGGTGGATTTAGCGTAGGACCGAGATCTTCGCAAGCCGCGAAGAGTCGATGCTTTGCCTCTATCTGGCGAGCGCCAAAATCCGCACTGGAGCGTTGGCGGAATTCTGAAGCTTCGCTGGCCCCACCATCACAATTCCACCGGCCGATGGCGCTCGCTCCAGCCGAGCAACGTTTTCCAGTACATACGCGCTGCGGGACAGCGAGTAATTATAAACCGAACGCCCTCTCGAGGCGCCCGAGTCAACGCTGCGTGAATCTATCCCAAGGCCGACCGCGTCGCGTCCTTCCACCAGGAATTTAGCTGCATCTGCCGAGTATCCCGCGCTATGAAGTGTGGCGTCCTGAAAGGCTGAACTTGGTTTGTTTCCCGAACCCGTCAACGCCATAACAACCGCGCCGACTGGAATTTCACCGTGCATATGTTCCCACCTTGCAATATCCGTCACTGAAACCTGATAGTCTGCATCGCTCTTCACGTTGTTTCTGACATCGAGCACAACCAGCGGCGCGACCAGCCTCTCAGCGGGTATCTGGTCCACCGTCCATAACGTCTTCGACAAAGTTGCAGGAGCGTCCAATCTTGTTGCCAGCGGTTGGCGCATCCCGCGCTTGCCGTCGGAGAGAGGTATTGCGACGGACTCTTCATTCGTTGGATAAGTCAGGTCCACTACGCCGTGAAATTCCGAGGGCTGCGCAGGGCTGGGATGCCGCTGAGCAAACAGAAACAAGGCTAGCGCAAACACGTATCCGATGACTAAGGATTTAACTCTCATGTTCTGCTTATATAGACGCGATTCGCCGGTAAAAGTTCGGCATATTTCGTTAAGTAATCGTAAATATTGTTGTTCTTCTCATTGTCCCATCGAGGCCAACAACGCTCAAGAAACATAAGGACATGGACTATTGCGGAGAGTCCCGACATTTGTCCTTTCACAGAGAATCTTCTTGGCGCACGAGGAGAGGTGGAGCTACCACAGCGTGGAGGCGATGGAGGCAGCAACGGCTGTGCCAATCAAATTGACTGCATCGTTGCTCATGAATTTACGGCGTTCGAGCGACGCTCCTAGAAAACTGTCGGCGAGCGTTCCGGAAAGCGCCGCCACAATCGCAATGACTGCTCCTTTTCTCGCAAGCATATTGCTGGCCACGCATACCCCAGTCACGATCGTTGCCGCTGTTAGTCCGGCGAGCGTTCCAAAAATTGTGATGCCGCCGTCGGTCCCTGTCGGTACTTCCTGACCTGTCGTGATCAAACGTGGCTTGGCTTTGCTAAGCTGGCCCGCTTCACTGGAGACTGTGTCCGCCGCCGCTTCTGAAAGGCTCGCCACCATGGCCAAGAGAAGTGCTGTCTTAGACGTCACTAGGAACACAACGGAGCAAACCGCGGGAACACCCAAATTGGCCAGCACTTGTAATGCGTTCCTACCGCCGCTTCTTTCGGCCGTGCCTAATGTCGATTTGCGCCGGTAGCCGGCCTTGGTGCTGGCCCACGTCAGTACGAATACCGTGACCAGCGGGGCCAGAGCCGAATAACCTCCGCCAACGCATAGCAGAAAGCAAATGACCGCCCCTGCCGCTGCGCCACCGAGGGTCACACCGCGGAGAAAGAACGCGATCGCTGAAAATCCCAAGGAGATCGCGCCGGCTCCGATTGCTGTCATATTCTGCATGGGGTTATTTACCGCCTCGACCACTACATGTTGTGATCAATTTGCACTGTATCCATTACTCTGCGGGTTACAGCCAGTGCACTCCCTAAGGCAATCTGCATCAAAGGGACGGTTGTGTTTTAAACTCAACACGTTGGCGGATTCAAACGCTAACGCACGGAGAAAACCTAATGGCGGCATCCGTCTGGTCCGGATATCTTACCTTCGGCTTAATTTCCATGCCGGTTCGTTTATTTTCGGGCGCTCGCAGTTCGAGCATCTCCTTTCACATGCTGCATCGCGACGATCTCACCCGGGTGAAGCAACAATTGTATTGTCCCGCAGACAATCGCGTGATCGAGCGCAGCGAAATAGTGAAGGGTTATGAGTATCGAAAAGACGAATACGTCGTCATCGAACCTGACGAGATCAAAAAGATTGAGCCGAAGACCGCGAAGACGATGGAAATTCTGGAGTTCGTCAAAGCCGATGAGGTCGATCCCGTCTTCTTCGAATCCTCCTATTACCTCATGCCGGAAGAGGCGGGGCGCCGCCCCTATGCGCTGCTCACGAAAGCTCTGGAAGAAAGCAGCTACGTTGCCATTGCCAAACTCACCATGCACAATCGCGAGTACACAGTATTCCTACGCCCGCGCGATGGCGGCATGATGCTGCACACTATGTACTACGCTGAAGAGGTTCGCGAGGTTGAAGGATTCGGGGCTCCCGACGTTGAACTAAAAGACGCAGAAGTGAAAGTGGCCCATCAATTAATCGAAGCGCTTGCCGACAAGTGGGATCCCGAAAAATATCACGACACCTTCCAGGACAATTTAAAAAAGATGATTCAAACCAAACTGGAAGGCGGAAAGATCGCCGAAGTCGAGAAGCCGAAGAAGTTGGCCCCAGTTGTCGATCTCATGTCGGCCCTAAAACAAAGCCTCGCGGAGATGGAGGGGAAGAAAAAGCCGGCGGCAACGGCGCCCCGTTCTAGTGCCACCTCAAAGAAAAGTTCTAGAGCAAAGGGATAGCTGGTTTTTTACGGAAGCTTGCCTGCCGATAGCTCCTGTGACCGCGCAAACTGGGCTTGATTCTTGCGCGCAGCCGCGATCAGGGGGGTCAAAGCGTCCACCGAAATCCCTAGAGTGCCGCCCGAGAATCCATCAATGTAGGCGGCGTTGATTCCAATAACTTTTCCTTGCGAATCAAAAACCGGTCCGCCGCTGCCGCCGTGTGCGGTAGGCGCGTCGTAAACCAGCTTGTCTCCCACAACGTCGCCGAGGTGCCCGCAAGTTGCCGACGGACGAATTAACGAAAGGGCAGCCAGTTCATTGGCCGCTCCTTGATCATCATTTCGTAACGCCAGGCGTTCGTACACAGCTGGGGGCGCCTTTGCGACCATTCCTAAAATTCCCATGGGATAGCCGATAACCGTGACTAATTCTCCGGGCGTCGAAGGCTTGTCCGCAAACGGCAAGGGACGAAGCTGGCGCACCGCGGCCGAATCATCGATTTGCAGAATCGCCAAGTCGCCTTCGGCGGTCCACGACAATGGAGTGATGTTCACAGGGGTCGATAGCCCAGGAAAGAATGCCAGGAGTTTTTCCAGTTGAGGAGTCGCACCCTTCGCAATCAGGGCAGTCGATTCCGGATCTTCATACCACGGCTCCGCTACGTGCCGGTTGGTAGCAAGCAAGCCCGTCGCCACCACGAATCCGCTGCCCGAGATGCGAGCGCGCAGGGTTGGCTTCCGGCCAGGAAATCCGACCCGGTAAATCCCAAACACATAACCGATGGAGTTGCGATACCGATTCAATACCATGGCCGGCATGTCCTGCTCTTGCTTCAGCCGGTCGATCTGAGTGGTCAACTGCTTCAGTTGCGCTTGTACATCGGGGTCGGCCTTACGCGGGCCCTTGTAGTAAGCGAGGATTGTGGTTCCAGCGACTAGAAACACCGCAAGCGTGATTTGCACTACACGCTGCCAGGTATCACATACAGGCTCTTCCAGTTGCGGATTTCCGCTGGCATTGTCGGTCATAGTTGTTCAACGGTCCAGATTGTTCAACGTCCAGATTGTTTAACGACCAGGGCGATGGGGAGGGGAAGACTTTCGCCGGACGCTTACTTCACCAACTATTGTGGGGCGAGGAGTGGGTTTCTTCTACAGTACGGAAGGGGATGTCCGGACGACTGAAAACCTTGAAAAGCCGCGCTACACAAGGGTAATGGTTACCTGAATAAATCGCTACTCGTACCTAAGGCTCTCCACGGGATCGAGCTTTGCTGCTCTTGTCGCCGGCACCGTGCCAAACAGAATGCCCACGAGCGATGAAACCACAATCGCCACAATCGCCGACAACCCAGAGATGGGTATGCGAAATTGAGTGAGAAATCGAACCGAGTAGGGAATCGCCAGACCAATCACAACTCCGATAAGACCGCCACCAACCGAAATCAGAATAGCCTCCGACAAAAACTGAAAAAGAATCTCGCGATGGGTTGCGCCCAGCGCTTTGCGGATTCCAATCTCGCGGATTCTCGCGCTGACCGTAGCCAGCATGATGTTCATGATGCCGATGCCGCTGACTAAGAGTACGATCGCCGCCACCGCCAGCAACACCATCGTTAACGCGTTGGCCGTTTTCTCTGCCACCGCGACAAGTTGAGTCAGATTGGTCACGTTATATACCGACTCGGCGCGATGCCGACTCTGGATCACGCGTTTTATTTGCTCCGTAGCGGGTGCGACCATCGAGGGATCCGAGACCGAAAAATAAATCTGCTTCACCGTTGGGGTATCGGTGAAATATCGAGCCACCGTGTAGGGAATCACCATGGTGTTGTCGGTGACTTCTGATTGCCCGAAGGTGTTCACTCGTTCTTTAAATATTCCGACCACAGTGAATGGAAGCCCAGTTAGTCGGATTACCTTGCCGATAGCATTTTCCCGAGAGCCGTAAAGCTCGATTGCCAGTGGTTCCGTAACGACCGCGACTTTGTTGTGAGCCTGCTCATCTTCGTTGTCAAAAAACCTTCCTGAGAGAACCACGAGATTTCTAACAATCAAATATTGCGGATACACCCCCAGAATTTGAACATCGCGTTCTTTTCCATTTCCGATGGGAATACGATCGCCCAAAGGGACCACGGGCGATGCCGCGACAATGCCAGGAACATCCCGCGCGGCAGAGTTCATATCATCCAACGTCAAGGGATCAGGAGCCGAGTTGGCGATGGATTGGCCCCCACCCTGGTATTCGGCGTAAACCAGATTTGCACCAATCGATTGAATTTGATTGAGCACGTACTGCTTGCCCGTCATTCCAATAGTCACCACAAGAATTAAGGACGCAGTACCGATCACCATGCCCAGGCTAGTGAGGGCGAAGCGGACCTTGTTGCTGCAAAATGTATCGTAGGCAAAGCTGAGAATTTCGCCGAAAACAAGCGTAGGTGGCTGCCGTGGCGCAGCCGTGGGGGTCACTGCCATGTTGAATTAGATGCTACGTGGCAAGTGGTCGAACCGCAATGCGGCGAAAACAAAAAAGCGGACAGCCCCGGAGCCCCCCAAAGCTGTCCCAAACCCTCCCGGTTAGAAGGGCGTCTTACTGCAATGAGCCTACTGGGCAAGCATTTCAGCAATGTTGCACGGTGATAAATTTCTCGTGAATATGTAATTCACCTCGCCAGCCCGAGTGAATTTTATTGCCCGAGATGCCCGCTTCGCGACGGGTCGGTCGATGCCAATGATATAGTCGCTTGCGTTTACCCCACATGGCTCGCCTACTCGATAAATCGCGCAAGTTGCAAGATCGCGCTGCCTCCATGATTCCCGGCGGCGTGAGTTCTCCCGTGCGCGCCTTCGCCGCAGTGGGCGGCGACCAGCCTTTCATCTCCCGTGGACATGGTGCTTATCTTTGGGACGCTGACGGCAACAAGTACATTGACTTTCTGGGCTCGTGGGGGCCTCTCATCCTCGGGCACGCACCCGCCAATGTCGTTGAAGCCATCACCGCCGCAGCAAAAAATGGGGCTACTTTCGGCGCTTCGATTTCGCAGGAAGCTGACCTCGCGGAAATCGTCATTTCAGCCTTTCCACACATTCAGAAGGTAAGGTTCGTAAGTTCGGGAACCGAAGCCACGATGTCGGCCATCCGCCTCGCCCGCGCTTACACCAAACGCAAGTTCATCGTGAAGTTCGAAGGCTGCTATCACGGACACGCCGACGCGTTGCTGGTCAAAGCCGGATCAGGCATCGCCACTTTGGGCATACCAGGCTCCGCGGGCGTTCCTCAGGAATTCACTCAGTTCACGCTTGCGCTTCCGTTTAACGATTCTGAAGCGCTGGAGCACGCCTTCGCGAAATACAAACATCAAATCGCATGCGTCATCGTCGAACCTGTCGCTGGAAATATGGGGTGCGTCCCCGCATCCGGAAATTTCTTGGTAGCTTTGCGCGCCATCACTCAACGCGAAAAAACTGTCTTGATTTTCGACGAAGTGATGACAGGATTCCGTGTCGCTTTCGGCGGAGCGCAAGAACTCTACGGCATTCGCCCCGATCTGACCACGCTGGGAAAGATCATCGGCGGCGGACTCCCCGTGGGGGCCTACGGAGGCCCCACCGAGATCATGGACCTTGTCGCCCCACTCGGACCGATGTATCAAGCGGGCACGTTGTCAGGAAACCCGCTGGCGATGGCGGCAGGCATTGCCACGTTGCAGATCTTGCGTGACAAAAAGGCGGACATCTATCCGCAGCTTGAAAAACTCAGCGCACTGCTGGTCGATGGCGTCCTGGCCGCCGCAAAACACGCTGGTGTCGCTTTGCGCGCCAATCGGGTCGGCTCCATGTTCACTTGGTTCTTCACCGGCGACCCAGTCACCGATTGGGCTTCAGCCGCAAAGTGCGATACTCAGGCCTTCGCAAAATTTCACGGGGGAATGCTTGATCACGGTGTGTATCTTCCTCCGTCACAATTCGAAGCTGCGTTTCTTAGCGCAGCGCACTCCGCGTCAGATGTTGAGAAGGCAATTGCCGCGTCTAAGAATGCTTTGGCTTCGAGTTAGCGAACCGAAGCCGCACTAATCTGGCGCCCGTTCCGCGCTTGTGCGGCACAAAGCTACGGAATACAATTCCCTCGGAAATCTTGGAGAATTTATGGCTGCATTGCCCGTACCCCCTCTAACCGACCCGGAACCTGTTGCGGGATTGTCTGAGGTCGAGCGCATCATCGACACCTTCGTCGCGCCCACAAAAACCTTTACTGACCTGCGCCGCAATGCATCCTGGTGGGCGCCTTTCGTGCTGATGGTTATTTTGTCTGCCGCCTTCGTTTATGTCGGTGGTCAAAAGGTCGGCTTCCGCAAGGCGATGGAAAACCAAATGCACGCCCAGCCCAAGCAGGAGGCTCAACTAGAACAATTGCCCCCGGCCGAGCGTGAACAGAGGTTGCAGACGGGTACGAAAATTACGAAGGGAATTTCTTACGCCTTCCCCTTAATTCAACTCCTGATCCTCGCCATTATCTCTGCGATCCTGTTCGCGACCTTCAAATTCGCGGCCGGGGCAGATGTCCCCTTCAAAGTGGCCATGGCAATTGTTGTGTACGCGTCCCTGCCGGGCCTGTTGAAGGGCGCCCTGGCGATATTGTCTTTACTGGTGGGTGCAAATCCGGATTCGTTCACTTTTCAAAATCCTGTCGCTACCAATCCCGGATACTTCTTGAATCCCGCGGACTCACCGGCACTGTACAGCTTGGCGTCGTCGTTCGACATATTTCTCATCTGGACGCTGGTACTCACGGCTATTGGATTCACCTGCGTGAGCAAGGTAAAGCGTGGGACCGCCTTCGCCATAGTATTTGGATGGTGGCTGCTTTTCACCCTCGCTGGCGCAGGGATTGCGTCATTCTCTTGAGTACGTTGGGCGTCTCAGGTTCTCAAGTATGAAAAACATCGCGCACTAATAACAATCTGGAAAGGAAACTCTAACCATGAAGTACGTGTTGCTTTTTCTTTGTCTCACCGCCGCCAGTGTCCCTTCTTTTTCGCAGGACAACAAAAATCCGGTGACCACGGTCATGAAAGATGTTCTGGCCCGCCAGCACAAGAATCTCGTTGCCGCGGTGGAGGAGATGCCTGCCGACAAATTCAGTTTTCGTCCCACGCCTTTGCAGGAACCCTTCGCTCATCTGGTGCTTCACATAGCTGAAGCGAACTATCTGTTCTGCGCGCGCGCCGGGGACGTGAGCGCCCCTAAAACAGAAGAACTGAAAGATAGTGACAGCAAAGACAAACTCGTCTCCGCATTGAAGTCTTCTTTTGATTTTTGTGAAAGCGCCGTAAGCAAAGCGGACGATTCAAAATTGGGGGACACAGTGGAAGGCTTTGGAGGCAAGAAACAACCAAGAGCTTGGGCGTGGATTGCAATGGCCAGCAACTGGTCTGACCACTATGCAGCAGCGGCGATGTACTTGAGATTGAATGGACTTTTACCGCCCACGGCCAAAGCGCAGAAGTAACGCAGCAGGTAGCGCCTCGCCCAGTCGTCAATGAGTAGCGAGGCTCTACCTTCGGCTTAATCCTTACCCAGCGGCACTTCGAAGTACATCAATTCGTCGCCCTTCGCATCCCGGAGGCCGGTTAAATAAAGGTGCGAGTCCGAAAGCGGATTCGCCATCCCCGACACGTCAAAGAAGAGGAACCCCGCCTGGGTGCTGTGAGGTTCTACGGCCCGAGCGTCGAATTGCGCGTTCTGAATCTCAGTCATAGTCTTCTGATTGACGCCACCGCTGGCTTTTTTGGTAGGAAATGGCAGCGGATAATTCGAGGTGTGCGCATGCGGCCGCGACAGCCTGCGGTAAATGTCGTCCGTCGAAGATGGCAGTAGTTTGGTACGGTCAGCAGTGATCAATTCGGCGTGCATCCCCGAGAGTGAGACCGGCTGATCTCCGTTGTTGTTGATCACAACGAATACTGGCAGCAGTCCGGCGTCGTTGTAATGGACTGAGAATATCTCCTGCTTGGCGCCAGTATTGTAAGGGTCGACGCCGACTCCTACCTCTTCGGTGCTGTGCATGTCATGCGCAGCGTAGGATTCCGCGGGTTGTGGTTTCGGCATGACAAAATCCTTGGCGGCGAAACAGATGATGGGCGCGGCCAACAAGCCCAATAAGACTGCCAGCTTCATTCCGCTGTTGTTATGTTGTTGCAAAGCCGCTCCTTTGAATTCCGCCACCAACCTGCCCCGTGTTGTCCTATGAACCTTGGAAGTAGTAACCATTATTAGGTACTGTCCGACAGGTTATAGGATGCGCCGACACAAATATTTACTGTCCTCGTTGAATCAGCTGTCCTCGTGATGAGCGGTTAGAATGTCGCTGGCCTATGTATTGGATTTACAGCGCACTCCTCTCGGTTGGACTGACGCTCACCCTACCCTATTGGCTATTGGCGCACCAGGGAAAGTATCGCGGAGGTTTGCGCGAGCGGCTAGGACAAGTTCCACCGCGCATCCCAACCGACTCCCGAAACACAATCTGGATCCATGCGGTTTCACTCGGGGAAGTAATTGCGGTCACGGGCTTGGTTTCCGAAATACGAGACGCATTTCCGCAGCATCGGATCGTCGTCTCCACTACTACCGCGACGGGGCAGAAAATGGCCCGCGAAAATTTTGGCGCCGACTCGGTCTTTTATTTCCCTCTTGATTTGGGATTCGCTATTCGTCCCTATCTGCGGCGCGTGCGCCCCCAGTTGATTGTCCTCGCGGAAACAGAGTTCTGGCCGAATTTTCTGCGGTTGGCCCAAGCCAGCGGCGCGAAAATCGCGGTTGTGAATGCCCGCATCTCCGATCGCTCGTTCCCCGGTTACAAGCGTTTCCCTGGGGTAATGCGAAACGTATTGCAGCCAGTGGATTTATTTCTGGCGCAGACCGAAGAGGACGAGCGACGATTGCGAGAAATCGGCGCTGCCTCTGATCGAGTTCAAGTCAGCGGAAATCTCAAGTTCGACGCCCCCATTCCCGCGCCACTGCAAATTGTGGAGAGGCTGCGGTCAGCGCTACAAAGTGCTGGCGCGGGGCCAATTCTGGTTTGTGGCAGCACCATGGAAGGCGAAGAATCGTTGTTGCTACAGGCTTTCGAAAATATTTTGGTGGCGCATCCACGGGCGGCGATGCTCCTTGCGCCGCGGCATCCCGAGCGCTTCGCAAAAGTTGCTGAGTTGCTGGGCAATCTGAAAATCAAATTTTGGCGGCGTTCGACGTGGAACGGTGAGCCAATCAGCGCCGGAGTATTCCTGCTGGATTCCGTCGGAGAGTTGGCATCGATTTATGCTGTGGCCGACATTGCCTTCGTTGGCGGAAGCCTGGTGCCAGTCGGTGGCCATAACATCATTGAGCCCGCGCAATATGGCGTCGCCATTGTCGTTGGCAACCACACTGAAAATTTCCGCGACATCGTCAATTTATTTCAAGGTCGTAATGCGTTGCGAATTGTGGGCCCCGCTGAGCTTCCTCTAGTCTTAACTGAATTGTTAGAGAACAACTCCGAACGAACTGCAATGGGCTCGCGCGCAGCCGAAACGCTTCACTCGCAGAGAGGCGCTACTCAAAAAACCGTGGAGGCCCTGCGCATTTTGCTTGCTCAAACGAAGCTTGAAACTCAAACGCCAAGCAAATGAATCCTCTCTCGCCCATCTTTGGAGTTGGGGTTTCGATCCGCAACTTGCTCTATGATCGCGGAATCTTCCAAGCCCAAAAGCTGAAAGGCCGGGTGGTCAGTGTAGGGAATCTTTCGACGGGCGGTTCGGGGAAAACTCCCTTTGTGATCATGCTCGGAGAAATGCTGGCCAGTCGCGATATTAAGTTTGATGTCCTGTCTCGCGGCTATGGCCGCCTCACACGGGGCGTCGCCCTGGTCGATCCAGACGGCACGCCCGAGGAATACGGCGACGAGCCTTTGCTGATCGCCCGCAAATTAAAGTGTCCTGTGATAGTTGGCGAAGACCGCTTCGCGGCGGGGCAATTCGCCGAAAGGAAATTTGGACCCCAACTTCATTTACTGGACGATGGTTTTCAGCATCGCAGTCTGGCGCGGGATTTCGATATCGTGCTGGTAAACGCCGAGGATCCAAACGACCGTATGCTTCCCGTCGGACGTTTGCGAGAGCCGCTGGGAACGTTGCGACGGGCCGACGCGGTCGTGCTCACAAATAACACTTCCCCGAAATTATTCCCCCTTAAAGGGAAACCCGTTTGGCAACTCGAGCGTGGCATTTCGTTGGTCGATCAACCCGCGAGGCCAATTGTATTTTGCGGGATTGCCCGTCCCAGAAAGTTTGTAGCGCAGTTGCAAGAGGTGGGAATCGTGCCTGCCTCAGAAAGGTTTTATCGAGATCACCACCCTTATTCCCAGAGAGATATTAACGAGCTCATTTCTTTGCGGATCCAGAATCGCGCCGACGGTTTTATAACCACCGAGAAAGACGTAATAAATCTGGGGCCGTTGCGTGCAGCGCTAGGGCCAATCGCAGTGGCGTCCGTGACCATGAACATCAGAGACGGAGAAGCTTTGATCGCCCGCATGTTAGGTGAACCTGTTTGAGTATCATCTCGCTTGGCCGGTGCTGACGAACTTGTCCCCTCGTGAGAAAATCTGCTCTCCTCATTTATGAAGAAGAATGTCAAAGATGTCGAACGGTTGCGGAAAATCGTCGATGGTTTCTCGAAGGTCACAGTCACCGTCGTCGGTGACTTCGTCGCAGACGAGTTTGTGTTTGGAGAAATTTCCCGCGTCTCCCGCGAAGCGCCGGTACTGATTCTGAAGTATCGCGAGAAAACCGTCGCCCCTGGCGGAGGGGCCAATGCAGTCAATAATCTCGCGAGTCTAGGGATCAACGTGCTCCCCGTTGGCATCGTAGGCAACGACGACGCAGGACGGATTCTGATCAAAAGTTTCCGTCAAAAGCATGTTCCAGTGAGCGGAATTCTTAAGGGCAGCCGCTACACAACTCCAACCAAAACGCGCATTCTGGCAGGAATGACACATTCGTCAAGGCAGCAAGTTGTGCGTATCGATCGTGAACCGGAATCGGAGCCCGACCGCAATCAAAAGCGCGAGTTGGTTCTGGCTGCTCGCGAATATGCGCGCGCCTCGGATGCGATTTTGATCTCCGACTATGGATATGGCGCGGCGACTCCTGCAATCTTGAATGCGATTCGCGAAAAAGGGCGATTGGATAACATGCCCGTAGTTCTGGATTCTCGACATCGCATGTTGCAATATTCCGGAGTTACGGCGGCCACCCCGAATGAGCCGGAAGTGGAAGATGCCTTGCAGATGAAAATTGGACACAACTGGTCGCAACTTTGCGAGGCTGGCGAGCAAATTATTTCGCGCATGAAACTTCAGTCGCTGATCATCACTCGCGGACGCGACGGCATGGCGGCGTTTGCTGGCAAGCAGGGGCCTGTGGACATTCCGATATTCGGATCAGACCAGGTTGCCGACGTGACCGGCGCCGGCGATACCGTAATCGCTACCTTCACCGCAGCTTTGGCGGCGGGTGCATCGACCGAAGAAGCCGCACATCTGGCGAACTATGCCGGAGGAATCGTGGTGATGAAGCGCGGCACGGCTACAGTTACCCGCGACGAATTGTTGCATGCGTTGGATCAATCTCCCACGACTACACGGCCTCACTGATTCATGAACCAGAAACTTCTTGCTCGAAGAGAGTTGTCGGCGCGAGTAGCCGAGTGGCGTACGAATGGCGATGCCATCACGCTTGCCAATGGATGTTTTGACCTGCTGCACGTTGGCCACGTGCGCTATCTGCACGCAGCGAAACAATTGGGCGGACGATTGGTAGTGGCAATTAATTCTGACGAGTCGGTGCGGGCGCTGAAAGGCGAGGGACGGCCCCTCATGCCCGCGCAGGAGCGTGCCGAAATACTCGCCGCGCTGAGCGACGTAGATGCAGTGGTGATTTTTTCCGAGCCTGATGTACGGACGCTGGTGCGCGAGATCCGTCCTGATGTACACGCAAAAGGCACCGACTACACGGTGGACACAGTTCCCGAGCGCGATGTGGTCGCGGAGTGTGGAGGGCGTATCGAGATCGTCGGAGACCCTAAAAATCACTCGACCACGGAAATCGTTCGCCACCACAGGAAGACGTAAGAATAAACGTTTCACTCTATGGTTCCGCATTCACTAAAGACCGACTAATGTCTGAACGCATCTTGATCGTCCGGACTAGCGCGATGGGCGATGTCATCCATGCGCTTCCCGCTGTGGCGGCGATCCGCGATGCGCTCCCCGAAACTGAAATCGGATGGGTGATTGAAGAGCGATGGGTAGAGTTGCTGTGCTCGCCTTCGGTCTCTTTATCAGGCCCACGCTCGGAAGGAAGGCCACTTGTTGACCAGATTCAAGTGATCAACACCAAAGCCTGGCGCCGGTCCATGATTTCTCCCGATACGTGGAAGCAAATCGTAGGATCGTCCCACGATTTACGTGGTCCGCATTATGCGGCTGCAATTGATTTTCAGGGATCGCTACGATCGGCCTTCATCGCGCGCCTGTCTGGTGCAAAGACTATTTATGGCTTTGCCAACCCGCGCGAGAAGGGCGCCCAAATGTTCTACAACCAGCGCGTGGCGCCTACTGAAGCCCACGTTGTCGAACAAAATATCTCTCTGGCGGAAGCTTTTTCAGGTAAGCCACTCAGTTTCCGTGAAGCGCAATTGCCGCGAGATTCCGGTGCTGAGCGAGAGTGCGAACGTTACTTGGCGCAAAGCAAAATTCAAAAGTTCGCTTTCTTAAATCCCGGCGCAGGATGGGGCGCCAAGCAATGGCCGCCGGAACAGTACGGTTTGGTCGCCAAGATTTTGGCCGAAGAAAATCTAAAGTGTTTCATTAACTACGGTCCTGGCGAAGAGCTATTGGCAGAGAAGTGCGCTTTGGCGAGCGGAGGGAAAGCTACGGCAATCCAACTTTCGTTGACGAAGTTAATTGCGTTCCTGCGTCGGGCGAAATTATTCATCGGCGGCGATACCGGCCCCACACACTTGGCGGCGGCCCTCAACGTCCCTGTACTAGCGCTTTTCGGGCCCACTGACCCCGCGCGAAACGGCCCCTTCGGCGGCAGCAAAGTTGTTCTGCGCAGTTCTGCCAGCGAAACTTCCCACAAGCGCCGCGCACAGCCAGATCAGGGACTATTGGCAATCACCGTCGAAGAAGTTTGCGCCGCCGCCCGGACTTTGATGGGGCAAGCACATGAATAAATGGCCGAAGATCGCGCGCCGGATTAGAGTGCCGGTGGGCTTTGCTTTCGCTGCCCTTTACGTTGTGCTGGCGCACCCTTCAGGCAAATCAATTGTGATCGGAATTGTTTTTATCATCTTCGGACTGGCCATTCGTGCCATAGCTTCGGGCCAGTTGAAAAAAAATGAAGAACTGGCTAGCGATGGCCCCTATGCCTACACTCGAAATCCGCTTTATCTTGGATCCCTGATTCTGGCACTCGGATTCGCTGTCGCCTCGCTCAACGTGTGGATTGGAGTATTAGCCGTAGTAATTTTCGCAGCCATTTATTTGCCGGTGATCAAAGCCGAAGAGACATTCCTTGCGCAAAAATTTCCGAATTTCGAAAGCTATGCGCGCGAGGTACCGCGTTTGTTCCCGCGCTTGCCGTCTAGAAGCGTCAAGCATGACTTTTCCTGGAAGCTCTACCGCAAACATCGCGAATATAACTCTGCCCTCGGGTCGCTTGCACTAATTACGACGTTAATTGTCAAAATGTTTTTACATCGTGCATAAAATGTTCGCGTAGTTTATGCGATGCCTCCGTTCCCATCCGGCGGTGATCACGATATTCTCTTCCGGTGAAAGTTTCTGTCGTCCTGATTACTAAGAACGAGGAAGCGAACCTGGCTCGGACTCTGGACAGCATCCAACCTCTTTTGCTCAACGGCGGGGAAATCATTGTCGTAGATTCGGGTTCCACCGACCGAACGCTCGAGATCGCCAGCGGCCACGGAGCAAAAATATTCCAGGAACCCTGGAAAGGGTTCGCCGGACAGAAGAATTTTGCCATCGGCAAAGCCTCCATGGAATGGGTACTTCAATTGGACGCGGATGAATCTCTGGAACCGGAATTGGCCCACGAAATCCAGACGGTCTTAAGCAATAACCCCGCCGAAGTTGGGTTTTGGATTCCCCGCAAGAACTTTTTTTTAGGCCGCTGGATCAAGCATGGCGGCTACTATCCCGACCCAAAACTACGGTTGATCAAGCGTGACGCGGGCAAGTTCGAAGAGCACGGAGCCCATCCCACCATCAAAGCGAACGGGCCGACAAAAAATCTTTCTCACGCGATGCTGCACTATGCGTATCCTTCGCTGCGCGGTTACGTCGATCACATGAACAGCTACTCTTCCATGGGCGCGGAACTCGTTCTGAAAAATGGTAATGCAGGCTTCAGCGTTGCGAATATCGTTTTTCGCCCGCTCCTCACATTTGTTTACAACTACATTTTTCGCGCGGGATTCTTGGATGGGCGCGAGGGCTTCTTATTACACCTTTATCATTCTGTTTACGTGTCGTGGAAATACGCCAAAGCTTGGGAATTGTCTCGCACTGAACGAAAATGAAACCAGCGCGCATAACCCTCTATCGTCAGGGTCAAGTCGCCCGCGGTGTCCAGGGAGTGCCAGTTCACCGCACCATTCACCTTGCCTCTCGTACCGTTTAGCTCCTATCATCAGAATGGACAGGGCGCAATGAGAGAAAAAAAAGGTTCAAGCACGGGCCAGATTTTAGCGACGAAAGGTTTTGACCAGGGCCAACCTTCGAAGACCGAAACAGAATGGACCGAAAATGTTTTGGCCCCGATCTTAGAAAAAACCCCCGAGCGTCCAATCGGTGCGGCTACCGGCACCAACCTCGATAGAGAAGGCAACGCGCGCTTCACCACTATTTCGGGCGAAGAAGTTCGCCGCCTGTACACTCCTGCCGATCTCCCAGAAGATTGGAACTACGACCATTATCTCGGCTACCCTGGACAGCCCCCGTTCACCCGAGGGATCCACGCCACCGGATACCGCGGCAAAATGTTTACCATGCGTCAGTTCTCTGGATTCGCATCTCCGGAGGAAACCAATCTTCGCTATAAATACTTGATGAAGAGCGGCGGCAGCGGCCTTTCCGTCGCCTTCGATTTGCCCACTCTGATGGGATATGACTCCGATCATCCTGCAAGTGAGGGCGAAGTCGGCAAGTGCGGCGTCGCCATCGATTCGCTTGAGGACATGGAAATTCTTTTCGGCGGAATCGATCTCGAAAAAACTACCGTCTCAATGACCATCAACTCTCCCGCATCAGTGCTGTGGGCAATGTATCTCGTGGTCGCGGAGAAACAAGGTGCAGATTGGAAAAAGATTTCCGGAACCATTCAGAACGACATCCTCAAGGAATACATCGCGCAGAAGGAATACATTTATCCGCCCGCGCCCTCCATGCGGCTGGTGATCGACACATTCGAGTTCGGTTCGAAATTCACTCCACGATTTAACACAATCTCTATTAGCGGATACCACATTCGCGAAGCCGGATCGACCGCTCTGCAAGAACTGGCGTTCACTTTGTACGATGGAGTCGAGTACGTCGAATGGGCACTGCGGCGTGGCTTGGACATTGACGAATTCGGCCCCCGGTTAAGTTTTTTCTTCAACGCCCACAACGATTTCTTTGAAGAAATTGCCAAGTACCGCGCCGCCAGAAAAATCTGGTACCGCGTGATGAAAGACCGCTTTAAAGCCACGAACCAGCGTAGTGCGATTCTTCGCTTCCACACTCAAACTGCCGGAGTGTCCCTGCCCGCGCAGCAGCCTCGGAACAATATCGCACGCGTCGCGCTTCAAGCCATGGCAGCGGTGTTGGGAGGTACTCAATCCCTGCACACCGACGCCTACGATGAGGCCATGGCGTTGCCCACCGAAGAAGCAGCCAGAATCGCGTTGCGCACCCAGCAAATCGTCGCCTACGAATCGGGCGTGACTCAGACCATTGATCCACTAGGTGGTTCTTATTTTCTTGAAAGCTTGACCCTCAAGATGGAAGAAGGCGCCCAAGATTATTTCGCCAAACTCGACGCCATGGGAGGAATGGTGAAGGCCATCGAGCGCGGATATCCGCAAAAGGAAATCGCCGAAGCGTCATATCAATATCAGCGCGCCGTGGAGGCCAAAGAAAAAATCGTCGTAGGGGTGAACGAGTTTGCCATCGAAGAAGAGCCCCCACACATTCTTTACATCGACGATAGTGTTGCGCACCATCAAACCGCCAAGCTCAAAGCGTTGCGGGCCAGACGGTCGAATGAAGAAGTGATTCGCCGTCTCGAAGCGCTGAAAACCGCCGCTGCTAAAGAGCCAAAATCCGGCACCTCCGCAAACATTGCCGATTCCAACACCATGCCCTACATCGTCGACGCAGTTCGCGCGTATGCAACGGTTGGAGAAATCTGCGCCGCCCTCCGCGAAGTTTTTGGGACTTATACCGAGGTAAGCATCACCTAGTTACCAAAGTTATACGGCGATCGCTCTTGAGACCTCAGGTGCGCGCCCGATTCCACCGATCCATAAGGTTTGGGAGGATAAACCTATGGACGCTGAATTGATCAACTGGCTAAATTTGGTGTGGGGCGCACTCGACGAAGAAGAACCCGCTAAGCGAGAGCATTTGCTCAACAATGCAAATTCGTTTCTGGAACAGACCCGCCAGGTCGCAGGTGTGACTTCAGAAGTGCCGGCGGCTTAAGTCGCCCGACCGCTCGGCGTCGGTGATATTCTTTCCTCTCGCTCTCGCCGCGTCATGCGTAAAGCTCTCAACCACTTAAAGAAATCCGATCCGATTATCAGCGAGATAATAAAGCGCGTCGGCCCGTATCGCATTGAATACGGAGACCCTGTTTTCCATAGCCTCGCAGAAGCCATCGTGTATCAGCAATTGAACGGCAAAGCCGCCGTTTCCATATTCAATCGCTTCGCCGCGATGGCCGGAGAACCGCTAACACCTGAAGGAATTCTGAAGTTGACGGACCAGCAAATGCGTTCTGCCGGTCTATCCAAACAAAAAACTTCTTACCTGCGCGACCTCGCTGAACGAACTCATCGCGGAGAACTCAAGTTCGAAGGCCTCAACGATCTTTCTGATGAACAGGTCATTGAGCAATTGACCCAGGTAAAAGGAATCGGCATCTGGACGGCACACATGTTCTTGATGTTCTCGTTGCGTCGCGCCAACGTCCTGCCGACCGGAGATTTTGGCATAAGAATGGCGATGAAAAAACATTACAAGAAACGCAAACCGCCAACCCCGCAACAGATGGAAAAAATCGCGAAGTGTTGGGCGCCGTATCGCAGCGTGGCTTGCTGGTATCTGTGGCGGAGCCTCGACCTCAAGCCCGAATGACGCAAGGGTCTTCAGCAGCGTTTTTGTGTTTAAATCAGCCTCGAGCTCCTTGGCCTTGGATATAAGCTAAAAGCCAACAGCGAATATCTGATTTCCTATGAACTCCCAATCGCGAATCCGCGTACTGGTCGCTAAACCTGGCTTGGACGGCCACGACCGCGGCGTAAAAGTTATCGCGCGCGGGCTGCGCGATGCAGGAATGGAGGTCATCTATACCGGACTGCGCCAGAGTCCCGACATGATCGTCAGCGCTGCCTTGCAGGAAGACGTCAATGTCATCGGGCTGTCGATTCTCTCCGGGGCGCACAACGCTATCGTTCCACGTGTGCTTGACCTTCTCAAGAAAAATAAAATGGATGATGTGTTGTTAATTTTGGGAGGAATCATCCCCGATCAAGACATAGCTAATTTGAAAGAGGCAGGAGTGGCCGCGATTTTTCTGCCCGGCACTTCAATGGACCAAATCGTTCAATTCATTCGCGCCAATGTCAAGCCGCGCGACGTTCCAGCTACTTGATGGCGGAAATCAATACCTCTCGCCTCCGCGAACTCATTTCGAAATCAGTTGGCCCAGCCCCGTGGCAGTGGCAAACTTTCCCGCAAATTGTTTTAGCGGATGGCAGAAAGCTGGCTTGGACTCATCATGGCGAACAGGGGGCCTTGGCATACGTAGTTACGCTGAGCCTTGCCAGTGAGCCTGACAAAGCGGTGCTCGGCCTAAACACCTATTGCCGGCCCTTCGCAATTTCCGAATCTCGCCTCGGGGTTTGGTGCCCCGAAGGACGAAGCATTCGCTTGATGGCCTTTGATTGTAATCAATTGAAAGCTTTCGACCTCGCGGAAATCGCTGGATGGTTCAAACAATCCGGCGACCGCGTCTACGCCGCCACCGCGCCAGTGGCGGAATTTGA
Organism: uncultured Acidobacteriaceae bacterium; assembly: GCA_963828635.1. Classification (GTDB taxonomy): domain Bacteria; phylum Acidobacteriota; class Terriglobia; order Terriglobales; family Acidobacteriaceae; genus PALSA-188. The sequence continues at coordinate 1,041,981 of CAWHFA010000004.1, read as the reverse complement.
CACACCTCTGGCGCTGCCCGCCGGAATGCATAATCTCGAAGTACCTGTTGAATTGCGCACGCTAGACGAACTCATTGTGCCCATAAGTTATCCGGCCGCAACCGACGACGACCCTGCGTTTGCTTTGTACGTTTTTTATATGCAAGCAGGGTTGGTGGAAGTGTTGCCGCAGAAGTGGTTTACCAGGAGCCAGTACGAGGTTGGGAAGCAATGGATCACCAAAGCGGTTCGCGATGTGGAGTCGCACCGTATCGTGGGGGAATGCTTTGGATCGGGCAAGTTCTTACTCCAGGAAGACGGATGCCGCCTCGATCGCTGGATCGAAAAGCTATCTTGAAAGCAGCCGTGATCCCCCTCAAAAATCTGTCATCTCGACCGCAGCGAAGCGAAGTGGAGAGACCTTGTGTTATCCCCCTACTGTGATACTCAGGAGAACTTTCCGCTGCGGCCATCATGCAATTTCTCGATTTGTGAAATTCATTACCGCGTTGCACCCGCCTGCCGCCGTGGTATACCGTAAGCACCTTCAGACTATTCATGGCCGAAAGAACTGATCCCGTAGCAACTCCCAAGTCCCCTGCGATCGAGACGAAGATCGATCCCACGTCCGCGCGCTTCGAGGCCAACATGCGCTTCCTTGCGGATATGGTTTCACAGGTGCGAAATGAAGAAGAAACTATTCGCGAAGGCGGCGGCGCCAAGGCAATCGAAAATCAGCATGCAAAATCTCGTTTGACCGCGCGCGAGAGAATCGCATTGCTGGCCGATCCAGGAACTTTTTTTGAACTCGGCGAATACGCTGCGCACGGTATGTACGAGGAGTGGGGAGGCGCGCCCGCTGCCGGCGTCATCACCGGTCTGGCGCGAATTCAGTCGCGCATGGTAATGCTCATCGCCAACGACGCTACCGTCAAGGCCGGGGCGTTCTTCCCCATGACCGCTAAGAAAGTAATTCGGGCGCAGAATATCTCGCTTGAAAATCACATCCCCACAATTTATTTAGTGGATTCGGCGGGCGTTTTCCTTCCACTCCAGGAAGATGTGTTTCCCGACACCGACGACTTCGGACGCGTGTTTCGCAACAACGCAGTGATGTCAGCAATGGGAATCCCGCAAATCGCGGCCATCATGGGCATGTGCGTTGCCGGCGGGGGATATTTGCCGGTGATGTGCGATCACGTGCTGATGACCGATGGCAGCGGACTTTTCCTGGCAGGTCCCGCACTCGTGCAGGCCGCGATCGGACAAAAAGTTTCCGCCGACGAACTGGGAGGCGCCGCCATGCATTCGGCAATCAGCGGCACCGTCGATTTTCGCGAGCCCACCGACGAAAGCTGCATCGAGCGCATTCGCGCCATCGTTGATAAATGGGGATACCGGCGGCAATCTCCATGGGACCGCAAGAAACCTGAGCCACCTGCTCTCGCAGCCGAAGAAATTTACGGAATTTATGATTCTTCCCCCTCGCGTCCTTACGACATGAAAGAAATTATCGGCCGCATTGTGGACGCGAGCCGCTTCGACGAATACAAACCCGAATACGGCAAGACGCTGGTTTGCGGATATGGTCGCATTGGGGGCTTTGCGGTTGGAATCGTCGCCAACCAGAAGCTGCACGCGCAAAGCACCGATCACGAAGGCAAGAAGCGCATGGAATTCGGCGGAGTCATCTATACCGAGTCGGCCGAAAAGGCCGCGCGCTTCATCATGGATTGCAATCAGAATTTGATTCCGCTGATCTTCATGCATGACGTAAATGGATTTATGGTCGGTCGCGATGCGGAATGGAGCGGCATTATCAAAGCTGGAGCCAAGCTGGTGAATGCTGTTTCAAATTCAGTCGTACCGAAAATCACAGTTATAGTCGGCGGCTCATTTGGGGCGGGACACTATGCAATGTGCGGCAAAGCCTACGATCCGCGATTTGTTTTTGCCTGGCCCACCGCGCGCTATGCGGTGATGAGCGGGGATTCCGCCGCTTCCACGTTGGTCGAAATCAAAATTCGGCAGTTGGAACGAGGAGGCAAAAAACTCAGTGAGGAGGAGCGCAAAGAACTTTTCGAATCGGTGAAACGCACTTACGACGAGCAGACCGATCCACGTTACGGCGCCGCGCGTCTATGGATTGACCGAATCATCGACCCAATAGAAACTCGCGATGCAATTACGCAGGCACTGGAAGCGGCGGCATTGAATCCTGATGTCCCGGAATTTAAAGTGGGAGTATTGCAGACTTAGAGTTTCGTCCCGGACCATCTTTCACCATGCCTGAAGCTGTCAAATTGATCGAATGCCCGCGCGATGCGTGGCAGGGTTTGAAAGCGCAAGTTCCCACCAACATAAAGGTCGAGTATCTGCGTTCACTAATCAGCGCCGGTTTCAAACACATCGATGCCGCCTCTTTCGTGTCTCCTGCCGCGGTGCCCCAGATGGCCGATTCGGAAGAAGTAATGAAAGAGTTAGATCCTCCTGATGATGTAGAACTGATCGGCATTGTAGTCAATGAGAAGGGCGCCCAGCGGGCGATTGCAACGAATTCCATACGCACGCTGGGATTTCCTTATTCGATCTCCCCAACTTTTTTGCAGAATAATCAGCGTCAGTCCCTCGATGAGGCGATTGATGAGCTGGAAAAAATCAAAAACAAAGGTGAAGAAACCGGGCTCGATACGGTGGTTTACCTTTCCATGGCCTTTGGAAATCCCTACGGCGATGAATGGTCCGTCGAGGAAGTCGTCAATGCCGTGGATATTTTGGAATCATACGGAGTGCGGATGATCTCGCTCGCGGATACAGTGGGAGTGGCCAGCCCTGCTCAAATCAGTGAGGTTGTGTCCGCAGTTCTGGCGAAGTTTAATTATTTGGAAATTGGAGTCCATTTGCACAGCCGCGCCGATCAAGCCGCCGAAAAAGTGTTGGCGGCGTACAGCGCCGGCTGCCGCCGTTTTGACTCGGCGTTGGGCGGACTGGGTGGATGTCCCTTCGCCCAGGATGCGCTCGTTGGGAACATTCCCACGGAGAAAGTTATCGAGGCATTAAAATCAATGGGAGCCGAGCTGCCGCCATTGAGACCGCTGGATGTTTTGCTGCGCGCATCGGCCGAAATTGGGGCGCGTTACAGCAATTCCTCCGCGGCAGACTAAACGGGTTCCTCCATGACTTTCGAAACCTTAAAACTTGAAACCAACGGCGTTGCGACGATTACGTTCCAGCGACCTGAAAAGCGAAATGCCATCAGTCTGCAGATGGTTGCCGAGCTAACTTCTGCGTTGGATGAAGTTGAAAAATCGAATGCCCAAATCGCAATTCTGACAGGCGCGGGAAAAGCGTTTTGCGCTGGAATGGATTTAGATGAACTCAAATCCCTAACCGGCAAAACGCATTCCGAAAATGTTGCTGACTCAACCAGGATGGCGAATATGTTTCGCCGCTTGTACGAATTTTCGAAACCCACCATTGCCGCTGTCAATGGGGCCGCTATTGCGGGGGGCGCAGGATTGGCCACCATGTGCGACTTCACACTGGCAGTTCCAGACGCGAAGTTCGGGTACACGGAAGTTCGAATCGGCTTCGTTCCCGCCATTGTTTCTTCAATTTTGGTCTGGCAAGTGGGACACAAAATCGCGCGAGACTTGCTACTCACTGGCCGGCTCTTCGATGCCGCTGAAGGGCATCGGTTGGGTTTGGTTAACGAGGTTGTCGAGCCGACTCATTTGCTTGGGCGAGCTCAAGAACTTGCAGCCCAACTCATGGAAAATAGTCCTTCATCGGTGAGAGTCACGAAGCGCCTCATCAATGGATTTATCTCATCGCAACTGGATCAGCAGGTCGCGGAAGCCATCGAGGATAACGCGCGCATACGCACGACTGAAGATTTTCGTGAAGGCATATCTTCGTTTCTCGAAAAGCGAAAGCCTGTCTGGACGGGACGATGAGCGTTAAAGCAATCGGCGAAACTAGGGTGCGCGTCCGCTACGCCGAAACCGACAAAATGGGAGTGGTGTATCACGCCAACCATTTCATTTGGTTCGAAGTTGGCCGCGTGGAATTGCTGCGACAATTGGGCTTTTCATATCGCGAAATGGAAGAAAAAGATCAGTGTTTTATCGCGGTCGTCGATGCGAGCTGCCGGTACAGGGCCCCGGCGCGGTACGACGATGAAATTGTGGTTCGCACTCGCTTGAAAAATGTTCGAGATTCAGTGATTCACTTTGCCTACGAACTTATTCGCGATGGGGACGGTGCGCTCTTGGCCGAAGGCGAGACCACGCACATTGTTACCAATGCGGAAATGAAGGTCACGGCACTTCCCGCAAAATATATGTCGGCGTTCCGTGAAGCGATGGGGAGATCATGAATAAGGGAGCAAATTGAAGGCGCTTCACATCAACGGAAACGATCTCAACTTGTTAGCGGTCGGCGAAGTTGCCGCAGCAAACCAAGCGGTGCTGCTAGCCCCAGATGCACGGGAACTGGTTGCCAAGGCACGTGCAGTCGTGGATACCCTCGTCTCCCGCAACAAACTTTCATACGCCATCACCACCGGGGTAGGGAAGTTGAGCGATGTGCGAATCGCCGGAGAACAGATCCGCGAATTGCAGGTCAATCTGCTCCGCTCCCACGCTGTCGGGGTTGGGGAGCCACTTACATTCATCGAAATCCGGGCGATGATACTGCTGCGGGCCAACTCGCTTTCTAAAGGAAATTCAGGAGTTCGTCCTGTTGTCATCGACACCCTATGCGAACTTCTTAACCGGGGAGTTAATCCTTACGTCCCCTCCCAAGGGAGCGTAGGTGCAAGTGGAGATCTCGCCCCGTTGGCTCATCTCGCGCTCGTGCTGATCGGCGAGGGCGAATGTATCGGGGAAGCGGGACTGCGTATTCCAAGCGCAGATGCCCTGCGCCGCGCTGAGATTCTGCCGCTTGTACTGGAAGCAAAAGAAGCGGTTTCGCTTATCAATGGGACGCAAGGGATGCTGGCGTTGGGAGCACTCGCGCTGCTCGCCTCCGAAATATTGGTTGATTCCGCCGATGTCATCGGATCCATGACCCTCGACGCCCTGCGCGGCACCGATATGGCTTTCGATGCGCGTATTCATCAGGCCCGTCCGCATCCGGGACAACTCAAGACCGCTGCGAACTTGCGCACGATGCTTGAGGGGAGTCAGCTTCGAGAGTCCCACCGCGATTGCGGAAGGGTGCAGGATGCATATTCCCTACGTTGCATTCCTCAGGTCCACGGGGCCGTCCGCGATACCCTGGCTTACTGTCGCGGCATCATGGAAATTGAAATCAATTCCGCGGTGGATAACCCGTTGGTCTTCATCAACGGTAGCAACGAAGAAGGCGGCGATGTAATTTCAGGCGGTAATTTTCACGGGGAGCCGCTCGCTTTCGCGCTGGATTTCATGGGGATTGCGTTAAGTGCGCTGGCCGGAATTTCGGAGCGGAGGTTGGAAAGACTGGTGAATCCCGCATTGAACGAGGGATTGCCGCCATTCTTAGCCGCAGGCGCCGGGCTGAATTCCGGATTCATGATGCCGCAAGTCACCGCGGCCGCATTGGTGAGCGAAAATAAAATATTGGCGCATCCCGCCTCAGTCGATTCGATTACGACGTCCGGGAATAAAGAAGACTTCGTTTCCATGGGAATGTCAGGCGGACTCAAATTGAAACGGATCGTCGAAAACACCCGGAACGTGATCGCGATTGAAGCCATGGCCGCCGCTCAGGCGCTGGATTTTATGGCCCCTCTAACGACCGGAAAACGCGGACAGACGGCGCATAGGGAGATTCGGAAGGTTTCTGCTCCCATGGAAAAAGACCGCGCCATGTACGAGGATTTCGCCCGCATAGCGAAGATAATTTCCGAGGGAAAGATTGCCGAGGTGTTGACGTAAAATCACGACTAATTTGTGTTGGACCTGCGCCGCTTGTTATTGCGAGCCCATTGTTAGTGCACCAACATTTCTGTATTTGCTTCCTCGGCCACTTCTCTATGACCACTCTCGCGCCAGCCCTCGATGATGGAATACAGCACTGGAATAAAAAACAGATTCAGCATGGTTGACATGATCATTCCACCAAACACTGTCGTCCCTACCGAGTGACGTCCCGCTTCGCCTGCGCCGCTGGCAACCATGAGCGGAACGACGCCTAAGATGAATGCGAAAGACGTCATTAGAATGGGACGCAGTCGAATGCGGGCGGCCTCAACTGTCGCCTCCAGCAGGGGCATCCCGCTCTTACGAAGTTGCTCCGAAAATTCCACAATCAGAATCGCGTTTTTGCTTGCCAGGCCGACCAGCATGACCAATCCAATCTGGCAATAAACGTCGTTTTCCAAACCTCGTAACCATTGCGCCCCCAGCGCGCCCATCAGGGCCATGGGCACGGCCAACAACACAATGAACGGCAAAACAAAACTTTCATACTGCGCCGAAAGGGTCAAATACACCACCACCAAGCCCAATGCGAACAGCACCAACGTGGTTTTGCCCGACGCTAATTCCTCCAGCGATAATCCCGTCCACTCGTAGGCAAATCCTTGTGGCAAAACTTTCGCGCTTAATTCCTGCATGGCGTTGATGGCTTGTCCAGAGCTCGTTCCCGGCGCAGCCGACCCATCGATTTCCGCCGAGCGGAATAAATTGTAGTGGCTGATTACTTGGGGAGTTGTCGTCTGCGTGACCGTCACCAAATTCTCCAGAGGAATCATCGCGCCGCTATCAGACCGCACATAAAACTGACCTATATCTTTTTCTCGCGCCCGAAATTGCTGATCAGCTTGCACGTAAACGCGATAAGAGCGATTGTTGAAGTCGAAGTCGTTCACATAAGCCGATCCCATGTAAACGCCAAGAGTGTCAGTGATCTGCTGCAATGGCACGTGCAGGCTCTTAGTCTTTTCGCGATCAATCGTGACCAGGAATTGGGGATCGCTCGCCGTATAACTGCTGAACAATCCCGCCAGGTCTTTCCGGCCATTCCCCTGCCTCACCAGGTTTTGCGTTGTCTTTGCTAAATCTTCTAAGGAGTGCGAACCCTGGTCTTGCAGTTCGTACTGAAATCCGCCGAATTGTCCCAACCCTTGTACCGGCGGTGGCAGGAAAGCCAGAACCAGTGCTCCTTGAATACCAAACAGCTTTCCGCGAAGGCGATTCACTATGGCACTTGCGCTGTGCGCATCTCCTTTGCGCTGCGAGAATGATTTGAGCGGACCGAAGGTCAATCCGCGGTTCGACGCATTCCCGCTGAAGCTGAATCCGCTGATCGCGAATACGCCCTGAATTTCAGGCTCGCCGCTGAGAATTTGTGTCACTTGCTTTTGGATGTTCCGGGTGTACTCCATCGATGCGCCCGGCGGGGCCTGCACTACCACAATGAAATATCCCTGATCTTCGTTGGGCACGAAGCCTTTGGGCACTCGCTGAAAAATTAGGTACGTTATACCGAGGCCTACGAAGAACAAAATCACCGTGACCACTCGAAAACGAAGTGCTCCGCGCAGAGCTGCCTGATATCCGCTCGTGATCCCGCCAATCACACGGTCGACGCCGCGAAAGAACCAGCCTTTTTCTCCGTGGACGCGGCCCAGAAGGATCGCCGCCAACGCCGGACTTAGAGTCAACGCATTGAACGTAGAGATCGCAATTGAGAAGGCGATTGTCAGCGCGAACTGCCTGAACAAGATGCCTGTCGTCCCCGGGAAAAATGCCACCGGCACGAAAACCGCAATCAGTACCAGTGACGTTGCGATCACCGCTCCCGCGACTTCGCCCATCGCGATTGACGCGGCTTTGTGAGTATCCGTCTCCCCCTCTTGAATGTGGCGCTCGATGTTTTCGATTACCACGATGGCATCGTCAACCACCAGTCCGGTGGCCAGTGTGATTCCGAACAGCGTGAGGGTGTTGATCGAAAATCCCAACAACTTCACGAACGCAAACGTTCCAATCAGCGAGACTGGAATCGTGACCGCCGGAATAATCGTGCTGCGCCAGTCCGCAAGAAAAACAAAAATCACCAGGATGACGAGAAATATCGCGAGCAACAACGTTGACAACACGTCATTGATTGATTGACCCACGGCATCCGTGGTATCGAATGCGTTTTTGTATTTCATCCCCGGCGGAAAGTGTTTTGACAGCCGGTCAAGCTCAGCCAGAGCGAGCTTATCCACTTGTAGCGCATTGGCATTGGAGAGCTGTAAAACGCCTATGCCGACCGCGTCGCGGCCGTTATACATCAAATCGGAGCTGTAGTCTTCGGCCCCCAGTTCGGCGCGGCCCACATCTTTCAGCCGCACCGGCGTTCCATCCGCATTCGTCTTAACCACAATGTTCGCGAATTGGCTGGTCTCGCTGAGGCGTCCCACCACGCGCACGCTGATCTGAAAAGCCTGTCCGGTCTGGATCGGAGGCTGCCCCACCTGACCGGCGGCGATCTCAACATTCTGTTCTTGCAGCGCACTCACCACGTCGCTCGCGGTAAGTTGACGGCTCGCCATGCGCACCGGATCAAGCCAGAGCCGCATGGAATATTTTCGTTCCCCGAAAATGATTACGTTCGCGACGCCGGGAATGCGCTTCAGCGCGTCCCGCACATACACGTCGAGATAATTGCTCATGAACAGCGGCGAGAGGTTTCCGTCTTCCGAATAGACTGCCGCGCCGAAGACAAAACTGTTGGATGCTTTGCTAATGATGATTCCGGTAGATTTAACTTGATTCGGCAGCCGGCCCTGCGCGGCATTTACGCGATTCTGTATGTCCACGGCGGCGAGATCGGGATCTCGACTTAAATCGAAAGTCGCCGTGATGGAGCTTGATCCGTCGTTGCCGCTACTCGACTCCAGATACTTCATTCCCTCGGCGCCATTGATTTGCTGCTCCAACGGAGTGGTGACGGCGGATTCCACCGTCTGTGCGCTGGCCCCGATGTAGGCGCTGTTTACCGAAACTTGAGGTGGCGCGAGAATAGGAAATTGCGCGATGGGCAGCGTCGGAATGACTGCAGCGCCCGCTAGAATAATGAGCAACGCGCATACGGTAGCGAAAATCGGCCGTCGAATAAAAAAATCAACAAACATGAGTTAGGTCCTGGAGATTGATCATGTCAAAAAAGGATTGCTTTACACTACGCCGAAGCCGGCCACTAGGCTTGCGGGATGACCGGCATTCCATCCACTAAAAATTCCGTGCCGGAGACTATTACCTTTTCGCCGGCCTTGATACCGCTGATTACCGCGTAATCGTTTCCTACCATGTCTCCTATTTGCAGCGCTCGTTGATGGGCAAAAGTTTTGCCTCCCTGATCTTCCGCAACGAAAACAAAATACTGGCCGCCTATGCGTGAGACTGCAAGCACCGGTACCACCGGCGACTGCTGAGTCTTCCAAATTACGCGGGCGCGAATAAATTGGGCCGTCCGCAACTTGTCGTTGGTGTTAGAAATCTTCGCTTTGGCCAGGACGCTCTGCGTCGTGTTGTCAACTTCCGGGGAAATAAAACTGATGCGGCTGTCGGCCATAACTTTTCCATCTGCATCAACAATTTGTACCGGCATGTTTAGTTTGAGCTGGCCAGACTTTTCGATAGGCACATATATGTAGGCTTCAAGGCCGCCAGGCTTGTCGACGGTGGTAAGCATGGTGGAGGTCACCACGCGGTCTCCCACTCTGACTGGGATATCTCCAACTACTCCGCTGGAGGGTGCCACCACTCGGTAGTAACGCAGTTGAACTTGCTGCTGCTGCACTTGCGCGTCGAGGGACCCCAGCTGCGCCTGGGCCGCATCCAGGGCTGACTTTGCCTGGTCCAATTCTTGTTTGCTCACGACTCCCGCCGCTGCAAGTGAGCTGGTGCGATCATATTGTTGCTTTGCATATTGCAAAGAAGCAATTTGCGCACTGCGGTTCTGCACATTGCTGTTCACCGTGGCCTGTTGTTTGCTGGGATCGATCTGCATGAGCGGTGTACCAGCGGTCACGTGCGCGCCGGAGTGCACGTAAATTTGCGTGATGCGGCCTTCAACCTCAGGCATCACTACCGCAGAGTCGCGTGACTTCAACGTGGCTACGTAGTCACTGCTATCGTTGACCGCCTCTGACTTTGCAGCCAGCACTTTCACCGGCATGCCGCCGCCAGCAGGCGGTCCCGCGGGAGCGGCTTTTCCGCCACACGAGCTTATAGTCATCGCTGCCACCACTACGAGGCTCGCTAAAAATAGCCGTCGACTGTTAAGAGAAACGATGGAGAGAGATTCCGTCATTCTCGATGACCTGCAGTGCCTGATTGTAACTTCATGGGTCCCTCGCGATTCGAACGATAGTAAACGATTAGATTGTGGACTCTCATTAAAAGACTCGGGAAATCGTCCTTCTTCGCGCTAGCCCCTATCGTCGCGATAACGCCTTCCCTCGTGAGAGTTTTCTAAGTGTGTCGTTGTAAGCTTCCATCACTTCGGGAACGGCCTTGCTAAACACGAATTGACCTTCACGCCGAGAGTCGATCAGGCCGGAGTCGGCAAGGATTTTTAAATGATGAGAAACCGTGGCTGCGGTCACACCCCGAAGGTTTACGATCTCGCCGCAATTCATCTGGCCGCGCGAGGCTATCGCCTCAAAAATCAGCAGACGAGTCTGGTCTCCCAAGGCTTTGGAAATTCGCTCGATTTGAGCGTGATTTAATAATTTTCCCTCCATCTACTAAAAGCCTCCCAAAAATTAGATGCGACCTATTATTTAGATGTTCATCTAAATGTACAAGTGACGTAAAGAAGCATTAATTCTATAAGCAGGACCCATTCTACGAATACTTTTGGAGGAAGCAGAATGAAGAGATTAGAAGGCAAGGTCGCGGTGGTTACAGGCGGAAACAGTGGCATTGGGTTGGCAACAGCGCAACGATTTCGCGCGGAAGGGGCTCGCGTCGCGATTTCCGGCAGGGACCAGAAAACTTTGGATGAGACAGGCAAAATTCTCGGAAAAGACTCGCTTATAGTGCAGGCCGACGTTTCCAAGCTGGCGGATGCGGACAAACTTTTCTCGGCGGTGGCACAACGCTTTGGCAAGATTGATGTGCTGTTTGTAAATGCCGGAGTCGCCAAGTTTGTTCCTCTGGAAGCAGTTTCCGAAGCGCACTACGATGAGCACTTCGATATCAATACGAAGGGGGCTTACTTCACCGTACAAAAAGCTCTGCCTCACCTGAATGACGGCGCGTCGATCATTCTAAATACCAGCGTGGTTAGTCATCAGGGGCCGGCGATGGGCTCAGTATATGCCGCCACCAAAGCGGCATTGCGCTCTTTCACCCGTTCCATGGCGGCCACTCTGGCGGCCCGAAACATCCGCGTGAATGCAGTTGCACCCGGACCCATTGAAACCCCGATCTTCGGACGTACCGGCATGTCGAAGGAACAATTAGATGGCTTTTCGGCAAGCATCCTGGCAGTGAATCCCATGAAGCGCTTCGGCAAGCCTGAAGAAGTAGCAGGTGCGGTCGCCTTTCTGGCCTCATCCGATGCCTCCTACGTCACGGGCATTGAACTCGGAGTGGACGGCGGTGCGGGACAGGTCTAAGAACCCCCAAACATTCGCGAAACATAAAACCCTTGTCTCCCGGAGGTAGACGGCTGTTTGATTTGCGCACAGCAACAATAATTGAGAGCAATGTGCTGACCTCAGCGAAGGACTGTCCACCTTCGCAAATGCCAACCTCTGCTAAATTGATCTTCGATGATACCTTCGCGCAGTTTTGCCAGCGACAACAACGCTGGCATTCATCCTGAAATTTTAGAGGCAATTGCAGCAGCAAATAAGGGCCACACGGTGGGATACGGCGACGATCCGTACACCGAGTCAGCAGTAAGAAAATTCAAAGAGCATTTCGGAAGCGACGTCGAAGTCTTTTTCGTTTTCAATGGGACCGCCGCTAACTGCCTAAGCTTGAAAGCTCTGACCGAGTCTTACCATGCCGTCATATGCGCCGAGGGCGCTCACATCAACGTGGACGAATGTGGCGCGCCGGAAAAATTTACAGGATGCAAACTCGCGCCAATACCAACCAGTGATGGAAAACTCACGATCGATCTTGCAACCCGCGCATACCACGGGATTGGCGATCAGCACCACGTTCAACCTCGCGTCCTATCCATCACTCAATGTACAGAAGTGGGGACGGTGTACCAGCCGCAGGAAATCACCACGTTGGCAAAGTGGGCCCACGATCGCAAGATGTTTCTTCACATGGATGGCGCTCGAATCGCCAACGCCGCCGCTAGCCTCAACTTAAATCTCAACCAAATCACAACAGATGCCGGAGTCGATGTGCTTTCATTCGGCGGCACCAAGAATGGAATGATGGGTGGCGAAGCGGTGGTTTTCTTCGACCCGAAACTTGCCGCGAATTTTCTTTACTGGCGTAAACAGGGCATGCAGCTCGCCTCGAAGATGCGCTTTATCGCGGTGCAGTTCGAGGCACTATTGTCCAACGATTTGTGGCTTAGGAGCGCGCGCCACGCCAACCACATGGCGCAATTATTACTTGCAGAGCTACGCAGAATCCCGCAAATCAAAATCGTTTACCCAGTCGAGGCGAATGGCGTCTTCGCGCAAATCCCCCCGCATGCAATAGCGAAAATCAAGAACCGTTATTTTTATTACGTTTGGGAAGAAGAGCAATCCGTAGTCCGCTGGATGTGCTCCTTCGATACAACGGAAGAAGATGTCATGACTTTCGCTAAGTTCGTCGCAGACACGATTACCGCCTGAAATTTCTTAACTGTGTCGCTGGATAGTCGCTTTTATTGGTAGTGGCTCAATTGAGCCTCTACCAAAACTGCAGCAATTGTTGCATTTTGCGCTTTGTTCTAATAACTTTACTTCAACCCGCCACTTCAGCAGCGCGTTCTTCAGGAGAAGTTCATGATTTGGAAGCAAAGCAGGTCGAGGCTTGGCGCCGCCATTGTGCTTTTTGGCCTCGCCACCCTATCGAGTTGCGGCCACGATCAGAAATTAGTCAGCATCGCGATCAAGCCTTCCGGATTAACGTTTGAAGGCGTTGGGGCTCAGGCGCAACTGACGGCGATCGGCCAATTTATCCACCCGCCCGAATTCAAGGATATTACGACCAAAGTGCTGTGGCAGATAGACGTGGCAAATCTCGCGACTGTAACCAGCACCGGTCTAGTTACGGCGCTAAACACATGCGGATCCGGGGACGTGACGGCCACCTATTACAGCAACCCATCCAATCATTCCGACGGGTCAATCCTTGTCGGTTCGATCCCGGTCAAGGGAGTGCTCGACGGCACCCCTGCATGTCAATGACGGTGCCCAATCTATTGCTGTCGCAACAGCTCCGACAGAGTGCTCTTATGCTTTTCGGCTTTGCGCCGCTTCTTGTTCGGTAAGACTTTCTCACCCGGCGGCATTCCAATCTGCTCTCGGGCCATAGCTTTGATTTCCGTCACCACGTGAAACGGTTTCGGTTTTTTCTTCCTGGTCATTGATTCTATTCTTCGTGGGTAACGTTCTGGCCGGTTTCGGGTTCTAGTTCAGGCTTTATCACGGGCAAGCCTGACGTGACTAGCTGTCGATTGAATTCCGCCAAATCACTCTTCTTCAAATCTTCCCAGCGCTTCAGTGCCATTGAAAGGTCACGCTCCGCGTCAGCGGTGGAATCGACAAGCGCGGCGGTGGGAGCCGAGTCTGCCTTTTGGACGTTGGCGTAGAGCGCCCCGATATCGGAGTTCAAACTTTTCAATGTCGGACTTTTTGAAGATGGCAATGAGGATTCAGCTTTCCCCGCCATCGCAGAAATATTTTGTTGTAGGACTTTCGCGAGTTCAAGCGTAGAGCCCGTCGCTTTTTGCGACGTGGCTTGGAGTTGGTCCAGAGTGGAACGGGCTTCTTTTGCGGCTTGCGAGGCGTGTGTCATCATCAATGACAACCGTTGGGCAAGACTAAATTGTCTCGCCAACTCACTTCCCGGAACCTCCACCCGTGGGTCCATCTTCACGGTGAGCGGGGCGGAGAAAGTTTTACCCCCGGCGGTAAGCCGTACCGTATATTGCCCCGGCAGAGCCAGCGGTCCCTCGGGTTCCCGCGGCGTGTCGTGGGGTACCGCGGCAATGGGATATTCGTGCGCAGTCGCGGCCGGTGGGGGATAATGCAGGTCCCAAATCCAGCGGTGCATGCCTTCCGACGCGACGAGGCTTTTCGGTGCGCGGAGCCAGTACAGTGGAATTAATTGCTTCTCCACTTCAGCCGGGGTCGCGTGAGGTGGCTCGTCGCTGGAAAATCGCCGAACCAATTTTCCCTGTCCATCTAAAATTTCCAGCGAAACTGGTCCAGTTGATTGCGGAGCGAGGAAGTAATCAATGACCGCCCCATCCGGCGGATTCCTTCCCGCAGGTTCATCGGGAGGAATGGGCGTATCGGTATTCGTGTCCCGCCGAATCCGATATGCCGTGGCCGGGTGATACAAAAATGTTCTCGCCTGCGGCGTTGGCAGGTCAAGCTGTCGCAGCGGCGAAATGTCATCCAATATCCAAAATGAGCGGCCGTGGGTAGCCGCAATCAAGTCATTCCCGTGCACCCACAAGTCGCGCATGGATGTGTGCGGCAAATTCAGTTGCAGCGACTGCCAGTGGTCGCCGTCGTCAAACGACATCCACACCGAGGTCTCAGTCCCTGCAAACAGCAGCCCCCTGCGGACAGTGTCTTCACGCACCGTATCCACAGGCGCATCCGCGGGCAGGCCCTCGGTGATGAGCTTCCACGACTTCCCACCATCGTGGGTGCGGTAAATATACGGATGCAAATCGTCGATGCGAAAGCGGCTGACCGAAACGTAAACCGAAGCATCATCAAATCTCGACGCGGCAATCTGAGTGATCTTGCTCCACGGAATTACATCCGGAGGGGTGATGTTCTCCCAATTCGCTCCCGCGTCAAGCGTCTTCCAAACCAAACCGTCGTCGGTTCCCGCCCAAAGGGTATTCACATTTCGGAATGACGGGGCCAGCGCATAAATTGCGCCCCGCTGGGCGCCCGCCTTGGGATTTTTCGACGCCAGAGAACCCCACGCTCGAGGGCACTCCTGGGGCCTCTCGAGTTAGGTCGGGGCTGATGGCTTTCCACGTGTGTCCCCCGTCCACGGTGGTGAACAAAAAGTTGGCTGCATAATAAAGGATGTGAGGATCGACTGGAGAAAAAACCAGCGGCTCAGTGCGGTCGGTGCGATACTTTTCCCCACGAAGCGGGATGGGAGTCACGTTTTCAACCTGCCCCGTGGACCAGTGAAACTTCGAAACTTCGTTGCGTCCGGCGCCGTAAATTAGGTCACTGTCCAGCGGATCAGGCGCAACGTATCCATACTCGATCACCCCCACGGGGTGCCAGTCGCGAAAATTAATCGCTCCGTCGTTCCCTCGACTTGAAATGCATACCGAGCCACTTTCCTGCTGACCGGCGCAAACTTTGTAAGGAAAATCGCCGGTCACTGCGACGTGATAAAGCTGCGCTGTCGGCTGATTGAACCACGAACTCCAAGTCTCGCCGCCGTTCACGCTGACAATCGCCCCCTGATCGCCAACCAGCAAAATAATGTTGGGGTCATTGGGGTTGATCCATAAATTTTGATAATCGTCGCCACCCGGAGCGCCGCGCAGGCTCATCCAGGTCTTACCGCCATCGGTGGACCGCGTAGTGACGATGCTGGCGCTATAAACCACGTCAGGATTTTTCGGGTCAACTCTCGGCACCGGAAGATCTCCGCCGCCAATGCGCATGGCGGGGCGGGCATCGGTCGTAATGCGTGACCAGGTTTCTCCGGCGTCATCGGAGCGATAAAATCCCACGCCTTGATCGGTGCCGTAGTCTCCGCGAGCGCCTGAAGCGACTGTCGCGTAAAGGCGCGATGGCTGGCTCTGCGAGATCGTGACATTTACCTGAGTTACATCCGCAGGCAGTCCTGTCGCTAATTGACGCCAATGCTCGCCGCCGTCGGTGGATTTAAAAAGACCTCCGCCACTTCCTTCCAGAAGATTGTTGTCTTCCCACGGCCCTTCTCTGACCTCCCACATCGACGCATAGACCACATCCGGGTTCGATGCATCGATGGCGATATCGGCGCCTCCGGTGTTTTCGTCCTTGTACAGAACTTTTTGCCAGGTTTGTCCCCCATCGAGAGAACGAAAAATTCCGCGCTCTTCGTTGGGGCCATAGGGATGCCCAAGGACCGCGGCGAATATTCGACTGGGATTTTGAGGGTCAACGGCGAGTGCTGGAATTTGTTTGCCGTCGCGAAGGCCAAGGTGTGACCAGGTTTTCCCTGCGTCGATAGATTTGTATATTCCGTCGCCCACGGACAAATCAGGGCGATGCAACCCTTCTCCGCTGCCTACGTAAACAACATTTGGATCAGAGGGCGCAATCGCGATCGCGCCGATAGACTGCGAGCTCTGCTGATCAAAGATCGGATTCCACGTGCGGCCATAATCGCTGGATTTCCAAACTCCGCCATCGCCTGCGCCCACGTAGAAAACATTCGGCTGACTGGGTACGCCCGCAGCGGCGCGGGTGCGGCCCCCGCGAAAAGGGCCGATCATCCGCCATCGCATCTCCTGATACATCTTTTCGGAGTATTGCTGCGCGACGGCAGGAAGGAGACAAAGACCAATGCCAATAAACGTAATCAGAGAACGGATGCGCATCGCGGGGCCCCCAGCTGCATATCTCTTGAAACAATTGGGATTATAGCCGCGATTTTGCAAACCGCTTGGGGGTGCTCACGGGCTAGCTTGGACGACATCGGTGAAGGTCATCGCAAGAAATGCAGAATATTTACGTCGCTCTCACTTCCAAATACTCCGCGGCTACTAACGTTTCCCCCGGATTCCCTCTATTGTTCACAGACCACAAGCTCTCCATTTCCTTTGCCAACTCAGCTTGACGTTCGGGATCCAGACGGGCAAATGTCATCTGTGTCGGACCAAAATATTTGCGGAAATGCTCCACCACTCCTTTGGTATCAAACGGGTATCTGAACTCCACATTGTGACGGATAGTCTCCACCTTGCGCCCGACTTTGCCGAAACGCTCCCGAACCACATCTTCTTTTCCCCAAAGTACCGGCGCAGGCAGGCCGTCAGGAGGAGGTACATAGCGGCTGCTTAGGGCAAAAGTTTTCCCCACGAAGCCCTCGGGAGTCCAGTTCGCCATCGCGATCATTCCTCCGGGCCGGCACACCCGCACCAACTCCGCAGCCACCAGCTCGGGACGAGGCGCAAACATCGCACCGAACATCGAAACCACCATATCGAAGCTTGCATCCGCGAACGGAAGTTGCTCGGCGTCCCCTTCGCGAAATTCTGCTGCCACGCCTTCCGCGGAAGCGCGAGCCCGCGCTTGTTCGACCAAGTTCGACGCAATATCGACGCCCGTTACCACAGCGCCCCTTCGGGCAGCTGGGATCGATATATTTCCCGTCCCGCAGGCGACGTCGAGCAAGTTCGTCCCGGGCTGAATTGGCAAGCGCCCAACGAATGCCTCCGCCTCCGCCGCGGAAAACTTAGCAATTTCGCCAAAGTCGCCCGCCGTCCACATCCGTTTCATCTGCTGCTTAAGATTGTCGATGTCCGGCATCTCCGCTTCCCCTCGTTTCCCGGATAAACCTACACCAACAGATGAGCTTGATCAAACAACCGCTATCCGGGTACACCTTCCTTCCATTTCGCGCCCCCGTGGCGGCCCACGTACAAAGCCAGTTCCAGACGGCTCCATACTCCAAGCTTATTAAAAACTTCACGTAGATAGTTCTTGATTACTTGCTCGGTGGTCCCCATCACGCCGGCGATTTGACGGTTGGTCATCCCTTGCCACACCAGCAATGACACCCGGATTTGTTTGGTCGTCAGACCCTCGTCTGGCTGCACAAATCCTCCTGCTCCTTTTGCAGCATCGCCGTCGCTAATTGAACGCGTTTGCCACCGCTGTGAATCTCGGCGCGCAGGAAGAGGGTCCGCAGGTGTTGCTTCACGGTTCGCGCGCTAATTTTAAGGTGTAAGCCGATCTCTTTATTGCTGCATCCCTGAACCAGTAATTTCAGGACCTGCTCGTCCCGCTCGGTAATTTTGATAGCACTCAGACTGACCATAACTAAAATGCTCCTGGGTATGTTTTTCACGATTCTTATAAAATATGAATGCAAGTCTTTCGCCAAACCTTCGCCAAGCCCGGCGCCCTAAGGGCTTTGGTTGCCGCGCCAAGCGAAGTGGATACTTATAGAGATCAGTTTTCGGGACATTAAGGCTCTCTAATACGCGCTTTTCCGGGAATCCTTTCCCGAATTCGAACTCGGGGAAGGCCATCCAAATCGATGTTCCCAGAGGTGAGTTCCGCAGCCTATTTAGGCGGTAGTTTTCAGCCCGACTCTCAAAATTGACTAAGAATCTTGCGCCCGCAACTTCCACAGTATTTGCCGCAGGATTCCCAGCCATGCGACTGTGTCGCGAGCAGGCAGGTTGAGCCGGTGCACCATGCGGCGCACTCGCTCATCGACGTCTGTTATAGGACGCCGTTTCAGATAGTCGCTGGCGCGCATCGCCTCCAACAACAGGGAAGTAAGCCTTTCAAAATCACGGGAACTAGCAGGCTTTTCTTTCTCTGCCGCCGGGCCTGCCTTGGAATCCCGCACCAACTCGTACATGCAGACTGCCACCGCCTGCCCTAGATTCATCGAAAAATTGACTTCGCTGGTGGGGATTCGCATGAGCCAGTGACAATGGCTCAGGTCGTGATTGGAAAGGCCGCGCTTCTCAGAGCCGAACAAGATAGCAACTCGTCCCGAAATCAAGCGCTTGCGAATTAGCCGAGAACCGGTTTCCAGACGATGCAAAGGATGGTGAAGTTCTCGATCGTAAGCTGCCGTCGTCCCCACGACCAGGCTGCAATCCTCAACCGCTTCCGCAAGTGTGGCATAAGTTTTGGCGTTGCTCAGAACTTTTGACGCGCCTACCGCTGACTTCGCCTCCAAAAACGCGGGATCATAAGGGTTCACCAGCCGCAACTTCAGAAAGCCGAAATTGCTCATGGCACGCGCCGCAGCGCCAATATTTAAAGGGTTGCGAGTGGAAACCAGTACCACGCGCACCTGGCGAAGTTGATCGGGGCTGAGCAATCCCGACATTCTAGATTATTGGAGCGGCTACTCGTCTTGATAATCGGAGCGCTCGATGCCGAGCTTCAGCATTCTAGATTGCAACGTGGTCCGCTTCATTCCCAGGCGGACGGCGGCGCCATGAGACCCCGCAATCACTCCGCCGGTTTCTCGCAAAACTCTAATGATGTGATCGCGTTCAAAACTTTGCAGGCTTGTATCTTCGGGGCCTGATTCGTAGCCGGGTGGGCGCAGTTCCGCCAAGGGCGCGTTCAACACCGGTCCCTCGGAAAGAATGACGGACCGTTCGATGAAATTTTCCAGCTCCCTGACATTTCCCGGCCACTGCCATCCCGACAGCGCTCTCATCGTTTCCGTAGGAATGGTCTCGATTTGCTTCCCCATACGGCGGGCAAACTTCTGCACGAAGTAGCGGACCAACAACGGAATGTCCTTGCCGCGCTCCCGAAGCAAGGGCATGCGAATGGGAAAAACGTTAAGACGGTAGAAGAGATCACTCCTGAACTCACGCTCCGAAACCGCCTTCGAAAGATCGCGATTGGTAGCTGCGACCAACCGGATGCTCACTTTAATGGTGCGGGTGCGGCCCAGACGTTCAAACTCCTGATCTTGCAAAACTCGCAGTAACTTTGGCTGCAGTTCAAGGGGAATTTCTCCCACTTCATCAAGGAACAACGTCCCTTTGTCGGCCAATTCCAGCCTGCCCAGTTTTTGACTGATGGCCCCGGTGAAGGCGCCTTTTTCGTGCCCAAACAATTCGCTCTCAAGCAAGCCAGTGGGAATCGCCGCGCAATTCAGCTTGATGAAACTGGCGTCCTTTCGCGAGCTCATGCGGTGAATGGCTCGTGCGACCAGTTCTTTTCCAGTCCCCGTGTCTCCTAAAATTAAAACCGTTGCGTCGCTGGGGGCCACGGTCTTTGCTTGTCCCAGCACTCGGTTCAGCGCTGGACTGTCACCCACGATCTCTTCGAAATTCCGCTCCAGGCGAATCTCGTCTTCCAAATACAACTTCTCAGTGGCAAGACGCTTGGTCAGCTTGGCGATCTCACGATAGGCCCGAGCATTGTCTAGTGCGATTGCGATTTGTCCAGCAACTTGCTTAAGAAAACTGAGATCTTGAAGCATGAACGCGTTGTCTTCGCGGCTGGCAAGGTTCAATGTCCCCAGAATGCCATTGCGTGTCACTAATGGAATGCAGCATAGCGTCTTAATGCCTTGCTCAAGAATTCCGTTGGCGAAAGTGGAATCCATTCCGGCGAGATCGCCTTGGGTAAATACTTTCACTTCGTTTCCCTGGAAAGCGCGCATGCACGGAATGGCATCACTGAAGGAAAGCATGATTTCTCCACCCATGAGTCCCGTGGCCAGAGGAAAATCCAGCGCCCGTATGCGTAATGAGTTCGTGTCTTCGTCGTGTAGAGCGATGCTGGCATATTCCTGACGGATGACTTTGCGGATGAAGCCGGAAATAGCGGGGAATAGTTCTTTTAAATCGATGCTGGTCAGCAAAGTCGCGTTCACTTCCAAAAGAGTCTGGAGTCGGTCTCGTTCCAATTCCAGCGCTCCGTACATGAGGGCGTTCTCGACCGCCAGCGCCACTAGCTCGGCAATTCGACGAAGAAGCCGCAGATCTTTTTCCCCATAAACGTCCTCGCGGACGCTGCCCAATCCCAAGGCTCCCAGACGCCTTTGCGCCGTGGTAAGTGGCAGAGTGCAGTAGGAACGAATCCCTTTTTTCTTGAGGTAACTGGCTGCCGCTGGAAAGTGCGCGTTCATGCGCTCTTCGGGCACCACTAGCGGTTGCTGATGACGCCACACCCAACCGCTGGTTGAATCCTCGATCGGAACTTCATCGGGCGTAGTGGTCAAGGTAGAACCTTCCCACGTGTGGACGCGCATCACGTTCTTGAGGGAGTCGTGAAGGGAAAAGCTCGCTAACTCAAAATCAGCCAGCTCGCGTAAGCGCAGAGCTAATTCGCGGAAAAGTTCGGGAAGTTCCTGGTGATGGACAACTAAATCCGCAGTTTGAAGAAGAGCTTCATATCGGCGAAGCTCACCATTGGGGTCGACGGGGCCGTTTACGCCCATGTGCACAGATCACAGCTTTCTCCCCCTCGTACGTACTACGGCGCCGATAACTCGGCATTTGAGAAGAGAATATAACAAATCCGATTGTTTTTAATAAAAAAAGGCCTCCTTAGGCATGATCATGACTCCAACCAGCAAACAGTTCACCCGTCCGAGTGCCTCAATGTATCGACGAAAGTTTCGATATTGTTGCGATATACTTTCCTCGTGGCGCGGGGATGGGAAAGTAAATCCGTAGAAGACCAGCAAGCCTCATTTGCCGAGGCGCTGAACCAACCCAAGCGGACGTTGACTTCGGCGGAACTGATCGACCGTCGCACGAAAGATGGCCTCGAGCTTAGTCGCAAGCATCTTTCCAGTCAGCTTGAGCAGGTTAAGAATCCACAGCATCGAGCCATCCTCCAAAGCGCGATCGCCGAGCTCGATAAGAAAATCTCGCAATTTTCCTAAAGCGCTTTCTCCTTCGTATTAAATTTGAAGCTCGACTGCCTGACTCTTGACCGCTGAGAAGCTATTGGCGGGGAAGCAGATAAGACCTCGCGGGCACCACGATGAAGGGGGTGCCCCATCTTTTCGCATGTTTTGCGAAAGATGGGACAGCGGACAACCAACAGTATTCAATCCCAGAAGTCTTTAACCAATACGAAAGAATAAATTGTCGTCGAATAATCAAGACGTCTTTAGTCCAGAGGCCTTCGCCAACTTCGCCTGTCTCTCGTCAAAAGTCCAAAACCGCTCCGCTTTCAATTGGAGGGCCGAGGCTACATGCAGGCTGTCCAGCGTACGGACGCCCAGGCGTGGGCCATATCGCCTCGCCAAATCCGCGCAGACGTCGTAAACCCCTTCTGGCATCGGTGTCTCGACCCATATTTTCGCTACAAGGTCCGCTTCCAAGTGATCAAAAAAGTGTTGTGCATCCTCTCGAGAAATTCTTCGGTGAAAAACCTGTTGCGTAATAGCGTGGAACCACTCCGCATGGTGAAGCGGCGTGAACCAAACGCCATGACGAGACTGCACAAGTTCTCGAGCAGCACCTGAGTGCCGGTCTATCGCGTAAAGGGAGGCGAAGAAGCTGGAATCTGCGTAAACGGTCAATAGCGTCCGCGGTCTTTTATCAAGTCATCCACTATGGTCAAGACTCGCTTGCCCAAAATTGCTTTTGCCCGGGCCCGGAAGTCGGGAAGTTCTACCGGCGCTTTGGCCTGTGATGCCGGGACAATCCGCGCGATAAGCTTATCCCGCTCGCGCAACTCCACCGTGTTCCCAGCGCGCAACCAGGCCTTCAGCCTGCGAGTGTCACGAAGCTGACGTAAGTTGACCGAAGGCATATCAGCAATGTGTCACATAATGTGTCACATTGCCAATCCTATGCCTTGAATATTTCTTCCACCGTCTTCTTAAACGCTTTCGCAATCTTGAACGCCAGC
Organism: uncultured Acidobacteriaceae bacterium; assembly: GCA_963828635.1. Taxonomy (GTDB): domain Bacteria; phylum Acidobacteriota; class Terriglobia; order Terriglobales; family Acidobacteriaceae; genus PALSA-188. The sequence continues at coordinate 1,019,279 of CAWHFA010000004.1, read as the reverse complement.
GGCAAACTCGGATCATATTTCTCCGTCTCTATGGCGTTTACCGTTTGACGCGAGACTCCCAGCCGGTCGGCCAGATCGGCCTGGGTCCACTCCAATTGGGCGCGAAGTTCCCTTACAGAGTTCTTCATCGATACTTCCGCGCTGCGATTCCAAGGCCAAGTCCCCACAATCCGATCATTCCCGATGCGAGTTGGACTAAATCCAGCGGCGGAAAACCAGCGTTTTGCAGGAATCCGTAGGTCATGGTGAAAAGGAAGGTCGCCGGGAAGCTGTACGACAAGCCTTCGAGATGAATCCGGCGGTGAAGTTCGTCCAAGCCTCGGTAAAACCTGACCACTGCCGCAATCGCAAAAGGCGCAGGGAATACCGGCAACAGCGCCCACACTACGCGCCAGGGCGACTGAGGATCGGATTTCAATAGATGTATGGAAAGCGGCAGCAAAACTCCGTAACAGACCATCGCCGCGGCAAATTCCTTGCCGTATCTTTTCGCATTTTCGTTCATAAATTCTCCATGTCAAGCGTGCTTGTCATCGCTTAATGTAAAGCACGCTTGACATTCCGTCAACTTCTTTTCGACAGAATCGCTTTCACTCAGCGAACTTGCAGGAGGAAGGGGTTTCTGGCTTCGCTGTTCTTCGGATGGGAACAAGAGCACAAAGAGCAGGCGCTCGAGATGACAAGCTTTTAGATTCTCAATGACCCACTACAATGCTCGGGTGAATCTCGATGACACCATCGTCGCTATCGCGACCCCGCCGGGCCGCGGAGGGATAGGAGTAATCCGTATTGCCGGCCCGGAAGCTATGACGATGGCTTCCGCGATGCTGCGATTGAAGCACCCTCTGGAACCAGGACGTGCGATTTTCGGCGAGCTTATCGCAGCGGAAGCCCCCTCGCGCCAAACCCCCGGTTCTAGCAAGGATCACGCAGAAGCGGCCCCTGCCGCGCAAAAGTCTTCAACTCGCATTGACGAGGTCGTCGTTACCTATTTCGCTAGACCGCATTCCTACACCACCGATGACATCATCGAAATTTCTGCCCACGGATCGCCTGTCGTCCTGCACCACATCATCGAACTGATGCTCGCCAAGGGCGCGCGCCTTGCCGAACCGGGAGAGTTCACCATGCGCGCCTTCCTTAATGGGCGCATCGACCTCACCCAGGCGGAAGCCGTACGCGACCTGATCAATGCGCAAACTTTATATCAGGCGAAAGTCGCGGCGCAGCAACTAGACGGTGCTCTATCTCGCCAGTTGCAGCCAATCAAGAAAGATTTAGTGGAGTTGATCGCTGCGCTCGAGGCAGGAATCGATTTTGCTGAAGACGACATCTCCGTCATGCCCGCGCCCGTCATCCTGGAGCGCATTGCTACAGTGCGATCGCCGTTAGAGCTACTCGCCGCGACATTCCTGTACGGAAAGATTGTGAACCAGGGATTGACACTGGCCATCGTCGGCCGTCCTAATGTGGGTAAGTCCAGCTTGTTTAATTGCCTTGTAGAACGCCAGCGCGCGATTGTGACCGCGACCCCGGGTACAACTCGTGACTTGGTGACTGAGACTGTTGCCCTCGACGGAATTCCGGTTCATCTGGTGGACACGGCCGGAATTCGCGACGCCATCGACGAAGCGGAGAGTATCGGTGTGACGAAATCTTTTGAAGCTCTAGCGGACGCCGATTTGGTGCTCATTGTCGTTGATGCATCGCAACCGAACGAAGAGGATGACCAAAAGTTGTTAAAGATTGCGCAGGGAACGCGGTCGATTCTAGTGAAGAATAAATCGGATCTAGCGCCTCAGTCTGATGCGCGCGCCATCCATGATCATTTGCGCGGATTGAGAACTTCTGCAACCGGGGGCACGGGAATTCGTGAGCTCCGCAGCGAAATTTTGCGGCACATTCGGGGCGATGGCGGAAGTCCTGCGGAAACTGGATTCCTTACCAACGTGCGCCATCAAGCTCTGGTCAACGATTGCGTTGTCGCCCTACGAGCAGCCGAGGTCGCCGTCCAAAATAGCGTTCCGCACGAAATGGTTTTGCTCGATCTTTACAATGCCCTGCGATCTCTCGACGAAATTACTGGCGCCACATCCAACGACGACATTTTGAACCTGATTTTTAGCACCTTTTGCATAGGGAAGTAGGGGTGCTCTTTATCGTTAAATCAGCGTAAGCTCCGGAAAGGAGAAATTACTATGGCCGATTCTTTGAGAATTAGCGTGAAAGATTTGCAGGCAAGGATGGATAAGGGCGAGGACTTCGTAGTGCTGGATACCAGGAATCCGGACGCTTGGGCCGAGTCTGAGGGAAAACTTCCCAAGGCTATTCGGGTTTCGTCGGACAACTTGGAGACCGTCATATCCGGTATCCCGAAAGATAAACCCGTCGTCGTGTATTGCACTTGACCGGAGGAACACTCGAGCGCCAGTTTGGCGCAACAGTTACGCGGACGTGGCTATAAAAACGTGTGGGCGCTCCGAGGTGGAATGGATGCCTGGCGCGATGCTGGCTTGCCGATGGAGTCGAAGCCCAAAGGATCTTAGTTTCACTGGATGACAAACGAGTCTGCTTCAGTACTAAGTAATTGATGTGCCTAGTACATACCCAAGACACCAATAAGATCCCAATTTCCGCCTATTAATCATCTAGAAAGATTGCCCATTGCCTCGCGGAACATCTTTTCGAATGGACTCGCCTTATCTGCAACAGAAGCCAGCGCTTTTTCGGCGGTAGGACGCTGGTAACCCAGATTCATCAGGGCTGATAGCACGTCTTCTTCCACCGAACTAAATGCCGGTATGGGGGCTTCGCCGATGGCCTGTTGCGGCATTTTGTCGCGAAGCTCGAGCACCATTCGCTCCGCAGTCTTCTTCCCGATGCCCGGAATTTTCGTGAGCCGTCCAACGTCGTTCCCGCGAATCGCAGTTACCATTTCGTCCGCCGCCATGCCGCTCAGAATCGTGATAGCAAGCTTCGGCCCAATTCCGCTCACTGAAATCAATTTCTCAAATAGAACTTTTTCGGTGGGACGCAAGAAACCGTACAGCGCAATCTGGTCCTCGCGCACGTGGGTGTGAATATTTAACGAAACTTCATTACCCAAGGCAGGCAGGTCAGAAAATGTTGGCACGGTGATCGTAACGTCATAACCCACACCCGCAGCGTCAACAATCGCTTGATTGGGATGCTTAGCAATTAACTTCCCGCGCAGATGTGCAATCATTCCCCAACATTGTAAGCCTGACCTATTTGAAAAGGTCCCCGGCAGCATCCACCCCATCGAACGCCAATTAATGGCCAAGGGACTTCATGTACCAGCAGCGCATTAAACGATCTGGCGAGGGAAGAATGGGAAAGAAGAAGAAATCGCTAAAACAAAGAACTCTGCTTCCGGGTCGGCGTAATTCCAAAGTGGTCGTACGCAAGTTGCGTAGCCACCCGTCCGCGGGGAGTGCGATTCAAAAACCCAATCTGAATTAAGAAAGGCTCGTACATTTCTTCGATAGCATCCGCTTCTTCAGCAAGGGCAGCAGCCAATGTATTCAGACCCACCGGCCCACCTTGATATTTCTCGATTATGGTCAGTAGCAATCTGCGATCGACCTCATCAAAGCCGTGGCGATCGACTTCCAGCATTTGCAGGGCCGCCTGGGCAGTGGGCAAATCAATCTTGCCAGCGCCGCGTACTTGCGCATAATCGCGCACTCTTCTGAGCAATCGGTTGGCGATGCGAGGAGTGCCTCGCGACCGGCTCGCTATTTCCAGCGCCCCCGCGCGATCAATTTTTACCGCCAGAATGTCCGCGGAGCGTTCCACGATCACGCGCAACTCTTCATGCGTATAAAACTCAAGCCGCAGAACAATTCCGAATCGCGACCGCAACGGTGAAGACAGCAACCCTGCGCGGGTAGTCGCTCCTATGAATGTGAACGGTTTCACGTCCATCGTATGTGTCCGCGCCGCCGGCCCCTGCCCAATGATGATGTCGAGTTTGTAATCTTCCAGCGCCGAGTACAGAATTTCCTCGAGCGCTGGTTGCAGGCGATGGACTTCATCGATGAACAAAACCTGCCGGTCCCGGATGTTGGTTAAGATCGCAGTCAGCTCGCCCTTGATTTGTAGCATCGGCCCAGAAGTCTGTTGAAACGCCGCGCCCAATTCGTTGGCAATGATTGTCGCTAGAGTAGTTTTGCCCAGACCCGGAGGTCCGTAGAGCAGCACATGGTCCAGCGCCTCACCGCGCGATTTTGCTGCCTCGATCGCCACCGCCAGATTGTCTTTAACTTTGCGCTGTCCGATGAATTCGACAAGTCGCTGCGGGCGCAGTTTTAGCTCGAAAGATGAGTCGTCCTCCACCGGAACAGCGGAGACGATTCTTTCGCGATCAACCGCAAGTTGAGGAGTGTTTTTGAGTGTCGCCACTGCTTCGGATGGTAAGCCGAAATGAAAAATCAGGCAATGCGATTCAGCTTTTCGACGCTCGCCCAGTCACGACCACGCGCCAAAAAACAGGACTTGCATAACCAGACCTGAACGCCTGGGGTAGGCAACCTGCTTTCAGATCGAATCCTGCTTCCCGTGCGTTCTCACGTAAACCAAAGCGAAATTCGATCCGCTTCCGTTGGGCTGCACCGAAACGATATGTTGATTGTCCTCGGTGCCCGCTTTTAGTTCGGTGTTTTTTCCACTGTCGTCGCCTTCACACTTCAGTTCATTGGAGCCGTGGCCATTGTAAGTGTGCGAGCCCTCGCGGCTGTTGTTATGGCACTGCAATACTTTCCCATACTTCTTCAGCTGGTCTTGATAGAAAGCGATCACCTTGCTCGGCGGATCGTCTGATTCAAACTCCAGCGCCACGACCTTCAACCCAAAACCAAAGCCGGAAATATTAACGTTCGCGTTCTTCTCGTCATCATCCCCTTTCCCCTTCGGCTTCGGACGCGCTCCCGGATACACCGCCAAACCCGTGTCTTGAACATTCGCATCGTTACTCACATGTAATCCGCCCAACGGCGTCTTAATGTCGACATTCTTATCTTCGTTGTTGTCGCCTTTCTTAACGTTCATACTGCATGCGGCCAATGTAGTGACGACAGATAAGGTAGCGGGGAGCAAGTATCGTTTCGAAATTCGCATGTAGACTCCCTAATAGTGTTAGTGGTCAATAATACGAAACAAACCGAAGCAAAGTTCCGCGAAATCAACGCCGAGTGATAGGAGATCATGGGCCTCTTAAGCCGCGGCCTCGCGAGTCGTTGGCATAGCCGCCTCGCCCTCGATCGTGCGAAGATCAAATTCATCTCGCTCTGCCATCGAAATCCGTTGTCATTACTTGTAATTTTCGGGGTTCAAGTATTCACTTCGGTAATAAAGTAAGGGTTCTCCCTCTCTGATCTCCGCTTCTTCCACTTCGGCGATGAAGATTGTGTGGTCACCAGCATCCTGCGCCGATTGTAGTTTGCACTCCAGATAAGCCAGCGCCCCGTGCAACACTGGCGTTCCATGAGAGGTGCGATCGAAGCGCGCGCCCACGTGCTCGCCATTGGCATGATCTGGAATCGGTAGCGCATAATATTCCGAAATCGCGCGCTGCCCTGCGGAAAGAATATTCACGCCGAAACGCTTCCGAGAATGAAGGTGCGCATGGGTGCGTGCCTTGTGATCAACGCAAACCAAAATTAACGGAGGATATAAAGACACCGAGGAGAATGCATTCGCCGTCATCCCATGAATTTGCCCTTCGTGATCGACAGTAATGACCGTTACTCCCGTGGCAAAGGTCCCGAGGGCGCGGCGAAAGTCAGCTTGCGTGATCATGCGGCCATCCAGAATATCTCGTTGGGGGTGGCGTGCTGTATGATTTTTTGTCGGGTAGTTTTCAGCGCGATGGCCGCCAATATGCGGTACGCCTTGTCCCTTTATGCTTTTAGCTTCAAAATCTGCGACCCTTTCGCCGAACGAATTGCTGAGCCACGATCTCACCCGCGATGATGCCTGCGAACTGCTTATCTGCGACGACGATCATCTGCCCGCGCTACTCGCCGCCGCCCGAGAGACTAAAGAAAGATTCAAGCCCGGCGTCATTACTTATTCGCGCAAAGTATTTCTGCCCCTGACCAATCTTTGCCGGGACTATTGCGGATACTGCACCTTCCGCCGCGACCCGGGACAACCCGGTGCCCACACCATGACGCCCGATGAAGTGCTTTCCGTTGCGCGTGCGGGCGAAAAACTGGGATGTACCGAAGCCTTGTTTAGCTTGGGAGACAAGCCGGAACTCATTTTCCCCGAGATGCGCGAGACCTTGCGGAAGCTCGGGTACAAGTCCACTCTGCAATATCTGGAAGCCATGTGCGAGCTGATCTTAAAGGAAACCAGCCTCCTGCCCCATCCGAATCCCGGACTACTCAGTGCCGAATGGATCAAGCGTCTCGCCTCGGTTTCTCCAAGTATGGGCATCATGCTTGAAAGCACGAATGAGGCGCTTCTAGATGTTGGGCGCGCGCACGACAACGCTCCCGACAAGCTTCCCGCGAAACGTCTGCGCATGCTTGAAGAGGCTGGCAAGCAGAATGTTCCTTTTACCACTGGCCTGTTAATGGGAATCGGCGAGTCGATTGAAGATCGCGTGGATACTCTCCTCGCCATTCGCGAGATGCATCGCCGTTATGGGCACATTCAGGAAGTGATCATCCAAAATTTTCGCGCCAAGCCCGAAATTCCCATGCGCGACTCGCCCGAACCTTCTCAAGCCGAGATGATGCGGACCGTGGCGGTGGCGCGAGTGCTGATGCCGCGAATGAATATTCAAGCGCCCCCAAACCTCTCTGCGCCGTATTACGAAGACCTGATCGATGCGGGCATCAATGACTGGGGCGGCGTTTCCCCGCTGACGCCAGATTTCATTAATCCCGAAAAACCGTGGCCGCATCTCGACCAGCTTGAAATGCGTTCCAACGCGAAAGGATGCGAACTGCGCCAGAGGCTGCCCATCTATCCGGAGTATGTTTCAGCATTCAGCTCCCGCCCCGGTTTATTGCATGACAAAATAATCGCCGCTTCCAATGCTGAGGGTTACGCCCGGAGCGCTGCGTGATCGCAGTTCTCACCGGTGGAACCGGCGGCGCAAAATTCGTGGATGGCCTGCGCAAAGTTGTACCCGCAGAAGAACTGACGATCATCGTAAATACTGGTGACGATCTCAAATGGTGGGGCCTCTCGATATCCCCGGATATCGATTCCATCCTTTATGTGCTCGCCAACCTACTCAGCCAGGAGCGCGGATGGGGTTTCAAAAACGACACATTTTTTTGTCTGCAAACCATGGCCGATTTGCAGGAAGAGGATTGGTTCAAAATAGGCGACCGTGATCTGGCAGTTCACCTTCTGCGCACCAGATTATTGATGGAAGGTAAAAGCTTGACCCAGGCGACCTCTGAGATAGCCGCCCGGCTGAAAATCAAGTCGCAGGTTCTACCCATGAGCGACGACCAGGTTGAAACTCGAATACTGACCTCCTCTGGCGAGCTTAGTTTCGAAGAATATTTCGTGAAGCGGCGCTTTCGTGACGACGTTCTGTCGGTGCGTTTTGCTGGCGCGGAGCCTGCCGCGCCTGCGTCTGGAACCGTCGAAGCAATTCTTGCCGCGGACGCGATCTTGCTGGCTCCGAGTAATCCAATAACCAGTATTGGCCCGATTCTAGCCATCAAGGAAATCAGGCAAGCGCTGCGAAGCACTTCTGCCCAAGTGGTTGCCGTGAGTCCCATCATCGGTGACGCTGCCGTTTCCGGTCCGGCCGCAAATTTAATGAAGTCGCAGGGCTTGCCAGTTTCAATCGCAGGCATTGCCACAGCCTACGAAGATTTCTTGGATCTCTTAATTGTGGACTTGGCGGATGAGGAACGAGGCAAACATCTCGAGCGCGATGGCCTGAGGGTTTATGCGACCAACACCATCATGCGAACCGACGCTGACAAAATTAAACTTGCGCGGCAAGCGCTGTCGCAAACCGAAGTGCGCACTCAATCGGCAATCCGGTGATCTTAATTCCGGTCAAGAATCTTCGAAACGCTAAACAGCGTCTGGCTCCGGTTTTGGATCAAGCGTCGCGCACTCAACTGGCACAAGCCATGCTCACCGACGTGCTGGAGACAGTAAGCGCCTTACCGCACCCTCCTCCTGTGAGCCTGGTAACAAATGACCCTTTTGCCGTCGCTTTAGCGCGCACCTACAATTTCGACGTCATTCCCGATGCCGCGAATGAAAGCGAAACTGCGGCCGTCGAGGAAGCCACGCGATTGTGTGAGCAACGCGGAAGTCATTTCACTCTGGTTCTACCCGGCGACATACCGCTCGTCACCGTCGCGGAACTCGCTCAAATTTTCAAAGTTGCTCCCGCGCAGGGTTCTGTCTTAGTGCCGGCTTCCGACAATCGCGGTACGAACGCTGCGCTCCGAAATCCGCCCTCGCTTTTTCCGCTGCGCTTCGGTAACGATAGCTTTGCTCCGCATTTAGCAGCCGCGAACGCCACCGGAAAGCCGTGCAAAGTCTTGTCGCTCCCAGGACTCGCATTGGATGTCGATACTCCCAAGGACCTTCACGCACTTACTGTCGCCCCGGGTCGTACCAAATCGCAAGCCATCGTTCGGCAATGGAATTTATCTTTATTCAAGCCAGGTGCGGAAGGCTCTCGTGAAGGGCACGATTCCTAGTTGTGCCATCATTCTTTCCAATTGATTATCACGACAGGAGGCGGTGCCGTTTACAGAGCATCGGATAATTTTACTAACGTATGAGGCCATCCCCTACCTCCGCCGAGCTTCGCATTATCCCCGTTCCCACTGACTTGAATTTTGTCCCCAACGATTCTGTAATCGAAAAGTTACTGGCGTCCATGAAAGCCAGAAAACTTTCTCTGCTTCCCGGCGACATCCTCATTGTGAAACACAAAATCATCTCCAAGTCCGAAGGACGACTCGTGAACCTCGCGACCGTTCAACCTTCTCGAGCCTCTCGGTCATGGGCGCGCAAATTTCATCTTGATGCCCGCGTCATCGAAGTCGCCATTACTGAAGCCCGAAGAATCGTTCGACGAAAACGTGGGGTTCTGATCACCGAGACCCATCATGGGCTGATTTGCGCCAACAGCGGAGTCGATGTTTCCAACGTAGATGGAGGCAGCAGCGTCCTGCTTCTCCCTAAAAATCCAGACCGCTCTGCCCAAAACATCCATCGCCAAATAAAGCAACGCCTCGGAATTTTTGTTCCCGTGATTATCACCGATACCTTCGGCCGCCCTTGGCGCGAGGGCCTCACCGAAGTCGCGATCGGCGTCGCAGGAATGAAGCCTCTGCAGGACTACCGCAACCGACGGGACGCGCATCAATATCTTTTGCAAGCCAGCGTCGAAGCGATCGCCGATGAGTTGGCTTGTGCCGCCGGATTGGTTTGTGGAAAGCTGTCGCGGACCCCCGCATGCATCGTCCGCGGATTTGTTTATCAAAAGGGCAGCGGCACTGCCCGCGATCTGATCCGTCCGGCAGCCAACGATCTGTTCCGGTAATATCGGATATAGAGGACTCTATGAACCGACCCCTCACACCGTCCGAACTGGAAGATTTTCCCTCTTTGGAGTGGTCCGGCATTGCCGATCGAATGAGCCGCGAGCCGCGGGCCGCGCTTGATCGCGTTCTTCAAAACTTGGAAGGCAGTGAATTGTCGCGGGACGAATCTCTCAGCCTCGCGAATGCCGAAGGTGACGATTTACTTGGTCTTCTCGTAGCCGCAAACATCCTGCGTTCTGAGCTCGCTGGGAACATCGTTACTTACGTCGTCAATCGCAACATCAACTTCACTAATATTTGTTTTGTGGGCTGCAAGTTTTGCGCTTTCAGTCGCGGGCCGCGTGAGTCTGACACCTACTTCTTAACGCCGGAGCAGGTGGGCGAGAAAGCTGTCGAAGCCGCGCGGCTCGGCGCCACAGAAGTTTGCATCCAGGGCGGACTCCCCCACGGGCTGCCTGCGTTTTATTATCGCGATATTTTACGTGCGGTGAAGCAGGCTGTACCGGCGATCCACATCCATGCCTTCTCCCCAATGGAGATCGTTTACGGCCTCGAGCTCACCGGCATGGAGCTCCCGGATTACCTGAGCATGTTGCGCGAAAATGGCCTCGGGACTCTCCCCGGCACCGCCGCTGAAATTCTTGATGATGACGTGCGCTTCGTCCTCTCGCGCAATAAGCTCTCCACCAGGCAATGGATGGAAGTGATTCGAACCGCGCATCTCTGTGGAATCCACACCACTTCCACCTTGATGTACGGTCACGTTGAGACCCCCGAACATTGGGTCGATCAAATAACGCTCCTCCGCAACCTTCAGCAAGAGACCGGCGGATTCACCGAATTCGTTCCCCTCGGTTTTGTTCATCAAAATACTTTATTGTTTCAGCAGGGTCTTGCCCGCTCAGGACCAACCCTGGCGGAGCACTTAAAAATTCACGCCTTATCGCGCGTCATGCTGGCAGGCTCTATCAACAACATTCAAGTCTCATGGGTGAAGTTGAACCGCAAACTTTCTCAACTTTGCCTGCACGCCGGAGCCAACGACTATGGCGGCACGCTGATGGAAGAAAACATCTCCCGCGAGGCTGGCGCGACCGCGGGACAATACACCAGTCCCGAAGATTTCCAATCACTCATTCTGGAAATGGGACGCATCCCCGCCGAACGCAACACCCTTTACACTCGCATCAATATCAAGTCCCATTGCGAGCCTTTATCCGCGGAACAGGTGTTGGAGCCAAATTTCGCGTGAGCCGCACCATCGCCGTCATCGGAGGCACCGGCCCGGAAGGCTTCGGCTTGTCCCTTCGCTGGGCGCGCGCGGGCGAGACATTAATTATCGGTTCACGAAGTGCTGAGCGTGCCCAAGAAGCTGCCGCAAAAATCACCCAGATGGTTGGCGAGCACGCCAAAGTTTCCGGAGATGAAAATGTTGCAGCTTGCGCGCACGCCGAAATTGTGGTTCTCACCATACCCTTTGAGGGCCACGCGGCCTTGTTGAAACAGATCAAGCCGGCGCTCCGCCCGGGTACCATCGTCGTCGACACCACCGTCCCCTTGGCAGCCAGCGTTGGAGGCCGCGCTACTCGCACTCTTGGCATCTGGCAAGGTTCCGCCGCGGAGCAGTGCGCTGAACTTGTTCCCCCGGGTGTCCCGGTAGTGAGCGCCTTTCAAAATGTTTCTTCCGAACTTTTAAATTCTGAAGCCTCGATCGATTGCGATGTAATCGTTTGCAGTGACGACGCCAAGGCCAGCAAAGAAATTCAGAATTTGGCTGCGAAAATTGTCGGAGTCAGAGCCATTGACGGCGGTAAACTCGAGACCTCCCGCATCCTGGAACAAATCACCGCGATGCTGATAGGGATGAACATCCGCCACAAGGGCCACTCCGGAATTCGCATCACCGGCTTGCCGGACGCGGCATATCATCTCTGAATCTCGCGTCATGATCGCTGCCGCATGAATTCCTCTTTGCCAAACAATCCCGCAAGGTCTGATTACAACGGGGCGGCCGTGCAATTTCGAAAAGTCTCGTTTCGCCTCGCGAACGGCCGCGAACTCCTGCACGAACTTAATTTGGAAGTTAAGCGGGGAGAGACTTTGGTCCTGCTGGGGCGAAGTGGCTGCGGCAAGACGACGACATTAAAGCTCATCAACTGCCTGCTGATCGCTAGCAGCGGCGAAGTCGCCGTCGAGGGTCACGCGCTCAAAGATTGGGATGTAATCAAGCTTCGCCGTCGAATCGGCTACGTTATTCAAGAAATAGGGTTGTTCCCCCATTTCACCATTGAAAAAAATATAGCCCTGGTACCCAAGATTGAAGGTTGGAAGCCTGAACGCATCACCGAACGAGTCGAAGAATTAATGCGCCTCGTCGGATTGGATCCGCAGATCGCTTCGCGATACCCGAATGAACTTTCTGGAGGACAACGTCAGCGCGTCGGGGTGGCGCGCGCCCTTGCCGCCGACCCCCCAATTCTTTTGATGGATGAGCCTTTCGGGGCGCTCGATCCTTTAACGCGAGCTGAAATACAACAGGAATTTCTAACTTTGCAAGCGCAGCTAGGAAAATCCGTCGTCTTCGTAACTCATGATTTGCGCGAAGCGCTGTTGCTGGCTGATCGAATTGCGCTTATGGATTCAGGGCGCCTCGTCACCATTTTGACTCCCAGGGAATTTACGAAATCGACCGACCCGCTGGTTTCAGCCTACGTCGCCGCCTTTGCTGAAAATCCTCCGCGTTCAGAGAGACCCAGATGAATTTTTGGCGATTCATTCTGCAAAATCACGTCGAGGTGATGCAGTTGACTTTGGAGCATTTGTGGATGGTCGGCTGTTCCATATTCCTCGCCATACTAATAGGACTTCCGCTGGGAGTTCTCATCACACGCTGGCCAGTGCTCAACAAGCCCATTCTCGGCAGCGCCAACATTATTCAAACTATCCCGAGTCTTGCGCTATTTGGATTTCTCCTGCCTGCCCCTTGGATCGGAGCACGCGCCGATCGTCTCGCCATCCTCGCGTTGACCCTGTATGCGCTGCTGCCTCTGATCCGCAACACGTACGTCGGAATTCGCGGAGTAGACCCCTCCGTGATCGAAGCCGGACGCGGCATGGGCATGACCAGTTCTCAGTTGCTATGGCAGGTCGAGTTACCGCTGTCTCTAAGCGTGATCATCGCCGGAGTGCGGGTAGCCACGGTAATTTGTGTAGGCCTCGCGACCATCGCAGCTGCCATCGGCGCTGGCGGCCTCGGAGAATATATCTTCCGCGGCTTGGCCATGGTTAACAATCAGGTGATACTTGCAGGCGCCATTCCAGCGGCGGTCATGGCCCTACTCGCAGACGTAAGCCTGGGCTGGCTGGAAAAGCGCTTAGCGAGACATTGACGCCGCCCTCGCATGATCCAGAAAATTCTCATCTTCGTTCTGAGCGCAGTTTTAGTGTCTTGCGGCCCCCCTCGCGAAAATCTGATCGTTGTCGGATCTAAAAATTTCACCGAGCAGCTAATCCTCGGAGAAATGTTCGCACAGCTCATCGAATCCAAAACGGGGCTTCCCATCGAACGCCGTTTCTATCTCGCCGGCACGTACATCTGCCAGCAAGCCATCCTGGCTGGGCGCATTGACATTTACCCGGAGTACACCGGCACCGCCCTCACCGCCGTCTTGAAACAACCCGTAACCTCTAACCGCAATGACGTATATTTGCGGGTGAAATCCGAATACGCGCGCCGGTTTAATCTCGATGTAGGGACCCCGCTCGGTTTTAATGACACTTTCGCCATCGAAATTCGCGGGGACGACGCCCGGCGACTCCATCTGGAAACCATCTCCCAAGCTTCCGCCTTTGCGCCAAAATGGAAAGCGGGATTCGGCTACGAATTCATGGAACGGCCCGACGGCTACAAAGGATTCGCATCAACCTACGCGCTTCATTTCGCCGAAGCACCGCGCATTATGGATCTCGGCCTCTTAACGCGTGCATTGACCAACAAGCAGGTGGACGTAATCGCCGGCAACATGACGGACGGTCTAATCCCAGCTTTCGATTTATACGTGCTAAGAGACGACAAGAATTACTTTCCGCCTTACGAGGCCGTCCCCATCGTGCGAAAGGAAACGCTAGAACATCATCCAGAACTGAAACAACTCTTCGCCTCACTAGCGGGAAAGATCTCCGACGACGACATGCGCAAACTTAATTTTGCCGTCGATGGCCGGCACCGCGACGTCAAAGAAGTGGTCGGCGAATTCCTAAAAAGCAAAGGGCTCTAGGACGCAACCCGGTGCTGCTGTTCGTAAATTTCTCTTACTCGCTCTATCGTGTCTGCATCTTCGGCAAGCTTGTCGGGGCGCAGCCTCACAATTCGCGGAAACCGAAGCGCGTAACCGCTGTTGTGGCGGTCAGACCGCATCATGTTATTGAATGCGACCTCAACCACGATCTTAGGTTCAACCAGCAAACGCAATCCATGATCTTCGACCACATGTTCGAGAAACCATTTCGTCATCTCCGCGATTTCCACGTCCGTCAATCCTGAATAAGCTTTGCCTATATTTAGCAGCCTCTCGCCATCGCGAACCGCAAAAGTGTAATCGCTCAACACCGATATTCGTTTGCCATGGCCATATTCCACGGCCGTAACCACCACGTCGAGTGTGGCCAACTCTCGTTTTAATTTCAGCCACGATTTTCCCCGTCGTCCCGGCGTGTACGGCGACTGCGGATCTTTAATCATGAGGCCTTCGTTGCCACGAGCTTGCGCCGCCTCGAACAAAGAATCCAATTCCTCAGGCGAGTCAGCGCGAAAGAACGGTGCGCGGATAATTTGAGTTTTCGGGACAGCCGCGGGCTCCGTCGGGTGAAATCCAAGAATGTTTTGAGTGCCCATCGCCTTTGCGTGCGCAGTACCTCTCGGCTCTGCCAGGGCATCATCAAGAATTTTCGCCCGCTCACTTAGCGGATGATCGAGCAGCAGCTCTTCTTTCGCATACAAAATATCAAAAGCCAAATATGCGACTGGAACCCTGCGAATCATCTCTGCGCTTACCTTCTTGCGTCCCAGTCTTTGTTGCAGCGCGCTAAACGGTAACGCTGTTCCTGGCTCGTTCGAATCTGCGGCTAGATATCCCCACGCCACAATTTCGCCATCGAAAATAACTTCGCTTTGAAATCCCGCCAGCGCTTCCGCCAGGTCCGGAAACGACTGAGTGATTTCATCGCGCGTGCGCGAAAAGATTTTTACCATCTCTTCCGAGCAATGCACCTGAGCGCGGATGCCGTCGTACTTGTCCTCCACCCACGCATTTTCAAAAAACGACAGCGCCGCCTCCGCAGTCTCCGCTGGGCTTGCCAGCATAAATCCCAGCGGATGAAACAAACGCATTCGCGCTTCGCTCAACTTTTGTTCCGCCGCCAGCCGCAGCGTCTCGCTAATGTCGCCGAGCAGCATATTGGCTCGCTGCACTTCCGCCGTGGTCGCGCCATAAGCTTTCGCGATGGCTTCTTCGACCAAGCTTTCCTTTAACCCGATGCGCAGATCCGCGGAAATGACCTTGACGATGTATTTGGCCTCCAGGGGCGACACCTGCAAAATAAGTGTGCGCAATATCGCAGTCTTGGCTGCCACGCCTCGAGCCGATGCAAGTTCACGAAACCGCGCCTGAACATCGCGCACCGAAAGGTCACCGTCGCGATTGGGTGGCAAAACTTCGGCTGCAACCGAACCCAAGTCTCCATGACGCTTATAAGCAGCGGTCAACTGCTCCTCAGTTTTGCCGGACAACTCACTCACCACCCGCCAGAGCAGCGCGCCGCCTACCTGGAGCGTGGATTCCTCCCACAGCGGGAACGCCCGCCCCGAGAGGAATACAGCCGAGGCCGCAGCTTCGTCCACCGTCGACGACTTGAAGTGCTCCGCAACTAACGCGGTTTTCAGCAGCTTCTTAGGGGTCGCCGTAACCAGCTCACAGACTGCCGCCAGCCTTTTCATGGGTTACCATCGCCGATCCGGAACCTATCAGAATAGCAATCCCCGGCTTGACTTCGGGGATACAATAACCAAAGCATCCTGCGATGCGAACAGGCTCTATCCGCACTTTGGAGGGGCACTGGAGGGCGTATGAGTTTCACTCCTATTGGCGGACCACGCCAAAAAACCACCGTCGCGTCCATCCGTGACAAAAAGATTCATCGTGATCTCATCACTTGCCTCACCGCTTACGATTACCCGTCCGCGCGTCTCATAGACGAGGCTGCCATTGACGTCGTACTGGTCGGCGATTCGCTCGCCATGACCATGCTCGGATACGAAAACACTTTGTCGATCACCGTCGATGAAATGCTTCATCACCTGCGGGCCGTTCGGCGAGGGGTCAAACACGCCCTGCTCATCGCCGATATGCCCTTCGGTTCTTATCACGCCAGCGCGGAAGATGCGGTGCGCAACGCCACCCGTTTCATAAAAGACGGTGCGGAAGTGGTCAAAATCGAGGGCGGCGAAAAGCGCGCCGACTTGATCCGACGCATCATCGATGCCGAAATCCCGGTCGCGGGACACATTGGCCTTACCCCCCAGTCAGTCAACTTAATGGGCGGATACAAAGTTCAGGGAAAATCTCTTTCCGATATCGAGCAGTTGATGCGCGATGCCGTAGCTCTCGATCGCGCCGGAGTGGCGTGCATTTTTCTTGAGGGCATCCCTCGGGAAGTTGCCGCGATGATCACCAACGAAGTGAGCACCCCGACAATTGGGATTGGCGCCGGACCGGAATGTGACGGCCAAGTACTGGTGTTCCACGACCTTCTGAATCTTTCCTTTGCCGAGCCGGCAAAATTCGTTCGCCATTTCGGCGACGCGGCCGCAATGGTCTCGCAAGCCGCGAGGGCCTTCAAGGCAGATGTGGAGTCGAAACAATACCCCAGCGATTCCGAGTCGTACCATCTCCCAAAAGAAACCAAGGCAGCCTTGGACGCAGTTTTGCAACGAAAGCAAGCCATGCGCCGATAAGGCATGTCCAGGCGCGGACACACGCCCTCAACCCTTTAATGGAAATCTTCAAGACCGTATCTCAATTGCGCGCCGCCATCATTCCACCAAGCTCTCGCCTGGCCTTTGTCCCAACCATGGGCGCCCTTCATCAAGGGCACCTTTCTCTGGTGCGGTTCGCGCGCGCGCAATGCCATCTTGTCACCGCGTCAATCTTTGTCAATCCGCTTCAGTTCGGTCCGCAAGAAGATCTCGCAAAATATCCTCGAAGTTTCGAACGCGATTGCGAATTGCTCGAAAAAGAAAATGTGGACTTCTTGTTCGCGCCCGCGGTTGATGAAATGTATCCCCAGGGCGCAAGCACGAATGTAGCTGTCGGTGAGTTAGGCGACAAACTCTGTGGCAAGTCCCGTCCCGGACATTTTCAGGGAGTCGCAACCGTAGTTGCCAAGCTGTTTAACATCGTGCAGCCTCAGGTCGCCTTCTTCGGACAGAAAGACGCCGCCCAGCTTGCGATCATTCGCCGCATGGTGAAAGATCTTAATTTTCCCGTTGAAATAAAAGTTGGCCCCATAGTGCGCGAGCCCGATGGCCTGGCAATGAGTTCGCGAAACTCCTACCTGAATCCGCAAGAGCGCAAGTCAGCGCTCCAACTTTATAAATCTTTGAAGTTAGTACAGGAACTATTTCGCCAGGGAGAACGAAATACAACTGTCTTGGTTGCGGCGGGCAAAAAACTTTTTATGCAAAATGATTGCCCGCGATTGGACTATTTCGAAGTTGTAGATCCCGAAAATCTCGACAACATATCGACGATCAACGATTCCGCGCTAGTTGCGGTGGCCGCCTACGCGGGTGCCACGCGCTTGATTGACAACATAATTCTCCAGTAATATCCCTCCACCCGGTTGCCCCGCTTAGATACAGTAACGTTTTGTTAACCAGGCCGTCTGATACAGATAGGAGCACTCTGCATGCGTTGGTTTGTTTTGTCTTTATCACTGGTATTCAGCTTCAGCATCTTCTCTTCCTCCCAGACCGCCGATGATCTGGTCAACAACAACATCAAGGCCAAGGGCGGTATCGAAAAGATCAAAGCCATTAAATCGGTTCGCATGACCGGGAAGTTTTCGGGGCAGGGAATCATTGCCCTGGTCCAGCAGGAAAATATGCGTCCCACCCAGGTGCGGGAAACCTTATCAATCCAGGGCATGTCCGCCGTGCAAGTTTACGACGGCTCGACCGCGTGGCAGATCAATCCTTTCGGCGGACGCAAAGATCCCCAGCTCATGGGCGACGATGACGTCAGAGATTTGTTGATCGATGCCGACATCGACGGCCCCCTGGTTGATTACAAAGAGAAAGGCAACACCGTCGAATATCTCGGACACGACATCGTCGATGGCGACGACGCCCTTCGCCTCAAAGTCACCCTGAAAAACGGGGACATAATCTTTTATTACCTCGATCCCGATACTTTTTTAGAAATCCGCAAAGAAACCCAGGAATTTATCCGGGGCGCCGTCCACGAGAACGTCATCGAGCCGGGCTCCTATAAAGCAGTTGGCGGCGTAATGTTTCCGTTCTCAGTTGCGTCTGGTCCCAAAAACGACCCCAGCTCCTGGCAAAACGTGACCATGGATAAGATCGAAGTCAACGTTCCCATGGAAAAATCTGAATTCGCCGTACCCGCCTCGCTCAGCAAGCCATCAGCAAAATCTTCCGGTCAATAAGAATTGCTGCGCATTAGACATAGTCAAAGAAGGGACTCATTGATGACCGCTGTTCTCCGCTCTTTTAAAACCAGCAGACGCCTTTGCATCACCGTTTCAATTCTTCTGTCCGGCATTAGTTACGGGTCAAGCGCCGGTGAAATTTGATTCCGCCACCGTCTCAGGCTTGGCCGCCCGCAACATTGGCTCCGCCACCATGAGTGGACGCATCGCCGCCGTTGACGCCGCCCGCGCCGAGGGGCGATTGATGGTCATCGTAGGGTCGGCCAGCGGCGGCATCTGGAAGTCCATCAACGGAGGCACCACCTTCAAGCCCGTATTTGACCGGCAGACCGCGCAATCAATAGGCGCGGTAGCCATCGACCGTTCCAATCCGAAAATTGTTTGGGCAGGCACCGGAGAACCATGGTTGCGCAACAGCGTTTCCATCGGCGATGGAGTTTATAAATCCACCGACGGCGGCGAAAACTGGACCAACGTCGGATTGAAAGATACCGAGCACATCGCCAAAATTCTCGTCGATCCCAAAGACAGCAACAGTGTGTACGTGTGCGCTACCGGACACCTCTGGGATGACAACGACGAGCGCGGAGTCTTCAAAACTAACGATGGCGGCAAGTCGTGGAAGAAAATCCTGGCCGGCGCGAACGGTTCTACCGGATGTGGCCTGATCGCCATGAGTCCGCAGGAACCGAAAATCATTTACGCATCCATGTGGGATTTTCGCCGCAAGGGTTGGACGTTTCGCTCCGGCGGCCCCGGCAGCGGTATGTATAAATCCACCGACGGCGGCGATCACTGGACCGAGATTAATAGCGCCAGTGGCAAAGGCCTTCCAGAAAAGCCTTGGGGACGCGTCGCTATAGCCGTAGCTCCCGCCAAGCCCAACGTCGTTTACGCCAACATCGAATCAAAAAGCAGCGCGCTCTACCGCTCCGACGACGCAGGCCAAAGTTGGAAACGTCTTGACGCCAGCCAATTTGTAATCTGGCGTCCGTTTTACTTCGGAAACTTGATCGTCGATCCCAAAGATGAAAATAAAGTTTTCAAGCCCGATCTAAATCTTCTCTTGAGCGTCAATGGCGGCGAAAGTTTTGCCGTGGTCTCCGGTGGCGCGCACGGCGACTTCCACGACGTTTGGATCGATCCCGAAAATCCCAACGTGATCATCGCCGGCGACGATGGCGGCCTGTGGCGCAGTGAAGATGGCGGCACTCGCTGGAAGCGCCAGCTGAACCTGCCGGTTTCGCAGTTTTACCACGTCAGTCTCGACAACGCCGATCCCTACCACGTCTATGGCGGATTGCAGGACAACAGTAGTTGGGTTGGCGATTCATCCTACCCCGGCGGCGTGAGCAGTTCGCGCTGGGAAAACATGTATGGCGGCGATGGCTTCTGGATGTTTGAAGACCCCGCCGATCCCAACTACATCTACGCCGAAGCTCAGGGCGGCGAAATCGGCCGCGTCAATCGGCACACCCACGAATCCCGCTCCATCAAGCCGCTTCCCAACTACAACGAAAAGAAACTGCACTTCAACTGGAACACCCCCATTCACATGAGTCCCAATGAAAAAGGGACGATCTATATCGGCGCGCAATTCCTCTTTCGTTCCCGCGATCACGGACAATCATGGGAACGCATCTCGCCCGATCTTTCGACCAACGATCCCGAGAAGCAGAAGCAGGAAGAGTCGGGAGGCGTGACCATCGACAATTCCTCCGCTGAAATGCACACCTCGATTTACTCCATTTCCGAATCGCCGAAAAATGGACAGATCATTTGGGTCGGCACCGATGACGGCAACCTGCAAATCACCCGCGACGGCGCGAAAACTTGGAACAACGTAGTCGGCAACGTCGCTGGCCTCGGGAAAAATTCCTGGGTTTCGACAGTGGAAGCCAGCCGCTTCGATGAAGCCACGGCTTACGTCACCTTCGACCGTCACACCTTCGGCGACATCAAGCCCTACGCCTACAAGACAACTGACTACGGCAAGACATGGACCGAACTCCCATTGGAAAACAGCGGCGTTCGCGGCTACGCGCACGTCATCAAGGAAGATACGGTCGATCCCAACCTGATTTTTCTAGGCACCGAATTTGGGCTTTGGATTTCCGTCGATGGCGGCCAGATGTGGGCGCAATATAAAGGAAGCGATTTTCCTCCCGTAGCGGTTCGTGACATTGCGATTCAACCGCGTGAATCCGATCTCGTCCTGGCCACGCACGGTCGCGGCATCTGGATCATCGACAACATTTCCTCGCTGCGCGCGCTCACTCCTGAACTGATGAACAAAGACGCCGTCGTGCTTGAGGGCACCGCAGTTCAATATCTGAACGCCAACGGAGGCTGGGCCGAAGGCGATGAAAGCTACGTGGGTCCATCACGTCCCACCGACGCTTTCATTACTTACTATCAGAAGCGCCGCCACATCTATGGCGATCTCAAAATTGAAATCTTCGATCAGGATGGAAAACTGCTCGACACCATCGCCGGAAGCAAGCATCGCGGCATTAACCGCGTCACTTGGACCATGCGACTGAAGGCGCCGATCGTTCCTCCTGCTGCGTCCGCACTATTCCAGGCGGCGCAAGGCCCGCGAGTTGTGCCCGGAACTTACACCGTGAAGATGACCAAGGGCGATCAGGTTTATACCGCGCCGCTAAAGGTCGTCATCGATCCGCGCGCTGCCTACACCGTTTACGATCGCAAGGCCCAGTTCGAATTGGTGACCAAGCTGCGCGGCATGTTGGGACACATGAGTTACGGCGCCTTCGCTACCGAAAATCTGCGCGACCAGGCTCGGGCCCGCGTCGCCAAGCTTTCCGCCAAAGATCCCTTGCGCGTCCGCGTTCAAAAACTTTCCGATGACGCCGACGCACTGCGCTCCAAAATCGTCGCCACCAAAGAAGGCGGAGCCATCACCGGAGAAGAACGCATCCGCGAATTGATGGGCTCGCTCTATGGTGACGTGAACGACTACGAGGGACGCCCGACCGCGCAAGAAGTCGCTCGAACCGCCGCCTTGGGACACGAATTAGACGACGTGATCGCCGAGCAGCAAAAATTAATCGACAAAGATTTACCGGCAGTCAATGCCGGACTAAAAAAGAAGAACCTCAATCCAATTGCGGTGCCGCCAGAATCCGAATGGGAGAAAGAACAAGCCGGAACCGGCGCCTCAGCTTCAGGAATGACCGGCTTTCGGCGCTTTGCTTCCACTCTGAAACAAGACGACTAAGATCGAGACACGAACGCTCAAGCCCTCAAGCACCCGTGCGCCGAGGCCGGTTTTCATCCCAGCATTTCTCTGCGTTAACTTAGAAAATGTCCCGGCATGAATTCAGGCCCCTTGCGGCGGCGACAAAGATCGCGTAACGTCAGGGTTAAGCCTCCCGCACTTTCCCGCCGCGTTTGTAAGTTAACGACGGTTCTTTGCGACCCAGGTTCAGCCCCGCAAAGGACTTTCAAATGGTTAAACCGAGTTCCATTTCTCCGCAATCGCGCCGCGATGGCCACGCCGACGGCAAGCAAATCCATAACAAACTGCTTTTAGATCTACCGCCCGAGGAATCTCGAGTTATCTTTCCCCGCTTGGTGTTCATCCACGGAAACGTGAAGGACGTACTAAACGAAGTCGGAGAGCCCATCACTCACGCCTTCTTCATGGATAGTGGGCTTGCCTCCGTCCTTAATATCATGGAAGAAGGTAAAACTGTCGAAGTTGGCTTGCTAGGAAAAGAGGGTTTCGTTGGCGTCTGGCTAATGGCCGATTTTGAAGTGAGCCCAAATCGAGTACTTATGCAAATTGAAGGGGACACCTTCAGGATTTCGGCTAGTGCACTGCGCGAAGCCTTAAAAGTCTGTCCGGTATTCGCCAAGCGACTGCTTCGCTTTTCTCACATGATGGCCGCTCAGTCGATGCAAGTCGCGGCTTGCAATCGAGTCCATAACCTCGACGAAAGATTGTCGCGATGGCTACTGATGAGCCAGGATAGGATTGAATCCGACGTCATCCCATTGACCCAGGAATTTCTGTCACACATGCTCGGCTCCCGGCGCTCGGGGGTCACCATTGCAGCCGGAACACTTCAAAAGGCCGGTATAATTTCCTATTCCCGGGGTCAAGTAAAAGTTCTAGATCGATCCTTGCTGGAGAAGGCCTCCTGTGAATGCTATGCTGCGATGCTCGACCAGGGTTGAAATGGAAATTCCAGCAATCCACTAGCCCCTGAAAATCTCCCAATTTGCCTCGCTAAAAGTCTTTCATTCCAAATTTCACAGTTGGTACGGAAACGCACGTTTCTTTGGCTGAAAGCGTGCAGACGGCCTGTCGAACCGCGCCTTATTATCCTGGAATGCAACCCACAAAAACATTGAAAGAAATAGTTGCAGAATTCCCCGTGGGCACCTGGCTTGTGATTTCAGAAGATGGCAAGTCCGTGATGGCCGCCTCGGCCAGTCGAGTCCAGGCAGAGAAAATGGCAAAAGATGTCAATGGGGAATTCCTCATCCGCGTACCACAAATCAGCCCAGACCTACGAAAGGTGCAAGAACAGGTAATAGTCAATGACCATGCAGCCTGATCTACAATCCATCGCCGAACAATTAGATGCCCTCTCGTTCACTGCCCACAAAAGTGTGGCTTGCAGAGTTTGTGGCACACTCCTAAGTTATTTTGAAACCCAGTTTTGGATATATCGCGACTCCGAGCCTCGCGAATGGAACATTAAGCTCCCTTACTGTCCTGTTTGCGAAGACGGTCGGGTGCCAAAAGAGACGCAGCTACCCCACTTCCCGCAACCTTCCCTTGCCGATCAAGCCGCTTGAGAATCTGGCACCTGACAGGCTTTGCGAAAACGGCTCAACGGCGAAAGGGGATGCTTGTGCGTCCCTTTTCAACATTGTTGGCGTTCCAGAATAAGAAGCGGATTTTCCGGGCCGACCCACCCCCGATCAAAAACAAATCACATAGAGACAGCCGCCCCGGCTGTCTAGTCGGGCAAGCTCGACCGAATCTTTTTTTTAATGATTATGTGTTTGACATAGGAACACCCTAAAAAGTCACGTCTCGTGCGTCATCCCTGACGAGCGTAGGATATGCGGAATATGACCCGCCAAACTCGGGAAACGACGATTGAGCGTATTTACCGGGAAGTTATGGGACGCAGAATGCCGATGTCCGTCAAAAGGATTTTGCTACCAAAACAGTTGAAGCGAAAGCGGAAGTAGTGGTTACCTGGAATTTAGGCGTTTCGCTGAAATTTAACTTGAATACCCGTTAGGTAAATTCAAGATGGCAATCGGTACACCTGTAGCGGAATCGAGTGTGGCGAACCCACGTTTCAGGATGTCTTCTTTCAATTCTAGCTCGCCTTCGTCGCCCGAAAACACCAGCTTCCCCGAATCTTTTTCAGCTACCACGAAGCCTTCGTCCAGCGAAAACGAAAAGAAACCAAAAATGCTATAAGAAAGTTCCCCAGCAAGAAGTTCAACCGTTACATCCGGGCGATCTTCACATAATATTTGGAGCCGTTTGAAAAGCATCTTCGCCGGAGAAACGCATGGATGTCCTTTCACAATTCTGGATAAAGTTTGACAAAAAACACCTAGGCGCGAGCCGCGTGTTCACTGTGGAAAGGGCACGGGCTAAGTAATCTTACGAATTTCGTACGTTTTTAACCGTGGGGTTAATCGCATTTTGACCGTATTTCAGCGATTGATTTCTTCCCTTAAGTTTCCGTCAGGGGAGGTCAATTACAAAACATGTCCAACATCCTGGATTTGCCAATCAATCGTAGAAAAGCGTTACTTTTTGGGACTTCTGTAGCTGGAGCTGTGGCAGCCGCAAGCATTCCAATGAAAGCTCTGGGCGGTCTGTCAACCACCTTCAACTCACCCAAGAGTCTGTCCGTAGCTTCCGGCTCAACCGATCTACCAGTGAATGAGATACAAGAGATCATCGGAGCGCAGGGAACCGTTTCTAACGGCGTCCTCAATATCCAAGTCGATCGAAATGACCTTGAGGTAACGGGGCCCCACGGTATCCCTTTTAAGCCCTCGTGGGAGATCAATCACGAATTCTTCTTTCAATCACTGCCGAATGGTATGACCGCTTTCAATGGTGACATTTGCGTCCTTGACGACGAAAGCAATCACACCATTGATCGCATCATTTCCAGTGGACTCACCTTCATGGCATTCCATCAGCATTTCTTCGACCTGAAGCCTCAAGTTTGGTTTCAACATTTCCGTGGGTTTGGAGATGCGATAGCGATCGCCACGGCGGTCAGATATGTAATGGGGGCCACGGGGACACCTTTGCCTCAGCCGCCAGCTTCTCAAAACACCCCACTCCATCCCGAAAGACTAGCGGACATCCTCGGCGGCACCGCCACAGTAGAAGGCGATGGAGTCGTTACGGTCAGCGTCACCCGAAATGAGTCGATCATATTGGCGGGTCACCCTGTGAAGTCGGACCTGGGTATTGAGTCCACGATCGCTTTCGAGCCTCTACAGGGAGATTACTGCGCGGTCGCGCCCGACTTCGCTCTCCTGGGAAAAGAGGTCAACCCTGTATTCAAACTCATGCGTGGACAAGGGTGGGAAATTCATTGTCTCTACAATCAAGAGACAGATGAGCATCCCCAGTTCTATTTCTCCCATCAGCTCAAAGTCGGCAATGCGTATGACCTTGCCCACGAAATACGGCAGGGACTGAACCAAACTAATTCCAACTTTCAATAGCCGCAGACGCACCGATCCAGCTTTGCCGAACCTGGCGAAGCTGGATTTTCACTTATTGGGGAAATTCAAATTGCAGCCCGGGGTTGGGAACTTTTGACCGAAAAAAATGCGAGTGACCTTCTTTTGATGAACGCATCATAGAAGCTGCATCTTCAAGGAGGATTCAAAATGAACCGCAGCAGGTTTCTGGTAAAAATCCTTTCCGCATTGTTGCTGTGCGCACTCGCTTTTGGCCAATCTACCCAACCGCCGCCGACAACGCAAAGTGCAACCCCCAAGAACACTCACAAAATGAGTCGAGCGGAAAAGAAGAAGGCGTCTGACAAACGGAAATTACTGGACCTCAATTCTGCGAGTAAAGAGGAACTTGCGGCCTTGCCTGGGATCGGCCCAGCCTATGCGCAACGGATTATGGAAGGGCGTCCCTATGCCGGCAAGAATGACCTGCTCAGAAAGAAAGTCATTCCCGAGCCCACGTACAACAAAATCAGCGCCCAAGTCATTGCCAATCAACCAAAGAAGTAAAGCTTAGGGTGGAACAATTGATAGGTGTCTCAGTGCAGAGGTTCAAACTGCAAATCGCTTCGGCATCTGAAAAGCCCTTCAGGCTTAACCCTGAGGTTAACCCAATTGGGTTAGGGTGTTAGCCCACCATTGGGACATTCGCGAGGACGAGTATCAGGCCGACGTTGGAGTCGACCAATAATTTTTTCTTGTAGCTAGTTGACTGTTTTTCATCGGGCAGCGTATCGTTCCGTCTTAGTGAAGGTTTTAGGTTCCAACCTCACGCCCTCACTCGGCCCCGAACAAAATCTTCAAGCAGGAGTATCAAGTGAAGCGGCGACCCCGCAGCTTCATGGCCGTGCAACAGATGCGCACACTTGGCGACCCAAGTAGTTTCCGCCCCTGGTTCACCATCGAACCAACGCCCCTCACTTCATTGAGTCGCTCGCATTTGAGCGATGGCCATCATTGTTCGAGGACCAGGGCAACCGGAAAAACATTCCTATGCAGTGCGGTTTCCGACTGGCGCTGCAACTTATTTTTCGACGCAGCCGATGCTGATGAACGTTGGGCGTGGATCTCCCCACCCCAAAGGAAGCTGTATGAATGGAATTCGATTTGTTAATCAAGTAGCCGCTAGAAACATCTCGCTGTCAACATTGTTAGCTCTTCTAGTGGTGCCGGCCACTGCGCAAACTTATTCGGTAAATCCAACCTCACTGGCCTTCGGCAAAGCAGCTGTGGGTATTAACACACAGCTCCGGGCTTTGAGGGTTACGAATACGGGTTCAACGCCTCTGACTCTCACGAGCTACAGCCTCTCACCGTCTGAATTCAAGTTTTCCTACGGTTGGGCTCCGGTGACCCTTACACCAAATACTTTTATGGATTTTGGAATTGTCCTCTTCCCTGATCTGCCCCAAACTTTTAACGGCCAGTTGATTCTCAATTTTCAAAACGCGCCTTCGGTGACCATACCCCTGAGCGGAACCGGAGTCACTGTCACCGCCGCATCAACTGTCAGCACTCAAATTTTTGCTTTCCCGGATACTCCAGCAGGAACGACTAGTACCGTATTAAGTGGAACGCTAACCAATACTGGTCGCCAGAATACAACCATAGCCTCCGTCTACATTGATCCGCCATTCGAATTAACCACTCCCGTTATAACTCCTTTGATAGTTAAACCGGGTCAAGTGGTGCCGTTTACAGTCGCCTTGGTCGGAACCATTCCGGGCACCTACACAGATACTTTGGTATTCAACTACAGCAACATTCCTTCAAATGGGGTGTCGCTAAGAGGTAATGTCGTGGCAGCGAGTAGTTTGGGGCCATCATCTTTCCCCCTTCTATCCTTTGCCGTTCCCGGTTCACCATACTTGGCAACTCTGACTGCCGCGGGAGGTACTCCACCCTACTCATGGAGTCTCGCCAGTTCGTCAACCCTTCCGGCTGGCTTAACCTTATCGCCTTCTGGAGTGATTAGCGGAACCCCGCCTTCGAATCTTGCCCCAACCAATTATCCTTTTGCGGTGAATGTGACCGACGCGGCTTCCAATAGCTTTACCAGCAGTTTCACACTTCCGGTGAAGCCTCAAACTGGGGCAAGCTGCAACAACATTTCGGTGAACATTTCTGGCACAACTACTCCTATCGTTCCGTTGAACGATCTGGGGACCGGTACTTATTTCAACAACGAAGGAGGACTCTACCCCAACGGGAGCAACCAAAGGCCGCCCGCGTCCGAGGCAGCAGGTGTCAGCATAGCTCAGACTATTCAGCCTCTCGATATCAACGGCAACCCTGATTCCGTAAACGGTAGGATTGGCCTAATGTCGATTGGACCTTCCATTCTCTTTGACGACTTTGGGACTTTCACCTTGGACTACTACGCAGATCCCACCCGCAATACGAAGATCGTTATGGTCCCCGGCGCACAACCCCGGGCTTATAACAGCAGTTGGGCTGATCCCAATAGTCCGCTTTGGAATCCGATCTTTCAAAGTTTCCTTCCTCAAGCGGGTATTTCAGCGGCGCAAGTGCAAGTGGTTTACTTTAAGGACGGGGATCCAACCCCAGCTGGAATATTTCCGGGCGACATGTCCAAGACACAAACGGAATACGAGACAATAATGCAGAATATCCGTTCCAAATTCCCCAACGTGAAGATTGTCTACTTGGGGGCACCCGTGTACGCAGGATATTCCGCCAAAGGCAATACTACCAACCCCGAACCTTTCGCATTTGAGGGCGGCTTCGCTGTCAAGTGGGCCATACAAGATCAAATCAATGGCAATACAAACTTGAACTGGGATCCAAATCAAGGGCCTGTGCTCGCTCCCTGGATGACTTGGGGAGGCTATTTTTGGGCGAACGGTTTGATTAATCGCAGCGACGGTTTAGCTTGGTCATGTCCGGATTTTCGGAACGATGGAGAACACCAGTCCCTGCCCTATGGGCGGCAACAGGAAGCCGCAGCTATGCTGAACTTTTTTAGAACCGATACGACCGCGACGCCGTGGTTTATTCCCCACTAGACCCTGAGTGCCCGCCTCGGTCTATTGCCGCCTGACCAATCAGAAGGGTACATGGTGAGCGCGCTGGGACTCGAACCCACGACCCATGCCTTAAAAGGGCTTCCTGAACGGAAACTCAATGACTTAATCCTCCACAAATTTGGGTTCTTCTTCACCGCCGTGCTGATTCGTTACGTATTCATACGGTAACTGTTGAAAATATCGCCATCACACTCATTGAGCACTCGTTTGTGGACTGCGAGAGATTTGCTCCAAAATGGGGGCAGTTCTAACAGTGGAGTGCCTTGTGCTCCCGGCGCACAGGGTCTAATTTCGACGATCGACTCTTTGGCTGACCCTCATGTGTACCCAATCTTCTCCCGCAAGGTGCCGCAGCAGAGTGCTATGATTCGCGCCGATGCGTGCCTACAAATTCCTGGATCAAAAGTATGGCCTCAAAACCATCACCGAAAGACGCCTGAGAAGAACTCGAATCGGTGAACTCAACGACCCCTTTGAATTGCGGCCTTACGACCTGAGTAACACAAACCATCGATGGGCTTTCGATCGTACTCGGAATGAAATTGCTCAACGGTTCGGGTTATTGTGCTTTAGCGCAAACTGGACTGACCCCGTAATTTGGGCACACTACGCGGACAAGCACAGAGGTTTGTGTCTTGGCTTCGAGATCCTCGCGGCGAAAACCAAAAAAGTGTATTACATACGCGAGCCTCTTCCTTTCCCGAAAGAATTAATTCAACTCGAATATGAAACCAAATTCCAAATGGCTGAAAAGATGATTTACACGAAGTTCAGCAATTGGGAATATGAACGGGAGATACGCACGTTCACAGATTTGGAAGAAGGGTTTTTCAACTTCTGTGACGAGCTTCAACTCGTAGAAGTATTTGTCGGCGCAGAATGCAGAATCACTGAGAAAACAGTTAATAGGGCACTCGGGTCGCTGGCAAATGATGTGTCGGTGAAGAAGGTGCGGGCCGCGTATGCCACTTTTCAGATGGTTGAAGATATGGAGTCTAAAGAGTGATCAGACTGCAAGACCGCCTTGGGATCCGCTTGATGAACACCTGATTTAAACAGGCCAGATGAGAGTTTATTTCTGAAATACCGTCGCAAGGGTAACCAGAGACCTATGAAATACATAGCGTGGATTTTGACGCTCGGAACGTTTCTTTGTTACCCGGCCGCCGCGGCGCAAATGAAACTCGGGGATTTATATAAATTGTGCACGTCTTCCAATATGGGCGATAAGAGTGCATGCAGGTTTTATATTTTGGGCGTGTTCGAGGGGGCACAGATGGCAAGTGGAACGGTGCAGGATAAGACCGGAAGCCTTCAAGAGGCGAAAGACAAACGCTTCTGCGTGCCCGAAGGTCTCACTAGTGATGCCATGGAGCTCACAGTCAAAATGAAGATGGGAGAGGATCTTGCTGTGTTCCCCGAAGATCGCGATATGCCTGCGGTCTCCTTTGTAACAGCAGTGATTTTCAAACAATTTCCCTGCCACAAAAGCAGATAGTTGATTCCCCGAAGCAGCACAGTTGCCACCCTTGCGAATGCCTTTTATCTGTTCCGCGGTGGGTCGTTTGGGGGCACCTGGAATCGGTGGCGCTGCCCTGTTCGGTTACATCGGTATGTTCAACTTTTGGAAACCGGGGATTGCACTCATTGACTTGGGGATCGTGAGTGTAATTGCCTGTTAACGCCACTCAGCATGAAGTATCCTTCCAGCTTCCAATGATGCGTACGTTCCCGAAGGCGCTGTCGAAGTTCCAAGCCATTGTGAATGAGCGTGGCCAACAACTGCGAAAGCTTCCCTTCGAGCAACTGAAGCGGCTAGGTGAGACGCCAATCGAGCATTTGGCCGTTGAATCGTGTCCCGCAACCATTGGCATCATTGTGCAACCTTTGCCCAGTGGCGGCATTCGGGTCGTGGTTCAGGGATTCATGAGGGCGAAACTCCTTGGGCAAAATGTCGCGCTGGATGGCTTCTACAAATACTCGGATGAAACCGTCGCTCCGATGCC
Source organism: uncultured Acidobacteriaceae bacterium (assembly GCA_963828635.1). Lineage (GTDB taxonomy): Bacteria > Acidobacteriota > Terriglobia > Terriglobales > Acidobacteriaceae > PALSA-188. Next base: position 989,171 of record CAWHFA010000004.1, on the reverse strand, counting down.
TGACGGCGAGTTCTACCAGTTTGACTGACCACCGCGTCGCTGTGTAACTGTTGGTAAATCGCGATTACACTCATTGACTGTCAGCTCTTAATAATCGGAATTCTCCCGGCACTGTTCTCCCCCCCCCACTTCGTTTGCTGTCACAATTTTCCCCGTTCGTCGTCTCTAAAAAAAGAGGGGGGCAGGCCGGTGGAAATTCTGCAAAAACCATCGGCCCGCATCGGTTCGCCCTGCGCAAGCGAGCGAACCAATCTCGTTTTAGCTACCGAACGGGAACCATCCGTACACGAGGGCCAACGATCTGAAAACGGTCAACGCCAACCGCTCTTCGCAAAGGATTGCGACCATATTGCGTATGAAGAACTCCGAGTGCTCGCGCGATACCTCGACGGTGGCGTCGTCACGGTCCCAAATGGCGGCCGCCTGGCGGAAGGCTCCAACTAAGAAACTTCCGCGGTGCATACTTTCGGTGGCCACTACTGGAACCGCCCACAAGCGGCACCGACAAATAGCGGCCACATAGGTCACAGCACTCTCAAGAAACAACACTGCAACGCGATCACGAACTCGGGTGTCCGACCATTCGTGATTTACAGCTTACGGCACTCCTTCGCGACTCAAATCGCTCCTCACGTCGACGCTTGGACGCTCTGCAAAATCACGGACTGGTCGTCGCTGTCGGTAGCTACGGTTTACATACATCCGTCTGCAGATCGCGTGCTCGATGCTTTTTCGATCGTGGGTGGGCACAAATTTGGCCACAGTGAGGAAATTTCTATTTCAGAAGGAATGATCGCGGATCCAGCAAGTTCAGACGTGCCACGCGGTTCCATGGTGAGCGCGCTGGGACTCGAACCCAGGACCCATGCCTTAAAAGGGCATTGCTCTACCAACTGAGCTACGCGCCCACGTCATAAGAATCTACCACAATTAAAAGGAGACCCTTGCATCTCCGGGCGCCCCGTTCACCATGAAAAGCAAGAAAGTTTCCAAGTCAATCGGTCTAGCATTTTTAGTTTCATATTCCTCTCCTCCCCCTCGCTTCATGTATAAATAATGCCCGGCGGTAATTGTCGACGATGAATAAAGCTTTCCCTCAGCGATTCGTACTAATGACTGCTGCGTTCTGCGCTTTCTGCTCTACGACGCCGGCTATCCATGCGCAAAAAACAAGTCACCCTCTTCCGAGAATAGTTCAGCGGGATGGCCGCTACGCTCTGCTCGTGGACGAAGCGCCATTCCTAATGTTGGGCGCGCAGATCAATAACTCCAGCGCATGGCCGGCGATGCTTCCTAAAGTTTGGCCCGCAATTGAAGCCATCCACGCGAACACAGTGGAAATGCCGGTGTATTGGGAACAGTTCGAACCGAAATCCGGTCACTTCGACTACTCCGTGCTAGACGTGCTTCTCGCGCAGGCCCGCGAGCACCACGTTCATCTCGTTCTGTTGTGGTTTGGCACCTGGAAGAACGGTAGCTCGCACTACATGCCGTTATGGATGCGGACTTCAGACTCAACCTCTCCGCACGTGATCGGCGCAAATGGAAAGGCGGTCGATTCGCCGTCGCCTTTTTCCGTCGCCACGCTTCAGGCTGACATCAAAGCGTTTTCTGCGTTGATGAATCATCTGAAAACTGCCGACGCTCAACGCACTGTATTGATGGTTCAGGTGCAAAACGAGCCCGGAACCTGGGGTAGCGTACGTGACTATTCCCCCGATGCGCAGAAAATTTTTGAGGCCCCCGTCCCCCCTGAATTGTTGACCGCTCTGAATAAGAAGACTGACGCCAATGCAAATTGGCGAACTGCCTTCGACGACGCCGCCGACGAATACTTTCACGCTTGGTCGATCGCCCGCTACATTCAGCAAGTGGCTGCCGCCGGCAAGTCTCTTTATCCACTGCCCCTTTACGTCAATGCGGCACTTCGGGATCCCCTGAAGCCGGGACGCGCCAACACCCATGAAAGTGGAGGCCCCACCGACAACGTCATTCCCATCTGGAAAGTCGTGGCTCCGGCAATCGACATTCTTGCGCCAGACATTTACATGAATGATAGCGAGCGCTACTTCAAAGTCCTTGATCTATATCACCGCCCCGACAACCCTCTTTTCGTGCCGGAGACCAGCCGTAGTCCTTTAGTAGCGCCCTTTTTTTTCGCGGCTTTGGGCCTGCAAGCCATCGGTTTCTCTCCCTTCGGCGTCGATTACACTTCTACCGCTGAAGATTCCCGGCGCGCCAAGCCCACCAAGGATGCGCTTGAGGCCTTCGCGTTGAACTACGAATTGATCGCGCCCATGGACCGCGAGATTGCCCGTCTCAACTTTGAAGGAAAACTGCAAACCGCCGTGGAGGAAAAAGACCAGCCGCGTCAAACCTTAAAATTTGGTGCGTGGGAAGCCACCATCGAATACGGCATGCCGCAATTTGGACGCAACAACCCCGCCCCCGGAAACGCCGAGCCCGTGGGACGCGCACTGATCGCTCAACTCAGCGATAACGAATTCCTGGTCGCCGGATTTTTCTGCCGCGTAGATTTCCATCTGAGCGACTCTGCTTCCGCCAGGCAGCGGCAATTTATGCGCGTAGAAGAAGGGAACTATCACAACGGCATTTTTCAACCGATTCGTATCTGGAACGGTGATCAAACCGATTGGGGACTCAATTTTGGCGGCGTGCCCCAAGTCGTGCGCGCCTCGCTCGGCACCTACTGATTTTTATTCAAGGAGGACCATGACGTTCAGCAAATTGTTTACCAAGAAATTAGTTTTCGCAGTTTTCCTGGCCGCAGTTACTTTACCCCTCTCCCTCGCCCAGGCTAAACACGACCACAGGCCCGTGGTTGGCCCCTGGATGAAACAGAACCTTTCTCCTGACCAGCGAGCTGACATGGTCTTGAAAGAGATGACGCTCGACGAAAAAATTCAACTCGTGCACGGCACTGGCTGGGGTGTACTTCGCGAGGGCGATCCCGTCCCCGCGCGCTCGAATTTGGGCGCGGGCTTCGTCGACGGAATTGACCGCCTCGGAATCCCCGACATCAATCTCGCCGACTCCGCCGTCGGAATTCGCATGGCCGCGCTGCAAAGCCGTTACGCAACCCTGCTTCCCTCCGTCCTCGGATTGGCCGCCACTTGGGACACCGACGCGGCTCAGCTTTATGGCTCGGTCATCGGCCGCGAGTTGCGCGATCAAGGATTCAACATGTCCATCGGCGGCGGCGTTGATCTAATGCGTGAACCCCGCAATGGACGCAACTTTGAATACGCCGGAGAAGATCCCATCCTGGCTGGCACCATCGTCGGCAATCTGGCTAAGGGCGTTCAGTCCCAGCACGTCATGGGTGACATCAAGCATTACGCCCTCAACGATCAGGAAACCGGACGCAACATTTTGAGCGCAGTCATCGACAAGCGCTCCATGCGCGAGACCGATCTGCTCGCATTTCAAATCGCTGTCGGCATCGCCGCTCCTGCGGGCGTGATGTGCGCTTACAACAAAATCAACGGCGATTACTCTTGCGAGAACGACTACACGCTCAATCAAGTGCTAAAAAAAGACTTCGGATACAAGGGCTTCGTTCTCTCTGATTGGGAGGGAACCCACAGCACCACCAAAGCCGCGCTCGCCGGCCTCGACATGGAAATGCCCGGAGATGTTTATTTCGGCACGCCATTAAAAGCCGCCATTCAGAAAAATGAAGTCCCCATGTCCCGGCTTGACGATATGGTGCATCGCATCTTACGCAGCATGTTCGCTACCGGGGTGATCGACAACCCTCCCGTGCGCCGTGTCGTCGATCCATTTCGCGGCCTTGAAGATTCGCAGCACATCGCCGAAGAAAGCATCGTGCTGCTCAAAAACGAAAACAATCAGCTTCCCTTAAATGCTTCCTCCATTAAATCTATTGCCATCATCGGCTCCCACGCCGATGTCGGAGTCCTCTCCGGAGGCGGCTCCGCGCAGGTCGATTCCCCCGGAGGCAATGCCATCGATCCCAAGCCCGGCCCGTCCATTTGGCAGGAAGTAGTCTACTTTCCCTCCGCCCCGCTTAAGTACATCCGCCTCAAAGCGCCCTCCGCCAAAGTTGAATACAACGACGGCAAAGATTCCGTCGCCGCTGCCGCTCTCGCAAAATCCTCCGACGTTGCGATCGTGTTCGTGAATCAGTGGATGGCCGAAAGCAAAGACGCCGCCACGCTTTCTCTCCCCGACAATCAAGACGCTCTGGTTTCCGCCGTAGTCGCCGCAAATCCGCACACCATAGTTGTGGTCGAAAACGGCGGTCCGGTTTCCATGCCCTGGGCCGACAGAGTCAGCGCTGTCCTCGAAACCTGGTATCCCGGTCTCGGCGGAGGCCAGGCCATCGCCAATATTCTTTTTGGCGACGTCAATCCCTCGGGCAAGCTTCCCGCAACATTCGCGCGCAACGACTCTGACCTTCCGCATCCGAAAGTCACAGGCATGGAACTGGAAGAGAAACCGGGACCCAAAGGACGACCCGAGATGCCGCCCTTCGAAGTGAAATACACAGAAGGATTAAAGGTCGGATACAAATGGTTCGATGCCGAGAAAAAAGCACCCCTATACCCCTTTGGCTATGGGCTTTCGTACACGACCTTCGCCTACTCTGACCTGAAGGCCGATGGGAAGCGGGTGAGCTTCACTTTGAAAAACACTGGCGCGCGCCCGGGCGCGGAGATCGCACAGGTGTACCTGGCGCTTCCCGCTAACGCTGGAGAACCTTTCAATCGCCTGGTCGCCTGGCAGCGAGTCCAACTTGCCCCCGGAGAATCAAAGGAAATTTCTCTCACCCTCGATCCAACCTATCTTTCGATTTTCGATGAGAAGAAAAATGGATGGCAGACAGTTTCAGGAGAATACAAAGTGATGGTGGGAACGTCGTCGCGAAACCTGCCACTAAGTGCTTCGTTTACTAGATAAATAAATAACGTGCCAGATTCGGCAACCGGCGCCGTCTCTGGCACGCATTGCGGGGGGGCCGCAAATCCATCGGCCTGCGCGCCCATTCAGGCCTGTTTTGGCCTAAGGCGAACACTTGCCACGGCGACAGACTCCTGGAAATCCAGGGGGTAAGAGGGAGGGCAGAGCAGTCTGAGTACCCGCATGCAAACTCTATCGTCTTATAGATTCTTTACAATTACCCACGTGGTCTAGGCTCGAAACTTAGTTCAATTGGATTAGTACTTGAAAGTCCTCAATAAGAATGACGTGTTGCAGCGAATCCGCGAACGCGGGTTGATTCCTGTAGTGCGCGCCGAATCACCCGAGTTGGCGCGACGCGCGGTTTTCGCCGTATGCCAGGGGGGAATTACCATCGTCGAAATAACCATGACAGTGCCCGGAGCGATCGATGTAATACGGCAGCTTTCTGAAGAAAACGAAAACGGCCTATTGATCGGCGCCGGCACTGTACTTGACGCGGCAACCGCAGAAAAATGCGTCCAGGCTGGAGCGCGCTTCATCGTCAGTCCCGCGCTCGATGTGCCGACTATTGCCTGGTGCAATGCAAACTCAATCGCAATGATGGCCGGGGCCTTGACTCCCACGGAAATTTATACCGCGTGGTCCGCAGGCGCTGATCTAGTGAAAGTTTTTCCTGCCGGCGCAGTCGGAGGCCCAAGTTATCTCAAAGCCATCAAGGGACCGCTTCCTGAAGTCAAGCTAGTTCCTACCGGTGGAGTTTCACTGAAAACCGCAGCCGCATTTATTGAAGCGGGAGCCGAGGCGCTCGGTGTGGGCACCGATCTCATCGACACAAAACTTCTTCGGGAGGGTGCCGATGATGTAATAACGGAGCGAGCGCGGCAATACGTGGAAGCGGTGAGGCAGGCGCGAAATCAGACGCCCGGACAATAACGATTGCGCCCTTGTGCTCCGCTTTATTGTCTTGCTGAGCGTAGGAAGCACCCCTACTTCACCAGACTTCGTCCCCGAACTCGCACGCCGCTAAACAACCGCAAATCACTTTTTCCTTAACTATTTTTTCTGCCCAAACTTTCTTTCAAAATTCATGGCCGTATTCACCAGGCCAATATGCGAGAACGCCTGCGGAAAATTTCCCAACAAACGCTTCACCTCTACATCGTATTCTTCCGCCAGCAATCCCACGTCATTGCGTATTCCCAGCAGTAATTCCATGGTGTGTACCGCATCTGCACGGCGTCCTTGCAAAATGTAATTGTCAGCCAGCCAGAAAGTGCAGGCCAGGAATGCGGCTTCACCCTGCGGCAATCCATCTACGTTCGGGTCAGTGGAGTAGCGGGCAACGAACCCTTCTTTGGACATAAGATGTCTCTCGATCGCCGCAACCGTGCCCAAAACACGCGGATCGTGCGCAGGCAGAAATCCCACGACTGGCATGATGAGAAGGCTCGCATCCAGATGTTTCGAGCCATAGGATTGCACGAACGAATTCAGTTCGCGGTCAAATCCCTGCGCGCAAACCTGCTCGTGGATGGCGTCCCGCACCGCCCTCCATTTCTCAATGTCAGCCGAAAACCATTTCAGCTCGAGCGCTTTGACCGCCCGGTCCATGGCGACCCACGCCATCATTTTCGAGTGCGTAAATTGGCGGCGGGGCCCGCGCACCTCCCAAATTCCATCGTCCGGTTGTTCCCATGCGGTCAGCAAAAACTCTACCAGCGCCTGCGCGACGTCCTCGCGAGTTTCATCCGGCGCCTCCAGTCCAGCTTTACGATATTGAAAAAGTGTGTCGAAGACTTCCCCAAAAATATCCAACTGAAATTGTTGATACGCGGCATTGCCGATGCGCACTGGCTTTGATCCCTCATAACCCTCGAGCCAGGGGAGTTCCAGTTCGGTGAGGCGGCGCTCCCCTCGCAATCCATACAAGATATTCAATTCCGAAGGATGTCCCGCCACCGCGCGCAGCAGCCACTGGCGCCAATTTCGTGCCTCTTCAAGATACCCAGCGTCCATCAGCGCATGCAGAGTTAGCGTGGCGTCGCGCACCCAGCAGAAGCGGTAATCCCAGTTGCGCACCCCGCCAAGAGCTTCGGGTAGCGATGTCGTCGGTGCCGCTACGATGCCCCCCGTGGGATCAAAGGTCAGCGCCTTGAGCGTGATCAGTGACCTCTCCACGGCGTCTTGCCATTCGCCTTTGTAGGTGCAGCGTTTGCTCCAGTCCAGCCACCACTCTTCTGTCTGCTGAATCGATGCTTGCACGTTGATAGGAAGTGGAGCGGGGAGATGAGACGGGTGCCACGCCAAATCGAAGGAGATCTCTTCGCCTTCTGTGATCGCAAAGTTGGCGATGGTTTTGAAATCCTCCCCGCGAAGTGGGACGCGAGTGCGCAGATTCACCTTGTCGGGACCCGCGATCGCCGAGATGCCCGTATCGCACCCCGTCACCCACGGAACTACAGAGCCGTAGTCGAAGCGCAGAACGATTTCCGTTTTCATTTCCACGCGTCCGGCAATCCCGCGGACCAGCCTCAGCAGTTCCGGATTCCCGTCCCGGGGAACCATGCAGTCAATCACCACCACCGAGCCGCTATCCGTCGTAAACTCGGTTTCGAGTACCAGAGTTCCTTTGCGGTATTTTCTTCTGAGCCTGCGAACTTCCCCCATGGGACAAATCGACCAATAACCATTCTCAGGAGTTCCCAGCAAAGCCGCGAAACACGCGCCGGAATCGAAGTGAGGAAGGCACAGCCAATCGATGGATCCCTTTTTTGATACCAGGGCGGCCGTGTGGCAATCGCCAATCATGGCGTAGTCTTCAATGCGTTCTGACAAAACTCCTCCTGCGAGCTCGATGAACTTGGCTTGTGATTAAAATTAGCGGGTCAGACCTCTCGCCATATTTCGCGAAAATCAAAGAAGCCTTGCTTGTTAGCGATCCATTCAGCGGCTTGCACTGCGCCTTCGGCGAATCCCTGGCGGGATTTTGCATCGTGGCATAAATAAATGGTGTCGTTTGGCGAGTTGAGCACCAGTTCGTGCATGCCGACCACCTGGCCTTCCCTGAATGAGGTGATCTCCAGTTCAGTGCCGGAAGCGTCGCGGATTATTTTTTCCAGTTCCACAGCGGTGCCAGAGGGCGCGTCTTTTTTATTTACGTGATGTCGTTCAAAAATTTGCCCCGAGTAATTGTGTTTGAGCGCTGCCGCCGCCGAGCGCGCCGTTTCGTAAAACAAATTTACGCCAATGGAAAAGTTCGCTCCGTAGACGAAACCCGTGCCAGCTTCTTCAACCTTCCTGCGGACTGATTCCAGTGCCCCGTACCATCCCGTAGTCCCGACGACCATCTTCTTTTTTGCGGTTAGGCATGCTTCGATATTTTGCAGCACGGCTTGCGGCGTGGTGAAGTCGAGCACAACGTCGATTCCTCGCAAGCTTTCAGCAGTCAGCGCGACAGCATCTTGATTTTGCGCGGCGCGCACAATCTCTACGGAATGTCCACGTTGTGTGGCGCAATCCGCGACGATAGCTCCGGTCTTCCCCACACCGAGTAAAAAAAGTTTCATGGATTAGTCAAACACCGCCGGATCCAAATCTGAAAAGAACGCCTTGTGCAGTTTATGGATCACTGCCGGGACGGCTTCCTCTTCAATGACAAACGTCAGATTAATTTCTGATGCGCCCTGCGAGATCATGCGAATTTTTACATCTGACAATTCGCCAAATACTCTTGCTGCGATGCCCGGCACTTCGCGCAGATTCTCGCCCACCAGACACACAATGGCTTTGCGCCCTTCGTATTTCACATCCGCCAGTTTAGCTAAATCGGCGGCCAAGGCTGGAATGGATTCGTTGGAATCGACAGTAAGCGACACGCTGACCTCTGACGTTGAAACCACATCCACAGGAATGCGATGGTGGTCGAAGGTGTCGAAAATTGCTTTGAGAAACCCGTAAGCAAGCAACATCCGGGGTGCGGCCACATCCACGATCGTGATTCGCTTCTTCACCGCGATGGCCTTGAAAACGTTGCGGCATTGCGGGCTGCGGGCCGTGATCAGCGTGCCTTCGCAGGTCGGATTGCGCGAGTTCAGCACCTGCACTGGAATATTTTTTTTAATTGCTGGAAGCAGGGTGGCAGGGTGCAGGACCTTAGCCCCGAAGTAAGCCAACTCAGCCGCTTCATCGAAGCTGATGGTTTTGATGCGGCGTGCGTCGCTGCATAAGCTTGGGTCGGTCGTCATCATGCCGTCGACGTCTGTCCATATTTGAATTTTTTCTGCGCCGAGGCTTCCCCCAACAATTGCCGCAGAGAAATCTGAGCCGCCACGACCGATGGTAGTGGTAATTCCGGCTTTCGTGGCGCCGATGAATCCGCCCATCACTGGAACTTGCCGCGCTTCCAGCAACGGTTGCACTCGTACCCGAAGTTGCGCGTCGATCTCATCCCACAGTGGGGTGGCGCGAGTGTGCGTTGAATCCGTCACGATGCATCGGCGCGAATCCACGAGAACAGCATCGATGCGTTGCGCGCAAAGCGCCGCAGTGACGATCTTGCTGGAAAGAATTTCGCCGAAAGACGCCATGTGGTCGGAGGTGCGCGGGGTGATTTCACCAACCGCGCTAATGCCTCGGATCAGTTCGTCGAGGGCTTCAAACTCAGAACCCAACTCGCCGTGAAGTTGGCTGAAGAGGGCCGTCTCTAATAATTCGCCCGCGGTGTTGTAATGTCGCTCGCGCAGAGCGCGGGAAATTTCCAGGGCCCGCTCGCGATCTCCAGCACCTGCTGCTCTGGCCAGAGTCAATAATTGGTCCGTGACCTTGGCCATCGCGCTGACCACGACCACAGGGGTTTTGTCGATCCGTTCGGCGACGATATTGACCACCCGGCGAATGGATTCGGCGTCGCCAACCGACGTGCCGCCAAACTTCATAACAATCATCGGGAAGGCTTTCGAACGGAAATTACAAAGGGTCTCCTGAGCGCAGCGAAGGAGCCCTATACAATCACAATGCGTGCCACCCGCGCTATAGCGACGACCACTTCACCCTGCGAACTCCGCCTCAACCAAGATACCCCTGAGCTTTTAGCAATTCCGCGTTCAGCAAAGCCGCCCCAGCTGCGCCACGAATTGTATTGTGCGATAGCACCGTAAATTTCCAATCAAGTACACCACAAGGACGCAGCCGCCCCACCGTGGTCGTCATCCCGTTGCCAAACTCAACATCCAAACGCGGCTGCGGGCGATCAGCCGTGGTTAGATACCTCACCGGTTCCCGTGGCGCACTCGGCAGTTTCAGTTCCTGCGGCAAGCTGCGAAAGCTTTCCCACGCGTTGATGACCTCTTCCGCCGATGCCCTCGTTCTCAACTTGATTGAGATGGATTCGGTGTGCCCATCTTCAACCGCTACACGATTACACTGCGCGCTCATGGCGAAATCTGCGGGAATGATTCCCGCGCCATTGAGCTTGCCGAGAAGTTTCCGCGTTTCCTCCTCCATCTTCTCTTCTTCCTTGCCGATATATGGAACTACGTTGCCCAGAATGTCGAGAGAAGCTACTCCCGGATACCCCGCCCCGCTTACGGCCTGCATGGTGACAGCCATCACGGTTTCAATTCCAAAAGCCTTTTGCAGCGGGCAAAGTGCGAGTACCAGTCCGATGGCCGAACAGTTGGGATTCGTGACCACAAATCCCCCGGAATTCTTTCGCCAGCTCTGGCATTCGATCATCTTTATGTGATCAGGATTGACCTCAGGAATGACCAGAGGCACATCCTTCTGCATTCTCAGCGCGCTTGAATTGGTGATGACAGCGTGTCCCGAGTTCGCGAAGAGGGGTTCAAGTTCAGCGGCGATGACGGTGTCCAGCGCCGCAAAAATCAATTTCGGAGCTCCATCGGGCTTGGCGGGCGAGACCCGCATGCCCGCGACCCTTTCGGGGATCTCAGTCTTCAGTTTCCAGCGCGCCGCCTCTCCGTAAAGCTTTCCTTCAGAACGGTCCGACGCCGCGAGCCACGCCACCTCGAACCACGGATGGTTTTCTAGCATTTGCACGAAACGCTGCCCGACGATGCCGGTGGCGCCGAGAATTCCTATAGGAAGCTTATCTGCCATGTATATGGGATTTTACAACAGCGCTCTTTCATGGCCCGCCCCTGCCAACCGCTAAATCGCCACCCGAGGCGTGGCATCTATTAGGCTCCTTGTGTAGTCGTGCCGCGGCGAGGACGTAATCTGCGCGGTGTCTCCTATCTCGACAATCTTCCCGCGATACATCACTGCTATGCGGGTGGCCAGGTAGCGAACCACTGGCATGGAGTGCGAAATAAAAAGATAAGTAAGCCCAAACTCGCGTTGCAGGCTAGCCAGCAAATTCACAATTTGCGCTCCTACACTAACATCCAAGGCCGATACCGGTTCATCCGCCACAATAAACTTGGGACGCAATGCGAGTGCCCTCGCAATCACAATCCGTTGGCGTTGCCCTCCGCTGAACTCGTGCGGGAAGCGCCGTGATGCAGATTCGTCCAGACCAACGGAACGCAACAACTCGCTCACGCGCCTGCGGCGAGTCCCCGACTTTGACCCCGCGCCGGCCTCGCCTGATTCCGAATGAATAATCAGGGGCTCGCTGATAATGTCCTCCACCCGCATCCTCGGGTCAAGGGACCCGAAAGGATCCTGAAACACGATTTGCATGTCCCGCCGCAGACCTCGCATCTCCCGTGCACTCGCCGACAGAAGATCGCGCCCGTCAAAAACGATCCTGCCCGAAGTCGGCTCGATCAACCGCAGAATCAATCGTCCAAGCGTGCTCTTCCCCGATCCAGACTCGCCCACCAGTCCCAATGTTTCTCCCCGTTCTATGGTGAGCGAAACATCATCCACAGCCCGCACTTCTCCCGTCGCTCCACCGCCAAAAATCGATTCGCCCAGCGGAAAAACCTTCGTGAGATGAGCAACATCAAGCAACTGCATTCCGGGATGTTAGCAGAGCACCATTGGTCGAGCTCAGCCACGGCAGGTAGAATAAAACTGAATGACAACCTTGCCTTTACCGCTGGCCGCATTCGTCGCCGGATTAGTGTCGTTCCTGTCGCCCTGCGTGCTGCCGCTCGTTCCCGGGTATGTCTCCCTAATCTCGGGTGTGGGAGTCGAAGAACTCAAGTCGCACCAGACGGGACTCCTTCGCAAGGTGATGTTGAACTCGATGGGCTTCATCGTCGGCTTCAGCACCGTCTTCATCACGCTAGGTGCGATTTCTACCGAAATTGGCCAGGTCATGGCGCGCTACAAATCCGTGCTCGCCCAAATCGCCGGAGTGGTCATCATTCTTTTTGGCCTCCACCTCACCGGAATTTTTCGCATCAATGCGCTCTACTCCGATACCCGCCTTCACAGCATGAAAGGCGGCAGTACGGTGTGGGGGGCGTTTCTCATCGGCTTCGCTTTCGCCTTCGGATGGACTCCCTGCGTCGGCCCCATCCTCTCCGTCATCTTAGGTTTCGCCGCCGCCCAGGATTCCGTCGCCAAAGGTGTGTTCCTTCTCGCCGTATATTCGATGGGCCTCGCCGTGCCATTCCTCCTCACCTCTTTGGGTATCGAGCGCTTCCTCAAGTTTTACAGCCGCTTCAAGACTCACATGCACGCTCTCGAAGTCGGCAGCGGCGCCCTGCTGATCGTCTTGGGAATCCTGCTGGTGTTCGGAAGGTTTACTTTGCTGGCCAACTATTTTTCGTTCTTAAGACGTTTTGCCTTATAAGGGAGTTTCCGTGAAGCGCGAACCGCTAATCATCATCGTCGTAGTCCTAGTCGTATCGCTGATGCTGTTTTTCGGCATCCGCAAATCGCGCCGCCAGTCTGCTCAGCCACAGGGCCCCGCGTCAGTAATGACCATGGCCCCCGACTTCACACTGCAATCACTCGAAGGCAAGCCAGTGCGCCTCTCCGACTACCGCGGCAAAGCCGTCCTCCTGAATTTCTGGGCCACCTGGTGCGAGCCCTGCAAAATCGAGATGCCGTGGATCATCGACCTGCAAAAGAAATACGCTTCCCAGGGATTCCAAGTGCTGGGCGTCGCCATGGACGATTCCGGCCCTGACGAAGTCGCCAAATTCAGCAAGGAAATAGGAGTCAACTACCCCGTCGTCATCGGCAAAGACGAAGTCAGCGACTCTTACGGGGGACTTCCTTTTCTGCCCACCACGTTCTACATTGGGCGCGACGGGAAAATCGTCGATAAAGTTTTTGGCATCAAGGCCCGCAGCGAAATCGAAGACGACGTAAAAAAAGCCATGGGCCAGGGACAGATAGCTGCAACCCAAAAGTGACTCAATCACCATGACCGTACCCACAGTCAAAACCGCGATAGTTTCATTCGTGTTGCTCTCTTCGCTGTGCGTCGCGCAAGAATCGTTCGGGAAAAAGGAGCCCTCAGTGCGCCTCTTGCCCGTACCCATTCAATCCGTAACTCGCGGCAAGCCGGGCACAGTCGAGCTCCAATTCCGCGTCTCCTCCGGATTCCACATCAACTCCAACACCCCCAAACAGGACTACCTCATCCCCACCGACCTCAAACTGGACGCCCCCACCGACATCATCGTCGGCCGCGTAACCTATCCCCCCGGCGTTGATATGTCCCTACCGTTCGCCCCCGACGACAAGCTGAACGTCTATACCGGTCCCTTCAACCTCGATGTGACCGTACGCCCCCTCGTCTCCGTCCCCGCCGGAAAATATTCTTTTCGCGGGACTCTGAAATATCAGGCCTGCGACAACGCCGCCTGCTACCCGCCAAAAAAGCTGCCTGTGGATTTCGAGGTCAAAGTACTCAAAGCCGCAGCCGCCCCCAAACGCAACCCCAGGCAAAGTCCCAACGTCCATCGCCCGCAGTAAGTTCCCAAAAACTTGTCAATACCCCAGAAGCATCCCATTCCCCGCAACTCCATGTAACTTATCCAGATATATTTTTAAATTCGTGGCGCATTCTGCCATAGCCACCAGATATAATAGAGGTATAAGCATATAACTCGGTGATGAGTAACTTCCTGCTGCGGCCCTATGGCCGCAATTTTTTTTGCCCGAAATAAGGACACCATGCCCCCAGGCGCCTCCATCCAACACCACAAACTTCGCGGAGAATGGGCCGAACTCCGCTTCATGGCCCGCGCCACCGAGCACGGCCTCGCCATCGCCAAGCCCTGGGGAGAAATGTCCCGCTACGATTTCGCCATCGAACATCACGGCCACTTCCACCGCGTCCAGGTGAAATGCACAATCAACCAGCGCCGCCACTCCTACACCTGCAACGTCTCCTCCAACGGAGTCCCCTACGCCCCCAATCAACTAGACTTCATCGCCGCCTACGTTATCGCCAAAGACGTCTGGTATATCATCCCCGCCGCCGCCACCGGCACCCAACGCCACATCCTCCTATCTCCCCACCTGCCCAACTCCAAATACGAAAAATACAAAGAAGCCTGGCACCTCTTCGCCCACGCAAAATAACCAACAACAGTTGTCATCCGATCGCGCCTTTTGCGACGAAGGACGACGCACGCCGGCTCTGCTCCCGAAAAGCCATATAAATTACCACCGTCCACGTAGGCACAGCCGCCCTCGGCTGTCCAATCGAACAAAGCTCGATCCGGTTTAAGTGGCGGACAGTCCCGTTCCGCGGCGGGTGACTTAATGGTGTTAGAGTCGCCCGGGCGCCATCGCCCGCGAGAGGCTGAAGCATGACACGGCTACAACCAGTCCAAAAACCTTTCGGGGAAGGGTACGGCTTCAGCCGTGCAAATAAACAGGAAAAGATCCTCGCAGCGCCGCATAGCTGCCCGCTCCGAACGCAGAACAATTGACTTTTGCCGCCCAATAATGCATCAATATAAAAGACACAACGGAGGCATCGTGGTCAACGATCTGCAAAGACTTTCCAAGGCCCTCTCGGACGACACTCCCGAAAAACTAGCCGAGCGCTCCATCAAAGAAAATGCCGCCGAGATCATCGCATCGCTGGAAAAGAACGGCGTCTACGAAAACGCTGAACTAGGATTGCGCATCTCCGCCGACACCCCGGCCCTCGTCAGCCGATAACTCATACGCATGCTCGCTCTCATAGCCTCAGCCCTGCTGGGGCTTTACATTTTGCGCCATATATTTTCTTCCACCGCGTCTCGTCCCTGTTCATTCGCCTCAAGAAATTCCAACGCACCAAAACTGAAGACATAGTCGCAGGAATCATCGTCGCACGCCTGCCCTTCGCCGCAACTCTGCTTCTGTTTTCCGTCACACATGTCGGACTACCACACCGCCCACGTAGGGACAGCCGCCCTCGGCTGTCCAATCGAGCAAAGCTGGATCAGGTTGAATGTGGCGCGGACACTCCTGTCCGCGAGACGTTGAAGGACGACATGGCGTAAGCCATGCCAAAAAGCGGTTCGTGGAAGGGCACAGCCGTGCCAAAAAAGCAGAAAAAAGATCACGCAGCGCAGAAAGCGGCTGCTCCATCGGTGAGTTGTTATAATGGCTTGGTTGGCCGAAGATCGCAAAAACGTTTTTATAAGTCACCTTCACGAGGATGACAGCGGGCTCGCCGATCTGAAGAAGCTGATCGAAAAAGGCGGTGTTACAGTACGGGATTCTTCAATCAACTCCTCCAATCCCAACGACGCGAATTGCTCGAGGGCCTGTCACGAATCGACGTAGAGGATTCAACTTCGTAACCTCCCTCTTGCTCTTCCTCCATTCATTTGGTATAAACAATCAATCGAGAGCATTATTGTGGCTAGCCGGATATTGTTTGAAACTCTCGTGCGCATCCGGCATCTAATTTATTAAGCACGGGCAAGAGTTCGAACGTCTTGCAAATCAGCTCCGGCCACGGAGTCACATTCGGGGACAGGGTTCCTCGAAGGGTTCGGTAGGTCAGACTTTAAGTCCGACAAGACCAAAGCCTCCAAACGATCTTTTATCAAGTAAATAAGTCTTCCGCCGACTATTGCGTTTATGGAGTCGCAGCGGGAGACGGTTCTGTTGCGTGTCTGATTAGCATTCAGCATTCAGCCAAAAGCAAATTCCTCCGGGCGAAGCCCGTATGGAATGAAAAGCCTTTACTGATAGCTGACGGCTGTCCCGCATGTGCAAAAGCAGTGAATTTCCTGTGAGCACTTTGGGTTGACATGATCGTGACAGACGCGTAAGTTTAGAAGGTTTTCTTCACACAAGTTTCGAGGACAGTCTGGTTTGCTTAATCGCAAGCCCGCCTGGACTGAAAACGCGCCGCTCAGGCGGAAACGCGATTCGGTCTTTGACAACTAGGTTGAACGTGCCAGTCGTGAGAGGAAGTCTCGGGTTCGAATCCGAGCGATCTCACAAGATAGGCCGCCAAGTTTTTCTCGCAAGAGAAGAAATTGTAGCGGTGTCATCCCATGTTTCGAGCATGGCGATGACAGTCTGCCAACTACCCGTCGGCAGACAACAGGTTTCAAATGAGAGTTTGATCCTGGCTCAGAATCAACGCTGGCGGCGTGCCTAACACATGCAAGTCGAACGAGAAAGTGGAGCAATCCATGAGTAAAGTGGCGACCGGGTGAGTAACACGTGACTAACCTACCTTCAAGTGGGGGATAACCTCGGGAAACCGGGGCTAATACCGCATAACATCTTTGAAGTGGAAATTTCGAAGATCAAAGGAGCAATTCGCTGGAAGAGGGGGTCGCG